>DAIRGA010000049.1:0-20013 GCA_036794825.1 Bacteroidales bacterium | reverse complement strand
GGCTGCCATCCCGCTCCCTTCGGTCGGGGCTGGCATCCCATCGCCAGGGATGCACACCCGAAGGGATGCACGCCCCGCAGTACGCACACCCCGAAGGGCTTGCCCGACTCTAAAGAATGAAGAGGCGGGGTTTGTCCCTAAGGAACGCCTTTGGCGCAGCACTGCAGACAGCAGGCAAGGAGGTAGCGAAAGATGAATGAGGAGAAACCCTGACAGGTTTCGGAAACCTTTCAGGGTTTTACAGCGCCGGATTTCTGGCTGGGAGAGCGGGATTATAAGAAGCTACAATTGCAGAAGGCGGCTGGTGGCATATAAAAACAAAAACACAAGAGAGCACACCAAGAAAATAGACTATTTTTATCCAGTAAAAAATAATGCAATGAACGAGTTGATCCAACAAACCGGCGCCATCTTGAAACAGTCACAGGAATTATTAAAAGTGCCCGGTGTGAAAGAGACTTTTACATGCTTTTTGGGCTGGATGGGCAAGAATATTTTTTCACAAAGCAAAACAGCGCAGGAGCGGCTCATCCTCATCGAACAGCAACACGCCGACGCCGACACCATCGCTATCCTAAGGGGCAATCTGGAATTCCTGCTCGAAGGCAATGAAAAGCTGCAAAAAGAACTGAATGAAAAAGTCGTCGCCATCCAGGCAGAGCTAAAGCACGCGGGGATCAACATCTCCAAAACCAACACCGTTACTATTACTGGCAATTACAATAAAGCATATCAGGACATTAGCAACAGTACAATTTCAGATAATTCGTTAAACCAAACACACAGCGGGTCTGGTGATAATGTTGGAAGGGATAAAATTGTAAACAATATTTATATCAACACAAAGGATTACCAGGAATTTGAAACGAAGCTATCCGCTTTGCAAAAGCGTAAAAGTGACTGTCAGGCTCGAATAGACAAATATCCTGATGATGAGAGTTTCAGACAGGATTTATTGTCAACAGATAATGAAATTAAGATTCTAAAATCGGAGGTGGAAAGTTTTAAACAAGATGTGTTTCGATTGTATGATACATTCACCAACATCAACATCAGCACCGAGCGTTTACGATTGGCCAAATCTTTTTTCGATGAAGGTAAGTTTCGTGAGGCAGATGCCATTTTGAAAGCTGAAGAAATGGGTTCTGATTTATCGAAGCTGAAAGAGCGTGATAAACAATTGGATGCGGAAAAAGATGAAATACAAAAAGGCCGCGGGCAAATTGCAAATGAGTTCCTGATTAAAGCCCAGCTATGGACTACCTTCTACAGCGAACCCGATTGGTTTGAGCGCACGGTTGACATCTATGAAAAAGCCCTCGATGCAGCGCGCAATGTTGCGATTGTTTTTCAATACGCCATCTTCCTATACAAGCACAACAAATTTAACCAAGCACAACCACTTTATGAAGAAGCTTTGCAAATTTACAGAGAACTTGCCCGGGAAAACCCACAGACCTACTTGCCTGATGTAGCGATGACCCTGAACAATTTGGCGGTTTTGCATACAAATAAAAATGAACTTAACGAGGCATTTGAAAAACACCAGGAAGCCCTGCAGATAAGAAGAGAACTTGCCAAAGAGAACCCGGCAACGTATTTACCTGATGTGGCAATGACATTGAACAATTTGGCGGTTTTACACAAAATTAATAATGAATTTGGCGATGCAATTGAAAAACACCAGGAAGCCCTGCAGATAAGAAGAGCGCTTGCCAAAGAGAATTCGGTAAAGTATTTACCTGATGTTGCAGTTTCTTTAAACAATCTGGCTAATATATATTGGAATAAAAGCGAATTTGGTGAGGCATTGGAAAAACACCAGGAAGCCCTACAGATAAGAAGAGCACTTGCCAAAGAGAACCCAGGAACGTATTTTCCTGATGTGGCTGAAACTTTGCTAAATTTGGCTCTTTTACAAAAGGCTAAAAATGAATTTGACGAGGCATTGGAAAAATACCAGGAAGCCCTTCAGATTTACAGATTGCTTGCCAAAGAGAACCCGGGAACGTATTTGCCTGATGTGGCTATAACTTTAAACAACTTAAGCATTTACTACCTGCAAGCTGTGCCCGATAGTAAAAAATCTATCGCTCTGGCCATAGAATCTCTTGAAATTGCAAAACAATTCCCTGAGCATTTCCTGATGCAACAAATTGTACAGAAAGCCATTCTTGTATTAAAAGCAAATGGCATAATACAGAAAAACTCATGAAAAATGAATGATTTTGCCGGCATAGTGCCTTTGGTTGGTGTTTGAGGGGGTGCGGCTCCGTTGCGTTGGAGGATAGGATGGGGGGGCAAAACCCCAATTTGAGGAATACCAGATTTTGCAGACGGTTTCTGCAAAATCTCAGGCTGCATCGGACAATAGTGATGATTATTTGTTATTAAATGGCATGAAAAAACTGTAAATGCAATTAAACCTTACCTTCCTGTTTAAGTATTGATTATTAACGATATGCTGTTGAGAAATTGCACGGTTTTACTACACTCCCGAAACATTTAGTGCAAAAAATGCAACTTAAAAAATGATCCAAGAAAAAAAACATTGAGGGCCGCAACGAGCTTGCAAAGCAGGTCGCAGTGCAATACAAACCTATTGTGCAGCAATACATCAGCGCCAATTGTAGCGACAGCAACAAAATCGCTTATACCCTCGATTTTATGCTCGATTTTTGTTTCGATGATCAAATTCTTCTGTTCTATCACAGGCTATGCCGGCATTTAAATAGTTTCAACCCGTATGGAGCTGCGTTTTATAAATGCCTACCGCGAAACTTGAAGTGTAAATGGATGGGGATTACTTGTCAGCTTGCCTAATGCCATCAGTTTTAAAAATACTTTAAACAAGGTTGCAAAATTTTCCTTTTTGGTATACTTTTGCATAACTTTGAATTCAGTAGTAATTTAAAAACAAGCATTATGAAAACATTATTTACTTATCCGGCTAACAATTCAAAATTAGCGGATTGTCTAGTGCAATTTCAGTGGATGGGGCCAAACGGTAACCTAAGGTTGAAAACAGGTTATCTTGTACAATTGATTGAAGTAAAAGACGAAAGAACTAATTTCCTATTGAAGCCTACTTTTAGTCAATTTGTAACTGGCCTGAATGTTTCCTCAAAACTCAATCCAGAGTCTTCTTATGTTTGCGTATTGATGTATGGCAAAAAAGATAAACTGGAAGAACTTCAATTAAAGAAAAAAGTACTTATTACCAAAAGGAGCTTTAATGGCAGCAGGTCTTTCAAAGATCAGGTAAACGAATACCTGGCCAAAACTTTGGAAATATTGAAATATTTAATGAAAGCAAATCAAATTGCTGATGTTACCCATGACCTTTCTAAAATTCAATTGGATACGCCGAATGAAAATATTCCAGAGGTTATTTACGATTGTATTGTAGTCTACACAAAGCCACAAATCAACCATCTCAAATCTTATCTTGAAAAAAGGGTAACAATATCCAAAGGAAGAAAGACGCAACCTTTTATTCCTTTATATTTTGCGATGGTTGAACGCTATTTGGAAGCTAAAAGATTGAATTCGCTGGTGCACCTGACACCATTAGATAGCGCATTCAAAAGTGTGGTTGATAAAATAGAACCGGGTCTTATTTCTGATGACTTTTTACGCAGTCAATTAATTAACTATCATGACCCAAACTTAACACCGGTAAAAGAAAAGCTCTACGACAGAGACTTTTTAACATTCCCAGGATTAAGTGAAACGGAAAAATCAAAAGATTGGTTCAAAAAAATAGCAACTACGCTGATATCACCGGAGACGATTCCTTTGATTGAGTTTCTAAGGAAGCCGGTTAGTAAAACAATTGACCTTTACTTTAAATTGTTATCCATTGATGAACGCGATCTTGAAATTGGTGAAACTCTGAAAATTCCTCTCCCTACTTATCTTAAAGACAAATTATTTACATACACTATATCGGGTGGGAATGAGGTGACGGACCTGGACTTAGATATTATTTTAAAAGTGTACACAAAATCCGGAGGCACTCTGGAATTGATCTTTGGTTACTTAAAAGAAGACGATCACCAGGAATTTTTGTGCTTCAAAGGTGACCGGCTATTGAATTTAGACAGTGCCAGTTATGAGGCTCAGCTTTTTAGAAGAATAGTATTAAATCCCCTTAGTCAAGGGAATAAGAAGACGCGTGATTTGAGTATAAAAGATGAAACGGGGATTATTGGTAAAGGGAAAATCTTAATTTGGGGAGGTGTGCCGTTTTTGATTAATATTAATCCTGAAGGTTCTGTTCGTGACAAAGTTCAATACGTTGATGTTAAGGTTCGGAATGGTGGTATTCCTAAAAAACTTTCGTTCACTAAGGGATCACAGACATCTGAAATTCCAAGAGTCAATGTAATTGACCAGACATTTGATTATCAAGTCATAAGATTTAAATTGCCAGGGAATTTACCTATGGATACGGATCATGTTTTGGGTACATATGACGCTTTTTATGTTAACACAGATAATAATTTTTCTTCTAATTGTTTGAAGTTCGAAATCGTTGACTATTTGTACCGCATTGAAATTGAAAAACTCAAATGCTGGAATGAAAGCAATCCTGAGGTAGGTGCCTATCATGATACGATATTCTTTTCGACGTTTATGAATACCGAAAAGTTCATCCAGGAAGCAATTCTGAGCCAAAAATATGGTAATATGGATGGTGGTGATGAAGTCACAGAGTTTCTTAGATCTTCATTAAATGGTGCCATTAATATTGATAGTCAGATATTTCCCTATAAAGTTTCGCAGAATGCACCTTCATACAGAGTAATAGAGGATTTCATTGAATGTACTTTTTCGATCTATGAATACGATAACCCCAAATGGAGGAAAATCTTTTATGAATGGCTTGTAAGGCTGGTGGAAACTTTGGCAAAAACATTAATAAATATGGTAACTTTAGGTATAGGTGGTTGGATTCTTGATGTTGCACTTCAGGTTTCGGGTTATTACAAATGGCGTAGCCAACAAATTTCCGACCTAGCAGCCTCGCAGAATGTTGACCTGCTATGCCAGGGGAATGAAAAAATCGTTCCCGGAACCTTGGCTTCAAATGATTGGATTGACAATGAAAATGAGCAAAAATATGCCGAAACATTCCATGTACGAATGATTGATGAAGCTGATTATGAAATTATGTTCAACCTTTTTCGCAAGCAGGCATTAATCACGATTTAGGGAAAATAATTGATTTTCAGTTGGATGAGTGATAATTACTGAAAGCTAATTTGATTTTCTCACCGAGAGTTTTCTAAATTCTTAAGCATGATAAAGTATACACTTTTTCAGTGAATTTGAATATAGAAATTCCTTTATGAGATGGTCTAATAGTACTGGACAATATTTTATACAAACATAATTGTAATTGTTGAAATGAGGGGGTCCGGGGGAGACTCATAACTTTGAATAATTGTTGATAACTTATGATGCCCTCCTGTATGCCTTGATTGGCGTGATATTCCCGATAGATGAATGATCTGCTTTTTATTGTAGTACATAGTAGCTGTAAAAACTAGTTACTTTTCATTCCAACCCCACCTTCCCCATCTTCACCATCACATTCGTCTGTTCATCAGCTTTAATAATAGTATTGGTGGTGGTTGCTGGCTGATACCCGGCAGCGGTTGCATAAAGCGTGCAGGCGCCTTGGGGAATGTTGTTGATGCGAAATTCTCCAGTGCCCTTTTTCATGGACCAAAGGTAAGAAAACAATATTTGTCTCCGAAAAATCTCTTTATAACTAGTTCTCAGAATTCATTGTTAACCTATTAACAATTTTTTCTTAAAGTCCCTTGATGTATCTGAAACATCAGTAGTTTTGCATCCTCAACAAAATCACAAAAATCAACATCAACAACAGGTTTAATAAGTTTTTATGAAAAAAAATATTCTTGTCAGAGATGTAACCCTTCGCGATGGTCAACAGTCGCTTTTTGCAACCCGCATGAACCAGCAACAGATTGACAGGGTTCTGCCCTATTTTAAAGATGCCGGATTTTATGCCCTCGAAGTGTGGGGTGGCGCCGTTCCCGATTCGGTGATGCGCTACCTTAACGAAGACCCCTGGGAACGGCTCGAAAAAATCAAAGCCGGCATAGGCGATTCATCCAAACTTACGGCGCTTTCACGCGGAAGGAACCTGTTCGGCTACAACCCTTATCCCGACTCGGTAATCGAAGGCTTTCTAAGAAACTCCGTAAAGATGGGTATTGATATTATGCGGGTTTTCGATGCCCTCAACGACATCGAAAATATGAAGGCAACCATCCGCTATATGAAGGAAAACGGCGGTATGGCCGATTGTGCAGTCTGCTTTACGGTTGACCCGAAATTTACATTTAAACAGCGCACACAGGCATTGTTTCAACGCAAAAAGCTGCCGCACAACCTTTTTACTATTTCCTATTTTGTAAAATTGGCTAAGAAACTCGAGAAACTCGGCGCCAATATCATCTCCATTAAAGATATGGCGGGTTTGATAACGCCATCGGAATCGGCCGATCTGATAAAACAGCTCAAAAACGAAGTGAGCGTCCCCATTAACATGCACACCCACTGCACGCCGGGCTACGGGCTGGCGTCAACGCTCATGGCCATGCTCAACGGTGTTGATATTATTGACACCGCGCTCATGAATTTTGCCGGCGGGCCTGCCGCACCAGCCTACGAAATACTTCAGATATTCGCCGATAAACTCGACATCGAACTTGGCGTAAACCGCAAAGCTGCCTTTGAAGCAAACAACGAATTATTGGAAATCAGAAAAGAACTGGCCGAATTCGACAACTATAAAATCTTCCCGATAGGTTTCGACATCAATAATTATTCGCTTTCGCCTGAAGTTGACAAGCTTTTCGACCTCGCCATCGAATATGCGCAGGAGAATAAAAAAGAAGACCGGCTACTGGATGTAACCCAACGCATCGAGATGCATTTTAACTTTCCGGAACCTGATGAAGAAGTTAAACATGCCGAAATCCCCGGCGGAATGTACACCAACATGCTCGCGCAGTTAAAACAATTGCAGCTCGACCATTTGCTGCCAAAGGTATTGCAAACAGTTCCAATTGTTCGAATGGTATCAGGATGCCCACCCCTGGTAACGCCAACAAGCCAGATTGTAGGTGTGCAGGCTGTAAATTGCGTAATCGACGAAAGCAAGGGATTGCCGCATTACACCAATAATTCCATCCAGTTTGTAAACCTTGTAAAAGGCGTTTACGGCAAAACCCCTACACCCATCGACCCCGAATTTAGAGAAAAGATAACTGGTGTGCGCGATGAAACACCATACGACACCACCACCTACAAACGTCCCGAAAATCCAAAATGCGACAAATACGGAGGAATTCTCCTGGCACAAAACGAAAAAGAGGAATTGCTGCTCGACCTGTTCCCGAGTGTTGCCTCCAACTTCCTGCTCAATAAGCGCGAAAAACACTATATCGAAGTAAAGCGGCAAATCGAAGAAGAAAAGCAGCGTAAACGCGACGAAATCAGGATGGCTTATGAGCGTCTGACACCCGAAGAAAAACAAAAACGACTAATGGAAGGGTTGTACAATTATCCCTGGACTTCCGGGGGAAAAATGGATGCAAAAGATGAAATAAGCCTCTTTGTTGAAGAAGAAGAATTCCCCGAAACAGGGGTTTAGGCTATAAAGATTTAGGCTATCAAAGGCCAAACCTAACAGCCCCGCTAGCCATCGGAGTAAAACCTGTTAGGGTTCAAATTATGCAGATACATTTTCAACCAATACTTAAACCCGTCAGGTTTTAAAACCTGGCGGGTTTTTTTAATTCATACAAATCAAAAATCTATGTAATTAATTGTTATTATAACCTTTATTATTGACCGCATAATTCAAAAACCAGTATGCCCTTTTACCTTCACCTTGCCACCCTGATCATTGAGAAAAAGACTGTTGCCCGAAAATATGCCGGTGGTATTGAGCAGTTTCGGCTCGATTACCGAATTGACGGATGGAATTATCAACAGGAGGATGATGAATTGTTCAACTTAGTTACCCCTTACCAACTTTTTTTAAGTGTTGATTATTAACAACATGCTAATGAAAAAAATGATTAACGGTGTTGCATATTGCAATGAGCAATTTTGGCGAAAAGCTTGCAAAGATGCCTGGAATATCACCCAAGCCATCACAAAAGAATTTGTGTTCGCAGGTGCTCAAAGAAATCCGGATATCCGGTTTATCCAAGTCCCAACATGGTTTTAAAACTTATGCTTATAACTTCTTTTCCCTCACTGAAAGTGATTTATTAAGGACCGGCTAATTTATCAATGTTCCACTAAAATTTTAAGCCATGAAACAGATAAGGGAAAATGCCGAAGGAATGGTTATTGGGGCTGAGCCACTATGCCTTTCAGCAACAAAAACTTCATAAAAATTATCAGCAGAGGACGAAGGCGAAAACTGGTCTTCAGGAAAAACCATATATTCAGGAAGTTCCACTTATTCATCCATGACTGTTCTCTCCGATGGTGACATCGGGATTCTGTTTGAAAGAGATGATTATCAAAAAGTCTCATTCGTTAAACTGCCACTGCAATGGATTACACAGTAAGCATTACACGCCCCGCAGGGGATTGCAGCCCTGAAGGAGATAAGGAAAAAAAAACCTCAGCAAGGCTCAGGGCTGCCATCCCGCTCCCTGCGGTCGGGGCTGGCATCCCATCGCCAGGGATGCACGCCCCGCAGGGATGCACGCCCCGAAGGAGATTGCAGCCCTGAAAGAGGGAAGGAGGGAATGAAAAAGAAATCCCTCAGCAAGGCTCAGGGCTGCCATCCCGCTCCCTTCGGTCGGGGCTGGCATCCCATCGCCAGGGATGCACGCCCAGCATGCGCGCATTGATACTCCAAAATCCCGGTCTTAGGGGGTCTGCTTAGTCCGGTTTATCCAGTTTACACATTAAGTTTTGATTCTGATTCAGGGAAGCCTTATAATTTACTTACCTTTGTCCTGATTCTAAATCAACCTCGCAATGAAAAAGGTGCTGATTTTCATGTGGATTATTTTTCCACTCGTGGGTTTAAGCCAATGGAACATCCATCACAACATTTCAATAGTCCCGATTCACTGGACATGTACTATTGGATTTGCTAATGCAGTTATGGTTTCAGCCGACACCGGCTATTATGCCTACTCCGAAAGTTGTTCTCCTTCTTCCACAAGTTCAATTCTGATGCGAACTACCGACGATTGTGCATCATGGCAGGAAGCGGGTGGCGTTAACGGCATGGGTTGTAGTGCCAAGGCGGTGAAGTTCTTTCCACCCTATGTTTATTTTGTCCAATACCAACAGGGTATTTTTAGGATTGAATATGGGCTGCAGGGCTTTAATTTTCATAACCTGCTGTATTGGGGCGGATATTGGTACCAGGATATGTATGCCAACTCGCCGGACGATTATAAACTCATCCTGTCTGACGGCGCTTTTGCTCACTATCTGAACGATAGCCTGGTGAAATACCAAAACTTCAGCGATTATAAGCCGTTAAAACTTATTTTTCCTGTTGACACAATTGGTTTCTTTATCGCAAAACGAACATCTGCCAGCACACTCATTCTAAAATACACACCCTCCATGGGTTTCACCATAGCGTATGAAGATGCGGCCTCCAACTTTACTTCGATGGGTTTCACACCGGACAAAACGGTTTTCGTAACCGGCGCCGGCAGCAGTGGGAATATTATTTTACGGACCGACGACCTGGGAATCACATGGTATCCGCTTAATACAAATTTAGATACCCGACTCAACTCCATCAATTTTGTGGATGATCTAACAGGTTATGCCGCCGGCGATGAAGGTAAAATCCTAAAAACCGAAAACAAAGGGTTGACATGGATACAGCAAACCTGCCCCTATGTCTCTTACAATCATATTGCCTTCATTGACCGTGACTTAGGATTCGCTTACGCCGGCCGTACTATTGTTAAAACAACCAATGGGGGGGGATTATGGACGCCCATCAACGCGAGGACTTCTGTGCCAGTCATTTCACCCAACCCCAACGATGGTGTTTTTGTAATAAAACTTCCGGAAACTGGTGATCTGCAGCAAAAATGCCTGATGACCATTTCTGATTGCCGGGGTAGTATCCTGGTTCAACATTATGTTTCAGCAAACAACGGTCAATTACCTTTCGACCTTACCGGCATTACCCCCGGAGTCTATTTTCTCGGGATCAGCACCGACACAAGCATCCTCCCCACGGTGAAGTTGGTGGTAAAGTAGACGAATCGGTTGATCATTCCATCATCATTTAAAATTTAAATGAAATTTGCCAGCAAGGCTGCATTTTAAATATTAGTGACTTCATGGGCTATGCTGACTCAAATTACTTTTATCCCTGTTCTAAAATTTTACAGAAGTAGATTTAAAAGCCTGAAATTAACCTTAAACGTTGAAAATCAATCTCCCGCAATTTCTGATAATAGGAGATATTTCTGATTCTTGTAATTTTTTAATTTCGCAATAGGCTTGTGAGACAGCCATTTATAGGATGAAAATTGAAATGAGCGGAATTGAAAAAGGCAGTCAACCAAAATTTGTTAACTGCCTGAATTTTAAGTGACTCCGAAGGGACTCGAACCCCAAACCTTCTGATCCGTAGTCAGATGCTCTATCCAATTGAGCTACGGAGCCAATATTTCAATCCTTCTGATCCGTAGTCAGATGCTTTACCCAATTAAACTACAGGACTCATAATGTCAACGAAAACGGCTGCAAAGATATGTATTATTTGACTTGAGAATGCCTAATCCAAAGTGAAAATTTTCCCGTTCATTAATGGTGTGTTGATTTACAGTGGGTTGTAATCTATTTAATATCGCATTTCAGCATCTTTTCACCTTCAATAAACGCTTCGAGGCGGTCGCCGATGGTTACAGGACCGACGCCGGCAGGGGTTCCGGTGAATACCAGATCGCCCATGCGGAGGGTTACATACGTCGAAATGTGCACGAGTATGGTGTTGAAGTCGAATATCATCAGACCGGAATTGCCATCCTGAACGGTCTCGCCATTCTTTTTCAGGCTGAATTGGATGTTTTTCGGATCAGGATAATGAGCCAGGGAAACGAAACTACTCACCGGCGCCGATCCGTCGAAAGCTTTGGCTTTTTCCCAGGGTAATCCTTTCTGCTTCAGTGCATCCTGGACGTCGCGGGCAGTGAAATCAATGCCGATTCCAATCTCGTCGTAATAGGTGTGGGCAAATTCAGGCTGGATATGTCGCCCGTTCTTATTGATTTTCAGCACCAGTTCCACTTCATAATGGATGTTGGACGAAAATTCGGGGTAGAAAAACGGACGGTTCCGGATAATCATGGCGGTATCTGGTTTCAGGAAGAAAACCGGTTCAACCGGAACCTGGTTATTCAATTCACGGGCATGCTCGACGTAATTGCGTCCAATGCAGATGATTTTCATTTGTCGCTGATTTATAATTTTCAACTGCAAAAGTAGGCGAATATTGGGATTGAGGAAGAGGAGAATTTTGGCAAGATTTGGTAAATTCAGCATTGGGGTGATGGGGTTCACGAATCGCTGCGCTCTCGGGATTTCGCTGCGCTCAAATTGGGGAAATGGGTCAATGGGGAAATGGAGTGTGGTACTTCCGACTTCCGACTGGCGACTTTGGACTGCCGACTGGCGACTGGCGACTTTGGACTGCCGACTGGCGACTTGGTACAGCCGACTGCCGACTGGCGACTGCCTGTCTTTTACTTCTTACTTCTTACCTTTTACTTCTTCCTTATTACTTGTTTCTCCCTGCTTTCCGGATCCACCAAATACAGAGCCAAAAAGGCTTCTGGCGATGACAATGGTAGTTTGAAGCCCATCCACTTCACGGGATTGGTTGTAGTCTTTCAGGGCGCCGAGATAGTTGCCGTTGGCCTGTTTTGCCCTTGCACGGTAATAAATGGCATCTACATAGTCGGGTTTTAGTTCGATGGCGATGGTAAAATCGGTGACGGCTTCCTTGTATTTCTCTAACAGGTAATTGTTGTAACCTCTTAAAAACCAGGCATCAGCAAGACCTGGCTCCAGTTCAATAGCTTTATCACACGCAAGTACGGAGGTTTCGAAATCTTTCTCCTTCTGCAAATAGATGGCTTTGTTGATGTATTCAACCGCGGTGTTTTGTGCTTGCAACGACCCGGTCATCAAAAGCAGAAAAAAAACTATAATGACGATTCTCATTTCTTCAGCGTAAGTTTGCTATTAATACGAACCGGGGCATCAAATGTTACAGGGTAAGATTTTGTAACCTTATTTGCCTGAAACCATTTTCTTTTCAAAGTTAGTCAACCGTTTCGCATAATCTTTTCCATCTTTCTTCCTTTTGCCAATTCATCCACCAGCTTGTCAAGATACCGGACCTGCCTTGTTATCGGATTATCTATTTCTTCGATGCGATAGCCGCAAATCACGCCGGTTATCATTTGTGCATTCTTGTTTAAGCTGGCCATTTCGAAAAATTCCGCAAAAGTTGCTTGATTTTCGATGACCTGCTGTAGCTTTTTGTCATCAAAACCGGTAAGCCACTCAATCACCTGGTGCAGTTCCTCTTTTGTCCGGCCTTTGGTTTCCACTTTTGCCAGATAGTGAGGATATACCGAGGCAAAAGTCATTTTTGCGATTCTCTCGTTGTGTTCCGGTGTTGTTTTCATATTTCAGCGTTTTTAAACCACTTTTGGGTTGAAGGACTTCGGTGCGGGCAGCCTGGCCAGCAGCAGGGTTTGCGTTTTCCCTCTTTTAACTCAACCATCATCCTGTGAATATGTTCTGCTCTTGTTTCGGCTTTTTTGACGGTAATAACCCAGCAAATCCATTCGTTGCGCTGAATAGGGGTAAGATGGTTCCATCTCTCCACCAAATCATTTTCAGTTTTCAAAACCTTTTCGATATCCTTTGGTAATTTATGCACAATGCCGGGTAAAATTTCCTTGTTCATACGGCCGGAATCTTCTTCCAGCCGGAACTTCACCATTTTCTTTATCAAACCCAGGGGTAAGGGTTCATCAATGGGAAACTGAATGGCTCCTTTGGAAGTGTTGTATTTTTCCAACTCCTTTTTGAAGTGAATAATCGGGTTGGGTGTGGGATAAAAACCGATATGTTTTTTGCTGACTGCGTAATAAACCAGGACTTTGTTCTGCCGGAAAGCAGGCATACCGTAACTTATTGTTTCTCTGGCCATTGGCGCAGCCAGCCTGATGGTTTGCCGCAGTTGGTCAAGTTTCTGCCGGATTTCGGCTGGTTGTGATAAATGATATTCGTCAATGTCACTAAATTTCTGGTCACTTTTGTTCATAGGCCGGATCTTTGTTTTATCTTATTCAAGCCGTGACTGTTACTTGGAGTAATAGGGCAGATAAACGTTTGAAATTTGGTAGATGTTGCCTGTGAAATTCTGATTGGATTTCAATACAGGGAATTTTTCGGACAAGCAGCCTTTACATCTTCTGGATAAATAACCTGATTTTCCCTGTTTTTTCTTTCGGGCAAAAGACAAAGTTTCGGTTTTCATCTAATGTTACCTCATGCAATGAACTGATTTGATGGAGCAGATCGTTTTTATGGTGAAAGATCTGGTAATTTTCAAGGCGATCAATTACATCCTGCACTTGGGTTTCGATCACCGGATAAACTTCGGAAATTATGATGGGTCTGAACCAGCTGATTACCTCCAATCCTGACCTGAGAATGGTGTGTTCGGTGCATTCGGTATCCAGTTTAATTACATCTATCTGGTTGATATCAAATTCCTTAACCACAGCTTCTAAGGTAGATACCTCCACCTGGTAAGCGTTCATTTTGCTGGCGCCGTAACTGTTCTGGAGGCTGCCTGAGCCGTTCAGATGGTGTTTTACCCATGGATACTTCGGATTATAAACATCGTGAAAAGTCAGTTTTCCAATGGTATCGGAAAGCGCTTTGGGAATAATTACCACATTTTTGAGGTTATTGGCTTCTGCATTCCTTTGCAGGTAGTGCAGTGGCCCTTTCGAAGGTTCAAATGAATAGGTTTTCAGCGCCGGGTTTACCTTTTCGCCGAGTACCGTGAAATACCCGATATTGGCTCCTACATCCAAAAACGTTTCGGATTGGATTATCAGATGGATGAAGAGCCGGGTGAACTCATACTGCATCAGCCCGTCGTAAAAGATCTGCTGCGACACCGAGCAGGTCTGGTTGGTATACAGACAAAATTTCGACGATCCATAACGCAGGTGCAGCTTTCCTGAAACAGAGAGTGGCAGTTTGCGGTGTGCAAGCCTTGCAAGCGGGAGCGTTAAGTTACGGAGAAGGAAGTTGATCTTTCCGTTATAGATGAGCCTGTAAATGAGTGTTTTCATTTCGACTTAGTTGTATAGAGTACGATGAG
The DNA here is from genome assembly GCA_036794825.1 of Bacteroidales bacterium. GTDB lineage: Bacteria > Bacteroidota > Bacteroidia > Bacteroidales > 4484-276 > RZYY01. Next base: position 5,555 of record DAIRGA010000049.1, on the reverse strand, counting down.
ATTTTTCAGTTCATTTCTGCGTCTTTCGATGGTGAAATTGTGCAGTATCCGGTTCCTTGCTGCTTCCGAAAGCTTTTTCCGTTCTTTATTTTCCAGAATCTGGCCAATCAATTCGTCCAGTTCCTCAACATTCCGTTTCCGAAGGATATAACCGGTTTCGCTAATAATGAAAGGTATCCCCGAAACATCCGATCCGATTGGGATACAGCCACATAACATGGCCTCGCAGAGTGCATTGGGGAACCCCTCCATCACCGATAGCTGGAAATAAAACTCGTGCTCCGAAAATGCCCGGACAATCTCCTGCTGGTTCATGTAAGGAAGCAATTGCACATTAGCCGGAACATCAATAGTCGTGATGCCATCCCAGCCCACAAGCGAGAACGAGAGTTCAGGGCGTTTTCTGGCCAGTTCGATGATGAGGTCGTAGCCTTTGCGGATGAAGAGGGATTTCTGCTTAAGATTTCCAACGGTGATAAAGGTCATCGGTTTCCTGTTTACTCCTTCGGCCTGCTTGAAAATACCGGCATCATAACCGTAATAGACAGACGTGAAAGGAACTTTGTGGGTACCGGGGGCGAACAGCGTATATCCCTGCGCCGGAGCACCGCCATCATCATAGGTATAATCCTGGAAAACAAGACTTTCGTGAACCGGAAGAATATGGGTGCAATGGCGAAGCGAAAAAGCCGTTGCCAGGCCATTGAACTTTTTTACATAACTGCCGTAACGGTATTTTGGGAATTTAGCGGCATCTGTCCCGCCAACAATGATGAGGCATGGCTTGCGGAACAATTTACCGAAGACGACCGGCAGCACTGAACTGTAACCGGCAAAATGACAAATGAAGAGGCTGGATTTCCAGAGAGATTTTACAAGAAAGTGGAATTGCGCCGCCAGCATCGGAATGAGCATCAGCGGATTACCTTGCTTCAGACTGAATGCCTTAACCTGGTAATCATCGGAGAGCAGGTCAATATCTCTCTGGATGAAAGTGGTTTTGTTCGGACAAAAATAGAGGATAGTCTTTTGCTTCATTTGTCCTGAAGGTTAATGAATTACAACGTCACAGAACCTTTGTTGAATTGCCGCAGCTTGATGGCCGTGATCACTTTTTTGGTGGAGAGGGGAAAATCGGCTTTCATCATCCAGTCGTAATAGGCCGGTTCCTGGGCAAAAACCAATTCAACGGCTTTGCCTTTGTGTTTGCCAAAATTGAAGACCTCCTGTTTTTTGTCGTTAAAAACGAGATGCCCCACAAGGTCGGCGGTATTCTGCTGTTCGGAAAAACTGCTCAACGCTCCCATGTCATTCACAATTGGCTCGACAAGCTGGCCTTCCCGGTTTTTGATTTTTACCCCCTGGTAGCGGTCGAGTTGTGCTTTAAGAATTTCGAAAGTAGCCATTGCATCCGCTTCGGCTGAATGGTTGTTGATGAGATCTTTCTGGCAATAAAATCTGTAAGCGGCATGAAGAGTGCGTGGTTCCATTTTGTGAAAAATGTTCTGCACATCCACAAACTTTCTGCCCTTCAGATCGAAATCCACATCAGCTCTGAGGAACTCCTCCACGAGCAACGGTATATCGAATTTGTTGGAGTTGTAGCCAGCCAGGTCGCTGTTGCCAAAAAACTGGTTCAACTCTTTGGCAATGTCTTTAAAGGTGGGGGCGTCTTTCACCATCTCATCCGTAATCCCGTGAATTTCGGTGGATCGGGGGGGGATGGGGATGGTGGGGTTGATGCGTTTGGTGTAAATTTCGGTTTTGTTGTTGGGGAGCACTTTCACAACGCTGATTTCCACCACGCGGTCAATGCCGACATTGATGCCTGTGGTTTCGAGGTCGAAGAATGCGAGAGGTTTGGTAAGATTTAGTTCCATATCGCCTGGGTTAAAAAAGAAACCCCCGGAGTTCTGACCACCAGGGGAATCCATTTTTATCTGTTTTGATTTTGATTTACACGGTTTGATTGATGTCGAAGTTTTCGAGGTATTCCCTGATGCGTTTCAGGTACATGCCTCCGAGGGCGCCGTCCACAATGCGGTGGTCATAAGCCAGCGACAAAATCATAATGTGGCGGATAGCGATGACATCCCCGTCTTTTGTTTCAAGGACTACCGGGCGCTTTTTGATAGCTCCGAGGCCAAGGATTGCTACCTGCGGCTGGTTGATGATGGGTGTGCCGGTAAGGCTGTCGAAACTTCCAAAATTGGTTACGGTGAATGTTCCTCCCTGGATTTCGTCCGGATCAAGCTTGTTGGTACGGGCACGGTTGGCCAGGTCATTCACAGTTTTGGCCAATCCTACCAGGTTCAGCTGGTCAGCGCCTTTTATTACCGGAACGATCAGATTTCCGGTGGGCAATGCTGTAGCCATCCCGATGTTTATATTTTTCCGTTTGATGATCTTATAGCCATCCAGTGAAGCATTTACCATCGGATAGTCGCGCAGGGTTTTGGCTGCTGCTTCGATGAAAATGGGAGTGAAGGTAAAGTTCTGGCTTTCACGCTTCTGGAACTGCTCTTTTATCCGGTTTCTCCAATTTACAATGTTGGTTACATCCACCTCGATGAATGATGTTACATGCGGCGAAACCTGCTTGGACATCACCATGTGGTCGGCGATGAGCTTGCGCATACGGTCCATTTCGAGGATTTCGTCGCCTGAAGCAGCGAATACTTTTGGCTGCTCAACTTTTGGAGCGGCCGCTACCGGAGCGGTTTTGGCCGGTTGTGCAGGAACAGGTGTTGCTTGTGCAACCGGTGCTGCTGCACCCCTGTTTTTCAGATAATTAAGGATGTCTTCCTTGGTTAAACGATTTTCTTTGCCGCTTCCTGCTATTTTTTCGAGCTCCTGCATCGAAATCTGTTCTTTTTTGGCAATGCTCTTCACCAGTGGCGAATAAAAACGTGTGGAGGCGGAGAAATCACCTTCAATCAAATGACCTTCGGTTTCGGTGATGCGGTCTTCGATCCCGGGCTTCATTGCTGTGTCGGGTTTTTCGCCGGTTTCGGCAGCTTCATCCTCATCACCCTCCATCTCGATGATGGCTATCACTTTACCAACTGGCACTACGTCGCCTTCGTTGTATAAAATTTTTACCAGTTTTCCCTCAACCGGCGATGGTATCTCAGAATCCACTTTATCGGTAGCAATCTCGGCCAGCGAGTCGTCTTCATTGATTTTATCACCGGGTTTTTTCAGCCATTTTGTAATGGTTGCTTCAATAATACTCTCGCCCATTTTGGGCATCACGATTTCAAATTTAGCCATGTATTTTAGTGCTTTATAGTCAATTAATCAACGTTTTCAGAACAAAATGACCCTGTAAATGTTCAAGCCTGAACTTGTTTGCAAAACTAATGAAATGCCGGCTAATGGATTATCACCCGGTTCGATTTTCAATAATTTCCAAGATTTCTCAGGCCTTTCAAAATCAGGTTGAGGTCATTTTTGGTTCTGTAATCCCTGGCATACAGCAGGTTAAGTCTGTCGAGTGTGTCGCTGTTCATACCCCGGTGGTTAAGCGCTTCGGACGGATTAAGCACTCCCGGGCGAAGTTCAGGCAGCATTTCGGTATTTCTGGTTCCGGTATTACAATATCCAACCCAGGTTTTTTTTGCCAGAAGTACTCCGAAGATGTTTTTCACGAAACCCAGCGGTTTTCTTATTAAGAAAATCGTAACCGGAAGGCTCATCAGCAGCGCAATGGAGGCGAGGATGTCGAGAAATCGCTTGTTCCGGCGGTTGCTAAGTTTAGCAATCGAATTCAACTCGAGGGTAAAAAGATCACCGGCGGTATTGATTGAGTTGCTGCCAATCAGCGAAAGGCTCTCCGGCGGGGCAATCTTGTAATCTACCTGCATGGATTTCAATTCGGACATTTTATCAATGATAAACCGCGAGGGGATGTCTTTGGCGCAAAAGATGATCTCGTTGATGCGGTAAATTTCGATGATCTCCTTCACCTGGTCGAAGGTGCCGATGAAATTTCCGGACGTATGATTTTCCGAGAAGTTCACCAGCCCGATAAAAGCGGGCTGCGTTTCGATGGTTGTCAGCAACTTGGCCACTCTGCCAGCCTCTTCATGATTGCCAATAACGATATACCGTTTATTTTCCTCTTCGCCGATACGATAATCCGTAAACCCCATCCAGTGAAGGATGTAGCGAATTGATGTCATTGCAAGATAGGCCCAGAATGAACCCAGCAGGATCATGGCGCGGGAGTAACGCAGGGTTTCGTCTAAAAGGCTGTAAAAGACCAGAATAGCGATGGTGCCGCCCAACAACCCCCTGAAAATTTTGTAAAGACTGATAGGTTTATCGTAACCACCCGACAAATAGACCGAAAGCAGCCAGATAAAGATGTAGGCCGGAACAGCAATGATAAGAAACTCAATGGGATAGTTGCCGCCATCCTTAAAGACCACCGAAGTGGCCCAATAGCTCTGTATGAAGTAGATACCGGCGAAAATGAAGATGACATCCATAAATTTCAGAAAAACTTTGCCAGTCACACGGCGGATGATTGCCAGGAAAGCCCTGAAATATACAGCAAGATTAATAAGCAGCGAAAACAGGCGGGCATTCTTCTGAGAGAAATGCTTTTTGGCAAAAATGATCATCGCCTGGTAAAAAACCAGCACGTAATTGATCGAGCTTTTTTTGGTGCTTTCGCCTTTGTAATGAATGATGCGGGTATCGGCAAAATAGTAGTTTTTGAAGCCCTCTTTGGTGATGCGGTAAGAAAGGTCAATGTCTTCGCCGTACATGAAATAGGATTCGTCCAGCCCGCCGATTTTATCGAGCAGCGGTTTTCGTATCATCATGAATGCACCGCTCAAAACTTCTACCTGGTGGATTTTGTCAGGGCTCAGATAGGTGAGATGATATTGCCCAAAGATTTTTGATTTCGGGAAGAGTTTTGAAAGTCCGAAGATCTTGTAAAACGCCACTTCGGGAGTCGGCAGACCGCGTTTGGATTCGGGAAGGAATTTCCCTTTTCCATCCACCATTTTCACTCCAAGGCCGCCAGCTTCGGGATGACTGTCCATGAACTTTATAATCTTTTCAAAAGTATCCTCTTCAACAACCGTATCCGGGTTGAGAAGCAGAACATAATCGCCCTCTGCCAGCCTGATGGCCTGGTTGTTGGCCTTTGAAAAACCGCGGTTGTCGTGATTTATAATCAGCTTTACCTCCGGAAATTTCTCTTCTACCATCTTCACCGAACCGTCAACCGAATTGTTGTCAACCACAAAAACCTCACAATCAATGTTTTTGGCAGCTTTCCGTACAGAGTGCAGACACTGTTCGAGGAAATGCATTACGTTGTAGTTTACAATTACGACAGAAAGTTTCATTGACCCGGATGCTTAATTTTATTCCATTTAGCGCCGCCAAAGATAGCCAGAATAACCAAAGTAAAACTTGATTGAAAGTTCAGAGCACTGTAACTGACATGGATAAATCAGAAAATACAAAATACAATAAACAAATCACTGCTGACCGACTAAAATTTGTAAATCCACTACGTGGAAATTTTGCAAATT
>DAIRGA010000021.1:0-94238 GCA_036794825.1 Bacteroidales bacterium | reverse complement strand
GTTCGACTTAGCGCTCACGCCGAAGTCTCACGCCGAAGGCTCAGTGTAAATGTTCAGTGTTTAGGGTTTTTCATCTTACTTTTTCCTCAATACTCATTGCCAGAAAACTTCCCAAAAGAATTTTCAACGATTTATTTACCCCACCCTCCCGAATTCTCGGGATAAACTCCGGGAGTAAATCGTTGAAAATCATTGCTCCCATTTGGGTTGGGGTCAACAATGATTTTCAACGATAGTAGTTTTCTGGCAATAACTCAATAGGTCAAAAAATTATCTCCAGCTACCTGCTGTGCCCTATTGAGCCTATTGCGGTTAAAAATTTCTTCCCTCAATTCGCAATAACGACAAACCTGAATCCCAACCAAAAGTAAATTCGATTGTTACTCCTGCATGATCAAAATTGTCTTTGCAGCGGGCAATAAAAAAAGCCGGAAATCATTATTAAGCCATATCCTGACACATATTCCATCATGAAAAGATCAATATTCACCATAACCCTCCTCCTTTGTTTCCTAATCAGCAACGCCGCTTACCTGCTGATCCCGATGGACGGAACGCAGAAAAATCACCTGAAAGCTTACGGGATTGCTTACTGGACGCTTGAACGCGAGGTTGAGGTGAGCTGGCTGCTCAATTACCGTGGCGGGAGTTTTATGAGCAGGTATTATGAGGAGGTGGAGCGCGAGTTGAAGATCAGAGGGGTGAGTTTTGAGATCATTGCTGATGTGCAGGCCGCTCAGATCATCAGGGAAATCTCTGATCCCGAAGAGAATATGGATGAAGTCAAATTGCACAAAGCGCCGAAGATTGCGGTTTATTCGCCCAAAAACAAGCTTCCGTGGGATGATGCGGTTACACTTGTTTTGGCCTACGCAGAAATTCCATACGATGTAATTTATGATGTGGAAGTGATGGAGGGTGTGCTGCCGATGTACGACTGGCTTCACCTTCATCACGAAGATTTTTCGGGGCAATACGGCCGGTTCTGGCGCTCGTTCCGCAATGCAGCCTGGTACCAGGAGGAGGTGAGGATCAACGAAGAGACTGCAAGGATGCTTGGGTTTGATAAGGTTTCGCAAATGAAACTGGCGGTGGCCAAGAAGATCAGGGATTTTGTGGCAGGCGGCGGCTATATGTTCTCGATGTGCTCGGCGCCTGATAGCTTTGATGTGGCTCTTGCCGCCGATGGTGTTGATATTGTTGAGGCGATGTTCGACGGCGACCCGATGGATCCCAACGCACAGCTAAAACTGAACTTCGACAACACGTTGGCTTTCACAAACTTCACCCTGATAACCAATCCTAACATTTACGAAATATCCGATATTGATGTAACCGAAAGCCGGCCGCGCACCATCACCGAGAAAAATGACTTCTTCACGCTGTTTGATTTCTCTGCAAAATGGGACCCTGTTCCTACCATGTTGTGCCAGAACCACATGCAGGTAATCAAAGGGTTTATGGGACAAACAACCGCCTTCAACATAAACAACATCAAACCCAATATACTGATAATGGGTGAGTACAAGGCTGCCGGAGAAGCGCGCTACATTCACGGTGAATATGGACATGGAACATTCACATTTTACGGGGGTCACGATCCGGAAGATTACCGTCATCTTGTTGGCGATCCGGCTACCGACCTCAACCTCTTTCCCAACTCGCCGGGCTACAGGCTGATTTTGAACAACGTTCTTTTTCCGGCAGCAAAGCAGAAAAAAAGGAAAACTTAAAGATTCGGGATTTTCCTGATGCGGAAGCCGGTATTACTTATTTTTCACCACAATAGGCGCAATAGGGCACAATAGGAAATGAAAAATTGACTCAACCCAAAAACCAATAAACTAATGTGAGCTACTGTGCCTATTGTGGTCAGGCTTTCATAAAGGGTGCATATCTGGGTAAACAATCTAATTTTCCAACGCCGGTGTGGTTGTCTCCTCAGGAGCCAGTTTTACTTTATCCCTGAAAACCAGGTTAATAGTTAAATGGAGGGAATAAAACGTAGCTTTGCGATAAGAGAACGGGGCCACGAAATTTTCGTTGATGATAAAGATCTGCATCGGTCCCAAATTGGTTCCCACTCCAAAACTTGGCGCTATTGCCGAGCTTCTGGAAAAAGTGTTGGAAACCATGGCGTGAAGCTTATCCTTCAGGGAGTAAGTATATGCGAGGGTTAGTGTACTCCAGTTCTGATTTTGTAAAAACCGGTTTTGAAAAAGAATGCCAGCCTGGTGAGAAGGTGTAAACCTGTAATTTGCGTTTATATTAAGCCACGATGGCACCGCAGTGCGGTATCCCTCAGCGGTTTCCACTACACCAATCTCATCGGCAATCGAGTCCAGCGCATTGTTCAATGCGCCGCTGTTGAAGGCATTATCCTCAAAATACTCTTCCAGCTCAAAACCTTCATAAACAAACTCTTCATCAGGATGAGATGAGCGATAGTTTTTCGGATTTGCATTCCAGTTTATAAAACCAATGTTGGTGACACCGAGGGCGGCAGATAATTTCTCATTAAACTGATATTCAGCGCCAAAGTCGAATGCAAACCCCGGGTTATCACTGCTTGGCATGAAATCAGCACTTTCGATACCCCCGTTCTCACCGGGCAAGGAGGTATTGATTTCGATGTTCGATTTCAGCTTGATGGTGTAATCAACAGAATCGGTGAAAAGGCTGACAGAGAGATCGTTGGTAGAGACATTGGCAATTCCCTGGAGGTATTTCATATTCATTCCCACGTTAAGTTTTGGATTGATCTTTCTGGAATAACCCAGCGCATACTCACGGAAGAAGCTGAAATTGATACCATTACCGCCAAGGTTGACCTCTTTTCCCAGGTACTGGTCGCTTCCGTTCCCATAAAGGAAAAAGAGCAGCGTTTCCTTGGTGAACGTGGCATTCACATTACCGTTATCAGCAATTCTGAAGGTAAAATAGTTATCATTCAGCCTGAATCCGGCGGAGAAATACTCGACAAGCATATCCATATTCAGGCTCGTTTCGGGATTAAGATTGTCAATAAAATGATCCCTGTCGAAGTAAATGGAATCGCCAACAGGAGTAAAAAAATCCTCATAAGTAAAAGTGTTTTCCAACCCGACCTTCATCGAGGATAAGATCGGGATGCCGATATAAAATTTGTTCTCGGGGAATGCGGCCGGATTCATATATTTTTCCTGCGGAATGCCAGGTAGAAAGAACAATGACCGTTCGTTTTGTGCATTCAACTGCTGGAACAAAATCAACAACAGAACAAATACAACGCCTTTAGATATATTTATGATTTTCATGGCTTTACAGATTTATCAGTTAGTCTCTAAATTGATTCCGGTTTTGGCTCCAACCTTAACTCTCAAAGAATAGTCGCTGTAAACTTTCGCCAGGTTGTTGTTTGTAGTCGAAAGCCCTGCTCTGATAAGCAGTTTTTCAGCAGTGATGATTTTCCTGAGCCTGTCGTTGGTCATGGTAATATCCGTCATTTTTGTCGAAGGCTTTGTAACCCTGAGCATTGGCGGCAGTCCTACTTCTCCGCCTGCAATAATCCGGCTGTCGTCGTCATAGATCAGCGAGTCGAGTACGTTGTAATCAACATCGGTGAAATAGATCTGCACGCTGGCATCGAAAGGGAATCCGTTCTCGGTATTGATTCGGCAGGTCAGGTAGTCAATTTCGTCAATGGTTGAAGCAGAAAGGTTGAAATCAAGTGTATCCTGGATAACCAGGTGGTCGATCTCCACAAAGAGTTTGAATTCAAGCGAAGTTCTGAATCTGAGTTTACTGGTATCCTGCACGACATTTTGCGCTGTGGAATCGCCGCCGGGATTGAGCAAAGCAGTGAAATCGTAATAAAACTCCCGTGGTGCAAGGCTAAGAAAGACCTCAGGAAAATTGGTCTGCCCGAAATCAAGGACAGTTGGAACCGATTGCCCAAGTTGCTGGGGTGTGGGTGATAGTATGTCGAATTCATTGGGAATGCCCGGCCCGAACAGATAAATATCCTCGTAGTAAGGAGGCGTAAAAGGGCTGTAAGCCTGCAGCGTTTGGGCGGCAAAGGATATGGGAACTCCCACTTCATTGAACGTCTCCACAATGAACGTCAGCGCCTGCGGACCCACTCCTACCGATCCACCGATGGACTTGCGAAAAACATCAATTTTCACAGTATCAATAAACTGGAAATCGTAGTAGCCCATGTAGCCGTAAAAATCGGAATATTTCATATTTAGCATATCCCCGCTGATTTCCAATTCATAAGGTGAGAGATTCGGGTTTGCATCAGGTTGCAGAATAAGCTGACTAAGCACCCTGATGCGGTTGGCGCCACCCGATAGCTCCGGATTAATAATCAGTTTATACCCCGCCAGGTTTACCGAAGTTTCAAAATTCACCCACTCCTGTTGTCCGCCGGGGTTGCTGAGATTAAAAGCAAGGCCAAGCGGCTGGTTGGTCTGCCGGTGGATGATTTCGGGAATCGAAAGTTTTAGTTCGGCATTTTCGCGGTTCAGGTTGGTCTTTCCTCTGAAGGAATAAGCGCCGTCTTTGAAAATGACCGTATCAATACGCTGGTTATTGGTTTGCGAATAAAAAGAATAGGAAAACTCGCCGGTGATGGTGTCGGCAGTGGACGAAGGGAAGACAAAAAGAGGAAAAACATGATTAAAAAAACGATCATCGAGAAAGAAAAAATCCTGTGCCTGGCTCGAAGACAGGGTGCTGCTGTTGTAAATCAGGCTGATAAGGCCATCCTCATCAAAACTAATGAATTCCTGGTTTTCGTCAGAGAAAAAATCGGTAACAGCGTATTCAGAATTAACCAGTGGGATGGCGTATTCCGGGTTCCAGCCGGGCAAGACCAACTTACTGAAATCCAGATCGTCCTGCAAATCGTTGCACGACATCATGAAAACGAAAATCGCTGCAATCAGCAACAAACTTCTGCTGAAAAAACCGAACTGTAAAATGGGTTTCATAAACTTATAATTATAATTAGATGCGTTTAACACATTAGTAGGAACAAAAGTAAATCTTTTTTTATCCGGACAAATTTTATCATCCCCAATTGGAAAAAATCTCCTGAAACTAACGAAAGGGGTATGTTTGCAGAAAATTCAAATCAAGTCCATGAAAAAGCAGGATTTCTATTTTCTGGCCGGCGTCATCCTCTTCGTTTTGCCCTTTGTGCTGCTTGATCCGGTGTATGAATTTTACAATCAATTCAACCTGGAACATCCCTTCTGGATCAGCTTTTTCAAGTTTGCACTGCTCTCCACTACCGGCGAGGTGATTGGCCTTCGCATAAGAACCGGAAGCTACAATCAGCCGGGTTTTGGGATTTTGCCGAGAGCTTTGGTATGGGGTTTTCTGGGAATCGCCATCAAAATGGCATTTGTCATCTTTGGCGAAGGAGCGCCGGCGATGCTGGCTGCAATGGGCGTGGATTATAGAGGATTGAAGCCATCCGAAATCCTGAACCAGAACTTCTTCGAGACCTTTTCATGGCTGCAACTCTTAACAGCAGCCGCGGTAAGTATTACGATGAATACGTTTTTTGCGCCGGTATTCATGACATTTCATAAAATTACTGATTCCCACATCCTTTATAATGGCGGCACATTGAGAGGACTTTTCACGCCAATTCCATTTGGAAAAATCATCAAAAACATGAACTGGGATGTACAATGGAATTTCGTGTTCAAAAAAACCATTCCGCTGTTCTGGTACCCGGCGCACACCATCACCTTTCTGCTGCCGGCAGAAATGAGGATCCTCTTTGCCGCACTGCTGGGAATTGTCCTCGGTGTATTACTTTCGCTTGCCAGCCTGAAAGGCAGACAATAGCTATCCCATTGATTGCCTGAGCATTAATCAAAATTCTCACAGATTTTATCATTTCCAGTATCTTTGCTGCCAATTCTAATCACTAATAAAGTTTATCCCCATGAAGAGTTTTAAATTGTTACTCGCTTTCCTTTTTATTACACTTACTGCCTTTAACCAGGTAACCACCGATCCTCAATACCCGACCGATATGGATCAGGTGTTGCTCACCTTTGATGCCACCGGCACGCCATTGGCCAATTACAACGGCGATGTTTACACCCACACGGGAGTTATCATCGAGGGAAATGCCAATTGGCAATATGTGATCGGAAGCTGGGGAAATAATCAGACGCAACCCAAGCTGACCAGCATCGGCAACAAGAAATACACGCTTAACATAACACCCTCAATCCGTGCATTTTATGGCGTTCCAGCCGATAAGATCATTCGAAAAATGGCGTTCGTATTCCGCAGCGCCGATGGGAATACGCAGTCGGCCGACTTGTTTGTGGATGTTTACGAGGGAGGTCTGAGCATCATTATTAGTTCGCCCGACAAGGACAGGGTAATGATGGTAGAAAATGAAACCATCCCGGTGATTGCCTCCAGTCCGCAGGCTGATTCGATGTTTCTGTATGTGAACAGCGAACTCAGGTTGGCCATCGAAGGAATCACCATCAACTACAGCCTTGTGGCTGAAAACATTAGCGGTTACTGGACTGACGTACCGGTGGAGGTTATGGCAAAAAATGAAGAAACAAGCACCAGCGCTTCATTTATCTACTTTGTAATTCCGGCGCCCGAGATTGCAGCCGTGCCAGCGGGCATTATTGACGGGATCAATTACATTGATGATAATACAGTAATCCTTTCATTATATGCACCTTACAAAAGTTATGTGTTTGTTTTGGGGGATTTCAACAATTGGCAATACGATGAGAATTTCTACATGAAAAAAACTGCCGAGCAAAACCGTTACTGGGTGCAGATCAACAACCTGGAGGCAGGAAAGGAGTATATTTTTCAATATGAGGTTGATGGAGAAATCCGTATCGGCGATCCTTATGCTGAAAAAGTGAGCGACCCCTGGAACGACCAGTACATCAACAACGCCACCTATCCCAACCTGATCCCCTACCCAAGCGGAATGACCACCGGAGTAGCCACTGTGCTGCAAACGGCGCAGGTTCCATACCAATGGCAGGTTACCAACTTTACACCACCTGCCGTGGAGGACATGGTAGTGTATGAGTTGCTGGTGCGGGATTTTACAGCGCTTCACACTTTCCAAAGCCTGATAGACACGATCGGATACTTTAAAAGACTGGGAGTAAATGTAATAGAGCTGATGCCGGTGAACGAATTTGAAGGTAACATCTCCTGGGGCTACAACCCGAACTATTACTTTGCCGTGGATAAATATTACGGCCCGAAAAACACGTTGAAAGCCTTTATTGACGAATGTCACGCCAACGGAATCGCTGTAGTGATTGATATGGTGCTGAATCATTCCTTCGGAACATCACCTTATGTGATGCTTTACTGGGACAAAGCCAACAATCGCCCTGCCGCCAACAGTCCGTTCTACAACCCGGTGGCGAAACATGACTTTAATGTGGGCTACGACTTCAACCACGAAAGCCCGGCTACAAGAGCCTTCTCCAAGCGCGTCAACGATTTCTGGCTCACCGAATTTAAGGTAGACGGATTCCGTTTTGACCTCTCGAAAGGGTTTACCCAAAAAAACACACTGGGCAACACAGGTGCATGGGGACAATACGACCAGACGAGGATCAACATCTGGGATGACTACTCTGCATCCATAAGGCAAACCAAACCCAATGCTTACATAATCCTCGAGCATTTTGCCGACAATTCTGAAGAAACCGTACTTTCCAATATGGGCATGATGCTCTGGGGCAACCTGAACCACAACTACAACGAAGCCACCATGGGCTACAACAGTGGAACCAATTCTGATTTCTCCTGGATTTCGTACAAAAAGCGCGGCTGGGCCGATCCACATGTTATGGGATACATGGAGAGCCACGATGAAGAGCGGCTTTTGTACAAAAACTATATGTACGGCAGCTCGGTATCAGGTTACAACACAAAAGACACAGCTACTGCGCTGCAGCGTATGGAGCTTGCTGCCAACTTCTTCTTTACGATTCCCGGCCCGAAAATGATCTGGCAATTTGGCGAATACGGATACGACGTTACCATTGAATTTAATGGCAGAACCGGTCCGAAACCCATCCGCTGGTTTTATCTGGACGAATGGCGCCGCGAATATCTTTTCAATGTTTACGCTGCTCTGATTGACCTGAAGAAAAATTACCATGTTTTCAGAACCACAGACTTTACTTTGAATCTTGCCGGCGCTAACAAATCAATCATCTTAAAACACGCTTCGATGAATGTGGTGGTAGTTGGAAATTTCGGAACCTCAGCAACCACCGTCACACCGGGCTGGCCAGGCTTTGGCACATGGTATGAATTTTACAGCCAGTCCGAGCTGGCAGTGCCCAATGCCAATATCACCGTAAGCCTTCAGCCGGGCGAATACCGGCTTTTCTCCTCCGTGAAGATCGAGAAGCCCGAATGGCTCAACACTTCGATAGATGAACAAGGATATTTGCCAGGAAAGTACTTTCAGGTTTACCCAAATCCATCCAATGGCAATTTCAACTTTACTTTTAACCTTGATAAGCAGGAAGAAGTTGCAGTGATGATCTACGATGTAACCGGCAACCTGGTTGCTGAATTGCATCAGACGGTTGACCCGTCAAACCCTATAATAGAATGGAATCCGGCAGGAAATGTGAGTTCCGGAATCTATTTGGCCCGTTTTATTTCAGGCGATAAACAGGAAACATTAAAGTTGATGGTGGAGTAAAATTTGGTCGCCATAGAAGAAGGCAGAAAATCAATTTTCACCGAAAATCTACACCAGTCAACATCAGCCAAAAACAAGCTGTATCAATTGATCTGCTTTAACTTTATTGGAGTAAATTCCAGTGAGTATATTGCGGCGGTTTTCAACTTCGTGAATGTCAAAATCGTGGTCGAAAACATCTTCAATCGCCTCTTTCAATCCTTTAGCATCCGATGCTATCCTGCACAGTGATTCGAGACCTGTTCCTGCAACCATGTCCGGATTCACCACGCTGTAACGTCCCTGGTACAAGGTGTTGAGGAGTTTCAGCTTTAAACCCGTTGGCTGGAAAGTAACCAAAACATTGGCATGTGCATTTCGAATCAGCCCGAAAAGCGTTTCATCGTCAGGGTTTGACACCAGTTCGATGTTCGGGTATTCTTCAATCAGTCTGACGAGTGATTCGGGAGGATCCAGCCCGGCAATTATCAATTTGTGGTTAGATCCGGCAAAAACTTTGGTAATTAAATACCTGGCTGCCTTGTAGTTCTCCGTTACCGACAGATTTCCATGATACAATGCATAATCACCCCGGCCCGGCATCACCGAAAATTCTTCGTTTGGGTGAAAACTCGGGAGATAAACCACTCTCTGGCTTTTGAAACGGTGCTGAAGGTAAGCGGTATCACTTTGCGAAACCACCAGCATCAGGGTGGCATGTTTCAGGATTTTCTGATACAAAAGCAGCTTTAAACTGGCGGAGATAAAGTAGAATTTCCTGAAAAGATTGCGCTCGGCTTTGAAAAGGTGGTAATAGTAATGGTGCTCGATGTTGCTTTCGCGGTAGATCTTTCTGCGTCCATTAAGCCTCTCATCTTCAATAAAATAACACGAATGAAGCCCCTCAAACAGGATCGGATAGTTGTCTTTGGCCAACCTCGCAATCAGATGTTCCGACCTGCGACTTTGAACTATATATGGTCGTTTCCCGAGCGACGACCAAACGCCGGTACGGCGAGGATAATAATGTACTTCCTCGCACCATTGGTTCAGTTCCGGTGCATGGTTTCGGCCATACTCGTAGCAGTGGAGGTGAATTTTAATTCCGGCCCTGCTCAGCGCTATCAATTTATAATATACGTCAATCACCCCACCGTAGTTGGGCGGATAAGGAATATCGAAAGAGACGATATGCAGGTGATTGTCAGGCATATTTTTGAAGGATTTTTACCAAAACCTTTTGTTCGTTTTCCCAGGTCAGGAATTTGGCTGCTTTGAAGCAGTTTTCGCGATAAATGGCCAATTTCGCCCTGTCGCGGAGGATAGTATTGATTTTGTCTGCAAGTTGATGAGGATCATGATTTTGCATCAATTCTCCAACTCCATATTGTTCGACGATCTTTTTGACCTCCAGGAGTGGAGAAGCAAGCACCGGCGTCCCGGCATGGATGTAGTCGAAGAGCTTGTTGGGCAATGAATAGCGATAGTTGATGTTGGTATCTTTATCGAGCGTCAGACCCAAATCAGCGGCAGCGGTGTAATGGATCAATTGGGCATAAGGCATTTTGGGGAGAAACAAAATCTTATCTTCGAGTTTCAATTCTAACCGCATCTGCCTCAATATCCCGATCACATCGCCGCTACCGATTATCAGTAGCAAAGCATCGTTCACCCAATGCATGGCTTCCACCAACTCCTCGGCACCGCGCTGAATATTGATGCCTGCCCCCTGCAACAGGATCACATGCTTATCCTCCGGAAGCCCAAGCTCACGGCGGCTTTTCAGTTGAGTCAACTTCGTTGAAGGTGGAATATTCCGAACTACCTGAACTTCGACACCATATTTTGATTTAAAAAGTTCGGCAATGGATTCATTTACAGTGATTACATCCTTTAGCCTCGGAAAAATTGAACGCTCGATAAATTTCCAGACCCTCTTCACAAACTTACGGTTGACCAGCTCGGGAGTTTCGGTGAAATACTCGTGGCTGTCGTAAACAATTGGAACGCTTTTTAATCTGGATATCAGATAATTGGGCATAAGCGTATCCAGATCATTGGAGAAAAGAAGATTCGATTTTCTTAGAAGCAAAAAGATGAAAAGCCGGATGTTGTATTCTGCATAGAACAGCGGTCCGCGGGTGAACAGGAGCCGCATCCTGTGGGTTGCATAGCGGCACGAGCCAACGGGAAGACTACTGGGAAGTTTTCGTCCTACAAGGAGGACATCAAACCCCAGATCCACAAGCGTGTTGCAGGTTTTAGCCACCCTTCGGTCGGTGGCCAGGTCGTTGATTACCGATACTATGGTTTTTTTCAATGGATCCGATTAGCGTTGCGAAAGTAACAATTTGATCAAATTGAATCGGGCAGGCAGTTGGTGGGAAGCAGTAAATACTTAATAATCAACATCAATGGCTAGCTATTGCCACAGATGCACCAGACATTTGGTCTGGAAAAATTCCTCTCCGAAGTAATCGGCCAGGTTGTAAATACGGTATTTCATCTTCACCACTTGCATCTCTTCCATAAAGTCGCCGCCTTTCAAATAGAGCATTCCATTGTTGAGGTCGTTAAATCCTTCCTTGCTGATCCTGCCTTTTGCCCATGCCAACATCTGTGGAATGGCAGCAACGGCGCGGCTTACAACGAAATCGTATTTGTCTTTTACCTCCTCCAGTCTCATGCACGATGCGGTCAGGTTTTCCAACCCTAAAGCAGCGGCCACACTTTCCACAACTCTGATCTTCTTTCCGATCGAATCAATCAGGTGGAACTTGACTCCGGGAAAATATATCGCCAGCGGAATTCCCGGGAAACCGCCGCCGGTGCCGGCATCCAGGATCATCGTTCCCGGTTTGAAATTCGTGATTTTTGCAATTGACAGCGAATGAAGCACATGCCGTTCATACAGATTTTCGATGTCTTTGCGGGAAATCACATTGACTTTCTGGTTCAATTCGTTGTAGAGCGGTTCCAGTTGCTCAAACCGTGAAACCTGTCCGGCAGCGAGATCAGGAAAATATTTTGTGATGATTTGCATGAGGGCAAAAGTAGGTTGTTTCGGGAAAATGTCTGGTGAACACTTCAATCCCGCCAGCGTTGCTGCGGCTAACCGGAAATTTCTACTTTTGAGGGTTGATTATCCCCCAATATTATGCAGCGATTTCTTGACAAAGTAAGCCAACACATTTGCACTCAACATCCTGATAATCTTGCTGATGTGTGTATCGTATTACCTAACCGCCGGGCCGGCCTGTTTCTGAAAAAGAGCATTCCTCAGTTCACCGGAAAGACTACCTGGTCGCCGGATATTTTTTCCATCGAAGACTTCGTCGTAAAGGTTTCAGGCTTTGGGATGGCAGAAACGACGGGCTTGCTTTTTGACCTCTATGCTATCCATCAAAAAGTAACCAACACCGCTCCTGAAACTTTTGATGACTTCATTTCCAGCGCAATGACGCTGATAAGTGATTTCAGTGCAGTTGATATGAACATGGTGGATGCAGAATCACTGTTTACCTATCTATCCGAAGCAAAAGCCATCGAGAGATGGAATCCGGCCGGAACGGGTCTTTCAGCGTCAGCCCGGCAATATCTCCGGTTCTATCAGTCGCTGGCCGAATACTATCAAACTTTACGAAGTCAATGTGAAGCTAAGAAGTTGGGATACAAAGGACTGGCATATAGGGTGTTGGCTGAAAATATTGAATCTATAGCAAATAATCTCCTCTGGAAAAAAATCTACTTCGCCGGATTCAATGCAATGACCGTTTCGGAGCAGAAAATTGTTGCTCATTTAAAGGAAAGTGGTTTTGCTGAGCAACTCTATGATGTTGATGATTATTACCTCTCGGACAAAAAGCAGGAAGCAGGCCATTTCCTCCGAAAAGAGATCGAAAAAGCTGATGTAGAGAATTTTAAGTGGATTGATGAGAACTTCAAAACGACCATTAAAAAGATTAATCTTGTTGGCATTCCGAAAAGTATTGGACAGGCACAGTACGCAGCAGATATTATCCGAGGATGGGCCGGATTGGACCATGCCGGAACGGAAGAGCTGAGCAATGCGGCATTGGTTCTGGCAGATGAGAATCTGCTTTTTCCGGTTTTAAACTCTCTGTACAACAACACTCCGAAGTTCAATGTCACCATGGGCTTCCCGCTGAGAATGACCATCGCTACACAGTTTTTCAACCAGGTTATGCGAATGTATGAAAACGTCCAGCGATTGCAGGTTGCCGGTCAGAATGCTCCTAAAGGATTCTACCACAACGATGTAACTACACTTCTCACCCACCCTTTACTGAACCAGAACCCCGAAACTCCGAGGTGCCTTGACACAATTAATGCTTCCAGACGGGTTTTCTACAGCACTGAGGAGTTAATTGCTTTAGTGGCTAATTTTCATCAGGATACAAGAGAAATTCTCGAACTGGTTTTCAGCAGCCTTACCCCTTCACCCATCGAACTGATTGACAGAATCCTGCTTATTATCCGAAAACTACGCGACCGAATTTTTAACAACGCTGAAAGGGCTGAGGAGATGATCTTTGAAGCAGAATACCTTTATCAGCTCTCGAAAATCTTTACCCGTTTACAAAGTTTAATCTCTACATATCAAATTGTTACATCCACAAAAACGCTCAGAAAGTTATTTAAGCACATCGTTCAAAACACAACCATCCCCTTTGAGGGAGAGCCATTAACAGGTTTGCAGATCATGGGAGTTCTTGAAACCCGTACACTCGATTTTGACAAGATCATTTTGCTTTCGGCGAATGAGGGCATTTTCCCGTCAGGCGCCGCTGCCAATTCCTTTATTCCACCCGATATACAGAGAGAATACGCATTACCGGGTACGGCAGAAAGAAATGCGGTTTCAGCCTACCATTTTTATCGTTTGTTGCAGATAGCCAGCGAGATACACCTGGTTTTCAACACTGAGCCGGATGAACTTGGCGGCGGTGAACCAAGCCGTTTCATCATGCAGCTGGAACATGAATTACCAAAATATCAACCAGCCCATTCCATAACCCGAAAAGTGGTTAGCCTGCCGCTTCCTGAAATTTCAGGCGACCAGGAAATCATTATCGAAAAAGATGAAAATGTTTTAGCTGAATTGATTGCAAAAGGGAAACGTGGTCTTTCTCCTTCAGCCATAAATAATTACAGGAGTTGCAGTTTAAAATTTTACCTTGCCGAAATTGCCGGAATCATCGAAGCTGAAGAGGTTGAGGAATCCATTGATTTTATGACCCTTGGAAATATTGTCCACAAAGCCCTCGAAATCCTGTATTTGCCCTATATCAACAAGATTCTTCACACAACCGACCTGGACGAAATGCACAGCCGTGCTGATGAAGCTATCGCCCTGGCTTTCAGCGATAAATACTCCGGAGGAGAAATTAGCTACGGCTGGAATAAACTTATCAGCGAAGTAATCCGGAATTTTATCAGGCAATTCCTCGTCAACGAAAAGGCCTTCCTGAAAGAGCAGGAAAGAATCAACAAACACCTCACCATCGTTGCCCTGGAAGAAAGAGTTTCCTCCACGATCAGTATACCTGGCCTGAAAGGTAAAGAAATCCTCCTAAAGGGTTTCATTGACCGTGTTGACAAGGTTAACGGCATCCTGCGGATCATTGATTACAAAACGGGTGGAGTTGAAAATAAGGAATTGCAGTTCGATTCATGGGAAGCATTTACCAACGCTGAGAAAAATGGTAAAGCACTCCAGGTATTGATGTACGCCTGGTTGTACAGTAAAAAATACCCAAACCAGCCACTGCCTTTTAACGCCGGCATTTTTGGAATGCAAACACCCGGGCAGGGACTAATCTGCTTTGAAATTAAGGCAGAGGATCAGAAAAGCACAGGAATCGCTATTGATCAGCCAGCGCTGGATTCGTTTGAAGAAATCCTGATGCAAATAATTGCCGAACTATACAACAGGGAGGTTCCTTTCGCAAAAACGGACAATCTGAAAACATGCAGATTATGTGAATTCAGACAAATTTGCCACCGGTAGGCAGATTTTTAAACAATTCTGCAACTTAATTGTATTTTTGCAACTATGTTGCAAAAATCAAATCATATCCCATCCCAACTACTTAAGGAGTACAACCTGAGTCAGACCAAAATCAGGGAAGAGATTATTAATGTGCTGATGCAGAGCGATGTAGCTTTGTCATCACCCGAAATCACCGAAAAGATGAAGATGAATTGCGACCGGGTTACGCTTTACCGGAATCTCAAAACTTTGGTAGAAAAGGGGATTGCCCACCAGATTTTTGTCAATAATCACGAATCGCGGTATGTTTTACCCGAAAGAGACATACACACAGGGAGGCACAACACGGATCACATTCATTTCAAATGCCTGAGCTGCAGCGTGGTACAATGCCTTCACGATAGTCTTGTCGAACCGTTGAACCTGCCCGACGGCTTCACAAAACTCGAAACCAATTACGTGGTTTTTGGATTCTGTAAAACCTGCAATGCAAACAACTCGAAATTTAAAACCCATTGAAATCAAAAAATCTCACGACAATGAAAGTAACAGCCTGCCGTCAAACCCATTTTAATGCCACACACCGGCTTCACAACCCCAACTGGGACGATAAGAAAAACGAAAAGGTTTTCGGATCGTGCAACAATCCGAATTATCACGGTCACAATTACGACCTGATTGTCAAAGTAAAAGGGGAAGTGGATCCTGAAACCGGTTACGTGATGGATATGAAGGCGCTCAAAGACATTGTGAAAGAGCACATTGAAGAGCGTTACGACCACAAAAACCTCTACCTTGATGTGGACGACTTTGCCGATCTCAACCCAAGCGCAGAGAATATTGCAATAAGGATATGGAACATTCTGCGGGAACAAATTGATCCGAAATTTGAACTCTCAGTTGTACTTTACGAAACCGACCGGAATTTTGTGGAATTCAGCGGTGGTGAATAAGCATATCATTACCAAAATGTTATGAAAAATAACCTGCTGAATATATTTGTAAACATCCTGGTAATCCCTATAAGGTTTTACCAGTATGTGATTTCGCCACTTACACCAGCATCCTGCAGGCATATCCCCACATGTTCGGAATATACGGCAACGGCTTTGCAGCGACACGGCCCGTTGAAAGGCGGAAAACTTGCAGCCAACCGTATTTCGAGATGCCACCCCTGGGGAACATCCGGATTTGATCCTGTTCCAAAAATATTAATAAAAAAAATAAATTTTAAAACTCAATTTAGCATGAAACAAAAGCCTGAAAGTTGTGATTTGCTGAAGCATTTTCGTAATGCCATGATGATCGTAATATTAGCAACCATAATTCCGATGCTCTCCGGATGCACATCCACATTGGAGCAGCGGAGCGAAAAACCCACCATTCTGGTGAGTATTGCGCCGTATAAGTATTTTGTGGAACAAATTGCTGGTGACCTCGCTGACATATTGGTTTTGATACCGCCGGGAACCAATCATCACGATTATGATCCATCACCGCATCAGTTGAAAGCCATCAGCAAAGCCGACTTTTTCCTGATAAACGGCAACCTGCCGCTGGAGCAGAATCTGCTGCCAACGCTCAAAAAAAATCATCCTCAGCTGAAAGTGACCGATCTGAGTTCGGGGATTAATATGATTTCCGGGCACCATTGCGACGATCCGACTCACGACCACGGTGATCATGGTGTTGATCCGCATATATGGCTTTCGTTCAAAAACGGACTAAAGATCGCCGAAAATATCACCAATGCTTTGCTTGAGGCTTTTCCAGAACATTCAGAGAGTTTGCTGAAAAATGCTGAGCTGTTAAAACAGAAAATTAGTGAAGCCGATGAAATTATCCAAAATCAAATGGCTGATAATGAGCGGCTTCAGTTTGTGATTTTTCATCCCGTTTTAGGTTATTTTGCGCGTGATTATGGCCTGGAGCAAATCGCAATCGAGCAGGAGGGTAAAGAGCCAACCCCCTCGCAGCTTAAAAACACCATTGATGTTGCAAAAGAGGCAGCGGTGAGTGTGGTTTTCATTCAAAAGGAATTTGATGCTTCCAATGCGCGACTGGTTGCCAAAGAGCTGGGAGCGAAGGTTATACAGATTGATCCATTGGCCGAAAACTGGCTGGAAAACCTGAATGGAATTGCAGGTTTAATCCTCAACCCAAATCCATAACCACCGATGCATCCACTTGTTGAAGTTCAGGGAGTTACAGCAGGGTACGACGAGGATATTATTCTCCGGAATGTTAACCTGACCATCCGTGAAAATGATTTTATAGGGGTAATCGGGCCGAACGGAGGAGGAAAAACTACTTTGGTAAAGGTGATTCTCGGATTAATCCGACCGATGTCCGGCAAAGTGATATATCATAACATTAGTGAGCCGGGTAATCAGCTTCAGATGGGGTATCTGCCGCAAGTCAGCAACACCGACAAGGTTTTCCCCATCACAGTCCTGAACGTAGTTCTTTCGGGGCTGGCCAGGCCTTACAGGATGATAAACCGTTTTTCAAAACCGCAGGTCATTAAGGCCCGTGAAATGCTGGATGCGATGGGCATTGGGCACCTGGCCGACAAAAACATGGGAGAGCTTTCCGGAGGTCAAATGCAGCGGGTTTTCCTGTGCCGGGCTATCGTTTCTGATCCACAGCTTCTGATCCTCGATGAGCCTAACACCTTCGTTGACAATAAGTTCGAAAGCGATCTATATCAAACACTTAAGAAATTGAACCAGAGCATGGCCATCCTGATGATATCGCACGACGTGGGAACCATCACCTATTTTGTAAAATCCATTGCCTGCGTTAACCGCGAACTTCATTATCACAGCTCAAACATCATCACCCAGGAACAACTGGCCGCCTACAACTGCCCGATCCAGATCATTGCCCACGGCGATATACCACACACCATCCTCAAAGAACACCACCATAACCATTAACCCATGGATTCATTTTTACATCTTTTTGAGTACCAGTTTTTTATCAATGCAGTACTCGCTGCATTTCTGGCCAGTATCGCTTGTGGTATCGCCGGTACATATATCGTGGCGAGGCGAATTGTATTTATAAGCGGTGGAATTACCCATGCCTCATTTGGCGGGATAGGTATAGGCTACTATTTCGGGTTTAACCCAATCGTAGGAGCGATGATTTTCAGTGTTTTATCAGCGCTTGGCATCGAATATATGTCGAAAAAGACCAATGTCCGCGAAGATTCGGTAATTGCGATTCTCTGGTCGTTCGGAATGGCTGTCGGCATCATTTTCATTTTTCTCACACCTGGCTATTCCGCTAACCTGATGAGCTTTCTCTTTGGCAACATACTGACAGTAAACAGCTTAAATCTCTACCTGCTGCTTGCGCTCACCATCCTGATCATCATCATTTTCGTGCTGATGTACAAAACCATTCTTTTCGTGGCTTTTGATGAGCAATATGCCCGTGCAGCCAAACTGCCTGTGGAGCTGGTCAATTATATGATGATAACCATTGTAGCACTGACTATCGTACTCAACATCAGGGTTGTTGGCATTATTCTGGTCATTTCGCTGCTCACCATTCCGCAAACCATTGCCAATATTTTCACGAAAAAGTTTGAAAAGATGATCTGGCTTTCGGTGATCATAGGGTTTATCGGCAGCATGTCGGGGTTGCTTCTCTCCTATTATCTGAACATCCCTTCAGGTGCGGCCATAATATTTTTCCTGGTAATCCTGTTTGCTATCAGCAAGATATTCAGGAATATACAGACTTCGTTTCGTATTAAAAATCAAATAAACTGATAACGATGGAATTAAGCAGACATATTCAAAACCGCCGAAAACCAGCCACCCGCAGGATGACAATCATTTTCTTGCTGTTTCTTATACCCCTGGTGGTTTTCCTGATTTTTGCAATGGATTTTTTAAAGGACAAAAAACCGGCAGATAGTGCTCAATCACAAGAGGTTAACAAGGAAAATTTTTACAGGGTTGACGGCCAACTGCAATTTCGCTCTGCCGAAAACGATTCCATCATAACCATCCTGATCGAGATCGCTGACACGCCGCAAGCCAGGGAGAGGGGATTGATGTACCGGTTTTATATGCCCGAAAACATGGGAATGCTCTTTATCTATACCGAGGAACAACATCTTGGCTACTGGATGAAAAACACGCATATCCCGCTGGACATCATCTATGCCGACAAGGATTTCAGGATTCTCAGCATTTACGAAAACACCACTCCTGAATCGGAAGAGACCCTCCCCTCCCGCAGCAAGGCCAAATACGTTATCGAGGTCAACGGAGGTTTTGTGAGCAGGCATGGCTTGAAAGCCGGTGATTACTTCAGCTATTCGAGAAGTTTGAAGTAGAAGGAAAAACCGCCATCTTTTTCAAGATTCCTCGCAGAAGTATCCAACATCGAGATGGCCTGCTTTAGACTATATTCGATTTTCCAATTTACCCCTTGAAACCTATCAATTCCCCCAAAGCTCAAACTTTGGTGGCTGTCGCAAACAATTCATGGGTGACTGTTTTTCATTCAATATTCATTATTCGATATTCACTATTCAATATTCTCCAATGGAGACTGATTTAACCCCCTAATTTTAAGACTGAGTCTTACTTTGACTATCTTGCAACGACATTACCGCTCCGGATAATTCTATCGCTAATACCGCTCGGCCCTACCATTCCCGACGATCCTATAATAAGTCATCGAGGTCAACGGAGGTTTTGTGAGCAGGCATGGCTTGAAAGCCGGTGATTACTTCAGCTATTCGAGAAGTTTGAAGTAGACTGATGCAAAAGCAAGCGATGATTTGCAGAATTTAATGGCTGCAAACGTGACCATCTTCGTGTCCGTGATCATGATGGTGCTCGTGATGCAGACAACTTTGGCCATTGTCGGAGATTTTGCCCGAAAGATACTGATTGACAACATCTTCCGCCTCACCCGAACAACCGCGAATCACTTCAATTCCCTCGGCATTAAGCACCTGGATTGCGCCAGCACCGATCCCTCCAGCCAGCATAATCTTCACTCCGGCGGCAGCCAAAGTGCCGGCAATGTTGGATTTGCAACCACATCCCAGCTCTGAGCGGATGGTTTTCAAACCCGCAATTTTGTTCTCATCAGAAATCGTAAATACCTGGTACTCTTCACAATGTCCGAAATGGTCGTCTATCTGACCAAATTCGGTAACCGGGACAGCAATTTTCATGTCTTTCAAATTTAGTTTGTTTGGTAAAGTTTTAGAAATTGACTTCTCAACGCCCTGACGACTTCCATAGTATTGAATAAGAGGATTAATTCATACCCCTTTCGGCTTTGATGGCATTGTAGGCGGCGTTGAGCTGCTGGAATTTTTCCTTTGCCGAATGCTGAACCTCCGGCCCGAGGTGTGCCACCCGGTCGGGATGGTATTTCAGTGCCATTTTCCGGTAGGCTTTTTTCACCTCTTCATCGGTAGCATCAGGTTGTAAATCAAGAATTTTGTAATTGTTGAAATTATCCTTGATAAACATGGCTTTGATGGAGGTGAAGTCGGCGTGGGAAATACCAATGAAACCCGCAATTTGCTCAACCAGAACAACTTCTGCCTGGGGTGTCTGCCCGTCGGCCAGGACAATCCCAAAAAGGTAATGGAGCAACTGCAACCTGGAAGAGTAATCCATATAGCGACTTATCTGGCCGGCAACCTCCTTCACATTGATTTCCTGCTTCAGAATATCACGAAGCAAAAGTGCCTGTTGAGCAGCTATCTCTTCGCCAAATTGCCTGACAAGAAATGCTTTAACATAATCCAGCTCCGACTTCATTACCCGCTGATCGGCTTTCATCACAGCAGCCGAGAGCACCAACAGACTGATGGTAAAATCACCGGGTTGCGTTTGCCGGCGGGCATACCAGTTACTCCGTGGAGATTGTTGTTCACCAGACTGACCGGTTACTGGGGGTTTGTATTCAAACTCAGCCGTTTGCATACTGTCGAACATCGAGCCAAAGAGGAAGCCAAGAACTCCGCCGATTGGGCCACCCAGCGCCCAACCGAGCCCTCCCCCAATCCATTTTCCGTATCGGGACATACTTTTACAAATTGAATTAAAAGAAAATCAGTTAAATAAGAAGCCCGCTCTGTAGTCAAAGCGGGCTGTAAACCTTAAACTTACTTAGCGGTGTAAAAACACCTTTTGGGCGAGTGAATGAGGTCTTCTTTGACCAGAATTTTGATCACCTTATCCACCTCTTTTTTGTCCACCCCTGACTTTTCTGCGATCTCGCCGCCTTTTAAAGGCTCGGACGATTCTTTTAATGCTTTTAAAACCAATTCTTTAGCTTCCATGATTATTGTTTTAAATTAAATAGTGTCGAGCAAATGCACAACCAGGCCGCTTCTCAGCTTTGGTTCGAACCAGGTGGTTTTGGGCGGCATGATATTTCCGGTGTCAGCAATGTCAATCAGCTGTTTCATCGAAACCGGGTACAAGGCAAATGCTGCTTTCATTTCACCCGAATTAACCCTGCGTTCCAATTCGCCTAAACCGCGGATACCTCCCACAAAATCAACACGTTCGGATGTCCTCAAATCTTTGATATCGAGCAACTGATCGAGAACCAGGCTGGAAAGGATGGTAACGTCAAGAACTCCGATCGGGTCGGAGTCATTGTAAGTGCCTGGTTTTGCGGTGAGTGAGTACCATTTTCCACCGAGGTACATTCCGAAGTTGTGCAGGCGGTCAGGTTTATAGATGCCGGTTCCTTTTTCTGCCAAATCGAAATTGTCTTTCAGTTTTTCGATAAACTGTTGGTCTGACATGCCGTTCAGGTCGGTAACCACACGGTTGTAATCAATAATTGTAAGCTGATTGTCAGGAAAATGAACAGCAAGGAAGAAGTTGTATTCCTCGTCGCCTTTGTGATTGGGATTATTCAGTTTTTTCTCGTTGCCCACCAATGCAGCGGCTGCTGTACGGTGGTGACCATCAGCCACATAGGTTGATGGCAAGGTAGTAAATAATGCGATGAGCTGGTCAATCGTTGACTGGTCGTCAATTACCCAAAAGTGGTGGCCAAAACCGTCGTCGGCCGTGAAATCGTATTCCGGCTGATGATTTTTCACCCAACCGGCCACAATTGCATCTATCTCAGGCATAGCCGGGTAGCTGAAAAACACAGGTTCCATGTTTGCATTGGTAATGCGGACGTGCTTCATCCGGTCTTCCTCTTTTACCTTGCGGGTGAGTTCGTGTTTTTTGATCACATTGTTCAGATAATCCTCTACGGCAGCGCATCCCACCAGTCCATACTGGGTTTTACCGTTCATGGTCTGAGCATAAATGTAAAGGTAGTTTCCTTTATCGGGCGTCAGCCAGCCCTTTTGCCTGAAAAGCTCAAAGTTATCCCTTGCTTTTTCATAAACTTCCTGTGCATAGTGGTCAACGTCATCCGGAAGGTCAATTTCCGGCTTGATGATATGCAGCAGTGAAAATTCGTTACCGTGGGCTTCTAATTTAGCCTCTTCGGAGTTGAGCACATCGTAAGGGCGCGAAGCCAGCAAATGTGCAATTTCTTTTGGCGGCCTGAGGCCTTTGAATGCTTTTAAGATTGCCATCTTATTCGTAATTAATGATTTAAGATTATTCTTCGTCAAAATTCCCGCTGCGCTGCAGCGAGCCGATCAACGCACCGATCATCTTGGTAAGTTCCATAAGATGGTTGCGCGAATCCTCAAACTGATCCTCCGAAATGTACTTCAATCCGCTGGCAATGGCTGTATAAACCACGCATTCGCGGATAGAGCTCTTGGCAGTTTTAAGATAGTAAACAAACTGGGTTTTGTTTCTCGATGATCCCTCAGCGATCTGCAGCGCAATGGCTTGTGCGGCATTCACAAATTTTGTGGTGAGGTGCTGACTTTCGTGTTCAGGAAAAAGCTGCACCGTCAAATGCACCCAATCCACATATTTAAGCGCCTTGTGGTAAACCCTAAGGTCTTCGAACCTGAAAAACGTCTGGTTGTTTTCGCTAAAATTATCCATAAAAATTGTGTTAGGGAATTTTCCAATTAATCAAAAAATCAGACCCGACACCAAAAAAGCCAGGTCTGATCTTCAGTCGGCAAAAATAATAATTCCTGCTTACTTTTTATTCACCTGATAGGTAATATCTCCATTTTCGAAATACGCCACAATCTGCTTTGCTGCGGCGATACCGGCGTTGATGTTGGCCTCTGCGGTCTGCGCTCCCATCTTTTTTGGTGTAAAGAAATACCTTCCGGGATATTTGCTTTCGATCTCGGCAAGGCAATCGGGGGCGATGTCGGAGATATACTTGAAATCGGGACGTGCTTCAAACATCTTCAGCAATCCTTCCTCGTCAACGACTTCTTTGCGGGCAGTATTCACCAGCACGGCATTTTCGGGCATTGTTGAAAGCAGCTCGTAGCCGATAGATTTCTTGGTTTGCGCAGTGGCAGGGATGTTGAGCGAAATGTACTGGCAATTTTTGTACAGCTCGTTCACTGTATCCACAGGCACTACACCTGCTGCAATGATGTCCTCTTTTTTCACAAAAGGATCAAATGCAAACACTTCCATGCCGATGCCCTTAGCAATGGAACCGATTAGTTTTCCAACATTACCGAAGGCATGGATTCCGAGTGATTTTTCACGAAGTTCGGTTCCCGATTTACCATCGAATTTATTGCGAGCCATATAGATCATCATTCCGATGGCCAATTCGGCAACTGCGTTCGAGTTCTGGCCGGGTGTGTTCATGGCAACAATTCCGTTGGCAGTGGCGGCAGTGAGATCAATGTTATCGTAACCGGCGCCGGCTCTTACGATGATTTTCAGGTTTTTAGCAGCATCAAGCACCGCTTTGTCGGCAATGTCGCTGCGAATAATTATGGCATCCACATCGGCAACAGCCTCGATCAACTGATCCTGGCTGGTGTACTTTTCGAGCAAAACCAACTGATATCCGGCATTTTCCACTACCTCCCTGATGGCTTTTACGGCTTTGGAAGCGAAGGGTTTGTCGGTGGCAATCAATACTTTCTTCATATCCTTAATTTTTGACATTATGATTTCATTTTTTCAAATTCCTTCATTGTATCCACCAGAGCCTGAACGCTTTCGACCGGTAGAGCGTTGTAAGTGGAAGCCCTGAAGCCACCCACTGAGCGATGTCCTTTCAGTCCAACCATACCTTTAGATGAAGCAAAGTCAAGAAACTCCTGTTCAAATGCTTCGTGTCCGTCGTTCATCACAAAGCAGATGTTCATCCATGAGCGGTCTTCGGTTGCAACGGTTCCTTTGAAATAGGGATTCCTGTCAATTTCGCTGTAAAGCAATCCGGCTTTGTGCTTGTTGATTTTTTCCATCGCAGCCACGCCGCCCTGTGCTTTCAGCCATTTCAAAGTCTGTAATGCTGAGAAAACAGGAAGTACTGGCGGAGTGTTGAACATGGATTCTTTGTCAATGTGGGTTTGATAGTTGAGCATAGTGGGGATTTTGCGCTCTACTTTTCCCAAAATGTCGTTGCGGATAATTACAAACGTAACACCGGCCGGCGCCAGATTTTTCTGGGCTCCGCCGTAAATGAGGGCGTATTTCGAAACATCCACCGGACGGCAGAAAATATCGGACGACATATCAGCCACCAAAGGTACACCTACGTCAAGATCTTCCCTGATCTGGGTTCCATAGATGGTGTTGTTGGTGGTAATGTGAAAATAATCCGCATCTTTTGGAACCTCGTAATTCTTTGGGATGTAACTGAAGTTCTTGTCTTTGGAAGAAGCAACTTCTATTGCCTCTCCAAAAAGTTTAGCCTCTTTGTACGCTTTGGTTGCCCACTCGCCGGTTACCAGATAGGCTGCCTTTTTGTTGAGCAGGTTATAAGGAACCATGCAGAACTGCAGACTGGCGCCACCACCGACGAAAATAACCGAGTAGCCTTCAGGAATGCTGAGCAACTCTTTGAACATCGCCACAGTTTCGTCCATTACAGCCACAAATTGTTTGCTGCGGTGAGAAATTTCAAGCAGCGAAAGCCCTGTGCCTGCAAAATCCCTGATTGCATTAACTGTTTCATCCAGTGTGAATTGCGGGAGGATAGATGGCCCGGCATAAAAATTATGTTTCTTCATACCCATAAGATTTAATAATTAGAGATTAGAATAAAAATTTTCTGCAAATTTAGAGAGAATTTGCCGATTTTCGCCTATCAATGAGTAAATTAGAACAATTCTGATTAAGAACCTCTACAGGCAATTTTGAGGCATGAGACTAAAACAACGGCTGGGTGTGATTTTGCAAACAATAAGCCAACACAAAATCAAATTCAGGCAGTTAACTCAGGATGTGGGAAATTTTGATCGCAACAGCAACAGCCGGTAGTTAATCATCCACCGGCTTCTTCACCAGCTCTTTGGTTGACAGCAGGCCGCAGGCAGCGTAGATGTCCTGGCCACGTGAAGCACGGATCGTAGTTCTGATGCCTTTCTTGTTCAGGGCAACCATAAACTGCTCAATAGCAGCATCGTCGGAGCCTTTCAGGGGAGTGTTGGGGATAGGATGAAAGCGGATCAGGTTGATTCGGCAGCGGATGCCATTGAGTATCCTCGCCAGTTCTTTTACGTGCCGCGGGGTATCGTTCAGGTCTTTGAACATAATGTACTCGAACGAAACACGCCGCTGACGTCCAAGATCGTAGCTGCGGATGGTTTCAAGCACTTCGCTCAGGGAGAAAACCGTTTGTATCGGCATAAGCATTTTACGCTCATCTTCAAAAGGAGTGTGGAGGCTAACGGCAAGATGGCACTGGCTTTCGTCCAGAAAACGCTTTATAGCCGGCACAATGCCAATGGTTGAGACGGTGATGCGCTTCGGGCTCCAGCCATAACCCCATTCTGAAGTGAAAATTTCAAGGCTTTTCATCACCTCCTCCATGTTGTCGAAAGGCTCGCCCATTCCCATGTAAACAAGATTGGTAAGCTGGTCTTTTTCAGGAAGACTACGAACCTGATTCACAATTTGACCGGCACTCAGATTGGCCTGAAAACCCTGCTTTCCGGTCATGCAGAACAAACAGCCCATCTTACAACCAACCTGCGACGAAACACAGAGCGTTTTCCTTGTCTGCTCAGGTATGTAGGCTGCCTCGATGAATTTCAATGCTCCAACCGGAAAAAGATACTTTTTGGTTCCATCAGCCGACACCTGAACTTTTGAATGTTGAACCAGACCCAGATCAAATTTCTCCTCCAGAATACGGCGGTTTTCGGCAGAGATGTCCGTCATATCGGCAATGGCCGCTAAATCCTTCTTGTATAACCAATTGGCAATTTGCCGGGAAGTAAATTTCGGCATACCGATCTCAGCAACAATTTCCTGAAGTTCCGATAAAGTTTTGCCGAAAAGTGGTGACTTGTTCATGGTCTTGAGTTAAAAATAAATTTCGGCGATTATGTTTTCGTAGGCAATTCCTTTTTCGATGAGCGCATCCCTGGTATCCACCACCATTTCAGCGCTTCCGCACAAGAAGTACCGTCTGTCGTTGGGCAGGCTTTTTTGTTCTTCGATCCATTTGTTGATCCGGCCAAAATAGAGCCCATCTCCACTCTCCCGCGTACAGCAACGGATATAATTGCTTTCCAGTGATTTAAACTCATCTTCGAAATAGAAAGAGTGCAGAAACCTACCACTGTGAACCAGCATCTTATCCCTTTTCAGCCCTGACCGCCACATGGAGAGAAATGGCGCTATCCCCGTGCCGGCAGCAATCCACACGGCAGGCTTGGCAGTGCCGTAAAAATTTCCGGTGGGCATCGAGGTGTAGATTATATCGCCCGGATTAACAGCGGCCAAGGCTGGGGTAAGTTGACCACCCGGTTTCAGGTCGAACAAGAGCTTCACTTCAGGGTCCTGCATTCCGCTGGCAATACTGTAAAATCGGTACTGGTCGGCAGGCCGCATGGCCAAAGCCAGTACCTGCCCGGGGATGAAGGAGAAATCGCGCCGGAATGATATCAGAAACACGCTTGGAGCTACCTCAATTCTGCCTGTAATCGTTACAGGATTGAGGATAAGTTTTTTAGTTCCGGTGAAATCGAGTGAAGTCATCAATTTTGCTCGTAATTACTCCTTAAATAACCTTATTACCCTCGTTTTGTTTGTGCTGATGAAACTTTTTGACCAGTCGTAAGACCTACCGATAAACCAGAATCAATGTTGAAAAGAAAACGTAATACCCGCTAGTGCTTTGGGAAGGGCTATGATTTGGAAGATGAACTTTTAATACTCGGCTCCGGACGCAATAATTCCAACCGCCCTCACCGGGCAGCCGTCGCCGGATTTGATGTTCCAGGGAAATGCCGCAAAATGAAACTCCCTGCCATTGAGTAAATGCAGATTCTTAAGGTTTTCGATAATGATAAAACCCTTTCCCAGCAAATGCAGATGATTAGGATAATTTGGAGAAACGACCGGATCAAGGGAGGGAACATCGAGGCCAATACCCTTCAATTTGAATTGGGAGAGGTAAATGGCCGCTTCAACCGATAGCGCTGGAAATTCGCCGTAATACAAATCAGTCCCCCAGTGCTTATCCCAGTCGGTATAAATCATAGCAAATTCAGCCTTTTCCAGATCCTTTTCAAAACTTTTCAGATGCCCAGCTGCAATCTCCTGTCCGGCGCCAAAGTTTGAACAATCCACCACAAACCCTTTCCCGTAAAATCTGTCAACTGGCAAATTATCCAAAGTTGCCCCATTAGCAAAAAAATGAGCCGGTGTATCCAGGTGAGTTCCCGAATGGGTTAACGCTTTAAACCGAATTACCTGGTAGCCATCGCTTTGATGAACGTTTTTGAGCTCAAAAGTTGGAGATTCTTCACCGGGATATGCCGGCATACCATTCTCCATAATGTGAGAAAGATCAATTAGTTGCATAGGTTTAGTATTGACATGGAAGATAACTTCTGAAAAAAACGTTGATTTAAAAGTTCCATGAAACACAAAAACTTTTGAGCCAAATAATCAGGAGATTTGATTCTACTTCCACTGTACCGGCTTTCTTTTAACGGGCATTGTCATGCACCTGGCGCCGCCACCACCACGCGATAGCTCCGAGCCTTCGATGGTAATTACAAATTTGCGGTAATCCTGAATGTTCACCCTGTTTTTGATGATGTCTTTGGCGGCAAGTACCTCAAAACCGAATTTGTTTAGCTCCTCGATGGTGTAAACATTACGACTGTATCCAATCACCTTACCTGGTCCAAGAGCAAAAAAGTTAGCGCCGCTGTGCCATTGTTCCCGCTCCTGAACCCATCCGTCGGCTTTGCCTCCACAAAGAATGGGCTGAAGGTCAAAATTAAGTTTCTCCAGCGCTTCAAGGATGTTTTTCTCCTCGCTGATGATTACTTTTCGGTTATCTACCTCAATATGAATGGTTTTGTAACGGTTGGGCTGCATCACCACAGGCTCAAATACCATGCACTCGTTCTGGCTGAGAAAAGTAAAAACCATATCCAGATGGATAAAAGACTCCCTGTCGTTTGGTAGTTCCTGGGCGATGATATGCACTTTTCCCGGCCGGTCCTTCATCTTTTCGACGATCAGATCTACACCGGCTGGCGTGGTTCGTGAGCTAAGACCAACGAGTAGCACATCTTCGCGGGCTACAATCACGTCACCACCTTCGATGGAAACATTTTCGCCGGGCTTTTTCTCACCGACTGCTCCAAATGTGCTGGTGCTGAATGTAGGATGGAAATCGAAAATCGCCTCCATGATTTGTGCTTCACGCTCTCTTACTTTGCTTGCTGTGCTGGCAATCAATACTTTATCAAAAATGGTTGCAGCGCCATCTCGTGTGAAAAAGAAATTATGCAATGGCCTGATGGCAAAACGCTGCGGGCTGAGGTAGCGGGAAAGGCTGTCGCGCTGTTGCTGTACGCCTTCGATGAGCAGTCGCGCCAGCTCAGCGGGTTCCGCCTGGTAAAGCCCATCCACTGTCCTTCGATCAAGACATGGAATACACACCTTGGATATCAGGCTATTACGGACTTTTTCATTTTTCAGCGTTGCAGCAAGGAGATCTTTGACTTCGAACACCTGCGCAAACTTTTTCAATACACTGCTAAACTGCACAAACTCCTGTCGCAACACCGACAAGTTGAGGATATCGCTGTACAAAGCCCGCTCAGCATCTTCTGGGGTCATATTTTCCACTTCGCTGCCCGGAGTATGGATTATAACAGCCTCAAGATCGCCGACTTCGGAGAAAACTTCAACATTTAATGTCATAGGAAATTTTTTAGCAAAAGTAAGGCTTTTACTTTGCAACGGCTCATAAGGAAACAGGCAAGCTGCTAATTGAAGTTCCGGAAACTGTGCTTGTTTGGAAAAAAACAAAGCGGGAACGATCTCTGTCCGATTTCGTTCCCGCTCGCTTGGCGCCCACCGTGGTGGATGTTACACGCCAGGCTACTGTTATTCTGGCTGTCCTCTGCGGTGTGCCCTTTCAGGCTTCCGCATCGGTGGCTGTTCCCACATGGTTTCCGTTTCCGGTTGTACCCTGCTGAACTGCTGCTTTTCCTGCAAGCCGCAATGCCCAACGACTCCTTGGAGCCTGGCCACGCTGCCCGATACCAGCTCTCCTGACTAACGTGTGTGTCATTTGTGCCGACATCCTGGTTCCTGCTGCCTGACCACCTTTGATTCCACCCACGTGGGGTTTCATTTCCGGATGATCATGCCTTCAGATGAAGCTTTTTGCAAAACCGCCGGAGTTCACCGGCCGAAACCAGGCTTGGTTTCATCATCTGCTGGTCAGTTGCTTAAAGAACTGGTTCGCATTGGTTAGGCAACCTGATGCTTTTCACCTTTGCTCACCTCCACCCGATCGTGCTTTGACCTTTCGGTCGTTGCTGTTTTCAGGTTTCCGGCATTCCAAGCCGAGCCTTTTATCTCTCACCTGGTGCGACAAAGATAATGTCAAAACCTACCGCAAGTCAAGCTTTTTCTGACTTAGATTTCCACCTATTGCCAACAGGTTTTATCAACAAATGTTACTAACTCTCAGAACCCATACTGAATAAAGGTCATAGCAGAAAAATGCAGGCTTTTTATGATTCTGACTGTTAATAAACCTGCAAAAGACCTTCAAGGTAATGATATTCAATCCCGTACATCGCTTTTAACTGCTGAATCTGCTGCAAAATCTCTGAGTTATTAACAATTTGCTTTTTTTTCACTCCGACAATCATCACGTTTTTGGGAGTGTGCTCGGTGGAGATAAACTCAAAAACCCGCGTTTTGTAGCCATGATTTTCCAAAATCAATGACCTTAATGCATCGGTAAGCATTTCGGCCTGTCGTTCGAGAAATATTCCGTGTTTCAGCAGCGATTTCAGCGTTCCTTCGGGATTCATGGCATTTCTTACCTGTTTGTGGCAACAAGGCGCCACGATAATAAATTCCGATCCGGTGATAATTCCTTTGGCTATTGCATCATCGGTTGCCGTGTCGCAGGCGTGCAGCGCAATGAGCATATCTGTGCCGGTAGCGTCATATTCCTGGATGTTGCTCTTTCGAAAATTGAGATTCGTAAAACCAATATTCCTGGCAATTTCATTGCATTGGCTTACAAGATCGCCGCGCATTTCAACGCCAACGACTTCGGCCTCCAATTTCAAATTGTTCACAAGGTGATCGTAAAGGGAAAAAGTGAGGTAGCCTTTACCCGAACCCATATCTGTAACCCGTATCTTTGAAGGTAATTTCCTGTAATCCAGCATAGAATCAATCAATTCGACAAACTTATTGATCTGCCTGAACTTATCGTTCATTTTGGGTGAAACGGAGAAGTTATCATTGGTAATACCAAGTTGTTGCAGGTAAAGATTGCCTTGAGCCTTTATAAGTCTCGATTTCTGATGGTCATGCGTATGCGGCTGCAAAAGGCTTAATGTAGGTTTGCCAAGGAGCAGTCCCGGCACTCGTTTTTTATTGTAAAGCAATTGAATGTCATTACTTTGCGTAAAAAGCGTGGCATGAAGAAACTTATCTCCCAGCAATCCCGAAAGAACCTGACTAGCTTCCCGCGCAGGGTAATTTTTGGTGATGTCCTTTGTTTGATGACGATAGAGATATGAAATCAAAAATTCACTCTTGATCTGAACAGGCCTGATAAAGAGATTTTTAAGATCGCCCGCTGAACTGGTGGGCTTACTGAGCGTCATCTTGATGAAAATCCCTGATTCCAGTGAGTTATTGAACTTATCAAGAAAAGCTGCTTTATTATCATTTTCAACCATCTACCAAAATTTTAAAACAAAAGTACACTTAATCCACCAGCGCTCTGGATTAAATTATAATTTTACCGCATTCAATAAACCTTCATGCAAGATGAAATCAGAAGCTTTTTTCAAATTAACCTATGGTCTTTATATTCTGAGTTCGAGAGATGGAGACAATTTTAACGGCCACATCTCCAACACAGTTTTTCAGGTAACCGCGCAGCCACCAAGAATTGCTGTTGCTACGCATCACGATAATCTGACAACGGAGTTTATCAAAAAGAGCAGGGTTTTTTCTGTTTCAGCTTTGCAAAAGGAGGTTGATCTGGCATTTTTGGGACCGTGGGGGTTTAAAAGCGGGAGAGAAATCAACAAATTTGCCAATGCTAACTACAAAATCGGGAAGACAGGCTCCCCGATAGTTCTTGATAAAACTATTGCGTGGTATGAGTGTGAAGTTGAGCAAGTTATCGAGGTAGGAACCCATGTAATCTTTGTTGGGAAAGTGATTGATCTTGATTTGATTGACGCTGCAGCAAAGCCGCTCACCTACGATTACTACCGAGATGTTATCAAGGGAGTGTCACCGGAAAATTCTCCAACTTATCTCGGCGATTATCCAAAACCATCAAAAGAAGAATCCCTGCCTGCAAAAACAACCTCAGCAAAAAGATACCGGTGCATAGTATGCGGGTTTATTTATGATCCTGAAGAAGGTGACCCATCATGTGGAATTCCTGCCGGCACGCCTTTCGAAGATATTCCTGATAACTGGACCTGCCCGATTTGCGGAGTCACAAAGGCTGATTTTGTACCCATTGATTAAGGTCAAAAAAAATCCCGCTCAGCTTAACCGGCGGGATTCTTTTATTTTGAATACTCAGATTAGTTGCTTGCTGTTTCGTCTGCAGCGGCGGTGGCTACAAGAGTGATCGCAATTCCCATTTCATCATTAATGAAATTATCTTTCAGATCAGCAAAGAGTTTCTTCGAGCCAAACTGGACGTTCCATTCAACGCGATCAATGAAAAACTGGTTTGTCTGAGCGATGAAAGATGAACCGTCCATGGATACTTTAGCATTAAAAGTCAGGTTTTTGGTGATTCCCTTCATTGTTAAATTTCCTGAAATAGCATGGGTTGGAATCAGGTCACCTTTTTCCTTGGAACGATCAATCTGTGTACCATCAACGGGGGCTATAGAGGTAATTTCAAACGTTGCTACCGGAAAAGTTTCTGCTTCGAAAAAATCGGCGGAGAGCAGATGTCCGGTAAGTTTTGCATTCATATCTGGGTCAGTAAGATCCTGAACTACAATTGATTTCATGTCAATAGTAAAAGAACCACCAACCAATGATCCGTCACTGAATTTCAATTTCCCATCTTTAATGGCAATAGTTCCATGGTGTGTTCCTGTGGGCTTGTAACCTTCCCAGTTGATCGAACTCTGGTCGAGACTAACCTCATACTTGAGATCATAATTGTTTGAAGCTACATCAGCAGCATCTCTTGTTTCAGTTTTCTGACCACCAGAAGCGCAGGCAGTAAGAGCAATGATAACCGAAAGGGCAATGAATTTTGCGAAAATTTTCATGTTACTGTTTTGTTTAAGTTTTTGATTTATTTCATCAACAAAACAGGGGTTTTTGGTTTTTGTTTAAGGGTTTCTAAAAAAAAGTTCAATCCATTGATTTAGTTTTCATAAAGGCTGCTGAAAAGCAAATTTCAAGAAAATGCTCTTCGAAATGAAGTGTTTGTAATTATACTTAAAAGGCCTGCAGCGGTTGGATGCAGCAGGCCTTTTTTTGGGGCAAAATCAGGTTTAATTAACCGCTCCGCCGGTTACAATAGTGTATGTATCTTTAGCAATCATCATTTCTTCGTTGGTGGGTACAACCAAAACCTTCACCCTGGAAGTGGGTTTGGAGAGAATCATCTCTTTACCGCGAAGTCCTTTGTTGAGTTCGAAATCAAAATCAACGCCGAGGAATTCCAAACCTTCTATCACGTTGGCGCGAGTAACTGAGTCATTCTCACCTATTCCTCCGGTAAAAACAATGATATCTACACCACCCATAGCGGCGGCGTAGGCTCCAACATATTTCTTAACCCTGTAGGCATACATCTGATAAGCCACCGCTGCCCGGTGATGGCCTTTCTCTGCAGCGAGTTCCACATCGCGCATGTCCGATGAAATTCCAGAAACGCCCAAAACACCGCTGAATTTATTCACGAGTGTGTTGGCGATTTTTACTGAAATGTCTTCCTTATTGATAATGTGGAACAGAGCCCCAACATCCAGGTCGCCGCAGCGTGTACCCATCATTACACCTTCGATGGGAGTCATGCCCATGGATGTGTCCATTGATTTACCGTATTTTACGGCAGCCATCGAAGCCCCGTTTCCGAGGTGGCAGGTTACGATTTTTTTTGTGCTGATATCTTCGTCCAGAATCCTGCAAGCCCTGGCTGATACGTATTTATGGCTGGTTCCATGGAAGCCGTAGCGGCGGATTTTGTACTTCTCGTACAATGAATAAGGAATGCCATAGAGATAAGAATATTCCGGCATGGTTTGATGGAAAGCGGTGTCGAAAACACCGGCCTGTGGAACATCCGGCAAGAGTTGTTGCATGGCATAAATTCCCTTGAGATTTGGCGGGTTGTGCAATGGCGCCAGGTCAGAGGATTTTTCCAATGCTTTAATAACCTCTGTTGTGATTGCCACACTACCGCTAAAATCCTCGGCGCCATGAACCACGCGGTGTCCAACAGCATCAATTTCATTGAGATTTGTCAGGCTGCCATACTCCGGGTCTATCAGAATCCCGAGCAAATATTCGATGCCGCTTTTGTGATCGAGGATTTCACCTTCCACTTTCAGTTGCTTTCCGTCGTTGCGTTCGTGCTTGATCAGAGCTCCTTTCAGCCCGATTTTGTCCACAAGCCCTTTGGCAAGTACCTCCACCTGAGGCATTTCGAATAGCTGATATTTTATTGATGAACTTCCGCAGTTTAATACGATGACTTTCATTTTCGAATGTTTTTACATTTAGACCTAAAATTTCTCGCGTCCCAGATTTTTGATACTACCGGTTTTGGCAGTTTTCAAGTTCCCTTCCCATTTATAAAATCCTTCACCTACGCGCATTCCAAACATTTTTGCCCTGACCATCCTGCGGATAATTGGCGATGGTTTGTATTTCAGTTCACCAAATTCGCGATAGAGGTTTTCCATCCATTTGTGAATTTTATCAATCCCATAGCGATCGGCCATTTCGAAGGGACCAAAGGCATTTCCGGTAACCTCCATCATAACTTTATCCACATCGGCCACCGAGGCTACTCCTTCGGTAAGGATGGCGC
Source organism: Bacteroidales bacterium (assembly GCA_036794825.1). Lineage (GTDB taxonomy): Bacteria > Bacteroidota > Bacteroidia > Bacteroidales > 4484-276 > RZYY01. The sequence continues at coordinate 59,862 of DAIRGA010000021.1, read as the reverse complement.
AGGCTTCGTTGATGATGGTTACTATCATACGGGTACTGATGTTTCCCGGTGACTCATTGATTTTGATTACCTTTTTACCAATCATCCCCGCAAACTTGTTTACGATCTGAAATGATTCATCATTGGTATAAAAATGAGAAACTACCTCCACCAGATTAATTTTCGACACCGGGCTGATGAAATGCATTCCGAGTGAGCGCTCAGGGTGATCAAGGGCGACAGCCAGATCGGAAATCATCATGGTTGCTGTGTTTGAGGTGATCACCGTTTCGGGTTTTACAACAGCTTCAACTTTGCGGAAAACCTCTTTCCTCTCCTCAAGATTTGCACCGGGTTTCTGGGAATTGATGGTTTCGATGATGATGTCGCAATCCGACAGATCCTGGTAAGAAACGGAACCTTTGATCCTGGAAAGGACGAGTTTCTTTTCGCTGCCCGTCATCCCCCAGCGGTTGATGATCTGATCGAGCTGATCCGACATGGATTTGAGGATGGCTTCGATGAGTTGTTCATTAAGGTCAATAAATACTACCTCAATACCTTTCTGGCTGATGAGCAGCGCAATTTCCTGCCCGATGGCGCCGCAGCCAATGAGCCCGGCTTTTTGTATCTGCCCGACTGACTTCGTCTGTTTGTTCAGGCTAAACCTGTCTAAAGTGATTGACATAAATTATGGGATAAAATTTGAAACCGTTGCAAATACACCAGCAATCGAATTGTTGATGAATTGCCCGGCAAAAGTAACCAAATCAGACCATCAACTTCGAGGGGGCTTGCTATTTAAAATCGTTATAAATTTCGGTAAAGATCAAAGTCCGGTAAAAAATATCATGCCGATTCCGTTGCGCTATCTATTTGATTATCTATTATTTACAAAATGAACGAATCTTCTTACCCATTAACTTACAAAAGATTAAGTAGCTGCATCCCTGATTGTGATTGAATTCACACGAGAATGACTGAAGAATCAGAAATTATCTTAATTTTGGCCTCTGAAATTCCGATAATGTTTTAAATAAGAACATTTTAACTTCTGATAATGAAAAGTCGTCAATCGCAGTTCACAACCATCCCTGCAAGCTTTTCATTGACTCATTTTCCCTATTCCTTTCCCTGCAATTCTACACTCATTTGTGAAACTTTTTGGCTTAATTCTCATTTTCACATCTTGAATGAAGTTTTATCGGCAGAATTTTTTAATCAGAGTAAATCAATGGATAAAACATATCTATCAGTAAATCAATAATTTATTAACTTAATCAATTCAAAAATTTATGACAAACAAGATCACCAGCCTGGCCGAATACTTTGAAAAGTACCAGGAGAGCATTGCAAATCCGGAAGGATTTTGGGCGAAAATAGCCGAATCACACTATTGGCAAAAGAAATGGGATAAAGTACTGGACTGGTATTTTGATGGCAAAGACGCACCCCACGTCAATTGGTTTGTAAATGGCAAGCTGAATATTACCGAGAACATTTTCGAGCGCAACCTTTTCCTGAGGAAAAATCAACCCGCCATTATCTGGGAACCCAATGATCCCAAGGAAGAAAACAAGGTGATTACTTACGGTGAACTGTACGAGCAAGTCTGCCAGTTTGCTAACGCCCTGAAAAATATCGGTATCAAAAAAGGCGACCGTGTTGCGATTTACCTTCCGATGATTCCGGAACTGGCGGTTGCCATGCTTGCCTGCGCACGTATCGGTGCAATTCACTCCATCGTATTTGCCGGATTTTCGGCCAATGCACTGGCTGACAGGATCATTGATGCCGAATCGAACCTGGTGATTACCAGCGACGGCGCTTTCCGCGGCACCAAGAGCATTGCTTTGAAAGATATCGTTGACGAAGCAATTGCCAATTGTCCTTCGGTTAAAAACGTGATTGTATACAACAGAACAGGAGATAATGTTGCGATGGTTCCAGGCCGCGACATCTGGTGGAATGAGCTGATCGAAGGCGTAAGCAAGGAAAATCAGGCTGAGGTAATGGATTCAGAGGACACACTTTTTATTCTTTACACTTCCGGATCAACGGGCAAGCCCAAAGGCGTCCTGCACACAACCGCCGGTTATATGGTTTATGCTGAATACACATTCAAGAATGTATTCCAGTATAACGAGGGCGACATTTACTGGTGTACTGCCGACATTGGCTGGGTAACAGGCCACACCTACATCGTTTATGGTCCGCTGCTCACTGGCGCCACATCCATTATGTTCGAAGGCGTTCCCACCTATCCGGATGCCGGCAGATTCTGGAAAACCGTTGAGAAATACAAGGTAAAACAGTTTTATACAGCTCCCACCGCGATCCGCGCCCTTATTGCTCACGGCAACGAGTTTGTAAATAAATATGACCTAAGCTCTCTGAAGGTACTCGGCACTGTGGGCGAGCCAATCAACGAAGAGGCATGGCGCTGGTACCATGATGTGGTTGGAAAAGGAAAATGCCCGATCGTTGACACCTGGTGGCAAACCGAAACGGGCGGTATTATGATTACACCTCTTGCAGGAATAACCCCCACTAAACCTTCTTTTGCCACTTTACCATTACCTGGTGTGCAACCTGTTTTACTCGACAACGAAGGTAACGAACTGAAAGGCAATGGCGTAGAGGGTATTCTTTGCATAAAATTCCCATGGCCGGGTATGTTAAGAACCACTTACGGCGATCACCAGAGATGCTATCAGACCTATTTCTCATCGTTCAAAGGTTACTACCTCACGGGCGACGGCGCCAAACGCGACGAAGAGGGCTTCTATCGTATCATCGGCCGTATTGATGATGTTATCAACGTTTCAGGTCACCGTATCGGCACCGCCGAAGTGGAAGATGCCATCAATCAGCATCCGAAAGTAAATGAATCGGCTGTTGTAGGTTATCCTCACGAAATCAAAGGTTCAGGTATTTATGCCTATGTAACCTGCGAAGAGCTTTCGGAGCATGAAATGGCAACCATCGAACAGGAAATCCGCGATACCGTTACCAAGTTTATCGGACCTATCGCCAAACCGGACATTATCCAGTTGGTGAGCGGTCTTCCAAAAACCCGTTCAGGAAAGATCATGCGCAGAATCCTCCGCAAAATTGGCGAAGGCGATGCCTCCAACCTGGGCGATACCTCCACATTGCTCGATCCGGGTGTAGTAGAGGAGATCATTGCCGGAGCAAAAGTTCAGGTAAAACGTTAACTTAATATTAATCAATGATATAAAAGGCATTTTTGATCGCTATGGTCTCAAATGCCTTTTGTTTTTCATAAAAAAAGAATGAACTTTTATGGCTGCAGAACAAAAAATTAAAAACAGGAACCTGGTTGTATTAGGGGCGATAATGATACAACTGGCTTTGGGCGCAATCTATGCCTGGTCGGTTTACACCCGGACGCTGGTGGATGCCGGCTGGTCAAAAGCTCAGACGCAATGGGTGTTTTCGGCAGGACTTGCTATGTTTGCCGTTTTGATGGTTGTTTCCGGCAGATTGATGCCAAAAGTCGGCCCACAGAAACTTGCCATGGCCGGCGGGATAGTGCTGGGATTGGGATACATTCTGGCAGGTATTTTCGGCGCTGAGAATTTCACCACCACCTTCATTTTTGTCGGGCTAATGGGAGGCAGCGGCATTGGTCTGGGTTATGTGGTTCCAATTGCCGTTGGGATGCGCTGGTTTCCTGATAAGAAAGGATTGATCACCGGATTAGCCGTTGCAGGATTTGGTTTTGGAGCAACGCTTTGGATGGCGGTAGCGGACAAACTGGGACCGCTTGGAGGAGGTCAGTTGCTTTCCTCTGTGGGAATTTCAAAAACATTCATCATTTATGGGATTGCTTACCTGGTGATTGTGAGCATCGGCAGCATCTGGATGGTGATGCCCACACCCTGCTGGAAGCCGGAAGGATGGAACCCTTCAGGAAGCACAAAAAATCCGAAAATCCCGGTTGAATCTGTGGATTTTACCAGCAGCGAAATGTTGCGTACTCCACAGTTTTACCTGATACTGCTCACTTTCACATTTGGCGCTGCGGCCGGTTTGATGAGCATCGGGCTGATGCGACTCTGGCCGCAGGAAGCCCTTACCAATGCCGGTTTTTCAAAAGAAGAGGCCGGAGCTGCTGCAACGCTGGCAATGGCTGTATTCTTTGCTCTTTTCAATGGACTGGGCAGGATTGTATGGGGTATGATAAGTGATAAGATCGGACGAAAATCATCCATTGTAATAATGATGGCTACCCAGGGTGTGTTTGTATTTCTTTTCCAGTGGATGGCTGGCAATCCGCTCACCCTGTACCTGTTTGCCATCTTGATAGGGTTTAATTTCGGTGGTAATTTTGCTTTGTTCCCAACAATGACTGCCGATACTTTCGGAACCAAATTCGTAGGTCAAAATTACGGCTGGGTCTTTCTGGCTTATGCTGTTGGCGGTATTTTTGGACCGGTCATGGGTGGCAAACTCGGCGATATGGGGAATTTCCCGCTGGCATTTTCCATTTGCGGGGTACTTTGCCTGGTAGCTGTTTTGACTATCTATCTTGTGAAACCCGCAACCAAACCAAATGCAGTGAATTGATTTTACCCAAAATACAAAGACCAAAATTAACAATGGCCATAGGTTCACAAAAATAACCTGTGGCCATTTGCTTTGCTTTCTTTTGCAGACTACCGGTTTATTCTTCAGAATCCAGGGTCTGATAATAATCTTACCTGGACTTCACCTCCACCTCCAGCGGTCTTTTAGTGTCACCTGCCAGGTGCAACGTTTGTGTCGGGAAGGCAAAATCAATTCCTTCAGTATTAAATCTGCGGATTATTTCAAAATTCACTCTTTCGTTAAAGGCCATGTAATCCCAATATTCAGGCGGGTGGTACCAGAAAGTGAACTGGATATTAAGCGAAGCAGGATTAAATTCGTTGAAGAAAACACGCGGCGGTAAATTTGGATTCATACCCTCATGGTCAGCAAGGATTTCTTTAATGATTTCCACTGATTTATGAATTTTTTCAATCGGAGTATCATAAGTGATGGTAATATTTCCCACGCGTCTGATGTATTCGCGCTGACCTATGTTCCTGATGGTTAGATTCGCCAGGATTCCGTTAGGAATGGTAACCAGATGCCCCTCAAGGGTTCGGATATTGGCGCTGCGCAACCCGATGGATTCTATTACCCCTTCATGGCCGTCAACGGCAATTCGCTGACCGATTTCGAATGGCTTGTCGCCCGCAATCACAAACGATCCGATAAAATGCTTGAGTGTATCCTGGGCAGCCAGCGCGATAGCCAAACTTCCAATTCCAAGCCCGGCAATGATTGTAGCAATAGGTTTATCATACAGCATCTGGAAAATCTGGAGAATCACGCCGATGATTACTGCGAGGCGGAGGGTTTTTCGGATCACCGGAATAATCATCTTGTTCATGGTAGATTTTTCCTGCTTGTCAATGATGGTTTCGAACCAGACACCCGGGACATCAATCAATTGGTAAACAATGTAACCGAATGAGATGACAATCAGCACCTTTTTTATCATCGAGATAACCTCGAGGTATTGCTCCGGAACCACCAGTATACCGCTTCCCAAAGCAAGCCCGACCACCACCAGAAAGAAGGTTACTGAATTGGCGATAGCCGACAGGAAACTGGCATATACCGGATTGTTGATTAGTGCCTGCCTGCGGGATGCTCTGCGGATAAGATACCTCAGCAGTTTGCCGGTCAGGAATAGTGATACCAAAAGGATTGCCAGCAAAAAGTAGCTGTGCCAAACCTTATCATGGGCATGAGAGTTTAAAATCGAGGTTAAATATTCCATAAAAGTCAAATTTTTTGCTTTACGAATTTGATTGCTTCACGCTGAAGATCCCCATTCAAAACAGGAAAAATCCTGAACATGTTCATTGCCTTTTTTTGTTAATCAAGACTTCATCCATTCAAACAGGCGGTAGTGATTGCCGTCCATTCCCATTTGTTCGTAAACACGGCCTGCCACCTCATTGTGATGGATCATGTAGAGCCTGATTCCGGCTACATTCTCATTTTCAATCACAAGGTTGCGGACATGTTCGTACATTTTCCTGAAAACTCCGTGCCTGCGGTACTGAGGAATGACATACACCGATTGCAGCCACCAAACCAGCGAATTGCGCCAGTCGCTCCATTCGTAGGTTACCATCAGGCTGGCAATCACTTCACCGTTATTTTCGGCAATAAAGTAACTGCCAAGGTGTGGATTTTCAAACACAGCTTTCACTCCTTTTTTAATAGTGTCGGGTTGCAGTGTAACTTTTTCTGTTTCCCAGGCCATTTCGATCTGAAAATGCACTATCGCCTCCTGCTCTGATGGATGCGCTTCTCGGACAGTGATTTGCGGTTGGATTTTATTTTCCATGAAATATTAGCTGTTGAATGTGCGTTTAACGATTGTTTGTTTTAGGTCTAACTAATTTTATTAATTAACTTACTACTTGCAACGACTCCCCGGAAACGGGGAGTTTTTTTATTTAAAAGCAATGATTATCAATATTTTGTCTGATAAATTGGTTTTGGATTTTGGCTGCCTGATGTCAGAATTTTGCCAATGCATTGTGCATTATTTCAATCGGATGAAGAGCCATCCTACCGGTTCCATCCATGATCTGATGACGGCATGAGGTTCCGGGCGCCGAAATAACCACCTCCTCCGGAGTTTTGCGAACCTCGGGAAAAAGCACCAGTTCACCCACTTTCATCGAAACTTCATAATGCTCGGCCTCGTAGCCAAATGAGCCGGCCATGCCGCAACAACCACTTTTAATCTCCTCAACCTCAAAGTTTTCCGGGAAAGATAACATAGCTACCGTCGGCGCTATGGATGCGAGCGATTTCTGATGGCAATGTCCGTGCAGTTTGATCTTCAGGTGATCTGAAGTAAACAGGTTTTTTGAAATCCTGCCTGCTTTCATCTCCCGCTCAAAGAATTCGTCGAACATCAAGGCATTTTTTGCCAGCAATCTGGCTGTGTTTCTCAGCGATTTATCTACCAAATCGGGGTATTCATCCCTGAAAGAGAGTATCCCCGACGGTTCAATGCCGATCAGTGGAGTTTCGTCATTCACGATGTCCTTAAACGCATTGACGTTATAATTGGCCAACTTTGCCGCTTTTCTAACCAAACCCTTCGAAAGGAATGTCCGACCACTCTCTTTGTGAGGAGCGATCTTTACCTCATACCCAAGTCTGCTGAGCAACTCCACGGCTTTTATACCGATTTCAGTGTCGTTGTATTCCGTGAACTCATCCACAAAAAGGTAAACTGCGCCATTTTTCGGTTGGGTCGGTGTAAGCGCTTTCTTGTTATTTGTGAGCCAATAGGTTAAAGTATGACGATATAACAAGGGAATGGATCGTTTTGGAGCAAAGCCCAGTAGCGACTTCAGGAAACCTGAGGTGAATTTGTTGGTAAAGAAAAAATTGGTCATCGCCGGAAGGAGCATCCCGAGGCGGTTCAATGCTGAGATGTAAGCGATAACGCGGGTACGCAGGGGGATGCCGTGTTCGTCGTACCAGTGCTGCAGAAATTCGGCCTTGTAGCGGGCAATGTCCACACTCGACGGGCACTCGGACTTGCAGCCTTTGCAGGAAAGGCAGAGGTCCATCACCTGGAAAATTTCGTGATGGTTGAAGGGATTACGTTTTGGCGAATGGGTAAGGAACTCCCGCAGCGTGTTGGCTCTGGCCCTTGTGGTGTGGCTTTCGTTGCGGGTGGCCATGTAGCTTGGGCACATGGTACCGCCAACAATCTCCGTTTTGCGGCAATCGCCCGATCCATTGCATTTTTCCACTGCCCGCATCATTCCATGGTCGTCAGAAAAGTCAAAAATCGTTCTGAGCTCCCTTGTGTTCTTTCCCGGTTCATACCGCAGACTGGACTTCATCGAAGGAGTGTCGGTGATTTTTCCCGGATTGAAGATATTCTGCGGGTCCCAGGTCTGCTTAATCTCCTTGAGCAACCGGTAGTTGTGTTCGCCGATCATCATGGGGATAAACTCGCCGCGAAGCCGTCCATCGCCGTGCTCGCCGCTGAGCGAACCCCGGTACTTCTTCACCAGCCTGGCAGTTTCCAGCGCTATGGTATAAAAAAGCTCCACATCTTTTGGATTCTTCAGGTCGAGCACCGGACGCAGGTGTAGTTCGCCGGTAGCAATGTGCGCGTGATACACAGCCGTAAGGTTATGCCTATCGAGAAGTAATTGAAATTCAGCAAGATATTGTGGTAGCACCTCTGGATTGACGGCAGTATCTTCTACCAGCGAAACGGGTTTTGCATCGCCGGGGATGTTCGAGAGCAGGCCAAGACCGGCTTTTCGCAAAGCCCACACCCGCCTGATGTCAGCGTCAAAAACCCGCGGAAAGTGATATCCCAGGCCGGCAGCCCGCATATCTGCCTCCATCTGCTCCGCAATGGCAAGTATCTCTTCTTTGGTGTCGCGGGCAAACTCGATAATCAGGATGGCGGCAGGATCGCCCTGGACAAAGAAACGGTTGCGTGCCTGTTCCAGGTTGTCCTTAGTCTGCTGCAGAATAATATCATCCATCAGCTCCACAGCTCCGGGCTTATGTTTCAGGGCAATCAGGTTGGCATGAAAAGCATCTTCAAGGCGTTTGAAATGAACACAAACCAGCCCTTTGACCCTTGGTGGCAGCGGGACAAGATTCAGTTTGATTTCGGTGGTAAAGGCAAGGGTTCCTTCCGAACCGGCCAGCAGTTTACAAAAGTTGAAAGGGGTCTGATTCCCTGCAAAAGGCTCCGTTTCAAGCAGCAGATCAATGGCATAGCCTGTGTTTCTGCGTTTTACAACAGGGTCGGGGTACTCAGCACGGATCTGCTCCTGGTTTGCGGGTAGAGATAGAATCCCGGCAATGTTGCGGTAAATTCTGTTTTCCAGGCTATCGCCGATCTGTTTGTTTTCAAATTCTTTCAGGTTCAGCGACCTGAAAACAGTCTTGGAGCCGTCGCTTAAAATTGCTTCCAGTTCGAGGGTGTGCTCACGTGTGCTTCCGTAAATCAGCGAGTGGGCGCCGCAAGAGTTGTTTCCCACCATTCCACCGATTACACACCGGTTGGAAGTACTGGTTTCGGGACCGAAAAAGAGGCCGTATTTTTCCAGTTCTATGTTCAGTTCATCCAGCACCACTCCGGGCTGCACCCTCACCCAATGCTGCGCTGCGTTGATTTCCAGAATCCTGTTCATGTACATCGAAACATCCACAACGATCCCCTGACCAACCACCTGACCGGCAAGTGAAGTTCCGGCGCCACGCGGAATCAGTGGGATTTTGTGCTGCCCGGCAAACAATACCAGCCGGCGGATATCCTCCTTGCTTTTCGGCTTAGCCACGGCAAGCGGCATCTCCCTGTAAGCCGATGCATCGGTAGCGTAAAGAATACGGGTGGCATTATCGGTGAATAAATCGCCCTCAAGGGTCGGTTTAAGCTGCTTGAGCGCCTTAAGCGCCATTGATCTGTCCATTTAAAAGCTGAATTTTGAACGGTAAAATTACAAATTATCCCTGTTAGCCGACATTGATGTCTGCTCGTCTTTGAACAGACGGATTCAGCAATGGTGAATTGGTTTATCGAATATTGAATTTCGAACATGGAATATCGAATGTTGAATGAAAAATTCACCCCGTGAATTGCACACATAAACCACCGTAGTTTCAGGTTTGGTGTGGGTTTGGTATCATTCACGGGGTGAATTGGATTATTCCTGCCTGACTGCCTTGCAGGCAGGGAATATCGAACATGGAATATCGAATATCGAATAATGATAATGAATGAAAAACAGTCAACCGGTAAATCACCTGCAAAAGTAGCTCACAGCCTCAGTGGGTCAGGAAAGGCTTTTGGCAAAACTTAGCTACTTTTGCCCATGCTTTTAAAGTTTCCAATGACTTTTCTCAACGAAACCGATCCCGGATTCCTGGCTGCAAAAAGAAGTCTGAAAACATTTGCAGCGGTTATCCTGCCGATGTTCATCTTTTACAATGAGCCAAAGTTTGCGCTGCTGGCAGTTATCTCGGCATTGCTTTTCAGCCGTTCCCAATACGGGTCAACCATTGAGGAGCGGAAATTCACCCTTTTGCTCACCGGTTCGATCATGACTTTGATCTCGCTTCCTATTTCATTCATCGGTGATAATGAGGTTGTGTCGGTCATTTTCGTTTTCCTGTTTGCCTTTGCGGTATTTTTCCTCATCGGACTGAAGATCGTTCCGGATTTTCCTGCGATTGTAATTTTATCGGTAAGTGTGGTGGAAATGGCGTTTTCGAACAGTCTTGAGACCGGGCTGAAATATTCCGGAATGTTTGCAATGGTCACAGCTTTGGTGTACGTGCTTCATTTCAGGGTGTTTCCAACCAAACCGCGCCGACGACTTCAACTGCAAACCCGCTTTATGATTGCCGGCCTGGAAAAGTACCTCAGCTCAGTTACCAATGGTTACCCTGACCTGAACACAGCCATTACCGAAACCCAAAAGAGCAGCTATGCTTTGAGGAAATCAATCAACGAATTCCGGCGCCTGTGGCAGCTTTTTCACATCCAGACCACCTCGGAGGAGAGCGACGAGGGGAGATTAATGAAACTTTCGCTATCCATCGAAAAAATCTACGAAAACCTGGTGATGATCTGGCAATTAAGAGCGGGCGTGTGGGATTCTTCGCTTTTTAACAAGCTGATTATCAATGAACCAAAACTGTTATCGGTTTTGCAGCATTTAACGGCCATGTTGCATCCGGAGCGTTGTAGCGAGAGAAAGAATGAATTGGATCTATGGCTGAATGAAATCACAAAGTTTCAGGAGAATTACCTTGAAAGGTTCCATCACCATCCGGCGGAAGCATCCAGGGAGGAATGGGTGGCAGTGTTTAACGCGCTCGGTGTTTTGCAGGATTTGCTGAATGAGCTGAAAATCTTCCGCCCGGAAGCCATAATCGAAATTCCGGAATTTTCGGCAAAGAAAAAGGCTGCCGGGTTCTTTCGAAGCCTGGCGGGTGTAAGGGGCAGCCTGAGCATGTCCAATCCTGCTTTTCGGTTTGGATTGCGATCGGCCATCATCGTTGGCACGGCGCAGGCGTTTTTCAGATTTTACGAACCCGAATTTGGCTACTGGCTGGTACTCTTCGCAGTGCTTCTGATCCGACCCAATCTTGGAATTTCCATCCGTACAGGCCTCGAAAGGCTCTGGGGAACGATAGCGGGCGGTCTGATCGCGTTTGCCTTTCTTTCAATGGTTCAACCCGAAGGCATCTTCTTTTACGCAACGCTCCTCATCGCTGCCTTTCTGATGATCTGGATGGCCAACCTCGACAAACCCTTTTACATGGTAATGGTTCTTACCTTCCTCATTATCTGTGTGTTCTCGATTCTTTACGCACAGCATGAGCGGCTGATCGTTCTGCGGGTAATTTATACCACCGGGGTTGTGGTGATGGTTATTGCGCTATCGTCGCTGCTCTGGCCCGAAAAAGCACGGAAAAACCTTGCCCTGGCGCTGGCCGCATCACTGGAAAAAGAAAAGATCTACTTCAACCTGATCGTAAAATCGCTGACCGGTGATAATCCTGAAAAGGAAAAAATGGCGCTGAAATCCGGTATTGATCAACAGTTTAAAAAAATGGACGACCTGATGGAAGCCGCTAAAAATGAAGTAGTTCAGGTGAAAACGCTTACCCATGGGATAAAAATCAGGATCTACATCAAAAGGCTCAGTCATACGTTGCGTTCCATGGATCTGAACGCCGCAAACGGCAACTTTGGAGATGATTCCAAAGACCTGATTTTTGCCATCAACAATTATGTTGAAAAGATCAACCGGGCATTCGACTCGGTCATCAGCGCTTTGCAAAACCTTAGCTATCCTGTTGATTTTCCGGAGTTGGAAAAGGATTTGGACGAGATCATTTTGCTGTTGCGAAAAATCCGAAAAGAGAGATCAACGGAGAATCACGAGCTGATATATCTCTGGCGCAACTCCGCTTTCGTGTGGAATTTCAGACCCCTCATCAAGGAGCTTGAAGGCATTAAAACTGAGATTGAACTGAAGATGAATGGGTTGTAATCCAAACCCGACTTATTCCCCTTTCAAATTCTCCAAAAGAAAATCCGTCATCTTTTTGTACAGATGGAACCGTGTGTTTCTGCCGGTGTAGATTCCATGGTTTGAGTTGGGATAGAGCATCAGCTCGAAATCCTTGTCGGCAGCAACCAGAGCGGTGATCAGGTCGTAGGTGTTTTCGGGATGCACATTGTCGTCGGACATACCATGCACCAGCAGGTATTTCCCTTTCATTTTATCCACGTGGTTGATCGGCGAATTATCGTCGTAGCCATCGGGATTTTCCTGAGGCGTGCGCATGAATCGCTCGGTGTAAATGTTGTCGTAAAACCGCCAGTTGGTGACGGGGGCCACAGCAATGGCCACATCGAAAATGTCTGCGCCTTTGGTGATGCAGAGCGTTGACATATAACCTCCATAACTCCAGCCAAATATGCCGATTTTGGTTTCGTCAACATAAGGCAGAGTGGCCAGGTACTTAGCGGCTTCGATCTGGTCAATGGTCTCATATTTTCCCAACTGCAGATAGGTCATTTTCTTGAACTCTTCGCCCCGGAAACCCGTGCCGCGGTTATCCACCGACACCACCATAATTCCCTCCTGGGCAAGGTATTGCTCCCACATCTCGCCGGCAAAGGAGTTGCGCACGGTTTGCGAGCCAGGGCCGCCATAGATGGTGAACATCACCGGGTATTTTTTGGCCGGGTCGAAATTGTGCGGCATGATCCTCCAGGCATTCAGCTCAACACCTTCAGATGTTGTGATTGTGAAAAATTCCTTTGGCGAAAGGCCATACTCAGCGCGCTTTTCGATGAGTTTCTGGTTATCCATTACAGACCTTACGAGGCTTCCGTCATTGCCCCGGTTGACAGTATAAACCGGCGGAGTGGCAGCATCGCTGAATATCTTCATAAAATAACTGAAATCGGCACTGAACTGGGCAATGTTCCAGCCCTTTTGCGGGGTTAATGCTTTTTTTCCTTTGCCATCAAAACCCACCACATAGACATTGCGCTCCATAGGTGAAATTTCGGTGGATTCATAATAGACTTTCCGGTTCTTCTGGTCAATCCCCAGAACATTGGTTACCTCCCAGTTTCCGGTAGTGATCCGGTTGATCTGCTTTCCGCTCATGTCGTGCAGGTAGAGGTGATTATATCCATCCTTTTCACTTTTGATAATGAACTCTTTACCGTTTTCCAGAAAAACGATGTTATCGTAATTGTTTTCGTCGAAGTAATATTTATTCTCCTCAGTGTAAATTACATTTGAAACACCCGAACGGGCATCAGCAAGCAGGATTTCGAGCTTGTTTTGAAGGCGGTTTACCCTGAAAATGGCCAGTGATTCCGGGTTTTGGGTCCAGCGGATTCGGGGGATGTACTGATCGGTCTCTTCACCGGTATCCATCGGGGTTGTCCTGCCTGTTTCAAGATCATACATATGAACGGTTACGATGGAGTTGGCCTCGCCGGCTTTCGGATATTTATAGCGGTGGTACTCCGGGTAAAGCTCGCCGTAGTTGGGCAACCACCATTCCTTCACATTGCTTTCGTCGAAACGCATGAAAGCGATCTTTTTTCCATCCGGCGACCAGTGAAACCCTTTAATTAGAGCAAATTCCTCTTCATACACCCAGTCGGTGGTACCGTTGATGATGTGCCGGTCGAGCCCGTCGAAGGTGATCTGCTTCTCCTCCCCTGTCTTTAAATCACTAATAAACAGATTGTTATCGCGCACAAAGGCCACTTTTGAAGCATCGGGAGAAAAATCGGCAAGACCTTGCTTTCCATTCTTGGATAAAGCTTTGATATCCCGCGTTTTACGATCAAAAACATAATATTTGGAGCGCGAGGAATAGCGGTAAATGGGATCGGTTTCGGTGGCAAAGAGGATTTTGCTTTCATCGCTGCTGAACTCGAAATCATAGAGTGGTACCGGCACTGAATCGCCCGCCGGTATGAGTTCGGCCGATATCACGATCACCTCGTCCATTTGTCCGGTTTCGTAGTTGTAGGCATTAATGGAATCGCCGGTGAGCTGAACGTATCGCTTTCCATCCCTGAGCGACTGGAGTCCCTGCATACGTGATGAAGCGAACTCGCGGGATTTGAAAACCAGGTCAAGGGTCAATTCTTTTTTTTCCTGAGCCTGAAGGTTGAGTATCAACCCTATCAGGGCAAGAAGCGGCAGCATTTTTTTCATGTTTTCGATATTTAATTATTGCAGAATCAGTTTGTGTGATAGGTAACGCGGTCGAGTTTTTGCCAGGCTCCCCGGGTAAAATCGGGAATCTGAACCGGCATCCCGTTGTTAACTACCGAAGACCGGGATAGTTCGATAATTGCCGACCATTCGGCAGCGTCGTAAACATCCTGATCGAGCGGCAATCCATTGCGAAGGCAATAGATCAGCCGGTAGTCCATGATGAAATCCATTCCGCCGTGACCGCCGACCTCTTTGGCTTTCTGACCGACTTCGGTAACAATCGGGTGTTCGTATTTTGCCAACATTGAGTCCATTTGTGCATTGGTGAGCCACGAATGTCCATCGGGTTCGAGGGCGATGCCCGTGCGCGGCCATTTTTGGGCAAAACCTTTTGTTCCGCTCACCATATGGATGCGGCTGTAAGGTCTCGGACTGGTTACATCGTGTTGGATCATCATGGTTTTACCCTTGTGTGTTTTGATGATGGTGGTGTTCATATCGCCTTTTTGGTAATCTCTTTTGGCATAATCCGAATTCTCGCCAAATTTTTCCCGGGCATATTCTGTCATACCGAACTGTTTGCTGGAGACCGAAACCAGCCAATCCATTTTGTCGCCGCGATGAATATTGAGGATATGGGCTATTGGGCCAAGGCCGTGGGTCGGGTATAGATTTCCGTCGTATTTTTCGTTGTGTTTGAGCCTCCACATATTCCAATAACCGGTGCTGTCGTCAAAGTTAAGCCAGCGCAGGTCGTGGATGTAGGCGCCTTCGACATGAACAATTTCTCCGAACAAGCCTTGCTGCGCCATATTCAGCGTCGCCATTTCGAAGAAGTCGTAATTGCAGTTTTCGAGCATCATGCAGTGGCGGCGGGTCTTTTCGGCGGTATTCACCAGTTGCCAGCACTCATCAATGGTCAGTGCTGCCGGCACCTCCAGAGCTACATGTTTCCCGTTCTCCATCGCCATTACGGCAATCGGAGTGTGCAGGTCCCAGTGCGTGCAGACGTAAACCAGATCAACATCATCTCGTTTGCAGATGGCCTTCCAGTCCTCGGCACCGGTGAATCCGGCAGCTTCGGGTTTTCCCAATTCGGCGAGTAATTTCCGGGATTGTTCCACATTTTCCGGAACCACATCGCACAACACAGTGATGGTAGCGCCTTCGAGGTAGCTCAATCTTCTGACTGCGTCAGAACCGCGCATTCCCAGCCCTATAACCGCAATCCGGACCTTTTCGATAGGCTCGCAGCGCAACTCGATCACGTCGGTTTGACCGGGTTCTCGCTGGGGAACTGAAAACATTTCGCGCGGTTGAAAGGTTGTGGGTTGTTCTTTGACCTGCTGCTGACCGCAATTCGTAAACATACTGACAATCAATAAGATCATCAAAAGAGAAAGGAGAGATTTTTTCATTACAAAAGATATTTAGTTTGTCTGTTTTTTCAGATAGGTGGCAAAAATAAGCATTTGAGGCTGATTTGTGCCGGAGACAAGGTAATTTTCAGCGTTGAAAAAATCCGGTATACCTGCTAATTTAGTTGGATGCATTCAGCATCATTGATAAACCTTTCAGCAAATAACCTGTTTAAATTCAAGGTTCAGCTAATTTTGCAAAAACAAGCACAATGAAAATCACTTTAAATAACCGACCTGAGAGCTTTGACGAGGAAACGCTGAATTTTGAAGAATTAATCAGAATCAAGAATTTCACCTTTAAATTACTGGTAACCAAACTCAACGGAGAGCTGGTGAAAAAGGAAGAGCGTGCATCAACGTTCATTAAGGATGGCGACCAGGTGTTGGTTCTTCACCTGATCAGCGGGGGATAATAGATTCAGAATCAGACCACTTCGGCTACCACAAAGGTGCTTCCTCCTACGAAAATCAGATCATCTTCAGCAGCGGCCGTTCTGGCTGCTTCAAGTGCCTGTTTTACTGAAGCATAAACCTCGCCCGTTAACCCAAATTTCCTTGCATCCTCAGCCAGAATCGCAGCATCAAGGCCTCGTGGAATATCTGGTTTGCAGAAACAATAAACGGCTTCTTTAGGAAGCATTTCCAAAATTGGATTCCGTAATTTGTCATTCACCATCCCAAAAACAAAATGCAGTTTTTTATGTGGCGTTTGCCGGATATTGATCAGCACCTGACGGATTCCGTCCTCGTTGTGTCCGCAATCGCAAATGGTGAGAGGCCTTTCGCAGATGGTTTGCCAGCGTCCCTGCAATCCTGTATTTTGAAGCACTCCGGAGAGTCCTCTTTTCAGGTCGGCGGCGGAGATTTTCATTGAGGTGTACTCATTCAAAACCCTTACTGCTTCCATAACTGTGGTAAGATTGCGCATTTGGTAATCGCCTTTGAGCGGCAACCCGATTCCAGTGATTGAAAGCCCTGAATCGTGATGCGCAGCAAGCTCACCGCCAGCCCTGCGAACAATATTCCATTTCTGGTCGGCAAACGTGATCGGAGATTGCAGCGCTTCGGCGCGAGTTTGAAAAACCTCTCTGGTATCGGGATGTGTTTCGCCAATCACCACCGGAACAGCGGGTTTGATAATTCCGGCCTTCTCGGTAGCGATTGCACTGAGCGTATCCCCCAGAAATTTCGTGTGATCCAGCCCGATGTTGGTGATGACCGAAACCAGCGGAGTGATCACATTGGTGGAATCGAGCCGGCCGCCCATACCCACTTCAATTACAGCGATATCCACCTTTTCCTTGACAAAATAATCAAACGCCATCCCCACAGTCATTTCGAAGAAGGAGAGCCCGATATGCTCAAATTGATCTTTCCACTCACTGATAAAATCAATAACAGCCTGATGGTCAATCATCCGGCCATTAATCCTGATTCTCTCCCTGAAATCCTTCAGATGCGGGGAGGTGTAAAGCCCGGTTTTGTAGCCGGACTCCTGCAGCACTGAGGCCATCATGTGTGAGGTTGAGCCTTTTCCGTTGGTACCTGCTACGTGAACCGACGGAAACCCCTTTTCCGGATTCCCGAGCAGATGGCAAAGTTCGAGCGTGTTTTTCAGATCAGCTTTGTAGGCTGCTCCGCCGATGCGTTGGTACATCGGCAACTTGTCGAACATGTAATCGAGGGTTTGCTGGTAAGTCATTGATTATAAATGAAATCAACCGGACAGCTCTTTTCAGGTAACAAGCGATTGAAATTTTCTCCTGAATTTCAATCCGGGAATTTAAAAGTTCAGTTTGTTGACTTTTTCCTGCGTTTTAAGATATTCCCTGAGGGCGGCAGCGCCATACCAACTCAAAATTTCGGTATCGAGCAGCTTTTCGCTGATGGCCGGGTCGGTCTGGAGCAGCGCTTCAGCCTCCTCAATGGTCTGTACATCAAGAATGAAGATGCCCCGGTAGGTTTTGTCATTTTTCCCAAATGGTCCGGCAACAATTAATTTCCCCTCATCTGCCAGGCGACCGATATTTTTAAGGTGACCGGCAAACAAACTATCCCTCAGGGCTTTATCTTGCACAGCCTCCGGGCCGGTTTTGAGAATCACAAACATGTAGGATTTCATACCATAATCGTCTGCACCGAACTTTTTGGCCAGCTCAGGATCATAGGAAGGATTTTCGGTTTGCGCTGTCAAAACCACAAAAAGGCCGGCAATCAGCACAATCATAAGGGTAAATCTTTTCTTCATTTTGATCGGGATTTGGTGAAGATGGCCACAATGGCGGATGTAATAATTCCCATTACCGGCGCTCCGATAAGTCCCTGAATTACATAGTTTTTATTGTTGAAATAGGCCTGGGCTTCCTCAAGTGTCTTTTTTCCGCTTTCGACAGAATATTGGATGAAATTATCGAAAAAATCAGGCGTAATTACATAACTCACAATGCTTTGGGTAACAGGACTGAGAATCGTAACAACCAGCGTAATGATAAGCCCGCTCACAAATCCTTGCAGGTAGGTCATTTGGCCGTTGTAGTAATTCCGCTTTTTATCGAGCAGGGCAAAAACAAAAATTGCGATAGCGGGAATAGAAATCAGGTTGGTGACAATCATGTGTTGCTCAATCCGCACATCGTGGAAACCTGCAAGCCTTTCAAGGGTCACCCATGCGAGCGTCATCAGGGCGAAAACAATCCCCCATTTAATTTCAATAAAGTATTTGTTAAACATAACCTATTCGTTTTCAATTATTTGTTTCAAATTATTCAATCCGGTTTGAAGATCGTTTCCAATCCTTCCTTTAAAATCCATAACCAGTAGCATCAGGTTCGTAGGGTAGGCCATTCTCCCGCTAAACCCCCATTTGACTAAAGTTTCGTCCTCAGAAACCATCTCTGTGATCATATAAGCCTGAGCCGTGGATTCGAAAGGCTTGATAAACCCAATTTCATAGTCAATCCTTGCACCCTCGATAATGGCTTTGATCTCCTGTTCGCCCTTGCCGGCGTCAGGATTTTCGCTATCCCATGCCGATACGAATCCAACTGTTCCATCAGTTCCCCGGAACATGGTTTTCATGTTTGGGTCAATTTTGCTCCAAACACTATAATTATGCTGGTTTTTGAGCAAAATCACGTAATCCCAAACCTGATCTTTTGGCTGGTTAATGGTTACGCTTTTCTCGACTGAATAGTATTTTGGAACAAAAAGCGCTATGATAAGAGGGATTATCAGAACCGCCAACAATAGGATTACAATAATCAGTAGTACTTTTTTCATGATTTTGCGTATTAATCATGATTTGAATAATCGAAGCTTACCATCCAGCCGATGCCAAACTGATCGGTACACATGCCAAAAAGGGCATTCCAGAATGTTCTACCGAGCGGCATGGTAATTTTGCCACCGTCAGACAACGCTGAAAATATCCGTTGGGCTTCCTCTTCAGAATCGGTGTTCACCATCAGCGAGATA
Organism: Bacteroidales bacterium; assembly: GCA_036794825.1. Classification (GTDB taxonomy): domain Bacteria; phylum Bacteroidota; class Bacteroidia; order Bacteroidales; family 4484-276; genus RZYY01. The sequence continues at coordinate 40,658 of DAIRGA010000021.1, read as the reverse complement.
TTGTCGCCAAATGAAGGAAGTGGCCCGAAAACCTCGCTGGCGTCGGCGCCCATCAGGGTAGTTTCTTTGCTGATTGGTAGTGAAATGTGCATGATTTTTTCGCGAAGCTCATCAGGAACGGGACTTCCGGCAGGCATGTCCTTAAATCTGCCTACATAAGGAAACTCTCCCCCGAACACAGATTTGTAGTAGTTGAAAGCCTCTTCGCAATTACCATTGAATGTCAGGTAAGGATTTACAGTTTTCATTGGTGCAGTTATTAGTTAGTAAATGATTGAATAATATTTAGTTACAAAAACAAATTCCCAACATAACAATTTTCCTCTCCTTAGGGAGGTCAAAAGTAATGGAAAACGATAATACCAAACGAAGTTGTTTTGGAACTTTAAGGTTTTCAGCAATCGGAACAATCAAATACGAATTTCGATAAAATCAAATTGTAGAAAATGAAAAGGGCTGGCAGTAAATTTTCTTCTGCCAACCCCTTCAATGATTTTCTATCCAGCAGGATTGATGGTTATTGATTTATCGAGATAAAGGTCATATTTTCAGAATCTTATGGCTGGACATGAATCCTCCGGTTTCGATCTGAAGCACGTAAATTCCGTTTTTTACATTTTGAAGAGAAATTGAAAACTCGTTACCAGATGCCGGAAAAACTCCGCTTACGACCGATCTGCCGGACAAATCGAGTAGCCTGTAGTTTCCTCCAGCCAGATTTTCGGTTGCATGTGTGATGTTTAACTTATCGCATACCGGATTTGGATAAACATTGACAATCATTGAGTTAGTATTAAATTTGGGTAATCCGGTAAACAGCTCATACCAGCTCTCGAGTTTATGAACTTTAGTCCAGCCCCTGTTCCACCAATCCCATACTTCGAAGTATTCTACTGCAATATTGTTGTTTGCATCGTACTCATAAGACCACTGACCACCAGACTGTGTCTGCCATTCAACGCCATCCCACGTTTGACTTGCAATTAGGGTCTGGTTGTAATTTTGATCATAAGTCCACACAGAGCGCTCTGAATTAATCCAGTTTGTGCCATCCCAGTTCTGCATTAAAAATAACAATGGCATATCGAGGGTATTGTACTCTGCGGCTACTTTGAGGTAGGGCTCCCAGGAACCGTCAAAGTACTCGTACATGATATAAGAAGTCAATTGTAAGTTACTGAAGTTGTGCCAGATAATATCGGTTACCCACATTTCATATTGCCATTCAAATCCATCCCAGTAATAGAGGTAGGCCTCGCTCCACTCATTGTTGCTCAATACATAAGTTTCACGGTATTCATTCTCCCAGATTGCCAGATCAGGATCCCAGTTTTGCTGGATCAACTCGGTGTAAACAACACCGGTGGTATAGGAATACAATTCGCGGTAAGCAAGCCCCCAGCCCATGCCCGGTTCGAAGTATTCGTAAGTTCTCGAAACCGGCCTGCTCTGATTGTCGTACCCAATAGTTACCTTGTCGCCATAAAGAATGACCCAGTTTTGTGCAAATTCATCCCACTGGAAGGTGATATTGGAGGTCATTTCACCAAATTGATTGAATTGATAAACCGATTTTGAGATATTCAGCCACTCTTTGGCCAAATCAATCCATTGCTGTGTAATAACCGCTGTATCCAAACCAGCTTCGTTCCTGAAATGCAAATCAAGTTGAAAATCAGTAAACTGTCCACCACTATAATACCGGGTCAACATCTGATCATAATAGATGGTTCCATTGTAGGTGTAAATGTAGGTGGCAGAGGTGTCGTAGGAAGCGCCTGACCAATAGTGAATCATCTGATCTTTAACAAGATACTGACTTCTACTTTCAGGTCTGGTTAGAGGATTGAAAGTTTTCATTTTGAAAATTTCGCGTGCGGTTTGGGTTTTCTTTAAGGATTCCTGGGGCTGTCCGGCAAGGGTCTGCACTGTTAGTATCAGCATTAACAAACTAATAATGAACAAATTGGCTAAAGTTTTCATAAAAAGAAATTTTGGGTTAGGAAAAAATAATAACGAGCGCTATGGCCAATTTTTATTCCAAATTTCATTTTGGATGGAAGTTGTTAGATTTTGCTAAAGCATCATTTCATAAAAAATGGAAACGCTTGGGACATAGAATGACTTTACGGTAAAAAATCTATTTTTACCAATCATTTGGCAAGTTAACCGAACGAGTGAAAAACAGCATACATAGCATTGATAATAAACAAATTAGTATCTCATTCAAAATGAATGGGATACTGTTGATACTGGTTTTATGTTTGATTCTCTTCACGCCTGGTTACTCCCTTGGACAAAATACTTTCCAGGTGGTAAGCTTCGGTAAAGAGGAACATTTTGGCGGAAACCAGAGCTGGGGAATCAGCATTAATGAAAAAGGTGAAGTTTTTATCGCCAACAACCAAGGGCTGATCGTAATGAACGGGGCAACTATCCGCCTCTTACGGTTACCTTCAGAAACTATCATCAGGTCTGTTGAATGTATTGGTAATAAAGTATTTACAGGCTCATTTGAGGAATTTGGCTATTGGGAGCAGGATGAAAACAGCCAATGGACTTATCGTTCGCTTACCCATCTGCTGAGGAATATCAAACTGAATAATGATGAATTCTGGAAGATTGTACCACACCGGGGGAAAGTCTATTTTCAGAGTTTCGGAAATATTTTTGTTTACGATGGAAATACAATCGAAGCCATTGAACTTCCCGGACCAATTCTCTTTCTCTATCAGGCTAAAGATCGGTTGTTCACGCAGATCATCGAAGGTACGCTTGTCGAAATTATTGATAATCAGCTTATAACTATCCCCGGAAGTGAAATTTTCAGCAGTACTGAAGTAAAATCCATATTGCCGGCTGGTGATGATCTGATCATCGGAACCAGCACGTTAGGTCTTTTTCGCTACCGGAATCAGCAGTTTGTTGCCATGGATACAGAGGCAAATGAAGCGCTAAAAGCCTTTCAGCTCAACAACGGGATAGTGGTCGGCGATAAATTTGCCTTTGGCACTTTGCTTAAGGGCATTTTCATTATTGGAAAAAACGGCAAAATCGTCCACCACTTTCATAGTGGTAATGCCCTGCAAAACAACACAATACTAGCATTGGAAAGTGATACCGAAGGCAATTTATGGATTGGTATGGATAAGGGTATTGATTATCTGTGGTTCGATTCACCGGTTGAAATATACAGCGACCCTGATATTAGCCCTGGATCGGTTTACTCCGCTTCAATATTTGAAAACCGGCTCTATGTAGGAACCAACCAGGGAGTCTATTTCTATGACTTCAGACCAGGGAGCGATTTTTCGGAGCGCACTTTCGTAAACAACTCACAGGGGCAGGTTTGGTTTCTAAAAGTAATTGATAATCAATTATATTGTGGTACCAACAATGGGACTTTTGTGATAAATGGTGATGAAATGATCAGGATCAGCGATATCAACGGAGGTTACAACTTCAGACCTGTGATGGTAAACGGAAAGCAACGGTATGTGCAAAGCACCTACAACGATATAGTTCTGTTTGAAAAAGTTAACAACGTCTGGAAAAAAACCGGAGTAGTTGAAGGATTCATCTCACCACTCCGGTTTCTCGAAACCGATCACCTGGGCAATCTTCTGGCAGGTCACCTGATTTCAGGTATTTATCTTTTTCAACCCTACTCTGATTATCGTGCAATAGAGAATTACCGGAAACTGGATTCGACCAATGGACTGAATTTCAACACCAACCGGGTTTTTAAGGTTGATAACCGTATATTAATTCCGGATGGAAAAAAACTGTTCCAATGGGATGCTACCGAGCTAATGGTTGAGCCTTATCCCGAACTAAATGAGCAACTTTCAGAGTTTGCTGCCGCAAAAATGATTATTCCTTTCCAAAATGATCTCTACTGGTTTATCGGAGGAAAAACAGCCGGAATGTTCGGGATTCGCTTTGGGAAAGCAGAACTACTCTTCCGTTTGATCCCCGAAATGTATAACCTTGACCTGGTGGATGATTATGAAAATATAGTGGCTCTGAACGACAGCCTGCACCTGATCTGCCTTGAAGCCGGATTCGCTATTCTCAACATTCAAAATCTGAACCGGCACGACGTGGTAAACAAGCCGCCAATAATAAGAGAAATCAGTTTTTTGAACACCGATGGTGAAGCTGTTTCTGCCAGATCCGATAAAACGGATAACCATGTAAGTCATCGTTTCAATAATTTCCAGGTATCCTTTTCATCACAAGAGCCGGTAGGCAGGAAAAAATATTTTCAATTCAAACTCGAAGGTATTGATAATGAATGGAGTGAATGGTCAGGAAAGACTGAAGCATCATGGCTCCGGTTGCCACCCGGGAAATATACTTTTCGCATCCGGTCGCTGAATATCAAAGGGCTCGTTACACCGGAATCGTCCGTTTCGTTCCGGATCAGCCGCCCCTGGTTTTTATCCAACCTGGCCATTGTGGTAGATCTTTTGCTGGTGACGATCTTAATCTTTTTACTAAAAATATTTTATAAGAAAAGGAAATGGAAAAAACAGGAGCAGCTGCTGAAAGAGGAAAACGAAAAGATGAGATTGCAAACTGAAGAGGCTTTGGCCGAAAACACAAGGCTCACCAATGAAAAGCTGCAGGCTGAGGTCTCGTTGAAAAATCTGCAATTGGCCAAAAACACAATGGCGATAATCAGGAAAAACGAAGCGCTTACCGAGATCAAGGAAGAGTTGGAGCGCCAAAAGGAGGAATTGGGCTACCGGCTTCCGGGCAAGTACTACGACAGTATGCACCATCTGATCGAGCGCAATATCTCCCAGGATCACGACTGGCATGTATTTGAGAATTTATTTGACCAGGCTCACGAAAATTTCTTCCAGCGGCTCAAATCGGATTATCCTGACCTTACCCCAAGCGATCTGCGGTTGTGTGCCTACCTGCGGATCAATCTCTCTTCAAAAGAAATCGCCCCTCTGCTAAGCATCACCATCAGAGGAGTAGAAGAAAAAAGGTACCGCCTCCGAAAGCGACTCAATCTGGCGCCAGAGCAAAGTCTTACTGAATTCATCATGAAATATTGATGGCTTTTCGATTAAAAAGTGAGCATCCTAATATTCAATACAATCATGACCACATGCGGCACATCAGATCATATCAGGTGGTTTAATTAATGAAATCAATACCTGATCTTTCGTTTTATGTCTAATTTGGTGATAATTAATCAGTAATAAAATCCTCACGTTTAAGACTATCTTAAATAAAATCGCCAGCCCACCACATCAAAATGACAATCCAAGTTGTCCCGGAGTTATTTGGGCATTTAGTTTTTCAAATTTTTTGGTATTAATAATAATCTGTCTATCTGGTTGTTACAAAATTTAATTAATTGATTGATGAGGTAATATTGGGCTCTGTTGATGGATATTTTTTTGATGTAGTAGAAGTTATGAGGTTCAATCCATTGGGCAGATTACCGACAATTTATTACATTTGCTCAATTTTCATTATTACGTTAAAACGAATGTCTCTCAAGCAAGTTTACCTGCAATCAATTTGTTAAACCATAAACCTTAATGCACATGCAAAAATCTTTACAAGAGTTAACAAGAGGAAAGTCCCTGATTTTTCTTATCCTGTTGATGCTGGCTGCATTTCCGGCGTTTTCGCAGCGGGAAATAAAGGGGCGCGTCACCGCCAATAAAACCGGTGAAACTTTACCTGGCGTGAACGTGGTAGTTCAGGGTACTTTTCGGGGAGCAGCCACTGATATTGATGGCAACTTTATGCTGCAGACGCAGCCCGAAGACAAGTTACTGGTATTCACATTTACCGGCTACAATGAATATGTGCTCGAACTTACTTCCGAGAATTTCTACAACGTTGTAATGATGGAGGCTGAGTTCATGCTTGATGAGCTGGTGGTGATTGGCTATGGAACTGTTAGAAAAAGCGACCTTACAGGTTCGGTGAGTTCACTGAAGCAGGAAGATATTCTGAAAACAACAGCCGCCAACCCGGTGCAATCGCTCCAGGGGCGCGCTACCGGTGTGCAGGTTACAACCACAAGCGGAACGCCCGGCGCTGGAGTTTCTGTCAGGATCAGAGGTGTGGGAACATTCAATGACTCAGAACCGATTTACGTGGTTGACGGAATGATATTAAGCGACATCACGTTCCTGAACAGTTCTGATATTGCCTCCATGGAGGTCCTGAAAGATGCATCAGCTACTGCAATTTACGGTTCACGTGGCGCCAATGGGGTCATAATAATTCAAACCAATAAAGGAAAAGCTGATATGACTCAGCCAATCGTCAATTTTTCGTCGGAAATCGGTATGCAAAAACTTGCCAAAAAAATTGATCTGCTTACCGGAAAGGAGTTTGCCATAATTTCCAACGAAATCAAACCTGGATCATATAATAATGTAGACGCTCTTCCAAATACTGATTGGCAGGATCTTGTTTTTGAAAATGCTTTGATGCAGAATCATCAGTTTTCGGTTGCCGGAGCATCCAAGATGATGGATTACTACTTTGGGCTCAGTTATTTCAAGCAGGAGGGCATCATCCCAAAATCTGACTTCGAGAGGATATCCTTTAAACTGAACAACACTTTCCACCTGGATGATAACATCAGGATTGGAAACAATATCACCATATCGCCTTACAATCAGCAAATTGCGCCCAACGTAACCTATTCAGTGTATCGTGCTCAGCCACTGCTCACACCGTATTATCCTGACGGTAGTTTTGGCGTGGTTTACAACGTGGGCAACCCGCTGGCTGACCTTGAATACAGCAACAATTTCCTTAGCGGGCTGCGTGGTGTAGGCAACCTTTACGCCGAAGCCAACCTTGGCGACTTCCTGTTGAAGACCAGCTTTGGAGTGGATGGATCCTACAATAAATCCGAATCTTTCACCCCGGCCTATGCAGTGCTTAACCCCGACGGAACGCAGTCGCAGCAGTACAATGAGTTCAGCGACGTTAGCAAAGGTACAAGCGACAATTTAACCTGGCTTTGGGAAAACACCATCAACTACTCAAAACAATTTGATGCTCACCGCATTGATGGTGTGGCAGGGTTCACGATGCAAAAACTTCGGTCAGAAGAATTCAGGCTGGCTGGTCAGAATGTTATCCGCAACGAAAGCGATTTCTGGTATGTAATCCCACCCTACATTTATGATGAAGGGAACAACATCAATATGATTCAAAACATTTACAACGGCGTAAACCCTGGTCTTTATTACAACATGATGTCGCTGCTCTTCAGGGTTAACTACACCTATAATGATCGCTACATCCTGACAGCTACTTTCCGCCGCGATGGTTCATCCAAATTCAGCGAGGAGAACCGTTACTCCAACTTCCCGTCGTTTGCATTGGGCTGGAACGCTGGTAATGAAGAATTTATGAGTAATATTGACCTGATTTCAACCCTTAAAGTAAGAGCAAGCTGGGGACAGATCGGCAACGAAAAGATCTCCTACTTCGATCGTTTTGCGAGGGTTCAGTCGGACCTACAGGCTATTTTCTCCAATCCTGATGCCTCCTACCCGGCAGCATCCTATGGTAAAAGTGGAAACCCTGACTTGAAATGGGAAACAACCACACAAACCGACATTGGTTTAGAGGTTGGATTCTTGAATAACCGACTCATCACCGAGTTCGATTATTTCCACAAAACCACCGACGATATTCTGGTTGAACTATCCACTCCGGGACACCTGGGAAATGGCCAGGGACAGAAGGTAAGGTACAACGCAGCTTCAGTTCTGAACAACGGCGTTGAGATGAATATCAAATGGAGAGAAAAACGTGGCGAGTTCAGCTATGGAGTCGGTTTTCTTGGCACATTCCTGCACAACGAAGTACTCAGCATTGGCGGCAATAGCGGAATTGACTCGACATTGATCGGCGGAAGTCTTGCCAATGGACAGCAGGTTACGCTGAGTAAAGTCGGACTACCGATTGGTGCTTTCTATGGATTTGTTACTGATGGAGTTTTCCAAAACCAGGACGAGTTGAACGCCTATCCGCACACTTCGCTGGCCGAAGTTGGCGATCTAAGATTTGTGGACATTAATAATGATGGAAAAATCAATGGTTTAGACCGTACTTACATCGGCTCGCCCATTCCGAAATTCATTTTCGGATTCAATGTGGATCTTGCCTACAAAAATTTTGATTTCGCCCTTGATCTTCAGGGTCAAACGGGAAATAAGATATTCAACGGAAAAGATGTCGTACGACCCGACCCGTACAACTTTGAGAAGCATGTTTGGGATCGCTGGACAGGCCCTGGCACAAGCAACACCGAGCCACGGGCTTCGTTCGGAGGCTACAATTACACACCCTCTGACCGTTTCATCTACGACGGGTCTTACCTGCGTGTGCGGAACATCATTCTTGGCTACACATTGCCTCAAACTGTGAGCGAAAGCATAAAACTGACCAGTGTCAGGTTTTATGTTAAAGGCTCCAACATTTTTACCCTCACAAAATGGACAGGCTACACACCCGAAATCGGAAGTTATGACGTTTTATCCAACGGCATTGATTACGGTGTTTATCCAATTTCAGCAGTATATTCATTTGGTTTAAACGTAACCTTTTAAACATTTAAAGCCATGAAGACATTCACATTACCATTTATATTGATAATTGCCCTGTTTATCACAGCCTGCGAAGATTTTCTGGATGTAAAACCACAGGGAGAACTCACTCAGGAAGCCTTTCCAACCACACCGGCAGATGCACAGCTTGCCACTAATGCAGCTTACTCCTCTTTACGGTCGTGGTACTACCACTCGGGTGGATATCCAATACTCGACATCATGTCGGATGACACCCGCAAAGGCAGTAATCCCAACGACCAGCTAAACACCTTGGGACCATACGACAACTTTACCATCACAGCCACACAGGATGGCCTGGATCGTTGGTGGGCAACCCTTTACCAGGGAATTAAACGTGCAAATGTGGTGATCGAAAAGGTTCCGTCCATCACTATGGATAACAGCCTTCGAACCCGCTACGTAGCCGAAGCCCGTTTTTTACGCGGGTTGTATTACTTCGACCTGGTGCGTGCCTGGGGCGGGGTTCCATTAGTAACCACCACTACACCTCCGCTGAAACTCGAACGTGCTCCCGCTGATACCATCTACGGACAAATTTTCCGCGACCTGGAATTTGCCATCAACAATCTACCTGAAAAAAGCCAGTACGAGGCCTCAGAACTTGGTAGAGCAACCAAAGGCGCCGCAAAGTCCCTGCTGGCAAAGGTTTATATGTTCAAATCAGATTATTTGAAAGCCGAGCCGCTTCTTATGGAAGTGATTAACTCAGGCGAATATGGGCTGGAACCGGTTTTTGCTGATGCTAATAGCAAAAACGGCGAACATGGTACCGAATCGGTCTTCGAAATTGGTGCTATGGAAACCGAAGGCTCGGTCGGAAATCAATATGCCAATACCCAGGGAGTAAGGGGAACACCCAACCGAGGCTGGGGTTTCAACAGGCCGACGGAAAATCTAAGAAACGCATTTGAAACAGATGATCCAAGACTCGATGCCACCATAATTGACCTGGGTGAAGAGCTTGACGGCGTTTTAATACTTGGAGATGGTACAACTCCTGATGTTACCTATGACGACGAGGGGAATATTCTCGAGGTGGAATGTTACAATCAGAAAGTATGGATACCAGGAACATCCACCAACACGCAATTTGGCCACAATCGCCGCTTGATCCGCTATTCGGACGTTTTACTGATGGCTGCCGAAGCCCTCAACAAAAATGGAAAATCCGGCCAGGCACTGATTTACCTTAATCAGGTAAGGGAAAGAGCAAGAGAAGGAAATACCGGTATTTTGCCGGATATCACTACAACCAACATGGACCAGCTCCACGATCTGATCATCCTCGAAAGAAGGTACGAACTGGCCTGCGAAGGTCATCGTTTCTGGGATCTGGTTCGCACAGGGAAAGCCCCACAGGTATTAGGGCCTCTGGGGTTTGTGGCTGGTAAACACGAATTACTTCCTATTCCGCAAAACGAAATTGATATTTCACAGGGAACTTTAACACAGAATCCAAACTGGAATTAATTTTAATTTTTATTGTTTAACTAAATCTTTAATTTTTATGAAAAGTAGAAAAGTGCTTTTAGGTTTTATGGCCGTATTGGCCATGTTTGCAATCGTTCTTAACAGCTGCAAGGATGATGATCCCGTTGAATTGGTGTTATCTACACTGGTTGCCGGCGACATTGACCTCAATGCTGCAACTTCACCCACCACCGTGCCAACAGCTCCAACCATTGTTGCCACATTCAGTACTGACATTGAGCCAACCACTGCCACTGCCAGCACCATCAAAATGACTCAGGATTATGATAATTCTGACATTCCGCTCACCATAACTGTCACCGGAAAAACCATTACCATCGTTCCATCGGCTCCTCCTTTGAGCAATGGAGCGCTGTATAAACTGATGTTCAGCGCTGACATTAAATCAAAAGAGGGGAAATTCCTGACCGAAACCAACAGAAACTTTACCACCATCGGAACCTTCGTTCCAGCAGGAGCCATTGCTCACTTCAACTTCGAAGACAATGCCAACGACCAGATCGGCCCATGGGATCCGGCTGCCAATGCAATTGTTGATGTTACATACACTGCTTCGCGTAATGCTACCGCGGGCAAGGCAGCAACATTTAACGGCACAACCAGTATCATCGAAATCCCAAATGGTGATTTACTCATCAATGCACAGAATTTTACCCTCTCATTCTGGGTAAAAACCAACTCAGCCGACAAAACCAATGGCCATTTTGTAATGGGTCTCGGAGCATTCTTCGGACTGCAGTTCGAGATTTTTGGTGGTTACGACGGAGCTAAATTTGCCATCAGCTACGAAAACGAAGCCGGAGATGGTATGTCAGAAGATATGTGGTTCCCTTCAGATGCTACCGATGCCTCAAACGGCGGATGGCAGGGCTGGGATTTTGCAAAGAGTATTCCTGCTGAGCAAATGATTGGCTTACTGAAAGATACATGGCTTCATGTAACTTACACCTATGATGGTGCAGCCCGCAAAGGAACACTATTTTACAATGGCGAGAAGATGAAGAGCTTCGACTTTGACCTGTGGCCTGACGGTGACGCCAAACGTACTGTAACAGGTATGAAATATCGCGGTGTTGCTCCCGAGGTTGTTAACGAGCTTGCACTTGGTTTCATCCAGTCAAGAGCCGGCACATTATGGGATAATGAACCATGGGGTGGCTACGATTTCCCGGATTCAAACCACTTTAAAGGACAATTGGACGACATCAGGTTCTTCCACAAAGTCCTGACACCGACCGAAATTTCGTTGATGTACAATTCAGAGAAATAGTTTTGGTGATTAATTTATGAAGGGGGAAGGAATATTCCTTCCCCTTCATTTTATTAAAGACTGATGATAAAAATAAAACTTCATACAAGCTTAATATTCCTTCTGATCGCTGTTTTTACATTTTCGTGTAAAGAGGAGGATACTATTGTTGATTATGGCGTGGTTCAGTTAACAAAAGCCGATGCTGGTACAATTACGCTTACTGCAGGCGCAACAACCACTAATGTTGCCGCTGATGCAACATTTACCTTTTCCTTCTCCACAGAAATTGATACCACCTCGGCCAAATCAGCTATAACCATAGTTGCCCAAAACGGCCAGGCTGTTGCTCCTATGCAATTCAGTTTCCCTGATAATGCAACCAAAATACAGATTAAACCCTCTGCTAATCTCGAGTTTTCGACAACCTATAACATTACCATCAGCAACACTTTGCGTGGCGCCGCTAAAGAAAGTTTTTCCGGTGTCAGTTACACAATTACCACAGAATCTGGTCAATTAAAAATCAACCAGATCACAATCAACGGATTGCCTTTTCAAACCAATCAAAATCCTAAGAACATCACTTTTGATGATGTAACCATTGAAATTAGCTTTTCCGATGCTATAGCCCCTTCAAACCCCGAACAGATTTTCAGTCTTATTCCTTCTATCCCACTGAATTTCAACTATTCAGCCGATCAAAAAACGATCACTATTACCAATCAAACCTCACTCGACTATTACAGGAAACACACCTTTTATATATCATCCCAGCTGGTTTCGCTCAACGACCTGACTTTTAATGGTTTCAGCAGCAATTTTACGACAGGCCTCGATCCATCCTACAAAAAGCCTCTGATCAGCGATGACGAACTTTTGGATCTGGTTCAACTGCACACCTTCCGATATTTCTGGGATTACGGGCACCCGGTTAGCGGCCTCACCCGCGAGCGCAATGGCTCCGGAGATGTGGTAACCATCGGTGGCAGCGGATTTGGACTGATGGCCATTCTGGTAGGGATAGAAAGAAATTTTATCACCCGAACCGAAGGTATCGAGCGACTGAACAAAATTATTGATTTCCTGACAGTTGCCGACCGCTTCCATGGCGCCTGGCCACATTGGATGAACGGAACCACCGGAAGCACCATCGCTTTCAGCACCAAAGACAACGGCGCTGACCTTGTGGAAACCTCTTTCATGGCAGCCGGACTGCTCACTGTGCGGCAATATCTCGATGATAATTCGACTTTTGAAACCGCGTTAAAGCTCAAAATCAATGCTTTACTTAACAGCATCGAATGGAACTGGTTTACGCGCGGAGGCCAGAACGTGCTGTACTGGCACTGGTCGCCCAACTATAACTGGGACATGAACATGCAGATCAGGGGATACAATGAGGCTCTGATAACCTATTTCATGGCTGCAATGCCGGGATTGTATACCATTCAGCCCGAAGTATATCACCAGGGATGGGCAAACAATGGCGGAATTATCAACGGCAAAAGCTTTTATGGGATTCAGCTTCCGGTTGGATACGATTACGGCGGCCCTCTGTTCTTCGCCCACTACTCCTTCCTCGGTCTGAACCCTCAGAATCTGAGTGACAACTACGCCAATTACTGGACTCAAAATGTTAACCACACGCTGATCAACCGCGCTCACTGTATTGCCAATCCTTTTGGAAATATTGGCTACAGCGCTGATTGCTGGGGACTTACGGCCAGCGACGATCCGGCAGGATACAAAGTGCATGAGCCCGTTAGTGGCCGCGACAACGGAACCATCACTCCCACTGCAGCACTTTCGTCGTTTCCATTCACACCCGAAGAATCCATGCAGGCTATGAGACACTTTTATTTTGTTCTCGGTGATAAGCTCTGGGGAGAATATGGCTTCTACGATGCCTTCAATCCAAAAGAAGGCTGGTGGGCCAATTCTTACCTTGCTATTGACCAGGGACCTATCGTCGTAATGATCGAAAACCACAGGTCAGGATTATGCTGGGATTTATTCATGTCAGCTCCTGAGGTGCAGGATGCCATGATGAAATTAGGTTTCTCCAATTGACCATTCGTCAACACTTTTTCCCGTCCAATAGAAAATTTACCGGGAGTTTTGTGAAAATGCTATTAAGAACAAATTCAAAACTACAACATAATCTTTGTTTTAATTAATACTTAATCAGATGAAATTCAGTGTAATAACATTTATCGCCGTAGTAATTCTCTGGTCTTGCGAACAACCCAAACCACTGGCATATCAATCGAAAGGAAAAGTAGATTATCCGATAACAGCGCAGGATGAGCTGATGCTCGACTCAATCCAGCGGGTAACTTTCCGCTTTTTCATGGAAGAGCATCATCCGGAGTGGGGTATCGTTAAAGACCGGGCATCAGAATGGGCGCCCTCCAGCATTGCTTCAACGGGGTTTGCCATTCCATGCTTTGCCATTGGTGTCGAAAGAAACTGGATTTCACGCGAGGATGCTGCCCGGATTGTGCTGAATATGCTCAATTTTTTCATGAATTCTGAACAAAGCACCAACCCCCTTGCAGCAGGTTACAAGGGCTTTTATTACCATTTTCTGCGGATGGATACCGGGCTGCGCGAATGGTCGTGCGAGCTCTCGTCAATTGATACCGGGCTGCTGATGATGGGAATCATCTTTGCCCGCAATTATTTTGATGCCGACAACGAAAACGAAAAGCAGATAAGGGAGCTGGCAGGCAGGCTTTTGGGCAGAATCGAATGGAATTTTCTCGAGATGGCGGCCGACAGCCAGCATCCTTACACGATTTCGATGGGCTGGACACCTGAAGAAGGTATTCACAACTGGGGATGGACCGGCTATAATGAGGCGCTTTTTCTTTATGTCCTGGCCGCCGGCAGCGGTATGGAGAACGTAGAAAGAAGCTACAACTCCTGGCTTTCGACCTACAAATGGAAAACTCCTTACGAAGGATACTCCCATTTGGCCTTCCCGCCGCTTTTCGGGCACCAGTTTTCGCAGGCATTTATTGATTACCGCGGCCTTGTGGACTCCTACATGATGGAAAAAGGAATTGACTACTTCGAAAACAGCCGGCGGGCAACCTACGTGCAGCGGCTCTATGCTATCGAAAATCCTCACGGATGGGTGGGCTACGACTCTCTCTGCTGGGGAGTTACAGCCAGTGACGGCCCCACAGAAATCTATAATTTCGACGATAAAAAATTCCTCGGTTATGCCGGAAGAGGAACCGCAGGCCCTGATTACAACTATTTCGACGACGGTACCATTGCCCCTTACGGAGCGCTCTCTTCACTCCCATTTGCCCCCGAAATCGTAATCCCCACCGCAAGGTACTTCATCGAAGCGCATGGCGACAGCATCTGGGGAAAATACGGATTCCTCGATGCCTTCAACACGACCGCCAAATGGGTCAACAACGATTACATCGGCATTGACCAGGGGCCAATGATGATTATGATCGAAAATTTCAGAACCGGACTGATCTGGAATCAGGTGATGAAAGATCCGATTATCCAGGATGGTCTGAAAAAACTGGGCTACCAGTACCTCGATTAGCGCTCCGGATTTTACTCCGACATAATAACAAAAGCTATGATAATGAAACATTTATGTCATGTTGGTGCCATATTGGCCCTACTCCTCATTGTAGCCGGTACCATATCAGCGCAGGTCAAAACCCTGGACGGGTTTGAGAACACCGCCGGCTGGGAATTCATCCGGTCCGACGAAGTCAAACTCAATCTCGCAGTTGAACAAGGTACAACCGGTAATGCCGTACGTTTTGACTACGATTTCACCAAAGGCACTGGCTATGGTGGAATCCAGAAATTTTTTGCGATTGACCTGCCCGACAATTTTGAGTTTTCATTCTACCTCAAAGCCGATTCGCCGGAAAACAATTTTGAGATCAAATTCATCGATAGCACCGGCGACAATGTGTGGTGGGTTAACAACCGAAATTACCAGTTCCCGCAGGAGTGGAAAAAAATCAGGATTAAAAGACGGCATATCGAATTTGCCTGGGGACCGACCGAGGATAAGCATTTGCATAAGATAGCCCGCATTGAGTTTACGGTGGCCTCTTTTGTTGGCGGAAAGGGCACCCTCTGGATCGATGACCTGAAATTTGAACCCCTGCCCGATGAGGTGAAAAATTATCCACCTGCCATTGTAACAGCCTCATCATCAGCCAAAGGGCTAGCGCCAAATCTGATGCTCGATGGCAAAACAGAGACTTTTTGGCAAAGCAAAGGGAACAAAAACCAGTCAGTCACCATTGATTTCACCACCCGCAGGGAGTTTGGCGGGTTGCACATTATCTGGGCTGACGGCCTCGCTGCCAAAAGTTTTGAAGTGTTAACCTCCAACAACGGTAAGGAATGGGAGCTGGCCTACACGGCTGCCGGCAATCGGTCAAAGACAAGCTTTATCAGAATGGCTGAAGCTGAATCCAAACTTCTGAGAATTAATCTTTTACAACCCACCTCCGAAAAAGGTTTCGGAATTGCAGAGCTCAGGTTTCTTGACGTGAAGAACTCGCTGACCCTGAATGACTTCCTGATCTACACGGCCAAAAACTCTCCCCAGGGAGACTTCCCACGGTACTTTCTGGAGCAGGCTTCCTACTGGACGATTTCGGGTGTTAACAACGATGTGAAAGAGGCCATGATAAATGAAGACGGCATGGTGGAGGTAGATAAAGCCCTTTTTTCAATCGAACCGGCCATACAATGCGGCAGCAAACTCTACAACTGGAGCAACGTAAAATCTTCGCAAAACCTCAGCCTGATCGGGGATAACAATAATCTGGACTATGTACCGTCGGTAATGTGGCAGTTCGATGATATTAAATTTGTGACAGGTATCATTTCGAGCGGTGAGGCAAACAAAAATTCAAGATTGAATATCAAATATTCTATTCAAAATCAATCTGATAAAACAAAAGAAATTGAGCTGTTTCTGCTCATCCGTCCTTACCAGGTCAACCCGTATTATCAATTTTTAAATCTTACCGGCGGCGCAGGGAGAATAAGCCGCATAAATGAATCGAAAGAAGGGCAAATTGCTGTGGATGAGAAAGTTGTCCATTTCACAGAAAAATATGATTATTTTGGTGCCGCCACATCCGATAATCCGAATCTGATGGCCATGATCCGCACGGAAAACCTTCCAAATTCGAAAACTTCTGCTGACAAAAACCGGCAAGCCAGTGGAGTGGTGAAGTACGCGCTGAAACTCAATGCCGGCGAAGAAAAAGAACTATACCTTGTGGTACCGTTTCATACCACCGAACCCGGCATCCCTCTGACCAATGAATCTGTTGCCGGTGAATTTGAAAAAACATCGGCCTGGTGGAAAGAGCGCCTCGGGCATATCAGGTTCAACCTGCCTGAATCGGCCGACCGTATCCTTGCGGCCTACAAATCCAACCTTGTTTACATACTGGTGAACAGGGACAAAGTGGGCATTCAACCCGGATCGCGTTCGTATGAGCGGAGCTGGATCCGCGATGGAGCGCTCACCTCATCGGCACTTTTGAAATCTGGGATTGTAAAAGAGGTGAAGGATTTTACTGAATGGTACGCCATCCATCAGTACGAAAACGGCAAAGTGCCCTGTGTGGTTGACTTTCGCGGGCCAGACCCTGTTCCGGAGCACGATAGTCATGGCCAGCTCATCTACCTGATAAGAGAATACTTCAACTTCACCTACGACACTGCATTCCTTCGCTCGATGAACCCTTATGTGCTTAAATCGGTGGAATACATCGAATCGCTGATTGCTGAGCGCTCCACCGATCATTTCAAAAACGGAAACGACAGCGTGCGCGCTTACTACGGCATTGTGCCGGAATCCATCAGCCACGAAGGATACTCAGCCAAACCAATGCACTCCTACTGGGACAATTTTTTCATTATCAAAGGGTTAAAAGATGCGGTGGAGATTCAAAAAATTCTTGGTGAAACAGAAACAGCGGCGCATATCAGCCAGGTGAGGGATACTTTCAGCAAAAATCTTTACAAATCCATCAATCTTGCCATGAAGACCCGCAAAATTGACTTCATACCGGGCTGTGTTGAACTGGGAGATTTCGACGCCACTAGTACAACCGTAGCGCTTACACCTTGCAACGAGCTGAAAAACCTTCCTAAACCACAGGTTTACAATACATTCGATAAATATTACCAATTTTTCAAAGATAGGAGAGATGGCAAGCGCAACTGGGTTAATTACACGCCCTACGAAAACCGGCTGATTGGCTCCTTCATCCTGCTCGATCAGCCAGAAAAAGCGCATGAACTGATCGAATTTTTCCTCAATGATCAGCGGCCTCAGGGATGGCATCATTGGGCAGAAGTGGTTTGGAATGACTACCGATTTCCCGGTTTTATCGGCGACATGCCCCACACCTGGGTAGGAAGTGATTTTGTTAATTCCATCCGCTCGATGTTTGTGTATGAAAATGAATACGATGAGTCGCTTGTGCTGGCCTCCGCTCTTTACCAGGACTGGATTGATACTCCCAAAGGTATGTCGGTGGAAGCTCTTCCTACCTATTACGGCGACATCTCTTTTTCGATAAAAAAAGAGCAGAAAGCTTACAATTTCAACATTTCCGGTGATTTAAAACTTCCAGCCAACGGCATCAAAATCAGGAACTTCAATCAATCAAAGATGCCTTCGAAAGTTACCATCAACGGCATGGAAACCAGTGATTTTTCAGAAAAGGAAATCAGTGTAAAATCGGTTCCTGCTGAAGTAATCATATACTACTAAACAGAAAATCAACCATTTAGTATGACAAACCAGAATAGTGCATCCGTCACACAGGAACGTCTGAAGTTTTCGCAACTGGCAGCTTACGGCGCCGGTGGGATCATTCCCATCGCCCTGTTTAATATTGCCGGCATTCTGGTTGGTCTGATGGGTAACATCAGTCTTGGCCTTAGCGCATTCTGGCTTGGCGTTATTCTGATCATACCCAGGCTGTGGGATGCCGTTTCCGATCCGCTGATTGGACATATCTCCGACAATACCCGCACCCGCTGGGGAAGACGACGTCCTTTCCTTCTGATCGGCGGTATTCTGGTGGCATTAACTTTCGTGCTGATGTGGTGGATACCAAAAGGTGAACTGGTGCGTGAATGGTTCCCCTCTGAGTCTGGCTTCCAGGCTTTTCAACTGGGATATATCCTTTTTTCGCTGTTGCTTTTCTACACAGCCTGTACAATTTTTGAAATCCCCCACGGAGCATTGGGTATGGAGATTACCGATGACTATCACGAACGTACACGGCTCTTTAGTGCCAAAAGTTTTGTCGGCAACCTCTTCGCCATGAGCACACCCTGGCTTTTTGCACTGGCAAACCTCGAAATATTCAGAGGTACCGGCGGTAACGAAGCCGATGGAATGCGCTACGTCTCCCTGATGATTGCCGGTATCATTATTCCGCTGTCCTTCTGGTGGACATACAAGCTCCGGGAACCTGGTTTTGTGCGGATTCAGAAACAGGAGAAAACCCCATTCTGGAAAGACATGAAACACACGGCCAGCAACCGGAATTTCATCATGCTCACCCTCACCATCTTCACCCTGGCCATGGGATTCAACTTTGTGAACCTGCTTGGCTCTTATATTCCCATCTTTTACATTTTTGGCGGCGATAAAGTAGCCGGGGCTTATCTGCTGGGCATCAACGGAACCATCTGGGCAGTAACCGGCGTTCTGGCGGTTTTTCCTTTGAACATTATTAGTCCGAAACTGGGCAAACGCAACACACTGATTATTGCTATTGCCCTGATGTGTTTGGCACAGCTTTCCAAAATCGTCTGCTACAATCCTGATTATCCGTATCTTATAGTGATTCCAACCATTTTGCTTTCGATGGGGATGCTCTTCTTTTTCACGCTCGGCTCTTCGATGGTTGGCGATATTTGCGACGAAGATGACCTCAAAACCGGCAAGCGCACCGAAGGGAGTTTTTATTCGGTTTTCTGGTGGTTTATCAAGATGGGTACAGCCCTGGCCAGTTTTGTCGCCGGCGCACTTATCGTTTTCACACAGTTTGACGAAACCCAGGTAACCAAGGTTGATGCCCTGCAGGGCAGCATCAGGGTGTTGAGCAGTGAAGTAAAATCGGCCAAGGAGGGAAAATCACAAACCATTAACTTTCAGGAGTTCATTTCCAAATCAGTAGAACGTTCCAACGAACTGGTTGCCCATCTCGAAGAAAGATCCAAAAAAGATATAAAAAAAGCAGAGCACTACCGGACGCTTATCCAAAATGCCACTGCAGTAAGTGCCAGGCTTGCGGCACTTGATCCCACCCTGGCACCCGGCCTGATCGAAAACGAAATCACCGCAATAAATAATGACATCATATCGCTCATCCTGCAGGCGCCCTACACCATGCTGATGATGCGTGTTGTAGAGATCGGTCTGCCCTTGCTGCTGAGCATCTTTTCGATATTCTTCATACTCCGTTACACCCTCACAGAAAAGCGCTCGCACGAAATCAAAGATCTCCTGCAGCAGAGAAACAAAGAACGTGAGCAGGTGGGAGTTAATCTTACTTAACCCGAAATTCATTTCCTATGTCATTCATTATCAAAGAGAACAACTTTTATCTCGACAATCGCAAAGTTTTTCTTCTTTCGGGAGAAATCCATTATTTCCGCATCAGGCGCGAATTGTGGGACAAACATCTGGAGGCCGCAAAAGAAGCCGGGCTCACTGCGGTCAGCACTTATATTCCGTGGGACTGGCACGAATCTGAGGAGGGTATTTTCGATTTTGACGGCACAACCCACCCTGAACGTGATCTGAAAGGCTGGTTGCAAAAATGCCAGAGTCATGGCCTGAAATGTATTGTAAAACCCGGCCCCTTTATCCTTGCCGAGTGGCGCGGCGCCGGCCTGCCCGACTGGTTTGTGGAAAAACATGGCAACCAGGTGAAAATGCGCAACCGCAATGGCCAGATCGTAGCAGGCGACGGGGTTAACCTGTTCCATCCCATCTTCACCGAAAAGGTCGGCCTGTGGTACGATCACATTATGCCCCTTATTTCAGAGAGAGAAACCGTCCAGGGTGGCCCGGTTATCATGATGCAGATCTGCAACGAAATTGGCGTCTTCTCATGGCTTGCCCATCAGGCCGACTATGGCGCAGGAGTTAAAGATCGCTTTATCAATTATTTACGACATCATTTTTCCACCATCAACGATCTGAACCGCCAGTGGGAAACCAATTATAATGATTTTTCGCAGGTGGAACTTCCTCCGGACGGACGGTTGCCGTTTGCCTCAAAAGGCGACCGCAGCCGCGACTACCAGTGGCATCTTTTCTGGCGAAAGTATTATGGCGATTATCTGAGGATGCTCTCCAAAATGGCCAGAGAGCGCGGGGTTACGGTTCCGTTCTACCACAACCTGCCGGGCTGGATCTATGGGCATGGCTACGAGTTTCCTGTCAACATAACCATGTACGAGGATTTGTTTGAGGACAAAAGCGAAATCATTTTCGGGGTGGATCACATTCCGGAATTTCTGTCTTACCGAAACCTCCACGACGACCGGATTATCAACGACATCACCTTTGCCATGCAGGGCAACAAACCGCTGTTTGCCGCTGAATTTCAGAGTGGTTCGCGCGAATACCATGTGGTGACAAACCCACGAGAGATGGAGTTGTTCTACAAAGCGAGTGTTGCCAACGGCCTTACGGGATGGAACTATTACATGTTTTCGCAGGGGCGAAATCCCCGCCGCAAGGGCTATTCGGGCGAAACCTTTTACTGGTTCAACCCGCTCACTCCGGAAGCCGGACAAACCAGCGCTTTTCCACTGGTGCAAAGGATGAACAAAATCATCCGGACGGCCGAAAATATTATCGTTGAGGCTCAGCGCAAAGCCGAGGTCTGTGTGCTGTTTTATCCACCTTACTACGCCACGGAACTCGAGAGACCAGAGGAGGGTGCCAGCCGGCTCACCTTCAATGCACCCTCCATCCGCAGAGGTGCATATTTTGACGGCCTGTTGAAGGTTTTGCAAATCCTCAACATTGACTATGACATGGCCGATTTGAGCAAAACTTCATCGGAAAAACTCCAGCATTACAAGCAGGTTTGGGCTTTCAGTACCGATGAGATGAATGCCAAAGACCAGAAAACGATTGCTGATTATGCCAAAGCCGGCGGCGACCTTGTGATTTTCCCCTACCTCCCCGATCGTGAGCTTTCGCAGAAACCATGTACCATCCTGCGCGATGAAATCGGTATAGAGCCTTCAGGAACCGAAACTATTGACTCACCTTTAATAGATGTCTTCGACCTGAAAGACATCAAATGCGCCAACCCGCAGGTGATCTACACCAGTGAGAAACTAACTGATTCAGAGGTAATTGCCCGGACAATTTCAGGAAACATCTGCGGTTTTGAAAAGAGGCTGGAAAAAGGAAAAGTATTACACCTCGGAGCATGGATTGGCTTCGACACCGAAGGTCATAAACCGGTGTACCAGGCTATCCTCGACAGATCGGGAGCAAAACTCAGGCAGGCAACCTCCACAAGCGACTATATTGCTGTGAGGGAGCGCTTTACAATTGATGGATCAGCGATGCTTTTTATCGGAAATTATTACAACGAGGAACAAACAGCAAAAATCACCTACACCCATCCCGAAAGCGGTGAAACTATCCCTGTCCCCTTTACCGGAGGAAAAACCGATTGGTCGGCGCTCTATGCTGTTCTCAGCCCCATCTGCATTCCGGTTACCGGCGATTTGAAGATTCTTCACTCCACCTCTGATTTGCTCCGGATCAACCTGAAAGACAATATTTTGGAAATAACTCTCCACGGCGACCGCGATCTTCCGGGCGAAATCGTTCTGGAAGGAGAAAAAGCCAGAAACATACAATCGGCTGGCTTTGAAGGCGAAGCCCTGAAACTGGTCCGGATAGATCAACGGGTCTGCATTCAATATACGCATCAACATAAAACAGAGCGAACTCTAACCATTAAATTCAAGTAAATGATTATCAGGAACTCCCACGGGCTTTCGGTCGAATTTCTGGAAAGTGCTTCCATCAAAAGCATCGAAGCCGGTCCGATACGGATCAACCTAAAGGCGGGCACTTCCTACCAGATGCCAGGCACAAACATTTATCTCAGAAAGAGGGAAAAACCCTTTCAGTTTATTGGATTACTTGAGCCCGGAACGGCCATGAAATTCAGAATTTCTGAAGACCAATTTTTCATTAAAGGAACCTGGGAAGGGATTGATTATCAATGCAAAATGCAATTGTCATCACACAGCCTGAGTTGGCAATTTGATGTGGAAATGCTGAACAAAACCGGCAAGGATGTTGACCTGGACCTGATCTATGTGCAGGATGTAGGGTTAAAGGCTGTGAATGCAGGGCTAATCAACGAATACTATGTGAGCCAGTACCTCGAAAGAAGTATACTTACGGATGAAAAATTGGGCGCCGTGATTTGCTGCCGGCAAAATAACAGGGAATCAACGGGCAACCCCTGGCTTATGATCGCCGCAGGAAATGGCGCCACCGACGCAACCACCGACGGGATGAAGTTTTATGGAAAATCATTTCGCCAAACCGGCATTCCTGAAGGTTTGCTTCTTGACCACCTTCCCGGCGGTTATGCCGGCGAATCTTCGGTAGTTGCACTAAGGGAAAAACCTTTCACCCTCGCTGCCGGTCAATCGCACACTTCCCGGTTTATGGGCCATTACCTCCCCGACCACCCGCTGGCCACTTCCGATGATGATCTTGCACTGCTTCCTCAGGTGTTTTCGGAATTTCAGGAAAATAAGCTCCCAGCGCCCGACAGCAGGCTGCATGCGCCGGTAAACAATCTTTTCCGCACTTCAGCCTTCTTCCCTTCAGATGACCTGACCGACGGAGAAGTCAGCGAATTTTTTGGCAGCAAAATCCGTAACCCTGAATTTGAAAATGGCCGGCTGCTTTCATTTTTCAAAGATGAATCTGATCATGTAGTGCTGAAATCCAAAGAGTTACTTGTCGATCGTCCGCACGGTCACATCATGCAGGCCCGGGCCGGATTCACACCAAACGAGAACATCGTTTCCACAACTGCTTTTATGTCAGGGGTTTTCAACTCGCATCTTACGCAGGGAAATACCAATTTCAACACACTTTTGAGTATACTTACCAGCCAGTTCAGCCTTTCGCCCGAAAGCGGCCAGCGGATTTTTGCCGAAATCGAAAACCGACACTATCTGCTTGGCGTTCCATCGGCCTTTGAGATGGGATTGAATCATTGCCGCTGGATTTACAAAATGAAAGATCGCATTCTCCAGGTGAGGACTTGGACTTCCAAAAAGTCGCCTCAGGTGAATTTAGATTTCAAAGTAATTAAAGGCGACGCGGTTAACCTCATAATTACACATCAATTTGATGAACTCAATGGATGGAAGGTGAAAGCCGGAACCCACAACGGCGAATTCATCGCCCTTCCGAAACCCGGCAGCATGATTTCCGGAAAATTCGCTGAGGCCCAGATCAGATTTTTTATTAATAGCTATAACGCTAATTATCAGCCATTTGGCAATGAATTACTTTTCGACGATCAGGTTGAACGTGCGGATTATCTTTTTGCCGTAAAAATTGAAAAAACTCAGGGTTTCTCGATGAGTATTCTGGGTGAAGTGGATCAAAAGAGGGAGCCTATTTTGATGGATAACCCCGATCGCGACTGGCAATCAGACACACAGGATGCGCGGGCAGCCTGGCGGGATATGTCGATGAACCTCAGGCTGGAAAGCAACAAAGAGGACATACGTGCAATCCGTGAGATTTTACCGTGGTACGGGATGAATGCGATCACGCATTTTCTTACTCCCTACGGTCTGGAACAATTCGGCGGCGCCGCCTGGGGCACACGCGACGTATCGCAGGGCCCGATCGAGTTGCTGCTTTCCCTCGGCAAGCATGAAGAAGCCCGAAAAGTGCTGTGCATCATCTTCTCAAACCAGCACAGCCACGGCGGTTGGTCGCAGTGGTGGATGTTCGACCGTTATGCTGAGATACGAGCGCACGATTCTCACGGCGACGTGGTGTACTGGTGCATCATTGCACTGAGCAACTACATCCGTGTTACCGGCGACCTCTCCATTCTCAGTGAGCCCCTCCCCTATTTTGATAACCCGCAGAAAACACCGGTGAGCGAGCACATGCAGCGGCTCATCAGGATGATAACCGGTTCGTTTATCCCCGGCACTGCGCTGGTTCCTTTTGGTGGTGGCGACTGGAACGATTCATTGCAGCCCGTGAGCAGGGAATTGGCCGAGCGGCTGATTTCGAGCTGGACGGTGGAGATGAATTACCAGGCGTTCAAAAGTTATCAGGACGCTTGTGAATTGGCTGGTAATCTGGAACTTGCTGAAGAGATGGCCAATCTTTCCGAGCGAATCAAAGCCGATTTCAACCAATATCTTATCAAAGACGGGGTGGTTGCAGGGTACGGGTTAGTTGAAAAGGATGGCAGGATCAGCGTTCTGCTTCATCCCAGCGATACCATGACCAGGATAAAATACAGCGTGCTGCCGATGGAACGCGGTATCCTGAGTAAAATATTCACCAAAGAGCAGGCTGACCTTCACCAGAAACTGATCGAAGATCATTTGAAAGGTCCTGATGGCGCACGGCTGATGGATCGCCCGCTGAAATACAGAGGCGGAATCCAGACCATCTTCCAGCGAGCCGAGAGCAGCACCTTTTTTGGCCGCGAGATCGGATTAATGTATATCCACGAACACATTCGCTATGCTGAATCACTGGCTGCCACCGGAAAAGCGGATGCCTTTGTGAAGGCCCTCCGGCAGGCAATTCCCGTGGCTTACCGCGATCTGGTGCCGTGTGGCGATATCCGCCAGGCCAATTGCTACTACAGTAGCTCTGACGTAGCTTTCAAAAGTCGCTATGAAGCCGATGAGCGCTATGACGAGATTAAAACCGGGAATATTATGCTCCGCGGCGGGTGGCGGGTCTATTCCAGCGGCCCGGGAATATACATCAACCTTATCATCACAAAATTACTGGGACTTCGGGTGGAAGCCGCGCGGATTACCCTTGACCCCGTGCTGCCCGAATCGTTGGATGGACTTTCGGCATCGATGATTCTGGCAGGACTCCCGGTTAGATTTATTTACCATGTTGAAGATGAGTGTTTTAGCCCGAAAAAAATCCTCATCAACGGAAAAGCAATGGATTTCAAGGTTGAGGATAACAAATACCGCAAAGGTGGCGCTGCGGTGGAAAAAAATCTTTTTCTGGCAGAGCTCTGCAAGCAGGAAAACACGATTGAAATTTTCCTCTGATAAATCTAATCATCACAAAATAAACCTGTTAAATATGAGATCAGGCAAAACATTCCTGTTGCTTTTGACTATTGTTCTTTTAACGGCTGCCTGCTCCTCTCCTGCAAAGCAGTCGGGTGAGCGTGAAATGGAAGTTTTTATCGAAGAACTGATCTCAAAAATGACCCTGGAGGAAAAAGTCGGGCAGATGACCCTGTTTGCCGGACACATGGATCAAACCGGGGCGATGGTTCGCGCTGATTTTGAGGAAGATATCCAGTTGGGACAGGTAGGCGCTATTTTCAATGTTTATGGCGAAAAAAACATACGGAAGTTGCAGGAGATGGCAGTAAACAACACGCGCCTGAGGATTCCGCTGCTTTTTGGGCTGGATGTGATTCACGGATACCGAACAATTTTTCCGGTTCCTTTGGCCGAAGCAGCCAGTTGGGATCCTGAAATGATTGAAAAATCGGCCAGAGTTGCAGCACAGGAAGCCAGTGCCGAAGGGTTGAACTGGACTTTTGCTCCAATGACCGACATTTCGCGCGATCCACGCTGGGGCAGGATAGTGGAGGGCGCCGGCGAAGACCCTTTTCTGGCTTCATTGATTGCCCGCGCCCGGGTCAGGGGATTTCAGGGTGAAGATCTTCGTGATGCAACCACGATCGCAGCCTGCGTGAAACACTTCGCAGCCTACGGCGCTCCCCAGGCCGGTAGAGAGTACCACAGCGTTGACATGTCGGAGAGAATGCTGCGGGAGGTTTATCTACCCCCCTACAAGGCGGCTGTGGATGAGGGCGCACTGACCGTGATGACCGCCTTTAATGATCTCAACGGAATTCCTGCAACCGCCAGCCGATTTCTTCTGACCGATATTTTGCGCAATGAATGGGGATTCAAAGGTTTCGTCGTTACCGATTACACTTCAATACTCGAATTGATCCCCCATGGAGTGGCTTCCGGCGAGCTGGACGCATCTGAAATTTCAGTGAAAGCCGGCGTGGATATGGATATGCAGGCCGGGTATTTTCAGTCCGCTCTGGCACATCTGGTCAAGCTGGGAGCTGTGGATGAAATGACCATCGATGAGGCGGTCAGACGCATTCTAAGGGTAAAATACCAACTGGGACTTTTTGAAGATCCTTTTCGCTATTGCTCGCCTGAAAGGGAGCAAAATGATGTGATGACCCCCGAAAACCTTGAAGCGGCAAGAGAAATGGCCAGAAAATCAATGGTTTTGCTGAAAAATGAAAACGACCTGCTTCCCCTTTCGAAGAGTATAAAAACCATAGCTGTTATCGGGCCCCTGGCCGACAGCCAGAAGGATATGCTGGGAAGCTGGGCTGCCACCGGTGATTGGACAAAAGCAGTCACGCTCCTTGAGGGTTTGAAAGCAAAATATCCCGAAACCACAATTATATATTCCATGGGTTGCACGATTGACGGGGACTCAAAGGCACTTTTTGCTGAGGCTGTGTCAGCTGCAAAGAGATCAGATGTGGTTATTCTGGCACTGGGTGAGGCGGCATGGATGTCGGGTGAAGCGGCCAGTCGCACCGATTTGGGGTTACCCGGTGTGCAACAGGAGCTGGCGGAGGAAATTCACAAAACCGGGAAACCGGCAGCAGTTGTGCTCTTAAACGGAAGGCCATTGACCATCAGCTGGCTGAACGACAACATTCCCGCCATACTGGAAGCCTGGTTCCCGGGCACAATGGGTGGTCATGCCGTTGCCGATGTTTTGGCGGGTGATTACAACCCTTCGGGTAAACTGCCAGTAACCTTTCCCCGTAACGCAGGACAAATACCGATCTTCTACAGCGCGAGAAACACCGGCCGCCCTTTCAACCCTGATAGCAAATACACTTCTCATTATCTTGATTCGCCCAACGATCCGCTCTATGTTTTTGGCTACGGACTCAGTTACACTAGTTTTGAATATGGAGAAATCAAACTTAGTCAGGATAAGTTTACCGGATCTGAAAACATCGAAATCACCATCAATGTAAGCAATATGGGCAAATTCGACGGCGAGGAGGTGGTTCAGCTTTATCTGCACGACCCGCTTGCCTCCGTTGCCAGGCCTGTGAGAGAATTAAAAGCATTCCGCAAACTCCTCATTCCGTCAGGACAATCCCGCGAGGTTACTTTCAATCTGAGTGCTGACGACCTCGCCTTTTACCGGCTTGACATGACTTTTGGGCCGGAAAAGGGTGAATACAGAGTGTTCGTCGGCGGTAACTCGCTGGCTGACAAAGCTGTATCTTTCTGGTTTGAATAATGTTTGGCAATCTGCTGAATAAATTAGATTTGCAAACAAAAACTTCAGCGTATGACATTCTCTACCATTGATTACATCGTGTTTGCAGGCTACTGTTTCATTATCATCGGGTTAGGCCTTTTCATCTCCACCCGTAAAAAAATGAGCGAAACCGACTCAAGTGATTACTTTCTGGCGGGCCGGGCGCTGCCCTGGTGGGCAATTGGCGCATCGCTGATTGCATCCAACATCTCCGCCGAACAGTTTATCGGCATGTCGGGTTCAGGATTTGCCATCGGCCTGGCCATTGCCTCCTACGAATGGATGGCGGCCCTCACACTGCTGATTGTGGCCGTATTTTTTCTTCCTATCTTCCTCAAAAAGAAGATATTCACCATGCCCCAGTTTTTGGAAGCCCGTTTTGATAAAAGAGTAAAAACCGTCATGGCCATCTTCTGGCTGATCGTTTTTGTGTTTGTCAATCTCACCTCCATTCTATACCTCGGAGCGCTGGCCATGGAACGGATTATGGGCGTACCAATGATGTACGGAATTCTCGGGCTGGCAGTGTTTGCAGCAGTTTATTCGATCTATGGCGGGTTGAAAGCCGTTGCCTGGACTGATGTTGTTCAGGTCGTTTTTCTGGTCGGTGGCGGCTTGCTCACAACTTACTTTGCCTTGAATTATCTTGGTGGCAATCAGGGATTTTTTGTCGGGTTCAAGCAATTGCTCGTTCAGGTTCCTGAAAAGTTTGACATGATCCTCGAGAGGGGTTCGATGATGGTTCCGGATGGTAAAGGAGGCCTGAAGGATGCTTATCTCGATCTGCCCGGTATCAGCGTGTTGATTGGCGGAATGTGGGTGGCAAATCTCTACTATTGGGGTTGTAACCAGTACATTATACAGCGGGCACTGGCGGCTAAGAACATTCGCGAAGCCCAGAAAGGTTTGGCTTTTGCCGCTTACCTGAAGATTTTGTTACCGCTCATCGTCGTAATACCCGGAATTGCAGCGGCTGCGCTCAATGCCGACATCACCAAATCCGACGAAGCCTACCCATGGCTGCTTCATAGTTTTGTTCCTTCCGGAGTCAAAGGGCTTGCTTTTGCTGCTCTGGTGGCAGCCATCGTCAGTTCGCTCGCCTCAATGATGAATAGTATCAGCACAATATTTACCATGGACGTTTACCGTGAGTTCTTCAATAAAAAATCATCGGAGCAAAAACTGGTCAAAACCGGGCGACTGGTGAGCACCGTGGCGCTCATCGTGGCTATGTTCATCGCGCCCAT
The DNA here is from genome assembly GCA_036794825.1 of Bacteroidales bacterium. GTDB lineage: Bacteria > Bacteroidota > Bacteroidia > Bacteroidales > 4484-276 > RZYY01. Next base: position 11,378 of record DAIRGA010000021.1, on the reverse strand, counting down.
GCTGTCCAATATCGACCAGGCTTTTCAGTATATTCAGGAGTTTACCGGGTTTGTAAGTCCCGGGGCGCTGGCCATATTTCTTGCCGGATTCTTTTACAAAAAAGCTACCTCCAACGGCGCTCTGGCAGCAGCATTAGGAACCTTCGTCTTCTCCCTGCTTTTCAAGATATTCCTTCCGGAGGTGCCCTTCATGGACAGAATGGGAATTGTATTCCTGCTCTGTGCAGCGTTGATCTGGATTTTCGCCCTGATTGAAGGGAACCGCGTGCATACTAAAGCCATCACAATCCACAAATCCCAATTCCACACCGACGGGATGTTCAAAATTGCCTCTATCGGTATCATCGTCATTCTCATCATTTTATATGCTATATGGTGGTAACCCCAATCATCTTGTAACCCATGAAAGTGACTCTCATTGTTTTGGCAATTCTCGGGCTGGTGGTAGTTTTGAGCCAATGTGCCGGTAAGAAAGAAAGCGTTTTTGAGAAGGAGCATTATGTGGAGGGTGGCGATACGCTGCCCTACCGGATTCTTTATCCACCCGATTTCAAACCCTCGGAGAAGTACCCGCTGATTCTTTTTCTGCATGGATCAGGAGAGCGTGGCAACGACAATGAGGCCCAGCTTCTTAATGGCGGAGATTACTTTCTTACCCAAATTAACCAGAATGAGGTTAAAGCTGTGGTGGTAGTGCCACAATGCCCGGCTGATGGGTATTGGTCGTCAGTAAACAGAACTGAGATAGATGGCAGGCCAAACTTTGATTTCTCCGAAGATCGTGAACCCACCAGAGCTCTCTCGATGGTGATGGCATTGGTGGAAAATTTACGGAATGAACCCTGGGTGGATCAAAGCAGATTGTATGTTGGCGGCCTTTCCATGGGAGGCATGGGAACTTACGAGTTGATTTACCGGCAGCCCGACTGGTTTGCGGCGGCCTTTGTGATCTGTGGTGATGGTAAACCAGAGAAAGCTGAGCTGTTTGCCGGAAAAACCAGCGTCTGGTTTTTTCATGGCGATGCCGATGATGTTGTGCCTGTTGAGAGCTCAAAGGCTTTATATCAGGGCATTTTAAGTGCCGGAGGCTATGCAAAACTGACCATCTATCCCGGAGTTGGCCATGCCAGTTGGGTCCCCGCTTTCAACGACCCGGAGCTGATGAAGTGGTTGCTGTCGGTAAGCAGATAATCCTGGAACGTGCTATCGTATTTGATATCAATACACTACATATTTCCTGGTTACCACTTCCCCGTTTCTGTATGCTACTGAAATTGTGTACAATCCTTTGTGATGAAGGTGCCATTCTTGCGTGGAATCAGTAATTTCGAAACTTGTAATCAACTGTCCAGCAGAGTTATGGATAAATATCCGCTCAGGATGCTCGTTTCCAAATTCCATTTTTAGACGACCGTCGCCAGGGTTGGGGTAAAGAAGGAAAGCGCGCCCGCTGACGGGTTTCAAATCCACTCCGGAAATCAGCCCCGAAAGGTTATACTGACTTAAAAACCTCCATATTTCCTCGCTGGCACTGAAATCCATGTTGGTAATATTAATATTGATAGGCGCACCCGGCCAGGAATGCCCTCCCCCGAGCACCTTGAACAGCTCTACCGAACTGTTGTGATCACCCTGGCTGAAAATATACTGCTCGGCGGTGCAACCATCATTTGGGTTAATGTCCGGAATCTGAATGACTTGCGGCACAGGGTTACACTGATTGTAGGTTACCCAAAATTTCACAAGCGTATCAACGGGGGCAAACAAAAAGTTGCCGTTGTAGGGCACAGTAGCATCTGCCGTTCCGTGTATCTGCATCACCGGCGTTGGGTGCTGCGGGTTGCAGGTCTTTAGTTTCAGCCAGATCATGCTGCCGGTAACCGAGGCAATGGCCGTGATCCGGTGGCTGAGAAAACATGCCAGTTCGTAGCTCATAAAACCGCCATTGCTCATGCCGGTGCTGTAAATTCTGTTGGGGTCAATACTGTAGCTATTGCTTATCGTATCTATCAACGCTGATAAAAAACCCAAATCATTCACCGAAGCATTGCCGAAGGTATTCCAGAATCGGTTACCACTCTGATCCACCGTTCCGTTGGGGTGAATGATGATGAATCCTGCCGTGTCGCTGACCGGACGGAAATTGCCATACAACTCCTGCTCTACATTGTTGGAGCCATAGCCGTGCAGGTTGAACAGCAATGGCGCCGGCTGAGCAGCATTATAGCTTGCCGGAACATACAGCCGGTAAGTGCGGTTGATGCCTTCGAAATCGAAACTTCCGCTGATGGTGGTTTGTCCATTGATTATGGACAACAAACTAAAAAACAAGAATATAGCAGTAAAAATCTTTTTCATTTTCAGCAATTATTAAATATGATCAGCCAAATCAACAATGTAATCCAATAGCTCCCTGAGCGTGGAAACTTCGGTTAACGGACTCATGATGGATACCCTGAGCCATGTGGTCCCTTTCAACTGTGTCTGGACGATGTAAAAATCACCATTTTCCAGTATTTGTTGCCGCAACCGTGCATTCAGGTCACTTAGCCCATTTTCGCTCAAACCCTCCCGGATGTAACGGAAACAGACTATGTTGGAATCCGGCGGTATAAACAACTCAAATTCAGGATGTTGGCAGATGATTTCGGCGAAACTACTACCAAGATCGTATTGCCGGGTTACGTACTCGTCAAATATCCTCAATCCATGCGCTTTGATGATGGAGTAAAATTTCAGGCTCATCATCAACTTAGTGCACTCAAAAGTTCTTCTGGCGTAGTTGTACCACTCTTCATCATGCTGACTGTCAAAAAGATACTTTGCTTTCTGATGAAAAGTTGCGTAGGAGTTGACTTTGTTTTTGAAAAGAAGGAATGTGGTGAGCACCGGCGCCATCATCATTTTGTGGGCATCAATTACCACCGAATCAGCTATTTCGATGCCGTTGAGCAGGTTTCGGTATTTTGACGAAAAAATGGCCGCTCCACCATGCGCTCCGTCCACATGAAACCACAAGTTGTGATTCTGGCAAAATTGACCGATTTCAACCAGATCATCATAAATTCCTGTGGCCGTTGAAGGGGCGCTTGCTGCAAAAGCTATCACCTTGATTCCCTCTTCAGCGGCTTTCCTGAGGTATTGCTCCATCGAACCGGTATTTACCCTAAACATTTCATCCACAGGAACTTTGATGATTCCTTCCTCGCCAAAGCCCATGATCCGCAGCGAACGGTCAATACAATAATGTGCTTCAGTGGAAACCATTACCCCAAGTTTTTCCTTGTGCCCATCCTGCCACACATCTCGCTCCGACATGGCTTTGCGGGCTGCCAGTAATGCCGTTAGATTGGCCAGTGTACCGCCGGAGGTGATGAATCCATCAGCATTGTCGCCAAAACCAACCTGCCGGCACAGGATTCCGGTAACGAACTTCTCCATTGCTGTACCGGCAGCGCCCATTTCGTAAATCGCCATTCCATTGTTGGTCATCGCGCCCAAAAGATCGGCAAGCGCAGCAACAGGCGCTGTTGCGCCCACCTGGTGCCCAATATATTTCGGATGATGAATGGCTATCGAATTATCGAGAACATCGGCGAAAAAATCGGTTAAGGAGTGGTCGCTTCCAATATGTTCTTCCCAGAATTTTAACTGGTCGTAGGGAGTTTTCCAATTAAGTACTTTTCCTTCGCCATTGGAAATTTTTGCCAAATGACCAGCAAGCAGATCAATGAGTTTATGACCTTCTTTTCGAAAACTCTCAGCGTTGTAGGCTTCTCTTAAATTATCAATCATCAGATTTTCAAGTTGTTGAAATCATATTTTTTGTTATAAATCAAAAAAGCAACCCCTGAAATCAGAGATTGCTCTTTATCAATATTCATCCGTTTCATGGTTATACTGCCATAAGGTCTTTTTCTTTGATCTCGAAAAGATCATCCACCTTTTTTACAAACTTGTCGGTCAGTTTCTGGATATCATCTTCCAGTTTTTTGGCCTCGTCTTCGGGCAAACCATCTTTCTTTAGCTGCTTTGCATCATCGTTGGCGCTGCGGCGGATGTTCCGTATGGTTACTTTGGCATTTTCAGCCTCATTTTTGGCCTGTTTCACCAGGTCGCGACGGCGCTGTTCGGTAATGGGCGGCACCTGTATCCGCAAAACCTCACCGTTGTTCTGTGGGTTGAATCCAAGGTTAGCTGCCATTATGGCTTTTTCCATAACTGGCAGCATGCTTTTATCAAAGGGCTGAACCACAATGAGTCGCGTGTCCGGAGTATTGATGTTGGCTGCCTGATTGAGCGGTGTCATCGCGCCATAATAGTCAAACCTGACGTCTTCGAGCATGTCAGGGGTTGCTTTTCCGGCTCTGATCTTGTGAAACTCCCGCTCGAGGTGCTGAATGGCATTTTCCATTCCCTCGATTGCTTCATCCATTACAAATTGGGTTTCCTCGGTCATAATGCTGTTTTTTTACTGTTTGACTGCAAAAATACAATATTGTCGAAATTGAAAAAGGCAAATTTCGAAAGTTCGGAACGCTTATCCGGGCCGGGCCTCGCTTCCTGCTAAGATGCCGCCATCAATAGTAAGCTCAATTCCGGTAACGTATTTACTTTCATCGCTTACAAGGTAAAGCGCTCCGTAAGCTACGTCCACCGGTTCGCCAAAATGTCCCATGGGAATCCCGTATTCTACTTCCCGGATCATTTTCATCCGCTGTTCACCCTCGCCTAAAAATGCATCCCACATCGGGGTCAATATCGCCGCAGGATGTATGCTGTTGCACCTGATCCGATAACCATTTTCTGCGCAATAGAGCGCCACGCTCTTGGTGTGATTTCTCACGGCTGCTTTGCTGGCTGCATAGGCCACCGCGCCGGGAATTCCTATCAAACCACTTCTGGATGAGATATTTACGATACTACCACCCTGGCTTTTCATTAAACGGATTGCATACTTGCAACCCAACATCACGCCATCGGAATTGACCCGGTGAACCTCCTTCCAGGTTTCATAATCCGAATATTCAGCATCAAAAGGACCAGTAGTTTCCATAAGACCCGTAATTCCGGCATTGTTCACCAGTACATCGAGCCTTCCAAATTTCTCTCGAATATAATCCGCAGCCTTGATCCAGTCATCCTCCTGACCAACATCAAGATGCAGGTATTCGCATTGATTTCCAATACTTTGTGCAGCGTTATGCCCTTCGTCATCCCTGATATCGCTCAGAATAACGAAAGCGCCCTCTTTATGGAAAAGCTCAGCTGTAGCCAATCCGATTCCTCCGGCAGCGCCTGTTATCAATGCAATTTTATTGGACAGTCGTGACATGATTTTTCTTAATTCATTGATATTAAACAACATTCCTGCCTGGTTGGCGAGTTTTGTTTCCTGATAATTGACCGACTAGCTCACCCTCGTTCCAATGCTTCCGTCAGCGAGGACTTTGGCCAGATTACCCCTGGTGTTCATGTCGAAAACGTGGATGGGCATGTTATTTTCCTGGCAAAGGGTGAAGGCAGTGAGATCCATTACTTTGAGCTTTTTCTCGATAGCTTCGGCAAAGGTGAGCGATGGATACCTGACGGCTGTGGGGTCTTTTTCGGGATCGGCGGTGTAAATTCCATCCACGCGGGTACCTTTGAGGATGGCTTCGGCTTGCATCTCTATGGCTCTGAGTGCTGCTGCGGTGTCGGTGGTGAAGTAGGGATTTCCGGTACCGCCGGTAATCAGCACAACTTGCCCGTTGCTGAGATAATTCATTATTCTTCTGCCGCTGACGCGTTCCACTATGGGGTCAATGGCCAGCCCTCCGAGGAGTTTTGCAGGTACCCCGGCCGATTCGAGAGCACCTTGCAGCGCCATGCTGTTGATGACTGTGGCCAGCATTCCCATGTAATCGCCCTCAAGCCGGCTGACGCCTTTGCTCACTCCCGAAAGACCCCTGAAAATATTGCCGCCACCCATCACAATGGCAATCTCTGCGCCCTGGTTCACCGCAGATTTGATTTCTTCAGCATACTCTGAAAGCCGCTGAGGGTCAATGCCATACTGTTGATTTCCCATCAGCGCTTCGCCGCTGAGTTTGAGCAGTACTCTTCTGTATTTCATAATCTTAAATGTTTATTGAAGTTATTTGCGTTTGAACGGATTGATAAACTGCTGCTTTATAATCATATAGAAAATGGAGATGATGATATAGGTTGAGAAAAAGTAAATGACTGAAAGCATCAGTGAGAAAAAGAGGAGCTGGTTGAGGTGGGCAATCCATGGAACTGTATAGAGCAGAACATTGGTTGCACTGCTGAATATCAGGTTGAATACCAATGTAATAACAAACATAATGATAAATATGAAGATGAAACCAACCCCCATCTGCTTCAGGTCGGCAGGGCTGAGTTCCATGTGACCTGCAATGGACATGGTGATGAAAAGGAAAACCCAGAATTGCCAGTTGTGGATATTTTCGGCAGAGAAAAGGCTTTTGCCAACTGTCCATAAACCTTCAAAGATCATGGTCAGGTAGGCTATCAACCCGGACTCGGCCTGGTGTATGGCATAGCTCTTGGCCTGAAGCATGCTGATGATCTGCTTGCCACCCGGCATCAGGTAATAGAGCAATCCGAGAATTATCAGCGATCCAAAAATTATAGGCCCAACACCAATAAAGAAGTTCCCGATTTGGTGGTACAAATTTTTCTTATTATAGCTATGCTCCACCATGCCAAGTGTTCCATCTTTCGAATTGGGCGTAAACAGCTTGATATTGGTGATTTTGTGTCCGAAAATAAGGCAGAAAAATGCATGTCCCAGTTCATGCACAGGAGCGCCGATCCAGGCAGTAAAAAACACTTCCGCACGGGGGCCCATAGCCTTTGCAAAGGTAGTCCGGCTAAACCGTGAGAAAAGGTACAAAAGCATGCCCAATATAAAAAAAAGCCCAAACATTGAAAAAGCAATGCCGAAAGTAAGGACTATATTGTTCCAGATTACATCCCAGATTTTGCTGACTGTTTCCATAAGTTAATTTTTAAAACATGTACCCAAAATTGAAGTAAGTTATCCATTTTCCGGAATAATCAGAATTCATCACTGATATTTCCAGCGGACCGATCGGAGTTTTGTAACCCACCGATAGCCCGATGCCATTTACGGCGCTGTATTGCGTGAAAAGTCCGGTTAGGTCCTCCGACCGGAACCCGATGTTGTATTTGGCGGTAGCAAACACGTTTTTCAAGACTTCGAACTGCAAATCCACCCGCCCGATGGCGGTATTCAGATCGGAGATTTGCATAAATTCCAGCCCGACAAACTGGAACAGCCCGTAGCCGTATTTATCGGTCAGCCCGCCCATAAAAGTCTGATATTTAGGCAATATTTCTCTCCCATGGCTGATAAGCGAGCCTCCATAAAACTGCGGAATCAGGGTTAGCCTTGGCCTAAGCGGCACTGTCTGCAAATACCTGGCAGTGGCAAATACCAATGGATCTGCTTTTACTCCCAGCGAGTCTTTCACGTTGGTAACAAACTTAAAATCAGCATCTAACTTGCTTCCGGTTGTCGGGAAAACTTTCCTGTCGAGATTGTCAAGTTTAAAATAGGCCACAAGATTGAAATTGAAATCGTTGACATTGTCCACATCAATTTCGAAGACGTTGGATTTCAGACTTGAATATTCGATCTCAGCGCCCACTCCTAAAACAGAGAAATTGTGGATGTTGGACTGGGCGTATAGTTGTGTGGTCAAGCTTGAAAAGCTAAAGGACGCTGTTTTTACATTCCCGTCAAACACAGGTACATCAAGGGTAAAAGCCTTTAATGTCATCCCGGGGCCGGGTTTCCAGCCTCTGTCAATAAAGTAATCGGCCTCAAATCCGGAATTGTCCCCGATATCGAGGCTTAAACTCATTCTGTCACTGGGAATAAGAAAGTTGCGGGCGGTCAGGTTAAGAAAGAATGCCGCCCTGAGATCGGTGTTGTAATTGATCCCAACTCTGAGGTCGGCGCCCTGCTTTTCATGAAAATCCAGGTGAAGACGATAGCCCCCCTTATCCATTGGCTCGAGGTGATAAAAAATCGAATAAAAGCCTTTGGTGGCGTACAATTTATCTACACTTGAGATGATTTCCTTCATACCGATTTCGGCAGGAAAAGATTTTTTAAGATGACGGGTAATAAATTCTTCCGGAACTTTTTTCAAACCGGTTATCTTCACATCCCTTATCAACACAGTATCAAGCGGTTGTGCAATACGTTCCGGCGGTGACTCAAAATCATCGTACTCTTTTAATCTATTTACCAATGCCAGCAATTCGGGCATCACCTCTCTTGTGGCAATTTCACCCAGTTTGATAATGGTATCAGCATCATTGAACGAAGAGACTCCGTAGCCGGCGAGGTCGGGCTTAATATAGATATCGGTAAGGCTGAGGGCTTTTTCGTAAAGCGGCATCCTCAAAAAATTGGAAGATTGATCGAGTATTTTCAGGAATGAGTTGAGTTCTTTTTTGGTATAGAGTTTCCCCTGCACATCTATACCTATTATTATATCCGCTCCCATGTCAACCACCTCCTGCACCGGGAAATTGTTCAGAAGACCGCCGTCAACTAGAAGGCGATCGTTAAGAACAACCGGCGCAAACACGGTTGGGATTGCCATTGTAGCCCTCATGGCAGCGGGCAGCGGAGGCTCATTGAGGATCGCCGACTCGCCGGTTTCCATGTCGGCTGCTATGCAAAAGAATGGAATCGGGAAATCGTCAAAACTTTTGTACTGGTAGCCCGGACTTCCGTAATAGGATAAAATATTGAAAACAGCCTGCCCCGAAACCAGTCCCAGAGGGATGTGAATTTTACGCTCAGACATTGGCAGTGAGAAGAAGTACTTTTCTTCCTGCTCTTTTTCTTTCATCGAAAGGCTTGGTCTTGGGATGTCATCCGAAAGTACTGCAACCCAGTCCTGTTCCAAAACCAGTTTTTCGAGCGAGTCGGCTGAATAGCCCAAAGCGTAAAGTCCGCCCATTATACCACCCATGCTGGTGCCACCGATGAAATCAATGGGAACACCGGCTTCGGACAATACCTTCAATGCGCCTATGTGTGCAAATCCTTTGGCCCCGCCCCCACTCAGAACCACGCCAACTTTCGGGCGCTTCGGTTTGGCCTCCTGTGCTGGTAAAAATGATGACAAACATAGGATGAGCAAGGTGATAAAAAGAAGCGTAAAGATTTGTTTCATTCACAACAGGATTACGTTCGGGGGTCAAAAGTAGCCTTTTCGAATGAAACCAAAAAACTACCTCTGTCTGATTCTTTCCGTCATAAGGATTAAAGGCAGGTTCGGCTATCTTTTCGAAATTGTATTTTTGCCAAAAAACAATTCATGATAAAAGCTGAAAATATCCACAAATCCTACGGCAGCCTTCATGTATTAAAAGGTATAGATATCGAAATCGCTGAAGGAGAGATTGTTTCGATCGTTGGGGCATCCGGGGCGGGAAAATCAACACTTTTGCACATCATTGGAACGTTGGACCAGGCCGACCAGGGCAAGGTAATGATTGACAGCAGGCAGATCAATCAGCTCCCGGAGAGAGAGTTATCGGATTTCAGAAACAAAAATATCGGATTTGTATTTCAGTTTCACCACCTGCTGCCCGAGTTCACCGCTATTGAAAATGTGTGTATTCCGGCTTACATCGCCCGCAAATCAAAATCCGAGGCCGAAGATAAAGCCATGAAACTGATCTCTTACCTTAACCTTAGCGACAGAATCAATCACAAACCTTCGGAGCTTTCGGGCGGCGAGCAGCAGCGACTTGCCGTAGCACGGGCGCTCATCAACAACCCGCGCGTCATCCTGGCCGACGAGCCCAGCGGAAACCTTGACTCCAAATCAGCCCGCGAACTCCACGAACTATTTTTCGATCTCCGTGAAAAATTCAAACAAACCTTTATCATCGTTACCCACAACCTCGAACTTGCGGACATGGCCGACCGGAAACTCACCATCGTTGACGGGAAAATCATCTGATCTGCGCATAATCTGCCGGATTTCGATTAAACAATATTTTTAGGCTTGGCGGGTTAATATGCTGATCTGCTCTCACAAGCCAGCAACATTTCAAATTTCAGTTAAACCACCGGATGTGCATGTTCATTTCTAAAACGCTCATACACAGGATAAACATACTATTGATTTTCCTTTTCCTCGTTATCGTTTCAGCCTCAGGGCAAACCCCTGATAATAGGTCCCGATACAACGAAAAAGTGAACCTGGGCGAAAAACTACTCTTCGAAAAAAACTACCCTGATGCCAAAAAGGCTTTTGAAGAGGCGCGCAAACTCATGCCACAGGAGCAGCACCCCGTGTCAAGGATCAAAGAGATCAACAAAATACTTGGAATTGAGATTGTTGACAATAAGGAGTTTGTTCAGCAGGTAAAAAAAGCAGACGTACTTTACAACCAGGAAAAATGGGCAGAAGCGCTGGCTTCGTACATGACTGCCAACGACCTCAGTCCCGGAGATGATCATGTGACGCAGCGAATCCTTGATCTTAACCGCCAGATAAGAGAAAATCAAGCTAAAGCAACCGCTTTTGAGTCGGCAATGAAGCGCGGGAATCAGTACCTCACCAACCGGCAGCCCGAGAAGGCAAAAGAGGAATTTGAAACCGCTTTGACCTACAACGCGGCCTCCACGGAAGCCAAAACCAAACTTGACGCGATCAATAAAACATTAACCGAAAAGGCGGAATACGAAAATGCCATCAAGGAGGCGGATGATTTTTACATGAACCTCGATTATGATTCGGCCAGGTCTGCTTATTCCAATGCGCTAAAAATCAGGCCGGGAGAGACTTATCCTCAAAATATGATCCTACGGATAGATGAAACCATCGCCAAGCGGGAAATGGATGCGGCGGCGCTCGAAAAATCCTACAACGATGCCATAGCCTCCGGCGATAAAAACTTCACAGCGAAGGATTATCTCGCTGCCAGGCCGTTCTATGAGGAAGCCGCACGTATCAAGGCATCGGAGTCATACCCCAGAGCGAAAATCACCGAAATCAACAATATCCTGGCGGATGCTGAGAAGGTTGAGCAGCAGTACCAGCAAACCATTGCCAATGCTGATGTTTTGTTTGATAAAAAATCCTGGGAGGAGGCGTTGGCCGAATACAGGAAGGCCTACCAGCTGAAACCCGAAGAAGCGCATCCTGCAGCGCGCATGGCGGAAATCAACGCAACGCTGGCGGCAAATACCGACGCTGCGTATCAGTCTGCTGTAAAAGCCGGTGATGATTTGCTGGCACAGAAAAGTTACGACCAGGCTAAAATTGAATTCGAAAAGGCCTCAGGTTTGAAACCGG
>DAIRGA010000020.1:67611-94457 GCA_036794825.1 Bacteroidales bacterium | reverse complement strand
ACACCATCACGGTACAGAACACTGGCAATGTCACCATCACCGACATCAATGTAGATGATGACCTGACCGGCGACAACTGGTTTATTGCCAGCCTGGCGCCCACAGCCAGCCAGACCTTCACCACCACCTATGAAATTACCCAGACCGATCTGGACAATGGCAGCGTGCTGAACGCAGTAACTGCAGCCGGCGACGATCCCAATGACGAGCCGGTGGAAGATGAAGACGAAGAAGAAGTTCCCGCCGATCAGAATCCTGAATTGACGGTCACCAAAACCGCCAGCCCACAGGAATATTATCAGGAAGGAGAGATAATTACCTATACAATTTTAGTAGAAAACACCGGTAATGTAACCATTTTTGATGTTGAAGTGGAAGATTTGATGATCCCGTTGTTCACTAATATCGGCGATTTATTTCCGCAACAATCTGCTATAGTTACGGCTACTTACACAATTTTGCCTTCCGACCTTACAGCAGGCAGTGTTTACAATGTTGCCACTGCCACCGGTACTGATCCAAATGATGAACCCGTTAGTGATGAAGACGACGAAACCATCATATATCAGGTTCCGAATGTCATTTGTCCTGTTGATTTCTCAGTTTGCGTAAATGACAGTCAATTTACCCTGACCGGTGGATTACCTGTTGGTGGAGTTTATTCCGGAGTTGGGGTTGTTGGTGGAATTTATTTTGATCCAGCTTTGGCCGGTTTAGGAGATAAAACCATCACCTACCAAGTTGAAGTAAGCGGTGTTCCTGAGTCATGTACATTTGTCATAACAGTGCTTGATATTCCGCAGGTCAACTGTCCTCCCGATATGTCGGTATGTATCACCCGCCCTGTTTTCACTTTAACAGGTGCAAATCCTTCCGGAGGTGTCTACTCAGGAGCTGGTGTTGCTGCCGGAAAATTCACTGCTAAAAATGCCGGCGCAGGTGATCATACAATTACCTATACTTACCTTGACGGAAATGGCTGCGAAAATTCATGTACTTTCACCATCACCGTAGTTCCTGAACCTTACGTAAATGCTGGGCCGGACCTTACTGTTTGCGGCAACGGTCCATTTGAAATCTGCGGCGAAGTTGGTAATAATTCTGACTTTGTATGGCAGGTTGTTGGCGGTGAGGAGCTTGGCACTTTTGACGACAACTGTGCGCTTTGCACATGGTTCAGCCCTTCAGAAGAAGCTTTGGCACAGGGTTCGGTAATTATTGCACTCGTGGCATTTCCCATCAGTCCATGCACATTGCCAAAGGTGGATATCATGGTTATCTATTTCAAACCTAACCCGACCGCATATGCAGGTACAGGGGGAAGTGTCTGCTTACCTGAAACTAATCAGTGGGTTCTTAGCGAAGCAACGGCTTCCGAATATAGTTCATTGTCATGGTCTTCGAGTGGTACAGGTTCTTTTGACGATCCAGGCGCGTTGAATCCCACCTATACTTTTAGCCAGGAAGATGTCCTTCTCGGTAATATTATCCTTACCCTGACTGCCAATCCGATTGCACCCTGCACCGAGCCTGCTACCAGTTCGGTCAGCATTCAGACTGGTATAGCTCCTGTGGTTGATGCCGGTGAGGATGCCACTATCTGTCAATATCAGTGCTGTGCCGGTGGCCAACCCGGAAGTTACTGTCTGAGCGGTTCTGCCGATAATTATTCTACAATAAGCTGGACTACATCCGGTGATGGCACTTTCAGCAATTCCTTCCTGCTCAATCCTTGTTACACATTGGGTGAAAATGATAAAAACCAGACTGAGGTAATCCTTACCCTTACTGCTTATCCAAACGCACCCTGCACCAATCCCGTTCAAAGCCAGATCGTACTGACAATACAGCCTGCACCCGTGGTTGATGCCGGCCCCGATGCCACGATTTGCGCAGGACAAACCTATACCTTAACAGGATCAAGCGCTTTGCATACCAGTTCATTGTACTGGGACTACGCATATATGGGCGATGGCGATGGAACGTGGGATGACCAGACAGCGTTGCACCCGGTTTACACACCCGGCAGCGGAGATATTACCAGGGGTTATGTTAATTTGATCCTTGTAGGATTTGGCTTTGAAGCTTGCTGCAATACTATTGGTGTGGATGTGATGACATTATACATTGAGGATGCTCCTGCCATTGACTTTACAGCAGCGCCGGTTTGCTTTGGTGAAGAAATGCAGTTCACCAACCTTTCAACGTCCGGCGATACCTGGCATTGGGATTTTGGTGACGGTACGACTTCCGATCTGGAAAGTCCCGCTCACATTTATGCTGCTCCGGGAGTATATACTGTTTGTCTGACCGTATCCATCAACGCAGGGTGTTCAGCGACTTATTGCGAGCAGGTCGAGGTTTATTCACTCCCTGTTGTTGATGCTGGCACTTATGCCCCGATCACAGCCTATGAAACCATAACCTTAACCCCGGTTGTTTCAGGAAATCCAACATTAACTTATGCCTGGTCACCGTCAGCCTATTTATCCGAAACCGACATTGAGAGTCCGGTTTTCGGTCCCGCTCCGCTCGGAGTTTATACCCTCACATTTACGGTTACGGACGGCAATGGCTGCCAGGCATCCGATGAAACTATTATCATAGTCAAACCTTCGGTAATTATCGCCAATGATGATGACGGAACTCCTATAAATGGCTATGATGGTGGAACAGCAGTTGCGAATGTTTTAGGCAATGACCTTTTTAACGGAAATTCGCCCACATTAGCTCTTGTGGATCTCACACTAGTAGCCCCCGCAAGCAATCCTGGCGTGGTTCTCAATATTCTGACAGGCGAAGTTACCGTAGTTGCTGGTACTCCTGCCGGTACTTACTCGCTCACCTACCAGATTTGCGAATTACTCAATCCAACGAATTGCGATCAGGCCATCGTTACCGTTGTTGTTACTCCTCCGGCTATTCTGGCCGTTGATGATGACTTCAGCACAAATCCTGTGAATGGGTATGATGGCGGAATAGCCAGAAATGTTTTAGATAACGACGAGCTGAACGGCGATCCGGTGAACCCGGCTGAAATTACAGTTGCTGTGGTTGATGACGGTGGTCTGACCGGCGTTATCATCGAACCAGACGGCGACCTGCTTGTTCCTCCGGGAACCCCCGCTGGTATTTATACGGTTACTTACGAAATCTGCGAGATTCTCAACCCGACAAACTGCGACCAGGCAACCATTACCATTGTGGTTACTGCTGCTGAAATTATTGCCAACGATGACACCGGAACTCCGGTCAATGGATATGATGGCGGTGTAGCAGTGGCCAACGTTCTGGCCAATGACTTTTTGAATGGTCTCATACCGACCCTTACTGTGGTTGATCTCACGTTGGTCACCGCGGCAAGTCATCCGGGAGTGGTTCTCAATCTGCTCAACGGCGAAGTAACCGTAGCCCCAGGAACTCCGGCAGGTACTTACACATTGACCTATCAGATCTGCGAAATCCTCAACCCGGCCAACTGCGATCAGGCTGTGGTTACTGTTGTTGTTACACCGCCTTCAATTCTGGCTGTGGATGACGACTTCAGTACCAGTCCGGTGAATGGCTTTGAAGGTGGTGTTGCAGGAAATGTTCTGGATAATGACCTCCTCAACAGCGACCCGGTAATTCCGGCCGAAATCACAATAGCGGTTGTGGACGATGGTGGATTGACCGGCGTAACGATTGATCCGGACGGCGACCTGAACGTTCCTCCGGGAACCCCGGCCGGTGTTTACACCGTTACCTATGAAATCTGCGAGATACTTAACCCGGCCAACTGCGACCAGGCAATCATTACCGTTGTTGTCAGCGCACCAACCATTATTGCAGTGGATGATCCTGGAATGCCCGTGAATGGTTACGTTGGAGGAACGGCAGTCATCAACATCCTGGATAACGACCTTCTGAATGGAGGCCCCGTTCACATTTCCATGGTAAACCTCACAATTACAAATCCGCCAACCCATCCCGGAATTCTTATCAACCTTGCCAATGGTGAAGTAAACGTAGCTGCAGGCACTCCGGCCGGTACCTACACCTTTACCTACCAGATCTGCGAAATCCTTAACCCATCCAACTGCGATGATGCCTTAGTAACCGTTGTAGTCAATCCGCCGGCAATTGTGGCCGTTGATGATGACTTCAGCACAAATCCTGTGAATGGGTATGATGGCGGAATAGCCAGAAATGTTTTAGATAACGACGAGCTGAACGGCGATCCGGTGAACCCGGCTGAAATTACAGTTGCTGTGGTTGATGACGGTGGTCTGACCGGCGTTATCATCGAACCAGACGGCGACCTGCTTGTTCCTCCGGGAACCCCCGCTGGTATTTATACGGTTACTTACGAAATCTGCGAGATTCTCAACCCGACAAACTGCGACCAGGCAACCATTACCATTGTGGTTACTGCTGCTGAAATTATTGCCAACGATGACACCGGAACTCCGGTCAATGGATATGATGGCGGTGTAGCAGTGGCCAACGTTCTGGCCAATGACTTTTTGAATGGTCTCATACCGACCCTTACTGTGGTTGATCTCACGTTGGTCACCGCGGCAAGTCATCCGGGAGTGGTTCTCAATCTGCTCAACGGCGAAGTAACCGTAGCCCCAGGAACTCCGGCAGGTACTTACACATTGACCTATCAGATCTGCGAAATCCTCAACCCGGCCAACTGCGATCAGGCTGTGGTTACTGTTGTTGTTACACCGCCTTCAATTCTGGCTGTGGATGACGACTTCAGTACCAGTCCGGTGAATGGCTTTGAAGGTGGTGTTGCAGGAAATGTTCTGGATAATGACCTCCTCAACAGCGACCCGGTAATTCCGGCCGAAATCACAATAGCGGTTGTGGACGATGGTGGATTGACCGGCGTAACGATTGATCCGGACGGCGACCTGAACGTTCCTCCGGGAACCCCGGCCGGTGTTTACACCGTTACCTATGAAATCTGCGAGATACTTAACCCGGCCAACTGCGACCAGGCAACTATAACCATAGTGGTGACTTCTGCTGAAATTATTGCTAACGATGATACCGGCAGTACAATTGATTCATCAACCGGTGGAACTTCGGTGGCCAATGTTTTGACCAACGATTTCCTCAATGGTCTTGAACCAACACTAAGCCTCGTTGACCTCACCCTTGTTGCATCTTCGCACCCTGGCATAACGCTCGACCTCCTGACTGGCGCAGTGAATGTTGCCCCCGGAACACCGGCTGGAGTCTATACGCTGGTTTATCAGATCTGCGAAATCATCAATCCGGCCAACTGTGACCAGGCAACGGTGACGCTTACCGTGATCGAAGCCCCGGCAGTGTTGTTCTGTTTCGATAGCGAAATTGCCGTCACGGGCTCGCAATTTAACTATTGTTTAGGCCAAACGGTTAGGGTGACCCTTTGCGATGTTCTTGCCGGTCTGGCGCCGTTTGATATTTGTTGGGAAGTGAATGGCGTTGAAGAGTGCGCTTACGATGTAGATATCAACGACATTCTGTTCTCCGATGTGCTCCCCGCAGGAAACTACAATATTCAGATTACTTCAATCACCGATGCGCTTGGAGTAGAGGTTGTTAATGTTTCGGTTTACAATGCAACCGTGGTTGTGAATGCTGAGCCGGCTGCTTTTGCCGGCAACGACAATGTGATTTGTTCTGGAAGTTCATACACCATTGCAGATGCAACAGCCACCAGCTACGGCAGCTTGTTATGGAGTGGGGGAGATGGTCAGTTTGATGATCCTGAATCAGTTAATCCGGTTTATTCTCCAGGCACAAACGACATCGCTGCAGGAAGTGTTACCCTTTGCCTCACTGCACAGCCAATTGATCCCTGCACTGTGGCTGCAACAAACTGTATGGTTCTCACCATCCAGGGTTTGTTGGCACTCGAACTTGGTCAGGATGCCGTAATTTGCGAAGGCGAAGCGTACCAGACCAATCCGGCCATCAGCAATTATTCATCAGTACAATGGACTGGTGGGATTGACGGCTTCTTCCTCGATGAAAATGATCCATTCACCACCTATTATCCAGGTCCGTCTGATATTGCTGCCGGAAGTGTAGTTCTTTGCCTCGAAGCAACCGCTACAAGCCCATGCAGTGGAATACTCAACGATTGCATCACACTCTTTATCGAAGTTCCTCCGGTTGCTGAAGCAGGTGAAAATGCCACTATATGCGAAACCGACAGCTATACACTCAGCACTGCTTCAGCATCAAGCTTTAGCTATGTTGAATGGTCGAGCTCGGGTGATGGAAATTTCGATAATATAAATTTCCTTAAACCGGTTTATACTCCAGGTCCAAACGATATCTCCAACGGTTCAGTGGTGCTGATGATGCTTGCTTATCCTGCCTCAGCCTGCTCCACTGTGGACGACGATGCCATGTTGCTCACAATTGTTGGTAACCCATCCATCGAGTTAGTTCCTGAAGTTAAACTGAGTTGCGAAGATTACGATGTGACGGCAGGTGAATGGCTCCCATTACAATTGAATGCTGTTGCAAACAACTACAGCTCGGTATTCTGGTCAACCACAGGCGACGGCTATTTTGAAGATCCAACCGATCTTAACAGTGTTTATCATATCGGACTGAACGACATCTGGCAACCTTCGTTCCAGTTATGCCTCCAGATTAATGGTATAGGTTCCTGTCTGTCAAGCATAACCAAATGCGTCACGGTTGCAGTACCGCAACAGTTGAATTATTACAATCAGGACGGCTGGTGGGGTCTTTCGTCTTACCTTGCGCCTTACATACCAGCAGTTCCGGCAGTAGTTGATCCTTTGGTACAGTTCCCGGGTTCACAGCATCTGATCACGATGGTGGATAAAGCCGGAAAATACTTCTGGGCCGAGGATATCCCGCCAACAAACCAGTTGGGCAACTGGCAGCCTATTGGATATAAGATCAAGATGAAGAATACACCGGCATGTCTCCCGATACACGGCGATTCGTTGCTGAATCAGAACTTCCAGGTCAATGGATCGTTCACTTTCCTTCCGGTACTCACGAACGTGCCTGTTGCGATTACCGATCTCTTTGCCGGAAATCTCAGCAAAATTCTGATGATTTACGACTGGCCCAGTGCGAGATTGTGGACAAATGATGCAGCTGATTTCCATGTACTACAGCCCGGTAAGGCCTACCTCCTTGTAAATAAAGGTTCGGGAATTAACTATTCCGTCACCTTCCCGGATTATGTGCCAACAGCGCCACACATGTATCCTACTTTGAAGGCAAATACCTATTTCACATCGCCTTGGTCTGAAATTGCCAATACATCCATGCCGCATGTTGTCCTATTTGATGATAAAGTTCAAAGCAGGATGATTCCGGGTGATGTAATCGGTGCTTTCGACCTCTATGGGACCTGCTATGGTTCCGCTGAATTCAACGGCGCCGGTGAGTTTATGAAACTCGTGGTGATGGGTGATAGTCCTATGACTTCTGAGACCGATGGATTTACTTCAAACGAGAAAATCTACTTCAGGTTATACAGACCTTCCAGCGGAGAGACATTCGATCTGAACTTCGTTTATGATCAGAATTACCCGATCACCGAAGATCGCTACACGCTGAACGGTATGGCACGGGTGGTTGATTTCAAGGGAGAAGCCACTTCGGTCAACGAGCTGAATATCAACGGCCAGATCATCGTTTATCCAAATCCGGCTAAGAACTTTATCAACGTCGAAAGTAACCAGATGATTTCCAATGTTGTCCTGCTTAATGGAATTGGTCAGCAGGTGCTTTCATCAGATATTTCGGCAAAATCAGGTGTAGTTGACCTGAAGGGTGTGTCACGCGGATTCTATTTCATGCATGTATATCTCCAGAGTGGACACCACACCGTAAAACGGATCATTGTTGAATAAACGATAATCTGATTCCCTGGAAAGGCTGCCCGACTGATTGTGGGGCAGCCTTTTTTATCATATAACCTGAACGTTCAGGAGGAGCAGGTAAGCAATCTGTGGAAAGGTATCACTATAATGCAGGGATGGCTGGCGGATTTCACCCATATATCTGAACCATCCCAATTTTATCATCCACATTGCCGGCTCAGATTTTGCAGCAACTTGTGCTGACTATCTATAAAGGCCATGTGTTTCACGTAAGTAACATGCTGCTCAACAACATTTCCCTCCAAACCGGACATTTACCGAAAGGCATAATTACGCTGAAAATAGAGACGGCTAATGGTATTACCGTGAAGAAAGTTGTGATCGGATAGCTAATCCGGTCGAGGCTGTCTCAAAAGTCTTTCATTTGGATTTTCAACGTTTCGGGTCAAATCCAGACTTTTGAGACAGCCTCCTTTTTCATAAACAAGGCTCTGTGGCTGAAAGCAAAAGGTCGGCTATTTTTTTGTCCGGATTGCACATTTTGGAAAACGGGATGATTAGTGCTTCAAAAAAGTACTCTTAGTAAAAAGTTGATTGCTAAACGATCAGCGAGAGTTGTTTTTTCAAAATTTGCTGGCAAAAACCTCTTCCGGCTATCAACCAGTAATTGCACATTTGATGGCTGCGATTTCATTGAAATTTCCCGCCGGTTCTAAACTTTCAGAAATTTTCGACCCGGTTTTTACAAAAAATCCTCTAAAACCCCTCTTAAAATTGTAGCAAGTGCCCGCTGATTGACCTTTTACCACTTTGGAATGGGTGATTTTCTGACTCTTTTTTGGCCAAAAATGGAAGACTTTTTTACACTTTGTAATTTATACAAAATCAAAATAACTTTGGAAACCTGCACACTGATTGAATCCTGTCAATCTGGGATTTATTTTTCTTGTAATCAATCATCAGACCTTTTGTCGAAACTGCATTTTTCTATATTAGCTTTGGAAGGTTAAGCAAAAAAGGGGATTTTAAAACTTATTCTTATGAAAACATTTACACTTTGTCAGAGGACTACCTCCATTTTGGGATCAGCCGGAAGACGCATGACATTTTTTCTTATTGTAATTATATTGTTTTCAGCAGGTTATGCCTTTGGGCAGGTACCCACCATTAACCTCACCGGTTCATCACCAATTTGTAGCGGTCAATCCACTACGATTGCCGTGAGTATTGGCGCCGGCGTGTCGCCATATACTGTGGTTTACAACAATGGCACAGCTGACGTAACTTTGACAAATTACGTTTCGATGACCAATGTGACAGTGTCGCCTGCTCTGACGACCACTTACACCTTGAAATCGGTTAAGGATAAGAATAACACAACAATTTACAGCGGGTCACCGGTATCACAGGTAACAGTAAATGTTAACCCAACACCAACTTCCATTGTGGTTTCAACCAATCCGACCTCGGGCAATATTTGCCCCGGAGTGGCTTTTAGTATCTCCGCAACGGCAACCAACGGCAGCACCTACGAGTTGTGGAATGCAGCAAATACGAGTAAAATTGCAGATTTACCATCATCCCCTCCCTATTACTCAACCACCATTTCTTCGTCAACCAATTACACCGTAAGGGCAATCAGCAACCAGGGCTGCACGGCAAGCACTGCATTTACTGCCGTGATTGACAATGTAAACCCGGTAGCCAACTGCAAAAATGCCACCTTGGTCCTTAGTGCCGGAGGTACTGCAACTTTGCTGGTGAGCGATATCAACAACAACTCAACGGATAACTGCGGTATTACCTCGTACGAGCTGAGCAAATCGTCTTTTAATTGTACCAATTTGGGAGATAATACAGTAACCCTGACGGTGAAAGATGCCATGAACAACAGCCATAGCTGCAACGCCACCGTTACTGTGGTGGATAACATCAAGCCAACTATTTCCGGGACAGCCACTTCGGGTAATGTAAATACCGATACCGGGAAGTGCTACAAGACCGTTGTCGGAAATCAATACGATCCGGCAACTTTTGCTGATAACTGCGCTGTTACGCTGATTACTTACTCGATCAACGGAGGGGCTCCTGTAGGATCTGGAACTTCAACTACGATGGCGGGTGTTCAATTGGCCAAAGGGCCGAATGTTATTGTTTGGACGGCAACGGATGCAAGCAGCAATTCCGAAACCTGGTCATTTACCATCACCGTGCAGGATAACGAAGATCCTGCTATCACCAATTGCCCGGCAAATCGCAATCTGAATACCAACACCGGTGATTGCAATGCCACCCTGCCCAATTACATCACGCTGCTAAGTATAACCGCCACCGACAATTGCACCGCTTCGGGATCAATCACGCTGACACAGTTTCCGGCACCGGCAACCGTGCTTACCGGCGGGCATAACTCTGCACAGCTTATCTCCATCAGGGCTGAAGATGGCGATGGTAACGTGAGCACCTGTACTTTTACTGTTACTGTGAAAGATGAAACCGACCCGGTCATTTCCGGTTGCCCCACTGATATTGAACAAGATACGGACAACAATCAGTGTTATGCCACCGTCACCTGGACAGAGCCCACAGCCAGTGATAACTGCAGTGGGACACTTGGTTATTTCAGCCGCTCTCACGCTCCCGGATCGCAGTTTGCCAAAGGCACCACAGAAGTAACTTATACTTTCCGGGATGCTGCCGGTAACACAAGCACCTGCACCTTTGATGTGATTGTGAGCGATGAACAGAATCCAGAGATTACTTGTCCTGCTGATATTAATGCCAATGTAGAACCCGGTGCAAATTATGCCGTGGTTACCTATACAGCACCCACAGGTACCGACAACTGTTCCGGAGCCAGCACCTTACAAACGGCGGGTTTGGCCAGCGGTTCACAATTTCCCGTCGGGCAAACTGTGAATACTTTTGAGGTTACGGATGCTGCCGGAAATAAGGCAAATTGCAGTTTTACGGTAACAGTGGGCGATAATGAGCCGCCGGTGATTGATGATTGCCCTGCCAACGTTTCAATTAGCAACATCACGGGAACCTGCGCGGCCACTGCAACCTGGACGCCACCAACCGCCACTGATAACGTTACCGCTGTGGATGACCTGGAATGGTCAAGCACTCATTTATCAGGCGCATCTTTCCCTGTTGGTACTACTACGGTTACCTATTTTGTGGAAGATGAAGCGGGTAATGTGGCGTCGTGCAGCTTTACCATAAAAGTGAACGATACGCAAATTCCGGTGGTTGTTGGTTGCCCAACAAATATTGTTCGCTCCAATACGACCAATCTTTGCTCGGCTGTTGTTTCCTGGACCGAACCCACAGCCACCGATAATTGCACCCCTTCTGGAAGCATCATCTGGGAAAAATCACATTTGCCAGGCTCGACATTTCCGGTGGGGCAAACCACAGTTCATTACAGAGCCGTGGATGCAGCCGGAAATAAAAGTGCTACCTGCACTTTTACCGTAACAGTGAATGATACTCAAAAACCTGTTATCAGTGGTTGTCCGACAAACATCACCGCGCCGGCTACCTCCGGACAGTGCGGAGCTGTAGTGAGCTGGACTGAGCCCACTGCCACCGATAACTGCACTGCACAAGGGAGTCTTGTCTGGGAAAAGTCTCATACACCCGGGGTGTCATTTTTTAATGTTGGTACCACGGCTGTAACTTACAGAGTGAAAGACGAAGCTAATAACTGGAGCAATCCCTGCACCTTCAATATAACGGTTATCGACAACCAAAATCCGGTTGCCAATTGCAAGCCAGCTACCATTTACCTGAATTCATCAGGAAATGCTACCCTAACGGCAGCGATGATTGATAACAACTCCTCCGATAATTGCAGTATTACCCAGCGGTTAATCAGTAAGTCATCTTTCACCTGTGCAGATAAAGGCAATAACAATGTTACACTCACAGTAAGAGATGCAGCCGGCAACAGCAATTCCTGCATTTCAGTTGTTACAGTTATTGATGACCTGCCACCCACATTATCACCAACAGCCGGCACAGTAAATACAATCGTAAACACTTCGCCTGGTTTTTGCTATCATACAGTTGCCGGTGGCCAGTTCGATCCGCTTGTGACGGATAATTGCAGCGGTTCACTAATGAGCTATTCAGTAACAGGCGCTACGACACTTTTAGGGACAGGATCATTGGTTGGGAAACAACTGAATAAAGGAGTAAACAATGTAACCTGGACAGCAGTTGATGGGAGCGGCAACCCTGCACTCACTAATGTGAGTTTTACGGTTACAGTGGTAGACAATCAGGCGCCGGTGATTACCGGAAAAGCCAATCAGACACGCAACGCAAATGCCTCATGTAAGTACGTGGTGGTGGGTAATGAGTTTGACGTTACTGCAACTGACAACTGCGGCGCCTACACGTTGACCTATGAGGTTTCAGGTGCCACCACGATATCACCACCCATAACAGGAAGTATGGCAGGCGTTGAGCTAAACCAGGGAAACAATAATATCACCTGGACAGCTACTGATGGAACCAATACCCGCACCTCCGGCTTCAGGGTGAATGTGGTGGACGTTACTCCTCCGGCCATTACACCCATTGCAAACATCACAAAATCAGTGGATCCCGGGCAATGCACGGCCATAGTTACCTGGGCACAGCCTTCAGCAACCGATAATTGTACCAACCCCATCACTCCGGTTCAAATCCTTGGACCTTCGAGTGGAAGCAGTTTCCCTCCGGGAATTACCCTTATACGTTACCGCGCTGTGGACGCCTTTGCCAATTCCAGTATGATGGATTTCACGGTTACCATTACCGGAACCGCCACTCCCACTATTACCTGTGCCTCAGGGAGTCCATTTACAAAGAATGCTGATCCAGGAAAATGTTTTTATACAGTAACAGGAAACGAATTTGATCCAACTGATGCTTCTTCAAGTTGTCCGCCTTTTATGGTAACGAACTCGTTTGATAATACCTCAACTCTGGCCGGTAAAAATATACCTGCTGGCGTTCATACCATTACATGGAGAATTACTGATGTTTACAATAACACCGCCACTTGTGACATTGTGGTTACCGTGGTTGATAACCAACCGCCCACCTATAACCTCGCCACTGGTACCGTCAACAGAAATACAGACCCGGGTAAATGCTTTTACACTTTTACCGGAACAACCTTTGACCCGCAGAATTTCACCGATAATTGTGGTATAGCAACAAGATCATTTACCATTACGAAGAATAGTGCGGTTTATAAAACCGGTTACAACACACTTGCAGGAAGTACGGCCACCACGCTCGAACCTGATAAAATTCATCCTTATAGCATTACCTGGACGGTAACTGATATCAACAATAATTTCACTGTAAAGGAAGGTGCTACGATTTGGGTTTCTGACAACCAGGCGCCAGCATTCAGTTGCAGTGGAAATCTCATCAAATTGCCCAACCACCTCAGTTGTTATTACAAAGTAAATGGAACTGAGTTTGATCCACAAGGGATAACAGATAACTGCGATCCAATTGAAGATTTGATAATTACATACACAATCAACGGAAATCCAGGCAGCGGAAGTACACTGGCGGATGTTGTACTCAATCCGGGGGTAAACAATATCGTATGGACAGTGAGGGATATATGGAATAACACGACAAATTGCAGTTTCAAAATTACCGTTAAGGATAATAATGCTCCTGTTTTCAATCCAATCTTTACCGATCAGGAAAGAAATGCACCAGTTAACGAATGCTTTTATACCGCAACAACCGAGTTTAATGCTTCGGCTACAGACGATTGCGGATCGGTAACCCTGAAAAACAATCTTAATGGAACCAACTCATTGGACGGATACGAATTCCCGGTAGGGATTACAGTGGTAGTTTGGACTGCCGAAGATGCCGGCGGGAATAAAACCAACATGCAGTTTGAGGTTTTGGTGAAAGATGTAACCGCCCCCACGTTTGACATTACAGCAGTTGTAAACAAATCAACATCAACATCAAATTGTTTCTATACTCCCGTAAATGCGGAATTGGACCCTAAAAATATTTTCGATGCATGCACGCAGGCAAACTGGTTTATCACCAATAACCGTAATAACTATTTTTCGCTTGACTATGTGCAATTCCCTGTAGGATCAACGGAGGTAATCTGGAGTGTAACCGATTTTCACGGAAATACCCGCACCCAGACCATGACTATCAATGTAACAGATAATACTGATCCGGTGATTTATTGCCCAACCTCACCCTATTACAGAGTGAAAGACCCCGGACAAACTTATTATACAGCCGTTGCCGGTGAACTTACACCTATAGCAACGGATAATTGCGCAGTGGTTAGTTATACAAATAGTAAGAATGGCAGCGGCAGCCTGGCAGGTGTGCAATTCCCGATAGGAACCAACACTTTTACCTGGACGGCCCTTGATGCCGCCGGAAATGACGACCAGTGTGAGATTACTGTTATTGTAGTCGAATACATGTACCCTCCAATTACCTGTGTTCCTGATCAATACAAGAATAGCACCCCTACTTATTGTGGTTATGTGGTTTCCGGAACGGAGTTTAATGCTACCTCCATACCCGGTGCTACACTTACGCATAACATCCAGACTACCAACCCAGGAATTGTGCCTTATGCCCCCAATGGAAATGCAACCCTCAATGGCGCTATTTTCCCTGTAGGAGAAACAACAGCAATCTGGACTGCTACTCAAAACGTTGGAGGTACATGGTACTCAAACTCCTGCAGTTTTATTGTTGTGGTAATTGATAACGAACTTCCAGTTATCACTCCCCAGGCAAACATCAACACAACCACCAATTCGGGCTGCTATGCTACCGGAGTTGACCTCGGTGTGCCAGTAAGGTCGGATAATTGTGGTGTGCAAACTTACTGGAACAATGCACCTTCAAGTTATCCGCTTGGAACTACAAATGTTACATGGTGGATAAGGGATATTTATGGTAATACCAATAGTGCTTCTCAGTCAGTAACTGTGGTTGATGATGATCCACCTTCGATGAGTTGCCCTGCATCCATTTGCAGACAGGCTGATTATGGTGAGGAGTATTACACTGTTTTCGATCATGAGTTTAATCCATACGCTATTTACGATTGTTCAGGGATTGCTTCTATTTCGCATAACATCCAGACTACTCAATCGGATATATTACCTTGGTCCCCTAGTAGCAGCACCCTTGCCGGAGCAAAAATTGCCACAAGTACTTTTTCGGTTACCTGGACGGTGGTTGACAATGCAAACCCACCAAACACTGCCACCTGCACCATAACTTTGGATATCAGGACCAATGATCCTCCACCGGTTACCTGCCGTGGTAATCAATCCAGAGATACTGACCCCGGTATATGCACCTATGCTGTGGTTGGAACAGAATTCGATGTAAGTACCACCGATCCTGGAACTCCGGTAAGTGTTACATTCACCCACAATATTCAGAATACTGATCCGGGAACATTGCCCTATGCACCAGCTACAAACACACTTTCAGGAGCAGTTTTTCCGCGGGGAACTACCACTGTAATATGGACAGCAACTCAGGGATCGGATGTCAATGTATGCTGTACATTTGAAGTTTATATTTATGATAATGAAGATCCTCAGATTACCTGGCCGGATGACATTACGCAGGATGCTGATCCCGGTCAGTGCAGCGCAGTGGTGAATCTTGGAACTCCCACCGGAACTGACAATTGTACAGTTTCATCATCACTTACATTTACCCGCACACCCTCAGGAAACACCTTTGATGTGGGCACTACCAATGTTTACTGGACCGGCAGCGACGGGTCATCAAATTATGTGTACCATACCCAAACGGTTACTGTGGTTGACAACATTGCTCCGGTGATTGATTGCCCCACTGCAACCTATTATCGTGAGTTTAACACACCGGCCTTTACAAACTACACCATACCTGGCACTGAATTCAGGCCAGATCGCAGTGATAACTGTAACATTGTTTATTACACGGGAAAAATTGATGATGATGTGACAGGTAGTAATTTCCTGGGCGGAAGAACCCTCTCTTTTGGAACTCATACAATCACCTGGACAGCCACCGACAGCCGGCCCAACGTTACTTCCTGCACCTTTAATGTTGTGGTTTTTGATTCATTTGAACCACTGATTGCCTGCCCGGAAAATGACATTGTGCAAACAGCAACAAATACCTGTTTTTACACAGTTCAGGGAACAGAGTACGATGCATGGTCGGTTTCATCATACAGTCCTACATACACTTTCACCAACAATATAAATAGCCAGCCAACCCTGGCAGGTGTTCAACTGTCATTGGGTGTGAATAATATCGAATGGACAGTAACCCAAAATGTCGGAGGAACAATTTACACCAGTACCTGTTCATTTACAGTTACTGTGAGAGATGTTACATTGCCGGTTATTGACCCGCTTCCGTCCGATCTTCTTTTACCAATTGACCCTGGTACATGTGTGAGAGACTATGATCTTCCTGCTTTGTCTGTTACCGATAACTGCACAGGAACACAATCGCTTACCATTACCAACAACGCTCCTGATCCATTCCTGATTGGAACCACCAATGTAAGGTGGGAAGTTACAGACCTGAGCGGCAATTCAACCGTTTATATCCAAAAAGTTACGGTATATGACAATGAAGGGCCTGCCATCGCGGGTTGCCCTCCAATAGGCACTGTAACAGCAACAGCTTCAGGCGGATTGTGCAATGCCATTGTTTCGTGGCCGCCGTTGGTTGCAACGGATGTCTGTAGTGGGGTAAAGAGTTTTGTTACCTCCCATAATCCCGGCTCAGTGTTCGAAATAGGAACCACTATAGTAACCTACATTGCCACTGATAACAAAAACAACGTTTCCACCTGTACTTTTACCGTGGAAGTATTTGATGCACCGCCAGTTGTCGAATGTATCGGAACAGTTACCCGTACTACCAATCCGGCCACCTGCTCCTACAAAGTGCTGGGTAACGAACTTGATTTACTGAGCTACAGCGATAACTGCGGCGTGGTTTCTTTTGTGTGGAGCTACGATTACCTGGATGCCGGTGTGATTAAGACTGTATCAGGAACCACGTCCACCCTTTCAGGAGTAACTATAGAGCGCGGCGCTGCACTGGCAGGTATAATAAATCCAGGTGTTGTAACCATAACCTGGTCAGCAATTGATAAAAACCTGAATGCTGCTTCGTGTAGCTTTAACCTGGTAATAGAAGATAAAGAGGGTCCACAAATTATTGTGCCAGGGAGCCAGATCAGATACACAGATGTTTATACAAACACTTATATTGTTCAGGGAACCGAATTTGATGATGTTTTGGCAAATGATAACTGCGGCATTGTTGAAAAACTTGAGAACGAATTTAAAGTGCCCAGTCTTGCTGGGAAACAATTTCCGGTAGGTGTAAACAATATTTTATGGTATGCTCTGGATGATATGGGTAACAGGAGTGAGGAGTATTATTCGGTGGTTATTTTTGATAACCTAAATCCGATACTTCAAAATGTGCAGCTGAGCACGGAGGTTGAAGCTCCCTTCGGAACATGTTCAGCAACTGTCAACTATACACAACCTACATTTACTGATAATGTCTCTTTTGGCACAAACAGCCTTACAATAACTGTATCTCCGGAATGGGCAATTTCAGGTGGTGTTTTCCCGGTGGGAATCACTACTGTAACCTATACAGCCGAAGACGAAGCCGGTAACTCATTTCAACATAGTTTTCCGGTTACAGTTACTGATACCCAACCTCCTCAGATTACATGTCCGTCAGGTTCCCCATTCACATTCCCCAATGATACCGGCAAAGGAACCTATACAATACCAAGCGATGATTATGACCCGGACGTTAACGACAACTGCTATGCTTATAGCATAAATGATCACAATAACCTCTTTACTTTAGAGAATGACGTGTTTGAGGTAGGTACACACACAGTGGTATGGACAGCTACCGATGCAGGGGGTCTGCAGGCATCGTGCACCATTATTCTTGTCGTAAACGATACAGAAGACCCAACGATGCAATGCCCTGATGCAACTGTGTCAAGGGAAGCCGATCCGGGTGTTTGTTATTATGAAGTTCGCGGTGGTGAATACGATCCTTATAATCTGGATGATAACCACCAGCTCAACAAAATTACCTATACCATTGATGGAGTTTCTACAGGAACCGACACCTTTACCTCTTTAGCAGGTTATGAAATGCCGGTTGGTGTTACCACCGTTGTATGGACATTGTACGATGTGAGCGGGAGAACCACTTCGTGCACAACTACTTTCACAATTATTGACACTCAACCGCCACAACTTGATCTGATCGAGAGTACGACACGTTATGTTGATTCAGGTGAGGATACATACACTATTGTCATAGGAGATGCTTTTGACCCACCGGTGTGGGATAACTGTGGGGTTGCTACCCTTACCTATAATATAAATAATACCGGGCCGGTTGGAACCAATAGTTCGACTTCCATTGTTGGGGTAGAACTTCCAATCGGTATAAACCAGATTTTCTGGAAAGTATGGGATATTAATGGATTGACCAGTGAGTGCTGCTACCGGGTAGAAGTGCTCGATAACGATGCCCCGGTTGCCGTTTGCAATACAGTAACATTAACACTTACAACTGGCGGTCTTTACTCGCTGACCAACGATGATTTACTTGCTATTGGTCTGGGTTCCTACGACCCTCAGGGGGGCACAGTAACCTACACCCTGAGCAAAACGGATTTTGACTGCTCCAATGTGGGTATACTTACTGCCACTCTCACCTTAAGAGATCAGTATAATAATGAATCAACATGCGTAGCTACTTTGGTGATAGAGGATAAAACCGCTCCGGCCACCCTCTGCAAATCCAATGAAATCTTCCTGGATGACCAGGGAGAGGCTCAACTTACAGCTATCAATGTCAACAATGGTTCAAGCGATGCGTGTGGAATTGCAAGCATCCTGATTTCAAAAACAGAAACAGGAACTTTCACCAGCACACTTACCTACCTGTGTATCGAGAGCGGCGCCGGCAACATTGTTTATCTGCAGGTTACCGATATCAATGGGAATGTTGGGGTTTGTTCTTCAACAGTTACCGTGAAAGATAATTTTGCTCCGGCTGCTGTATGTAATCCCATTACAGTTTACCTTGATCCAACCGGCACATGGGCACTTACAACAACCAACATTAATGCCATCGCCAATGGCTCGGTTGACAACTGCCTTTCGACCCTGAACTATCAGGTAACTCCCAACAACTTTGATTGTACCGATGTAGGATCCAATCCCGTAACCCTCAGAATAACTGATCCCTATGGCAACTGGGATGAGTGCCAGACGACGGTTACAGTGGTGGATAATATCTATCCCACGGCTATCTGCCAGGATATTACGGTTCAACTCGTCAACGGAGCAGCAACTATAACACCAGGTCAGATTGATAACGGTTCGTTCGACAATTGCGGTATTGATACCCGCGAACTGGATATCACCGACTTTACGTGTGCAGATATTGGCCCCAATGAAGTAACCCTGACCATAACCGATGTGAACGGACTGATTTCTACCTGCACAGCGACCGTAACTATTGAGGACAAACAACCACCGGTTACCCTTTGTAAACCATTTACCCTGCAACTGGATGCCAGTGGTAACGGAACCTTATTACCGGCAAATATTGACAATGGCTCGTTCGATCATTGCGATCTTAATCCAACGATGTCAGTAAGCTTTTCTACCTTCACCTGTGCCCATGTGGGTTCACACTCCGTAACGCTTACGGTTACGGATGCTGATGGCAATTCTGCATCCTGCACTACCACGGTTACGGTGAAAGATGAAGTGCCTCCACAGGTAGTGTGCAAGGACATAGAAGTTTTCCTTGATGCCAGTGGCCTTGCTACTATTACCTACGCTGATATTGATAATGGCTCAACGGATGCCTGCGGGATAGCTACAAGAACTCTTGACATCACGGACTTTAACTGCACTAATCTGGGATCGGACAATGTAGTTACCCTGACTGTTAAGGACGTAAATAATAACATTGCAACCTGCACGGCAACTGTTACTGTGACCGATAACATACCGCCGGTGGCTGATTGCACTCCGATTATAATTCAATTGGATGACAGTGGAAACTATGCATTGACAAGTTCTGATATTATTGGTATCTCAACCAATTCCTATGACAATTGCTCGATTGTCAGCCGGGTTGTCTTGCCCTCTTATTTTACCTGTGCAAATGTTGGCGCTAATGTGGTAACTTTAACAGTAACTGATGATTCGGGTCTCTCAGGAACCTGCACCACAACGGTAACGGTTGAAGACAAAGTAGTCCCGGCAATTGTCTGCAATCAAATTACCCTCACCCTTGACGCTACTGGCAATTACACATTGACCCAAACCGATAAGGAAACCCTCGCAGCCGGATCAACCGATGCCTGCGGGATTGTTACCTCTACCATTTCTTTAAGCCAGTCAACCTTTGCCTGCACTGACCTCGGTACTGAAACCTACACACTAACGGTGTATGATGTAAACGGCAACTTCAGCACTTGCGATGTTCAGGTTACCGTTCAGGATACTGAAGATCCCGTGTTTACAACCTGCCCGGGCAATAAGAGTGTTAATACCAATACAGGTGTTTGTACATACACCCATCCAGACATTAACTGGAATGCTGCTGCCTCCGACAATTGCCTGGTAACTTCACTGACCTACATTGTGACCGGCGCTACCACTACTGTTACTGGAAGCAACACTACCCTCAATGGGCAAATATTTAATAAGGGTATAACCACAGTTACCTGGATTGCCCGGGATCAGTCGCTTAACACGGAATATTGCTCATTCACGGTAAATGTTACGGATGTGGAAGACCCGGTCGCCAAGTGCAAACCATACACTGCGCAGATCCAGCGCAACGGCGAAGCAGTGGTGGCTCCGGCAAATATTGACAATACCTCCACCGACAACTGTGCCATAACAGTTTACCAGGTTTCTAAAACCGGCGTTGTTGGGACATGGACGCCTTCGGTAACCTACACCTGCGCTGAAATTGGAACTCCAACCCTATACCTGCGGGTTGCCGATGCAGCAGGTAACTGGGCAACCTGTTCGGTTTCGATAACCGTGGAGGATAAACAGGCGCCCACGGTGGATGATCTTACGGATCGTGAGGTAGTA
Source organism: Bacteroidales bacterium (assembly GCA_036794825.1). GTDB lineage: Bacteria > Bacteroidota > Bacteroidia > Bacteroidales > 4484-276 > RZYY01. The sequence continues at coordinate 73,396 of DAIRGA010000020.1, read as the reverse complement.
GCCGACAATGGAGTTTGTACTTATACTCATGGAAACGTTTTATGGGATCCAACCGATAACTGCGGAACGGTTACCACCTTGACCTACACACTTACAGGAGCTACCACCGGTACGGGACATACTTTAAACAATGTAGTATTTGATGTCGGGACGACTACAGTTACCTGGACTGCCACAGATGATGCTTCAAATACAGCAATAACTGTATATGAAGTAGTTGTCACCGACGATCAGGATCCGGAATTGGTTACATGTCCGTCGGACATAGAAAAGACCGTATATAATGCAGGAGACCTGAGCAGGCTGATTGTCGCAGGCGATGGACTTACTGCGCCAACACACAGCGATAACTGCAAAGTAGTTAGCCTTACATGGACAATCACTGGAGCCGGAGTTACTTCACCTACCTACATTACAGGATCGGTATCAAATCCTGACTCAGGTATCACCAATCCATTGAATGACCTTCAACTCTCCTTTAACCTGGGAACGACTATGGTAACCTATACAGTTTACGATGCTGCTGGTCGAATTGCAACCTGTTCATTTGAAGTAATCATTAATGCCCAGGAAAACGATGCAATTATTGTTACAGGTGGTCCGATAACGACCTATGAAGATCAATTGACCGGACCTGCTACTTTTACTGTGGTATTGCCCGCTGCCCCAACAGGTGATGTCTGTATTGATGTGAAGAGCAACGATATCACTGAAGGGAAGGTAAATGATGAAAACAACAGGAGCGGAGCTTCAGAAACGGTAATGATATGTTTCAATGAAACAAACTGGAACACCCCTCAAACTATCTATGTGTTTGGTGTCGATGATTTTGTGGATGATGATGATATACCCTATACGGTTTCTTTAACCATTAATACAACCTACACTGATGTTGGGTCGGGTTACTTCTTTGCCAACCCGGACGATGTGGAGGCCACCAATATTGATAACGATCAGGTGGGCGTTACCGTAACCCCGGTTGACCTCACCACCTCTGAAAGCGGCGGTAATGGCTCATTTACCGTCAGATTGAACAGCGAACCCGTAGGCACGGTAAGTATTACCATGTGGAGTTTAGACCTCACCGAAGGAACCTTACTCGGAGGCAGCCAGACTGTGTCGGTTACACTTACTTTTAATGCATCCAACTGGAGTACGCCACAACCGGTTACGGTTTACGGAGTGGACGATCCGATTGTAGATGGAACGGTAGGTTACACAATAACCACAACCACTACATCTTCCAATGATCCTAAATACCAGGGATTGCCTGTTGATAATGTAACTTTACAAAATTCAGATAATGACTCACCTGGCTACATTGTTACACCACTTACAAGGACAACCAGCGAAAGTGGCACAACATCAGATTTTACAGTACGCTTAACCAGCAAACCTGCAACGGATGATGAAAATTTCGTTGTCGTGGTAAATGTCGTTAGCGGCGACCTGACCGAAGGAAGCGTGTCTGTTGCATCACTAACCTTTACAGCAGCCAACTGGGATTCGCCTCAGACTGTTACTGTTACAGGTCTTCCTGATATTCTTGTTGACGGGGATATTACGTACACTGTATTCCTTACCACCGACAGAACATTAACCACCGATCCGGTTTACAAGGATGTAAGCACATCAGATCCAGCTAATGTGACGGTTAAGAATGAGGATATCAACGAAGCGGTTGTCTCCATCTCCACCGATCATATACAGGACGAAGGCCACACCGGTACAAGCGTGATGACATTTACTTTAACTCATACCGGCCCGGAAGTCGTGGGTGGTTACACCGTTACCTTCTGGACTTTAAACGGTACTGCCCGGACCGACGACAACGATTACGAAGGAAACAGCGGCCAGGTTTACTTCCCGCAGGGTACAGCTACCAGAACAATTGAAATCACCATCAACGGCGACACCAAGGTGGAATCCAATGAAACATTCAACGTGATTCTTAGTTCCTGGGTTGATCGCGATGATCTGACCAAGACAGTTACCGTTGGAAATTCAACAGGTGTTGGATTTATCCGAAACGACGACAGCGCTGTATTTACCATTGATGATCTTGAGATTGATGAAGGAAATTCCGGTATCACCGAATTTGTCTTCACCGTTACCCTGAGCGAAAATATCGAAACCAGCGAGCCAGTAACCGTTGATTTTACCACCCAGAACGGTACGGCTTTGATTGCTGACAGCGATTATGCTACCATAACCGGAACATTAAGCTTCACCGGTAATAAGAACGAACAACATACCTTCACCGTAAACGTGAACGGGGATGTGAAAGTGGAACTGGATGAGTATTTCACCGTATTTTTAAACAATGTAAAATGTGCCGGTTTGCCCCCGGCTATCCTGGCCACCATAACCATACCCGATCCGGTTGGCACAGCCACCATCACCAACGACGATGCAGCCACCATCAATATTAATGACGTATCACTTACTGAAGGTAATTCAGGAACAAAATCCTTTACCTTCACCGTTACCATGACAACCATCTCCGATGCACAGGTGCTCGTGGACTGGGCAACTGCCGATAACACTGCTATGGATTCAGATAGTGATTATGACGCAGACAACGGTACCCTTACTTTTGAACCCGGAGAAACCGTGAAGACAATAACCGTCGTGGTAAATGGAGATATCAAAGTCGAGCTGGATGAATATTTCTATGTAAATCTCAGTAATTTGCAAAACAATGGCAGAACCATAACCATTTTGGATGGTCAGGGGTTAGGAACCATTCAGAATGATGACGGCGCCACGCTGGCCATCAACGATGTGATCCATTCGGAGCCAAATCCGGGTTACACGCAGGAATACATCTTCACTGTAACCCATAGCGGGAATAACATTGATGTTCCGTTTACGGTTTACTACACCACAGCGGATAATACGGCAACCCTGGCCGGTTTAGATTATCAGCCCGTTACCGGTACATTGACTTTCTCAGGTACTGCCGGCGAGTCGCATACCATTTCAGTTTTTGTAAATGGTGATTTCATTGTTGAGCCAACCGAAATTTTCGAGGTTCAGCTTAGCCAGGGTGATTTTTCGGGAAGAAATATCACCTTTACCAAACCTGTTGGCGAAGGTTACATTACCGATACTGACGTAGCAGCAGTAACCATTGTTGCCACACAACCCAACGCGGCCGAGCACGAGCCTGTTACAAACGGCGAGTTTACGGTTTATCTCTCCGAACCGGCTGAAACCGCCACCATAATCAGCTACTCGGTTACCGGAACTGCCACGCCCGGAGCGGATTACAGCACACTCTCCGGCAAAGTCACCATCCCTGCAGGAAGTACCAGCGCTATAATACCCGTCAGCGTTTTGACAGACAATTTATATGAAGGCCCCGAAACGGTAATCGTTACACTGCAATCCATTGATTCGGGTGAGGATTATATCTTCATTGCATCGCCGAATTCAGCCACTGTCACTATCACCGATGATGATGATATTCAGCTGGTCTGCAAAATTAATAATCCTTTCAACCGGAACAATACACCGGGCGAATGTGGTTATATCGTTGTCGGCGATGAGTTTGATGCTGAAGTCATCAACTTCCAGCCAGGAGCCATCGTAAGCCTGACCCATGACTTTGGATATTGCTGCTATGAATCTATGGGAGGAAAACTATTGCCAATCGGCACTACGGTTATTACATGGACAGCAGTAGGAGCGGGCGGCGAAACAGCAACCTGCACCACAACGGTGATAGTAACTGATAATGAACCTCCGTTATTTGTAAATTGTCCGCAGGGACAAACCATTACAGTAGCGCTGTTCCCGGGTGATTGCGAAGGAGGAGCTACATGGAGTATTCCTGTTGCAACAGATAACTGTGAGATTCTTTCCCTTGTTGAAACATCAGCCGGAGGTCCATTTAATGGACAAATCCTCGAAGTAGGAACCTATGCAATCGAATACACAGCCTCTGACATCAATAGCAATACAACTACTTGTACATTCACATTAGAGATCATTGACACCGAAGGACCTGTACTGGTATGTCCGGGAAATATCCTTGAATTTGAAACCGATCAAAATGTTTGTACATGGACAGCGCCTACCGGTTCACTTACACCATTGCTTGCAGGCGGCAACTGCTCGGCAACCATTACTTATGAAATTACCGGTGCAACAACAGGCAATGGTTATGATGATGCTAGCGGAGTAGCCTTTAGCCTGGGACAAAGTGAAGTAACATACACAATCACTGAAGACGATAGCGGCCAAACCTGGAGTTGTTCATTTGCTGTAATAGTAACCGACGAGCAAGTCCCGTCTTTTAATTGCCCAATAGCTATCGAAGAATATGTGGCCGCAGGAACATGCTCAGCAATAATTACACTTACACCTCCGGTTGTAGCAGATAATTGCTCTGCAGCGCCAACCATTACCTTCATGATTCATTACTCAAGTTACTCGGGTGGCGAGGCAGGGCCTTTCTCCGTTTCTCAACTTGAACAAGACTTTCCTTATGGATATAATACGGTAGAGTGGTTCGTCCAGGACGAAAATGGAAATATGGCAAATTGCTCACAGAGTGTTAATATTCAGGCTCTTAATCCAGTGCTTTACGCGGGTGGTAATCAATCGGTTTGTGAGACAGCCGGGTCATATACTATTTCAGGCGCTATCGCCGAAAACGTAGTCAGTATTCACTGGTCAAGCTTGGGTTCCGGTTCATTTATTAGTGGTCAGGGAACACTTACACCTACATATCAATTCAGTAATGAAGATATTAATGCCGGGATGGCAGTACTGCAGCTGAATGCAGCCACCTGTAGCTACAATATGCAGTCTATGATGTTCCTGTATATCTGGAAACAGCCAACTGCCAATGCCGGACCGGATGTAACCATTTGCGAAGGAGAACATTTTGTGCTTACCGGTGCTGCAGCCTCTAACTTTGCAAGTGTGAGCTGGGAATCAAGCGGTGATGGAACATTTAACAATGATAATGCGCTGAATCCGACCTATACACCAGGAACTGCTGATATTGCAGGAGGAATCGCAACTCTTACCTTGACAGCTACACCAGCTGCAGGATCAGAATGTACCCCTGCATTTAATACTATGATTCTGACTATTGATCCTACTATTGAAATTGATATTTTGAACCTGGTGAATACCCAATGTAATGTATCAGTAGGAGAGGTTGTTCTTGAAAGTTCCGACAATAGCAATATTTTGCTTATCGGTGTTGCTACAAAACCTTCACCTGCCACATTTACAGGTTTGAGCGCTGGTTATTATACAGCAGTCACAACAGGCGCTTGTCCGGGCGAAGTAAGTTTCAATATCGTTAATATCAACAGCACCTTGGCGGCCACCATAGAAGTGTTCGAGCCCAATTGCTGGGGTGAAACCGGCACGGCGACCATTACTGCTTCTGGTGGGGCAGCGCCATATAAATATGCTGTTGGAACGGTTACAAGTACCAGTAATGCATTTACTGGATTAGCATCGGGTAATCATACAGCGGTTGTTACGGATGCTATTGGTTGCACATTTATGATTAATTTCTATATAGACCAGCCCACTGAGCTGATTGCCACGATAGTGAACTCGGGCGATGTAAGCTGCAAGGGTGCTGCCGATGGTTTTGCCACGGTGGTAGCTGCGGGCGGAGTAACACCGTATACCTATTTATGGAATCCAACATCACAGACTTCGGCCACGGCCAACAATTTGTCCGGAGGAGTGTATGAAGTAACGGTGACGGACGGCAATGGTTGCACGGCAACGGCGACGGTAACGATAAGCGAGC
>DAIRGA010000020.1:53369-67511 GCA_036794825.1 Bacteroidales bacterium | reverse complement strand
TGAAGTAACGGTAACGGATGGCAACGGCTGCACGGCTACGGCCAGTGTGACGATTGACGAAGGTGTCGAATTAACTATTAGTTCAATCAATAACATAGGTCCAGTTTGTGTGAATGATTTGGTGCAGACCGTGATGCTTTCCGCTCAACCAGCAAATGCTGATATTGTATTTTCATGGAATGGTGGCAATGCAGTTGGCTTACCTGATGGAACCGCAACAGGGGTTAATCCTTACATACCTGCATTCATTGCCGGACCAGCAGGCACTGCAACTATTACGGTTGTAGCCACATTGGCAAATTGCATTGATACTGAAATATTTAATGTTGTGGTTTTAGATGACGCTACTGCGTTTGCCGGAAACGACCGTACAATCTGTTCGTCGGAGGCATTGCAGATTTTGGGAGCTACAGCATCCAATCACACATCAGTTAACTGGTCAACGAATGGAACGGGATCATTTGATAATCCGGGAAAAATTAACCCGATTTATACCCCCAGTGCCGGTGATATTAATTCAGGTCAGGTAGTTCTTTCGATGTCCTCATCAAATTCATGCTCTTATGCTTCAGACTTTATGGTACTCACCATCTGGCAAGCTTCGACAGCTTACGCAGGAGCGGATGCGGTTATCGGAACGGGTAGCGAATATCAGGTGCTGGATGCATGGGCAACCAACTTTGAATCCCTGCAATGGACGCTTGATGGAGAAGGAAATTTGAACTTTGCCAATACCCTTAGTCCTAAGTTCTTTCCTGTCGCTGGCCAGACGGGCGTTGTTACACTTACTCTTACCGTAACTCCGGAGGGTAGCGGCGCTTGCGGCACTGTTTCGGATGTGATGACGATTACCATAGGTGAAGGGCCTCAAATTTCACTCGAAAAACGAACTGTCCAGATCGTTCTTAATGATGACGGCAGCGCACTGGTCACCTTCGAGTTCAATCTTGAGAACACTGGCAATGTAAATCTGTCTTCGATCGGTCTGGTAGACGACTTGGCGGCTGCTTTCCCGGGAACCTGCTCGGTTACCGTTCAAAGTCTGACATCGGATGGATTTAATGTGAATGCTTCCTTTAATGGATACAGTAACAACGAGATACTCTCATCGGCGAATACCCTTGATGTTGGAGCCAAGAAAGCAGTTTTACTTACCCTATTGGTAGCTGATTGTCACGAATCGCAGACCTACTTTGAAAATACAGCAACTGCCCGTGGAACCTCACCAGGAGGCTACACTGTATATGATGCTGACGAAGCTGAAGTAAACCTTGTAGAGAGCCCGTTGGTTGGTCTTTCCAAGCAACTGGTCAGTGTAACCAATAACCTTAACGGTACTTACACTGCACAGATTAGTTTCAGGGTGAAAAACTACGGGGATGTTACCCTTACTGAAGTGGCGCTGGTGGATGACCTTGATCTGACTTTCGGCACAGGTAACTATAATGTGTCCGGATTATACAGTGAGGAGTTTGCAGTAAATCCTGCCTTTAATGGTGGCACGGTGAGCAATGTACTTAGTGCTGGAAATACCCTTGGTGTAGGTCAGACCGGCGCAGTACTTCTTACCGTTCAGATACTATCGCCGGGAGTATATACAAATACTGCCACCGTTGGCGCCAACACTCCACGCGGAGGTTATGTGTTTGATATGTCTCACGATGGCTCCGATCCGGCGCCGGGTGGCGGCAACAATCCGAATGATTTCGATGATCCGACAATCATTGATGCTACAGACTGCGTTACTGCATCATCATTTGCAGGCCCAGGCGCTGAAATCTGCGCTGGAAGTTCCTACCAGATTATTGGGGCCGAAGCATCAGATTACCAATCTATCAAATGGAGCAGTAATGGTGATGGTTCTTTCAACTTTGATAACATTCTGCTTCCGGTTTACACTCCGGGAACAGATGACCAGGCGGACGGTTCTGTAATCCTCACATTTACAGCCTATTCTTATGAGCCCTGCCTGCCTGCTGTTTCATCAATGACACTCACGATTACAACACCACCAGCGGTCTCAGCCGGTATTGATGCTTCAATCTGCAACACACAGACCTCCTACCTGTTAAGTTCGGCTTCAGCAAGTAACTATGAATCAGTGAAGTGGTCAACTTCTGGTACAGGTACATTTGACAACACCGGAATAATCTCAGCAACCTACACCCCGAGTATCGGAGATGTTTACGGAGGTCAGGTTGTCCTTACCCTTACAGCCTATGGCAATGGGAGTTGCGCCAATACCAGCGATTATATGGTAATCTCTATTTTCCCACCAGCTACTGCTAATGCTGGCCCCGATGCAACTGTTTGTTCAGGTGATCAGTTTGCTGTTTCAGGTGCATCTGCAAATCATTATCTCAGCCTTGAATGGAGTCATAATGGGTCGGGTAATTTGTTGAATAGTAACACATTAACACCCACATATCAACCAGGAACAGGTGAAAGCGGCGAAGTTATCCTAACTTTGTTTGCTACCGGATATGGTACATGCCCTGTTGCGAGTGATGCCATGAAACTCATCATTTCACCTTCGCCAACAGCCAATGCTGGAATAGATAAGGATTTGTGCAATCAGGTAATGTTCATCCTGTCTGGTAACAAAGTTCCAAATGCCACAGTACAATGGTCGGTTGAAGCCGGCCCCAACTATCCGGTGATACTGGATGCTAACAAACCCACTGCAGTGGTGCTTGGTGCAGTTCCCGGAACTTACACCTTTGTTTACACAGTCTCAGCAGGTTCATGTTCGCACAGTGATAAAGTGGTGATTACCAACTGGGAACAGTTAATTTGCTGCATTAGTGCCGGACAGGATATTGCTGCATGTGATGTGACTTCGGTTACCATGAATGGATCATTGCCAATGGTAGGGGAGATGTTCTGGAGCCAGATTTCCGGACCCAATCAGGCCAATATCGTTGAGCCATCAAACCGTTTGACAGAAATCAACGGCCTGATTCCCGGAACCTATACTTTCAGGTACACCAATTTCAACGGCCCGGCCTGCTCCATCCTATGTGATGACGTTTATGTTACGATTTCCAATTCAGCTTCTGCTGACGCGGGTGAGGATGCTACAATTTGTCAGTATTCCACCATTACTTTATCAGAAGCAACGGCCGGAAACTACTCATCGTTACAATGGGCAACAAGTGGAACGGGTTTATTCAGCAACAAGAATACCCTCAATCCGGTTTACACTCCATCAGCAAGTGACATACTCAACGGTTTTGCAGTGCTCACGCTCACCGCCAGTTCATCATCGCCCTGTATTCCGGTATCAAGTTCGATGATGCTGACAATCCAGGCGCCAGCTCTTTTGGTAGCCGTTGATGATTACTTCGGGCCTCTAAACGGCTACGACGGAACTATCAATATTGGGGTTGCCCTTAGCAACGACCTGATGAATGGTTCGGTTGCCGATCCAACGCTGATAACTGCAACACTCATCACACCTGCAATCCCGCTGCAGTCAGGCAAACCGGTTCCAGTATTTGATCCTTCAACGGGAATTGTAAGTGTATCGCCTCAAACTCCGGCTGGTATCTACACCATTACTTATGAGATTTGCGAAAATCTCTGCCCGGATAACTGCAGTCAGGCTGAAATAACCATCGAGGTTGCTCCGGCTGTGATCGTGGCTAACGACGATGATCTCACTGTAAATCCAATCAACGGGTATGTTGGTGGAATTGCGGGAGTAATCCTACCGAACGACCAGCTCAATGGAGCATCGCTTATCCTTTCACAAATTTCCAGGTCAATTACTGATGATGGCGGGCTTACTGGAGTTTCGGTCAACGTTAGCAATCAGGTAGTTGTTCCTGCTGCTACACCGGCTGGTAATTACACCGTAACATACACGCTCTGTGAAGTGCTTAACCCAACCAACTGCGATGATGCGGAAATTTACATCCTTGTTGTTCCTCCATCCATTGACGCTGTGGATGATGATTTCACTGCCAACGTGATAAATGGCTTTACGGGTGGTACCGCAGGAGACGTCTCGCAAAATGATAAACTCAATGGAAGTGCCGTCAATGCAGCGGAGGTCAGCTTTACGGTTGTTGATGATGGAGGGGTCACTGGCGTTTCATTCAACATTAACAGCCAGTTGATTGTACCTTCTGGCGTATCTGCTGGAAACTATACCATCACCTATCAGATGTGCGAAATAATTAATCCTGACAATTGTGACCAGGCTGTTGCTCTGGTTGAAGTTGCTGCCCCATTAATAGTTGCCAACAACAACGATTATACTACGAGCAACCCGGTTAACGGTAACAATGGTGGCACAGTCGGAAGTATATTGGATAATGACCATCTCAATGGTTCGGCTGTCACTACTGCTAATATCCACCTGACATTAAAGGATAACGGAGGTATTACCGGTCTTTCAATTGATGATTTTGGCATCATTACAATCCCGTCAGGTACAGAAGCGGGAGTTTATACAGTCACTTACGAAATTTGTGAACTCATTAACCCGACAAATTGCGATGATGCTGATGTCACAATAAAAGTGTATACCCCCGACATTAAGGTCACGAAGGTGGCAACTCCTTTGACCTATACTATTGAGGGCGACGTGATATTTTACACGATTACTGTTGAAAACACGGGAGATGTTGCAATTACCAATCTTGTCGCTGATGATCCGTTAGCAACCACGGGACCTGCTTATGTTTCGGGAGATGCCGGCACGACTGGTGATCTTGATGTTGGTGAAATCTGGACCTATTCAGCTACTTACACCATCACTCAATCCGATCTTGACAATGGTACATTTACCAACACGGTTACGGTTGATGGTAAAGACCCTTACGATGATCCTGTGGAGGGTGAGGCCAGTGCAACGGTCACAGCTTTAATAAATCCGGGAATTTCACTGCTTAAATCAAGTTTGACTACCCCGAACAGTTACAGCCTGCCTGGTGATGAACTTACCTATCTCATTACACTGGAGAATATTGGTAACCTTACCCTCAGCAATATTCAGGTAGTTGATCCGCTTACTGGCATGGATGAAACAATTGCTACGCTTTCACCAGGATCACTGGTGACATTAACAGCAACCTATGTCATTACCCAGACGGACATTGACCTTGGGAAGGTTATCAATACAGCAACAGCTACAGGCACCTACACCGTTGGCAGTAGTGCTCCTCAGGAAATTTCTGGCATGGATGATGAAACCATATTTGCGATTCAGTCTCCGGCTATTGAGGTTACGAAAACCAGTACCAAAAATCCGAACTACTACAGCAATATCGGCGATATACTCACCTACTCTGTGAAAGTGGAAAACACCGGTAATGTTACCTTAAATAACATTATAATCACTGACCCGCTTACCGGTATGAACCAAAATGTACCGATACTGCTACCCGGTGCGTTTGTGTCATTCAATACTTCCTATGTGGTTGATCTTGATGATCTTAACTTTGGAAGAGTAGATAATACCGCCAGTGCAACCGGCTATTACACCGATGTAAACAATGTTTCAAAAAGTGTAACGGATAGCGACACAGAAACTATTTACTCACTACAAACACCTAAACTTGGTCTTGTAAAGCTGTCTTCGTACAATAGCCTCACAGGATTGATCACATACACCTATGTTGTAACCAACACCGGAAATGTAACTGCTTACGATATCGTTATCAACGAGACAAGTTTCACAGGTACAGGTACTATACCTAATCCGGTGTACTTTACGGGTGGTTCTCACATTGGTGGAAACACATCGCTTCGGGATATCATTCCGGGTCAGCGAATTATCTTTACCGCTACTTACGCAACCACCCTTGCCGACAGAAATATAGGCTATGTAATCAACCAGGCAAAAGCAATCGGTATTGCGCCGGGAGGAACGCTAATGAGCGACTTTTCTGACCATACGAATAATTCCAACGACCGCCCGACAGTTACCACGCTCAATGCAAATCCGTCTCTGACCGTCGAGAAAACTTCTTCTTCAACGTCATACGGGGCTATTGGTGAGGAGATTCAATATTCCATCATAGTAACCAACACAGGCGATGTTACGATCGTGGATATTTCAGTTGAAGATCCTCTGACTCAGCTCAGCACAACCATAGCCAGCCTTGTTCCTTACGAGCAGCAGGTGTTTGATGTCAGTTACATTATAACCGAAAACGATCTGAATCATGGCTCAGTGGTTAACGTGGCGGCGGCCGAAGGCGAAGATCCAAACGGAAACCTGATTTATGCTGAAGATTCGGTGGAACTGGGTGTTGTATTCCATGAATTAAAAGCAATAGATGATGATTATGGAAAAGTTGATCCTTTCAACAGTAAGGTATCGGTGGGCAACGTTTTGGTAAATGACATCCTTAACGGAACACAAGCAACAATTTCCTCTGTAGTAATAACTGTTTTGCAACCTGCTTCCAATCCCGGAGTTCAGCTCAACGCTAATACAGGGGAGGTTAATGTCAGCTCTTCGACGCCCAACGGAGTCTATACAATGGTTTATTCAATTTGTCAGAAAATGAACATGATGAACTGTTCTGAAGCCCTTGTTATCATCGAAGTAGAAAAATCATGCATTGATATTGAGGCCAGCGTGTTGCTCGAAGGTGCTTCCATCGTTCCGGACGGTTCGTCCAGTTATTCCTTACCGATGCGTTCATCGCTGAACAATCTCAGGATATTGCCGGGACAGACCTTCTCCGACTTCTTTATTGGAACCCATTACACACCCGCCGGGCAACCTTACAATGCAGCCCCATGGTTCTATAATGGCACTGAGGGAGATGAGTTTGATTCGCAAGGCGATCCAGCCCAGGGAGATGCCGGATATCCCTCTACGGTTGTAGATTGGGTTCTGGTGACTTTGCGCAGTAACCCCGAAGGTACCGGCGGTCCGGTTTGTCAGGCAGCTGCACTTTTACATCAGGACGGATCAATAGAATTTATTGGCGACAAGCCTCCATGCTGCGACCTCGACGGTGGTATAAATTATTACATTGTCGTTGAGCATCGTAATCACCTCATTGTGATGTCTGATGTGCCATTGCCGATTTCAGACGGTAAGGTAACCTACGATTTTACTTTGCAGCAAAGCTATGTGAACGATCCATTCGGATTTGGCATTTACTCCGGCCAGAAGGAGATTCTCACCGGTAAGTTTGCCATGTTTGGAGGAAACGGAGAACAGGCCATCAATGCTCAGTCGGATACCGACATTAACCTGGATGACCGGATTTTCTGGGAAAATGAAAACGGTGTATTTGCCCGCTATCGTTCTGAAGATTACAACCTTAATGGCGATATTAACCAAAACGACAGGATGATATGGCAGTTCAACACCAGCCGGTTTAGCAGTGTGCCCAGAGACTGATTCTCCCTGAATCGGTGATGAATTGATTCGAAAGGCTGTGGCTTTGAAAAGCTGCAGCCTTTTGAATTTTACCAATTTTACCAGGCCGGCTTCTTCAATGATGGCTTTCCCGGGATGATTGCAATGAACTTCAAAGACCTGCTAATGAAGATATTCCGTCAGGCTGAACGTTTGCCCCTGACAAGCCTCTTTCCTTATTACCGTGCTTAGCAAGAATTTTTCCCATCAGACTGAGGCATTTCTATCTATTGGATTTTTTTCTCTCAAATCTGGAATTTGATGATTGGATTTTTGAGAAAAAGACACTGTTGATGCATAAAAAGATTAAAGGAAAAAATGTGAAGATAACCTGATGTGCTTTCTTTATAGGATATTGACTTACCGGAAGCTACGATGAAATTAAATCCTCTTGATCTGTTTTTATTCCGGAAATTTTATTTCAGCTACACTTTAATTTTTAGTTACTTAGGTGTTGTCGGAACAGAATTTGTTAAAAGGGATTTTTTTAAACTTGAACTTTTCCTCTCTTATGAAATCAATTTTTTTCTCTCTCACCGTTCATGCAATTAAGGAGTATATCTCAAAATACATTTACGCTCACCCTTTTCCCCCGGATTATCTCAGGATTTTATCTTCCACACCAGGTTAAGTTACTTTAGACTACTGCTTAAGCTAAAAGGGTTCACCTTCCGGGTGTACCGGAATTTTTGGCTTAAGGATTAATGTTTTAATCAAACGGCGGATAGAATTTTTTAATCAAAAGGAAATATTGAAGGAAATGTGGAAATAAGATTGCCCTAAAAATAATGCAAATGAAATTTTATCTCTCACTCAGAACCAAGAAATTGGACAATTTATGGTTACGTGGACTTATTGTCCTGCTTTTTGCCTGCACTGGCTTTGTTAATAGTACCAAAGCGCAGGCAAATTTTGACTTTACCTACTCTCCCTGCACTCCAACAACGGTCAGTTTTACTGACCTTTCGGCCGGTGCAACCACATGGTGGTGGGATTTTGGAAACTCCAACGTTTCAACCCTTCAGAATCCTTCTGAAAATTACAATCTGCCGGGTTCTTATTCCGTCACACTCACCATCAACCAGGGCCTGCCCGGCGAAAGTACAATGACCCGGTCGTTGCATGTGTACCCGAAGCCCAGGCCACGAATTCCGGTTTCAGTGGAATCCTGCGAGCCCTTTACCGGTTCACTGACCGCTGTGTCTGATCCCGTGGTGGTTTTACCTTTTACCTTACCTGGTTTGCCACCAGCTCCACCTGTATCCTACATAGGAGGAATTACTGGGGGTAATGCGGTAAGTTACACTTTCAATTTTTTTGGTGATTTACCAACGGTAACCCAGAGCAGTGGTGTTCTGAATCTGGTGGATGTCCCTGCAGGGATTTACGATGTTTTACTTACTGTAGTGGACGAATATGGGTGCACGAATACTATTTTCGTTCCTTTTGCAATTACCGTTTCACCTGTTCCACAGGTTGATTTTTCATTTAACAAGCTGAATCAATGCGGGTTGGGTTCGGTAAACTTCGTTGGAACAGCTACAGTTAGTCCCGGAACCATCACCAATTACTCCTGGGATTTTGGTGATCCTGCCAGCGGAGCCAACAACGTATCCTCATTGCAAAATCCATCTCATACCTACACTGCCCCTGGCTTTTATACAGTTACTTTTACCGCTATTTCAGCAGACAACTGCACTTCAGCACCATCAGTAAAGCAATTGATTTTTATCGAAGATTATTCCACCGATTTCTCGTTCCCAGTATCCAATTGTGCGGGCGTTCCAGTGCTTTTCATTGATGGGTCGGTTGGTGATATCATCGGTTGGGCATGGGATTTTCAGAACGACGGAATCATTGATGCAACTGTACAAAACCCTTCTTACACCTACCCAACTTCCGGTAACTATCAGGTTCGGATGATTGCGACTTACGCAGATGGCTGTGAGCAGGAAGTAATTAAACCCATTACGGTGAGTGGGGCAGCGGCGTCGTTTGATTACAGTACCGGGTCGTCATGTTCACCTGATTACACGATCAGTTTCACTTCCACGGCCACCTCTTCTCCGGGAACAACAATCACAGGCTGGGAGTGGGATTTTGACAACGATGGAACATACACTCACTTTACTGCTACACCGACTTTTAGCTTCGGCGCACCGGGAACTTATCCTGTCAGGCACCGGGTGACAACTACAGCCGGGTGCGCGGGTTTTGTAACATCCAATGTAATTATTCCTGCCACTGAAATCGCTCTCACAGCAAGTGTTCGCCTGGGGTGTGCATCCCTGGCAACAGATTTCAGTCCGGTTTACACAAATGATGCAGATCCGATTGTTTCTTACATCTGGGACTTCGGGGATCCGTCAAGCGGTGGAAGCAATTTTTCTAACGATCCTAACCCAACACACACTTATAATAATGCAGGCACTTACTCAGTAACGCTCACAGTTACAACCACTAATGGGTGCATTCTTACTACCACAAGACCCGGGTACATCAGAGTGGGGACACCTCCTGCAATTACCTATCTGGATAGCACTCAGGAGGATTATTGCTTCACTAATGAAGTAGAATTCGTTGTCTATTTTACATCAGAAACAGATTCGCTGGTCTGGAATTTCGATGACGGAAGTGACCCCGAATGGCAACTGCCTGTGGGCGCCACGAGTAGCACCATCACCCATGTTTACCCAAGTCCGGGAACGTGGTCTGTTACGGTTACTGCTTTTTACAACGGATGTCCTTCAGACCTCGCGGGTTATACTTTATCTGATATTGTTGTAAATGAGCCGACTGCATCATTTAGCCGAACACCGCAAGTGTCGTGCGCAGCGCCGGCAGTTGTGAGTTTCAACAGTGGTGGAAGTACCGGAGTAAGCAGTCAGACATGGAATTTTGGTGACGGAAGCCCTGCCTCCACCGATTCAAATCCTGTTCATACGTACACTCAACCAGGAGATTATTCAGTTACACTAACGGTTTACAACGAAGAGACTGAGTGTTTTGCGACGATAAGCCGGATGGTGTATGTTTACACCTCCGACCCGCAATTCACCGTAAACAGCCAGATAGTATGTTCGGGAACTGCTTCAAATTTTACCAACCAGGTTGCAGCCAACTCTTCACCCAATTTTTCAGTAGCTTCATACCTGTGGAACTTTGGTGACGGGAATACCTCAACCTTGCCTAATCCTACTCACACCTATTCAGACCCGGGATTGTACACCGTGTCGCTGCAGGTGACCGGAACAAGGGGTTGTATTTACACCGTTAGTTATCCAAACTACATGGATGTACGAGGACCGATAGTGGATTTTTCGAACACACCTACGGTTATATGCACTGGTGACGCTGTTACTTTTACCAACCTCACCTCCAAGGCATCCAATGACCCAGCTAACGTTTCGTTAAACACCTATTTCTGGAATTTTGGCGATGGAAATACTTCAGTTGCAAAAGATCCGGTGCATACTTACACAACCTTTGGCAACTTTGTGGTTACCCTTACGGTCACTGACGAGAACGGGTGTACAAGAACCCTTTCAAAACCAAATTCAGTTCAGGTACCCACTGTTGAAGCCGGTTTTTCAACCACAAGGGATGTGTATTGCATTAACACACCGGTAAGCTTTCAGAATGCTTCTACAGGTAACATTGTACAGTATGACTGGGATCTGGATGGCGATGGTGATTTTGAAATCATTAATGGCTTGGCTTCACCTTCAAAAACTTACAATGCTACGGGTGATTTCACTGTACAACAGCGAGTAACCAGTAATTTGGGATGTACCGACATCTTTTCCAAAGATATTTCAATTGTTGATGGAACAGGCGAATTCGAAATTGTAGATCCTAATCCCGGTTGTGCGCCGATACTAGGCTCTTTTACCGCTTCAGATGATCCGGATGTGGTTTCCTCTTATCAATGGGATTTTGGAACAGGCCAGACATCTACTCAACGAAACCCAAACAATTATTTTCTCACTCCAGGAACTTACACCGTGACACTGACTGTTGAGCTCACTGGAGGTTGCACAAGATCAACAAGCCAAAAAATTCAAATTGATGGTGCTTTTGGAGAGTTTTCTTATGCCCCGTTATATGGTTGTACACCTCACGATGTTGAGTTTTTTGCTGATAAACTCGATGGGGTAACTGAGCTGACCTGGAGTTTTGGGGATGGAATAACTGTCACCGAACCTGTGGAGCACGGCGAAATGAGTAAGTCTATCACACACACCTATACCACCTGGGGGAACAGGCTCCCTAGCCTGATTTTGCGTGATCCCACGTGTGGTGATTATGCCTATTTCTTTGGGGTTGATCAAAGAGTGAATACAAGCAGCCCACCCAATGCAGCTTTCACTTTTGATAATGCCAGCGGGCAGGTTTGCCATAAGCCGGCATTTCAGTTTACGGATCTTTCTGCAAGAGTTGATCCTCGCTACCCTATTGTATCCTGGAGTTGGGATTTTGGGGATGGTAATACTTCTTCACAAAGAAATCCAAAACATCAGTATGAAGTGCCGGGGAATTATACTGTTACACTCACAGTAGCCACTTCTGCACCGGGAGCCTGCAGTGCAACGGTCACTGGTACTTTAACAGCAAATCCTCTTCCGGTGGCTACCGCAACGCCCTCTGTACAACAAATCTGTTCCGGAGATGCAAGCCAGGATATTGTTATGGGAACAAGTAACAACCTTGCAGGAACTACTTTTAACTGGTCCAGAACTTCTCCGGCTGGCATTGTTACATCTCAGCCCCTGAACGGTAATGACCTTCAGATTGGAGAATCAATTACAGGTGAGGCATTTGTCAACACCACTTCATCAGCAAAAATTGTAACTTATACCATCACCCCGACAGGACCTTCGCCAACTTTCTGTGTTGGTGATCCTATCAATGCTTCGGTTACCGTAAATCCAAAACCGGGGATAAGTCAAAAGGCCTCAGACATTTGCAACAACACGGCATTTTCAATTACACCGTTGGATGGTCAGAACGGCGACATTGTTCCTGTTGGAACAACCTACACCTGGACTGTTGTTCCCAATGCGAATGTAACCGGATGGTCAGATCAACCGATTGCGCAAAGCAGTATTTCGCAAACCCTGACCAATAATTCGCTGACCTTACAAAATGTGGAATACCTGGTTACTCCAAAATCAGGTGATTGCACTGGCAATCCTTTTACGGTAACGGTTACCGTTAACCCGACACCCAATGTAACTGCCACACCATCAACCCAGATTATCTGCAGCGGAAGCGCCACGAATATTGGACTGAGCACCACGATTACAGGGGTAACAGTTTTATACCGGTGGACTGCAGCAATTACTTCGGCGCCTGCCGGGGGAACAATAACTGGTTTTTCCAATTGCAATACGAATGCCTGCGGATCAAACATTGCCCAAACGCTTACCAATACCGGAACATCGCCGGGAATAGTCAGATATACCGTAACGCCACGAATAGGAAGTTGCACGGGTGCTCCGGTTACAGTTGATATCACAGTAAATCCGGCGCCGCAGGTAAATAATCCGGGTACCCGGGTTGTGTGCAACCAGGAGAACCTTTCGGTTAGCTTTTCGACCAACAGGACTGGTGGAACCACAACCTATGGCTGGACAAACAACAATACTACGATTGGTCTGGCCGGAAGTGGAATCGGCAACATTGGAACATTTACAGCAACCAACACCACCAACGCTCCCGTTTCAGCTACGTTGCAGGTTACCCCAACCTACCAGAACACCAGTGGAGGGCCAACCTGTACTTCCAATGCACAATCTTTTATCATTACGGTAAATCCCACTGCCCAGGTCAATCAACCTGCAGATCAGATTGTTTGCCACAATCAGCTGACAACAGTCAGTTTTTCAACTTTAAATTCAGGAGGAACGACCACCTACGCCTGGGTAAATGACAATCCGGCAATTGGACTGGCAGCGAATGGTTCAGGGAATATTTCCTTTACGTCAACCAATACTTCCACGGCGCCGGTTATTGCTAACATAACAGTCACCCCCACATTCAGCAATGGAGGGAAGAGCTGCACAGGTCCTGCCAAAACTTTTGCGATTACGGTAAATCCCCGTGCACAAGTAATTAAGCCTGAAGACCAGGTGTTGTGCCATAATACTTCTACATCATCCGTAAACTTTACAACAGACAACACTGGTGGAACTACAATTTACCGATGGACAAACAGCCATCCTTCCATAGGACTTTCAGCCAGCGGTAGCGGGAATATTTCTCCTTTCACCGCCATCAATACAGGCAATGCGCCGGTGGTTGCAACGATCACTATTACTCCGGAATATACCAATACAAGCGGAGGACCATCTTGTACTGGTCCTACCCAGTCCTTCACCATAACAGTAAATCCTATCCCCGGCGTAACCAGCGCCAGCAGTAAAACGATCTGTAACGGGGCTTCGGTAGCTTATACAATTACCTCAGCAGTTTCCGGTACAACTTTTACCTGGAATTCTTACATTCTGAATACCCCAACCGGAGGTACAATTTCAGGATTCAGCGATTGCACGGGAAGTTGCGGGTCTTCGATCAATCATACACTGACCAATACCGGAACATCAACAGGGGTGGTCAGGTATTTAATAAAACCTGTTGGTCCTTCTCCAACCAATTGTGAGGGTTCTTCCTTCAATTTTGATGTTACCGTTAACCCGATACCCAATGTAACTGCCACACCATCAACCCAGATTATCTGCAGCGGAAGCGCCACG
>DAIRGA010000020.1:50389-53269 GCA_036794825.1 Bacteroidales bacterium | reverse complement strand
CCCCCACATTCAGCAATGGAGGGAAGAGCTGCACAGGTCCTGCCAAAACTTTTGCTATAACAGTAAATCCCCGTGCACAGGTTAATCTATCTGAAAACCAGGTATTGTGTCATGATAACCAAACCGTGGCTGTCATTTTCAGCACAAACAACATCGGTGGATCAACCACTTACACCTGGGTTAACAATACACCCTCAATTGGTCTTGTTGCAGGTGGAAGCGGAAATATCGGTACTTTCACTGCCACCAACACCACAAGCAATCCGGTAGTAGCCACGATCACCGTAATGCCTCATTATCAGAATGATTTAGGAGGACCATCGTGCTCCGGACCAGTGCAGACCTTTACCATTACTGTTAATCCCCGTCCTGCGGTTAGCAGTGCTGCATTAAAAACAATCTGCAACAACACCGGAGTGGACTATACAATTACCTCCCCAACTGCCGGAACAACTTATACCTGGACATCGTCCATCCTGTCTGCCCCATTAGGTGGAACTATTTCAGGGTTTTCCGACTGCAATTCATCCTGTGGAAATTATATCAATCAATTGCTCAGCAATACCGGTACGTCACCGGGCGTGGTCCGCTACATCATTTATCCTACCGGTCCTTCCAGCACTTTTTGCCAGGGAAATGAGTTTGTTTTTGATGTTACAGTCAACCCTACACCAGATGCTATTACAACGCCATCAGCGCAAACTATCTGTAATGGCGGCACTACCAGTATTGGTCTGAGTACCGGAGTAACCGGCGCTGCAGTGCATTATACCTGGACAGCAGCTGTTCAGAATTCGCCTGCTGGCGGTTCCCTTGATTTTATTTCAGCGTGCTCATCTTCCTGCGGGAACGCTATTTCTCAAAGCATAACAAATTCAGGTACATCGCCGGGTGTGGTAAGATATACCGTAATACCCTGGATAGGAAGTTGTTCCGGTAGTCCGGTTAGTGTGGACATCACGGTTAATCCTTCTGCCCAGGTCAATCAGCCCGCAAACCTGACATTTTGTAATGAGGATTTAACGGGTGAGATCATCTTCACTACATTAAATACTATTGGAACTGTGTCCTATACATGGACGAACAGCAATCCCGCTATTGGTTTGGGGATGTCAGGTACTGGCGATATACCTGCCTTCACAGCACTTAATCCCGGTATTTCACCGGTGAGTTCCACCATCAATGTAACACCTCAGTTTACTTACAATGGCGTCAGCTGCGGGGGTGCTTCAAAATCATTTACAATAACCGTAAATCCTACCGCCAATGTGGTTGACCCGTCAGATTTGGAGATATGTAACGGAAATCCAACGGCGGTGATTTTTACCACAACAAATACCGGAGGATCAGTTACCTATGAATGGTCAAACGACAATCCATCTATCGGACTGGCGGTTTCAGGAGAGAGTAATATATCCTTCACTGCTATCAACACAGGACTATTGCCTGTTACTGCGAGTTTAACCGTAACACCAACTTTCACAAATTCAGGCGTTTCATGCGTTGGTACTTCTCAACAGTTTAAGATAACCGTCCATCCTGATCCAACCATAATTACAGAGCCCCAGGACATTACAATCTGCAGTGGAACAAACACAATCCTCGGTGTGCAGGCTGTTGGAGGTACCCCGTTATTGGATTATTTATGGGAAGTATTCGATGGAAGTGATTGGATTACAGCTCCCGGAACAAACAATCTAATGGATTATCAGACCGAGAATCTTAATCAGTCAACACAGTTCAGGGTTCAGATATCTTCAGCAGGATTGTCGTGTACCCCGACAACATCAAGAATAGTGACGGTTTCAGTGCCACGCATTTTGACCCAACCCAGTGCTCCTCCGGCCGTGCTTTGTGAATTCGGCATGCACACCATGGGTGTGGAGGTTGAAAAAGGCGCATCAATATTGTCTTATCAGTGGCAATCGAGTCCGGATGGTATCGGAACCTGGACAGATGTTACGACTGGCATGGGGATAAATTCAAACACTTACACTACATACCCGCTTGAGGTTGTAAAAGATAACTATTTCCGTTGTGTAATTTCAGTTTCCAATCCGGATTGTGATGATGATTTGATTACAAATGTGATCGGAATTGCGGTTGAACGTTGTGCCGATCTGGAGATTACAAAGACTGACGAAAGCATGATTTATACACCGGGCACATCAGTTGTTTATACTATTGTTGCAAAGAACAACGGCCTTAGTGATGTATTTGGGGCAACTATTTCCGATCCAATGCCTGCCGGGACTACCGGAACCTGGACTGCTCTTTTTGGAGGTGGCGCCTCAGGCAACACAACGGGCAGTGGGAATATCATTGAGCTTGTTGATATGCCGGCAGGAGGTTTAATAACATACACACTAACGCTTTATGTGCCGAGCAGTTTTTCGGGAAACCTGGTGAATAAAGCTACCATAACAGAGCCAACTGATGTTAACGACAGTAATCAGTTCAATAACTCTTCAACAGATACAGATACACAAAATAGCCTGGCCGATCTGTCCATCACAAAGAGCGATGACCCCGATCCTGTGATTGCCGGAGAAACCATCACCTACACCATCGTTGTTAAGAACAATGGCCCGAGCGATGCCTTGAACGTAAATGTAACGGACAACCTGCCAGGTTACCTGGCGCTCCTCAATGCCACACCAACAGTGGGAACCTGGACTGCCCCGATCTGGAGCATCGGCACGCTGGCCAACGGCGAAACGGTAACGTTGACCCTCACGGCCAGGGTAGACAGCGATGTGCTGGGCACGATCAGCAACACGGCCACGGTGAGCAGCGACACACCCGATCCGGAACCCGGCAACAACTCCGACACAGAATACACCACCGTCAACACTTCCGCCGATCTGGCCATCAGCAAGA
>DAIRGA010000020.1:0-50289 GCA_036794825.1 Bacteroidales bacterium | reverse complement strand
GAAACCATCACCTACACCATCGTTGTTAAGAACAATGGCCCGAGCGATGCCTTGAACGTAAATGTAACGGACAACCTGCCAGGTTACCTGGCGCTCCTCAATGCCACACCAACAGTGGGAACCTGGACTGCCCCGATCTGGAGCATCGGCACGCTGGCCAACGGCGAAACGGTAACGTTGACCCTCACGGCCAGGGTAGACAGCGATGTGCTGGGCACGATCAGCAACACGGCCACGGTGAGCAGCGACACACCCGATCCGGAACCCGGCAACAATTCCGACACAGAATACACCACCGTCAACACTTCCGCCGATCTGGCCATCAGCAAGAGCGATGACCCCGATCCTGTGATTGCCGGAGAAACCATCACCTACACCATCGTTGTTAAGAACAATGGCCCGAGCGATGCCTTGAACGTAAATGTAACGGACAACCTGCCAGGTTACCTGGCGCTCCTCAATGCCACACCAACAGTGGGAACCTGGACTGCCCCGATCTGGAGCATCGGCACGCTGGCCAACGGCGAAACGGTAACGTTGACCCTCACGGCCAGGGTAGACAGCGATGTGCTGGGCACGATCAGCAACACGGCCACGGTGAGCAGCGACACACCCGATCCGGAACCCGGCAACAATTCCGACACAGAATACACCACCGTCAACACTTCCGCCGATCTTGCCATCAGCAAAACAGGACTTCCAGATCCGATAGTGATAGTTGATCAGGTTATCATTTACACAATTACCGTCGAAAATCTTGGACCTTCCGATGCGCTTGATGTTCAGGTAGTTGATGTATTACCCGTCGAGTTATTCAATGCTGAGTTGAGTATTGATAATGGCCAATCATGGAGCAATTGGAACAATTCCTATTCGTTTGGAACACTACAGGTGGGAGCTGATTTCAAGATTTTCATCAGAGCAACTGTTGACCTGAATGTTCCCCACGAATTTATTCTCGAAAATACAGGAACTGTTTCCAGCACTACCTATGATCCTGTTCCTGCAAACAACAGCGATGATCACTCCACCACAGTGTGGAGCCTGTCTGATCTTGCCATAGTTAAAACCGTAAATGATGAGGAGCCAAATGTAGCGGATATTGTAACTTTTACTTTGGTTTTGACAAACTACGGACCAGCGCCAAATTTCGATATTGAAGTTTCTGATATGGTACCCGATGGTTTCATGTATATGGGTCATACTGAACATTCCGGTGATTTTAATCCTTTAACCGGTATCTGGGCATTAGGTTATTTAGAAGCCGGTGGAACTGCCACACTGACAATTGATGCCATGGTAAATGAACCTTTTACAGGAATTGAATACACAAACACAGCATCGGTTACAGATGCAGATATAAATGATCCTGAGCCTGATAACGATACAGATAACGCAGTTGTCTCTCCAAAAATGGCCGATCTTGCCATTGTTAAAACCGTCAATAATACTGCACCGCTAATTGGCGCCAATGTGGTTTTCACATTGACGGTGACCAATTATGGGCACTCCGATGCCACTCAGGTGATAGCTTCAGATGTAATTCCTTCGGGCTACACCTATCTGTCCGACAATGGGGCTGGTAGTTACAATTCAGTTACAGGCATCTGGACGATCGGAAATCTTGCAAAAGATCAATCCCGTTCACTCCAGATAACCGCTAGGGTAAGGGAGGTCGGAAACTACGTAAATGGTGCTGTTGTTATGGGCTATGAATATGATCCGGAGCCTTTCAATAATTTTGACGATGTAGCAACCACTCCAATTGCCCAACCCAGGATAGGGGTTGTCAAGCTTTCGAGCTATAATCCCTCCACAGGATTAATTACCTACACCTATGTAGTGACAAACACTGGTAATGTTACTGTTTATGATGTCGTTGTAGCCGAAAGTACCCCATCCTTTTCAGGAACCGGTATTTTGCCTGTACCTGTTTACTTCACCGGTGGTTCTCATATAGGTGGCAACCCGTCGTTGCGGGATATAATTCCTGGTCAGAGAATCATTTTCACGGCCACTTATGCGGTAACCCAGGCTGATATTGATGCAGGTAGAGTGGTTAATCAAGCTCTGGGAAGTGGTAGCACTTTGCAAGGTAACCCTGTTACTGACTTATCAGACCACACCAACAACAGCAACGACAGACCAACCATCACACCGCTGATTCAGAACCCTGATATTGAACTGACAAAAACAGCTTCACCTGTAACCTATTCCACAATAGGTCAGTTAATTACATACTCAATCAAGGTTAAGAATACGGGTAATGTTTCGTTGTCTGATTTGATCATCACCGACCCATTGCTAGCTCTCAATACCATTATACCGATGCTGACGCCGAACCAGGAAATTATTCTGACACCAGTTTATTCTATCACGCAGGATAATCTTATTGCAGGAACTGTTGTAAATATAGCCTCAGTAAATGCCACAGGACCAGGAGGTGCCGCCCTTACCGACAGCGATAACGCAATCATCACTGCCCATTACAATGATATTACCGCAAATGATGATGACCTTGGAACTGTGTTTGGAAATCTGGGGTTGGCCAATGCCGGAAATGTGCTTTTGAATGATGAATTGAATAACGCTCCGGCTGCTCCGGCCAATGTAACAATCCATGTGGTTACTCCTGCTTCACCTGTCAATCCCGGCGATCCGGTACCAGTTCTTGATCCGTTAACGGGAATAGTGAGTGTCACTGCCGGTACTCCTTTTGGTTTATACACGATTACTTACAGGATTTGTGAAACGCTCAATCCATTCAATTGCGATGAAGCAGTAGTTACCATAAATGTAGTTGATTACTGTGTTGAAATTGAGACTTTTGTGCTCCTCGAAGGGGCAAGTATTCATCCAGGCGGTGTATCATCGTTTAGTTTACCAATGCGCACCAGCCTTAATGACCTAAGGATATTGCCCGGCCAGACTTTCGATGATCTGTTCCTGGGCACCTACTACACACCTGCCGGACAGCCATATAACGAAAGCCCCTGGTTCTACAACGGCAGCGAAGGTGATAACTTTGATTCCAACGGCAATTTGCTGCAGGGAGATGCAGGATATTCTCCGATGGTAGTTGACTGGGTGTTGGTATCATTGCGCGACAATCCAATGGGTAACGGCGGGCCTGTATGCCAGGCTGCTGCACAGCTTCACAACGATGGAACCGTTGAGTTCGTGGGTGGATCTGCATGTTGCAACCTTAGCGAAACGCAGTCCTATTATATCGTTATCGAGCATCGTAACCATCTTATTGTCATGTCCCATGAACCGGTGGGTATCAGTGATGATAAGATAAGCTATGATTTCCGCTATCAGCAAGGCTATGTTGATGACCCCTTTGGGTTTGGTATATTCAGCAGTCAGAAGGAGATATTGCCAGGTGTTTTTGCTATGATTGGCGGAAATGGTCAGCAATCCGTAAACATTAGCTCTGATACCGACATTAACTTTGATGACCGGGCTTTCTGGGAAAACCAGAATGGAACCTTTGCCCGTTATCGTAATGGTGACTTCAACTTGAACGGCGATGTCAATTTCAACGACCGGACGATATGGGAAGGAAATAACGGTAAGTTTACCAGTGTCCCAAGAAATTAGAATTTTTTAACCCTGAAAACCAACAATATTTGGTTTTCAGGGTTACTTGATTCTGAAATTATCTTTATTTTTGCGGGTAATGTGATGAAAGAAGTTCTAATTACATTATGAAAAATTGAAAATCAATCAGTTAATAATTATAATAATCGCGCTAAATCAATCTTTTATGAAAAAAGTTACATTATTTCTATTCATGTTTGCTATCTCAGGTTATCTTCTGGCTCAGGTGCCTGTTATCTCTGTCAGATTTGCAAACCCAACACTGAATTGTAATCAGCTTACCTATTGTGTGGATGTTGAGTTTCAGTCGAATACTCCGGACAAACGGCTTTTCGGAATGAACACAAGGTTTTTCTTTGATTATAGTGTGCTGGAATTCAACTCCTTCAGCAATTTTCAGCCTGGATATGGACCGATGAACCCAAATCCACCAATGATAAGCACAGGAGGGAATGCAAGTGGCAGTCAGTTGTTTAATCTTTTCGGCCCTGCAACGTATATAAACGGTGCTGTACAACTAAATAACCCATCCTCACCTCCAATTTATATTTCGGTTAATGATTGGACAAGGATTTTCACCGTCTGTTTTACAGTAAAAAATCCGGAAATATTCGCCAGCGGTGATTTCAGCCCGAGCCTGATTTGGGATCTGGAATCAAATCCTTTAAACGGCGGCTTTCTGCCCGGAAGCGATGGCGTAGTTGTAACTCTTGTTGGTGTGCCACCAATGGAATCAGCTCCTGCCACCGAGAATGTTATTCAATTTAACTGGCAGTACTCAGCAACGACAAGCGCTCCTTATGGATCTCCAGTAGTAACCAACAATATTGCTCCATGTTTGATAATGGTTGCCAATAACGATGATTTTACACCCAATACAATTTCCAGTTTTGAAGGCGGAGTTGCAGGTAATGTTCTTCAAAATGACCTGGTTAATGGATTTCAGCCTAACCCGACTCAGATCAGCCTAAGCATTGTTAACAACGGAGGATTAAATGGCGCCTCACTAACCTTCGACGGTAACCTTTCGGTTCCGGCAGTTACACCGGCAGGAAATTACACGCTGATTTACAGGATCGGAGAGTATGGTAACACAGATAACTTCAAGGATGCACAGGTATTGGTGCATGTAGCTGATCCTCAACTGCAATGCCCTGTAAGCCTGGTCATTTGCTTCAACCAGGAGCCGATTCAACTTGGTGGAGCGGTACCGGGTGGAGGGGTTTACTCCGGTAACGGAGTTATGAATGGTGTTTTTAATCCAGTTGTTGCTGGAATTGGAACCCACTTCCTGACCTACTGTGCAGTGAATCCCTTTACCAACCAGCAGTTGTGCTGCGATTTTACCATCCAGGTTACCGACGGGCAACAACTTATGCTTGCATCGGGCTGGAGTGGAATTTCAAGTTATATCATGCCTGCAAACCCTACGATGAGTGCGGTTTTATCACCGGCCGGACAATCAGTAAATCTTGCTTACAACCTAAGTGGGATATATTGGCCGGAAATGGGCATCAATACCCTTAATGAATGGAATCCTTATTCAGGCTATATCACCAAAACAACAACCGAGCTCGCTCTTCCCATTTGTGGTAGTTCGCTTGCCAATACCTCGTTTCCGATGTCAGCCGGATGGAATATTATGCCAGTTCTGTCAGCCTCTCCATACAATGCACAGGATCTTTTTTCAGGACTTAACCTGCTGGTTGCCAAAGAAGTTGCAGGTACTGGAGTTTACTGGCCGGCATTTAATATCAACACCATCGGAAATCTTCAGCCCGGAAAAGCTTATGTGATCAATCTTACAACACCTGGTGTAATTGATTTTTCGCAGCAACAAAAAAATTCATCCACCGCTGCACCTGAAAACATTGGGGCACTCAACACACCATGGAACGCAGTTAACTTCACTCCGTCATCGCACCTGGTTGCTTTCAATTTGAGTGACAACCCACTGAAAGTTGGAGATATCATTGGCGGATTTACACAGGATGGACTTTGTGCCGGATTGACCGAAGTAAAAAACACAACCCAGCCTTTCGCAATCTCGTTGCACGGAAATGACATCTATTCCGCTGAAATTGATGGCTTTGCTGATGGTGAGATCATTACTTTTGCCGTTTACAGACCTTCAACCGGTGAATTGTATGACCTGATTTTGTCCTATAACCCATCGCTGAATGATGGCTTCTTTGCCAACAACGGGCTTTCAGAGGTTAACTCGCTGAAACTCTCATCCACCGGGATGGTTATAATTGATTCAGACCAGTTGCTGGTGTACCCCAATCCAACACACGGTATTTTCACAGTAAACGGCCTGGCAGGCGAAACCAACATTAAAGTCTACAACGCTTATGGTAAAGAAGTTACAAAGGCTAAAGCAATGCTGCCACAGACTTTCGACCTTACCGGCCTTGCAAGAGGAGTTTATATGATCCGGATCAGTGTTGACCAAAAAATGTACTTCAGAAAGTTGATTATCAACTAAATACCTTATTTTTGATGAAAAAGGCGATTTGGCTTAAAGTCAGGTCGCCTTTTGTTTTGACCTCCATTTTGTACCAAACTGAAAAAGCTATTTTTGCAAAAACCCACGAGATGAAGCAGTACAAGCATCTGTTCTTTGATCTTGACCGGACCCTTTGGGACTTTGAACGCAATGCATCTGAGGCCTATTCGGAGATTTATGAAAAATATGACCTCAGGCTCAGGGGAGTAGAGAACCTCGATCATTTTGTAAAATGCTACCTCAAGCACAATGATGAACTTTGGGCGCTCTACCGCGATGGAAAAATTGAAAAAGAGTATCTACGCTGGCGAAGGTTCGAAGTAACCCTTAACGAGTTCGGTATTGATGATAGAACTCTTGCTCAGGATATTGGCAATGATTATGTTGCGCTTAGTCCTCAGAAAAAACATCTCCTTCCCAATGCTTTGCAAACGCTCGATTATCTGCACAACAAATACAAAATGCACATCATTACCAATGGCTTTGAGGAGGTTCAGTTCGTAAAACTTGCAAACAGTAACCTTCATCGCTATTTCCAGCATGTTATCACATCTGAGGCGGCCGGATTCAAAAAGCCTGATCCGGGAATATTTCAGTTTGCTCTGAATAGGGTAGGAGCTTTGGCCGCCGATTGCCTGATGATTGGTGATGACATAGAAACCGACATTTTCGGGGCGTCTGGCGTTGGTATGGATGCCGTTTTCTTTAACCCCGCAAAGGTTGCCGGAAACAATCCCGCTTTAACGCAGATAGCCGACCTGATCGAATTAACACAAATACTTTGAAATCATGAGAAAAGCTTCCATTTGTACACTGGTTTTTACTTTCGTGATCCTTTCGTTTTCTTGTCGTTATTTCTGGACGAGACCTTCTGATGGTACGTTGGCATATAAAATCATTCACAGCGAGTCAACGTACGGTGATTCAGTGTATTACAAAATTGATTTAAAGAAACCGATTTTCGTACATAACGATAGCCTTGATGCGTCGTTGAAGGAATTGAATCATGCGATGGAAAGTTTCCTGGATACTGCCACATTCTATTTTTGGGGTACAGACACCACTGGAGCCATTGAAATAGTGAAGGAAACCGGCACATCGGGCTTTTATTTACTGATAAATAACTACCGGATTTTAGATTCGACGAATAAAATCATCAGTGTGGTTTTCGAAACTTATAGTTATGCCCTTGGGGCTCACGGTTTTACTGCAATTACCACCTTTAATTTTGATATCCGGAGTAAAAAAATGCTTGAAGTAAGTGATATAATAGACTTTTCAAAACCTGAAAATCAGGAAATCTTAAATAAATTGCTGGCGAAATTCCTGGTTGACGGGCAGGATTGTTTTGATGTAGAACCGTTTGCTGATAAGAATTTCAGCCGATTTGCCCTCGACCCTGAGCATGTGGTTTTCTTTTATGAGGCTTACGAATTAGGCGCCTATGCTTGTGGATCGGCGGAAGTCAAAATCCCGAAAGCTGAACTTACATTAGCAGGCATTTATAAAGGTGAACCAGATAATGCTGAATCAAAGAAATGAGCTGTTGATTCTGCTAAAAGCATGCGTTCCGGGCATAGCTAACGAGTTCTATCGCCTGCCGTGCTTCTGCCACATCATGCACCCTGAGAATATCAGCGCCGTTGAGAAGGCAGATGGTATTTAGCACTGTTGACCCGTTAAGTGCTTCGTCAGGACTAATGTTCAATACCTTATTAATCATTGATTTCCGTGAAATTCCGGCCAGAACCGGGCAGCCCAGTGTGGTGAATTTTTTCAAGGAAATCAGTAGCATATAATTGTTTTTCAGTGTTTTGCCAAATCCAAATCCGGGGTCAAGGATGATGGGTGACTGGTTTCCAAGAGCCTTTAGCTTGTTGAGTTTTCGTTGAAAAAAGTCAAATACCTCGGTCACAACATCCTCATATTGAGGATTGATCTGCATATTCTGCGGGGTTCCCTGCATGTGCATCAGGACGTAAACCACATTTAGCCGGGAAATCAAAGGCAACATATTATCATCCAATTCTCCTCCTGAAATGTCGTTGATCATATCTGCACCGGCGCGGATTGCTTTTTCGGCGATAGTGGCCCGGTATGTATCCACAGAGATAATAGTTTCCGGATATGTTTTACGGAGCTCCGGAATTAGCCATTCTAATCTATCCCATTCATTATCAGCATTAATTGGGCTGGAAAAAGGCCTTGTCGAAACAGCCCCAACATCAATGATTGCTGCTCCCTGCCGAATCATCTCGCCAGCTTTATCAACAGCAGCCTGCGTTTCCAGGTATTTGCCGCCGTCGTAAAAAGAGTCCGGCGTAATATTGAGGATACCCATCACTACAGGTGTTGACAGATCCAGGGTGCGGGATTGCCACTGAATTACTCTTTTTGAGGTCATTACGTGTTGAAATATAAACTTTTACGTTTCGTTAACATGCGGCTAAATTAATCCAATTTATCTTTGACGACAATTTCAATCATCAAATTAATATCGTAAAGTCATGAAAATCAAATTCTTTGCTCATTTGATTGTAATTTTGGGTCTGATTGTGTTTTTTTCGGTAACTGTTGTTGCCCAGCAAACCGAAGAAAAGCCTCTTTCACGTGAAGAACAGCAGTTGATGAGGGCAAACGATAAAGTCTTGCGGGCAGAATCATCGGTTGACAAAGCTCAAAAAGAATTAAGCACAGCCGACAGCCTTACTGCTGCAGGAAAGCAACAATTGATTACTTCAAAGGAGGAGCTCAACAGTGCCAGAGGGGAAAAGTCTCAAATTGATAAAAATTACGCCACCGATAAAAAAGAGTTGGAGAGGCAACTGAAATCTGCCGATCGCACCCAACAGGAAAAGCTCAAGCAGGAGATGCGGCAGCTCGATACCCGTTACCGTGAACAATCCCGCGAGGTGGACAATCGTATTTCGGAAGCCGAAAGAAGCTATGATAAAGGAAAATCGAACATTGAAAAAGGTCAGGAAAAAAAGAAGACCTCAGGTCAGAAATTGAAAACTGCAGAGAAATCTCTGTCCGAAGCCAAGAAGGAAATGGAAAAAATAAATCCATCGGCCCAGCCTGAGGAAAAATCCGTAAGGAACAAAAGCCCGTTCAAAAAGAGTAAAGAAGAGGATGGCTCAGGGGAAAACGGTAGTGACCAATAAAACCATCCTCAATTTTTTAATCAAATCGTTCACAACATGAAGCAACAAACCATGAAATCCATCGCAGGATGGACAATCATTCTTGTAACCGTTTTTTCGGCCGCATTAATACACTTTTTTGAGCAATTCAGCATCCTATTCCTTTTCCTGCTGATTTTTGAGATCATCCTCGCTGTCAGGTACCGAAAGATTTTTTCGCCTGCGATGGTCAGGGTGAGCCAGATACTGATCGGGTTATTGTTTTTATTTTCAGGATTCGTAAAAGCCGTTGACCCATTGGGAACGGCTTACAGGATAGAGGACTACTTTCATGCTTACGGGTGGCAGCACGATTTTGTCGTTGCACTTCTTTTATCGTTTGTGCTCAATACAGCGGAATTATTGGTCGGCGGATTAATACTTTTGAACATAAAACCACGGATAACTCCCTGGCTATTAACATTTATGATGGGCGTTTTTACCTTGACCACACTTTACGACGCACTCTACAATCCGGTGCCCGATTGCGGTTGTTTTGGTGACGCAGTGAAATTGACCAATTGGCAAACATTTTATAAGAATCTGGTAATCAATACTTTTGTTTTGATTGTGGTTTTTGGTCGTTTACGAGTCAGGTCGGTGTTTGGAAATGTGATAGAGTGGGGTTCTGCTCTGGTAATGGCTTTGCTTTTCACATGGTTTCAGTACATCAATTACGCCGACCTGCCGTTGCTCGATTTCAGGCCTTACAAAGTAGGAAATCGCATCACACCCGAAAATCCACAGCCAGTTAAAAATTTCCTCACCTATAAAAATAAACTTACCGGAGAAACAAAGGAATATCTTTCCCCTGATTTTCCGTTTGATGACCCGGAATGGCTCGAAAACTGGGAATTTGTGAGTATGCGCACAGAAGACCCGAACAAAATCACGGGGGTGAACCTGGCCATTATGGACCTGAATGGCGAAGACGTAACACAGATAATTACTCAAAATCCTGATTATCAGTTTTTTGTGGTTGCCTGGAATTTGGAGAAGTCCGACCGTGAAGCTTTCCGCATAATCAACGAATGGGGCAGGCAGGCTGAGGATAAAGGAATTCGTGTGATTGCACTTACAAGCTCGGAGGATTTTGTTATCAGCCGGTTTATTGAAGAAAATGAACTTCACGCTGCCATCGAATTTTTTCATGGCGATGATACGGAACTAAAGGCTATGGTGCGCGCCAATCCTGGTTTAATCCTTATCAAAGGCGGTTTAATCATTCAAAACTGGCATCACAACAAGATTCCTGACTGGGAGTCGTTGAACCGCGATTATTTCAATAATCTGTAATAAAGTTTCAGGATAATCAATTTTCAAAACGCTTAAACACAGTATAAAAGCAACTAATTCTGTTTGCTTTTGTAATGATTATGCTTGAACAAACCTCAACCCCCTATGTTATTGCTACGATTTTAATGAAATAATTGACTAATGAATTATAGAAAACAGTTCACACTTGACAGAGAAGACAAAGTCTTCACTATCAGGAACACTCCAAAAAAAACGCTTACCAAATGGTATTACCTGATGACGCTTGGACGTCAACTGGACAATAAGGCGCCCAATTACCTCAAGCAGGCACTCGGTTGGTCGTATCACGCCCCTTTCGCCGGGCATGACGGAATTCAACTGGCTATCGGTCAGGTTTTTGAAAGAGGTAAAGACCATTTGTTTCCTTATTACCGCGACATGCTCACTGCGATTTCATCAGGCCTAACCGCTGAAGAAATTATTCTGAATGGCTTGTCCAAAGGCACCGACATTGCCAGCGGAGGGCGTCATATGTCAAACCATTTTGCAAAGCCGGAATGGAATATCCACAATGTGTCATCAGCCACTGGCAACCACACTCTGCATGCAGTTGGGGTTGCGCGGGCAATGAAATATTACGGTGCCGATGCAGTAGCGATCAGTTCCCAGGGCGAGTCATCCACTTCCGAGGGTTATGTGTATGAGGCGATTAACGGGGCTGCAACAGAAATGCTTCCGGTAATTTTCGTTTTTCAGGACAATGGTTATGGAATTTCTGTTCCCAAAGAGCAGCAAACAGCCAACTCAAGGGCTGCCGATAATTTTCATGGTTTTAAAAACCTTCGGGTGATCTACGCGAATGGTAAAGACCCCTTCAGCTCAATCAATGCCATGCTGAAAGCCAAGCGGATCGTGAAAGAAGAAGGATTGCCCGTAATTGTCCACGCCAATTGTATCCGGATGGGTTCACACTCAAACTCCGACCGCCACGAATTGTACCGCGACGATGTCGAACTTTCGGAAGTGGAGCTGCTTGACCCGCTGAGGAAGTTTCGTGAAAGACTGATCTATGCCGAAATTTTTACTCAAACCGAGCTGGATGCGCTGGACGAAAAAGCCAAAGCAGAAATTTCAGCAGCCCACAAAAAAGTTTTAAAAGCGCCGGATCCCGATCCAAAATCAATTTTCGACTTTGTGATTCCTGCGCCTTATGTTTCAACCAAATTTCCAAAAGGTCTTCATAATGGTGAAGGCCGGCGGATGAAGCTGATTGAAGCTTTAAATAACACACTGAAGGAGGAGTTTCGCTTCAACCCTGATACATTTATCTGGGGTCAAGATATGGCCAACAAGGATAAAGGTGGTATCTTCAATGTATCCAAGGGATTACAGCAGGAGTTCGGCCCCAGGAGGGTATTCAATGCTCCGATTGCTGAGGATTTTATTGTTGGCACAGCCAACGGCATGTCCCGGTTTGATAAGAAAATCAGAATTGTAATCGAAGGCGCTGAGTTTGCTGATTATTTCTGGCCTGCCATGGAACAGTTTGTTGAGTTAACCCATGATTACTGGCGCAGCAATGGAAAATTTGCTCCGAATGTAACCGTGCGGCTTGCTTCCGGTGGCTATATTGGCGGCGGTTTGTATCACTCGCAAACCATCGAGGGCGCTCTGACAACGTTCCCTGGTATTCGTGTGGTGTACCCATCTTTTGCTGATGACGCAGCCGGGTTACTCCGAACCAGTATGAGGTCGGAGGGGCCTACTATGTTCCTCGAACCAAAAGCGTTGTATAACGATCCAATGGCCGAAACTGAGGTTCCCGATGAGTTCGAAGTTCCTTTTGGAGTAGCGCGTATCCGCCGTACTGGTTCCGATCTCACCATGATCACTTATGGCAATACTACTCATCTGTGCCTCAAAGCAGCCGAAATGCTCGAAAAAGAGGAGGGTAAATCTGTCGAAGTACTTGATCTCCGATCGCTGATTCCTCTGGACAAAGAGGCGATTCTTAAATCGGTGCGCAAAACCAACAGGGCCTTGGTGGTTCATGAGGATAAGGTTTTTGGCGGATTTGGCGGCGAGATTGCGGCGATGATTACCGAAGAGGCTTTTGAGTTTCTTGATGCACCCGTCAGACGTGTCGGCTCAACGTTCACTCCGGTTGGATTCAACAGGATATTGGAAAAGGCTATTTTACCAGATGTTGATAGAGTATATCACGCTGCTAAAAAGCTGCTTGAGTTTTAATGATAATTCTTAAAGATCAAAAAAAATCCGGCGACCATTGGTTACCGGATTTTTATTTTATATGTAAATGACTGATTATCAATCAAGGGAGAAGTAAAAAGTAGCGCCGTTTCCTGGAGATGATTCATACCAGATTGAACCGCCATGACGCTCCAGAATACGCTTTACGGTGCTCAGTCCCACTCCTGTGCCCTGAAATTCAGAGGCGGTATGCAGTCTTACAAAAGGCTGAAACAGATTCTGTGCTTTGGTCATGTCGAAACCGGCGCCATTATCCCTAATATAAACAATTTTTTTGCCGTTCACCACTTTCATCCCAACGGTTACTTCCGGTTCAGGGGCATTCTGGCTGTATTTTAAAGCATTTCCAAGCAGATTGTTCAGGGCGACCCGCATCAATTTCGGATCGGCACTTACAATGATATCCGCCTGGATATTGATTTTATATTTTGCGTGGTAAATGCTGATGCAGAGGTCTTTGATGATTTCAGAAGCGATATAGCTTAAGTTAACATCCACAGGGATAATTTCTGCACGCGCCGACCGGGAGAACTGGAGCAGATCCTCAATGAGCTGCGTCATATTGCCGGCGGATTTTAAAATCCAGTCAATGTATTCTTTGGCATCGTCGTCGAGCACATCAGCATAGCTGTGTTTTAACAGATCGGCAAATCCAATAACGCCGTTTAGCGGCGATTTCAGATCGTGAGAAACCCTGCGGGCAAACGCTTCCAGTTCCTGGTTGGCGCCTCGCAGGTTGTCGTTGGCTATTTCCAGTTGCCGCTGAAGTTCGATAAGTTTCTCGTTCCGGTTTACGGCAGCCTCATACACCGAAAGCAGCAGGTCGAGGATCTGTTTTTTGTCTGAATTAATTTTAAAGCGTTGATTCTGAAACACTATTTCGATACTTGACCCGCTGGACTCCTGCATGCGGATATACCGGTTGGCCAGAAGGTAATTGATGCGTGAGATCAGGTATTCTTCCTCGTAAGGTTTGGTTATAAAGTTATCTGCACCCACCTGCAAACCTTTGATAATGTCCATCGGGTCACTAAGTGATGTTAACAGGATGAAAGGTACTGTATTTAATTGTGGGTGATTTTTGATCGCCTGGCAGAATTCATAGCCATTCATCA
Organism: Bacteroidales bacterium; assembly: GCA_036794825.1. Taxonomy (GTDB): domain Bacteria; phylum Bacteroidota; class Bacteroidia; order Bacteroidales; family 4484-276; genus RZYY01. Next base: position 36,352 of record DAIRGA010000020.1, on the reverse strand, counting down.
CCGGCATCACCACATCGCTGATAATCAGTAAGGGTTTCTCTTTCAATGCTTCTTTCAATGCTTCAGCCCCATTTTTACAGATTCTTGCTTTTATTTGGTTATTGGTAAAGAAGTGCTGAAGTTGCTTTGCCTGAACCAACGAATCCTCTGCGGCCAGTATGTATCCGTCTTCGAGAGAGTAGTTTAAAGCTGATTTCATAGTTCAGTTATGCTTTGATTAATAAATTCATAATTGCATTAGCTATTTCACGCGGAGGCAAAACGCTAACGATCCCACCTGATTTTATTGCCTCGCCGGGCATACCAAATACCAGGCACGTTGGCTCGTTTTGCGCAAATGTCATAGCTCCCTTCGACCTTAATAATGCGGTTTCTGCTGCACCATCGGCGCCCATGCCTGAAAGGATAACGGCAATAGACCTCTTTCCATAAGCATCTGCTGCGCTGCGAAAAAGATTGGCAACAGCAGGCCGGAGTCCTTTTACCGGTGGCCCGGAGGTAAGCGTTATTACACCCTCCGAAATTATTTCGAGATGATAATCCCCTGGCGCGATGTAGGCAAATCCGGGCTTGATTTTCTGATTTTTCTCTGCAGCCACAACAGGTATATAAACATTGCTCTGCAGCCATGTGCGGTAGCCTTCGGCAAAATTGGGATCTATGTGTTGAACTATCAAAATCGGAAGCGGGAAGCCAGGATTGAAAGCTCCCAACAGTGACTTAAGTGCTTCGGGTCCACCTGCAGATGCCCCGATTACTACGATGCCGTAATCGTTGTCCGGATTTGTTATCCGTGAAAAATCTGTTGGTTCTTTTTCAATGGGTTTATTAGCTGAAAATTGAGACGCGACTCTTCTTCTAACCACCTTCACCTCCGACATCATTCTCAGCATATCGAGGTATTGACGGCTGTCGGACTCGAATTTAGGATGACCGGGGCCATTGGGTTTTGAAATAATATTGACAGCGCCGGCTTCCAGAACCCTCATGGCTATTTCAACCTCCTCAGGGTTGTAAAGGCTGCTGACGATAGTGATGGGTATAGGATTTTGCTGCATGATCTGCCGGGTTGCTTCCACACCGTCCATCAATGGCATATTGATGTCCATGCTCACCACATCAGGTTGAAGTTTGGCCACATATTCAATTGCTTGTTTTCCGTTGCCTGCAATTCCGACAACCTCAAAACGGGAATCTTGCTCAAGCAGCCGTTGATAAAGCTTTTGGCTTACAATACTATCATCAACAATGAGCACTTTTATTTTTCTAAATGGCTGGTTATTCAATTGTTTATCAGATTAATTGGTTTATGGTTTCGATAAGATTACTTTTTTCAAAACTTCCTTTGACAATATAAGCGTTGGCGCCGGCATTCATTCCCCGTTGCCGGTCATCGGCCGAATCGAGTGTTGAAACAAGAATTACCGGCAAATCAGCAAAACGGGCTTCCTGCCTGATCGTGGAAGTCAATTCGAACCCGTTCATTCGTGGCATTTCGATGTCGGAAACAACGAGATCAAAATTGCCCGATTTTATTTGGTTCAACCCATCCAGGCCATCCACGGCTGTTTTAACAGCGAAACCGGATGCTTCGAGAAGGTTGCGAAGCATATTTCTGACAGTGATGGAATCTTCCACAACCAGTATACTCGCTGGTTCCTTCCTCTGGCTTTCGGAAGAAACTGCTTCGGTTCCAACAAACGATTTACTCTGTGATGCTGACTCCATAAGATCCTGCACCTGTAAAACCGGTACGAGCCGACCGTCGCCAAGAAGAGTGGTGCCAGCTATGTTTCGGACATGTTTCAATTGTGGTCCAAGATCTTTGACAACACCCTCTTTTTCACCATATATCCCGTCAACCAAGAAAATCATCTTCTTATGTGATGAATAAAGGACAAGCCCGGTCAGGTGACTTTCCATTTCCTTTGGGTTGCTTCTTTGAGGTAAGCCAAGGATTTGAGCGAGATTTACCAGCGAGAGTGGCTCTTTGTTGTAGGTAACCACCTGTTTTGATTCCACGGTTTTAATGTCTTTTGGGCCTATTCTGACAGCGCTGAGTACCGAAACGGTGGGAATCATAAAGAACTGCCCTGAACTTTTGATCAGGATGCCGCGGAATGCTGAAAGGGTTTGAGGCAGCAGGATAACAAAAGTAGTCCCTTTGCCCTGCTCGGATTCGATTTCGATGGAGCCGCCGATTTTCTCCACTTTTTCGGCTACGATTGCCATGCCTAGTCCTCGCCCCGAAACATCGGTAATGAATGGACTTGTGGAAACACCGGAGGTGAAAACCAACTTGTTGATTTCGCCGTCGGATAAACCTGAAACTTCATTTTTCTTTAAAATTCCATTTTTAATCGCCGATTCAATGAGTTTTGTCTTATTGATTCCCACACCGTCGTCGCTGATCCGGATTTCTATTTTTTGACCCATGATTTGCGAAATAACAATGCTAAGCGTACCCTGCTGTGGCTTATTGGATTTAGCGCGTTGTTCCCTGCTTTCAATGCCGTGATCTATACAATTCCGGATCAAGTGTATCAGAGGGTCTTTCATCTCTTCAAGTATTCGGCGGTCAATTTCTATGTCGGCACCGCTCACCGAATAGGATATTTCTTTGTTGAACTCTTTGCATAAATCCCTCACAATCCGGGGGACAACGCTCAAAATTGATGAAAACGGATACATCAGCGTCTGTTTAACCATGACCAGAATATCGTCAATCGAACGTGCAGCGGCCCTGTGTAGCGAGGTTAGATTATCTCTGACTCTGAAAAGTTCGGCTTCGCTCTTTTTCAGAAAATCTTTCTGGTGGTGGCAAAATTCATGAATAACAGCATTATTCATCAGCTCCATTGAGCCGGCAGTTAAAATACTCTCTTCGTTTTTCTTTCGCCAAAAGCTAAATTGGCTGGCTATGCTGCTGATCTGTTCTGATTGGTAATCAAGTGCGGTTTTAAATGATATCATTTCCTCAGCCTGTGCAAGAAGGCGGTAAAGTTTAGCCGTATCCACCCTGACCGTTTCATTATCCCTGTTGATTATTTTTACGGTTTCTGCAGTTCCGGTCTCTGTGGATAGTGCCTGATTCTCCTTTGAATAATCAGTAGTTTCCTCTTTATCAGGCAGAGTTGCCCGCTTTGGGATCGCCGGTGGCTGCAGGTTCCTGAACTCAGAGGTTGGTTTTGCTTTGCCGGCTACTTCAATTTGTGATGGTGCCGGTGGTTTCGAAGTCTGGATACTGGAAAATGTGTTTAGCTGGAAAGCAATGTGCGTCAGCGTGTTCTGGCTGACTGTTTTTTGGTCGGTATCCACTTCGTTGAGCAGAATCTGCAGTGTGTCGGCAGCATGGTAAAGTGTGTCGAACATTTCAGGAAGAAGCTGCAGATTGCCTTTTTTTATTTTCTGAAAAACATTCTCCAAATTCATACAAAGCTGTTCGATTGCGGTGAGATTAACAGCACGCGCAGCCCCTTTCAGGCTATGTATCTCCCTGAAAACCAGCTCAACAACAGAAGTGTCAATGCTTTTTTCCAACTCAAGTAAACCAGAAACAATTGCCTGGTGGTGCTCCTTGGCTTCTATGCGAAAGTCGTTGAGCAGATCGCGTAAAAAATCATCCTGGTTAACGTAGTTCATAAAGGGTTAAAGTCGGTAACTATCAATGATTTGCTGCAGATTAAGGCCAATTTCGCTGAGGCTGCGCAGGGCATCCTGGGTTTGTCTGATACCGGTTACATTTTGTTCGCTGGCTGATTTGATGTTGCTCATCGCCGGCACTATCTGATCCATACCTGCCATCTGTTGCTGGCTTGAGGAAGATATCTGAATGGAGGCCTGCATCGCTTCTCTGACCGTTTCGGTGAGTAAATCTACTATTTCACGATCTTCATTTACCAGTCTTACACCCTCTTCAACGGTGGTATTGCCCTGCCTGATCACATCGGCTGTTTGTTGCACTGATTTCTGGATTTCGTTCAGAATCTCTTTTACCTGTGCAGTGGATTTCTTCGATTGCTCGGCCAGGCTTCTGATCTCCTGAGCCACAACCGTGAATCCTCTGCCATGTTCTCCGGCTTTGGCGGCTTCGATGGCGGCATTTACTGCCAGAAGGTTCGACTGGTCAGCAATATCAGCAACTGTTGTGGTGATTTCGCCGATGGAACGGTTTTGTTCGGATAATTTGAGTATGGTGGAATTGATGAGTTTCATCTGGTTGTCAATTCTTTTCATCGAATCCATAATTATTTGTGATGATTCGATTCCTCTGTCAGATATTTCAGATGCTCTCTTGGCACTGTCAAGCAGCGATTTTGCTTTTTCGTTGGCCAGCATGGAGGTTTGCCGAATCTCTTCAACGGTAGTCGTAGTTTCTGAAATAGCAGTGGCCGTCTCGGCAGCGCCTGTCGAAATCTCAGCAACAGTGGTCTGGATTTGTGACGATGATGTGCCTAATACCCCGACACTTTCCCTGATTTCTTTGGAGAGTCTTCCAAAGATCCGGATCATTGCAAACATAATGATAAGGCTGACGGCTATCACCAAAATCCCGATCACTATCATTATAATTGTACTGTTATCAAGTGTTTTATGGCTTTGTTCCAAAAGTGATTCGGCCTGGACTTCAATCAGATCTTCAAGATTGATAATGTCGTTTCTTATATCAATATAAATCGCCGATTGAACATTTTCTGTAAAATTTATTACTTCCTGGGTTTTTCCCTGGAATATCAAATCGTATTGAGTATCCCGGTTGTCGTTGTAACGATTGAATTCTTGTTCAATCTGGTCCAATAGTGCTAATGCTTCCGGATTGTGCTTCAGGTCAGGTCTTATTCTTTTCAACCTCTCATAGGTAGCGCCAATTCTGTCATTTACATCGTTCTTGAGCGCGAGGCGGTCATCAGGATCAGTTTCAATGATGATTTCGAGCACAAGCCCCCTGATACGGTTCAGGTCAGAGCGGGTTTGAACCAGGTCAATATTTATCTGGGAAACTTTTTCGAGTTCGTAACGCGTATCTTTGATTTTCTCAACATTTATAATGATAAAAACCAGAATAATTACAATCGAAGTAATAATCGCTAAAAACCCTATGAGTAATTTTAAACGTAAACCCAGTGTTGAATTTGTCTTCATAGAAAAACATAATTTATTGATTGATAATTAATTTCTCGCTTTTGAGCATCTTTTCTGCGCTGAGCAGTATAATTCCTGAAGTGGTTGTACCTGAAACGAACTCAGCGCCAATTCCTGTCAGGGTAAGCGGTGGTTCTTTTATATCGCCCGCCGGGATTTGTGTTAATCCGATGATTTTATCGGCGACAATCCCAAATTCCTGCTTGTCATTGCTCAAAATGATGACCTTATTAAATTCGGTCAACCCTTTTTCCTTCAGGCCAAAGAGTATTTTTAAATTCAGCATGCAAGTAATTTTTCCCCTGAAACCAATAACCCCCATGATAAATGGTGGTGTTCCGGGGATTGGGGTTAATTCGCTAAGTGTAAGGACTTCACGTACATACTTTACATCCACCGCATATAACTCCGGAAACAGTCCGAATTGAACCAAAGAGATGATATCCGCTGGCTCAACGCTCTCTCTCTTTTGTGCCAGCTGCCTTGCCCGACTTGCTAATATTGCGTTTTTTGGATTCATGATTGCATCATTATTTCGGCTATTTGCCTCAGCCTGCCTGCAGTCATCCCTTCGAAATGCGACACGATTTCAGGGTCATTCATACTCTCCAGCGATCGCAACAGGTTCTTGTATTGTTTGATGGCCAGCTGCTTTTTGCCGAGTTTGTTCAGAACGTTCCCCAGGCTGAGCAGTGCGGGGTGAAAATCGGATTTGAGGTAAAGCGACTTCATGAGCATCTTTTCGGCTTTTGCCAAATCTCCGTTTTCAACATGAATGGTTGCGGAGATGTAGTAAGCTTCGGGGTTTGCTGAGTCAATTGCAATCCATTTATCCGAAATTTCTGCTGCCTCGGCAAGGTGACCCAAATTGGCCAGCGAGAGGATTAGCTTCGGGTAAATAGCCTTATTACCAACCTGCTTTTTGAGTAGTTTCCGGCATTCACAAACACAATCTTCGTACCTGGCCAAAGTGAAAAGCTCTTCAAAGGTTTCATTAACCAGGACTTTTGTTTCAAAATGCGTATTCACGATCACCGGTTTATTTCCCGAAACCAAATCCTGCCTTTGCTGATCTGTTCTTTTTTTCTTTTCGTATGAAACACTCTCCTGTTGGAAATCTAATCCTGTCAAAGATTTGGAATTCATTGAAAATATGGAAGATACCGTCGAAATCTTGTGGTAGAAGATGTTATTTTGATAAATTTCGCGTCTGAACTGACCGAAATAGTCATTGCTCAACTCCACCTGGCTGGTTATGAGCCATCCGCCTTCATTGAGAGATTGATAAAATTTTGCGGAAATTTCTTTTACAATTTCGGGGCGAAGGTACATCAGCACATTTCTGCAGAAAATTACATCATAAGGTTCGCACTCACCGGTAATTGCTGGAAAGTTACCACTTACCAGGTTCATCTGGCCAAAAGTTACCATTTTTCTGATCTTTTTGTCAATTTCAAACAAGTTCCCTCTTTCGCTGAAATAACGGTGTTTGAATTCCGGTGGAGTGTCGCGAAATGACCAGTTGGTGTAAATGCCGGTTTTTGCCTTTTCGATCGAATCAGGGTTGAGGTCGGTGGCCAGTATGGAAAATTTTAGATTGTCAGCAAATCTCTGGTCAATAATCATTGCCAGGGTATAAGGCTCCTCGCCGGTGCTGCAGCCAGCACACCAGATTCTTAGGGTTTTTTCGGCAGTCAGATGATTTGGGATAATTTGCTCTGAAAAAAGGGTTAAAGCAGTTGACTCGCGAAAAAAATAGGTCTCCCCAACGGTTAGATGTCTGGAGAGAATGCCGAGTTGCCGGCTGTCGAAACTGCTGCTCAGAAACCATTTGAGAAAGTTTTCGTCATCCAGGCTATTGCCCATATCGTTGGCTGCAGCTGACAGATTTCTTAGCAAGGCTGTTTGCTGGTTTTCCAGCACCCTGATGCCAAAAAGCTCGCCAATGCGATTGATAACCAGTGTTATATCGTTGTTGCTTACTGCCATATTTTCATTTATCAAGCCCCAGCTTTTTCAAGAGATCGTTTATTTCAAAATTGCCATCACTGCTCAGGAGCATTTTCAGGTTGTAGATGATCAGGATTCCATTGTCGTTCCGAAGAAATCTGGCAAAGTCAAATCCTGAGTTTTTAGGCTGTTTCAATTTTGTCCCAGCCAGTTCCAGTTCTATCTTACTGATTTCCTTTTGATCGTGTTTGACTACCTCATCCACTCCATCCACTGCAAGGGCAAGCGTTAAATCATCAACAACGGTTATGATGAAACGATCGTCTGGCTCGATCTTTTTTTCCTCCATTCCAAACCTTTTCCGGAGGTTGATTACCGGGATAACTTTACCGTGAAAGTCGATGATACCATACACAAATGCATGCGAGTCGGGGACGCTGGTTACTTCCACAGCCCTGATTACCCGGTCAACCAAAGTCAATGGAACGGCAAATCGCTTTTCAGCAATTGTAAATGCCAGGAGAGATGAGAAATTAAAATCCATTTCCGATTACTTAGTTTTGACTTATTTCTGATAAGTTTTCAACTAACTCTATGGCTGCAAAAATCGCTAAAAAAAGCAATCCCTCTTTATATTTTGATAAAATTGTTGGCTACATTAACTTGTTTTTTATTTTGTATAGTTTTGCCTGCCACAAAAAAGCTTCATCTTTTAATTTTAATCAAATTGATTTGTTTTTTCAACAATCGTTTTCTTGATTACGAACATGTTTCCCTGCATGTGTCTGATGTGGGACTGCAGAGGGGCTTCGGCATTTTTGATTACTTTTTGGCTGTCGAGGGCTTTATTCCTTTTTTTGATGATTACCTCGACCGGTTTTACGGGTCGGCCATGTCGCTTAACCTAGATGTTCCGCTAAGTCGGGGTGAGATGAAGGAGAAAATTTTCTCCTTGATCCATCAGAATGGTTTAACCAGGTCGGCTGTTAAACTTTTACTAACCGGAGGTTATTCTGATGATCTGTACCTGCCTTCTGTTCCTAACTTTTTCATTATCAACCTTCCTGTTGCACACTCACCTGATGAATACACCGAGGGGATAAAGCTTTTGTTGCTCGACTACATTCGTTTCAAACCGGAGATCAAAACCACGTTTTATCTCCCTACCCTGAGCCTTTTGCATGAATTGAAGCAAAAATCTGCAACAGAGGTACTCTACCATCATAGTGGGTATATTTCGGAAACCACGCGGGCTAATATGTTTATAATCAGGAATGAAACCTTAATTACACCTTCCACCGGCGTTTTGAAGGGTATCACCCGTAAACATATTCTGCAAGTTGCTTCCGGATTAATGGCCGCAGAACAACGTCCGGTTAAATTACAGGAAGTTTTTGAAGCAGATGAGGTTTTTATCACCGGTACATCCAAGCATTTAGCCCCGGTGGTGAGAATTGAAGACCACGTAATTGGAACCGGGAAACCTGGAAGATTTACGCTTATGCTGGCAGAAGAATTCAATGGGTATTATAAACGGCAGTATTCTGCAGAATAAATCAGATAAAGGGATATCGCTCAAAAAGTATCCCGGTATCCAGGCAAGTACAAATCCAGGGCTGAATTCCCTTCCACACTGTAATACCATCACTTCGGGGCATGCATCACCTCCGGCATTGTTAAGTCTCAGACCCCAGACGACAATCAACTTATCTGTCCATCACACACCTGAACCCCACCGTTGCATTGCGGTCAAACCCCGGGCTGACTAAAAGCAGCATTTGTCTTTTATCAAGCGGCAGCGGGCCACCCTGCACATACCACCAGCTTGAAGTTGGTTGAAAATAGCTGCCTCCTCTTATCATTACAAAATTGTAACTGCCATTGTCGTAAACATCGGCGGTGAGTTGCCATACATTGCCAGTAAGATCTTCCACACCAAACGGACTTGCACCTTCCGGCCATGTGCCTGACGGCATTAACCGGTCATCATGGTTGTATTTTGTAGAATCAGGTTCGTTTCCCCAAGGCCATTTGCGACCATCTGATCCCTGGGCTGCAAACTGCCATTCGGCTTCTGTCGGAAGGCGTTTTCCTGCCCATTCAGCATACGCTCTTACATCGTTTAGGTCAATCCAAACCACTGGTTTTGAGGCATCTTCACGAATGAATTTGCCCTTTTTCCAATGCTTCAGATAGTTTGTCGTATCCTCTGGATTGTAACCGCTACTATTTACAAAATCAAAATATTGCTGATTACTTACCGGAAATTTATCCACGTAAAACGCTGTAATCTTGATTTTTGCTGAATCAGCATTAAAAGGGTAGGGGATAAACTGGTCGTTATTGGTTGCATAAAAATGAAATTCTCCGGACGGGATAAAAATCATGTCACTGACTGACTTTTCGTTGTAAGCAGTTCTCTTTAAGCTACTTATTAAAACAGGCTCACCGGGTTCACGATAAATGATCCTTTCGTCTGCTAATTTTTCTTTATCAAAAAGTTGAATCACGATCTTACCTTCATACCTGCCAAAATACTCGTGAAGCCTCAGTTGGAGCTGGATTTGATTAAAAATGACCGGTTCTTTTTCGTACGATGGATTTCCTTTCCAGAGTTTGATTTGGTTACCGGTTAAAGCGGATAAAATTAAAGAATCCTGCTTCTTGTTGACTTGCAAAAAATGAGGGAATCGGGCAATGCAACCTGCCACACCCTCATTTCTTGTTCCTGAAAATTCACGGTTAAAAGGAGGAATAGAAACCTTGATAAAATGACTTCCGTTATTTTCTTCCGGGATAACTTCCTCATGGTTCCAAAGGTTTATAAAATGGAAATTTCCAGCTGGATCTACCTTGAACAAGTTTCCTGTATGGCCTTTTGGGTTGAGGCTTAGGATGGTATAGATGGATTTGTTTTCGGCAGGAAAATGATTGATCCAGATGCTGTCAACTTCCGAATTGATCAGAGGGGTAAATAGTAAACTGTTAAAAGCATCGGTGTTTTCGCGTAAAAGCATGGTAGTTTTTCCGAGCAGGCTGTACTCTTCCTCCATCCATTCGGGGCGTCCGGGGGCAAAGGTATTGATTTCGGTTCCGTAGCCATTGAAAAATGAAATCAAGGTTTCGCGGTGAATTCTGCCCTGCGAAAGCTGACAAACCCTGAAAATGGCAAAGTCGGGCTTGATGAGTTTGTTGAGGTTCAAAGCCGGTTGCAGGAAAATGGCATCGTGAACGCGGCCGGAAATGATGCCGGGCATATCCTTCACCACCGCCATCCCTTCGCTGTACATGATCACACCGGGCTTAATGCTGTCGGCGGCATGTTGCAACTCATCGCTGGAGCTGCCCTGCGTATCAAGCACCACGCCGTCAGCATTAAGTTCGTCAATCAGGCTGGCCATTCCGGCATAGTGATTTTCGAAACGGGTACTTTGATCCCAGGGGTTGTAAGCGATGAAAAATTTGGTTCCAAAGTCGGCTGCCGTTGAAGCCAGTTCCCTTATTTTGGGTAATCCGCCAGGCAGGTCGCGATAGAGATCCCACTGATTTCGCTCATCCACACCTAACCGCGGCCAGGTAGGCCAGATGCCGAAAACATCGTACCACCCGAAATGTTTTGGACGATCGAGAAAGTTGAGAATTCGATATTGCTGCGATTGCCAGTCATAAAATTCATGATCCCAGGCAAACTGAAGCGTCATCAGGTAAGCGCCTCTTATCCAAGCAAGATCTTCACGCTCGTAAAGCGTCAGATCAAATGTGTCAAGATCAAAGAGATAATGCTGCTGAAACATCTTTTTCAGGCCATTTTGCCATTCGCCCTCAAATTGGTCAATGTAAATGGAGTAGGTAACATCCCCGCCTGGATTAACTAAAGTTTCATATCGCCGTCGCTGGGCATTGTTCCAGCCTGTACGTCGGGCAAGTGCACACACCGAGGCGGATTCATCAATGGGAAAAGATGCATAACCCAACTCCCAGGCATTATCCGGCAAAGTGACGTTTAGCGGGCCATAACCCGGAAGGAATAGCTTAGCCCGAGCCAAAGCCCACGGACCGGTAGCGGTGATGAAAACATGGGTTTCGTCCTCCCCGTAAGGCACAACATTGGAGATGCGCAGGGTGTCGGGACTGTCGTTTTTAATCTTAACATCATATTTTAGGACTTTTTCAAAATCATTATCCAAAGCGATCGAAAAACTTACCCCGGTGATGGTTTCTCCATTTAAGCCTGTAAGATTTTGATTATCAGCAGGTCGAAAAATCTGATCATCAACTCTGACCGAGAATGATGGCGGTATTACTTCCGGAGAGAAAACCAGTTGGTTTTGAACATATCCGTTGCCTCTGATTAATAAACAAAGTAGGATGCAGAGCGCTATTGTTTTTTGCTTCATAAAATTATGCCACCCCTACGGGGTTTCTATTAATGCATTCAATACAAATTTCTATCACTATTGTAAAATGATCTCTCAAGGGTTGAGCCGATATAATCCCCAACCCCGAAAGGGTGTAGTGATTATATCTCCAACGGCCATAAACCATTGCCAACCCCGAAGGGGTGTCATGATTATCTGTCCAACCAATCGAAAAGATATTTCTCATCGAATTCAATTTGAAACTTTTTCAGATAATCATGATTTCCTCCTTGAAAGACCTCTTTTTATGATGTTTTTCCTGATTTAGGATGTACTTATAAACCCTGTCCAGCTGAGAGTGTCCGTAGGAGAATGCTCCAAAACCTTCCTGCCACTCAAATTTGTGACTTGTGAACCCTTGCTGATTAATGAAATTTGTAGAGTTGTTTTTAACGTCCCTCACAAGGTCGGACATGCAAATGGAGGGTTTGATCCCAACAAACAGATGGACGTGATTCTCAACGCCATTTACAATTAAGGCTTTCTGGTTTTTGTTGGCGATTATACCTGACATGTATTTGAAAATGTCATCACGCCAGAGTTTTTGAAGCAGGGATTCGCGATGTTTGACAGCGAAAACGAATTGAATGTAAACTTGGGAAAAGGTGCCGGCCATTGTTTAATGTTATTAAGATGATTTTTAATATTATGTCACCCCTTTGGGGTTTGGTTTAGATTGTTTATGTGGACATAGAATTATAACACCCCTTCGGGTTTTTACTGCTATATTTAAGTTACTGATCGAATTATGTCATTCTTCCGGAGGTTGCGCTTTGTTTGAAAATCACTCCACCTTCCATTCCAGTATTCCGCCGGAGTAGTCAGGCTGGAGTTGGATTTCAATGCGCATTGCTGTGGTTTTCACCGGGGCGATTTCGATGGTGTTCATTTGGTCTTTTAAAACCGGGTATTCTCCATTTTTGTGAACCTCTTTCCATTGGCCGTTGTCTTCATAGAAAGCTTTCCAGTTTTGAGGGATGCGGCAGCCTCCTTCCGGTCCGTCGTCAAACCAGTAGATGTGAATGTAAGCAATGCTGGTTTCTTCCTTGAATTCATATTGCACCCATTCTTTTGTCCCTTTGTGGCTCCAGAAGGTGAAGCGTGGAATGCTGTGGTCGTTGCTGTTTTTAGGAATTAATTGATCGTTGAGAGCCGAAATCTGATCATAAGTATATGATGCTGAGGCTTTAGCCTCTGAGGCGATGGTCGGAGGAGGAGTTGGCGTTGCTGCCGATCCATCGTAGGGTAGCCATACAAGCATTTCGCCATTGCCTCGGTGCGCCCATGCATAATAGGGGATCATAATCATCTCCTGCTCGGTTTTGATGAGTTGTTTGTCTGTTGGGTCTATGGATGTGTGGTATCCTTTTGACCGCAGAATATTTACTCCACCCACGATATTGGCTTTCTCCACAGCAAATTCACTTTCAGGATCAATCAGCAGGTTGCGCGCTCTGCCTCCATTGTCCACCCATTCGGCGCAATAAACCAGTGGCCCCCGGCTTATGGCCATTCTGCCAATGTTCCCCTGAACATCCGGTTTTGTGAGGATTTTTGTTACCGGCATTGGGAGATTCAATTCGATCAAATCGCCGGATCGCCAGGTTCTGTTAATTTGGGCAAAGCCATTTTTTGCCTGATAATCAATATCTTCGCCATTGATTGAAATCATCGGTTTCTCTTTTAGGGACTCTTTAAACCGGTAAAGATCTCCGGGCATGGGGCTTTCAGTTGCCCAGACCGGAATCCGCAGCGCGATGGTAAATTCAGATGACTTCTCCGGTTTTACCTCAATCACAACTTTTCCCTCCCAGGGATAATTTGTTTGAGTGATAAGTTTTAAATCTCCAAACCCCATTTTTATAAGGCCTTCGTTTCCAATGAAAAGATTGACAAAAACCTCATCATCGGTGTGCGCGTAGATGTAGCCTGGCAACGATGGCAGGAATCGGGCAACGTTGGTCGGGCAGCAGGAGCAGTCGAACCATGGCTTGCGTTCGTGGCTGCCGTCCGATTCCAGCGGATTGGGATAAAAGAACAGGTCCCCGTGGATGGAGATCCCAGAAAGAAAACCATTGTATAACGTCCTTTCGAGTACATCCAAATATTTTGCATCGCCCGAAAGCATAAACATACGTTGGTTCCAGAGCATGTTGGCAATGGCAGCGCAGGTTTCGTTATAAGCCGACAGGTTGGGAAGTTCATAATCATCGCCAAAAGCCTCACCGGAATGCCGCGCTCCGATGCCGCCGGTGATATATAGCTTTTTGAAAGCCACATTCTCCCAGAGTTTTTCGATGGCGCTGCGATAGGCTTTATCGCCTGTGAGCGCTGCAATGTCGGTCATTGCTGAATACATATACCCGGCGCGGACTGCATGGCCAACTGCTTCAAACTGCTGCGTGACGGGCATGTGATCCTGTGTGTAGTTCTTGTTCGAACCATCTTTACCGTAAACATACAATTCGCGGGCTTCGGCATTACCGCGATCATCAAGGAAATATTTGGCCTGATCGAGGTATTTTTCGTTACCAGTTAGCCTGTAAAGTTTCACCAGCCCGATCTCGATTTCCTGGTGGCCGGGAACTCCGCGCAACTGACCAGCACCAGTCCCAAAAACCTTAACAACTAGGTCAGCGCTTTTGATGGCAACATCGAGGAAACTCCGTTTTCCGGTTGCATCGTAATAAGCCACAGCGGCTTCGTACATATGCCCGATGTTATACAATTCGTGGCTTTGTTGAAGAAATGACCAACGCTCATCGCCAATATTCGGAACCGGCGGGTAAGGAGCGATGGTCCTTGCTGTAAATAGGTAGCCATCATCTTCCTGGGCAGATGCGATAGCCGCTATCAGCTCGTCCATGTAAGCTTCCAATTCTGGGTCAGGATGCGTGCTCAACGAATAGGCAGCGCCTTCCATCACCTTGAAAACATCGGAATCGTTGTAGCGGATGCCTACAAAAGTCCCCTCCTTCAGCCCACCAGCCACCCTGAAGTTATCAATCCGGTGAGTTTCTTCGCATTTTTGAAAATTGTAAGGAATCGAAACAATCCGGTTTGTATCAAGGCGCGGAAGCCAGAATTTGTCGGTCAGCTTTACGTAGGTGAATGGAACCGGAACAACCGGATAATCGGCCAGAGGCGCTGATTTGTTGACGCATGAGAACATTGCAAACAGCAGAAAGAGTGGGAGTAAAATCCTTTTCATCAGAAATAATTTTGGTTAATGGCCAAAATTAATTCTTTAGATAAAATACTGCTAAGCGGTCAGGAAATTATTTGAATTGTGATTTTGAGGAAAACAGAGCTGTAAAGCTCGCTGACTTAGAGCAAGTTCAGATATGATAATCAAAGAAAGGTCATCGAAGCAAAATAAAGCATAACCAGCAGGGAGATGATCCCAACACCAACAACTGCATCTCTGATTAATCGCCTGCGTAAAGTTTTTTCGTAATCACTCATGATAATTGACCTTCTCGTTTTGATTCGCAAAAATAATTTGCCTAATATTACCCATAAGTGCTTTATTCACAATTTTTAAGAGCATTTAAGTATTTTTCAGAAAACACCCCGATCGAGCTTCTTTTGTATTGCATGATGAATCTTGGATGCTCCAGCGGAATCACCCTTTTGAAGAGCTTTAGCTCCAAATTGATCGCAGTCAAGTATTTGAAGTTCTTGTCACCGCCAAGGCAGATGGCAAAATTTGGGTTTGCACCGAAACTCATTTGCCTCCGAGTGCATTCGATCATAAACGGGAAAACCTCTTTACGCAGTTGGGGTAAATCGTAGTAGTTGAGGTTTTTACCTTCTTTTATGAAACCGAGTGGCGATAACGCTGTTACAAAAAATTTACCGAAAAATGCCTCCACACCGCTGTAATCCCGAATTACCTGGTAGATAAACTGTGATGAAAGCTCATGCTTCTGTTCCAAATTGTTCGGGATTCCACATTCAAAGGCGAGATTAACAGGATCAGTAAATGAAATTCCTGTCAGGCCAGCACCAAATCTGCCCGGATTGATACCAAAAATATAAACCCTCGGCCGGTTGTCGGTATAGAACTTTTTGAAAAATTCAGTAACCAGCTGAAAAGTACCAGGATTCTGGTATGGATTCATCACTGAAACATCAGGAACAGCGAGTGAGAGATCAAGTTTGGAATAAAAGTTCAGTACCTTATCTGCGAAAGTTTCCATGGCATAATTTATTGTCAATTAAGGCGTCTAAACGTCTGGAATAGTCTATTTATGCTACATTTGCCGCCAGATTTTACCTTTTTCCAAACTTTAATTTTCCTTTTTATGAATAAAATCACTGCAGCGCTGATCCTTTCGGCATTTGTTTTTGTTTCATGCCAGCAACAAACCAAAACCACCACTGAGATGAATCCTTTCCTAGCGGAGTACAGCACACCTTTTAATGTTCCTCCATTCGACAAAATCAAAAACGAGCATTTTTTGCCGGCGATCAAAGAGGGAATTGCGCAGCAGAAAAGCGAAATCGAATCTATTGTAAACAATCCGCAACCCCCTGATTTTGAAAATACTATCGTGGCGCTCGATTACACCGGGCACCTGCTCACCGAGGTAAACAGTGTGTTTTACAACCTTCAGTCGGCACACACCAGCGATGAATTGCAAAAAATTGCCCAGGAGGCATCACCGCTGATGTCTCAGCATGGGGATGACATTCTATTGAACGAGGGACTTTTCAGGCGTATCAAGGCTGTTTACGATCAGAAGGACGGGCTCACTCTGAATCCGGAACAAAAGATGCTGCTCGAAAAGACGTACCGCCGCTTTTCGCGCAACGGCGCCTTGCTTAACGAGGAGCAAAAAGCGCAACTGAGAGAGATCAATGCGGAACTTTCGCTGCTATCGCTGAAGTTTGGCGATAATCTGTTGGCCGAGAACAACGCTTTTCAGTTGGTAATCGAAAATGAAGCTGACCTTGCCGGACTTCCTCAGGGTGTTCGTGATGCAGCAGCTGCTGCAGCAAGCGAGGCCGGCCTCAGCGACAGTTGGGTAATTACCCTGCACAGCCCCAGCCGCATGCCTTTCCTGCAATATGCCGATAACCGGCTCCTGCGCGAGAAGGTGATGAAAGCCTACATCAACCGCGGAAACAACGACAACCTTTATGATAACAAAGCTATTGTCGAAAAAATGACTTCGTTGCGTGTTAAACGTGCTAACCTGTTGGGATACAAGACTCACGCTGACTTTGTTCTTGAAGAAACCATGGCCAAAAACCCGGAAAGCGTTTACAATTTCCTGAATGATCTTTGGACGCCGGCACTGAAAAATGCCAAATCCGAAGCTGTAGAATTGCAGAAAATGATTGACGCTTCAGGTGGAAAATTTAAACTCGAATCGTGGGACTGGACCTATTATGCCGAGAAATTGCGCCAGCAGAAGTATGATTTTGACGAAGAGGCATTACGTCCATATTTTGAGCTGCAGTCGGTGCTGACCGGGATGTTTGACGTGGCCGACAAGCTCTTCGGCATAAAGTTCGTCGCATTGCAGGATGTTCCGCTTTACCATCCTGATGCTATTGTTTTCGAGGTTACCGAAGCTGATGGTAGGCATATTGGTGTGCTATACATGGATTTCCATCCAAGAGCATCTAAAAGTGGCGGTGCGTGGATGACCAGCTTCAGGGAGCAGTACCGGAAAAATGGAGAAAACGTTACCCCTGTGATTTCGATGGTAATGAATTTTTCCAGACCGGCCGGCGATCAGCCAGCGCTTCTCAGCTTTGAGGAAGTCGAAACCCTCTACCATGAGTTCGGACACGCGCTGCACGGGTTACTTTCGGATGTAACTTACCCGATGCTCTCCGGAACAAACGTTGCCCGCGATTTTGTGGAACTGCCCTCACAGATCATGGAAAACTGGGCAGAACATCCGGACGTTTTACGCAGCTTTGCAAAGCATTACAAAACGGGTGAAGCAATCCCCGAAGAGTTGATCCAGAAAATATTGAATGCCAGCAAGTTCAACCAGGGATTCGCCACCACGGAATACATTGCGGCCAGTTATCTTGATATGGATTGGCACGTACTGACCGACACGATTTCGCGAAAAACCATCCCGTTCGAAAAGGCCTCAATGTCGCGCATCGGGCTGATCCCCGAAATTGATCCGCGTTATCGTACCACTTACTTCGCCCACGCTTTCTCATGGGGATACTCAGCCGGCTATTACAGCTACCTGTGGGCAGAAGTGCTTGACAATGATGCTTTTGAAGCATTTTTGGAAAACGGTCTTTTTGATCCGGCAACCTCCCAGTCCCTTCGAAAATATATTTTATCAGCCGGTGGTACCGAAGACCCGATGGAACTTTACATCAAATTCCGCGGAAAAGCACCCTCCAAGGAGCCAATGCTGAAGAAACGGGGATTGTTACAGTAAATACTGAATAAGGAATTCGCCTTAAGACCCTGAAAGGTATTTGAACCTTTCAGGGTTTTATTTTTTAAGTAAGTTTGCCGCCAGTAAAATCCAATCCAATCATCGTGTTAAAACATTTAACGATAAGGAATTACGCATTAATCGAAAGCCTGGAAACAGAATTTAATTCCGGCTTCTCGGTGATAACAGGCGAGACCGGCGCCGGAAAATCCATTATTCTCGGAGCACTGGGTTTGATTCTCGGGCAACGCGCTGATTTACAATCGTTAATGGATAAAAATGAGAAATGCATCGTGGAGGGTTTGTTCAGCATTCAGCAACTCAACCTGGAGAACTTTTTCACTGCAAACAATCTCGATTTTGACCCGGAGCAATCCATTCTTCGGCGCGAAATATTGCCTTCAGGTAAGTCGAGAGCATTTATCAACGACACTCCTGTAAACCTGAATATTCTCAAAGAGCTCGCTGAAAAGCTCATTGATATTCATTCCCAGAATAAAGTGACGCTGCTGCAGGATGAGAGTTTCCAACTATCAGCTCTCGATACCTTTGCCGGTCTGGATTATCAGCTTAACCTGTATAAATCGTTATTCGGCGAGTTTACTCAAATGAAACTCGAACTGGCAGGGATGATCCGCAGAGAAAGCGAAGCCGCACGTGAGCAGGAGTTTTACCGATTTCAGTTTGAAGAACTTGAAGCAGCCAGTCTTGTTAAAGGCGAGCAAGAACAGCTTGAAGAGGAGCTGAAATTGCTTACCCACGCCGGGGAAATCAAAACAAGACTATCAGAAGCCGGTAACCTGCTCGAACGCGAACAGGGAGCCTTGGACCTGATGAAGGAGATAATCGCGGGGCTAAAACCCGTCAAATCCTATCATTCGGAAATCGAAAATGTTTTTGGTCTGTTTGAAAGCACTTTTTATGATCTGAAGGAGGCCTCTAATGACATCGCCAGGGTAGGTGAAAGGCTTGAAGTTGAACCGGCGAGAATCAACGAGCTGAACAACCGGCTCGCGATAATTTATCAGCTTCAGCAGAAGCACCATACCGACAGCGTCGAAGGCCTTTTAGCAATTAAAAACGACTACAGAGCCAGGTTGGATGCCTACACATCGCTTAACGATCAGATCAATATTTTAAAGCAGTGCATCTCCGATGTCTTCAGTAAGTTGGTAAAGCAAGCCGACGAAATTTCACACCAGCGCAAGATGGCAAAGCAACCTTTTGAAAAAGAGGTTATTAGTCTCATTTCCGGATTGGGTATGCCTCTGGCTCAATTCATTGTTGAACTGAAGACGTTGCCCGAATTGACCCCCGCTGGAAGAGAACATGCTGTTTTTCTGTTTAATGCTAACAAAGGCGGAGAGATTCAGGAACTGGCAAAAGTTGCATCAGGAGGGGAACTGTCGAGAGTGTTGCTGGCCATAAAATCAATTCTGGCTGCAAAAAAAATGCTGCCGTCCATCATTTTTGATGAGATTGATAGTGGTGTGTCTGGCGAGGTAGCCGGCAAAATGGGTAGCATCATGCAGATGATGGCCGCAAAAATGCAGGTTATTGCCATCACGCACATTCCACAGATCGCTGCACGTGGGAATTATCATTTTGTTGTTTATAAGGAAACCAGCGATACGCAAACCAGGACTTTTATCCGAAACATCCACCAGGAAGAACGTATTGTGGAGATTGCCAAGATGTTAAGCGATACAACGATCACTTTGCCTGCGATGGAGACCGCCAAAGAACTATTGAAAAATTAGTTTCTTTGCAAAAATTTAAATCTGAAAACATGGCTTATAACTTACTAACAGGTAAAAAAGGAATAATTTTCGGTGCTTTGAACAACTTGTCAATTGCATGGAAAGTTGCCGAAAGAGCTCATGAAGAAGGCGCCAGGTTCGTGTTGACCAATACTCCGATTGCCATGCGTTTTGGCGAGATTGATGAACTGGCTGCAAA
The DNA here is from genome assembly GCA_036794825.1 of Bacteroidales bacterium. Classification (GTDB taxonomy): domain Bacteria; phylum Bacteroidota; class Bacteroidia; order Bacteroidales; family 4484-276; genus RZYY01. Next base: position 16,461 of record DAIRGA010000020.1, on the reverse strand, counting down.
AACCGAATCCATTGTTATACCTGCTGATGCTACTAGTGAAAGCGATATTGAGAATCTTATCGTCAAAGCTATGGAGCATTTCGGCGGGAAACTCGATTTTGTCCTGCATTCCATTGGTATGTCAATGAACGTGCGAAAAGGCCGCCCTTATAATGACCTAAACTATGATTTTCTGGCAAAAACCCTTGATGTTTCTGCGGTTTCGTTTCATAAAGTGCTTCAGGCAGCGTATAAACTGGATGCAATCAACGAGTGGGGTTCGGTAGTGGCGATGTCGTATGTGGCCGCACAGCGCACACTTTATCGCTACAACGATATGGCCGATGCAAAGGCTCTGCTCGAATCCATAGCCCGCAGTTTTGGTTATATATACGGCAGGGAACGAAAAATCAGGGTGAACACCATTTCCCAATCTCCGACCAAAACAACGGCTGGTAGCGGTGTGAAGGGAATTGACGGGCTGATGGACTTCACCGAACGGATGTCGCCGTTGGGTAACGCCTCGGCTGATGAGTGCGCTGACTATTGCATCACACTCTTTTCTGATCTCACAAAAAAGGTTACGATGCAGAACCTTTTCCACGATGGAGGTTTTTCGAGTATGGGTATGAGTTATAGGGCGATGCAGATGTACAATCGCAGCCTTGATTGTGAGGATTGCCCGGATTACTCTGAGGAAGATCAGGAAATAACTTACTAAATCAGTTTTCGTCGGAAATTTCCTGCAACGGTTGTTTATTTCTTCTCTTTCACCTGATTCAAAGCGGTTTCTATCGAATTCCACAAACGTTCGGAGGACTTCTGCCAGCTGAAAATGCGTGCTCTTTCCGAGCCTTTTTCGATCAGTGATTTTCTCAGTGATTCATCACCGGCCATCCTTTTCATTGCCTCTGCTATTGAAGAAACCGACATGGGATCTACAAGAATGGCAGCATTGCCGGCAACCTCGGGCATTGAGGTTACTTTGGAAGAGATTACCGGAGTGTGGCAGTAGAACGATTCGAGAATCGGAATGCCAAATCCCTCGAAGTAGCTGACATAAGTTAACGCCAGAGCGGAAGCGATCACGAGGTGCAAATCTTCAACAGCGAGTCTTCCGGTAAAAATCACATCATCTTTGTAAGTGAGGTTGTTGTATGCCTTTTCAATGGCTTCCGTCCACCATTTTTTCTCACCAACAATCAGCAGCTTAACTCCCTGATTATCTGATTCTTTAAATTTATCAAATGCTGGAAACAATCTTGCCAGGTTTTTTCGGGGATGCAGCGATCCCACGAAAATAAAATAAGGTGCTCCCTGTGAAAATCTTTCCCTGGTAGCTTTTTTCACATCATCGCCCACAGGCCTGTAAGTTTCGTTTGCGCCATTGAAAACAACATCAATCTTGTTTTTATCAACGCCGTACAAGCTGACGATATCTTTTTTCGAATACTCTGAAACCGTCGCAATCCTGATGGCTTTGTGAGCATATTCAGGAAAAAAGTGCCGGTAAAACCGCCGTTCGACCCAGGGAAGATCCTTGGGATAGTGTTCGAAGTTCAGATCATGAAACACATTCATCGAAGGTACTTTCGATTTTAAAGAGAGGTAACCGTCGGGTGATAAAAATAGGTCAGCTCCGGTTTTCTTTAAAACTCCGGGGATTACATGTTCAAACCAGATATAGTATAACAACGGGTGCCGCGCCTGCGGATAAGCAACAATTGGATGAATGTTACGGGAAAAGATAAATTCCTCATCAAACTTGCGATCGAAGATGAAAATAAACTGATGCTCAGGATGTTGATTCGTAATACGTTTCAGGTTTTCGTAAGTAAACCACCCAATTCCCTCGAGTTTCCCTTTAATGAGCAATCTTGTATTTACAGCGATTTTCAAAACGGTCTTTTTTGCAAAAGTAGGCCAAAAACCCAAACCATTTTCAACCGTATTAAAGTTTTTGACCTGAAAAATTCAATGATCTTCCGGTCAAATCCGGTTAATCATATCAAATAAAATTCTCGCAACAAATTCCAAACCTTTAGCCTGGTCAGAAATTGTTACTTTAGCAGCGGTTTATCGAAAAATCAATGAAGCAGCTTTGGTCAATCATTACACAGAACTATTCGACTATTCAGAAAGGTGTTCTATTCCTGATAAGCCTTGTTGTGCTGGTTTCCTTTTTTCCGAAAGAGGCAAAATTCAAGTATGAATATACACGCGGCCGTCCATGGCTTCATCAGGACCTTATTGCGCCTTTTGATCTTGGGATTTTAAAACCGGCGGATGAGATTGAAAAAGAGAAGCAGGAGATTATCCAAAACAAGGAGATGTTTTTCGAATTCGACCTGTCGGTGAATGAAAACAAACGGAAGGAATTTTCCCAAAACCTCGATAAAGCCTGGGTTGCAAAGCACGGAAGCATCAGTGCAAAGGATAATCTGAAACGTAGAACCGGGGAAAAAGGACTTGAAATCTTAACGAAAATCTACACGCAGGGCATTGTTCAGGCCGTTCCTGAACTGGACAACAAACCGGGTGATTTCAGGATCATGCTGGTGATTCAAAACATTGCCGAAGAGGCCAGACTTTCTGATTTTTATACGCTACAGTCGGCATACGAAGCCATGCTGCAAAAAGTTGCCAGCCAGGAGTTTGTTGATAATGAATTGCTTAGAAAGCTTTTAGAGGAGTCTCTCAGTCATAATGTGCTCTTTAAAGATCAATTGACACAGGCAGAGATGCAAAAAAAGCTTGATGCCATCTCCACCACACGAGGAATGATCCAGGAGGGCGAACGGATCATCTCCAAAGGTGAAGTGGTTACGCCGGCTAAGTTTCAGATACTTGAGTCGCTGCGCGAAGAGTACAAATCGAGGATTGGGAGTCAGAATAATTACCGGTTGATTTTGTTGGGACAGATCATTCTGGTAGCCATTTCATTGTTGGTGCTTGCTCTCTTTTTGCATGTGTTTCGTCGCGAAGTCCTCGAAGAAAACAAAAAGGTCGTGCTCATTCTTCTCACCATTACATTGATGGTGTTTTTGACCAGCCTGGTGCTCGACCTTCAGCCTGAATTCATTTACCTGGTTCCGTTGTGTATTGTTCCTATTATCATCCGCGTCTTTTTCGATACCAGGCTTGCTCTCTATGTTTTCATCATTACCATCATCCTGACCGGGTTCCTGGTACCCAATAGTTTCCAATTCGTTTTCACTCAGCTCATTGCAGGGATTATAACCATTTTCAGCATTGTAAACCTCAACCGCAGAGCGCAGTTTCTTACTTCTTCATTTGTGATTTTTATATCTTATTCAGCTATTTACACCGGTCTGAACATGTTACAGGAGGGCAGTTTTGAAGAAATCAGGGTGATGAATTATGCAATGTTTGCCGGTTCTGCATTCCTGATTTTGCTGTCGTATCCGATCATTTTTATCTACGAAAAGCTCTTTGGACTGGTCACCGAAGTAACGTTGCTCGAGTTGTCGGATACCAACAGCAAATTGCTGCGTGAACTTTCGATGAAGGCCCCCGGAACTTTTCAGCACTCACTGCAGGTAGCCAACCTGTCCGAAGAGTGCATCCACGCAATTGGCGGCAATTCGCTTTTGACAAGAACAGGTGCGCTCTACCACGACATCGGAAAAATGGATAACCCGATGTATTTTATCGAAAATCAGATAACCGGCGTCAACCCTCACGACGAGCTTACTTATGAAGAAAGCGCTGCCATCATCATTGACCATGTGATAAAAGGAGTGGAAAAGGCCAAAAAAGCCAAACTCCCCGATCAGATCATTGACTTCATCCGTACTCACCACGGTAACCGGAGGGTGGACTATTTCTACATCATGCAGCAAAAAGAAAATCCCGATGAGATGATTGACGAACGGCAGTTTACCTACCCCGGTCCGATCCCGTTTTCCAAGGAAACATCGGTTGTGATGATGGCTGATTCGGTAGAGGCCGCTTCAAGAAGCCTTAAAGTAATTGACGAAAAATCAATTAATAACCTCGTTGACAGTATTGTAAACAAGCAGGTAGATTCCGGCCAGTTTTCCAATTCCAGCATCACCCTGCGGGATATTACCGTGGCCAAGAAAATCCTCAAACGCAAACTGATGAACATCTATCACATAAGGATTGAGTACCCTGAATAAGAAGTAGTTAGGCTCTTTTTGCAAATCTAACCGACAAGTGATCAGTTTGAATTTCATCCAGGTATGGAGTGATGGGAAATGATACTGCTAACTACCGGCTTTTAGCATTTAAATCAGTCCACATAAGGAATTTGCTTTAAATGGAGAGACTCAGTTTCTGAACAGCACAATAGTATTTAAGGCAACATTATCTTACTTTTCGGCAGTGATTCAATAAGATTTTCCGGTTAAAGTAAGCTATGTTGAACTCTCTATTCTTACGGATTAAATGGATTGCATCCTTCCAGCACATCAATTGATTCCGGCCCCAGATTGAACAGAAGATCAACTACACTCAACCCCGGATAAAAACCATTTCTTTCCTGGAAAACCTGCCAATAGGCTGGCAATGGAAACAGACTAAAGGGTTTTTTCGGTGTGATTTCATTTCTCAAATCGAGTACATTGGCGGGTTTTGATTCGAATGTGGAGGTAAGTTCAAACGAATTTTTTATTCCGAGCAAATTCATCAACTTTGCAGTGAGTTCGAGGTTGAATTTCAGGAGGTTATTATTAGTGCCTGTGTAAAATGGCTTCAGTTCGTCCTGATAATAGAGGAAATAGGGCGAATTGGCGTAGGCTGCTGTTAATGCCCGCCAGTGAAGTATTTGCCATTTTTCGTAATCTGCAATGCTAATTTCATGGGTTTTAGTGTGATTTCCAAACACTTTTACAACCGGGATGGTCAGGCTTAGTTTACCGTTGGCAGCAGCAATCTCGCATCGGTTCCGGTAGGTTTGCTTAGGGTAGGTTTCGTGTTGTTCGATAAAAACCCTGCCGGCCTTCACCACATACACAAACCACTGGATGGAAGGGAGATAGGCGGTTGGAAGGAGCACAGAAAACTGAGCTTCAGACATGCAACTTTGGATTAAAATTTTTTGGAAATCAGAAATTAATAATCGCAGCAAAGGTAACTGTAGTCATGAAAACGGTTAGTCTTCAAATGAAAAACCTTTGCGCCTGATTTTTCCTAATAACCTATTTTTGCCGTCGTTAAATCATAGTTTTACTCAATGAATTCAAAAATACCTGTTTACCTGATTATTCTGGGTGTTGTTGGCGGAGTGTTTTTCCTGATTGCTTTGCTGAGCGACTGTTCGGCTTTTCAGAAAGAGAAAACAAACCGTTATGTTTCACATCAATTTGTTGATAACAAATTAGTTGTCAAGACTTCGCTGGGCTCTATAGTTATCGGTTATGTCAACTCTTCCATTGTTAATGTGAACTTTGTTCCCGAAGGTCAATCTTATGAAAGTCAGTCACATGCTGTTATCCTTCCGCTGGATCAGGTTGCAGGATCAATAATTGAACATGAGAAAGAACTGTTTTTCACGCGCGATGGTTTTCAGGTGGTTATCAGGAAGTCGCCGTTTCAGTTGCTTTTTTTGAAAAACGGAAAAGTCATCCTTTCGGAATCTGAAGGGTACTTCAAAGGAAAAAAGTCAGAGGGGTTCAGGTTTCAGCTCGATCCTGAGGAAAAGATTTATGGCGCTGGTTTCCGCACAACCCCTCTCAATCGCAGGGGTTATCGTTACGAGCTTTACAACCAGGCTCATTACGCTTACAATCACAATTCGCCCAACCTCAATTTTTCCGTGCCTTTTGTGGTTTCATCGAAGGGATACGGACTGCTGTTTGACAATGCTCCAAAGGGTTGGCTCGACCTGGATGTTTTTCAGAAAAACGTGATGGAGTTCAGTTCAATCGGCGGTAAGATGTCGTACTACATTATTATTGCTGATCCAAACTATGATTCGTTGATGGAGGAATATTGCAAACTTACTGGCTTTCAGCCGATGCCGCCCAGGTGGGCATTGGGGAATCTTCAGTCGAAATTTGGTTATAAAACCCAAAATGAAGCTGAAGCTATTGTTGATCAGATGATTGAAGCCGGGTATCCCCTGGATGCCATTATTATTGATCTTTACTGGTTTGGCCAGGGCATTCACGATCATTTTTTCATGGGCGATCTCGACTGGTACAAACCAAGCTGGCCTGAACCTGAAAAGATGATCCAGCGCTTTAAAGATAAGGGAGTGAAAACCATTCTGATCACCGAGCCTTTCATTTTACAGGAATCTCAAAACTGGAAGCTTGCGGCCGACTCCGGTCTGATGGGAACCAATGATAAGGGCGAAACCTTTGTTATTCAGGACTTTTGGTTTGGCCTTGGCGGCTTGATTGACATTTTTAACCCTGCGGCCCGAAAGTGGTTCTGGGAGCAATACCGCAGGCAGAACGAAATAGGGGTAGCCGGCTGGTGGGGCGATCTTGGAGAGCCTGAAAAACACCCATCTGCCATGAAACACCTGATTGGAAGCGCCGATGAGGTTCATAATATCTACAGCCACTACTGGCACAAAATGCTGTGGGATTACTATGGAAACGAATACCCGGAAGTGAGGCTTTTTAATCTTAACCGTTCGGGGTTCGCCGGCTCGCAACGTTATAGCGTCTACCCATGGTCGGGAGATGTTTCCAGGGATTGGAGCGGATTCCAGGTGCAGCCTCGTGCGGTTCTTGGCATGGCGTTGAGCGGTTTTTCCTACATGCATTCTGATCTGGGGGGGTTTGCAATGGGAGAGCCGGATGAAGAACTTTACCTGCGATGGATGCAATATGGCGTATTCAACCCGGTTTTTCGCCCTCATGGAGATACCAATGCGCCGGTTGAGCCAATTTTCTACAGCCAGCATGCACAGCAAATTCTCAAACGTTACATTGACCTTCGCTACCGTATGCTCCCTTACAACTACTCCATCGCATGGCTCAACAGCACTAAGGGAATCCCGCTTACCAAACCACTCTTTTTCGAAGAACCAGACAACCCTGAAGTCAGCAACACTGACGACACTTTCCTTTGGGGAGGTGACTTACTGGTGGCGCCGGTGCTGGAAAAAGGCGCTCAGTCGAGACGGCTTTATTTGCCCAAAGGAAAATGGTACGACTTTTTTGGAGAACAAAGCTATGTTGGTGGCCAGTGGCTGGAAATGCCGGTGACTATTGAAAATATCCCAGTATTTGCCCGTGGAGGGAGTTTTATCCCAATGATTGAGCCCATCAGGAACACAACAGAATATTCCTCCGAAAACCTGGTAATTCATCATTATTTCGATCCTGGCGTGCTCAATTCGGAATTTACCATGTATGACGATGATGGTGAATCCAAATCAGCCTTTAAAAACGGGCTTTATGAAACGCTGACCATGAAGTCCATGCATTTCGACAATTTCATGATGTTCTCCTTCTTCCGCAAAGAAAACATGAATTACACCGGAAAGCCTACTGCGAGGAATATCGAGCTGGTAATACATGGTTTTGAAGAAGATCCGGGGTTGATCAAAGTTGGAAAAATTAAGCTGAATCCTTCAGCTTCCGCTGTAGTCTACCACGCATCGAAGGCCATGGGTTCTTATTTTGATTCTAATAAAAAATTGCTCCATATCCGGTTCAAAATGCAGGAACCGATTGTAAATATTCAGGTTCAGTAATTAACCACAAAATTTTTAGCTATGTCAACAGTCGAAGCGCTTAAATCCATTTGGTATGAACTCTATGACCGGTCAGCAGATGACACTTTAGCCAACTTTTTAGCCTACCTTGATGATTTCAAAAAGGTAAACCAGATTCAGCCGCAGCAGCCTGGCTGGTACAAAGAGGCCATTGTTTATTCCCTTTACGTTGACCTTTTCAGCGAAAACTTTCAAGGCCTGCGGCAACGGCTTGATTACCTCGAAAATTTAGGAGTCAACTGTATCTGGCTGTTGCCGGTTCTCGATTCTCCCATGCGCGACGCCGGTTTCGATATCAGGGATTACACCAAAATACGCGGTGATTTACTCGGGTTGCCGCTTCAGTCATCAAACGATGAGAAAATCGCTGTTTTCCGGGATTTTCTGGATGATGCCCACAGCCGGAACATCCGGGTAATTTTTGATATTGCGATGAATCACACTTCGGAGGAACATCTCTGGTTTGTCGAGGCCAAAAAAGGCAAGGACAACCCATTCAGGGAATTTTATATCTGGAGCAATGATGACAAACTTTACCAGGATGCGCGCATAATTTTTAAAGGTATGGAGACGAGCAATTGGGAGCTTTTGGGTGATGAGTACTTTTTCCACAGGTTTTTCTCTTTCCAGCCCGATTTGAATTACCGCAACCCGCAGGTTCTCATCGAGATGTCTAAAAACCTTCTCTATTGGCTGAACATTGGCGTTGATGGATTCAGGGTGGATGCCATTCCTTACCTTTGGAAAGAAGAGGGAACAGATTGTGAGAATCTGCCTCAGACTCACGCCATTGTGAAATTTTTCAGGGCTGTAGTTGATAGTGTTCGACCCCACACACTGCTGCTTGCCGAAGCTTGTCAAAAACCTGTAGAGGTGGTCAAATACTTTGGCAGCGGCGACGAATGTCATGCCGGTTACCACTTTCCGCTTATGCCACAAATCTTCAAATCCATCGCTATGGAGAACAGGGAGCCGGTCAGGCAGACGCTCAGTCCTGAGGTTACTCCCCAAATTCCCGAAAATGCTCAGTGGTTTACTTTTTTAAGATGTCATGACGAGCTGAGTCTTGAACTGGTTTATGTTTCAGAAGAAGACAGAGCATACATCCACAAAAACTACTGCCACGATCCGCGATGGGATTTCCGGCGTGGGGAAGGAATCTCGGCACGCCTGGCCGAGCTGATGCACCGGAACCCTGATAAAATCGCCCTCATCTATTCTATAATGCTCACTTTGCCCGGTACACCTATAATTTATTACGGCGATGAATATGGGAAACTTAACGACCATGCCTTTTACGCTGAAAAAATAAAAGAAACCGGAAAGGACGACACCCGTTTCCTGGTTAGGGGCAGAATGGACTGGGAGCAGATTGAAAAGGATTTGCAAACTCGGGATTCCTTTTCTGCAAAGGTCTTTGAGAAAATCTCCCGAATGGTGAGAATGCGGAAGAATTACCATGTTTTTGGCCATGGTGTAATCCACTGGCTCGATCCGCTGAAACCTGAAGGCGGATTAAATCATTCAGTGCTGGCCTACATCCGTAAATCGGAAACACAGCAGTTGCTCATTTTGCAGAATCTTTCGCCTCAAGCGCAGGAATGCAGGTTGAAAATACAACCAGAGATAACCTGGGTAGATCTTTTTGGCAAAAGAGCAGATTATGATGAGAAGCTACAAACGCTCAAGCTTAAGCCTTACCAGTATTTATGGATCAAATTATAGACCTGATTTCCGGATTCCCTGCAGATAACAAAAGGGGAGGTCCTAATGTTACATTGTGAAAAACAAGCAGTTTGCAAATAATTAGAGCAACGTCACGTTAATGTTGCTCCAAAATGTATTACCTTTGCGCCCATGTTCCAGAAGATTTTTTTTACATCTATAGTGTTAATATCCAGTGTTTTAATGTCTTGCAGCAAGCATCAGAAACTCATTAAAAGCACCAACAATGAGCTGAAATATGAAGCTGCCATGAAGTATTACGACAAAGGAGATTATTACAGGGCTTTGCAACTTTTCGATCAGTTGATTCCGGTTTACAGGGGAACTTCTCAATCCGAGGATTTGCTCTTTAAATATGCCTATTCGTACTTCAATCAAAGGGACTATGTGCTGGCAAGTTATCATTTCAGTCGTTTCAGCAACACCTTCCCGATGAGTCCTAAGGCAGAGGAAGCTGCATATATGACTGCCTATTGCAAATATCTCGAAAGCCCGAGATACACTTTGGATCAAACTGTTACAAAAGAAGCCATAAACGAGTTCCAGGTTTTTATCAATCGTTTTCCATATGGCGAAAGAGCCAAGGATGCTACGATACTGATTGATCAGCTCAGAATGAAACTGCAGCAAAAGGACTTCAGTATTGCTAACCTTTACATGAAAATCGAGGATTACCAGGCAGCTATAGTTTCTTATCGTAATGTCCTGAAAGACTATCCGGATATCGAGTTCAAGGAGGAAATTATGTACAAAATCGTAATCGCCTCTTACAATTTTGCCATCAACAGCATCCCTGAAAAAAAGCAGGAGAGGATTGAGAACGCCCAGACAGCCTATTATGACTTTCTTTCTTTGTATCCTGATAGCCGTTATGTGAGTGAACTAAACAAGATATATAAACGTTCGGGAGATCAGCAAAAAAGAAGATCAGGAAGTATTTAAATTTAAATTTCAAAATAACAAAAATGGATTACAAAAAGGTTAAAACCGAGCCGACAGCAATTACCCGCAGGATGCGTGATTTCAACACAGGCACCGGAAATATTTATGAAACACTGGCAATTTTATCAAAACGTGCCAACCAGATTTCGCTGGAGATGCGTGATGAGTTGAAGAAAAAGATTGATGAGTTTTCATCAGCCAATACCAATCTGGAGGAAGTTTTCGAAAACCGTGAACAGATCGAAATCTCCAAATTTTACGAAAAATTGCCAAAACCAACCCTGATTGCCATTCAGGAATTCCTCGACGATCAGGTTTATTACCGCAACCCATTGAAAGAGGTTGAGAAGAAATCCGACAAAATTCTCGAATAGAGATGCTAAAAGGGAAGAAAATCCTCATTGGCATAACAGGCAGCATAGCTGCTTACAAAATCCCTTACCTTATCCGGCTGCTGGTTAAAGAGGGCGCTGAAGTGCAGGTAGTTCTTACCGAAAATGCCCGCGATTTTGTAACCCCGCTTACTATCTCCACGCTTTCAAAACGCCCCGCACTCACCTTCCCTTTTAATCCTGAGGACGGATCATGGACGAACCATGTTGACCTTGGAAGCTGGGCTGATCTTATGCTTATTGCTCCTGCATCCGCAGCCACTCTGAGCAAAATGGCTTCCGGACTTGCTGATAATCTTCTGATGGCGATCTACCTGTCGGCAAAATGCCCCCTGTTTTTTGCGCCTGCAATGGATCTCGACATGTACAAGCACCCGGCGACCAAGCGAAACATTGACCAGCTGGTTGCTTATGGCCACCACCTGATCGAGCCTCAGGTGGGCGAGCTGGCAAGCGGGCTTAGTGGCGCCGGCAGGTTGGAAGAGCCTGAAAATATCCTGAAAATCATCACCGCTTTTTTTTTGACCGGGCGTGATCTTGCTAGTAAAAAAGTGCTTGTAACTGCAGGGCCAACTTACGAACCCATTGATCCTGTAAGATTTATCGGCAACCACTCATCAGGCCAGATGGGATTTGCCCTCGCGCATGAGCTTGCTTCAAGAGGGGCCGAGGTTACCCTGATTGCTGGACCAACCGGTTTGACCACCAGCAATGTTGCCATTCGTCGGATTAACGTTTCTACTGCCAGTGAAATGCTCGCCGAAACGACTCTCGCTTTCAAAAACACAGATATTTGTATTATGTCGGCAGCAGTGGCTGATTTTACTCCCGCTCACCCTTTTGATAAAAAAATTAAAAAAGAGGCAGATTTTCAGGCTATCGAGCTAAAGCCAACAACCGATGTTTTGCTGCAACTTGGAAAAATGAAAAAGCCTGATCAGTTGCTGGTGGGTTTTGCTCTCGAAACCGACAATGAGTTGGAAAATGCCCGGAAAAAACTTAATAATAAAAATCTTGACCTCATCGTTTTGAATTCGTTGCAGGATAAAGGAGCTGGATTTGGCCACGGCACCAACAAAGTTACCCTAATTGACCGAAAAGGCGGGATTACTGAGTTTGGACTGAAACCGAAAGCCGAAGTAGCTGCCGACATCGTAAACAAGATCGTTGGGATGATTAATAAAGATTAAGCCCTTAAAAGCATGAAACGACCCTCAGGATATTTTTCACAAGTACTTTTTTTTGCAGTGCTGTTTTTAAGTTTTACAGCCAGTTCGCAGGAATTCAATTGTTCGGTGCAGGTATCAGCGCCACAGGTTCAGCAAACCAACCGGGAAAAGTTTAACGAACTCCGGCAGGGACTTTACGAGTTTGTCAACGATCGCCGCTGGACCAGCTACTCATTCACCCGCAACGAAAGAATCGAAGCAACCATTGCAATTATGATCACCGAAGAGTTGAGTTCAGATGAATTCAAAGCAAGGATAAACCTTGTGTTGAAAAGACCGGTTTACGGAACTTCTTACACTACAACGCTTTTTAACTTCCAGGATCAGAATTTTCAATTCCAGTGGCAGGAGGGACAAACCCTTGAATACGAAGACAATCGGTTTACTTCCAACCTTACCTCGACCATTGCTTTCTACATCTATATTTTCCTTGGGCTTGATTTTGATTCTTTTCAGATGATGGGTGGAAATCCCTATTTCGAGAAGGCGCAGCAAATCGTGAGCAGTGCCCAGGGCGCCAGAGAACCCGGCTGGAAATCTTTTGAGAGTACCCGTAATCGTTACTGGCTGGCCGAAAACCTTACCAACTCATCTTATGCCAACGTCCGCAAATTCAGCTATCAGTTTCACCGCCTCGGCCTCGACCTGATGCAGGATAACCTGGAAAGAGGCCGGCAGGGAACTACATCAGCGCTCGAAACGCTGCAGCGAGCCTACCGCGAAAAGCCAAATCTATATGTATTACAGTTGATTATGGAAGCCAAACGGGATGAGTTTATCAATATTTACTCGCAGGCTGCGGCAATGGATAAAACTAAGGCAGTAAACATCCTGAAGGAAATCGATCCCGCAAAATCTGCGGATTACGACAGAATCCTGAAGCAGGGTCAATAGTAATTTTCGGAAAATTAAACTGCTTTTCATCTTTCCAGCCAACCCGCTGCAACCCATTGTCTATCAATATCTTTAGGCTGTAACAGTACCTCCCTTGTAAATCAGTAATGATATGCTCCGTACCGAAAACTTAGCTTTCACTTATCCAAATGGCGCCTCATTCAACTTTCCCGACTGGAAAGCTGAACCTGGAGAGCAGTGGCTGGTGTCCGGCATTTCGGGCAGTGGTAAAACTACCTTACTTCACCTGCTGGCAGGGCTGATAAGACCGCATTCCGGGAGGATTTTCATTGACGAAAAAAGCATCAATCAAATGCCCCAGGCGCAACTGGACAGATTCAGAGGAGGTACTATCGGCATGATCTTCCAGAAGAGCTACTTCATTAATTCAATCAACATGAAGCAAAATCTCCTGGTTGCCCAAACGCTGCCAGGATTTAAAAAAGACCTTGTCTATGTTGATGAATTGATTGCTGAGCTGGGAATTGATGATAAACAGCATCAACGACCAACGACCCTCAGTGAGGGGGAGTTGCAAAGGTTCTCGGTGGTCAGGGCACTTGTGAACAAGCCGGCGATTTTGATGGCCGATGAGCCCACCTCCAGCCTTGATGACGCCAACTGTGATGCCTTTGTAAAGCTGATTACCAGTCTGGCCAAAAGATACAGAACGACCCTTATCATTGCTACCCACGATGCCCGGGTGAAAAGAGTTTTCAGCAGGAGATATGAACTTCAGAAAGCGTAAACGATGGATATCCTGAAAATAAGTATCGCCAAGCTCATTTCAAAACCTGCAGGTACCGCTCTCAGTATCGGGCTTTTTGCTGTTGGGGTTGTCATTATTTCGCTGATTATCAATTTCGAAAAAGCAATTCATCACCAGCTCCACCGCAACCTTGCCGGGATAGACTTAGTGGTAGGCGCCAAAGGAAGTCCGCTGCAACTGATTTTATCCACAGTTTTTCATATTGATGCCCCCACCGGCAACATTTCGCTGGTCGAAGCCGGTCGCATCAGTCGCAATCCAATGGTTGAAAAGACGATACCACTTGCGCTTGGCGATAATTACAGAGGTTTCAGGATTGTTGGAACAAACCAGGATTATCCAGCGCTTTATAATGCAAAGCCTGAAAGGGGTACCTGGTTTTCGGTTTCTGGTGAGGCAGTGCTCGGTTGGGAAGTGGCAAGGAAATCGGGTCTGGGGATAGGAGACAATTTCAGCGGAGTTCACGGGCTTCACGAACAGGGACATTCACATGATTATTTTCAGTACACGGTAACAGGAATCCTGGAAAAGTCGCACTCGGCGCTCGATAAACTGATCCTTACTCCCGTTGAAAGCGTTTGGGATGTGCATGGACGTAAATCTTCCGAAAAACATGATAACCACGAAGATTGCGACCACGGCCATGACCATAGCCATGACCACGACCCTGCGGTTGTTGACCAAAAGGCTGACACTCGATTGCAGGAGATTATCAGAAAGGTGGAAAATGAAGAGGAGCTCTCAAGGGAGGAAATGCTGATTTTCAGCAACTACAAAAACCTTCTCACTACCAGGGAAAGTGACCCGTCAGAAGAGATTACTGCACTGCTGGTTGTATTCAGTAGCGAGGCTGCCGGTGTTACACTGCCCCGTATGATCAACGAGTCCACCAATCTCCAGGCTGCTGTGCCTGCCATCGAGCTCAACCGTCTGTGGGGACTGCTTGGTTTTGGATTCGACATGATGCAGCTGCTGGCCTGGATCATCATTGTGATATCAGGGGCGAACATCCTTGTGCACCTGCTGAACACGCTCAGCCAGAACAGGTACGAAATTGCACTCATCAGGGTTTTGGGAGCTCCATCTTACAAAGTTTTCCTCCTTCTCATTTCTCAGGGAGTAATCCTGGCTTTGTCAGGATGGATAACCGGAATGGTCATTACCCGGCTGATCTGGATTCTTTTGCCGGAAATAACCGGGTTCGACCTGCAGTTTTTCCCGGCGTTGAGTTCCGGGGAGGTCTGGCTCTTGTTCTATACGATGCTCACCGGAATTGCCGGAGCGCTTTTACCGGCTATTATGGCCTATAGGGTTAATATTCACTCAACACTAAGCAATTCATGATGAGCAGGTTAAGATTAACTTGTTTAGCAATTTTCCTGATGGGGGCTATTTCTCAGGCAAAAGCACAGTTTCCGACTGACGACGGGATTTGGAATCTTCTTTTAGACGACATCACCATCAGGTACCGGTATTCTTTCAAACATGAGGGGTTTTTGCCAAAACCAAAGTTTGGAGATAGATTGTTGGAAATGAACGGTCAGGAAGTAACCATTTCCGGATTTTTCCTTCCGGCAAATATTACAGGCAGCAGCTTTGTGGTCTCTTACTATCCTATGGCCATGTGTTTTTTCTGTTCCGGCGCAGGCATCGAATCGGTGGTGGTGATGTATGCAGAAGATGGCGAAGAGAGGAGGTTGTCAAATTTGCGCACCGATGATTTTATCGAGGTAAAAGGTAGATTAGAACTCAACGACGATACGGATAAAAACCTTTTTTATATCCTCAGGGATGCCAGGTGGGTAAAGACTTACAGGTGATTACAGTGGCAATCTGACCGTCGAAAATTAAAACCCATACACGGTAAAGCCGCCATCCACCGTCAGGCATTGTCCGGTGATGTAAGATGAAGCATCCATTGCCAGAAAGGCCGCTGCAGCAGCCACCTCCTCCGGTTTTCCGATCCTCCTCATGGGCGTCCGGTCCAAAACCTCTCTCAGGTAATCTTTATCCTTCAACACCTGCTCGGCCAGAGGCGTCTCGATGTACCAGGGGGCAATGGCATTGACGCGTATATTATCAGTAGCCCATTCACAGGCAAGATTTCTTGTCATCTGGATCAGGGCGGCTTTGGTCATGGCATAGATGATTCCCGTGCGGAGATGAGTAACCCCAGCTACCGATGTGATGTTTATCAGCGAAGCTCTGCCCGAGGCCTTCTGGGTTCCGTGGAGCCTTCGTGAAAGATCGAATGCCGACCGGAGATTGGTTTGCAGCAAAAAATCAAATTCCTGCGAACTGTAGTCCGTAGTTTTTTTGCGAATATTGGTCCCCACGTTGTTTACCAGAATGTCCAGCTTGTCGAATTTCATCTGCACGGCTTCCAGCACTGTATCAATGCTAACGGAAGCTGACAGGTCGGCGGCAACCGGGATCAGCTCCAGCCCAACGGCTTTGAACTCATTTACCCTCTGGTTCAGCAGTTCAGCATCTCTCCCAACAATCATCACTCTGGCGCCCAAGCCTGCAAATTCTCTGGCAATAGCCAGCCCTATTCCTTTTGAACCCCCTGTTATCAGCGCGGTTTTCCCTTCAAGATTCCATTTGTTCAGCATAGCGATCACTTTTGCGCCAAAGGTAAAGGTTTTCCGATGACCAAAGAGCAGGGCTTAATCCGAAAAAATTGCAGAAACTAATAAAAAAAGCCTTTAAATTTTTGTCACATTTAAAGGCTTAACATGTTGATTATCTGTGTCTTAGTGATCCGGGCGGGATTCGAACCCACGACCCGCAGCTTAGAAGGCTGCTGCTCTA
>DAIRGA010000003.1:0-231394 GCA_036794825.1 Bacteroidales bacterium | reverse complement strand
TCCATACAAAGTTAATCTTTTAGCCTATATTTGAATTGCTATTGAATTGATCAGGATTAAATGCCCCCGAATGCATTAGAATTATTTATCCATAAAATTTTCCCCCAATGAAAAAATCCTCTCTACTCCTTGTTATTGCCTGCTTTTGGTTGGCAGGCGTGTTTGCCCAGACGGGCGCAATTGAAAACCTCCAGGTTGCCCAGCGCACCGATGGCAGCGGGCTGGTTGACATCCATTTCGACCTGAACGGCGCAGGCGCATCCTACAACCTCCAGTTTGAAGCAAGCTTTGATGACGGCGCCAATTATGCACCGCTCTCTCCCGAATTTCTGACCGGACAGCTTGAGCAGGTGTTACCCGGCGTAGGCAAACACATCATCTGGGCAGGCAAAGCCTCCCACCCCGAAACCTTTAGCACACAAACAAGGGTGAGGGTGATTGCGATAGAGAAAACAACTTTTGAATGTGGTGAACCATTTGTTGACCAGCGAGATGGAAACATTTATGCAACAGTTCAAATTGGAGATCAGTGCTGGATGGCTGAAAATCTCGCGTTTTTACCAAATGTTAGCCCATCCTCACAAGGTAATAATTCATATCCGTTTTATTATGTTTATGATTATCAAGGAACCGATGTAATAGAGGCAAAAGGCACTGATAATTACCAAAGTTTTGGAGTACTTTATAATTTCCCTGCAGCAATTATCTCTTGTCCTCAAGGCTGGTATTTGCCAAGTGACATGGAATGGAAAATTTTTGAGGGCACTGTTGATAGTCAATACCCAGTTGGTGATGGAATATGGGACAATACAGGATATCGTGGTTACGATGCTGGCTTTAATATCAAATCAACATCTGGATGGTTATACAATGGAAATGGCAATAATGTTTTCGATTTCAATGGCCTTCCTGCTGGAAATAGGTTCAGCAGTGAAGGAGGAAAATTTCATGGAATAGGAGATAGCAACAAATGGTGGTCTGCCTCTACCTATAATAGTGGCACATCATGGCTACGCAGACTTGACTCTCAGGAATTAAGAATTGGCCGTGAATACTACCCGAATAGCGATGGTTTTGCTGTTCGTTGTTTAAAAAATATTGAAATCGGCATAGTTACTCCTACTGTCACGACTGCTGAAATTATCAACATTACATCAACCTCCGCCACATCTGGCGGCAATGTAACCGACGATGGCGGCGCTCCAGTTACTACCCGTGGTTTGGTGTGGAGTACAACCCCAAACCCGACTATGGAGGAAAATGAAGGTTTTACCAATGCTGGCGAAGGTTTGGGGGAGTTCACAAGTGAGATTACCGGATTGCAGCCTGAGACAATGTACTTTGTTAGGGCATATGCTGAAAATAGCGTGGGGGTTGGTTATGGTGAGGAATTAACCTTTACAACAACTGAATGGCAATGTGGCGATCTTTTAATTGATACTCGTGATGGCCGGGAATATTCAACCGTGCAAATTGGCGAGCAGTGCTGGATGGCGGAAAATCTTAATATTGGAACCCAGATAAATGGTAGTAGTGTACAACTAAATAATGGCACAATCGAAAAATACTGCTACCATAACGAAGAAACAAATTGTGATTTATTCGGTGGGTTGTATCAATGGAATGAAGTGATGGATTATTCTCCAATTGAAGGTGTGCAAGGTATTTGCCCGGATGGTTGGCATTTACCGACTGATGATGAGTGGTGTGTACTTGAGCAGGAAGTTGATCCCACGATCACTTGCAGCAGTACATGGTATCGAGGTGTTGATGGTGGTGGAATGCTAAAAGATTCTGGTACAACCCATTGGAATAGCCCAAACACCGGTGCTACAAACAGTAGTGGTTTTACTGCCTTACCAGGCGGAAACCATTATAGTAATGGGTTGTATGGTGGTTTAGGCGATTTTGGCGTGTGGTGGTCGTCATCTGAGTACGGATCAATCACCGCTTGGGCGAGAAATTTAGGAAATAATTCAGCCCAAGTGCTTCGTAGTTGGAATGATAAACCAAGCGGATTGTCGATTCGTTGCCTCAAGGATGATGGAGCAACTTCAAACCATCCCCCTTCACCTCCTTCCAACCCCTCACCCGAAACCGGTTCAACAAACCAACCCATAAATCTGACTTTATCATGGTCTTGCTCCGATCCCGAAAGTGATCCACTTACTTACGATGTTTACTTTGGAATTGATGAAAATCCACCATTGGCAATATCAGGAATTTCTGAGCAAACCTACACCCCTGCAACATTGGAATACATCACAAGCTATAATTGGAAAATTGTTGCCCATGATGATCACGGAAATTCAACCGAGGGAGAGGTTTGGAGTTTTGGAACAACAAATGGTGATGGCCAACCATGTCCAGGAATGCCAACAGTGACTGATTTTGATGGCAATGTTTACAACACAATACTGATTGGCGAACAATGCTGGATGAAGGAAAATTTAAAGGTAACAAATTACAGAAATGGTACTCCTATTTTCTATACCGGAACCAATAATTCACTTTGGCAAAATAATACAACTGGAGCGTATGCTTTTTATGTTAATGATATTAATTGGAAAGTGAGATATGGGGTACTTTATAACTGGTACGCTGTCAATAATATTAATGGCCTCTGCCCATTAGGCTGGCATATCCCAAGTGATTTTGAATGGTCAACATTGATTGATTTTATAGTTGCCAAAGGATATCCAAACGAGCTATACGATGTCAACGGTGCAGGAAATGCACTTAAATCCTGTCGAAAGGTAAACTCTCCTCTTTCTGATAGTTGCAATACATCTGAACATCCAAGATGGAGTTCAAATGACACTTACCATGGTTTTGATGTATGTGGATTTTCAGCATTGCCTGGTGGTTATCGTAATTCCAATGGTTATTATTATAGCCTTGGTGATATTGGAGATTGGTGGTCATCAACGGAGCAGTCATCCACAAAAGCTTGGGGAAGAGGTATGTATAAAATTCATGGACATATCGGTCGCTTTAATGATAATAAATCGAGTGGTCTTAGTGCCCGTTGCATCAAGGATTAGTAACTTATGCACCTAACAATCAAATTTTAAAAACATGAAACCCAACATAAAAATCCACATAACCGTCATCCTGATCGCTTTGCTTTCACTTCAACTGCACTCCCAGGAAACCCTCACCAAAGACTCCGACCGCTTTATCTTCAACACCAAAACCGGTGAAGTGCTGATTGTGGAGTCGGCGGCCATGACTTTCGATACCAAAACGCCGGTGGTGGAGGTGCTGGTTCCCAATGGCGGGGAGAGCGCAGGCCATGCCACTCCGCTTGATGTGGGCTGGTCGGCAACGGATGAAACGCTGGCAGCAGAGCCGGTGTCGGTGTTTCTGATCACAGAGGCCGGAACGGTAAGCTACACCCTCGCAGCGCTGATCGCCAACACAGGCAGCGCCGGCTTTAACCTCCCGCCGGAAGCGGTGGGACTGGCCAAAATCAGGATCACTGCCACAGATGCTTTTGGCAATGTGGGTGAAGACATGAGCAACGACTTTTTCACCATCACCTGCCAGCCCCCGCAGGAACTGACCGTGCAACAGATCACCGAAACAACTGCAATAGTCGAGTGGTCAGCAACCGGTACCGTAGTAACCTATGACCTGCTGTATGGCTTTGCCGGTTTCAATCCGCTCACCGAAGGAACGCTGGTGCAGGGAATCAGCGAAAACAGTTATCCATTGAACGAGCTGCTGCCCTCCACCGCTTACCAGTGCTACGTGAGGACGGTGTGCGGCGAAACCCCCGGCGAATGGAGCGCTCCTGCCGAATTTGCAACGCCGTCGGGTGAAGAACACACGGTGTGCATCCCAGAGGGGTGGAGCATCATTTCGAGTTACAACCAGCCCTTCAACCCTTCCATGCCCGATGTTTTTGCGCCACTTACGGCCAATAACCAGGTGGTTATTGTATTAGGGAAGGAGGGCATTTTCTGGCCTTCACAGAATGTCAATACACTGGGCAACTGGGATGTTTACACGGGCTACAAGATCAAGATGAAAAGTGCGGGCTGCCTGCAGATTGCGGGCGAACAGCCATCGGACAAATCCATCGCACTTGCGCAGGGAGTGAGTTATCTGCCGGTTCTTTGCGATCAGCCTGTGCCGGTAAGCAATATTCTCACACCGCTTGGAAATAGTTTGCTGATTGCGTTCGACATACACGCCCAGCTCATCTACTGGCCGATGGGACAAATCTACACGCTGGAATACCTTGAGCCGGGAAAAGGCTACCTGCTCAACATGACCGCACCGGGCGAAATCACCTACACCTGCGCCAAATCATCATTGGCAGGTTACAAAAAAGCACAACCGCCTGATACTGAAAATGCCCCCTGGATTGTCAGCAAAACAGGAACAAGCCATTTTTTTTCAATCGCCGAAAGCGCTTTGTCGCAGCTTCAAACCGGCGATTACCTTGGTGTTTTTGATCCTGACGGTAACTGTGCAGGCCTAACAAAGGTTGAGCAGGACAAAGGCAATCTCCTGCTGGTTGTCAACGGCGCAGACCTGACATCACCGGATGGCTTTGCAGAAGGTGAAGCGATGGAGTTCAGGGTTTACAAAGCCGCCACCAAAGAAATCATCCCGGTGGAAGCTACCTTTAATAATAGCTTTCCGCATAGTGGCCATTTTTCTGAATCCGGACAATCCATGATTACCGGACTAAAAACGGGATCAACCAGCGTTGCAGGCAGCGATTTAGCAAGCATCACCCTGCATCCCAACCCCACCAAAGGCTCATTCACTATCGGAGGGCTGGCCGGCAATTTCAATCTGCAGGTGTTCAATGCCACTGGCCTCAAAATAAAAGAGACAGCAATTGAACTCCCCGGACAGGTTGATCTTTCAGGATTTGCCGGCGGGATCTATTTTATCAGGATTGAAAACGGGGAACGGAGCTGGATGGAGAAGGTGGTGAGGGAGTAAATGGGAGGGAAATGGAAATCCTGACAGGCCTGCTTTTGTGATCATTCCTTAATCCTGGCTGGTTTGCTAAGCTTCTTAATTGGTGATGGCAATACGAATTATTTCGCCAGTTTTAGCTTCCTTTTGCTGATATATTCCTTCAATTCAGCAAATGTCATACCCCTGGTTTCTATTGCAATCTTTTCTTTTACTTCCCTGAAGAATTTGACAGTGTCAAACTCTTTGTCTGCTTTTATTTTCTTAGTCATTTTTAATAATTTCTTTTGGTGAACGGATGTCAATCTGGTTATAGCCATTTTTAATATTAATCGAATTGTATCCCCTTATTCTAAACACATTAACAATGTGTTTAAAATTCCAACTTACCAGATAATCAACCTTATTGATTGTTGCGCATGCTATATGCCGGCAGTCATCAATGTTGGTTTCTCCTACAACTTTCTCTAAAATGTATTGTTCGGCCAGTAAGTTTGTTTCTTCTGTAATTTCAACAAACTCTGTATGCTGTTGGTTAAGCGACAGAAAGTGAATTTTTATTGGTTCGGGCGCATTTTCAAGTTCAAGTTCAGTCAGGTCAGAGTAAACACAAATAATCTCTCCATTTTTAACCATATCGAAAAGCAGCATCGTTTCGTGTTGAAATTCAACATCGTAAATCCCACCAAAAACTGAGGTGTCAAAATATAGCCGTGGTATCTTCATAAAGCAAAATTACCATTTTTTCTGAAAGGTTAAATTGAGTATCCTGAATCGGCTTTCATGATACACTCACTGATTAAGTCTTACTGGCGATTACCGACAGCCTGCTTCTCACTGCTAAGCCATCCCCGAATTGTTTTTCTCTTCTACGGAGACACTTAGCCCCCTCCTTCGTCGGGTTCGGGCAAGCATCCCTCCTTACCTCCGTCCCTCCATTCTTTTCCTTGCCCGCCCTGGCTGTTCTGATCCGGATCAACATTTCAATGTGATTTTAATACAGAACTGGAAAGGGTTTCAGGGTTTTTCAGCTTCCTTTTTGTCCATTACGTCAAATACAAAATTTGCTGATTAACCGTAAATATTTGGACTAATTATGCCGGTCAACCGTATTATTTCGTACTTTTGCCAAAAATCTATTAAGGATGTTGATTCAACGGAAGATAAAAGAGCAACTCACCGAACAACTGATTAATTCAGGGAAAGTAATGATTCTGTATGGTCCCCGACAGGCAGGTAAGAGTACGCTATCGCAGATGGTGATCAGCGACACGGGGCTCAGAACGCTCAGCATCAATGCCGATCAATTGAAGTACATTGATGTTTTATCGAGCCGCGACCTGAACAGGCTCAAATCTCTGGTTGAAGGATACGAATTGCTTTTCATTGACGAAGGGCAGCGGGTTCCGGAGATAGGCATTAACCTGAAGATATTGCACGATGAACTGCCTGAGCTGAAAATCCTGGTTACAGTCTCATCCTCATTTTTACTATCGCAACGCGTAACCGAGCCGCTGACGGGCCGAAAAATTATCCATACTTTATTGCCGGTCTCCACTGCAGAGCTTTCGTCACATTTCAACCGCTTCGAGCTGGACGACCGGCTAAACGAGCGGCTTATTTTCGGACTATACCCGGAAGTGATTAAAACCTCTGGAAATAAGGCACGGGAGGATTATCTCCACGAAATCTCCGAGTCCTATATTTTTAAGGATATTCTTGAGCTCGAGAACATCAGGTATCCATTGAAAATCAGGGATATACTCAGGTTACTTGCTTTTCAGACCGGGTCGCAGGTCAGCATCAACGAACTGGGCAGTCAGCTTGGCTTAAACCGCGAAACCATCGAGCGCTACATCCACCTTCTCGAACAGTCGTTCATTATTTTCAGGCTGGAAGCGTTCAGCACTAACCCCCGAAAAGAGGTCAGTAAATCACAGAAGTTTTTTTTCTATGATAATGGGATCAGAAATGTTTTTGCTGACAATTTCAACGCTCTGAATCTAAGAAATGACGTGGGTTTGCTGTGGGAAAACTTTATTATATCGGAACGGCGGAAGAAGCTCGTATCGGAACGGCAATATACCAGTACTTTTTTCTGGCGTACCTATAACGGTGTCGAACTGGATTACATCGAGAAATCTGGTGAAGAATTGTCAGCTTTTGAGATAAAATTCACTAAATCAAAGCCCAAAGTGCCACGTTCGTGGGTGGAGAATTATGGCAACAATTATCAGTGCATCACCAGGGAGAATTACCTTGATTTTGTTATTTGAAAACACGCATCACATTCCTTCCGGTTTAAAAATTTAAAGAATTTCATTTCCATAAAAATTCAGATTAGTTATGAAAATCCCGCAAAGCAACATTTACCGGCTGATGAAGACCAAAGCTGGAGCGCCTCCCGGAACGCTGATCGAAACCTTTGGTCAGTCAACAGCCAGGACATCGGTCAGGCTGATCTCTTTCAGAGATGATTTTTATCGGGAAGAGGCAATTGAAGACCTGGAAAGTCTGCCTTCGCTCATCCGGCCGGAAGCGGTCAACTGGATTCAGTTTGTTGGGCTGGCAGAGGTTTCGAAGCTCGAAATTGTTGGTAAGTTGTTCCAGATCAATCCGCTGATTATCGAGGATGTGCTGAACACCGAGCACATGCCCAAGTCGGAGGAGGTTGACGGGCATCTCTTTTTTGTCATCAAGATGCTCGGCAGAAACAGCGAAACCGATGAGTTTGAAGTGAACCACGTCTGTTTTGTGCTGGGGCAGGACTGGATCATCAGTTTTTTGCAGCGGCCGTCAGCGCTTTTTGATCCCTTCATGGCGCGTATTGCGCAGGCTGTTGGCAAAATCAGGGAGCGGACGAACGATTACATTTTGTACCGGCTCATTGATATCATTGTTGACAACTATTACCTGCTGTTCACCTCGACGGAGGAGAAATTGCAGGAAATCGAAGAGAGACTGATGAAGGATCAGAGCGCTGATATGATCGGTAGAATCCAACTACAAAAGAAAGAGTTGAACTTTATGCGGAGAAATATTTTCCCGGTTGCCGAAGCCATCCGCCTGCTGCTCAAAAGCGACAGCCCGCTGATCCGCAAGCAAAACCGCAACTTTTTCAACGACACCAACGACCACCTGATCTATCTTTCCAGCTCTGCCGAACACTTCCGCGACATGATATCAGGGCTGATGGAACTGCAAATGATGAACAGCTCCAACCGGATGAACAACGTAATGAAATCGCTGACGCTGATATCCACCATTTTTATCCCGCTTACTTTCCTGGCCGGCATTTATGGGATGAATTTCGAGTTTATGCCCGAACTGAACTATCGCTGGGGATACCCTGCGGTTTTGCTGAGCATGCTTGTAGGTGGCAGTGCAATGTACCTTTATATGCGCCGTAAAAACTGGTTTTGATCGCGGGTAGCGGTTTAATTTTGTAAGAAATTAACTCCCTGTTAATTACCCCCATTGGCTTACTTTTGCCGCAATAATTTTAAATTCTATCATTCTATGAAAAGTTTCAAATTTTTACTGACGGCAGGAACATTTGTAATGATAATCCTGTTTGATCTGCTTTCAAACCAAAGCGCAATGGCACAAAAACAGATTCCTCTCGAGGATTTCTTCAAAAACCCTGAGAAGACCGGCTACCAGATTTCGCCTGACGGGAAATATTATTCCTATATGGCGCCCTACGAAAGCCGTATGAACATCTTTGTTCAGCAGATAGGCAAAGACAAAGCCGTTAGGCTGACCGGAGAAACCGACCGCGATATTGCGGGTTACTACTGGGCCAACAAAGACCGCATCCTTTACCTGAAAGACAATGGCGGAGACGAAAATTTCGCCATCTATGGTGTGGATAAGGATGGAAAAAACCTCAAATGCCTCACCTGTTTCGAAGGCGTCAGAACCCAAATCATTGACGATCTGAAAGATATTCCGGACGAAATGATCATCAGCCTGAACCAGCGTAACCCGATGGTTTTTGATCCTTACCGCCTCAACATCAAAACCGGTGAAATGAAGATGCTGGCCGAAAATCCGGGCAATATTCAGGGCTGGATGACCGATCACGCCGGCAAACTGCGCGTGGCCATTGCCATTGTTGACGGCATCAACACCCAGATCCAGTACCGCGACACCGAAGATCAGGAGTTCAGGCCCGTGCTGACCACCAACTTCAAGGAGAGTGTTTCTCCCGAGTTCTTTGACTTCGACAACAAACACATCTACGCCACTTCCAACCTTGGCAGGGATAAATCGGTGGTGGTGAAGTTTGATGTAGCCAACGGGAAAGAGATGGAGGTGCTTTATGAAAATACCAGGTATGATGTTTCTTCGGTCTTTTATTCAAGGAAAAGAAAAGTGCTGACCTCGGCTTCTTTTGTTTCGTGGAAACGCGAGCGCCATTTCTTCGATCAGCAGACCAAAACGATGTTTGAGAATCTCTACAAGCATCTCCCTAATTACGAAATCGGCATTTCGTCCAGCGATGATGATGAGAACATGTTTATCATACGCACTTATTCTGACAGATCGCTTGGCGCTTATTATCTGTATGATTTCTCGAAAAATCAGCTAACCAAAATTCATGATGTAAGTCCCTGGCTGGACGAAAATGAGATGGCCAGCGTGTTTCCGATTGAATACGAAGCCCGCGACGGTCTGATGATTCCGGGTTACCTGACATTGCCCAAAGGCCTCACGATGGAGTCTGCCCGCAACCTTCCTGTTGTAATCAACCCTCACGGCGGCCCCTGGGCGCGCGACAACTGGGGTTTCAACCCTGAGGTACAGTTCCTGGCCAACCGCGGATATGCTGTTTTACAAATGAACTTCAGGGGTTCGACTGGTTATGGCCGTGAATTTTTGGAGAAATCCTTCAAGCAGTGGGGATTGAATATGCAGAACGATATTACCGATGGCGTTTACTGGCTTATCAACAAGGGGATAGCCGACAAAAACCGGATCGCCATCTACGGCGCCAGCTATGGCGGATATGCCACTCTGCAGGGCGTTGTGGTAACTCCGACTCTCTATGCAGCCGCGGTGAACTATGTGGGCGTTTCCAATCTGTTCACTTTTATGCAAACCATTCCGCCCTACTGGAAACCAATGCTCGATATGATGTACGAAATGGTCGGAAATCCTGAAGCTGACAGTGTTCAGTTCAGGGCTACCTCTCCGGCACTGAATGCCCACAAAATCATGACTCCGCTGTTTGTTGCCCAGGGCGCCAACGATCCGCGTGTCAACAAGGCCGAATCGGATCAGATTGTGGAAGCGCTTCGCAAACGCGGTGTAGAAGTGGAATACATGGTGAAAGATAACGAAGGCCATGGTTTTGCCAACGAAGAAAACCGGTTTGATTTCTACAGGGCTATGGAGAAGTTCCTCGCGGAGCATATAAAAAAGTAAGAAGTAAAAAGTAAAAAGAAAAAAGTAGGAAGTGAAGAGTGAAAAGTGAGAGGGAAATAATTGAGGGGTAGCAAGTTTAAAGAGGGGAGGGGATAGGGGAGATTGAAAGTGGCTGGCCCGGGATTTTTGCTTCCTGCAATAGCAAAACCCGAAAATTCATCATCCTGAGGGAGATGAATTTTCGGGTTTCGTGTTTTTTATTTTGAGGGATCCGAGCATTTGTTATGATATTGATAAATAGGTTATTACAAAGTATGATTCACAAATTGATCTGAGGTTACTATACCGAATACCAGGAAGTTCTAAAGAAATTTTGTTTGGATTTTAAAAGAGATATATCACTCCCTATGGTCATACCAGAAATATGAAAATTCGGGATCGTGAGCTCAGTCTGAATAATCCGCAAACTGCTGATTTTTAGCATTTTTACCCCTGACCCAAATAGGAGAACGCTAAAAATCAGCAGTTTGGAAAAGTCCCCATTTGGGGATTTATGGGCAAATGGGCTTTCATACTTGAATCAGATCATCATTGGCATGGGGATGTCTCACTCCCTTCGGTCGTTCGATATGACAGCTGTTGAGGGGGAATTGGGTTCAGGAGTGCGGCGCTTTGCGCCGCACTCCTGAACCCCACAACAACCTGGTTTACTGTCATTTCTCCTCGTTGTTCAGCGTTAGCTGAACAACGAGGAGAAATCTCATAACTGTGGTGTCGATTTTACAAACGATCAGGAAATTCTGAGGGTAGGATTCTGCAGAGCTACCTGACCAGCTTCATCGTACGGGCTTCATTATTGATGAGGACAGTGAGAAAATAAATCCCTTTCTGAAGCTGGCTGATATCGAGCGAAATCCGGGTTTGGTTATTATCCGGGAATGATTTGCTCAATACCTCATGCCCGATCAGGCTGGTGATTTCTACAAGAACATCGTTTCCGGCCAGTGTTTCATCATCAATAAAAACCACACCATCGGAAGGATTTGGAAAAACATGCAAAGGCCGTGGGATGGGCTCAATTTCATTAACGCTCACCACACCGTTAATCTCTGTGATTCCTGAGTTGTCCGGGTCAAGCCAGGGTTTCAGGTGGGTGGAGTCTGCGGCGGGATTTCCATTCCATGAGTAGGAGAATTTCCCGTAATAATCGGGTTTTGAGGTATAGCGGCAACTGGCTTCGCCGCCGGTCAGTTGCCCGATGATGCGGCCATTATTGTCGAATAGCGGGCTTCCGGACGATCCACCCTCGGTAACCCCCCAGTTGGTCTGGGTTTGTGACCAGACTACTCTCCAGTGTGTGTTTGGGATTGAACCCCAGCTTGAGGAGCGGATGGTGTCGGTGTAGGTGCTGATTTTTTTGATGTCGCCGTCGGGATGATGGATGGTTACCCCGTTGGGGCTTCTTTCGCCGGTGATGCTCCAGCCGTTGAAAAATGGATTGTAGGCTCCGGGAACGGTTTCGTTGAGCCTGAGCAGTTTGAAGTCAGAGGCGACGCCTGCGCCACCGCTGGCAGCAACCTTGGTGGCGCCCACCATCGTGTAACTCTTAAAGGTTGTGTCGCTAATTGGGTTTTCGCAGTCGGGGCCTTCGTAACGGAAATAGAAAATCCACTGGTTGTAGTTGGCAGGGGTGGCATTGGCTCCGCAATGGTCGGCCGTCAAGAAGTAAGGTTTAAAGTCATTGCGCGCATTGTTGATCAGTGAGCCGGTGCACCAAAGTGATGAAAATCCGGCTTTTACAATGATACGAACTATTCCGTTCTTTTGGTTTTGCCAGTTTTCGCCTTCGGGGCAGTTCACATTCACTTCGCAGGTATCGGAGGTGCCAAACCCCTTCGGGTTGAAAAATCGGTCGGCGGTGCGGTAAACATAGCCGGCTTCTTCAATCATAATTTGCGGTTTAGCAATCTTACCGGACGGCTCGTAATACTCGAGGGTAACCTTTTCACCCCTGATCATTTCGGTGGCAAAAGTTTGCCTTTGAGGGTTGCTTTGTGAGGTAAATGCTCCGATTACCTGCAATTTGTCGGCGCTGAAAAGGAATAATTTGCCACCCTCCGGAATGATGAATTTCCGGTAATAGAGAATCAATGCCTGCGCTCCCGGTGAAACAATATTCAGCCTGCAGAGCCTGCCACCATCAGCCAGAACCTCCCAAGAACCATCTCTGGCAAGATCAACATCAATGCTGACCGATTCGGCGAAACGGATGGCCATACCGTTTTTGCGGTAAAATTCATCCTCTTGTTTGAGTTGCTCAATGTTGGGAGCGGGTACATTGATGGATGGAGTTTTATGCTCGTTTACAGGATATCTGAAACCCGGGGGGGTACCTCCTTCGCTGATCTGGGCCAAAAGGCCCGGGAGAAGGAAAAATATCAGCATGCTGGAAATCAGTAATTTCTTTTTCAACGTAGTGATGATTGTTGGGTTATTACCGACAAAAATATATCTTTCATTCAATCAACAACCTCTTTGGAAGAAACAATCACCGGAATATGGTAAAAAATGCTCCATTGGAAAAGTTTTATTTTTGCCTTCACGCAGATCAATGTACAGCAACTATGATTGAATACTTAAAAGGGAAACTGGTAGAAAAAAATCCGGCCTATGTCATTCTGGAACAGGGCGGTACGGGTTATCTTATCAATATTTCGCTTCAGACCTTTTCGGCGGTCAAAGACAGGGAAGAGGTAAAACTCTACACCCATCTTGCTTTCAGGGTGGAAGCCACAACACCAACAGGACTTGTGGTTTACGGGTTTTACGAACCGGCTGAGCGGGCTTTGTTCCGGCTCCTGATTTCGGTGTCGGGTGTGGGCAACAACACGGCCATGCTGATGCTCTCCTCGCTGGCTTATCACAAAATTGTTGAGGCCATCAGGCTGGGTGAACTTGGCGTGCTGAAGGGTGTAAAGGGAATTGGAAACAAGACTGCCCAACGCATCATTGTTGAGCTGCAGGATAAGATGGGCAAAGAGACCTCAACCCCTGAATTTTTGGGAATTTCGCACAATACCCAAAAAGAAGAGGCGTTAATTGGGCTGACCACGCTGGGCTTTGGAAAACTTGCATCAGAAAAGGCTTTGAACAGCATTTTGAAAAACAATCCCGATCTTGGCGTTGAAGCATTGATAAAAGAAGCGTTGAAAATCTTGTAGTTTGTCAAGTGAAGCTTATGAGTGATAGTATACAACAACGGAGTTTTTTAATGAAGATCATCGTTATCGTTGGTCTTTTACCTCTCATCTCTACCCTTCGCTTCAGGTATTTCTTTGTTTTTCAACAGGTAACCGGTAACAATTATTGATACGGAAATCAACATACATACTGTTATTTTCAGCGCTGGTCATGTATTCGGTGGCGGGTATCTACCGGCCAGCGGCAAAGCGGAACCAAAAGGTTTGGATTAACCCCGATCCTTTTCAGATACTGCGCCCTGACTCCATCGAGCTGATCTATCCATTTGCCAACCCCTCCGCCGTTACCGACCCAAAACCCCAGTCGCCGCTGTATCTCAACGAGCCTTCCAACGTTCAACAACAGGTGGAGTACGACCCTGAAACCAACGAATACATCATCAAAGAGCGGATTGGTAACCTCGACTACCGTACACCTTACACGATGCCTGCCGGGGATTATCTCAAATGGGATCAGGAAAGAGCTTTACGGCAATACTGGACAGAGCGGGCAAAATCGGCCGGGCAGGGAGCCTCAAATACCGGGATTATTCCACAGGTTTATATTGGCGGTGAGGTCTTTGAGAAGATTTTCGGATCAGGAACCATTGATATCAGGCCACAGGGATCGGCCGAGCTGACCTTCGGCGTGCTGGCCAACAAACGCGAAGACCCTACGCTGAGCGTCAGGCAACAAAACGTAGTCAATTTCGATTTTCAGCAACGCATCCAGATGAGTGTACTGGCCAAGATAGGAGATAAAATTGAGTTTCAGACCAACTATAACACCGAGGCCACTTTTGAATTCGAAAACAAACTTAACCTTAAATACGAAGGAAAAGAGGACGAAATCATTCAGCTCATCGAAGCCGGTAATGTTACGCTCCCGCTCAACAGCACCCTGATTACCGGCAGCCAGGCGCTGTTTGGCATAAAAACCAAGCTGAAATTCGGACGGGCTACGGTTACTGCAATTTACTCGGAACAGGAGAGCGAAACCCAGAGCATCACTGTTCAGGGAGGCGCGCAAACCAACTACTTTACGCTCAACTCCGACCAGTACGAAGAAAACAAACACTTCCTGCTGGCGCAGTATTTCCGCGAATCCTACAATGATGCGCTTGCAGAACTGCCGGTAATCAGTTCCAACGTAAACATCACCAAAATCGAAGTCTGGGTAACCAACATTGGCGCAGCGGTAACCGACAACCGAAACATCATTGCTTTTCAGGACTTGGGCGAAAAGAATCCTTATAGTACGAGCGTCACCGGAAAACAAAGCGTTTTTCCTGACAACTACCGCTCGAACAATCTGATGGAGTTGCTGTTGCAATTTGAACCTGATATCAGAGACATCAACAAGGTGGCTTCTATCCTGACCGGCGCTCCGTTTTATTTCGAATCTGGAATTGACGGTGTTAAGATGGAGAGCGCCCGCAAGCTTAACCAGAACGAGTACACTTTCAACAGTAAGCTTGGGTTTATCTCTCTCAATACCACCCTGAATCCTGACCAGGTTCTGGCCGTAGCCTATCAGTACAATGTAATTGGCGACACCACACTGTACCAGG
Source organism: Bacteroidales bacterium (assembly GCA_036794825.1). Lineage (GTDB taxonomy): Bacteria > Bacteroidota > Bacteroidia > Bacteroidales > 4484-276 > RZYY01. The sequence goes on along the minus strand of DAIRGA010000003.1, from coordinate 216,276 downwards.
TTGGCGAATTTTCTGACGGAGGTATTGATTCTCCGAAAAACCTGATAGTCAAGCTGCTGAAAAGCAATTACCTCAGTACCAAAATCCCGATCTGGAACCTGATGATGAAAAACGTTTACCCGATCGGCGCCTACCAGGTGCAAAACAAGGATTTCATTTTAAATATTCTTTATACCGGTAATCAGAATGCTGTGCCAACCAGCTATCTTACCGACGCCGGAAACACAAGCGGGATACCACTTATCAGGGTGCTGAATTTTGATAATCTTGATCCACAGCTTAATCCGCCTTTTGACGGTATCTTCGACTTTATTGACAACGCTGCCACACAGGGAGGTACCATTCAAGGCTCCAACGGAAGGATTTATTTTACAGTGCTGGAGCCATTCGGCAGTTACCTCAGGACACAGATCGGTAATGATGACATTGCCGACCGATTTGCCTACGATTCGCTTTACACACTCACCAAAAGCGGGGCGCAGCAATATCCCGAAAAGAATAAGTTCATGATCGAGGGTTTTTACAAATCTTCTTCAGGTTCTGAGATTTCGCTGAATGCACTCAACGTTCCCCAGGGTTCGGTTACGGTGACCGCCGGCGGGGTTCCGCTGGTCGAAAATGTGGACTACACGGTGGATTACACACTCGGCCGTGTGCGGATTATCAACGAAGGGGTGCTCAACTCCGGTACCCCCATCAACATTTCGCTCGAAAGTCAGTCCTATTTCAGCGTTCAGACCAAACGGCTCATGGGTACCCACATTGACTACCGGATTAATGAAAACTTCAATATCGGCGGTACCATCCTCAATCTGACCGAAAGGCCGATGACCCAAAAGGTTAGTTATGGCAACGACCCCATTTCCAACACTATCTGGGGGATGGATGTTGCCTACCAGACCCAGTCGAGGCTGATTACCAAAATCGTGGATAAACTGCCATTCCTGACCGCCAAGGAGGAATCGCGGGTTACGATTGACGGTGAGTTTGCCCATTTTGTGCCAGGTCATGCTAAAGTGATCGGCAGTACGGGAACCTCTTATATAGACGACTTCGAAGCGGCAAAATCAACCATTGACCTGAAAAATATGGCCTACTGGCATCTGGCCAGCACACCACAGAAGCAGGAGACTGCCGGAATGTTTCCCGAAGGCGGCCCGGGAACGGGCCTGGCCTATGGTTACAACAGGGCAAAACTCGCTTACTACATCATTGATCCGCTGTTTTATGACGAAACCGGAAATCTCCGGCCACCCAATATCACTCTTAACGAATTATCCGACCACCAGGTGAGGCAGGTTCTCGAAACTGAGGTTTTCCCGAATAAAGATGTCCCTAATGGTGTACCCACCAATATCCCCATTCTCAACCTGGCTTATTATCCTTCGGAGAAAGGCCCTTACAACTATGATGTTGATGGTGAACAGGGGATTTCGGCCGGTATTAATCCTGATGGTACGCTGAAACTTCCTGAAACCAGGTGGGGCGGTATTATGCGGCGTATTGAGTCAACCAACTTCGACGCCACAAACGTCGAATACATTGAGTTCTGGATGATGGATCCGTTTACGAAAAGCGCGGATAACTCCGGGGAACTCTATTTTAACCTTGGCGATATTTCTGAGGACATTCTTCGTGATGGGCGTAAAAGCTTTGAACATGGCTTACCCCCAACCGAAGTGGTTGAAAATGTGGATACTACAATTTGGGGACGGGTACCTTCGTTCCAGGCGCTGGTGGATAACTTCAGCAACGTGGCAGGATCGCGCGCTTTCCAGGATGTTGGTCTGGATGGTTTGCGCGATGTGGATGAACAATCGTTCTTCAGGAATCAGCTATTAGATCCTATTGCCGCTCAGTTTGGAACCTCATCTTCAGCCTACCAGCAGGCGCTGATTGACCCCTCCTCCGACAACTATCATTATTACCGGGGTACCGACTTTGATAATGATGCTGAGTACGCCAGCATCCTTAATCGTTACAAAAATTACAACGGTCCCGACGGAAACTCCCCCACCGAAGACATCAATCCCGAGGCCTATCCCACCGCAGCTACCACGCTCCCCAACGTTGAAGACATCAACCGCGATAATACGCTGAGCGAAGGCGAGCGCTATTTTCAGTATAAAGTTACACTCGATCCTTCCAAAATGAACATCGGTGACAATTACATCACCGACATTTACAACGCACAGGGCATCAGGCTTCCCAACGGTCAGATCGGTGAGGTAAAATGGTATCAATTCAAAATTCCGGTGCGCGACCCTGAAAAAATTATCGGCGGAATCCAGGATTTTCAGTCCATCAGGTTTTTGAGAATGTTTATGAAAGGATTCGAAAACCCGATGGTACTGCGTTTTGCAACTCTCGAGCTGGTCAGGGGCGAGTGGAGAAGATACCGCTACGACCTTCTGTCGCCCGGCGAATATATTCCAAACGATGTACAGAGTGAAACTGCTTTTGATATCCTTTCGGTAAATATTGAAGAAAACGGTAAAAGACAGCCCATACCTTATGTAATCCCACCGGGCATCGAGCGGGAGGTGAACCTGGGAACCACCAACCTCCAGCAGCTCAACGAACAGTCCATGGTGCTGAGGGTTTGTAACCTTATTGATGGCGATGCCCGCGGCGCTTACAAAACCACCGATTTCGACTTCAGGGACTATGGCTTCATCGAGATGTATGTGCACGCCGAAAAACTCATCGAAAACCAGGATCTGAACGACGGTGATATGACGGTCTTTATGCGTTTTGGCGCCGACCTTACCGAGAATTACTACGAATACGAAATACCGCTGCGCTTTACTCCCTGGTACACCACTTTCAACGAACCAAACCTGATCTGGCCGGAAGCCAACCGGTTCAAAATTGATTTGCAACGGCTGGTGGATTTTAAAACCGCGCGCAACGAAGAGATCAGAAACGGAAGCATATCCGGCGCCAGTCTTCTTTTACCATTCTATGCCTATGACGGCGAAAACAGGGTTACTATTTTGGGTAGCCCTAACCTGAGCAGTGTAAAAGCCATTATGATCGGGGTAAGAAATCCCAAGCAAACTTCGCTCACCGGAAACGACGATGGCCTGCCTAAGTGCGCTGAGATCTGGGTGAACGAACTGCGCCTCACGGACTTCAACAACCAGGGCGGTTTTGCGGCAACAGCACGCATCAGAAGCGACCTCTCCGATTTTGGAAATATTGCCCTGACTGGTTTATACAGCACACCGGGATTTGGTACAATCGAAAAGAAAACCAGCGACCGTTCAAAGGAGTTCATAAAGAACTGGGACTTCTCCACCAATCTGGAGCTGGGCAAATTCTTTCCCGAAAAAGCCGGAATCCGCATTCCGATGCACTTCGACTATTCCGAATCGAGAATTGACCCCAAGTATAACCTGCTCGACCCTGACGTACTGCTCAAAGATGACCTGAAAACCTTTGACAGCAAAAAAGAAAAGGATTCCATCGTCAAGCTTAACGAAGACTACGTCAGGCGTAAAAACATCAATTTTATCAATGTGAGGAAGACCAAAATGGGCGCCTCAACCAAATCCAATTTCTACGACATCGAAAACTGGGGATTTACCTATTCCTATTCCGAAATATTTGCCCGAAATGTTGATTATGAATACGATGTGCAGAAAAAGTACCTCGGTGGAATTGGTTATAACTTCAACAATAATCCGAAAAATTACCGGCCGTTTGCATCCTCCAAGTTTTTTAGTCCAAAACCTTTGGGGCTGATACGGGATTTCAATTTCTATCTTTTGCCCAAGCTCTTTTCTTTCCGCACCGATATGATGCGCGAATACAATAAAAGGCTGTTACGCAATAAGAGCCAGTATGAGGTGTTAATCGAACCTACCTATCTCAAAAAATGGGACTGGACACGAAACTTCAGTCTGAACTGGGATTTTACCAGTTCATTACGAATGGATTACAAGGCTGATGTAGCCTCCTATATCAATGAATTGCCTGGCAGTCTTGAGAAGGAGGACCCTGATTATCAGATTAAGAAAGATCAGATTAAGTCAGAAATCAAAAATTGGGGTAGCAAAACACTTTTTACACAGATGGTTGGGTTGAACTATACCATCCCTATTAACAAATTTCCGCTGCTCGACTGGGTAAATGCCACAGCACGCTACCAGGTGAACTATCGCTGGCAGGCTTCGCCGAAATCGCTCCAGGCAAGATTCGGCAACCAGATCGAAAACTCTAACACTATTCAGCTCAACGGCAATTTGTCGTTCGACAGGTTGTACGACAAGGTTCCCGGCCTGAAAAAGGTCAACCAGCCTAAAGCCCCGCAGCGACCCGGTGGAATGCCACGTCCCGGAGAGCCCCCTGCAGATAAAAAACCTGTTCAGGATACGACCAAAAAAGAGAGGCCCGATTATTTCAGGATAGCAGGAAATACAATTTTAAAGCTGGTAACAAGTTTCAAGCGGGCGTCACTGGCCTATTCGCAAGGCAACGGAACTTTCCTGCCAGGCTTTATCCCCGAGGCCGGATATATCGGAAACAACTGGTCGGAAAATGCCCCGGGAGCCGGTTTTATCTTTGGAAGCCAGCAAGACATCCGACCCCGCGCAGTTGCCAACAACTGGTTGACAGCGGATACCTTACTCAACTCGGCCTACATCACCAAGTTCAATGAGCAGTTGAATTTCAGGGGAAACATCGAGCCTTTCACCGACCTGAAAATCGAGCTAAGCGCCGACCGAACCTATTCACTCCTGCACCAGGAGTATTTCAAAGCTGACGCAAATGGCAGTTTTGCTTCTTACTCACCCCAGGAACAGGGCAGTTTCAGTATGTCAATCCTTACCTGGGGAACGGCCTGGGAAAAAGACAACGAAAAGGATCAGAATGTCAATTTTGAGCAGCTGAAAAACAACCGGCTGGAAATTGCCTTCCGGCTTGCCAACGCCAATCCCAACTGGAGTGGTAATGTGGTGGATTCGACCGGCTTCCCGGAGGGTTACGGAGCATCGCAGCAGGAAGTACTTTTGTTCAGCTTCCTGTCGGCATACACCGGTAAAAGCGCCGGTTCCTACAAACTCGACCCGATGCCGGATATCCCAATGCTCAACTGGCGCATTACCTATAACGGCCTTTCGAGGCTCGAACCTTTCCGCAAGTTCCTCCGGTCGCTCACCCTTACCCATGGCTACCGAAGCAACTACAACGTCAGCTCATTCCAGAGCAACCTGCTCTACCGCGAATTCAACGATTCACCCAAAGCGCTCGACAACAACAACAACTACATCCACGAGTACCTCATCGCACAGGTAAGCATCATCGAGCAGTTCAACCCGCTGATCTCCTTCGACATGAACTGGATCAACAGCCTGATGACCAAGTTTGAAATCAAGAAAGCCCGAAACCTCTCTCTGGGATTTGTCAACAATCAATTGACGGAGGTAAGTACCAACGAATATGTGGTAGGATTAGGCTACCGGTTCAAGGAGGTGCAGTTTGGCATCCGGTCAACGACAGGCGGTGGGCAGGGAACACGGCAAAATGTGAAAAGTGATCTCAACGTCAGAGCCGACTTTTCGATAAAATCCAACAAAACCGTTCTCAGGAGAATCGAAGAGGATATTAACCAGGTTTCCTCAGGGCAGAAGGTTACATCCATCAATCTTTCTGCAGAATACACAGTCAATCAGCGGCTGAACATAAGGGTCTTTTTCGATAAGGTTACCAATAACCCGTTTGTCTCTTCGCAATACCGCACCTCAACCACCAACGGCGGTATAACCCTGCGCTTTACGCTGGCACAGTAATTTTTCCTGCCACATGAATAAATTACGCCACTGGCCGCCCCTCCGATGCAACCAGTATCCTGAACCATTGATCCCTTGATAATTCAAGGTTCATAGCAGCTACTGCGCTTTTAATCCGGTCAACACTACTTGTACCGATTACGGGAATAATACTTGAGGGATGCTTCAAAAGCCAGGCCAGCGCAACCTGATCGGGTGATGCACCACCCAGTTCTTCTCCAACCCTGATCAGTTCACCTCTTACCCGCTGCTCCCGCTCGCCGTTTCCGGTAAAGATGCGCCCTCCAGCCAGCGGCGACCATGCCATCGGGCTGATCCGCAGTTGCTGACACTGATCGAGCACGCCGTTATAAAATGGTTCAGTGCACAGAACCGAAACCTCTATCTGATTGGTAACCAGTGGGAAATCGAGACGTGATTGCAGCAGGTCAAACTGATGGGGAAGAAAATTGGAGACGCCAAAATGAAGAACTTTACCTACGGATTTCAACTTTGAGAAAGCTTCAGCAATTTCATCGGCATTCATCAGAGGATCAGGGCGATGAATCAACAGTACATCTATGTAGTCGGTACGAAGGGTTTGCAATGATTTTTCTGCCGACCGAATGATATGTTCTTGTGAGGTGTCGTAGCCATGAAACCGGTTTTCAGGCCGGTTATCCGACGGAAACTTGATTCCGCATTTGGTCACGATTTCCATCTTCTGCCGCAGCGATGGTTTTCCAGCAAGTCCCTCTCCGAACAATACTTCGCAGGTATAGTTTCCATAAAAGTCGGCGTGATCGAAGGTTGTAATTCCCAAATTGATGTTTTCTTCGATAAAACTGGTAAGCCTGGATGAGGTCATATGCCATTCGGCCAGCCTCCAAAGTCCCAGTGAAATTCGGGAAAACTCAGGCCCTGATTGTGATATTTTGATTCTTTGCATTTGATAAATAATTGAAATACAGTATTATGTGATAAATTTTTGTTTGAGAAGTAAAGGGCAAAAATACCAGATTACCAAAAAACAAGAGGGGACAAATGGTAAGGAATCCATTTTATCCCCTCTTTCAGAATTCAGTTTGTCAGATTCTCAAAAATCAGATTTTGAGCATCTTTGCAAAAAAGCGTTCACCCTTCTTATTTTCTACAACCACCTGGTAAACCCCGCGGTTGAGTTGCGAAACATTCAGGATGGAGATATTTCCAGTTTCAGAAATCACCAATTGTCCCTGGATGTTGTATACCTTTACGGCAGTAGCTCCTTCAACTCCGCCAATAACAAACATTTCGCTGACAGGATTGGGAAATAGGTCAAAAGTATTGATCTGCTGATCGTTAACCGATGCACCAGCTTCCAGGAGTTTCAGGTCGTCAAAATGGAACTGGCCGGCCACAAAATGACCTTCTCCCCCAAACTGGATCACTATCTGGTCGTAATTCACGCTGTCGGCAATTGCGCTAAAATCGAACTGCAGCGTTACCCATGCATCAAACTGTTCAATGGTGAGTTTGATTTCGGTTTGTGTTGTCCAGGCATTGCCGCCGAGGAGGCTGTTTTGGAGCTTCATGGCTGCAGTGGGTGTGAGGTTGCCAGTATAGTTGTTGGATGACGGGAAGAGCACTTTCAACTGGAATTTATTTCTTTCGGAGAGATCCATGCGGTGATTGAGGATGAATTGCGCATTGGTCCACTCAAAATTTCCCGAGCGGATATAATCGGCCACATGGTTTTCGGCGTTCAGCGGGTCAACGATAACTGGCAGTGCATTGAGATCGGGATCCTGGAATTTCCATTCGGGGATAGTGCTGTAACCGTCGTTTTCAAAATTTTCCTGTACGTCGCTGGCAGCCAGAGGTTTCACCACAGGACCTGTGCCTGTAAATTCCATATCGTCCCAGTAGTAGGTCTGTTCGCCTGCCTGTGCTCCGGTAGTTCCAAAGTTGAAGAAGATAGATGCCTTGTTGTAGGATTTGGATAAATCGAGCGGCGCAGTTCCGGTCGCTTCATTGCTGAAGTCGAACACCAGGGTTTGCCAATCATTGGCCACAGTAGTAACCGCTTCTGTTTCAACGCTTATGGTTGGGTCGCTGGCGGCTTCTACTTTAAGGCGCATCGGGGTTCCGGAGGTTGGTGACCAGATTCTGACCGACATTGTTGTTGAGCCGGCTTCGAAAGGTATGGGTGTCGGAAAACCGGTTGTGCCTCCAACGGTTGTACCTGCCCAGAGCTCGGCGGTGGCAGTTTTGATGGATTTGGCTACCATGTTGTTGGCGTTGGTAGGATCAACTACAATTTCGGAAGCGTTTCCGCCAAAGTCGGTGAGGGCGTAGTTCACGGTTTCATCTTCGAAAGTCACCGGCAGAGTAACCTGTGTACCAGTTCCACCGCCACCCCATTGCGGGCCTGCAACATCATCAAAATAGAATGTATTGTCGGCGCTGCCCATGAAATCAAGGAAAATCACCACTTTATCGTAAAGATCTGACTGGGAACCGAAGAAATCAAAAGTAAGTTCTACCCATTGATTGGCAGTGGCCACAGGCTGGCTTACTTCTTTGAAAATGGCTCCGTTGGCTTGGTCTTCTAGTTTGAAAAGGACGTTGCAGGTGATGGGCGACCAGACTTTGAGGAAGAATTTATCGCCGGTGCTAAAGTTCACTTTTCCATCCAGTACGGTGGACATGTGTGCCCAGGTTTCGGTCGTACGCATCCATTTGCCCACGTTGGCGCTGGTGTTGAGCCCAGTTGGATCAGGATTGGCAATAAGTTCAGGTGCATTTGGCCAGCCGGTGAAAGTTACGTTCTGGTTAGCGTCAAAATCAGTGTAAATGTAGGGTGTCCATGGGCCGGGGCCGGTGCTGTATTCGGGTCCCTGAATATCATCAAAGAAGAAAGTATTGTCAGCGCTGCCCATGAAATCGAGGAAAATCACCACTTTGTCGTATAACCCCGATTGCGCGCCGGCAAAGTTAAACGTCAGCTGAACCCATTCATTGGCAACAGCCACCGGTTGGCTTACTTCAACGAATGTAGCGCCGTTTGCCTGGTCTTCAAGTTTGAAAAGAACATTGCAGGTAATTGGTGACCAGACTTTCAGGTAGAATTTATCGCCGGTGGCAAAGTTCACTTTCCCGTCCAGCACGGTGTACATATGCGCCCAGGTTTCGGTAGTGCGTATCCATTTTCCAACATTGGCGCTGGTGTTCAACCCTGATGGATCCGGGTTGATGATGCTTTCGGGAGCATTTGGCCAGCCGCTGAAAACATTGTTCTGGTTGGCATCGAAGTCGTTGTAAATGTGTGCGCCGGTAGGACCAGTTCCTGAACCATAGGAAGGTCCTTCGACATCATCAAAATAAAAGGTGTTGTCGGTTGTAGTAGCAAAGTCCATGAAAATCACGATCTTATCGTAAGTTCCGGAGGCTGCGCCGGTGAAATCAAAAGTTAGTTCCACCCATTGATTGGGAGTTGAGATGGCCTGCATTTTTTCGATAAAAATGCCTCCGTTGGTTTTATCCTCCAGTTTGAAAAGAAAGTTACACGCTATCGGCGACCAGGCTTTCATTTTGAATGTGTTGCCGGTGGCAAAGTTGATTTTGTCGCTCAGGATTATGTAAGCGTGAGCCCACTGCTCGGTGGAGCGCACCCATTGACCAACGTTGGCGCTGGTGTTGATCCCTGACTGATCGGGATTAACTACTACAGTGGGTGCATTGGGCCAGCCACTGAAGGTTTCGTTCTGATTTCCGTCGAAATCGGTGTAAATGTACTGCGCATTGGCAAAGGCTGAAAACAGCATCACCAGTAAAAAAATGTAAATGTGTCTCATAACGGTTTAAATTTGAATTGTTTATAGATAAAATTTATGATAAAATTCATGTCAAATTGCTGATTCTGAAATGTTAAGGCCTATTTAACCTGAATCCCGCTGATCTGAAATTTCATTTAGATCGAAATCAAAGATTAGCCTCCTTCTGATGAAAAAATCAAATCTGCGCAAAGATAATAAACCCTGGTACATTTTTCAATAAATCTTGTTAATTACTTGAATAATTGCATGTTGGAAATATGATTGTTGTTTCGCCAGTCACCAGAATTAAATAGGAACTACCCGGGTTCAAAACAGAGAGTGTTGAAATGTTCATTTCCGGCCACCAGCATCTGATCCCTGCCACCTCCTTGACAATCACCACAGCTGCAGATGAAAAAAGCTCATTGCAACTTACTTCGCATGGCGATAAAACAGGGATTAAGTTCCAACCGTAGTGGAGCAGGATTGTCCGGTCAATGTCTGAAATACCTTGTAAATCGAGGCTGGACGTGGCGTTGGCTTTTATGAGATAGCCGTGCTGATAATTCCAGTTTACCAGCGTATTTATGCCGTTTGCAGGGTAATAAGTACCATGATCGTTTTGGATGATGACAAGATCGTTGCCCATATAGCCAAACAGTGATTCAATGCTGGTTTCCACCGGATCAATGTAACCCGAAATTCCAGACCAGCCAGCCGGGATTGTCACCTGCAAATTTTGGCAGACAATGCCTGAATCAATGGCTGAATAACCTGAAGTATAGCCGTTTATATTTGATCCGTCAGCATTGTCGGCGGAACGCACGGCATAGTAAAACCACTTTTCGGGCTCCGGGTTTTCATCTATGAATGAACCAGATGAAATCCATTCATTATGAATAGGAACCGCGCTGTCGAGCTGAGGATTATCTGAGCGGTAAACCTTGTAAAAATGTCCCGGTGTAGCATTCCAGCTGATGGAAATATTGTTACCGCCACATTTGGATACTTCCATAAGCGCCGGCGCATCGAGATGATACCGGAAACCAAAGTCAGAAAGGATAACTTCGTCCTGCAAAGCCGGCGACTGGCTCGTGAGCCAAAGGTTTATCCTGATATTTTCCTTTCCCGGTTTAGGGTTGTCGGTGCCGGTGTAAACCCATTTTTTGATCATGGTGGAGTCGGCTTTCCGGCTTTCGAAAACCACCGAATCCTTGTGCCAGGCAAACGAATGGATGGTACCAGGGGATGTGCCTGCGTTGTATCTGAGCAGGTTTCCCTGTGGTTCCCAAGGCTGGATGACAAACTGCGCGTTGGTGGGGTCGCCGGCATTGCCCCAGCGCGAAAACTCAAAGTCAATTTCGCGGTAGAAATTTTCCGGTTCGGGCGCCAGTGGACTGAACGAATCCCATGTGAAAAAACCAAATACCGACCTGATATCAAGGATATTGGGGTTGCTTTCGTAAACGAAGTAGTACTTACCATAACCCCACGAAGTATCCGCTATAATCTCGCTGCAGCGGTAGTGCCCGTTTTGATGGGTAATTTTGAGATGTAGCCGGTTTTGGTTGTCAATCCAGACATTTTCAGGCGATGAAGAAAACAGATTTTCGCCTGGTCCAATGGGAATTTCATTAAACGTCTCTTTAATTACCCATCCATCTTCGGGTCGGGGCCAGAAAAGCTGCTTACTTCCGTGAGGCCGCTCCGCAATGTCGTGAGGCTGGTTTAACATCGGGGCCGGCAAATTTCCACCCCCAATAAAGGGCGGTGCAGGATTGGAATTTGGCCAGAGACATACAAAAAATCCGGTGCAAAAATGATCGTACCCACCTGAGATAAAATTTACAAAAAAACTACCATCCGGCTGCAATGGCGTTAGCGGCTGAATTGTGGAGGGCTTTGGCCCCCACCAACCGCCGGCTTCCTGAACAAAAACATAACATGCAACACTCCAGGTTAGCGGGTTTGTGACTTCAGCCTTTCCACTCAGTTGGCCTTGTTCGCCAAAAACCGGATACCCAGTAATATGAATGGTTTGCCCGCTGGCGCCAAGTGCCATCATTATCAGAAACGCCAGGATAGTTTTTTTACATTTCATTATTGCAGCCTTTTACTCATCCGCGAAATAAGAAATAATGGGGCATGCAACCCGATTTTGCTGATGCATACCCCATTACCTGTTTGTTTTGAACGCTTTCTGATGAAGAGGAGACTTAAACAGAAATATCCGGTAAGTCTCCTGCATCATATTGGATTTTATTCGATTACGATCTTGGTTACTGAGGTATGGTTTGCAGTAGAGATCCTGAGGAAATAGATTCCTTTGGCCTGATCGGCAAGGTTGATAGTAGTTTTACCATTCAGGTTAGCCGAATAAATCTGCTGTCCCTTGATATTGGTAACCACCAGGTTGAAGCTGCCTTCAACATCAGTTCCGATGGTGAAAATGCCTTTGCCAGGATTGGGATAAACAGAGAATGAAGCGGCTTGTGGCGTTTCGACACCGGTAGCTCCCATCTTGAATCCGGTGATGATGGAGAGGCCGTTTTCGGCGAATGTTCCGTCGTTGTTTGCCAAAGTTTGGTCAAATATCGGCGTAACCATTATTTCAGTGCTATTCCTGAAGATTCTGAACGACATCTGTTCGCTTTGCATAAGACCATCTTTTGTTGCTGTGGTTATGTCATTTCCATAAACGACCAGCGGTAAAATGTTGCCTTCAGCATTGAACTGAGCCAACCCAACGCAGGTTCCAAAAGCATCAAATACCCCGATAAAATCACCTGGTACTAGCTCAGAAGCATTTACCGAAATGATATGCTGCACGCCGGTTGAGGCCACATCATTCCAGGTGGTAGCATTCACCAGCGCTTTGGGTTGATTTGTGAAGGCTGATTTTGGTGGAACCAGGCCAAAATTGATTGTAGCAGGTTGAGCAAACCTGGTCAGATAGGCAAATCCGGGATAAAGTGTTTCGAGCGCATAAGGCACTCCTGGGACAATGCCGCCCAATGGCCAGAAGATCAGCCCGTTCCTGATGTCGAACATAAAGTCAACAGCTGCGGCGAGGGGCACAATTACATCGGTAACGCTTACTGGTTCTTCGCTCAGCACAGGTACAAAAGAGGTTCCTGGCTGGAAGCTGACCGTTCTGTCGGTAAGCGGTGCGCCGGTAAATTCGAAGTTGACATCGGAGGCAAATTTCACCTTATATCCTTTGTAAGTATCCCAATTGCCGATGGTGTTGATGTTTTGCGAAGGCCAGAAAATACCGCTGTTTGAAAGCAGGATGACCATATCGTCAATGATTGGCTCGAAAAGATCTTCCAGAGCCATTCTGTCATCCGGTATTACGTTGGTCGAAATTCCGGTCCACCCGGCCAAATAGTCGGGGCAAATGTCGCAACTGTTCCAGCAAACTGCTGATAGCACAACATCCGCATCAATCGTAAGCACGCGGTTGGTGTAAGGGCCAGTTGTCATAGTGCATGGTTCGCCGGGCATAAATTCTTCCTGAACAGCCCAGTTGTCCATTGTAAATTTATATTCGTAAAGGCCATCCATCAACGAGAGTGTGGTTTCGTAAACTCCGTCCATATCCGGATCAGTCATTTGGTTGCAGTTGCCGCACCATCCATTGAAGTTTCCACTTACATAAACATTTGAATAATTTCCATTGAAATATTCCAAATCAACCCTGAAAGTGACATCTTTTGGCCGGGGTTCTTCGCCGCAAGCATAGCAACTGTTCCAGCAAACCGCCGGTAATACCGCCGATCCGGTAACTGTGAGAACCCTGTTCACATAAGGCCCTGCAGTAACCGTGCATGGTTCTCCACCGATGAACTGTTCCTGACCACTCCAGTTGTCGAGGGTGAATTTATATTCGTAAGTACCGTTTTCCAGCACAATCTCAGCTTCATAAACTCCATCCATATCAGGATCAGACATCATGTTCGCATCACCCGACCAGCCGTTGAAGCTGCCGCTTACATAGACATTGCCAAACGATCCCGCATATTCGGACATATCAACCTTGAAAACTACTGTTGTGGGGCCTGTTGGTTCGCAAATGGCTGCAAAAGGTACGGTGATATCACCCTGGCTTAACATCCAGTTGCCGGGGAATGATAACTTACTCCATAAAACATTTAAAGTGACGTTTTCCGGAGGAGTTCCACCCCATGACAATATGCGGCTGATTTTTCCGGGAACTAATGTATTTTCACTAGAAATGGCTGCGCCGCTTCCGCCGGTTACTATCAGCAAATCAACAGGGTCATCGGTTGCTGAAGAAACCTCTACAAGCAGCGAATTAGCATCCAGGTTTCTGATAGTCAGGTAAGCAGCCGATGGTGCTTCTGCTGTGATCCCGAAATGATAAACCAGTGTTTCGCAATAATCCGAAGTGGGAACCGGGCCAGCAACAGTGAAATTCACCGCGTAGGTTTGCATGGTTTCCCCATCCTCAGCCGTAACCACTACTTCGGTGGTTCCGGGAAATGCTGCTGCGGGATACACTTCGTGACTCGCATTGGGATTGGTGGTAGTTGCAGTAACCAATGGAACATCCACGGTGCCGAATGGCAATTCAACATCATAGCTCAAAATATTTGGCGCAAATCCCGGAACGGTTGTGCCATCCACCTGCAGATCGCTCAAAGTGGCATCTGCCAGCGTGTTGGAAGGATTTTTCCAGAAATACAAGTTGTCGAAGAATACGGTGCCGTTGCCATCTACTTTAAACTGGAATACATCGGCAAGGTTTACCGGCGGAACAAAGTGGGTTAAAGGAATATCCACACTCACCCATGTTTCCGGTGTGATGGGCAGGGTATAGAATGTTTCCTGACCGGGGCTGATGACAAAAAACCTGAGTAATGTTGAATTGGGTGTCCAGAAATCAACATGCACGAACTCATATTCTGAAACATTTTGATTGGCGCCGAATTGTGTACCCTGGTAGTTTAGGTTTTGGTAGCGAAGAGTTTTGTTTCCGGCAACCATATAATCCACAGTCACTTGCGTAGATTGCCCCCAGTTGGGATTGAAGTTGGTTCCGGGAACATTCGTGTAAGCCTCTGAATAGATTGAAACTACATCTTCTTCAGCATGAGCTGGGATCGGGGGAGCAGTGGTTGGCTCTGCAGGAGGAGGAACCGTTACTCCGTCGGGTACCTGAATGTTGTCGAAATAAACGATGACATCGCCACCTCTTGGTGCAAAATCAAAATCAGGAATCACAACAATCCTGTTGTAGGTATTTCCGATCACGCCGGAAAAATTGAAAGTCACTTCTTCCCACTGATTAACCAGGGTGTTGGGAACAAGAATTTCGATAGCGCCGCTAATTCCCTCGAATTTCATCCCAATGTTGCTGATCTTCGATTTATAGACCATGATTTTTACCGTCGAGTTGGAAGCGTTGAAGGTAAAAACCCCGTCACCATCGGTAAAACACAATGCCCAGGGATTTCCAAATTGCCTGGCGGTAAATTTGGACACAGTTGCAGATGTGTTTATGCCGCTGCTTACCGGATTAGCAATAAACTCAAGTGGAGGATTATCAGCATTCTCTACAACAATCCATGTCCAGTCGGCGCCGGTTCCTCCCGGTTCAAAATCAATGGTATGCGTGCTTTGGGCAATCAGGTTACCAGCAAGGATTGCCAGCACAAGAGCAAAATAAAAGTTTCTCATAGTGTGAAAATTTTTGTGATTAAAAAATGAAATTAATAGACCAAAAAGATGATTTGAATTATTGCCTGATAAGTTTGAAAATGTGCTGCCGGTTATTCGAATCAAGGACGAAAACCAGGTAAAGCCCCTTTTGCAGCACCGAAATGTTGACCACAGCCTGATCTGCATTTTGGCGGATGATCTCCTGGCCGGCGCTGTTTTTCACAACGATTTGCCTGATGTTTTCGATGCCATTTATCGTGAAGTAGTCTGAGGCGGGATTGGGGTAAATAGCGCTTTCCTGTTTTACATTTGATTGAATACCAACAATTTGCTTAAGCTCGAAATCGTCAAAATAGAATTGAGCCGGAACAAAATGCCCTTCACCGCCCAATTGCACCACCACCTGATCGTAGTTCATGCTGTCGGCTGCTGCAGCAAAATCGAACTGAAGGGTAACCCAGTTATCCAGCTGCACGACCTGGTGAACGATTTCGGTCTGGCTCATCCACGCATTTGGCCCCATCAGGCTGTTTTGCAGCTTAACGGAAGCTGTCTTGGCCAATGCTCCGGTGTAATTGTTGGTGGATGGGAACAGCACTTTTAGTTCGAAAATATGTCGTTCGGTGAGGTTCATTCGGTGGTTTAGGATAAACTGCGCGTTGGTCCATTCGAAGTTGCCCGAGCGGGTATAGTTAGCCACATGGTTGGCGCTGCTCAGAGGATCGGTGATTATGTTCAGCGGCAACATCTCAGGGTCCTGGAACATCCAGTTGGTGATGGTTCCCCAGCCGTTGTTTTCGAAGTTGTCCTGCACATTGAGCGCAAGGTAAGGCTTTTGCGCCGGTGCAGTGGTAAAACTGCAGCTTTGTGCGGGGATAAGGTCGCCACCCTGGTAGCGAATCACATTATTGGCAAGGTTTACATAATAAACCTGGCCGTTGAGCAGGTTGCTTTGCGGTATGAGAGTGATAACTGTGTTTTGGCTGTTGATCTGACCACTGTATGCAACTGGTGTTCCACCGGGATTACCCACAGTTATACTCACTGCCTGCTGGATGGTTGCCGGTGTTATAGGGTTGCCGTTGGCCATTTCGACAGGTACCGAAAACTGAAGCAGCGGCTGTACGTTAACGCTGACGCCGGTAGCGCCATTGGCCGGGAAGAAGGTGAGCACGCCATTTGCTGAGCCCTGCTGAAGTTCAAGGTCATCGAAATAGAACTGCCCAGGGACAAAATGACCTTCACCGCCAAACTGAATCACTACCTGGTCGTAGTTCATGCTGTCGGCTGCCATTTCAAAATTGAATGTAAGTTCCGTCCACTGGTCAAAGGCAGCTACGAGTTGAATTACTTCAGTTTGCGTAGACCATGCATTCCCTCCCAGAAGGCTGTTTTGCAGTTTCATCGAAGCTGTAGGGGTCAGAGCGCCCGTATAATTATTGGCCGAAGGGAAGTAAACTTTCAGTTTAAAGGTGTTCCGTTCAGTTAGATCCATCCTGTGGGCAAGGATAAACTGCGCATTAGCCCATTCGAAATTTCCCGAACGGGTGTAATTGGCCACATGGTTTGAAGGATTTACCGGGTCGTTGACGATTTGCAACAGCAACAGATCAGGATCCTGGAACACCCAGGTGGTGATGGTTCCCCAGCCATTATTTTCGAAATTGTCCTGTACGTCAAGCGCCAGGTAAGGTTTGGCGGCTATTGCCGTAGTGAAAGTGATATTCTGGCCGGGAATAAGGTCGGCGCCTTCGTAACGGATTACCTGATTGTTAAGGGCAAGATAGTAAGCTGTTCCGCTTTCGAGATCAGCCGAAGGGTCAATAGTAATCTGTGTTTTCTGGGCATTGATGCTCCCGGTGAAAGTAACGTTCGGGCCGCCCTGGTTGCCTTTTTTAAAGGTTACTATCGTAGGGATGAGTCCGTTGGTGATGGCCGATCCGTCGGCCATTGTTACCGGCACGCTGAAGTTGAGTTGAGGGTTTACATTGACGGGCACATTCACCGCTCCGTTAGCAGGAAAAAATGTCAGGGCGCCGTTGCCGGATGAACCGGCAAGGTGCAGATCGTCGAAGTAAAATTGCCCCGCCACAAGATGACCTTCACCGCCAAACTGGATCACCACCTGGTCGTAGTTCATGCTGTCGGCCACCTGGCTGAAGTTGAATGTGAGGGTAACCCACTGGTCAAACTGTGTGACAGGCAGCAACACCTGCGTTTGTGTTGTCCACGCATTCGGGCCGAGCAGGCTGTTCTGCAACTTCATGGCGGCCGTTGGTGTAAGTGCGCCGGTGTAGTTATTGGCCGAAGGGAAATAAACCCGCAGGTCAAAAGTGTTGCGGATGGTCAGATCCATCCGGTGTTCCAGAATAAACTGAGCATTTGCCCATTCAAAATTTCCTGAACGGGTGTAATTGGCCACATGATTGGACGGGTTTATCGGATCGTTGACAATCTGCAAAGGAACAAGATCTGGATCCTGGAAATTCCAGTTTGTGATGGTTCCCCAGCCGTCGTTTTCGAAATTGTCCTGCACATCCAGAGCGAGGTAGGGTTTAGGTTCCACAGCGCCGCTGTAGGATGGCCCGGTAACTTCATCAAAATAAAAGGTGTTGGAGGTGGTTACGGCAAAATCAAAGAAAATCACGATCTTGTCGTATAGGCCACTTTGCGCACTCGAAAAATTGTACTCCAGTTGCACCCACTGATTGGGAGTAGTGATGGAGCCCATAACTTCGGTAAAAATCCCACCGTTGGTTTTATCCTCCAGTTTGAAAAGCACCTGGCAGGCAATGGGAGAGTAGGCTTTGACACGGAAAATTGTACCGGTCGTGAAGTTGATTTTGCCGGGAAGCACAGCATAAACGTGTGCCCATTGCTCGCCCGAACGCACCCACTGGGCAACGTTTGGCGAAGGGTTGATGCCAGATGGGCTGGGATTGGCAACCACTGCAGGAGAATTTGGCCAGCCGGAAAAGGGTTCGTTCTGGTTGCCATCAAAATCGTTGTAGATGTATTGCGCATTAAGATTCGCAGCAAGTATCATCAAGGCTAAAAAGCTAAAGAGTGTTCTCATATTTGTTAATTTAAGTTTGATTTGATTTCAGCTAAAGTTTGTTTTATTGCTAAGGCAAATATTTGATTATTAATTGTATGTAGATCATTTATTGAAAATCTACTGCCGAATCATCTTGGTGATCCTGAAGTTTTCGTTTTCACGAATTTTGATGAAGTAAATTCCTCTTTTCAAATGACTTACATCAATTTTATCGCCTGAAGTGAACGTTGGTTGATGAAGCACTGTCTTTCCCCAAAGATCAACAATGGTCATTTGAGTTTCCATGCTGATATTTTGAATGGAAAACTCATCTGTTACAGGATTTGGATAGATAACCAGCGGCGCTGCCAATTGCTGGCCGATCACCAGGGAGGTGCAGTTGCTGCCCACTTCGTAGGAAATGTATTTTGTAACCGCCATTCCACCAGCAAAGGCAAATTTGCAGGCATACGTGATGGTTTCGCCCATCGTCTGGCCTACAAGGGTGTAGGTAAATAACCGGCCGCTAACATGGGTCATGGGAAACTCCATAAATGGACTTTGCTGCCACAGGTAAGCCACCACACCGGGCTTGTTGTCAATGAGTTCGAAGGTCACAATGACATTGGTTCCTACGGTTTCGTAAGACCAGTTGTAGCCGTCGGTGAACGACCCCTGCGAAGCTTCGGTGGAGGTGCCCGTGCACAACATTATGGGTGAAATGGTTATGTGCACAATCTGTGAAGTCCCCACTGCTCCCTCATTGTCGGTGGCTTTTGCCGTGATATCGTAACTTCCCGGTACAGAAGTCCATTGGATGGTATAAGGTTCCGCAGTAACTGAACTGATGAAAATGTTGTTTTTGAAGAAATCAACTTTTTGGATCGTACCATCAAAGTCGCTGGCTAATGCAGAGATCGTAACCGGTTGTCCCTCAGTAAACACGGCATTGTTGGCCGGCGAAATCAAAGCAACCACCGGCGGGGCATTCTGGAATGGTGTTACCATTACGAGCACGTCGTCGGTGTCGAAGCGGGCTCCGGGGTTTGTAACCTTTAGCCTGAAACTGTACATTCCTTCAACAAGCCCGGAAATTGAAGGACTTACTGCCGATGGGTTTGAAATGGTAGCCACCGAAGGGCCGTAGTTTTGCGTCCAGGCAAAAGTAAGCGCATTGCCCCCAGATTCCGAGCTGGCAGAACCGTCCAGAGTACCGGAATTATTCGGAAGGATGACTTTGAAGTCACCCCCGGCATGGGCTGTCGGGTAGGTAAAATTCAGATCGCCCGTTCGGGTAAAGGTCATTTTACCCAAATTCAGCTCTCCCGCGCTAAAAATCACTCTTATCACCTGTTCGCCGGGCATCAGCGGAAGTCCATTCACAGTTTTTGTTGCCCAGGTATCCCAGCCGTTAGTCGAAGTAACCGAAATCGGGCCGGTTAACACCCTGCCATCTGAGGTGAGATAAAACGGGCCGCCCCCTGTATTGTTTCCACAGGCATACCTGAAAGCTAAAGAGTAGAAGCCTGCCTGGGCAACGTTAACAGTATATTCTGTCCATTCGCCGGAAGCGATATACCCGATGGTAGCGCCTTCGTTGGGAGTAGCAAAAGCATCCACAGCCTCGTCGGTGCGGTAGTTGCCTTCGTTATTGGAGGTGGCGTCAAAATAGGTAATATTCTGTCCTTTACCGCCAATATAAAAATCGTAGTTTCCTGCCTCAATGGTTCCCGGCAGGACTGGAATTGAGCCGCCATAGGCGTACTGGTCGCCAACCTGAACTTTCACTGTGTTGGTGATGCTGAACCTTTCGCCGTCAAAAATTTTTGCATAAAAGCTGTGAATCCCGAGCTGCAGATTGGTGGCATTGAAAGTATAGGGAGGCTGAGTGACTGTTCCCAGCGAGGCTGAGCCATCCATAAACTCCACTTTTGTGGGAGTTCCTGCAATAATATTTATATCCAGTTTTACCGTTCCGCCAATGTAAGCCTGTGTGAAAGGAGTGGCAATCTGCCCCGTTACTGCGCAATCAAGCGTGGTAACCATTTTGCCTGCCGGAACCTCCAGCTGAAATCCATCCGAGAAAGTTACTGTAATAGGCTGATCCGAATAGTTGTTGGCCACATAATTGGTCGCGCCATCTGAGTCGAATGCGAGGGCGATAGGGTAATCGGCGGTAATCTCAGGGTTCAGAATACCCAGCGCATTCAGGGCATGGAGCCAGTGGTAGGTCTGTGCATCCGATACGCCGAATTTCAAAACACGGTCGGGATAGGAGTTATACATTTCGATGGCCTGAGGTGGGTAAATAAAAGCCAGGTATTTCCACCATTCGTCGTGCCAGAGGTTCGGGTTGGGATCGTTGTTCAGGATGCCGGTGTTGGCAGCCACTTCGTTCCAGAGCAGTTCGGTGTAGGCGGGATTCAGCGCCAGGTAGAAAGAGCCGCCCTGAATGGGATAAATTTCGATGCCATAAGAGGCTGCAATGTCGCCGGTCCAGAAGGTCTGGTTGTCAAAAGCATTTCCCCAGAGCCTCGAAATCAGCGCATATTGCTGCGAAGGCGGGAAATTGCGGTTATGCATGTCCATGTAGTACTCTTCAATCCCGGTGTATTCAGTAGTGTAAATATAGATGCCCAGGTCTCGGATGGCATTGTCGCCGATTGCAGTTCCCCAGTGGATCAGCGAGGCAGCAAACACCATGGCTTCGGAGCTCGATTCCTGGTTGTTTCCGTTGGGATATCCTGCGAATCCATCGGCCCAGCTATGCCCGTTGTATGGGCTGAAGTTGCGCAGATAAGGGAACATCGGGTCGCTGCGGTTGGGCGAAGCTGCATCGCGGACCAGAAGATTTACCATGCCACCCCAGTTTTCAGCCCAGCCCGGTTCGTATTGTGCCACAAAAGCGCACGCCTGGATAAAATATCCCCAGTGAAAATGGTGATCGTTCAACCCGCCATCCTGCCCGTGACCGGCCGGGTAGCCAATCATCGCCGACCAGGTGGAGTTGTAATAGAACAGAAATGCCACCTCGCCGGGTTCAGCCTTCAGCCAATTCTCCAGCCGCGTTTTGATCGTGCTCAGCAGCTTGTTCCGCGATTCAATATTTCCCATTAAATCGGCTATCCGCGCCGTTTGCATCAGCTGGTTAAAAACCTGGCCTTCGTTGTAAGAGTCTGTCCAGGTGGCCATTACAGAATTTTCGAGGCTTTCAATTTTTTCAGTTAATGCAAAAGGCGAAAAACCCTCGCTGTAAAAGTCAACGTACGGAAGTGTTGGTAATATGCCGTGAAATTTATTTTCAACGCTGAAACTATTCCCCTCAAGGGTTTTCATCTCGCCACGGATAACTGCGTAGCTGTATTTGTCCGGGACAGGCGAGTCCGCAGCCAGGTTAGCCCATTGGTGTGGCAGAAGCCCCAAGAGCATGTTGGTATGGTTGCCCTCTTTCACTTCGGTTTCCACTTCAAAATCTGTCCGTAACACAGCCGTATTTTCGTTGTAACTATAATCAGCAGTGGTATTTACCGGAAAAACGTACGCATATTTTTTGTACTCCGTTGCCACCTGTGCCACATTGGAAGCTGTGAGTGGAATAAAAGCCAGCGACCAGTAATTTTTCCCGTTTAGTGTGGATGTATAAACCGATCCGTTTTGCGTCCAGGTGCTGCCAGTCGGGGCATAAACGGCAAAATCAGCGCCGTTGCGGGCATCGGTGATGATGAGCATTTCGCCAGAGTTGGTCACCGTTCCTGAATTCACCGTCACCCGCGCCACATCGCTTTGGTTTTTGGTGAAATAGAGAAATGGCATTCCAACACCCGAAGTGGCCTGAAAATGCCGTGTGCCATCGTTCCAGGAGAGCGTCACCGTCCAGTCGGAATGACCGGAAACCGTGGTGCTTCCTGCGGATAATCCCGAAACCCCCACCACCACCGGCTGTATGTCGTCAATCGGGCCGAAGGGAATGTAGGTAACCACCAACCCCTGACTGGTAGTCTTCATTGTAAACGGATAGTTGAAAAGGTTGGACGACTGGCCGGTTCTTGCCACTGCCGTCCACCAGTCGTTGGTGGGAACGGGCTTACCGGAAGCAGCTCCGCTCAGGTAAGGTGTGCCGGAGGGATAAGTATTCCTGCCGGCAGGATCCACGCCGGGGAAAACGGTAGTATAACTACCGCTCCCCACCGGGACAAATTGCCCAAAACCATGCATTGCAATGGCGATAAGCGATATGCTCATTAATAGTACCGAAAGTTGTTTTGTCATTGTTTTCCTTTCATCCTTTGCATTGCTGCATGTTTTGGATATAAATTGTTATGATTTTTATTAATGATTTAATAATCAGGGATTACAAGCTGGAAAAGTGAACGAAACAGGTGCGCTCGTGTAAATGTAGTAAGCTTTTCCGGGTACCATGGAGGTAAGGGTATTGATGGCATTTTGCGGCCAATAGACACCCACACCTGCCACTTCTTTAATCATCACTACCTCGCTCAATGATCCGAACAGGGCTGCGACATCCACATTGCAACTGCTTGTAACCGGGATTATTGACCATCCCTGGCCAAGTGAATAATTGGCGCTGGCAGCGGTTGACCCTGTGAATGTTACCTCGGCAGTCTGTGCCATTTTCACAATGTAACCGCTTTGTGCGTCCCAGTTTTCGAGGGTGTTGGCGCCCTGCGACGGGAAGAAAATCCCTTCATTATTGTACAAAATGATCAGATCGTCTTCCACGGGAGCAAATATCTCTGCCACACTGGTATTATCAGGAACAACCCAGCTTGATATGCCTGACCATCCGATTTGCAGGGTAACCACCTGTTGAAGCGCCGGAGCAACCTCCAGTAACCGGAAATCATCAAAATAGAAAAGCCCCGGAACCAGGTGTCCTTCGCCGCCAAACTGAACTACGACCTGGTCGTAATCGGTTCTGTCGGAAACATAGCCGAAATCGAATACCAGCGTAAGCCATTGGTCGAAAGTATTTACAATGTACGAAGCAACCGACTGCGTAGTCCATGCATTCGGTCCAAGCAAGCTGTTTTGGAGTTTAATTTCGATTTTAGGTAAAAGTGCTCCGGTGTAATCGTTGGATGAAGGGAAATAGACCTTCATTTCAAATTGGTTGCGTTCGCTCAGATTCATGCGGTGATCGAGGATAAACTGCGCATTTGTCCAATCAAAATTACCCGAGCGGTTGTATTCAGCAACGTGGTTTTCAGCATTCAACGGATCAGCAATTACGTTCAGCGGCACAAGTCCAGGATCCTGGAAAAACCATTCATTGATGGTGGAATAGCCGTCATCTTCAAAATTATCCTGTACATCCACAGCAAGCAAAGGTTTGTAAAGCGCTATTCCGGTGGGCGGCGGTCCTATCAGTTCGTCAAAATAGAAGAGGTTATCAATAGTGCTGTTAAAATCGAAGAAAATGGTCATCCGGTCATAAACGTCAGACTGGGCGCCGGCAAAATCGAAGATCAGTTGCTGCCACTGGTTGGGCGTAGTTATCTGTGCAGACCTCTCCATGAAAAGGGCAGAATTCATGGAGTTCTCCAGCTTTAACAGCACCTGGCAGTCCACCGGAGCGTGAGCTTTCAGCATAAAAACTGACGAACCGCTGAAGTTGAGCGTGTTATCCAGCAAGGTGTAAATATTTGCCCACATCTCGCCTGTCCTTTGCCACGAGCCAACGGTGGCGCTGGTATTTATCCCGGAAGGATTTGGATTGGCAACTGCAACAGGATTGTTTGGCCAGCCGGAGAGCTGAACATTGACATTATCATCAAAATCGGTGTAAATGTTATCGGGTAAAATGAGTTCAGATACACTGATGTGATGATACTTTGTAATCTGATCCGAAAGGAATGGCGGTATTTGCGCCCTCAAATAAACAGTGTAATTGCCCGGTGTTTGATAGGTGTAAGTTGGATTTTTCAACTGCGAATCAATCACTCCATCGCCATTGAAATCCCAACTCCATGTGTTTGGTGAACCTGTGGAAAGGTCGGTAAACTGCACGGTTAATGGCGCATACCCTGAAACCGGAGTGGCTGAGAAATTGGCTTCAATACCTGTCTGAGGAGCTAAAAGCCGGAAGTCGTCAAAATAGAATTGCGCGGGCACGTTGTGGTCTTCGCCGCCAAGCTGAATCACAATCTGGTCGTAGTTCACGCTGTCCTTTGCCGTGATAAAATTGAAAGAGAGCGTCACCCACTGGTTGAATTGGGTTACCGGCATAATGATCTCTGTTTGTGTTGTCCAGGCGTTGGCGCCGAGCAGGCTGTTCTGCAGTTTGATAGCAGCTGTTGGCGTCAGATCACCCTGATAATTGTTTGAGGAAGGGAAAAATACCTTCATCTGAAACCTTCTGCGACTGGTCAGATTCATGCGGTGATCGAGCACAACCGATGCGTTGGTAAAGAGGAAATTTCCTGAACGGTTGTAGTTGGCCACATTGTTTGAAGGATTCAAAGGATCAGCCGAAATTGTTAGATTCACTGGTGTGTTGGAATCCTGGAATTTCCAGCCTGCCACCGTAGCGTAGCCATTGTTTTCGAAGTTGTCCTGCACATCAACAGCAAGGTAAGGCTTGGGTTCCACCACCACACACACTGCAGCAAATGGAACTTCAATATTAGCCTGGCTCAATTGCCAGTTGCCAGGGAAAGATAATTTGCTCCAAAGTACATTCAGGATCACATCTTCAGGAGGAGTACCTGCCCATGTCAGCGTGCGGCTGATTTTTCCGGGAATGCTGGTGTTTTCCTCCGAAATGGTGGCGCCGCTTCCGCCAACCACTATCAGCAGGTCAACCGGGTCTTCGGTAGCCGATTCGATTTCGACCAACATCGAATTGGGGCCAGAGTTGTTGATCGTCAGGTAGATGGCAGAGGCTACTTCGGCAGGGTTGCCAAAATGCCATACCTCTGTTTCGCAGTAATCCGACTGCGGAACCATTCCGGCAACGGTGAAAGAGATCGAATAGGTTTTATTTACAGTGCCATTGGCAGAAGTGACAACAACCGCGGTTGTGCCGGGGAGTGATGTTGCGTTGTTTACAACATGAGTGGCCAGTGGGTCGGTGGTGGTTGCAGTTACAACCGGTACCTGGGTTGTGCCGCTGGGGAGTACCATCGAATAGCTAAGGATGGCCGGCGAAAATCCCGGAACGGTCGTGCCACTCACTTTAAGATCGCTCAAAGTGGCATCAGAGCCAGGACCGGAAGGGCTTTTCCAGAAATACCAGTTATCAAACCACACATCGCCATTGCCTTCTACTTTAAACTGGAACACCTCTGTAAGGTTAACAGGCGGTGTGAAGTGTTCCAATGGGATATCAACACTCACCCAGGTTTCGGGTGTGATTTCCAACACATATTCCTTTTCATTGGCAGGCGTGCCGGGGCTGATGAGGAAGAAAGATAAGCTGGTTGAATTGGCAGTCCAGAAATCCAAATGGAAAAATTCATAGTCTGAAACATCCGAACTCACAATTTCCGTTCCCTGGTAGTTCAGATTCTGGTAGCGCAGCGTTTTATTTCCTGCCACCATATAATCAAGCGTTACTATGGTCTGCTGCCCCCAGAAGGGATTGAAATTGGTTCCCGCAGCATTGGTGTAAGCATCGCTGTAGATCGAAATGACATTTTCGGCGGCATGGGTGGGAACCGGTGGAACCGTGGATGGCTCCGGGCTCATGATCGTAAAGTTGACATTGTAGGTGAGGGTTGCCGACTGATCCTGTGAGGTAACAACCACTGAAGTTGTTCCCGGCAGCGCAGGCGTGGCGTTAACTACGTGGGTGGCAGCGGGGTTGGTGGTGGTAGCCGTTACCACCGGTACAACCGTAGTTCCATAAGGTAAAGCCACGTTGTAACTCAATACATTGGGTGCAAAACCGGGTACTGTGGTTCCATCCACTTTAAGATCGCTCAAAGTGGCATTTGCAGCCCATCCTGTCGGGTTTTTCCAAAAATACCAGTTGTCGAAATATACCGTGCCGTTTCCAACTACTTTAAACTGAAATATATTGGAGAGATTTACAGTCGGAGTAAAAAAACTCAGCGGAATATCCACACTCACCCAGGTTTCGGGAGTGATGGTGAGCGTATAAGCCTTTTCTGATGTAGGATTAGCGCTAATCAGAAAGAACTGCAGCGATGTGGCATTTGGCGTCCAGAAATCGAGGTGAAAATAGTCGAAAAGCGAAACATTCTGATTGGTAAACTGCGTTCCCTGGTAGTTCAGATTCTGGTATCTGAGCGTTTTGTTCCCTGCCACCATATAGTCCACCGTTACAGTAGTGCTTTGTCCCCAGTTGGGATTGAAGTTGGTTCCGGCCAGGTTGGTGTAGGATTCGCTGTAAATGGAAATCACATTGGCCTGGCTGTGTGTTGGCGCCGGAGGAACTGTGGTTGGCTCAGGCAAAGGCCCGGTAATTACTCCGTCAGGCACCTGGATGTTGTCGAAGTAAACGATCTGGTCGGTGGTTCTGGCCAGAAAATCCGGGATAATAACCAACCTGTTGTATTTCTTTCCGATCGAACCGGTAAAATCAAAGGTCAGTTCCTGCCACTGATTGATAAGAGTATTGGGTACAAGAAGTTCAATAGCACCGCTGGCGCCTTCGAACTTCACTCCCACGTTACTGATCCTCGATTTGTATACCATGATTTTGACGATCTTGTTGGTGGCGTCAAAGGTGAACTCGCCGTTATCGTCAGTAAAACACAGCGCCCAGGCATTTGCACCTGCCTTTGCGGTAAATTTGGCCACCGTTGCGCTGGTGTTGATGCCGCCCATGACCGGATTGGCAACGAACTCCAGTGGAGGATTTGTGCCATTCTCTGTTACAACCCAGGTCCAGTCTGCACCTACCCCACCAGGTTCAAAATTCACGGTGTAAGTACTTTGCGCCATTGCAGCCACTGCAAATAGCAAAGTGAGAGTGATGAATATAATTTTCTTCATAGTTAGATAAATTTAAGTGTGAATAATTAAGTTTTTAAGTTTTGATGTTCTGTTTTCAAATCATTTGCTTTCCTGCGGTCTTCCAGCTCTTTCTGCATCACCAGAACGGTCTGATGGTCAATAGCATAGAAGTAAAGTAAGATGGCGCACGACATGTAAAGGATTCCGGGAAATACCGAAACCATCAGTTTTATACCAGAGATGGTGGTTACGGTTTGCTCAGCATTTGGCACGAATTCGTAAAGGGCGAGCATCCAGCCGGCCAGTGCACCGCCGACTCCCCATCCCGCCTTCTGGGCAAACGTGGCAGCCGAAAATACCAGGCCTGTTGCACGGCGGCCACTTTTCCACTCCGAATAATCTGCCGTATCGGCCAGCATCGTCCAGAGCAAAGGTACAGCCGGAGCATAGGTAAATTTTGCCAGGATGTTAAGGATGTAAATCGCATAAATGTTGTCGTTGCCAGGCAGGTAAATCAGGATGAAAAATATTCCCGATAGCAGCGAACTGGCCATGTAAACATTGCGTTTGCCGAATTTTTTCGAAAGCGGTTTCGAAAGCGGGATTCCAAGAATCAGGGCAACCGTACCGATGATGTTGAACATCTGTACACCCTGTTCATCGGCGATGTAGTATTTAAAATAGTAGGCAATAGCCAGGTTTTGCATGGCAAACATGATAAATGAGATGATGCCCACAAAAAAGAGAATCACCCACGGACGGTTACGGAACAGGTTTTTCAGGTCTTCTTTGAGATTCTGCTTTTGTTCGTGCGGCGGCTGAACCCTTTCCCTGGTAGTTTTAAAAGTTATCATGAAGAGCGCAAAACTCACCACGGCAAACAGTGTCAGGGTATATTGGTAGCCCTTCGCGTTGTCGCCACCTCCGAAAAAATTAGCCAGGTAAAGTGCAGTACCGGTAACAACGAACTGGCCTGCAAAAGCAAAGATAAATCGGTAAGAATTCAACCCGGCACGCTCATAAGAATCTGAGGTCATCACAGCACCGAGCGAGGAGTAGGGCAGGTTGATGGCGGTAAAAACGGTCATCAGCAGGAAATAGGTAACGCCGGCATAAATCACTTTTCCGGTGGTGCCAAAATCAGGCGTAGTGAAGGTAAGCACGGCCAAAACGCTATAAGGAAGCGCCATCCAGAGAATATAAGGCCGGAACTTTCCCCAGCGGGTGTTGGTTCTGTCGGCGATGATGCCCATGATGGGGTCGCTTACCATGTCCCAGATTCGGGCTATCAGCATGATGGTTCCGGCTGCTGCTGCGGAAATCCCAAAGGTGTCGGTGTAAAAAATCAGAATCCAGAAACCTACCATATCCCACACAAAGTGGGATGCTGTGTCACCCAGCCCGTAGCCCACCTTTTCTTTAATGGATAGTTTTGTAACTGTTTTTTCCATAATGGTTAATGTCTTGTTTTCTGATTCCCTGCTTTAAGCATGATTTTCAAATGCCAAAAGGCAATCAAATTCGAATTTTAATTACCAGGCTGTTAATCAATTGATTCCAGCATTCAGTATTTCGGTTTTTGGCCATTTGAAATATATTTTTTGTTTGAATTTTGAATATTGATATTTGTTTTTTGTTTGATATTTGTCTTTTGTTTTTTGTAATTTTTAACCGTTAGGTTTAATGGTTTCGGGTGAAAACCTCCTTCACCACCTCAAATGCCTCTTTCTTATTCCTTTCCACATCCACAATTCCCCAGTACTCTTCGTTTGCGGCTCCATCGTAAGGCACGCCGCTGCTGTTGGGCGCCCAGCCACCTGGGTCCTGCGTGTCGTTGTTTCCGGCTTTCCACCATTCGTCGGTGAAAGCAAAGAGCGTCACACCGGAGCAAATTTCCTTACCTTTGAAAATTTCTGTCAGAATGTTGCTTGTTGCATCAGCCTGCGCCAATTGGTTACTTCCCTGCTCATAACCGTGAGCGGCTGCGGTCATATAGCTGTCGGCGCCGGCTTCGGACAAATACATCGGTTTGTCGCTAATGGAGCTCCACTGGCTGAAAATTGTTCCGGGATTATCCCAGCGGTAAACGTTCATTCCCCAGATGTCAATGTCCGGACACATCGCCATCGCCAGCGAATCGGGCAACTCGCCGTGAGCCGTAGCCACCGGATGGCCGGGATCGG
The DNA here is from genome assembly GCA_036794825.1 of Bacteroidales bacterium. Lineage (GTDB taxonomy): Bacteria > Bacteroidota > Bacteroidia > Bacteroidales > 4484-276 > RZYY01. Next base: position 186,860 of record DAIRGA010000003.1, on the reverse strand, counting down.
CTGCTTTTATTTTGACCGCTGCATCATTCATCGCACGATACCAGTTGCCCATATCTCCGCCAAACCACTCAGGATGGTAGTTGTATTCGTTGCCAAGCTCCCAGAAAAGTATGGCGGGGTGGTTTTTATATTTTTCGACATACCCGAGCAAAGAGCCGGACAGAATATCGTAGTATCCGCTCTGGTTGTAGCCAAAACCTACGATCAGCCAGATTCCAGCCTCGTGTATCTGGTCAAGAACGTCAGGATCATCTACCGGCGAGTAAACCCGGATTGCGTTGATTCCGGCTTCCTTCATCAATGCAAGGTCCTCGGAAAGCCGTTCAAAACTCCGGCTGTTACTGCCTTTGGCCACAGGGTGATAGCATACGCCTTTGATAAAAAACGGAGTCCCGTTTACCAGGATCTGCCTGCCTGAAACGGAAACCACATTTTTTTCCGGGCTGCTGGTGCAGGATAAAACTACGACACAGAGAATAGTAAGGATCGCAATGAAAGTTTTCGTTTTAAACATTGGTTTTTTGATTTGTTGATGCGGGAATAATAATCGTTTGTAAGGCACTGGCGCTTATCCTGATCTCTGTTGACCGTGAATTCAGTGCAAGCAAAAACTCTTTAGGCTGATCCGTCATGTTCAGGATGACCACCGCAACCGAGCCATCGGGATTTTGTGTTGCTGTTACCATAAGTGTTTCATCGGGATTTTCAAATCCGATCCTTACAGCGCCGGGCCTTATAAACCGGCTGAAATGTGCAAGAGTGTAATAGAGTGGTGTAAAATAGACTTCATCTTTTTCCGGGTCAACGATCACAGGGGCTACACACCAGTTTTTGAACCAGTTTGGACCGCCCTGCCGGTCGAGCACCATATTCCAGTCCACCCAGCCATGCACATGGTTGTTCAGGCAGCCGATGATGTCGCGGGCATAGCGGTAAACGGGAACGTATTTTGGGTGGAAGTGTTTCCGTTCCTCCGGCGCCCAGTCCCATCCCCAGTCGGTGGCCTCCTCACTCCAGTACCATTTGTCGTCCTGCCAGTGCGGAACTTCAGCATCCACGCAGGCTTCGGTTTGGATGAGGTATTTTTCAGGAGCCTGGCTGTGGGTGAAATTAAGCGATTCAGGAAAAAAGTCAAAGGTGCTGGCATACCAGTGAATGGCAAATCCATCAACAAAACCCGCTGCTTCCCTGTCGTTGTAAATTACCTGCGCCCACTCAATCAGTTCATCGCCGCGATTTTGGTCATAGGCAAGCAGTTTCACCATCTGACTGGCAGATCGTAGCCCAGGCCCAAGGTGGTTTTTGATAAAATCGGCCATTTCTCCGGCGGTGTAGTGCATGCTTTCCCAGTTGTTGCCGTTGCCCAGCGGTTCGTTCTCAACGGTAATCCCCCAGATATCAATTCCCTCCTTCTTATAGGCTTCGAGGTATTTTGTAAAAAACAGCGCCCAGCTTTCATAATATTCAGGAAGCAGTTTGCCGCCCACATAGCTGTTATTATCTTTCATCCAGGGCGGCGCAGTCCATGGCGATGCAATGATTTTGAATCCCTCCTCCGAAATGGCCATGGCATCCTTAATCATCGGGATGATGTCATCACGATCTTCATCAATGGAAAAATGCTGCAACGCCTTATCACCGGCAACAGGAGCATAAGAGTAGTTGCTCAGCGAAAAATCGCAGGAATTGATGTGGGTGCGGGTTAGTGAGTAGCGTGCGCCCTCGTTTCCGAAGTAGGCTTTTAAAACGAGCTCACGGTTTTCTTTACTCAACTGGTTGAGCAGCCAGGCAGATGATTCGGTAAATGAACCTCCAAACCCTGTTATGGTCTGAAATTTCTGATCGGGCTGAATCCTGATGGTCAATTGAGGGTCAATACCAGGAAATTCATTTAGTTGTGTGATTTTATTACCGGCAGCTGAGGTTTCAAATACTTCAGCATTAAGCTTTTCCGCTTGCCTGCTGCAGCTTGCTGTTGTTATCATAATCGCTGCAAAAAGTAGATTTCTGTAAAATTTTCTCATCAATCATAGGTATTTAATGATGTAGGACTTCACCGCGTTTTTTTACCAGTGCACTGCGAATTTCATCGGCCTTCTGATGTGTAATGTCGTACTTCCACATTACAATAATGGCGAGCAGCCCGGTGACCACGGGTATTATAATGTCGGCAATTCTAAGGTTGGTAAGGGTTTCGGTGGTTTGCACGGTTGCATCTTTGTCAAAACCCACCAGGTTGAGCACAGCGCCGCTGGTGAGCAAAGCGACGGCAGTTCCCAGCTTGACCATCCACCAGTAAACGGCGCCGAATGTTCCCTCGCGGCGCGATCCGTTTTCCAGCTCATCCAGGTCGCAAACGTCGGCAGTCATGGACATCATCAAGGTAAAAAGCCCGCCTATTCCAAAGGAGATCAGTGGCAGCGGAAGAAACATCAGGTAGGGATTTGCCGGATTGAAACCCCACCACTTCAACCCATAGCCTAACATCGAAATCAGCGTGGAGATTATGAAAGCGTTTTTCTTGCCCACCTTCATCGAGATCACTGTTATTATTGGAATCACCAGGAAAGCCGTGGCCAATGCGCTCACGGTTCCGAACCATGCAGGCCAGTGACCGGCTGCGGTGGTGTCGCCCTGGAAAAGATAGAAAATGATGATGAAAAAGGCGAATTGAGCCACCGTCTGAAATCCGTTGAAAATAAAAAATGTAGCTCCGCAAAGCCGCAGAAAGGGTTTACTCGAAATGGTTTGTTTGATGCCAACGAAAAACTCCTTCATGTTCACCGCCATATCTTTCATGTTGAGTTTTGCGAATTTTTGATTATCGGGTAGCACCATTTCTTTGCAGAACAATGCCGGCATAATGCCAAGGATCGTGCAAAGTGCACCCACCCAGATGGCGAGGTTCCGTGCTCCGGCTGGCGCTGATTCGTACAAATTCTGGTTGTAGATGATTACCCAGAACCAGGGCGCAATCACCCACGCCATCTGCCCCATCCACTGCGATACAGCCATCAGCCGGGTACGCTCGTTATAGTCCGGGCTCATTTCGTATCCCAGGCCAATGAGCGGTGTGGCAAAAATGGTGTAGCCAACATAGAAGAGGATCGAAAGCACCAGGAAATATAAGAAGTTGTAGGTCTGGGAATTTTCAGGATATAACTGCCACATCACCATAAAAACCAACCCTGTCATGATGCTTCCGACAAGAATGTAGGGCTTTCGGCGCCCCCATTTCGATTTTGTGTTGTCCGAAATGTAACCCATGATGGGGTCGGTGAGGGCGTCAATCAGACGGGGAAGCGCTGCCAGCAGCCCGGCAAGGAAGGGATCCATTTTCAGCGCCAGCACGAGAATTATCATAAAAACACCCAAGGCAGCCGGAAACAACTGATTGGCCAGGTGACCCGACCCGAAAGCGAGTTTTTGTCCAAACGGTACTATGTCGCTCTGGTTTATTTTAGCTTTTCCCAATTCCGCTGCTTGTACTGCTATTGTTGTCATTTTCCTGATTTTTATTCGTTGAGTGATTTCCCGAAAGCACCCTATTTTTCCTGATTTGACAATGAAAAGAGCCCGATGACCTGCTTTGGCCGCCGGTCAACGGTGTAAAGACCCCAGTGCTTTTCAGCGCCCAGAGGATCGGCCGGATTGCCCTTCCAGTCTTCGTCAAAGGCCTCAAAAAGGAAAGTTGTGATGTTGTTTTGTTTTGCCCAGGCCAAAATTTCTTCCACATATTGTTTTTGTTTTGGCTCGCTGGCCCGCTCGCCAAACTCAGAGGCAATAGTAGCCCAGCCTGCTTCGGTGATTACAATCTGTGCCCCTGGCAGGGCTTTCATCACTTCCTCCACATTTTCGATAGTGTAGGAGAGTCCCTCCCCGATATCTTTTCCTTCCCAAACCGGGTAGGTATGTATGGAAACAAAATCCACCACTCCGGCCAGCTCCTGCCCATAGTCAGCCCACCATTTGTAGTTGTCGGCCACGGTAACGGGCTGAGCAATTGCCGCCTGAACCTGCTTCACATAGGCAATCACTGAATCCATTGACACCTTGTGATCGTTCCAGTCAACAAGGGCTTCGTTGCCAACATTCACCGCCACAACTATTTCCGTGTATTGGTTGGCCAGCTCAATGCCTGCGGCAATTTCTGCTGCGTTAAGTACCTTATTTTTATCCAGAATGTCCTGTGGAATGGGTTCGGTGAGCCATTCACAGGTTTCGTGAGCACTCAGTTCGGCCCTCAGCCAAATACCGAGCAAAAGCTTGAAATCCAGTTTATTTTCCTCAATAACCCTCAGCGTGAGTTGGGTATTTTCGCCGCAGTCGTACATACGGATCAGCCTGAAAGGAGTTTGACCGGCAAGTATCTGCAGGTCTTCAAGGATCTCTTCATAGCTTGGATTCACCGCTCCATCTCCCCTGTCGGGATGCTGGCCGCTCCTGAAACCCGAGTAACAGAGCGCTTCCGAAACCCCGCCGAACAGCATGGAGTCGGGCTGCAGAGGCTTTACCATGGATTTATCCCCGGGTCCTTCACCTTTTTGCTGTACAGAGTTGCAAGCCAGGAAACTCAGCATCATTAACAATAACAGGAGGTTGCGTTGATTTTTCATGTTATGATTGAAATGGTTTTTATTGTGTAAAAGAATTTGAATTCATATTAGCCTGGATGCGGTCAATCTTGCAGCTGCGGCTAAAGATCTGGTTACTGATTTCTACATTGATTACCTTTCCTTCAATGTGTTCTACGCTGCCATCGGTGTAAAAAACATTGATTTCGTTTTTGTTGGAGCTATTCAGAATAAAAGGAGTCATGCAAAATGTGAAGCCTAACTGACCTTTATCCAGCCATATTTTTCTGATTTTGCCATCTGTACCGTAAAACCCGAAACTTTGCTGTTCTTCGAGTATCTCCTCGTGGTTGAGCAAAGCGGGTTCGATGACTATGCAGCCAGACTGAATCATCAAACCCAGCTCGCCGATGCGTGAAATGACATCCTCTTTCACCTGCCCGGTGAGGCCGGGTTGTTTTACTCCGGCATTGCCGGGTGTGTGCGAATAGGCATCGGTGGGGAAAGCGCCATAAAGTTCAGGATTCTTGTACAACCCAATCCCGGCTTTGATTTCATAATAATGGGCTTTGAAACGGCCGATCGTTGCCTCATCAGCGCTTTCAGCAAAGGCTTTAAAGAAGCATTCCTGTGTCGCAAGCAGAAGCTTTGATACCATGTGCCAGTAAATGGAACCCAGCCCTTCGTATCCATAAAAAGTGCCTGACCGACCGGTGAACGACTGATGATCAAATACCTGCTCATAAATGGCGAGTATGTTTTCCTTTTCAGCTTCCACCTGGTGGCTGTAGCTGCCAAACCTGAGTTTGTCGAGCGCTTTGGCCAGTTCATCGTTATTTCTGAAGGCGCTGTTGAAATGGTATTTGCCCGCTACATCCTGCTGTATGATGGAAGTTTCGTCGTCGTCAAGTAACTTTTTGAGCAGTGGCGACGATTCGATCAAATTTGAAGAGACAAGGTTTTTCTCCGGAAACCTGGGCAAAATCCTGTCGGGGTAAAGCATGTAGCTGTATTGATCCTCCCGGAACATTTTGCTCTTCTTGAGCGCATCCAGCACTTCGAGGTTTTCGGTGGTTGACAAAAATCCTGAGCTAAGCACGGCTACCTGCCCTTCGAGCATCTCATAAAGGTAACGGATAGCGATGCCGTCATCCTTCACCGAAATGAGGTTGTATGCGTGGTAAAGCCCATCGCTGCGTTTGTTAGCCCGGATGCTGTGGCCGATATATTTCTCACTGATTTTGATAAATGCAAGTATCTCTTTTACTTCGATTTCGCTCTTTTGCCCCGAAAATGAATAGGTGTAGATTTCATTTCTGAACCTTGCATGGGCTTTTCCCAGGAAATCGGCAAAGCGCCGCCGGTTGGCATCCGAAAAACTGCTGTTTAGCAGCCCTTGATTTTCGTCGAAAAAGCGGTGGATATTCATCAGCAGCGTGGCCACTTCTTCTGAAACGGCTATGGTGGTGAAGTTTACAGCGCTGAGTTTTTTCTCCCAGAATCTCAAAAACCGACTCAGGTAGTAGAGGGTAACCATTGAGGTTCCGTTGCCCACCAGCGCATTGTTGGCGTCGTTCCACTCGGGGCGCTGGGTATTCATCCAGATGCCGGCTTCGGGGATGAAATTGCTGATTTTGGAGAGCAGAGTCACCAGGATTTTTTCGGTGAGGTTTACTTTGAAAATCTCATCACCGGTTTTACTTTTAAGAAGGCATGCGTCAGCGCCGAGGTGTGCCGCTTCGGTTTTGATGCGGTGATGCAACTCGTGGTCGAAAACTACGGTGTCCTTTGGATTTTTTACGATCTCTTCGTAGGATTTTATCCTGTAAGGCACATTGGCATAAGTAAAAATTTCGCTGTTAAGCAGATGATCCAGTTTGCCGGGATGGAAATTCTCGGAAACCTCGAGCAGCTTTTGCAGGTAAATGATCTGGTGGTCGCCCCAGTAGCCGATGTAAGCCCAGGGATCGTTGGGTTCGGGCGCTTCCCAGTCAATCCCGTTGCGCATGATACGATAAGGATTGTAACCGTCAATGGTGGAGGAGTTGACGAATTTGGAGATCATACCCTCGACATATCCGGGGAATGCAAAACTCAGCGCCTCCCAGTTCTGGAAAATATCTCGCCAGTTGCCTTCATAGTTGAATTTTATACTGCCGTCTTCGTTTCTGGTTTGGATGGAAAACCTGTTCCAGGGGCGGCTGGGATCGCCGTGCCGCCTGCTGAAGGTGAGGGGCAGGTACTCGGTGGCAATCCTTTGAAGGTCAGCGTTATCCGTTTTTTTTGCAAAATCAAGCAACTCGGAGTAGCACATCTTCTCGGGTAAATGGTCGAGCAATGCCTGATATTCTTTGGTAATCAGGCGGTTGATCTGCCACAGGTAGAGGTTAAAATCTGCTTTTTCGATTTTGTAATTGTTGATGAATACCCCGCCGCGCATGATATTGAAAAGGGTATTGGTGTAGTGGCGCGCATAACAGATCTCGGTGTTGGTCACCTGAAAGCCATCTGCGAGCGAAACCAGGCGTTTAAGGTTTTCGGTGCCTTTGCTGATATCTTCAGCAATTCGACCAGCAAGATCGCCGGTGTTTTTAATGAAATGGTTCAGGTTGGCCACCTTCGTTGAGCTTTGGTTGATTTCGGCGACGATGAACCAGGTACTTTCTTCGTTTTGGCGGAGATTCAAGGTGGCACTCACCAGGTAGGCGCATCGCCTGGCCCTGATGTCAAATTCTGAAATAACCTGCAAACCGGTTAAGAAGTCGTTTACCTGGATTTCGGAAAGTAAAATTTCGGTCTGCTCATTCAATCCTGCCGACCAGACTGTGGTGGCAAGGAGCGCTTCGCTTGGCTCAGCGCGGTCAACCGGGATGGCGCTAAGCATAAACATCCCCAGCGTGCTGTCTTTTTGCCGCTCGCTCTTTTTGTAGGCATCCACCAGGTTGCTGTACTCGTTTTGAAAGTTGAAGCCAACACCGTGCGGTAGTATGTTGATGATGCCGTCAAGCATGTCAATGCTCACTAGCTCCCTGTTGAGATTGATGATGTCGGATTTTCTGACAAAGCCGAACTTTTCGCTGTTGTACCATGCATACCTGAATCCAAGTCCCAGGTCGGCGTTTATCTCTTCAAAGACGATTTTATTGCCGTAGATGCTTTTGTAAATGTTGCGGGTAGTGTTGTAAAACTTCCTGGAGTCGTCAGTAAATGGCTCCCACAGGAAAGTTGTTCCTTTGTGGTCAACCAGAAAACAACTCCGGCTTCCGGTTTTCCCCCGGTAATCGTGAATTTTATCTTCGGTGTAATAAGGAAACAGCGCATTGTCGCGGTCTTTGCGCCCGGCCGTCAGCGATCCGTTGCTCGAAATAAACATCCAGTGATCGGAATCGCTCACAATGCTGATGAAGAAATCGGGCATCTGGTCGTAATTCCTGATCTGGTAGTATTTTTCACCATCCATCTCCACAAACTGCCCTGAAACAGCATGGGTCTTGCATTTGATCTCATTACTTCCTAAAAATATTCTCCGGTTTTTCATGGTTTACTCAGGTTCTGTTTCGCTTTGATTTTTTATCTGATAATTATATGCTTGTTAACTTCTCGTTAATGCTTCTGCATCAGCTAATTAACCTATTTTACAAAAAAAGGTATGTTGGCTGTGGCTGCGTTATTGTTTCCATCGAAAACATAGACAAACAGTCGGTATTCACCTGGTTTTGCCGGTGCTGTAATCTTCATCTCCGTTTCGGTTGAGGTCTCGTTGAAACAGGTGGAGGGACGCGGTTCGAAGTCTCCGCCCTCGCTTTGCTGGTCAACCGGAACTTCCGGTATGATTTCCCACCGGTAGGTGAGTGCATCGTCATCGGGGTCATGCACCATAACTTTTGCTTCGAACGTCTCCGACACAGAGAGATAAACGTTGTTGTAAGCAGTAAGCCCGTTGATGAAGAAATCTTTGAGTTGTGGAGCGCGGTTTTCAGGCCATTTTCCTGTCCATAAAAACTGCATTACATCCACGGTTTCGGTTCTTTCGCCTGATTCAAGAAATAGCCCGTACCATGTGGGAGTCCGTTCCTGTTTTTGTCCCCACAGAAATACAAACGACCCGATGCATTTGAGGGAGTCGGCAGCGATTATCTTTTCATAGCGTTCTTTATAGGCCATCGCCTTCACATGGCTGTTTTCTTCAATTGGCCGTCCCCAGGCTGTTTTCGGCACTTCCCAATGGCCGGTAACTCCCCACTCGGTGATGGCATAAGCTCCATCGAAGCTGCTTTGCTCCAGGTAGTCGGGCAGGTTGACGATGCTCCCGTACAACTGAAAACTCAAAAAATCCAGCGATGGTGCGCGCTCTGTAACAGCTTCAATGTCGGCTTTTCGCGCACCTGCGAGCATAGTGGTAGTGGGGTGATTGGGGTCAATTTCTTTAATCATGAGCGCGATTTCGTTCACTGCGTCCCATACTTTCAGATTGGAATAGTGCAGGTTGAGCTCGTTTCCAATTCCCCAGGCAAGCAACGCCGGATGATCCTTATACTTCGTCACCTCCGCTTTCACAAATTCAAGCTGCGTTCGAACCGATTCCGGATTATCATAATCAAACCCATGTCGCTCGCGGGCAACATCGAGTCCCATCACCACCATTAAACCATGGGCCAGAGCTGTGTCGAGCACCTGTTGCCCCGTGAAGGAGTTGCTGCCTGTGCGCCAGGTGCGGATGGCATTTCCTCCGTGAAGCGCCACCGAGGAAGGGTCGCGGGTATCCGTTCCTGCGCCCCTGATGTAGAAGGGCTCACCGTTTACATAGAGACGGAAGGCATTGGATTCCTTTTTCAGCTCCACATTTGCCGGGCCATTTTGAGCGGATTTTTTACCGCTATTGTTACATGCCATAAGTATAGAAGCCGCAAGTAGTATGAATATTCCGAATGCCATAAACGAGGTCGGGGTAAATGAGGTAAAATCTTTCAGAGAAGTCCTTACTATCAGATTATTCCTCCTGGTTGAAGGCTTTGACGCTCCCTTGGTATGTTGAATATTCATTTGCATTTATTGGATGATTATTAGTTCTTTTTTTTGATGAGGATGGTCTCCAGCTCTTCCAGTGACTTATTTTTGGTTTCTGGTAAAAGTGCGGCGATGATTGCCAGCCCCACGACGGCAAACAGGCCGTAGATCAGGAATGTAGCCGCACTGCCGAGCGTTGCAAGTTCCCACGGAAACACCAGTTGCACCAGGAAACTTACTCCCGAATTGATGAATCCCACAAACGAAATTGCGATGCCGCGAATGTGGTTTGGGAAAATTTCGGAAAACAGCACCCACATCACCGGTCCGAGCGAAATGGCAAAGGAGGCAACAAAACCGATAATTCCCAGCAGAATCAGCCATGCGTTCATGCTGGTGGCGGCTGCTATCAGATCAGTTTCAATCTTCTTGGCTTCGACAACGCCGAAGACCTCCCGGATTTCGTGCTTGAACTTAACATCGCTCTCAAAAGTTTTGCCGTTGAACTGCTCCAATTTGTCCCGATCAATATTTTCCGGCAGGTTGCTGATGGTTTCCGTGGTAAGCGTGTAGGTGGCGTTGTGAAATCCCCACGAAAGCAACAACATACTGATGGCAATGCCAGTTAGACCAATAATCAGCAGAATCTTTCTCCCGAACCGGTCAATAAATGCAATCGCCAGAATCGTAAAAATCAGGTTGGTGAGTCCAACCCAAATTGCTTGTGAGAAAGAGGCATCAGCGCCAATTCCCGACTGTTCGAAAATCATTGGTGCATAGAAAAACACCGAATTGATACCTGTGATCTGTTGCACGACAGCTATCACTATGCCAATCAGCAATACAACACGCAGTGCGGGTTTAAACAGTTCTTTCAGTGGAACTTTCTTCTCTTGTCCTGCATTTACAAAACTTGCCCTTACCGCTTCCAGATCCTGAATTGCCTGCTCTTCGGCGGTAATTTTTTTCATTACTTCGAGGGCTTCGGTATCCCGTCCCTTCATCAATAACCAACGCGGGCTGCGTGGCACAATAAACAGGAAACCGAAGTACATGATTGCTGGCAGCGTTTCTATCCCGAGCATCCAGCGCCACTGGTAAACATCCAGCCCTAAAGCCTGCGCCCAGCCCGCTTCCGACTGGCTCATCTTCAAAATGAGGTAGTTGGTAAAAAAGGCTACGGAAATACCGATGACAATATTGAGCTGATTAAAAGATACAAGGCGGCCGCGCAAGTTTGGCGGTGAAATTTCGGCGATGTACATCGGAGCGATAATGAGGGATGCACCGACGCCAAACCCACCAAGCATTCGTGCGATAACCAGCGAGGTGAAATCGGGTGCAAAAGCAGATGCCAACGCGGATACAGCATAAAACACCGCCGCCCATCGTAATATGGTTCTACGTCCATAAGTGTTGCTTAGCGGTCCTGAGATCATCATACCCAGCGTGGCGGTTAGGGTGAGCGAACTTACTGCCCAGCCCAGCTGCAGCTTGGTGAGGTCAAACTCAGGCTCAATAAACCGGGTTACTCCCGAAATCACCGATGCGTCGAACCCCATAAGGAAGCCCCCGAGCGCTACAATCAGCGATATTTTGACGGTATAATTCTGCTGTTTGTTCTTCATGCTGGATCGGAAAAAGTGAAAATGAAGCTGCCGGGTAAACTATTACAATTGCTTCGGTAGAAAAGTACAGATTTGATTCTCAATCACCGGCAGCTTCAAATTTTTTATTGTTTCTGGTAAACTCTCACCCAGTCAATTTCCATGGTTTGCGGAAAAGTAGTTGTGTCGATTCCCTGCATTGCGCCCCAGGCGCCTCCCACAGCCACATTCATAATCAGGTAAAACGATTTGTCGTAAGGCCATTTGGTTTCACCAAGGCCTTCATTTTTATATTGAAAATAGAGGCTGTCGTCAACAAAGATTTTCATCAGCTCCTGATCCCATTCGAGTGCATACACTTGGAACTGCCCGGAAGCGGCCGGAACGTTGATCACGGCCGTTTTCTGTGTTCCCTTTTGCCACTGGTAATCGCGGGAGTGTGCTGATGCATGGATTACACCGGTTTCGTGGCCAACATGCTCCATAATGTCAATTTCACCAACATCAGGCCAGTTGCCATCATTGAAACTCCAGCCACCTGGCATCATCCAGATAGCCGACCATGTACCCCTTCCATCAGGAACCCTCGCGCTTGCTTCGATCCTGCCATACTTCCAGTCGGCTTTTGAGATCAACCGGGCTGAGGTAAAATCTTTACCCTCAAAACTTTGATGACGGGCAGTGATTTTTAATAACCCATCTTCAACCCAGGTATTTTCGGGATTGGCGCTGGTGTAATACTGTGCTTCATTGTTTCCCCAACCTGCAGCATTCCCTTCGGTATCCCAATCCCACCGGGCGGAATCAGGTAAACCTGTATAGTCGAACTCATCGTACCACACAAGCTTAAGATCACCGCCTGAATTTTCTTGTGCTGGTTTGTCAGCCGGCTGCATGTTGCAGGCAATCATCAGAAATACAGATGCAAATATTGGGAAGAGATATTTTGCCATGTTGAGTCAGGTTATCAGGATTATTCCTGGTATACGCGGATCCAGTCAACCTGCATCGTTTGTGGGAATTGTGTGCTGGCATTGGGTGGGCCAGGCCAATTGCCACCAACGGCCACATTCAGAATCATAAAGAAATTATTCTGGAATTCGCTGAGTTGGGCTGGTGTAATATCTATTTCAAAATACTGAATATCATTCACATAGGCTTTGACCGTTTGGCTATTCCATCTAATGCTGAAAATGTGAAAATTGTCGGCAAAAATACCGGAGGGAAGCGTATAGGATTGGCCGTACTGGGCATGCGCGCCATTGTTGTCCCAGTGAAGGGTGGCATGGCAGGTATTATCATTATTGGTTCCGCCGACCATCTCCATGATGTCAATTTCGCCACAATCCGGCCAGCCAGCAGAACTAAAATTTGCGCCAAGCATCCAGAATGCCGGCCATAACCCCTGTCCATACGGAAGTTTGATGCGTGCTTCGATCCTGCCGTATTTGAAGTCAAATTTTCCCTGCGTTGTTATTCTACCCGAGGTGTAATTCCTGCCTCCAAACTGCTCTTCGCGGGCTGTGATGGTGAGCATGCCGTTGCCGACAGAGAGATTGTTCTGGCTGTTGGTATAATACTGCAATTCGTTGTTACCCCAGCCTGTGCCACCGGTTTCGATGTTCCATCTGGCCGGTGCCGGCAAACCTGTATAATCGAATTCCTCCGACCATACCAGGTTGGGATCGTAGTTCGGATCGTTTTGAGTGATGGTCACCGGCTCGGACTTTGAGTAATCAACACCGTTCAGGGTTACAATCAGTTGAATGGTGTAATCTCCGGCATAAGGAAAATACGCAGTGTGTTCTGTCTCATTTTCAATCACTTTATCAAGGTATTTCCATTTAAAAGAGTTGTAATTACCCATCGTGGTATTTTTCAGCACGACGTAATTAGGACTTGCCGGATTGATCTGGGCAGTGAAATTTACTACCAGGTCATCTTTGGCAATGCTCACCGTTTTGGTTACCGACTGCGATTTCCCGTAGTTATTGGTAATCTGAAGGGTTACATCGTAACTTCCTGCCACCGAGAAATATACCTGTGGAGTCGCTTTCTTGTCAACAAGCGTATCTTTCCGCCCATTGTCAAAATCCCAGATTATCCAGGTGTATTCACCCGCCGACAAATTGGTAAATTTGACATGGTTATCGTCAATAAATTCAAAGGAGAAATCAGCTTTTAAATCTGGCTCGTCATCCTTGCTGCAACTGTTGATACCAAGAGTTATTAAGGCCGCAAAAACCGGTAAAATGATCCGGTGGAAGTGTCTGCGTAACGTGTTTAAGGTCGAATGTTTCATGTTGTATCAAAATTAATATGTTGATGAATAAAGCCGGTTCCAACCGATGATTCATGTAAGGGAGTTGCAAACAGGACAAGCATTGTTATCCTGCTTGCAACACTTACATCATTATTAACCAAAACCTGTTATGAAAAACTATCAAACTAAAGCTGTACCTGACTATTCAGGTTTTACGCTTGTAAATGTGTGGTACCAGGAGAAGGTTTCATCCTCTTTTATTCTGACTTTGAGGATGTTATCGGTAACCTGGATGATGTCGTATTCGCTTGCGCCAACCCACCAGCACATAAAGCCCTGATTGGAGAAGGTCATGGTGGTGCCGCGGTATTGACCTACAATTGAAGCATTGGAAGATGACGGTGAAAGCGAGATGTTTTTCACGCCATACAGAGGAGTTGCAACGGTTTCGTCGTGGCAGACATCGCCCTGAACACCGATTTTGCCGGCATAAGTACCCGGGATAAAAGCAGGTCCGGTAGTTTGCTCGAACGTCATTCCGGTGGCTGTTTTGGTGAATACAAACTCAGCGCTGTACATACATGCTTTGTCCGGGTCATTAGCTGCGATGCTCCACCAGGCTGCCCAGGTGAATTCTGCATTTCCATAGTCGTCGGATGTTGGTCCTAAACCGGCAAATCCCGGCTGGTCAGAGGCCCAGTACCAGGTTTTGGAGCTGCCGCCGGTAAGATACTGAACTGCCTCGGCATCTTCGAAAGTGCTCAAAACTTCGAGCTGAGTGGTTTTGGTGGAAGTTATCCCGCCGGTTCCTACTGCCTGCACGGTAACCATATAGGCGTTGGTTCCGGTAATGGAGAACCTTTTAGCTATCATACCGCTGGCTGAGGTTGTCTTGCCCGACCCGTCGCCGAAATCAAAAGTGTAGGTGATGGCATTTTCGGCAGTAGCCGTGAAATTCACCATTCCGCTGCCGTCTCCATATGGATTTTCGGCATTTGCTCCCACGATTTCATAACTAACGGTTACATTGGTTGGTGCAACCAGTTCGCCCAGGTCATATTCATCGGTCTGGCAGGAGTTGGTGATGAACATTATGCCAAAGACCGAAAGAAACAGAATCAGATTATACTTTTTCATCTTTATCAGTATTAATTGGTTAGCGTTAAATCATCAATATAATAGGTGGTATCGTCACCAATTGTTCCGAAATCAAAGAAGATAACCACGCGGTTGTAAGTGAAATCGGGTGCTGCACTGAAATCGAAAATCAACTCTTCCCATGAGTTGGATACCGTTGTGTTCATATCCACTTCATAAGCCTCGCTTCCGTTGGAGGCATTTTCGAGTTTGAGTTTGACGATAATTCCGGTTTTAGGCGACCAGGTTTTTACTTTTATTTTTGAATAGGAATCCAGGTCGAGGAAATAGGAGAGATCGAAGAAACTGCCGGCCCAGGTTTCGCAGCCCTGAGGCTTGTTGAATTCGGCCACCTGGTTGGAAGTATTGATGCCTGATGGATCGGGATTTTCGATAACAACAGCATAACCGTTGCCAAAATCAACAAAAGTAACAGGTTCGCCCTCAAAATCTGCAAAGACCATTCCCGGCTGAGGACCTCCGCCTTCGCCCTTTAGTTCGATTTCGTCAAAATAGTATTCGTTGCCGTTTCCGGGATTACCAAAATCGAAGAAAATCACAATACGATCGTAAGTGAAATTGGGAGCTGCGCTGAAGTCAAATTCCAATACTTCCCAGGAATTGGCAACTGTGGAGGTCATATCAACTTCGAAAGCCTCGGCGCCATTTAAAGAATTTTCGAGTTTTAGTTTTACTATGATACCGCTCACCGGCGACCATGTGGAAACCCTCACTGTTTTGTAGTTGTCAAGATCAAGAGGCTGGGCAACGTCAAAGAAAGCCCCTCCCCAAACCTCAGCGCCTGTGGATTTGATAAACTTGGCAACGGTTGCTGTAGTATTGGCGCCTGTTGGGTCAGGATTTGCCAACACTTCAATATCGGCTATGTTTCCGAAAGAAACGAATGCGGGGGGGACGCCTTCGAAATTCTCGATGGGCAGAACGGTGGGTACACTTCCGGCAACCAGTTTCACGTCATCAAAGTAATAGGTAGAGCCATCGCCCGTGTTCCCAAAGTCGAAGAAAAATACCACCTTCTGGTATTGTTCAGCAGTATTAATGCCTGAAAAATCATAGGTTAACTCCTCCCATGCATTGGTCGTGGTTGTAAATGCATCCACTTCATGAGCAATTGAACCGCTATCCAGATTTTCGACTTTAAGTTTAACCATTGAACCTGATTTTGGCGACCAGACTTTCAGCTTGAAGGTCTTGTTGACCGAGAAGTCAATCGGGCTTCCAAGGGTAAGCAGGCTGCCGGCCCAAATTTCAGCTCCTGCACTTTTTACTGCCTGTGCAACCCGTGCGCTGGTGTTGATACCGCTTTGATCGGGATTATCAATAACCGTGGCAGTATTTCCGCCAAAGTCACTGAAAGCATAGTTTACGGTAAAGGATTCGAAGTTGACCGGCAGGAAAACTGGATCTGATGCCGCTGAAATGTTGATCATCTGCGTAAATTCGGTGGAGGCAGCTCCGCCGCTTCTGGCGATAACTTTAATCTGGTAATCGCCTGGTTCATCGTACAGATTTGAGGCAACCTCACCCGGCAGCTTTGTAACAGGTACTTCGTTGGCGACTTCGCCAAAATAGATGTCCATCACGGTGGCATATTTAGCGGTAGCCGACACATTGATCAGGCGGGGATTTACTCCATCAGCCACGATAGTTACCACGAGGTTTTCCGGTGCTTTGAACGAAACCGTAATGTTCTGCTGGTAGGTAGATTTGAGGCCTGTAACACCAACTCCGGTGATTTCGAGGGTGTAATCTCCTTCAGCATAAATGTGGGTAATTTTATCGTTCAGTCCGTATTTGGCAGGTGTTTCAGCGCTGCCGGCGTCGCCGAATTTTATTTCATAACCGGTAACTCCAACGGCCTGTGGTACAATGGTAACCAATCCCGAGTTGTCCTGTTTAATGTCGTAGGTGACAGAGAGGATGGATGGTGTGGCTACATTATTCAGCTTGTCGAGGTTATCAATTTCCTTTTCACAGGCAATTGCAGCCATCAACAATACAATAAACAGGAATATGTTTTTGAGCTTATTCATAATTATCTACTTTAAATTGATTAATAATTGGGATTTTGTTGCCAATTTCCGTTGGAGAAGTTGATCTCTTCTATTGGCACTGGAAACAATTCATGCTTACCGGTAACAAACCCGTCAATTTCTTCAGCAGCTTTTCCGGTGCGCACCAGGTCGAAGAAACGGTGTCCTTCGCCCATCAGCTCAACGTAGCGTTCTTGCATGATGGCATCTAAGAGGGCGGGTCCGGTAAGGGTGATGTCGTGGTTAAGGTCGCCAAATGCTCTGCGACGAACCAGGTTAACATAGGTTTGAGCCTTCGCATCATCGCCGCTGCGGTTGAAGGCTTCAGCAGCCATCAGCAAAACGTCAGCATAACGAATAGCCCTGTAATTGTTGGGATTGGTCAGGTTGAGGTCGTTTTGTGCTTCGGGTCTTCTTTTGCGGGGCAGATATTTGCGGTTGAAATAGCCGGTATGCTCATTGCCGGTGGTGTAAGAAGCTCCCTGTTCGGCAGCCCATGCCTCAATATCGAGTATGGTTACATCCTTCCTGAGATCTCCGGGTTCGAAAGCGTCAACAGCCTTCTGAACCGGAACATTGAAACTGAAACCCGGCGAAAACAAAGGACCTTCGTAACCACGAACACCGCTGAAACCAACGGCAACATTACCTTCACTGCACTGCAGGCAGCCGAATCCGGCGCCTTCAACATCGGTATATTGAACTTCAAAAACCGATTCAGGACCATTTTCGCCTTCCATTTCCCACATATCGTTGTAGTTGGTAGCGAGCGAATATTTTCCGCTCAGAATCACCTTTTCAAGTTCGGCGGCTGCCAGCGGATATTTTGCCGGATCGTTTTGATATAGATAAGCCTTGCCCAATAATGCCTGAGCGGCTCCTTTGGACACCCTGCCAACTGTGGGCGGAGTTTCTGCTAAGTCAGCTATGGCAAGAGTAAGATCATTCTCGATAGCAGCATACACATCCTCAACCGGTGAGCGTGGAATTGAGGTCTCATCACCCAGCTGAAATCGTTTATCAAGTTTCAAAGGTACAGGACCAAACCATTTTACGAGTTCAAAATAGTAATAAGCCCTGAGAAACCGGACTTCGGCAATCATTTGCGCTTTACCTTCAAATTCAATCTTATCCTTAAACTCCATGAAATAGTTAGTGCGCTGAACACCGGCAAACATCCAGTTCCAGATATCTTTCAGGTTGCTGTTAACCGGAGTGTGGATCATGTCGTCAATTTGTTGCCAGCCAATAACATCAGTTGGGCTTTCGCCGCCGCAAAGTGTGTTGTCGGAGGCAATTTCGCCAACAATTACATTTACATAGGTAGCTTGCAGCAGGTCGTAAGAGGCTACCAGCGCCATGTAATAGTCGTCAGGCGAATTGAAATAGTTTTCCGAATCAATGGAATACTCCGGGGAAACTTTTACGAAATCATCGGAGCAGGAGAAGAAGAATGCTGCAATGAAAAGTAACCCCGTTAAAACTGTTTTATTGAAAATATTCTTTATCATGGTTTACGAATTATATGTTGATGTTAAAGCCAAAAATATACGTACGTGCTGCCGGATAGAATCCATCGTCGAAGCCTGAGCCGACTGGCGCGCCGGTTGATGCAGCGGGATCAAAGCCCTGGTATTTGGTCAGAGTGAAAAGATTGTTGATGGCAGCATAGAAGCGAACTTCCCTGATGCCGATTTTCATGCTGGTGTTTTCAGGAAGCCTGTAGCCCAGCACCATCCTTTGTAATCTGACATAAGAGCCATCTTCTACATAAAAATCAGAGAAGATATTATTTGCTGTAGCCGCGGTAGTAACCCTGGGTACTTCATTGCTGGTGCCTTCGCCGGTCCATCTGTCCATGATGTAAGCCATGCGGTTTACGTTGGGCTGGGTACGTTCGTAGTTTCTCACGATTTCGTTGTCGAGACTGGCAAAAGCATATGCAGTAAAGTCGAAATCTTTGTATTTGAGTGTAAGGTTCAATCCCATTAACGAAGCGGGGATAGGGCTGCCTATATTGGTTCTGTCAGCCGATGTGAGAGCACCGTCCTTATTTATATCTACAAAACGGATATCGCCGGGCTTAGCTTCGGCGCCAAGGGCGATTTGCGATGGATGGGCGTCCACTTCTGCCTGATTCTGGAAAATACCATCGGTTTGGTAGCCATAAAAATATCCGATCGGGAAGCCGACCTGCATGCGTGCCGGCAGAGGCTGACCAACGCCGAAACTTCCGCCATCAACAAAGCCGGTTCCATTTTTTACTTCAAGAACTTCATTATTCAATAAGGTTAGATTATAGTTTACCTGGTAGCTGAAATCTTTTCCGACCATTCCACGATATCCGGCCGAGAACTCAAAACCACTGTTACGTACGGTTCCGGCGTTGGCGGTTGGAGCAGCAGCACCTGGAGCTGATGTTCCAAAAATTCCTGAAACCGGGATTGAGCCAATAAGCAGGTCTTCAGTGGTTTTGATAAAATAGTCGGCCATAAACTCAAGCCTGTCGTTGAAATAGTGTAAATCAATACCCACGTCAAATTGCTGTGATTGCTCCCACTTGATGCTGGGGTTGGCAAGGGGGCCAATTGCACGTCCGGTAACCAGCTGACCGTCCAGAACATACGTTCCCTCTCCGTTAAGTGTTGAGATGTAGCGGTAGTCGCCGATCTTATCAGATCCTAATCTTCCATAGCTCAACCTGAACTTAAGCAGGTTCAGTTTTTCAAAACCTCCCATGAAATCTTCATCTGAAATGATCCAGCCGAGGGTAGCTGAGGGGAAGTAAGCTACAGCGTTTTCAGGTCCGAATTTAGTGGATGCATCACGTCTGATCATCACAGAGGCAAGGTATTTACCTCTGTAGTCGTACTGGCCGCGGAGAAAGTAGGAAAGCCTGCGCTGATCGTAAACATACGAACCCGCTGTTTTGGAATCCACCAGTCCATTTGCAAGACTGATGTCGGCAAACTCCCATGAATTGTTGGGGACATCCCAACCAGTGGCGCCCAGATTATCACCCCAGTTTTTGTAAACGGTTGTACCGAGTGTTCCTGTTATGTGGTGGGTTTTATCAAGCGTATTATCATAGGTTAAGAATGCATCAAAGGTGTAATCATTGTAGTTGTTGCGGTTTTGATAAACGCTGCTGCGGGATACGTCAAATACTTTTCCGCCGTAATCCACCTGCTTGGAGAATGATTTGTACTTGTCGGTGGCTGTGTTGAAACCAATTCGGGCTGTAGCTGTAAAATGCTTCGCAAAAGAGGCATCAAATCCCACATTACCATTCCATTTACTTAAGTTATAATCATTAAATGTGTTGGCGATCTGCTGAAGCGGATTGATAATCTCGATGCCAAGGTTTGCCGGAGCGAGGTTGAAATCACCATTAGGCAGGTAAATGGGTACGGTGGCCGGCATGTTCACGGCATTAAACAACACCGAGCCCAACCCGAAGTCGTTGATTGAACTGCGGTTGATGTAGGTATAAGTAAGCGTTGAATTGAATTTCAACCAGGAAGCGAGATCAGCACCCAGGGCAAGGCGGGCTGTGTTTCTCTGGAAGCCTGTCTTGTCGCGCCCGATGATACCATCCTGCCTCAAATCTGATGCGCTGAAGGAGTAATTCATGTTATTCGAACCACCATATAATCTAACGTTGTTGTCCATAATCGGGGCAGATTCAAACAATTCACCCTGCCAGTCGGTGCCTTCGCCCAGTCCGGAAATGTCCGGATAAGGAAGATCCTGTCCGTTTGCAGCATAACTTTCGTTTAGTATTACTGCATATTCAGTGGCATTGAGCAGTGGAAGCACGCGTGTGGTTTCCTGTAATCCAAATGAGCTGTTGATGTCCACCCTGGTCGGCATATTTTTTTTGCCGCTTTTGGTGGTTACCAGGATGATGCCGTTGGCGCCCACAGTTCCGTAAATGGCAGCCTGGGCATCTTTTAATACTGTAATTGTCTCGATGTCGTTGGGATTAAGGGTGTTAAGGTCGCCCTGATATCCGTCAATAATCACCACAGGAGAGGCATCACCGTTGGTAGAGATACCCCTGATCCTGATGTCGAGACCAGCGCCCGGTGCGCCGGATTGAGGAGTAACATTAACACCGGTTATGGTTCCCTGCAAAGCCTCCTCAACCTTGACAGGCTTCAGCCTGTCGATGGTGGTTGAGCCAACTGTGGAAACAGCACCGGTAACATCTTTCTTCTTTACCGTACCATACCCGATCACAACAACTTCATCCAGTCCTGTGGCTTCAGGTGACATGGTAACATCAATAACCAGCTGTCCGCTGTAGATAAACTCCTGGGTTTTCATTCCAATGAACGAAAACTGAATGGTAGATTGGGGAGGAACACCGGTCAGAGTGTAGGCGCCGTTAATGTCGGTGGTAGTTCCCGTTAACGTGCCCTTAATTACAACGGTTACTCCCGGTATCGGCAGACCGTCTTCCTCCGAGATTACAGTTCCCGTCAGCCTGGCCGTCTGCGCAAATGCCGCTCTGCCCATAAACAGGAATGCAAACATCAAAATCAAAAACGTAATGTTTTTTGGCATAGATTAATAATTTAATGGTGACAGTTAGATGAACAAAAAAATTTTGAACAAAATTAGGTGTTGAGGTTGCTCCTACCTAATTTTAGGTATCATCAAAAACTCAGCACACCAAAAAAACTACTACATCATTGCCACAACAAAGCGATTGTAATTAATTGATAAATAGTATATTATATATAAAATGTTAGAAATTGTCAGGTGAGGGATTTTTTAAATGTTTTGCAGCCGATTGAAAATTGATCTGATTTTTTGAAGAATGAAAATTCCGGATGGACGTACTTTTTTCGAGGGAATTTTTACCGATTAAAATTAAATTCTCCCCTTGAGGAAAAGGCCCACGATAATGATTTGAGTTTAAAAAGATGGCAGTTGGCAATTTCATCAATGACCATCTTAAGTAAAGCGTCTGCCACGATTATCAGGGGAAATCCCGGGAGTCAGTGATTCGGGAACCCCAATACCCCATCTCTCCATTCCCCCATCTCCTAATAGGATAAGATGAATTCGGTGAGGTTCGTATCATGATCAATTCCAAGCTTTTTACGAAGGCGATAGCGGCTGATTTCCACACCTCTCACCGAAATGTTCATCAGCGCAGCAATCTCCTTGCTCGAAATGTTCAGCCTAAGATAAGCGCAAAGCTTCAGTTCGCGGGGCGACAGGTCGGGGTAATTTTCTTTCAGTCTTTTGAGAAATTCCTCGTGCACATTTTCAAAATGGGTCTCGAATACTTCCCATTGCTTGTCGGAATCAATGTTTCGATTGATTTTCTTCTGAATGGAAGAAATTTGAGATACAGCAGGATGAGCGCCCAGTTCGCGAGAAATTTTCCGCAGATCGTTTTTTATGGCCGTCAGCGACTTACTTTTTTGAATAATCTGCATGGTGGTGTTGGCAAGTTCCTTATCCTTCTGAATTTTCTCGTTCTGAAGTTTCTCATTGATCAGTTTGATTACATTTTGCTCTGCCAGCAGCGATTCGATCTGCAGTTGTTTTTCACGCTCGTTGAATAATTTTCTTTGTTCTTCCTCAAAAACTTTTTTTGATCGTTCAATCCGGAGCCGGATTAACCGGATCAGCCCAAAAATGAGCAGAACGGATAATATCACGTAGAATGTAATGGCGATGTTACTCTGGTACCATGGCGGATTGATTACGAAATCAATGGATGCTGTCTTTCCCTCCACACCGAAAATATTGATTGCCTTTACCTTAAAAGTGTATTTACCATGCTTCAGGTTGGTGAATTGACGTATGGTGTGGTTATTCCAGTCAATCCAGTCTTTGTCAAAACCCTCAAGTTTGGTCAGGTAGCGGATGCGTTCAGGGTTTTCGAAATCTGTGGCTGCAAATTCAAATTGCAGGTGGTTGTATTTGAAGGGGAGGTTTGCGCTGAAATCGGTTTTGGAAGGTGTGCCGAAGTAAATTACCGAGTCTGATTCTGATAGTATCTGCACCCGCCTGATGAGCGTTTTGAAGGGTTTCTGATAGTCCTTGGTGTAGTTGGGCATGTAATGGGCTATGCCCGTTTGCGTGCCGATAAACACATGATTTTCACTGTAAGGATAAACAAACTGGAACCACTTGATGAAACTTCCGCTGAGCTTCCTGAACGGGATCTCCACTTCGGTGTAATTGCCATCCTCTTTTAATCTGTACACACCGGCATCTTCAAGCGTAAAATACCAGATGTTTCCCTGGTTGTCTTTTTGCAGGAAATTCATGTCGCTGCGCGTAAGCCGCGACATGAAAAACTCGTCCGGAACAAACCGTTCAGAATCAGGATTGTACATATAAATTCCTTGTCCGGTAGTGAAAACCGGCCTGTTGGATATTTCCAGCACATTGATGTCCTTATCGGAAGGAAAGCCATTGCGGCTGTTGAAGTAGTCAATCTTGAGCACACTGTCGTAGGTTGTATTGAAATGCGTGCGAAACACCCCTTTATAGCCATGACTGATCCACAAACTTCCAAGCCCTGCGTTGGCAAGGAATTGCGACGATTCTTTAAACCCTTTCACCGGAATACCCCGGCTCCACCTGCCGTTTTTCCGTTCAAATTTTACCAGGTAAGTATAGGTGCCGCAGATTACCATATCCTTCTGACCTGTAGGTTGGATGAAAGTCCAGCCGCCCTGAACTTCTGAAACCAGTTCAGCTTTTTTTCCTTCGATAATAAACACTCCTGAGTTATGCCCGCAAAAGAGTGTTCCATCTATCACCTCAAGCGACCAAACCTGTCCCTGCGTGCCCGGGACAAGCCTGAATTTTCGGTCGGTTCCTCCGGCCAGCAGCTCTTTCCAGCTGTAATAAAAAACACCCCGGTTTGTGCCGAAGTAGATCAGATCATTGTGAATAACTGCCGCATAACCGGAACTCAGGTTATTGTAGGTGGTGAAAAAAGTCAGCGGCGAGTTCACTTCAACATAATCAATTCCGTTGTCCAAACCCAGCCAAAGATTAGAGGAGAGATCCATCTGAATGCTCAGTATGGTATTGTTTTGCAGCCCTTTGTCAATGTTAATATGTTGAATAAAATTGCCCGAAGTATCGCATATGATCAGCCCATCCTGAATAGTACCAAAAGCAAGAGTTGTATTATCAATGGCCATACCGCAAAAAACCTGCTTCTGCTGAAGAATCTCCGAAGATGGGTTTTCCCAGGGGGTTAAGCGGTTGTTATCGTATAGAAAAATGCCGTTGTTTGATGTGGCAACAAGCAAAGCATCGCCCACAGGCAGCATGGCCCATATTAGCATACCGTTCAGTTTTTCAGTGCCCTCAAGTTTTATCAACTCATTACTGTTCAACCGGTAAAGCCCTTTTGACTGATCATTGACATACAAAATGCCATTGATTAAAAAAGAGAAGTGAAACATATCGGGGGCATCAATTATCCGGAGGGTATCCTCTCTGAAAATCATTAACTGGTTAAATGTCTGAAAGATAATGTTGCCATCCAACTCGTAAATCTTCCACACATCTCCAAAATCTCTTTTATGCTCAGGTAATTTTTGCTCAAGCGGATTGAAGATCAGCCGGCCTGACGGGTCAGCTTCAAAATATCCGAACTCATCATATCCACCGGCATAAATCCGTCCGTCCTTTGCAGCCTTTACACTGCGAACAACAGTGTGTCCGGTCAGGGCATATTTGCGCCAGTTCACACCGTCAAACTCAAGCACGCCATCATTATTGGCAAAATACATCAGACTGTTTTCACCGATGTCAATCATCCAGGTTTGCGTGCCGGCCTGAACAATCGAGTTATCATAGTTCTTAACCCTGGGATTGCCGATAGCTTTTACCTCTGCCGAAGTGGTGAGTGGCAGCAGTGCGAGCGAAACGATAAAAAAGAGTAAGTGCAGTTTAATTTGGTTCATTTTCTACCGGAACAACCATTGGTGTTGAAAGGGCAAATTTAATTAAACTTCATTACCAGTGTTTAAATAAAAATCCCCCTTCATTACCAGTATTTAAACAAAAATCCCCGCCACTGAACCAGGACGGGGAATGAGTTGGTATTACTGATTGTTTATTTTGTCAACGTGAGCCGGTGGATTTCATCGGTACCATCGGTTGATTTCCATATTTGTGATTTTCTTTTGGCTTCGAGCACTATCCAGGCTTTGGCAAATTCCGATTCTTCATCGCCTGTAATGGTTACCGCGTTTCCCTCTTGTTTCCAGGTAAATGGTAATTTATCCTCAATTGGAATACCCATAATGGAGTAGCTTATGTCTTTGGCTCCGCTTCCGTCTTTATTAAAGGTTATCGTTCCGATGTTGGTCAGCGAAACGCTTGATTCGCCGGTGGTCCGTTCTTCGTAGTTGACGATTTTCCAGGTTCCGGTGATTCCTTTCGAACAAGAAGCTAAAGCGATCAGAATCAACATCATTGCTGTAAAGTTTACTGCTTTTTTCATAGTTTATAGTTTAAAATATTCGGATTGCAAAACTAAGATTTAAAAACCACCTGCTACTGAGTGTACTTTTGAAGTTTGCGGAGAGAGCTAATGATTTCAAAATTGATCGGGGCAATTATTCTCAAATTCCTCCCCTGGCATAGGGAGTTGCCTTCTGGTCGGTGAAATTCCGGTTGATGAATTTAAAGTAACCGGTAATGGCTATCATTGCAGCATTATCAGTAGTGAATTGAAAATGAGGGATAAAGGTGTTCCAGCCAAGGTTCGTACTGGCATCATCCATGGCCTTGCGCAGGGCCGAATTGGCCGAAACGCCTCCTGCTATGGCAATTCCTTTAATCTGGTAATGATTTGCAGCCAGTTTCAGCTTTTTTAAAAGAATTTTGACGATTACCGATTGCAATGATGCGCAAAGGTCGCTCTTGTTTTTTTCGATAAATTCCGGGTCGGTTTTCAAATTGTCTCTCAGAAAATAGAGGAAAGAGGTTTTCAATCCGCTGAAACTGTAATTGTAACCGCTCACCTGGGGTTCGGGAAAATGAAAACGGTCAGGATCGCCCTCTTTTGCCAGTTTGTCAATCACCGGACCACCGGGGTAGGGGAGATTCATAATTTTTGCGGCCTTGTCGAAAGTCTCGCCAGCGGCATCATCAATGGTCTGGCCAACAATTTCCATGTCGAAATAATCCTTCACCAGCACTATCTGAGTGTGGCCTCCGGATACTGTGAGACAGAGAAACGGGAACTGCGGATCCTTTTTCGGTTCGCCGGGAAGGTGAATGAAATGCGCCAGAATATGCGCCATCATGTGATCCGCCTCAATAAGAGGGATGTTGAGTCCGAGGGTAAAGGCTTTTGCGAACGAGGTTCCTACCAGCAATGAACCCAAAAGACCCGGACCCCGGGTGAATGCTACTGCATCCAGATCTTCTTTGGCCACACCAGCTACAGCAAGCGCTTCGTGAATCACCGGGATGATATTCTGCTGATGTGCTCTCGACGCCAGTTCAGGTACAACACCGCCATATTTTTGATGTACATTCTGGTTTGCGGTAATATTGGACAGCACCGTATTGTTCCGCAGAACAGCCGCGGAAGTGTCGTCACAGGAGGATTCGATGCCAAGGATCAGAGCCATATCACAGACAGATTTTGCCGCAAAAATAGGTATTAATCCTCATTTTTGCGGGCTGAGTCAAGAACCGCTTCACGGTTGGCCTCTTTGCGGTCGTTGTTTTTCGATTTACCTTTCCGGTCAGCAGAGCGGAAAAGGTTGATCAGCCGGTCGAATTCGCGGCGATAAAAGATACCGACTCCCTGTGTGTAAGGTGCATTGTTTTCGATGATGGAGAGATTATTGGTGCGGTTGAAAGCTCTGATGCGAAACCGGCCATCGTTGGTGATCTTATACTCCATGTTGATGTCGCCGAGCACGCTGGTGGCGTTTTGTTCGGATGCTTTGCCCTTTACACCGAAATTGCCGTCAATGGTCAACCGGTCGTTGAAAAGCTGAGTGCTCAGGGCTACTTCGATCTCTTCCTGGGTAACTTCAGATCCGGGCTGGTATTTGATACCGATGTTGAAATCCTTACTGATACCCGAAAGCAGGTTGCTCACCTGGTTCGAAAGCAGTTTGAAACTGGTTGCTGAAATGTCCGGATTGTTGCTGGTGTAGCTGAAGCTGTTCAATAGAAGCAGCGATAGTATTTGCTGGCTCATCGCACCCTGGTCGGTAGTGTCGAGCGAAGCATAGATGATCTCTTTGGTGTTATCCGGAACGTTAGCAAAATCAATGGAAAAACTGATGTCGGGATTGTAGAGATCATTCTGCAGGATGATGATGCAAAGCACCTCTACATTGGTTCTGTAAAGCGATGAGGAATCCACCTGTAACTGAAGCCCGTTGAGGTTGGTTCTGGTTTTGTACACTCCCCGCACATCAATGGTGCCGTCGTAAGGATCTCCTCGCCAACTTAACCTGCTGCCGTCTTTGATCTCGAACTTCTTGCTAATCAGCCCTTCGAAGTTAAAAACAAACTCTCCTTTTGTTATAAGGTAATCGCCAAAAATGTAAAGGTCGCCTCGCTTGTTCACACCAACCCCCAGTTCCCCCTTACCGCTACCCTCAATCGTTCCGATCGAATATGGAAGAAACAACTCAATTTCCGCATCTTCGGTAACATCCAGTGTGAGATTGATTTCCAGGCCTTTGAGATTGATATCGTACACTTTTTCTCCCAGGTCGGGTGCGGGTTCAGTGCTTTTGAAAATCACGAAATTATTTTCCGAAACACTAACATCGGTGCTTATCGGTATTTTGATCTGGGTTCCTCTTTCGGTGCGCGCAGTGATTTCCATGGTGAGATCGTCAAAGCTTCCTTTCATCGTAAATACTCCTGATGAATAAGCATTTCCATAAAACAATTCATTGTTCTTCGAGGTAGTGCTCATCACCTTAAAGTTGTCGTGGTTAACACTCAGATCAAGGAAGAAATCATAGAAATAATTGTGAGATATGCTGCCGTTCACCGAGGCTGATCTGCCTTTGGTGTCGTTGAGGGTGAGCGAGTTAAAGTTGAAAAAGTTTTCGCCGACATCCACTGTTCCGGTGATTGAATAGAGTGTGTTAAGGTATTTGACAAGAAATTGAGTTCTGAGGATGCTCAGTTTCCCGGTCATCACCGGTTTCGTGTAGGAGCCTCCGATCTTCAGCCTGCCACTTGTATATCCACCCTGGTTGATGTCGGCAAATTCAACGATAAACGGATTAAAAACATGAAGCCCGAGGTTGCTGAGTGTAACATCAAAGTCGAAATTCCGGTCGTCGCGCATCGGGAAATAATCTCCTGTGAGCGATAAAACCGTGCTGTTGCTTTTATTACCTCTTTTAATGATGTCGAGAATCACATACAACGATTGTTCAGCATCGTTCCACTGGGTATCGAGCGATAGCAGTCCCAGCGGCTCTTTGTTGAGGGCCAGGCTGTCGAGGAAGATGTCAACCAGAAAGTTAGGCCGGCCGTAAAGCCCGGTGATGATAGCGTCGCCCATCAGAATTCCATCAATGTCCAAATAGGAGCTGCCGAGTAATTTATCTGCGTTGCTGATGTCAATATCCTGAAAATGAAGTTTCAGACTATCGGTTTCATTAGCCGAAATGATACCTCCGATTTCGAGCCGGGAGCGGTTGCTATAAAATTCCATATTATTGAATTGCAGCGCTCCGGGAGTGACAAGCAGCTCATTTTCAGGGACAATAGCCCAGTTTTGGCCGTCAATTAAAAGATTAAACTCATTCAAACGATTTTTGAAAAGGTTGATTTCTTCAATCACTATTGAACCAGCTATATCGCCGGCATTCAGCTTCAAGTTGGTCAGGTCGTTCCAGGTCAGATCATAGTAAAGTGAATCAGCTCTGAAAAGTGTAACGAGCTTTAGGCTGTCAACACCAATACCTTCGGGTTGGTCTTTGTCAGGATTGTTGAAATAAACTTTCCCGGCGGTAGCATCGAGGTAAAAATTGTTGATGTCCGATGAGGTTACGATTCTACCATCAATAAACCTTACAGATTGATAATCAATATAATCTGCACAAAACTCAAGGTCCAGTTTGTGATCTTCGGAATGAAAATAGCCCGTTAGCCTTGCAGGAGACGACAATTGCAGCTGAGGAAGGAAAAGTTCGGTAAGCGGTTCAGAATCATTAATATCCATCCAGAAATCAATTACATGGAGTGAGCCGTTACCATTTTTCGTTGAAAGATCACCAGGCAAAATTTTTGAATAGGCTGCGAGGTATTTATCAAAGATAAGCGGCAGCTCAGAAAAATTGAAATTGCCAGTAAAGCCTGCATCCACAAGGTCTGACGCAATCCCCAGCGACCGGATTCCATCGCCGGCTGTGTGAGTGGTAATTATGAGACTGTCGAGCCGATAGCTTTGGTTTCCCTCCTGATAAGTTGTGTTTTCCACTCGGATCATCCCGGAAATATCATCAAGTTTTGCACCCGTAAAATTGATGTCAAGATGGGTGGCCAAAAGGGATGTGCTGTCACGATCTGAAAGTTTTAAGCGGAAAAGATCGGCCCGGTGGACATCTGAAGAGAAATTGAAAACGGGTTGGTCCTGATCGAAATCAATCAGGCCATTGAAGATGAAGTCAAGATTATCATCTTTCATTGCAAGAAAACCTTCGAATTGTTTTTCCCTGAAACGACCGTCAATTTTAATATTTTCATAATTATACCCTCTGATATCCAGCGTTTTGACAGATCCTGTGGTGGTAAAATCAAAACTTTCCAAAGTAATTCCACTCCCTTTTAGCTCAAGATCGAAGGTGGCTTTTCCAAGCGATTTTTCCTGGTCAATTAACCTGCCAACATTAAAATTTCGCGCTATTAGTCTCCCTTTGTACGAAACCTTACTATTGACATCAGGCTGATTTACTGTGAGTTCGGTTCTGATGAATCCCAGCCGGCTGTTGATGTCGAGCCGCGAAATAAATTTGTTGTAGGTTCCAACCCATGTGCCGGAGGCTGTGATTTTTCCTGCTTTATTGATGATTTTGGGTAGTTCAACCTTTCCGGCATTCAATGGAAGGGCAAATGATTGGATATCTGCAACATCGGTCGTAAGACGCTGAATATTTGCCTTGAAATCAGTAGTATCAATGATCGGCAGACCAACCAGTTGAACGTCGCCATAAAAACTTGTGTTTTTGCCATAACTGAATTCGAATCTCTCGGCCTTCAGGTTGGCCACTGTTCCACTAACGTCACCTTTGAAATCAATGGCATTGGTCATCGAAAACATTACCGGCGAAAAGTAACCTATGTCGCTGAGGTCGAGGGTGCTGGGGCGAAAGAAGGCGGTCATTTTCACTTTGTTAATGAAGTCGTTGAAATCAGCCATGCTCTCATAGTCGAAACGGATATCAACATTGAGCAGGGATTTATTGGTTTCGGCCAGCATTTGATTTACCTCAAGCATAACCGGGTTGAAGTTAAGCGCTCCCTGAAACGACTTCACCTCAAAGCCACTCTTTTCTTTTAATGCAATATTATTTATCCGTGCAGTGATAGTATCTTTGTTTATTCTCAAATTACTCAGGTCAATTTCACTGATTTCCAGGCCGATGTCAACAAAGTCAATCCCTGAGTACCCGTCTTCCATCCACTCTTCGTTCTGGTATTTGAAAAATCCATCACTTATGCTCACTGAGCGACAATTGATTATCCATGGCTGCCTTTCTGTTGAAACGATTGAATCATCAGCAACTTTCGGTTCGAAATGCTGAAGAAAGTAAGCCAGGTTACTCATCTCATTTTCAGTATGCTTCATCAGCACAAAATTGAAATCCTTCAGACTTAGCAGGCTTATATTGATTTCACGGCTTTTTCTTTTGATCCCCGAGATGAAAAATTCGAGCCGGCTCACCTTCAGCATTTCCTCGCTGTAATCATCTTTTATTAACAGGTCTTTTAAAAGGAATGCACCGCGATAGCTCAGGTTGATTTTTCCGATGTGAACCTCAGTCCCGATCTTTTGGGAAAGCCAGGCTGCAGCGTACCGTGATGATACAGTCTGAATCTCCTGGTTGCTGAATACCAGTGATATAACCACAGGTACCGACACCAGGAAAACAAGGACATAAATGATGATATGGATAATTCGCTTCAGGATAACCGGCAGGGATTAAAATGTTGTCAATTCGATGCAGAACTTATGCCAACGCCCGTTTAACCGGGTAGGGAATAACTTCTTTTTTGCAAAAATATGATAGTTGTGGGCAAATCAACATGCTTTTGAATTATTTTGACAATCGAAGACCTATTTTTTTACTTTTGCAATAAAGTTCTCATCAAAAATTACAATCCTGTTCATCATGAAAAGCACTCTTCTTTACTCAAATCCATTGCTCACGAACCTGACATTACTGATAATCCTGCTCATTATCAGCCTAAATGGAATAGCACAAATCACCATCACCAACAATGATATGCCATCGCCG
The DNA here is from genome assembly GCA_036794825.1 of Bacteroidales bacterium. GTDB lineage: Bacteria > Bacteroidota > Bacteroidia > Bacteroidales > 4484-276 > RZYY01. The sequence continues at coordinate 155,714 of DAIRGA010000003.1, read as the reverse complement.
GGCGATACCATCCGAAAAAGTGTTTCGGTGATAACTCCCGGTTTGGATTATATCTCCTCCGGCGCAGATTATACCTGGGATTTCTCGGCTCTTCAGCCGATCACGCAGACTGTGGATACTTTTGTGACCGTGAACTCTGTTCCCTTTCTTTATCAGTTGGTATTCATCCCCAACGTTGTGGCCAATCTGGCCCAGAAATTTACCGGGCTCGAAGCCTTTCCCCAAATTCCCGTTACCGATCCCTACCAGTTTTACCGTAAAACCACCTCTAATTATAATGATGTCGGTTATGCCGTTACTGTCAGTGGAATTCCGGTTCCAATAAGGCTTAACCCTGCCGATGTGGTGTACAAACTTCCGCTTGTTTTCAACAACAAGGACTCGAGTAATGCCAGCGGGCAACTTGGCGTTCCCGGCCTGGGTTTTATCAGCATTCAGCGCAAAAGGGTAAATCATGTGGATGGATGGGGCACGCTAACCACGCCATACGGCACTTTCAATGTTCTCAGGCTTAAGTCGGCAGTCACCGAAACGGACTCCATCTTCATCGACAGCATCGGGTTCGGGCAGCAAATACAACGAAATTACATCGAATACAAATGGCTGACCAATGGCAAGAAACAGCCGCTGATGCAGGTTACCGAGGAAGGGCCGTTGGTTCAGGTCAATTATATCGACAATATTTTCGATCCGGGAGTCGGTATTCCGGAAATCGGGATCCCGAAAATTGCAGTGACCGTTTCACCTAATCCGGTTGATGACTATGCTATGATTGCCTTCGAGCTGGAACAAGCCGCCCGAATGCGCTTATCAGTGGTTAACATGGACGGGAAAGAGATCATGCAAATATTTCATGGAGATTTACCGGCAGGGCAGCATTTCCATCTACTCGACATAACCCGAAAGCAATTTCCGCGTGGCCTTTACCTGCTAAGGCTGGAAACCAATGGAAATCAGTCAACCCAAAAATTCATCGTTCAATAATCCATGCCTGCTCCAACCGATAAAAAATTTGTCATTTACAAATCGTCTGCCGGCTCGGGTAAGACGTATACGCTTGTGAAGGAATACCTGCAACTGGTCATTGGCAACCCGGAGCGTTATTCGGGCATTCTCGCCATCACCTTTACTAACAAGGCCGCCAATGAGATGAAAGAGAGAATTGTGATGCGGCTGAAAGAATTATCGGAACCAAAGCAAATCGAAAAATCCACAAGAGTAAGTGCACTCGTTGATGAAATCGGCCAAAACCTCGGCTACGACCAGACGAAAATCGCCGAAAGGGCTAATCTGGCTCTATCATTGATTCTGCATAACTACTCAAGCTTTGCCGTTCGCACTATCGACAGCTTTGTTCACAAGCTGGTAATGACTTTTGCCAGAGATCTTGGCCTTCCCGCCACTTTCGATGTAGAGCTCGAAAAAGATAAACTGGTTGCAAAATCAGTGGACCTGCTCATTAGTAAAGTGGGCGCCGATGCTGATCTGACAAAAGTCCTGGTGGAGTTCATCACCGGCAAAATGGAAGATGAAAGGAACTGGAATATCAGAAAGGATTTGATGACGTTTGCCGGAAGCATCATCGAGGAACGGGGTTATGAAGCACTCAAAAAGATTGATGGACTATCGGTCAGCGATTTTCTTGCGATAAGTGGCAAATTGAAATCCATCGCCATTGACTTTGAAAAGATAATCCAGGTACCGGCAAAAAAAGCCAGTGAAATCATTAATAGCGAAGGTATTAGCCCGGAGGCGATGTACCATGGGAAAAGTGGGATTTTCAGTTATTTTTCCAGAATTTCAAGCGGAGATTTCTCATTGCTGAATCCTAATTCTTATGTAATAAAGACCATCGAACAAGGCAAATGGAAATCAGCGAAATGCACCGAACGTGAAGGCGATGCAATTGATTCCATTATGGCTGACCTATTCAGTTATTATACTGAAATTCAAACTATAATAAAAGATTATCGGGACGATTATGTCATCAGCAAAATGATCCTGAAAAATATCTACCTTGTTGCTGTTCTTTCGGAACTTGAAAAGGTGATGGAGGAGTTCAGGCAGAACGAGAACATCGTCCACATTTCGGAATTCAACAAACGGATTGCTGCGCTGGTGCAGAAGGAAGCGGTTCCGTACATTTACGAGCGTGTAGGCGAAAAGTACCGCCACTTTTTGCTCGACGAATTTCAGGATACCTCGCTGCTGCAATGGCAAAACCTGATCCCTTTGCTCGAAAACTCGCTGAGCGCCAACAATTTCAATATGATTGTGGGCGATGGAAAGCAGGCAATTTACCGTTGGCGAAATGGCGAGGTGGCGCAGTTTGCCGCCTTGCCCGAAATTTATAACCGCACCGACGATCCACTGAGCCTTGCCAGGGAGAACTTGTTCAAAAGCCATTACAAAGCCGAAAATCTCGAAAAAAACTACCGCTCCTGCACCGAAATCATTGATTTCAACAACCGGTTTTTCGAATTTGCCAAACTTCGCCTTTCCGAAGACCTGCTACCTATTTATGCTGAGACCATTCAAAGCAAAGCGGCCAGCAAAAGTGGCGGCTACCTTCAATTTGAGTTTTTGAAAGATGATACCGCAGAGAATGATGAAAAAGGAGTAATCAGGCCACAACGCGTGCTAGAGATTTTAAAGACTATCGAAACGAACACTCATTTCTCTCCCAGCCAGGTGGCTATTCTTGTCCGCACCAACGTTCAGGCCAGTGAAGTGACCGCTTACCTGCTTCAAAACGGCGTAAGCGTGATCTCCTCCGAAGCCTTGTTTCTCTCCTCCAGCGCCGAAGTGCGGTTTATCGTAGCGGTGCTGAAATGTTTTATTGCTGAAAATGACCGAATTGCCATAACTGAAATTCTGCTTTATCTTTTCCGGCAAAACAGATTTGGAGATCGTACCCTTCACCAGTTGCTTGCCGGCTGCAGGGAGATCAGACCAGCTAATCCTGGCGCACAATCCATCAAAACCACCCTGATGGAATTCGGTTTAGATTTGGACGAACCTATCCTTAAAACATACGCCCTCACCGACCTGGTTGAATTGCTTGTCAATACTTTCCGGCTCGATCCGATAGGACACAATCCGTTTATCCGGTTTTTTCTGGATATGGTTCACGAGAAGTCAACCCGGCAGGAGATGTCCGTTGAGGAGTTCCTCGATTTCTGGGCTGAATCGGGATTTAAAAAATCCATCATCATCCCCGAAGGTACAGATTCGGTGAGCGTGATGACGGTGCACAAGGCCAAAGGGCTTCAGTTTCCGGTGGTAATATGCCCTTATGTGCTGGATTCCAGGAATAATACGACTGCCACTGAATGGATTTATCCCCAGCTGAAAGCAATTCCGGAGTTAAAAGCGGCAAGAATTTCGCTCACTGCCGGTATCAGGGAAACCTCCTTCGGCTATCTGTATCAGAATGAGCATGATAAATCTTTTCTTGATCTGCTCAACCTACTTTACGTCGCCATGACCCGGCCTGAAAAAAGGCTGTATGTTTTGTCAAAAGATAAGACCGATGACACCGGGAAATGGAAATATTCCACAAATAAAATTGATACTGCTGATCTTTTGTTTGATTTCCTGAAGAACGAGAGCTTTCCACAGGATGATGAAGGGCGATATTATTATGGCATACAATCTCCTGGTTTAGAAAATGATAAACCGGTTGAACCATCGGTCAAAAAGGCGGATGCGTTTACCAAACCTGTTGAAGTGATTGGAAGAGGCGGCTGGAGAGAAAAGATCACTCTTCGACGGCAGTCAAAGCCTTACTGGGTGAGTGATGACGAATTGGGACATAGGGAATTCGGTTTGCTGGTTCACAGGATAATGTCCCGGATTTCAACCAAAAGTGACGTTGACCGCGTTTTAGCAGAAATGCTCAGCGATGGTTCGGTTAGTCCGGATTATTTGGAACCGATTAAAAAAAGGATCACCGAGGTTATGGGTAGGCCTGAAATCAGCCGCTATTTTGCTGATGGTTTGAAAATTTTTAACGAAAAAGAGATTTTGCTAACCGGTGGCGCGATTTTGCGCCCCGACCGGGTAATTATTGAAAATGAAAAAGTTACAGTGCTCGATTATAAAACCGGGAAGAAAGACCCCGGACATGAGCTTCAGATGGCCGGTTACCTTGCTGCGCTGCAACAAATGGGCTATCCTGATGTTGATTATCAACTGGTTTATTTAAATACCTGATAAAATGTACACTGAAGATCAAGTTAAACTGATTGCTGCAGAGTTGGGTGTTCAGCCCAGGCAGGTAAGAAGCACACTGCTGCTGCTCGAACAGGGAGCCACCATTCCTTTTGTTGCGCGTTACCGTAAGGAGCTCACCGGCGGACTGAACGAGGAGCAGATCGCCGGAATACGCGATCGCAGCGAGAAACTGGCTGAAGTTGACAAACGCCGGGAAAGCATCATCAATACATTGAAGGAAACCGATCAACTCACCTCCGACCTCGAGCAGCAACTTTTGCGGGCAATGACCCTCACCGAACTGGAGGATATTTATCTTCCCTTCCGCCCCAAACGGAAAACCAGGGCAAGTGTAGCTCGCGAAAAAGGTCTGGAGCCACTCGCAAAGCTGCTTATGCGGCAGCAGCACGGCGATGTGGAAAATATCGCCCGCAGGTATATCAACGCCGATCTTGGAATAACATCCGGGGCTGATGCGCTCCAGGGCGCCAGGGATATCGTAGCTGAATGGGTAAATGAAAACCGCACAGCCCGCGAACGCCTCAGGATACTTTACCAGAAAAAGGCAACCATCAAGTCGGAGGTCATCAAAGCAAAAGCCGAAATTGCACAGAATTTTTCCAATTATTTTGATTTTGAGGAATTGCTGAGCCGCAGCCCATCACACCGTGTGCTGGCCATGCTCAGAGGCGAAAACGAAGGATTCCTCAAAATTCACATTGCCCCGCCCGAAAGCCAGGCCATCAAGACCATCGAAAAAGTATTCCTGAAAAATGAAAGCGATGCGGCCATGCATGTGTCCGAAGCCATTGTTGATGCATACAAGCGATTGCTGCAACCTTCACTCGAAAATGAGTTCAGGGCTGAAGCAAAAGAGCGGGCAGATGAAGAAGCCATCCGCGTGTTTGCCGATAACGCACGACAATTACTGATGGCTCCGCCGATGGGTCAAAAGCGGGTACTGGCCATTGATCCGGGATTCAGATCAGGTTGTAAGCTCGTTTGTCTCGACGAGCAGGGAAAATTGCTTCACAACGAAACCATCTTCCCACACCCCCCTCAGAATGAAGTCAGACAATCCATCGCCAAGATTGAGCAACTGGTAGATGCCTATAAGATTGATGCCATTGCCATCGGGAATGGAACAGCTGGCCGCGAAACCGAGCGGATGGTAAAGTACCTTCGTTTCAACCGGGAAGTGATTGCCGTGATTGTGAACGAAAGCGGCGCCTCGGTATATTCAGCATCTGCGATAGCCAGGGAGGAGTTCCCGGAGTACGATGTAACGGTTCGTGGCGCAGTCTCAATAGGCCGCCGCCTGATGGACCCACTGGCAGAATTGGTTAAAATTGATCCGAAATCCATCGGCGTTGGCCAGTACCAGCACGATGTGAATCAGTCGCGCCTGGCACGCAGCCTCGAAGATACCGTGATGAGCTGTGTAAATGCCGTGGGTGTGGAGGTTAACACTGCCAGTAAGCAACTGCTCACCTTTGTTTCGGGTGTCGGCCCGGTTTTAGCTCAGAATATTATGAGTTATCGCAACGAGAACGGCGCATTCAGCTCACGCGAAGACCTCAGGAAAGTGCCGCGTTTTGGTCCTAAAGCATTTGAACAGGCGGCCGGGTTCCTCCGCATCAGCAACAGTACCAATCCCCTCGACAAAAGTGCTGTTCACCCCGAAAGTTACCATTTGGTAGGAAAAATGGCCGACTCTCTCAGCGTCACTGTCGAAGACCTGATGAAAAGTGAAGAACTCAGAGCACAGATTGATATTGAACAGTTCGTTACCGAAGATGCTGGTATTCCCACCCTTCAGGACATTATGGAGGAACTGGCCAAGCCTGGCCGCGATCCTCGCGAAAAGTTCGGGGTATTCCAGTTTACCGAAGGAGTTAATTCGATCAAAGACCTCCGGGAAGGAATGGAATTGCCCGGAATAGTCACAAATATTACCGCTTTTGGCGCTTTCGTGGATGTGGGCGTTCACCAGGATGGACTGGTTCATAAAAGCAAGATCGCAGAGAGGTTTATTGCTGATCCTTCTGACTATCTTAAACTTAATCAGCGTGTTAGGGTAAAAGTAGAAGAAATTGACCCAGAGCGCAAACGCATCCAGTTCACTATGATTGGCGTTGAGCAGCCAAGATTTATATAGGGAGAAATTGGGGTATTGAGGTGTTGGGTTCATGGGTGTTGGGTTATTGGGGTATTGGTGAATTGTGCCAGATGGAATGCGAGGTTGATGTTGTAATATACAGAATATCAATCATCTAACAGTGAATCCTGAATAGGCATCGCCATTGGTTTTTGGCGCTAATAGGTTGCCTGAGAATTTTTTTTCATATTTGGCAAAAAAAAATTTGGTAATTAATTAAAAGTATTATTTTTGCAGCGGATTTAACACTGAAAAAGATGCTGAAACAGAAATTTAATAAGATAAGTAACATTACGGCAAGCCATAGTCCTGAGTTGGATTACGGGAAGTGTGTGTCCGGACTTTTTCTCTCCTATTGATTTATTATCAATAAGATATGAAGAACCCGGCCACATGATGAGACCGGGTTTTTTTGTGAATCTTCACCAAGCTCCCCAGTCTTCACTCGCAACCCTGAATTAAGATTTTGCTGATATACGCGACGATTATTAACGCCTCATGGTAGTCGTATATCCGCCTGATATAACTATGTCCTTTTCTCAACGGAAAAGACTACCGCCGGGGCAACCTAAATTAATGCACTATGGAAAGGTACATTGATGTAGAGGCCAGATTCATGTTGGCCGATGAGATGATCACAAGAGGCGAAATTGCTGATGCAAAAGCCATTTTGATCAGGATCATCGAAGACGAGCCTGATTTTGGAAGGGCTCACAACCACATTGGCTGGATTTACTGGACCAAATTGGGCGACTTCGAAAAAGCTGCAATGCACTTGGATCTCGCAGTAAAGTTTAGCCCGGAGTACCCAGGTGGATACCACAACTGCTGCTGGGTTGCCTACGAAATGGGCGACTTTGCAAAAGTGTTCGAAGTGGCTGAAAAAGGCTTGAATGTAAAAGGCGTCAACAAAGCCAACTTTTTCAGGGTGATGGCTTACGCTATGGAGATGAACGGCGAATTGAAAGCTGCCATCAGATTGATCGAAAAAGCCATCTCAGTCACCACCGACAACGAAATGATGGATGTCTTCAACAAAGATATCAAAAGGATGACCAGTAAAATTGGAACTTTCAGACGTTTCTTTTCATACTTGACCTTTTGATCAATCTAAACCCAGCCATGATAGCCGGCGGTCGCAACTGCGATCCCGGCTTTTTTCTTTTTACAACCCCTGGTTTCATTGAACTGTGAAGGCTTTGACATTTTTTCATGCTGAACCTTTATTGCCATGAAAAATGATCCTGGGGAGATCGTCTTTTGGCAAAAATTATTCTGTTGGTTTAAGCGACAACTTAATCCTGATTTTTCTATATGTTTGCGCCTTTATAAGATTCCACAGCAAAATAAAATACTTATGGCAGAAATCAAAACAAAACAAACCGATGCTGATGTGATTGAATTTATCAACTCGTTTGCTGATACCGAACAGAAACGCAGCGACAGCCTGGAACTTCTCAAATTGATGAGAGAATTCACTGGGTATGAGCCAAAAATGTGGGGACCCTCAATTATCGGTTTTGGGAAATACCACTACAAGTCGGAGCGCAGCCGGCAGGAAGGCGATTGGCCGCTGGTGGGTTTTTCGCCGCGAAAAGCCGCTATTTCGCTTTATGTATTCACCGGCCTGCCCGAGCACGAGCACCTGCTTCGAGACCTCGGGAAGTTTAAAAAGGGAAAAGCCTGCATTTATGTCAAAAAACTCTCCGACATTAACCAGGATGCGCTGAAAAACCTGATGAAAGCTTCCATCGAATTTTTAAACAGCAAGTATGGAAAGTAAAAACGAAAAACCGCCAGTGCAACACGCTGACAAATGGCGTGAAGAAATTGCGTTGCTGGCATCAATTGTAATAAAGGCCCCACTGGAAAAAACCATGAAATGGGGCACGGAAGTATTTACTTACAATGGAAAGAATGTATTGAGTTACGGTGGTTTTAAACATTTTTTTGTGCTTTGGTTTTACAACGGAGTTTTCCTGACCGATAAGTACAAAGTCCTCGTCAGCGCCCAGGAAGGCGTTACCAAATCCCTTAGGCAGTGGCGGTTTACTTCAATTGAAGAGGTGGACGAAGAGAAAATTCTGGAATACATATCTGAAGCCATAGACGTAGAGAAAAAAGGGTTGAGAATTAAACCCGAAAAGCTTAAACCGGTTGCGCTTCCGCAGATTTTGGCAGACGCACTGGCTGCTGATGTGAATCTTCAGACAGCTTTTTACCGTATCACACCTGGTAAACAGAAGGAATACATTCTCTATCTCAACGAAGCCAAACAGGAAGCTACAAGGATCAAACGGATGGAGAAGATCAAACCAATGATTCTCGATGGTTTGGGATTGAACGATAAATACAAATAAAAACCCTGAGCAGGTCAATAAACTTCGCTTTTAGCAGCGGTGCCAACCGGAATTTGAATTCTCAGACAACATGCATGAACCATCATGAATCGGGAACGTCTTTTCTTTAACAAGGACTTCCACCCGAAACGCTGCCTGTGCAATGAAATCACTACCTGGAGTAGCAAATGGTATGAAGAGATGAAAGTCTTGAGCAGTCATATTTTGATAAATTTGCAGCGTCACCGGAATTAGAAGGCCACTTTACATTTTTGAATTATGAACATCAAACTGAAAGAAAGATTCATTGCGCTTTGGGAGAAATTTTTTGGCAACACCGAACTACCTGTTGTTTTCTATTACACAGATGTGGAAAATAGTGCCGAAACTGCCGTGACATCCGAAAAACGCCATTGTTTTATCGGCGAACTGGCTAAGGTTAGGAAGGGCATGTCGCTGGCGTTTGATGTCAATGCAATTTCCTGCGGCGGGGGCAAAAGATACCTCGGGTTTACCAACAAACTCAGACCAGGCTTCGAGTTTTTTCTATCATGCGGAAATGCTGAGACCGATGGAGAAAAGTATTTGCGATCCCCGGAACTCGTTGAGCGGTTTCTGGAAAATGCCTCTTGGATTCCGGCAAAAGGGAAAAAAATTGTATTCAAACGTTGGGATATGATACTGGAAGAGGATGAACCTGAAGTGGTTATTTTCTTTGCCAAACCCGATGTTTTGTCCGGTCTTTGTACCCTGGCCGGGTACGATGGCGAAGAACTGAATGGCACCATTGCGCCATTTGGATCGGGGTGTGCCTCCATTGTGCAGTATCCGCTCGCCGAGAGCCGAAAGGAAAAACCCAAAGCGATTCTGGGAATGTTTGATGTTTCTGCACGGCCTTTCGTAAATGAAAATGTCCTCAGTTTTGCCGTTCCGATGAACAGGTTTGAGGTGATGATTTCGTATATGGAAGAGAGCTTTCTGTCAACCGATTCGTGGACGAAATTGAAAAGGCGAATGAATACGGGATCGTAAAACCCATAAAGGCTCGCCAGACAATCACATTGCTCCTTACGCTTTTTTCCAGCCAATTGCTCATTTGCCTTATTTTTTCGGCTACTTTTGTCAGGAATTAACTCATTTACTAACTGACTAAATTTTTGGTTTATGAAACAGTTTCTCATTTCGGTTACTCTCCTGGTTCTGATGTATTGCAGTATGCCGGCCTTCAGTACCAGTGTTGAAGTTTCAGGTGACGTTTCAGGTTTATGGAACGTTGATACTGTGAAAGTTATCGGTAACATCACCATCAGGGAGGCTGAGTCGCTGGTTATTAATCCCGGTGTTAAAGTTATATTTCAGGGTGATTTTGCTTTCAGCGTGAAGGGGCGGTTGCTGGCCATCGGGTATCCCGAACAGATGATCCGTTTCACCCGGTCTGACACTACCGGTTTTCACAACGATACCATTCCCGGCGGAGGCTGGTATGGCATCCGGTACCATGTTACTTCGACATCCGTAGATTCGTCGGTTTTCAAATATTGTCATTTTGAATATGGCAAAGCTGTTAGCGAAGATTCTCTGGCTAATTATGGCGGTGCAATTTGCGTCAGGGATTTCTCGAAAGTTGAAATCAGCAACTGCCAGTTTTTCAACAATAAATGCAAAGACAAGGGGGGCGCCGTTTATCTGGAAAATGCGGATATTTTGTTACTGAACAATCATTTCTCCGACAATTCAGCCGGTGGTAGTGTCCAGTTATGGGGGTACGGCGGCGCAGTCTGCACGGATTATGGTGAACCAGTAATCATGCACAATCTGTTCGTTAACAACTCATCTACAGGCATTGGGGGTGCTTTGGCAGTCAGATTCACCGATTGTCCGGTATTTTACAATACCTTTACTGCCAATCAAAGTGCGATTGGAGGGGCAATGGGAGTGCTGCATGTTCCGGTCATAAGGCATGTTATCAGCAACAACCTGGTTTATGGAAATATTGGACTTTACTTTGGCGGCGGGGTTTCCAACAACAATGCGAGCCCGGTGTGGGTGAATAACACGATTGTCCACAATACATGCTATTCTTATGGAGGTGGATTTTACTGCAAGGACTCCATTAATCCGCTGGTGTATAACACGATTATCTGGGGAAACCAGGCGGCTGTCGGAACGCAGGTTTATCTCTGGGACAGCTTTGCACAGGCGAGTTTTTATCATTGCGACATACAGGGAGGACGTGAAGGATTTGCCGGTGCAGGCAGTGGGGGCGCATATATCGGAGAGTATATCAATAATATTGACACCGACCCAATGTTCGAAAATATCTCGCAGCACGATTACCGGCTGACCGAAATTTCGCCTTGCATCAATGCTGGAATGCCTGATACCACAGGCCTTTTGATTCCTCCCGTTGATCTTGCAGGAAATTTACGCATCTCAGGAAATATTATTGATATAGGCGCTTATGAGCACCAATGGCCGGTAAGCGTAAATGAGCAGAGTCCCTTTGCTGACGCCGTTTTTTATCAGCCTTATCCCAACCCGGCATCCGATGTCGTTCATTTTCCGTTTTATCTTCTGCAGGATGAAAAAGTCACGCTTTCCATTTTCAATATCAACGGACAGGTTATAAAAACATTTGACCAGGGTTACCTCAAAGCAGGTAAGCAAACCCTGGTATGGGATTCAGACTTACAATCCGGAGCTTATACCTGCATCCTTACTGTTGGTTCAAAATCATTGGAAAAGAAGATCGTGATCCAAAATTAGGGTGCTGGTGACCCAATTTTTCCTGTTACGCAATCATTTTATCTAAACGAACTTTCCAAAGTCTAACGCCCAACTGCCTTCTGCATCAGTCATGAAACCTCCAGTCCAGCCCGAATTTTAATCCAAAATCCTGTAAAGGATAATGAGGAACAGCGTAATAATCGTATTCCCGGACAAATACTGAGAGTATATTTTGTGCTTTTAGGAAGAACCGTGTTCGGGCGACCTGAAAGTTGATGAAGAAGTCGGCATATACGAAGTTACCGATCTGTTTATTATTCTGAAGGTAAAAGCTGTGAAGCGCCGGCATATATGCATCGGCGTAATAACGGGTGTTGTAGCGCAGATCAAAGCCCGTGCGGGTATTCAACGCCCCTTTCATCAGTTTCATATTGAAAGTCAAGGACAGGTATGCAAGAAATTCAGGCAGGCGGAGAACCTCTTCTGCTGAGGATTTTTGATAAAATAATTTTCCGGACAGATCGAATTTCCCCAGTTTGAAATCCTTTTCAAGGTATGCTTTCAATACTTCCACTGAACTGGTTGACCTTGCGGGGAGGGTGTCGGCAGCAATATACAGGTAGTTGTCAATGGCAGTGAGGTCGGCGCCAAGTTTCAGTTTATCCTGGGTGATATAAGCTGAAAACATATTAGAAAAGGTTTTATTGAAATCGTTTTCCCATCTGAAGTGGTTGGAAAAATTGTGCTTGTAAAAGAAAGGCGGCGCAACGTTTTGGGTTTCGATTGCAAAATTGAAAGTGGTTTTGTAAGGCCGGCTTCGCAGTATAACCAGCTGCGCCAATCCATTTATGGCGAAATCGCCCTGGTACTCATCATCGGAGATTACTATCCCGGCATTTCCCTCGATATTCAGCAACGGGTGCGGGGTGAACCTGATTTCGCCATAAGGGATCAGGTGTGCATAAGTAAAGCTGAACAAAGTATCGCTGACTTTCGAAACCCTGTACTTTACACCAAAAAGCAGCACCATTGGCTGCGGTTTAATCCGGTCAATATAATCGGCGTTGGACCATGAAAAACGATTTTCGAAGTTTTGAATATAAACCGAGTCACGGGTAGTTACTGAGTCAAGATAGATGTTTGGGTAGAACCCGGATTTTGGATTTTGGTCGTAATAGATGAGCGCATTGCGCTCGAAGGTGAGGCTGTGCGAGAGCCGCCCGAGCCGAAGCCGGAAGCGACTATCAGGCATATAAGCTGAGTCGGAGGAGCGATCCTCTTTTCGGCCCGACATCTGGAAATATTGCTGCAAGCCAATAGCCGCCCTGCGAACACGGGTTTCTGCGGCGGACAATTTAATGGCGATGATTGACCGGTCGGGCTCCAGATTCAGTTCATATACCGAATCATACGCAATACCGCCGCTTTCCTGCACGACGATTTTGCTGTGAGAGTAATTCGCCGCGATACCGTACCGGAGGTTGTCGGTGAAAAATTGAGTTTTAAAAGCAAAACGCCGGTTGTTGGATTTTTGCCTTTGGTAGGTTCCTAGCGAGTTGATAAGATCAAAATCAAAACCGAGAGCCAGATTTTTGAATACCCGTTGCTGATGACGGGCGTGAAACAATTGCTCTTTGCTGGCGCCGGTGATATATCCAAGTTCGGAAAATGGGTTATGGTTGAGGTAGTACTTCAGATCTTCCTGCTGGAAGATGTAAGCGTCGAAGGTATTGATGCCATAATAAAATCCCAATGGTCTTTCTACCGAAAAATCGGGGTTGCGGTAAGCAAGCCCTGCATTTCCCAGGGAGGCGTTGAATGGCATCTTTCGATCAAGCCAGTTGTAGGATTCAAAATCCATCAGGCCGCTGTCTGCAGGTTGGAGGTGCAGGGGGCTTTCAAAATCCATCCGGTTGTGGAAATACACGGCAGCGCTGGAATCTTCCGGGTAAAATTCCGGCCGGTAAATCTGACCCCTGACGGCGCCGTGTGTAATCAGCACCATCAAAATCCACACACAATGATTGAGTTTTTTCAACTGCAGCGGCATTTTTAAAACAACGCCCAAAAGTAGGGAAAATTCAACAGCCGGGTTTGGGAGGCAGTTTTCTGAATGGCAATATTCAATATCTCTGGCTGGTTTGAATCGTTCTTTCCACTTTTACCTGAACACAAGCCGTTCCTTTTTGCCAAAAGCATTGTAGGAAGATATTATGACCTTGTCGCCTGGTTCAAGACCTTCCATTACTTCATAGTAGTTTACATTCTGACGTCCGAGTCGGATGGGGCGTTTCTCGGCAAACTCACCCGATGGATCAACGAGATAGATCCAGTTGCCACCGGTCTCCTGGAAAAATCCGCCACGGCGAACTACCACAGCCTCACTGGGTCCGCTGAATTTCAGCCTCATTTGCACCGTCTGGCCGCGTTTGAGCGTGGAGGGCTGTTCGCCGGTGAAATCCAGATCAACCTGAAACGAACCGCTGGTTACATTGGTGTAAATCTTATTGATTTGCAACTGGTAAGTGGCGCCGGCAAAGTCGAACTCGGCCTCCTGCCCAATGGTCACAGTGGAGATATAACGCTCGTCAATATTGGCTCGCAGCTTGAATCCTTCGCCCATAATGTCAATCTGGCCAAGGCGCTGACCGGGCGATTTGGTTTCGCCGATTTCGACTATAAATGAAGAGAGCTTGCCTGCAATCGGCGCTTTGATGTAAAGGTTGCCCAGGTTGCGGTTGAGCAGCTGCAGGTTGTTTTTCATCCTGGTGATAGAGTTGTTGATCTGGCGGGTCTGCTCTACCATCGAAACCGAATCAAGCCGCTGCAGTTGAAGCGAAATTTCAAGTTGTTTCAGGGTGAGATCGTAATCTCGTTTTGCATTTTCAAACTCTTCATCGGAAACCAATTGATCGTCGTGGAGCTTTTTCTTCCTCGAAAAATCCATCTCAACCCGGTCAATCTGGGCAAGCAGATTGGCAATTTCGAGCTGTCGGGCATATTTGCTGCGCTCCAGGTTCACTTTGGAATTCTGCAGGTTGTTGATGGCGTCATACATCCTGGTTTCCTGATCCATATAGCGCAATTCCATGTCAATATTGAGCAGTTTCAGGATTGTATCACCAAAATCAAGGTCGGCGCCATCGCTCACAAACACCTGTTCCACAGTGCCTCCCTGCACGGCATCAATGTAAAAAGTGGTTTTGGGGTGTACCACAGCATCCACCGGTATGAATTCCTGAAAACGATCGAGCTTAACCTCAACGATTGAAATCTGTCCAGGATCAACGATCAGCCTGCTCTGCCGGTTGCCGAAAATCAATATATAAAGCACAAACAACACAAAACCTGCTGACAACCCGATCACCACCAGCTTCCTGACAGTCCATTTTTTCTTTTCGATGATGCGATCCATAGTTACAAATCTTTACAGCAGCCGGTTGGCGAATACTGTGCCATTAATCGCAAAAATCTGATAATCAATTGTAAGCAAATGTAAATCTGGCTTCCAAATTTCTGCTTGTTCAAAAGCGTTCATTTTTTGTGTACAGTTATGAACATAGAATCTTTACCTTAGCAAAAATTTTCTAAAGGGTTCAAAATCACTATTCACCTTTAAATTTACGGATATGGATCAAGCAGATGCCCGGATATTGATAGTTGACGACGACCAGGACGTTTTACTGGCCGCCAGGCTCTTTCTGAAGCAGCACCTCAGGGTAGTGCACACTGAGCGCAATCCCGAGAACCTCCCCAATCTGCTCAAAACCGAGAATTATGATGTTATCCTGCTCGACATGAACTTCTCGCGGGATGCGACCAGTGGGAAAGAGGGATTTTTCTGGCTCAACAAAATCCTCGAAATTGACCCGGCAGCCGTGGTGATCTTCATCACCGGCTACGGTGACATCGAACTGGCTGTACAGGGTATTAAGGAGGGCGCCACCAATTTCATCCTGAAACCCTGGGACAATAAAAAATTGCTTGCCACAATAATGGCTAACCTGAAAGTCCGGAACTCCAACCAGGAATTACAGGATCTGCGCTCCCGGCAAAAAGTGCTGATTGCTGGTCAGGATCAGGCATATGGAAACATTATTGGCAACTCTCAGTCCATGCAGCAGGTGATGAATACCGTGAAAAAAGTCGCCGTTACCGATGCCAATATACTGATTCTTGGCGAAAATGGAACTGGTAAAGAGTTGATCGCCAGGGCTATTCACAGAGCATCGAAGCGGAGCGACGAGGTTTTTATCAGCGTTGACCTGGGCGCTATAAGCGAAACACTCTTTGAGAGTGAACTCTTTGGCTTTAAAAAAGGCGCTTTTACTGACGCCAAAGAGGATCGTGCAGGCCGTTTTGAAGCTGCCAGTAAAGGAACGATTTTCCTGGATGAAATAGGTAATCTCTCCTTCAGCCTGCAATCGAAACTGCTTTCGGTTTTGCAGAGCAGAAAGGTGGTCAGGCTGGGAACCAACAGAGAGATTCCTATTGATGTCAGGCTGATCTGCGCCACCAACATGCCGCTTTACCAGATGGTGAAAGAGAACAAATTCCGCCAGGATTTGCTTTACAGGATCAATACCGTTGAACTGACCATTCCTCCCCTCCGCGACCGCACCGACGATATTCCCCCGCTGGTCGAGCATTTCCTCGAGATTTACTGCAAAAAGTACAAAATGCCTCTCAAGAGGGTGAACGCTTCCACCTACAAGCGACTTGAAAAGCACAGCTGGCCAGGCAACATCCGCGAGTTGCAGCATGCTGTCGAACGTGCCGTGATTATGAGCGAATCCAACATTCTCGAACCTCAGGATTTCTTCCTGTCGCAGTACGAAAATGGCGACGGCAGCGAGCCTGATACCTACAACCTTGAAGAGACAGAGCGTTTCCTGATCCGCAAGGTGATTGACAAGCATGGTGGTAACATCAGCAAGGCCGCCAGGGAGCTGGGTCTCACGCGTGCTTCTCTCTACCGGAGGATCGAAAAACATGGTCTTTAACCCATTTAATTCATGAATTTCTACCGAAATATCCTGAATTATGCAGTTTAAAAACTATCGCATACATGTGGTAATCAGGGTTTTGATATTGATAGCCTCAGCTTTTCTGCTGGCTTACCTGCTTACCTTCACACAATACCACATCTCCGCAGCAGTGCTTGGACTGATCATAGTTTTTCAGGTGTTTGCCCTGGTGAGATACACCGAAATCACCAACCGAAAACTCACCAGTTTCCTGCAGAGCATCGGGCATGCTGATTTTTCCAGTTCCTTCACTGACCAGGGAATGGGGAAAAGTTTTGACGAACTCAACGTTGCATTTAACGAAGTGATCCGCGAGTTCAGAAAGTACCGCTCCGAACGCGAAGAACACCTCAATTATCTTTACACTGTAATCCAGCACGTTAGCATCGGCATCATTGCCTTTAGGGAGGATGGGATTATTGACCAGTTCAACCAGGCTGTCTTACAGCTTTTTAACATCAAAAAGATCAGGCATCTCGACGATCTGAAGGAGGTCAAAAGCGACCTTCCCGACCAACTTCGGAATTTGAAGGCCGGGAACAAAATACTGATCAAGCTTTTTATTGATGACGAAATATTGCAGATTGCCGTTAGCGCTACACAATTCAGGATGCGGGGTCATGAATATACGTTGATTTCGCTGCAAAATATCCATAACGAGCTGGAAGAAAAGGAGATAGAGTCATGGCAAAATCTTATCCGGGTGCTTACCCACGAAATCATGAACTCCATAACCCCGATCTCATCCCTCGCCGGAACGGTTAAGGAGATGCTGATTGATGAGAGCGATGGAGTGTTAAAACTGAACAATCCTGACAGCGATGACATTGAGAGTATCAGCAGCGCACTCAGTACGATTGGCAGACGCAGCCAGGGCTTACTGAATTTTGTGGAGATCTACCGAAATCTTACCCGAATCCCCAAGCCCAATTTCCGGTATTTCAGGATTTCCGACATGCTGGCCAACATCCGTCAACTCCTTCAGCCCAAGACCGACCCGCTCGGGATTCGGTGCAATTGCGTCATTCAGCCGCCTGATCTCATGGTTACCGCCGACCCCGATCTGCTTGAGCAAGTAATTATCAACCTGCTGCTCAATGCGTTGGATGCAGTGAATGGACGTGAAAACCCTGTAATTGTTCTTCACGCATCCGAAGTAGGCGGTAAAGTGAAAATTGAGGTAAGAGATAATGGCGTCGGCATAAAACCAGATATTATGGACAAAATCTTTATGCCGTTTTTTACTTCCAAAAAGCACGGTTCCGGAATCGGGCTGAGCCTTTCGCGCCAGATCATGCACCTGCATAAAGGAACCATCAGCGTCAAATCCAAACCCGAGGAGGGAAGCACGTTTACCCTTATGTTTTAATCCCTTATTTTTCAAATTCGTGTATTTTTTGGAAGAATTTTCAAATGACAAATCTCAAAAAAAAAAAACACGAAACTTTAAATATTCAATAACCAAACTTCTCCACATTCATGGATGCTTTCACTGTTTGAATTTTTGAGCTTTTGTACGTTGAGATTTATTTGAGATTTATTCCTTGAACTTTGTAATTTCTGACTTATCCAGGTTAGGATTCGTTCTTTAAAGCCCTGAGCATGTGCCTTTTGCCGGCAGCACCAGGTAGTCTTTCAATTCCGAAACCGGCTGCTCTGAGACTTCGTTTCACCAACCCCTTCGAAGAGTAGGTAACCAGAATGCCACCCGGAGCAGTTGCACGGTGTATTTTTCGGAAAATCTCATCTGTCCACATCTCTGGCTGGACATTGGGACCAAAAGCATCAAAATATACCAGGTGAAAGAAATTGTCAGGCAGATCACATACCTCGATTTTCGTGTGGATTTTTCGCAAATTGAAACCCGGCACTATCTCGATAAAGCGCTCCCAACCGACCGAATGGAGCTGTTGAAATATTCCTGATGGATCACTTAAACCGTTCATTTCAGGGTAATTCAAACAGTCAATGATCGCCTTTTGAACCGGGTAAGCCTCTAATGCTGTGTAACTTATCCGTCTATCACCCTTACTCAGCGCTGTGAGAAACGCATTAAGTCCCGTTCCAAATCCAACTTCCAGGATGTTGATTTCCTGATGTTTACTAACGTAACTAAAACCTGCATCAATAAACACATGGTTTGACTCCTGAACAGCACCGAAAGTGGAATGATAATGCTCGTTCAACGAGGGGACAAAGAGGGTGTGAGAGCCATCAGCCGTGGCTTCCAGTAGTATTCTGTAGGTTGGGTACTCGGAATTGGTCATTTCTCAGGTGATTATTATTGAATTTCGCTCAATAACGCACACTCGTGTACATTTTTGGACAAACGGCGGGTGCGTATTTCATCAATCTTGGGCTTTAAGTCCACAAGAAAACACGCCATGTTTGATTTTCAACGATTTATTGGCCCCACCCCTAAAGGGAGTAAATCGTTGAAAATCATTGCTACCTTTAGGGTTGGGGTCAACAATGATTTTCAGTAGTATTTGTTTTCTTGTGGACACAAAATAGCTGTATGATAATGTAAAAGAGTTTGGTATAATAACTGAGTAACGGATAGGTTATTTTTTGGTCTAATGTATCCACAAACCGAACTCTTTCAAAATGAGCATCCTCAAACTTCAAAACATCCACAAATCCTATGTAACCGGCAGCAACCGGCTACACGTTCTCAAAGGTATTGACCTTGAGATCGAGAAAGGTGAAATGGTCTCCATCATGGGTTCATCTGGTTCAGGCAAATCCACCCTGCTGAATGTTATCGGGCTGCTCGATGTTCATGATGAAGGGAATTACCATCTCAATGGAATGGAAATCAAAGGATTAACAGAAACCAAAGCCGCCCAGCTCCGCAACCAGTACATCGGATTTGTGTTCCAGTCCTTCAACCTGATCTCATTTAAAAATGCAGTCGAAAATGTTGCATTGCCGCTCTATTACCAGAAAGTGAGCCGCAAAAAACGAAATATGATAGCCCTCGAATATCTCGACAGAATGGGGCTGAAAGACTGGGCTGAACACCTGCCCAACGAACTTTCAGGTGGACAGAAGCAGCGTATTGCCATCGCCAGGGCCTTGGTTGCCAACCCAAAAATTATTTTGGCCGATGAACCAACCGGTGCGCTCGACTCACAAACTTCGATGGAGGTGATGGATCTTTTGAAAGAGATCAACGACTCCGGCATCACCATAATCATTGTAACCCACGAAAACGACATTGCCCATCGTACCAGCCGGATCATCCGTCTGAAAGACGGCCTGATCGAATCCAATGTGAAAAATGGCGTGCATCACCCTGAATATGAATCATTAATCGCTTAACCAACATGTTCGATCTGGATAAATGGCAGGAGATTTTAAGTACCATCAGGAAAAACAGGCTGCGTACTTTTCTTACAGGATTCAGTGTGGCCTGGGGAATTTTCATCCTGATCGTGTTGCTGGGATCGGGCTATGGTCTTGAAAATGGCGTGAAGAGGGAGTTTGAAGGCGATGCGGTGAATTATATTTCTATCAACACCGGGATTACCAGTTTACCTTACCAGGGAATGAAACCCGGCCGGTTTATCCAGTTCGAAAATTCCGACCGCGATGCAATGGAAGCCATTGAAAAAGTGGATAAAGTCGCTTCTCGAAATTATGTTTTTGGTAACCAGACCATTACTTTTGGAAGCGAGTACGGCTCATTTGATATTTTTGCTGTAAGCCCTGAATATTATTATGTGGAAATGCTCAACCTGGCAGATGGAAGCCGGTTCCTCAACGACATGGATATCAGGGATTTTCGTAAAGTGGTGGTGTTGGGAAAAGTGGTAAAGGAAGCGCTCTTCAAAATGGAAGAACCGGTGGGGAAATACGTCCGCATCAACGGAGTGCCATTCCAGGTGATTGGCCATTTTGACGACCCGGGCGGCGACAGGGATGTTTCGAGGGTGTACGTCCCTATCTCCACCGCACAGCGCGTATTCAACATGGGTAACGCCGTGCGAAACATCAGTCTGATCATGGAAGACCTTAGCATCTCCGAAAGCAACCGCGCCCTCGAAGAAGCAAAATTGGCGATGGCCAAAAAGTACAAATTCGATCCCACCGATTCCAGAGCATTATTTATCTGGAATTCGGTGGAAAACTACCAGCGTTTTATGGATCTTTTTGCCGGTATCCGACTTTTTATATGGATCATCGGCATCGGAACCATAATTGCCGGTATCGTCGGTGTCAGCAATATAATGATGATCGTGGTAAAAGACCGCACAAAAGAGATTGGTATCCGCAAGTCAATGGGTGCTACACCCTGGTCTATCATCAGCCTCATCTTGCAGGAATCCATACTGATAACCGCCGTTGCAGGCTATATCGGGCTGGTTCTTGGGGTTGGGCTCCTCGAACTGGCTGCAAAGAATCTTCCCTCAACAGATTATTTTGCCAATCCTGAGGTAGATTTCAACATCGCCATCGGCGCCACACTGATCCTGATTTTTTCGGGAGCACTGGCCGGGTTTGTGCCTGCCCGCAGAGCTGCTTCTATCAAACCTGTTGATGCTTTGAGAGATGAATAATTATCACACAAAATACCCGGTATAATCATGAGAATATTCGATCCAGACAGCTGGCGTGAAATTTTCAGTACCCTGAAAAAGAACAAATTGCGGACATTTTTTACCGCTTTCGGCGTGTTTTGGGGGATTTTTATGCTGATTATCATGCTTGGTTCGGGTACCGGCCTGAGCAACGGCACAAAAGTCGGTATGGGCGACCTGGCCACAAACAGCATGTTTATGTGGACACAGCGAACTACCGTTCCTTACAAAGGTTTGCCGCGAGGTCGTTTTTACAACTTCAAGAATAGTGACACCCGTGCCTTGATTGACAATATTCCCGAAATCGAGTACATCGCTCCGCGAATCCAGGCCTGGAGCCGGTCAGGCGACAATAATGTGGTCAGAGGCGAAAAAACCGGCAACTTCAGGATTCAGGGCGATTATCCCGACTACAACCTGATTGATCCGATGGAAATGATTAAAGGCCGGTTTATCAACCAGTTGGATATTGACGAAAAACGCAAAAACATTGTGATTGCCCAGCGGGTATACGAGGAAATGTTCTCTCCGGATGAAGACCCGATTGGCCAGTACCTGCGGATTTCAGGTGTTTATTTTAAAATAGTCGGACTGTGCAAATCGAAGAAAAACGACCAACAAGCAGAACAGGAAAACCAGCAGATTTTTATGCCTTTCACCACGCTGCAGAAGACTTACAACTACGGCGATATTGTGGGTTGGTACTCGATTACTGCAAAGGAAAATGTTGCCGTTTCGTTGATCGAGGCCAAAGCAAAAGAGCTGTTGAAAACCAGACACAGTATTGCTCCTGATGACGACCGCGCAATCGGTTCGGCCAATGTTGAGGAGGAATTTGAAAAGATGACCAATCTTTTCATCGGAATCGAGATGCTTATTTGGATTGTTGGCATTGGCACACTGATGGCCGGGATTGTGGGTGTGAGCAATATCATGATGATTATTGTAAAGGAGCGCACGCAGGAAATCGGTATCCAGCGGGCAATCGGTGCAACGCCCATGGCCATAATGACACAGATCATCACCGAGTCGGTTTTCCTTACAGCCATTGCCGGCTACGTAGGGCTGGTGTTCGGTGTTGCCGTGATCGAGGGAGTTAATTATATGTTGGTGCAATCGGGTTCCACAACGGGCATGTTTACCAATCCGTCGGTAGATTTTGGCGTGGCAGTGAAAGCGCTTATCATTCTGATCATCAGCGGTGCGCTGGCTGGAATGATCCCGGCACGAAGAGCCGTAAGCATCAAACCCATTGACGCACTCAGGTACGAGTAAAACATTGAAAATTAACAATATATAACAAGTTAAATGAAAAGGATATTCAAAATTTTGGCTTTAGTTATTGTGCTTGGCGTTTTTGGCTACACATTTTTCTTCCTTTACCAGAAATCGCAGGCCAAACCGGTGCTGTTCGAAACTATGACTCCTTTCAAGGAGACCATCATCAAAAAAACTGTGGCTACCGGTTCAGTAAAACCCCGCAAGGAAATAGCCATCAAACCTCAGGTCTCCGGAATTATTGATGAGCTGTTTGTAGAGCCTGGAAAATACGTTCACAAAGGCGACCTCATCGCACGCGTGCGCATAATACCCAACATGCTGAACCTGAGCAACGCCGAATCGAGGGTGAAGCAGGCAAAAATTACTTTGCGCGCCGCACAGATCGAATACGACCGGATGAAAGATCTTTACGACAAAAAAGTAATCCCTGCTGCTGAGTTTGAACCCGCTGAAACCACGCTTAGCCAGGCCAAACAGGAACTCGAAGCTGCCGAAGACAATCTCGACCTGATCAAAGAGGGACAGACCAAAAGTATGACCACCACCACCAACACCCTCATCCGTTCCACCATTGATGGCATGGTGCTCGATGTTCCGGTGGAGGTCGGTAATTCAGTGATCGAATCCAACACCTTCAACGAAGGAACTACCATCGCCAATGTTGCCGATATGGGTGACATGATTTTTGAAGGCAAAGTGGACGAAACCGAAGTGGGAAAAATCAGCGAAGGTATGGAACTGATCCTCACCATAGGGGCGCTGGAAGATGTAAAATTCACCGCTATCCTCGAACATATTTCTCCCAAAGGATTTGAAGAAAATGGCGCTATCCAGTTCAAGATCAAGGCCGCCGTGTCGCTCAAGAGCGATTTGTTTGTAAGAGCCGGTTACTCCGCCAATGCCGACATCGTGCTCGAACGCGCCGACTCGGTGATGGTGATTCCCGAAAGCCTCGTCAAGTTTGAAAAAGATTCGGTGTTTGTGGAGGTAGAAACCGAACCGCAGATATTTGAGAAGAAATACATCAAAACCGGCCTCTCCGATGGCATCAATATCGAGGTGAAAGAAGGCCTTGCAATCACCGATAAAATAAAAAGTAAAGAGTTGGTAGTGAAGTAACTGGAACCTGCAGGTAAGCTGATAGTGACAAAGATTTGATTACTGTTTTCAGGTCGGAAATCCTAACCAGGAGATTGCGGAAATAACAAACAACAAATGACAAAAGACAAATATAAACCAAATTTCAAATGATCTAAAATTCAAACAATAAATTGATTATCATTTTGGGAAAAGGAAATTTATCAAGAAAGAGAAAATTAGAAATACAGTAACATAAATTTCTCCATGGAGAGAAATGCTACTTTATGATGATTTTAATGCAAAGAGTCACCAGTTTCCAGTCGGCAGTCGGCAGTTTCCAGTCGGCAGTCGGCAGTCGGCAGTCGGGAGTTTCTCAACCCATTTACCCATTACCCCAACACTCCATTCCCCCATTACCTCAATCCTACGATTCAAACTAATCCCCAATCCTCTGGAATTCGATATTGAAGTCCAGCGCCTACTTGTTGTACATCAAATGCAGGTTCACCAGGTCTGCCCCGATAATGTACTCAGCTACAGTTGAGCCGTTTAGCTCAATCACCAGCAGCTTGTTATTGGTAATGCACCACAACCTCCTGCTGATGTTGTCGTACCGGATCTCTCTGACGTTGGTTTGCGTACTGATGGGCAGAAGTGCAGCCTGGAAATCATAGAGATAGATACCGTTTTCCAAAGCCAGGGCGATTCGGGTATTGGTAACAGCTACTCCCGCATTTATCGAAGCAGCCGGCAGGTCAAAGGGTTGTGGAGGAAATCCCAGGTTGCCGGTCATCGGGTTGAAAGTGCGGGTATATGCTTTTCCATTTTGATTATTACCAAGAATGAGCACAGAACCCGGGGTCGGCTCGGTAAAAACTACGGGCTGAATATCAGAAACCGTGGTTACCAGCATCCCACCAAGATCAATGTAATAGACTTCAAGCCACTGGGTGAGGTAGTTGCTTTTTTGCACGGCGGCCGAAATCAGATATTTCCCCGAATTGTAGAGCAGCCTGCTGAAGGTAGTTGAGGTGATCTCCGTGCTGACCCCCTTGTCGCCCGACATGTTCCAGCGAGCATTGTATCCTTCCCAAAGTCCCGCATATACGTTGTTTCCTATTGTTTGTAAACAAGTAAAGTATGGCGTGGTGGAACTGGAGGTAATCGGCGATGTCCATTTTACCAACAAATCGTCGGCATGGTAGGCGGTCAGGTCGCCAAAATGCTCACCGGCAATGAAAAACAGCTGCGCCTGCGACGAAACATCCGAACCGGCATAATCACCGTTGAAATTCACCGTTAGCGGGTTTTGCACCGTAGGATCATACCGCCGGATCTGATGGTTGTTTGTACCGGTCTCCTCCACTACGAACACGTACGACAGAACCCTGTCAATCCCATTGATATAAACGGTTACATAGTTTCGTGTATAAATTGATCCATTGCTGGCTTCTGCCATCAGTTTGTAGCTGCCGGATTCAAGCTCCCCGCTGCTGATGGCATAATAGAGGGTAGTCTCCGTGCCGGTGGCAAACTGATCAACCTGAAGCGTTGGCGCAACAGAAACCAGCGACTGATTTTGCAGATTTACTTTTAGTAAGACTGTCGTTTTAGGATAATCTACCCTGATTACCAACCCAATAGTATCCAGTACGTTATATTCGGCGTTGCTGGCCGGCGAGTTGATAATTACAACCGGGTAAACAGTTTCCTCATCATCACCACACCCCGACAGCATCCCGATTGCCAGCGCAAGCCATGTTAACTTTAGTATCGAAAATTTCATTTCCAGGGAATTGATTTAATTTACATCAAATTTAAAAACTTAAAACTATGCTCAAAAACCTGAATCTGGAAAATATATTGTTTCTCGATATCGAAACCGTTCCACAGTATGCTGATTATGAATCAGTACCGGAAAATTTTAAGAAGTTATGGGACGACAAGTCTGCAAGGATCAGGCATCCCGACAAACCCGATACTCCGGAGGATCTTTACCGAAGAGCCGGTATTTATGCCGAATTTGGAAAGATAATCTGCATTTCGGCGGGATATATTGCCGGATCGCAGTTCAGGGTGAAATCCTTTTATGGCGATGATGAAAAAGAGCTGCTCACAGGATTTTCCAACCTGCTCAACCGGCATTACAACACCCCGCAGCACCTGCTTTGCGCCCACAACGGCAAGGAGTTCGATTTCCCATATATCGCACGCCGGATGCTCATCAACAGGCTGGCATTACCCGAAATATTAAACCTGGCCGGTAAAAAGCCCTGGGAAATCCAACATCTCGATACTATGGAGCTATGGCGGTTCGGGGATTACAAGAGCTACACCTCGCTAAGCCTGCTCACAGCCATATTCGGTATTCCCACGCCAAAGGACGATATTGACGGAAGCATGGTGTATGAAACTTACTGGCTGAAAAATGACATCGAACGGATCGTAACCTATTGCCAGAAAGACACACTCGCCGTAGCCCAGATACTGCTCAGCTATTTGGGCAAACCGCTTATCAAAGAGTCGCAGGTGGTGGTGGTTTAAGGCCATTCTTGAATTATTCCCCCTCGGTCAAATGATCGTTAATAACCCGGTCGTTACGAACCCATTTTTTTATCCTTTCCATTCCAGCCGATCATTTCCAGCCTGGTGGATTTATGATTCATCTCCATGTAGTTGAAAATCAATACAAATTGAGCTATAATTTCTCCCTTGAAAGAAAAGCCATTTTCTAAATGATTTCAATCCAAAAAGCCGGCAGTCCTCAGTCTGCAGTATCAGCCCATTACCCCTCGGCTCTGCGAGCGTAGATAAGCAGCCTCATCCCTTCACCCATTTCCCCATTTCCCCATTTTCCCCCTATCCCATTACCCCATTCCAATTTGATATTCAACCTTTTAGGAATTGGTTTTTGTAGTTTTTCCGGGTTCGTAGGTTAATTAATTGTAAAATATTAAGTCAGTGATTTGATATTTAGGAATTGATTTGTTTATTTGCGCAAAATCCTGATTTACAACTTTTGAACCCATATATGAGGCAAT
This sequence comes from Bacteroidales bacterium, assembly GCA_036794825.1. Lineage (GTDB taxonomy): Bacteria > Bacteroidota > Bacteroidia > Bacteroidales > 4484-276 > RZYY01. The sequence continues at coordinate 129,263 of DAIRGA010000003.1, read as the reverse complement.
TTTTACATACCCTTTTGGTACTGTTTATCATTGGAACAAGCGCTGCTGCGCAAAATCCGAAAATTGACAGTGTTTCACAACTCATTCTTCAATCGGTGAACGATCTTGAAAAAGCAAGGCTTTATTTTATCCGAAGCAAGCTTTATCTTCCCGGCGAGATCGAAAAGACAATGGCTGACGCCCAGGAATCACTTGCGCTTTATCAAAAGGCCGGCAATCCTGAAGGCCAGGTGGATGCTATGGTTCAGGTGGCCAATGTTTACGCCCGTCAGAACAAATACGACCTGGCACTCGAAACCAGCCGGGAGGCGTTGCAACTGGCCAGAAAACATGACTACATCGCCGGCCAGGCCTTTTCGCTGAGCAACATGGGACGAAACCAGGCTCAATTAGGTAATATGGCTGATGCCGAAGCTGCCTACAACGAAGCCATTGTCCTGATGAAGCAGAGCGGCAACGATAAAGAGCTGGGCGATATGTACAACCGGATCGGTATACTGAATTTCCGCTCAGGTAGGTATTACCAGGCTATCAGCTATCTTGATTCGGGTATAGTGATTGCCCAACGCTTCAACCTTGAGCTTCCTCTGGCTTATCTTTACATGAATAAAGCCAACAATCTCTCTGAACTTTCAAGATACGACGAATCGCTTGAATATCATATACTTAGCGCAGAAATCAAAGAAAGGCTGAAGGACGACAAGGGATTGCTTCAATCTTACAATAACATGGGCAATCTCTACAATCTGCTCAACAGAACTGAAGATGCCGTCCCGTTGTACCGAAAATCCATCCGGCTCGCCGAAAAACTCAACCAGGTTTCATCCCTTGCATTAGGTTATTCAAACCTGGCCATCGCATTTGAGAAACTCAAAAAAACAGACTCTATCAGCTATTTATACGAACAATCCATCAGGTATTTTGAGCAAATCGGCGATAAACCCGGAACAGCGCTCTCTTGCCACAACTATGGAAATTTCCTGCTGAACCAGAATCAGCTCGATTTGTCGGGAAAAATGCTGAACAAGGCGCTGACGCTTCGCAGGGAGGTGGGAGTTCCCATCCCCATTGCCTCCACAATGCACATAAAGGCAAAACTGGAGATGAAAAAGACCAACTGGGAACAAGCCGAAAAACTGCTTACAGAGGCCCTCGACATGGCCGGAAATGACAATAGCCAGTTAAAGTTTGATATTTTACAAGCGCTTTCTGACTTTTACAAGTTGAGAGGCGATTATGAAAAAGCGCTTTTTTTTAAAGACAACTCTGCAAAACTGAAAGACACCCTTATCACCGAAAACAAGTTGGTTCGAATTGAGCAGATCCAGAAAGCCTATGAGATTTCATTAAGGGAAAACCAGTTGCTGATCCAAAAACAGGAAAATGAAATCCAGCGCCTTACTGTTGAGCAACAAAGGACAGATATCTTCAGACTGACTTTCCTTGTCTTTCTTTTCATTGCTGCGGCTGTAATTATGATCCTTGCCTACGTATTTAAGGCAAAGTATGCCAGAGAACTGTTAAGCAGAAAAAACCAGGTGGAAATGCTAAACAAGGAGATCCATCACCGTGCCAGAAACAACCTCCAGATCGTCTCCGGATTACTCTCGCTGCATTCGCGGCAAACGGAAGATGACGCATCACGAAAAGCCATTGACGAAGGCCGCACAAGGCTGGAATCCATCGCCATGATCCACCAAAGGCTCTACGATAATGATAACCTGACAAAAATCGAAATGAACGATTATATCGGGAGTCTGGCAAAACTACTCGAACAGAGCTTTGGCGTTGCAGGAAATATCTCCACCAAAGTTAGCCTTGCCGACCCGATGTTCAGCGTGGATTATGCAGTTCAGGTCGGTTTGATGGTGAACGAACTGGTAACCAATGCCTTTAAGTATGCCGCCAGCGACAATCCTGCAAACCTCAAAATCACCATAGAACTAAAAACTATTTCAAGTGGTAAAGTTCATTTAAGAGTCGCCGATAATTGCAGTAAACCCGTGGGAAAATTTAGCGAAGATTCAAAACCATCTTTCGGGGTTAACCTTGTCAAAGCTCTGGTGAAATAAATCAAAGGCACAATGTTTACCAATTATGAAAACGGACTTGTTTATCACATTGAATTTCCCATGAAATAATTTGCAAAAATCTTAAGTCATTTTGGATTTATGATTTACTTTTATCCAAATTTTAACCGATGACCTGCCCCATATTGATTATCGAAGATGAACTGTTGATTGCCGAAAGCTTAGCTGCGTTGCTCACCGACGAAATGTACCACGTGCTCGGCATCGCTTCTGATTTTGCCGAAGCGGATGAATATTTTCATAAATTTCCAAAACCTGCCCTCGTCATCAGCGACATCAACCTGAAAGACGGCGAATATGGCGTGGAAGTCATCAACAGGCTCAGGCAGGACAACGACTTCGAAGTTATCTTTCTTACCATACGCAGCGATCTCAAAACCATAACCGATGCTCAGGAAGCCAACCCTTTTACCTACCTTTTAAAACCATTCACCGATAATCAAGTGCTTGTTACTGTACAAATGGCCGCTGCCCGGATTTTCAAAAAGCAGCAGCTCGAAAAGATTAACCTTGAACTTTCGCAGCGCGAGCTGGAGATAGCCGGGCTGGTGGCAATGGGATTAAGTTCCAGGGAGGTAGCCGGTAAACTCTGCATCAGCACCGAAACCGTGCGTACCCACCGCAAAAACATGCTCCAGCGAAACAACATCCGCTCCTTCTCCCAACTGGTTTTCCTGCTTAATCAATCCTGATTTATAGAAGGGAAGAAGCGACAGGGAGACGGAGAGAGTTGGGGACAGAGAGACTGAGAGAGGCGATGGAAAGGAATCTGTGGATGGCTTTCAGGTGACAAATTCGAAGAAGTTGTTCTTGTTGATACAATTAAAATTTGTTCCATAATTTTCAACCCAGGTTGCCGGCGCTTTAAATTTTTCCTTATTCCATTTGATCTCAAAACCAAAAATGTTTCCCTGTCGCTCTTCAACATAGTCAACCTCCGCACCTGTGTAGGTTCGCCAAAAATATGAACTGGCAAACTGCTGAGTGTTATTTAGAAACTTCAGACGTTCGGCCACAATGAAGTTCTCCCAGAGAAATCCCACATCCGATCTGATGTTCAGGGGAGCGTGATTATTCAACAAACTGTTCCTGATGCCTGTGTCCCAGAAGTAGATCTTGCTGCGTTTGCTCACCTCCTTTCTGAGATTACGGCTGAACCCCCCCAGCCTGAAAAGGATGAAGGATTGCTCCAGCAGATCAATGTACGAAGCAACGGTTTCGTGGCTTAAACCGAGGTTTTTGGCCAATTCGTGTACCGATACCTCCGAACCCGTTTGCAAAGCCAGAAGCCTGAGCAACCGGGTGATGACCGACGAATTTTTGATGTAAGCCAGTTCAAGAACATCCTTATAAAGATAGGCAGACGAAAGCTCCTGCAGGTGCTTCTCCTTTTGGGCAGCCGAATTAAGTTGCAGCACACCCGGGTACATTCCGTAAATCATATACTCTTCCAGTCTGTTTTGCAACTCAAAAACATTCATATCCTTTCGCAATTCGGAAAGTGAAATGGGAAAAAGTCTGTAGCCCGATGTGCGGCCTGTCAGGGGTTCCTTTACTTTTCCAGCCAGGTCAAGGGTTGATGAACCGGTAACAAGAAGTTTGAGTCCAGGCATCTGATCGTGCATGATTTTCAGATTGATTCCGATGTCAGGGATTCGTTGTGCTTCGTCAATAAAAACAATCTCAAAACCTTCCGTCAGCAGGGTTAACTTCCTGAGGTCCCTCGATGACAGCGCCTCATGGTACTTGATTTCATCAGCATTGATGTAGAGTATTTTCCCGGGAAGTTGTGCCAGTACATCGTTCGATAAAGTAGTTTTCCCCGTTTGACGGGCGCCATAGATCAGAACGATGGAATTGCCCGTTGAAATTTCATGAGTAATGGTGTCGAAAAGATCACGCCTGATTTTCATATTTTGGTGCTTTATGGTTACAAAAGTAAAATTTTAACGTGAAAATTTAAGGTTCACCCGAAAAATTCACGTGAAATTTTCAGGTGGATTCGAAAAATTAAGGGTAAAATTCATTGCTGAAATGGCCGATAACCTTGTAAACCAACCTATTATTCTCATCATGGTTTGATACCAGTATCCAATTAATCCTGACAGGTTTCAAAAACCTGTCAGGATTAAAACCCAGATTATCATAACCCTGACAGGGTTCCAAACCCTGTCAGGGTTGCCCGGAAATTTGAATTTAACCACCGCATGGTTACCATTTCCTGGTAAAACCACTTGCGGAACCCTGGGTATTTGGAGGTGAATTCCCCCCAATTTCACAATTTTTAAGAGTTAAAACCCTATTTCGGGTCAAAAATACCTCAAATGAGGTATTGACTCGCGCTATCCCCTGACGCTATTTTTGTCGCGGCAAAAATGCCATGGAATTTCGGAGTTGAATTGAATGACTGATTTGGTATTAAAATATTGAATATCAGGTCGTAATATCCAACACCAATAACAGGACTTTTTGCTGCAGTTTAATCATTATTCAATTATTAACATTTAATCTTTTAATTTATGGAGACGCAAAATTACAAGTCGTTTGGGCGCTTTACCCGCGCAAAAGGCATCCTGCTGATGCTGTTTCTTATCATTATTGGAAATGTACTGATGGCTCAGATCCAAAGTGCGGCCAGCGGCAACTGGAGCAACTCCGCCACCTGGGTGGGGGGAGTCGTTCCTGGCCCCGCCGATGATGTGGTAATCAATGCCGCTCACACCATTACCGTGGATGTGGCGGCCACCATCAACAACTTCACCATGAACGCCGGTGTGCTGCAGGGCAGTCAAAGTTTTACCGCTACCGGTAACTTTACACAGTCTGGTGGAACTTACAATGTAATCGGAACTACTGATATTGCTGGAGATGTTACCATTACCGGCGGGTATTTTGACCATGGCGCCGGAAACCGTACCATTAACATTAGCGGCAATGTTTCGATGAGTGGGGGTAGCAGTTATCTTGGAAGTGGTAGCGGAACCGGTAACATGACCATTGGCGGTAATTTTACTTTTTCAGGGGGTAATTTAGGTTCATCATCTTCATCAGTTGGACCTATTACGGTTAACGGAACAACGCTGATATCCACTGGTACAAATAAAACCTTTCAAGGGAGAAACCTAATCATGAATGGTGGCGGTTCTTACACAGCAACCGACATTTTCTATTTTGGCAGCAGTAATACAAAAATCACCATTCCATCAGGAACTACCTGGACGGTTGATCTTTCGTCCCCAAAATCAATCAATAACGTTTATGGCGGTCTTCCAATGATCGAAAATATAGGTACCATGCAGTTAAACGGATCATCACTGATGAATCTGACTGGAACTTGGGATGTAGTTTTAAAGAATGCAGGAGAGGTGATTGTTAATGGAGGCGAATTGCGGATGTTTTCAACCCAGAATGAGGCAGGTTGCAATTACCAGCTGGCAGCCGGCTCCACACTTAATTTTAATAAAGGTACCACCACCGGCCTGCACGGCGATATGATTACCGGCGCCGGGAATTGGAACCTGATTGTTTCCGGATCAACGGTGAACCTGACCGGCGGAACTTTCAACCCGGGAAGCTATACCCAGTCTGCAGGAAGCCTTCAGGGAACTGCAGATGTAAATATTGCAGGTGGTGCAACCATTTCCGGTGGAACTTACAATGTAATCGGAACCACCGATATTGGCGGCAATGTAACCATTACCGGCGGGTATTTTGACCATGGCGCCGGAAACCGTACAGTGAACATTGGTGGTAATGTTTCGATAAGTGGTGGTTATCTGGGAAGTGGAACAGGTACTGGTAATATGACCATTGACGGAGATTTCACGTTTTCAGGGGGTAATTTAGGTTCATCATCTTTATCAGTTGGACCTATTACTGTGAACGGAACAACGCTGATATCCACCGGTACAAATAAAGCCTTTCAAGGGAGAAACCTAATCATGAATGGTGGCGGTTCTTACACAGCAACCGACATTTTCTATTTTGGCAGCAGTAATACAAAAATCACCATACCGGCCGGAACTATCTGGACCGTTGATCTTTCAGCCCCAAAATCAATCAATAACGTTTATGGCGGGCTTCCAATGATCGAAAACTTTGGAACCATGCAGTTAAACGGAGCATCACTAATGAATTTGGCTGGAAGTGCAGAAGTATTTTTTAAAAATGCAGGAGCGGTGATTGTCAATGGAGGCGAATTACGGGTGCATTCAACCCAGAATGAAGCAGGTTGCAGTTACCAGCTGGCTGCAGGTTCAACACTGAATTTTCGCAGTGGCACCACTTCCGGCCTGCATGGCGATATGGTTACAGGGGCAGGTAACTGGAATTGGATTGTTTCCGGAGCAACGGTGAATCTTACCGGAGGAACCTTCAATCCTGCCAGTTATGCTCAATCCGCCGGAACCCTGCAAGGAACGGCAAATGTAAATATTGCTGGTGATGCAACCATCTCGGGTGGTAACTACAATGTAATCGGAACTACAGAAATTGCTGGTAATCTGATTGTAAGCGGAGGGAATTTCGACAACGGAGCCGGAACACGTACAATAAACGTTGGCGGCAATCTTACGCAAAGCGGTGGTATTCTGGGAGGCGGTAATGGCGCCGCGGATATGACTATTGGGGGTAATTTTATGTTTACAGGGGGTACGGTAGGATCTGGTATTTTATCCTCAGGACCCATTGCTGTGAATGGTACAGCTTATATTTCAACAGGAACAACCAAAACGATTATCGGGAGAAATCTTGTAATTAATAATGAGGGCTTGCTAAATGCCACAGACGCTTTCAATATTGGCTACGCCAACAAAATAACCATTTCTCCGGGAGCCACCTGGAATATTGATCTGTCTACTCCAAAAACAATAGGTAATCCTTACGGCTCGCTTCCTGTTATTGATAACATGGGAACGATTCAACTCAACGGTACATCTCTGTTTAACCTGAGCTCCGGATTATTTATCATTTTAAAGAATGCAGGTGAGGTGATCGTGGGAGGTGGTGAATTGCGGCTTTCAACAACCGAAAACACAGGAACTTTCAAAGGTATTGGATTGCTAAATTTTGCGGCCGGTACTTTGACCCAGAATGGTACCATTTCCCCGGGTTTGTCACCAGGAATTCTAACAGCCAATGGGTTGCAGCCCTTATCAGCCAGCAGCACCCTCGAAATCGGCATGTACGATGGCAGCGGCCCGGGCGCCGGCCACTCACAACTGAAGCGCAACGGCAACCTTACGCTGAACGGCCATCTCAGGGTACACGAAACCTGCGAGGTGCCCAACGGAACTTACGTAATCGTTGAACTGACCAGTGGAACCATCAGTGGGAACTTCACTTCGTTTGATCTGCCGGCCGGCTATACCGTAGAAGTCGGCGAAAGTAACGTTTCTGTGGTGCGCGACGTACCGGAGCTCTTCTGCCCGGGCGACTTAGTGGTGGATGCCCCTGCCGGTGAATGCAGCGCTGTTGTGAACAATATTGACCCGCTGGTGGAAGGCAACCAGGCCATTGTGTGGACGCTTACCGGCGCCACCGAAGGCAGCGGTAACGGTTCGGCCAGCGGCCAGGTGTTCGAAGGTGGGGTTACTTATGTTACCTATAACCTCTCCGAATATCCCTGCGAAACCTGTACCTTCACCGTTACCGTGAATACAAACGTAGTTCCTTCAGTTTCGGTTGAATCATCAGCCACCGACATCTGCGAAGGCGTAAACGTGCAATTCACAGCCACCCCGGTTAATGGAGGCGATCCTTTCTTCCAATGGAAAGTGAATGGTGAGCCGGTCGGCGACAACAGCCCGCTGTTCGAATCCTCCACCCTCGAAAATGGCGACGTGGTTACCGTGGAGATGACCTCTTCTATCTCCTGTGCCGACCCTGCATCAGTTACTTCTGAACCTGTTACCATCAGCGTTACCCCGCTCGTTTACCCGACGGTTTCTATCAGCGCATCGGATGAAGAAATCTGCGAAGGAACCGGCGTGGTGTTTACCGCTACCTTTGAAAATGGCGGAGATGCCCAGTTCCAGTGGAAACTCAATGGCAACGACGTTGGCGAAAACAGCCCGGTGTATGAAAGCGACGCCCTGCAGGATGGCGACCAGGTGCAACTGGTGATGACTTCCAGCCTGCCCTGTGCAGTAAATCCGGCCGAATCGGAAGTGATCACCATGACGGTGAACCCGCTGCCTGTGGCCGAAATCAGCGGCGACCTTGAAATTTGTGAAGGTGAAACTTCATCGCTCACCGCATCCGAAGGTGCTTCCTGGCTCTGGAACACCGGCGAAACCACGCAAACTATCGAAGTTTCCGAAGAAGGCAATTATTCTGTAGTCGTAACCAATGAATTTGGTTGCCAGGATGAAACCTCTGTTTACCTTACAGTGCTGCCCGTTCCGGTGGCTGAAATCTCCGGTAACCTTGAATTCTGCGAAGGCGAAAGTTCTGTATTGACCGTAACCGAAGCTGCTTCCTACCTGTGGAGCACCGGCGAAACCACCCAAAGCATCACCGTTACTGAAAGCGGAATCTATTCGGTGGTCGTTACGGGCGAAAATGGCTGCGAAAGTGCTGCTGAAGTCAGCGTAATCGTATTCCCGTTGCCATCAGTGGAGATCAGCGGTGACATTGACCTTTGCGAAGGCCAGGTCTCTGTATTGACTGCCAGTGAAGGTGAGTCTTACCTTTGGAGCACCGGCGAAACCACACAGAGCATCAGCGTTTCGGAAAATGGAATCTATTCAGTAGAGGTAACCGATGCTAATGGCTGCAGCAACAGCGCCGAAGTAAGCGTTACCGTTCATCCGCAACCAGTAGTAGAGATCAGTGGTGATTTGGAGTTCTGCGATGGACAAACTTCGTTGCTGACTGCAACCGAAGGGGCTTCTTACCTCTGGAGTACCGGAGAGACCTCACAAAGTATTTCTGTTTCCGAATCAGGTGTTTATTCGGTAGTTGTCACGGATATCTTTGGCTGTGACGGATCTGCTGAGGTCAGCGTAAGTGTGTTCTCTTTACCTGAAATCGAAATAAGCGGCGACCTGGAGTTTTGTGATGGCGAAACCTCGCTTCTAACCGCAACAGAAGGAAGTGCCTACCTCTGGAGTACTGGAGAAACAACACAAAGCATTTCCGTTTTTGTTTCAGGAATTTATTCGGTCACTGTAACCGATGCCAACGGTTGTGATGGTTTTGCAGAAGTGAATGTAACCGTGTTCCCGCTTCCATTGGTGGAAATCACCGGCAACTTCTCCTTCTGTATTGCTGCTTCCACCGAACTGACGGCCACTGCAGGGGTTTCCTACCTCTGGAGCACAGGCGAAACAACCCAAAGCATTACCGTTACTGAAGCCGGCCTCTACTCTGTAGTGGTAACCGATGCCAATGGTTGCGAGGGTTATGCCGAAGCCACCGTGACCGACGAAGACAACCAGGATCCGACCATTACCGCGCCAGGCGACCTGACCGTAAGCGCCGATGAAGGACTGTGCTCCGCCTACGGCATTGATCTGGGCGAACCGGTGGCCAATGATAACTGCACCGTGGCCAGCGTAACCAACGACGCACCAGAAACCTTCCCGCTGGGAACCACAACCGTAACCTGGACCGTGACTGACCTTGCCGGCCGCAGCGCACAGGATGTTCAACTGGTTACCGTTGTTGACAATCAACTCCCAACCATAGTTGCTCCTGCTGACCTCACCATCCCGGTGGATGCTGTCGGCGAATTCTGCGCTGCCAGCAATGTTGACCTGGGAGAACCCACGGTTGATGATAACTGCTCAGTTGAATCTGTAACCAATGATGCCCCCATACTATTCCCATTAGGGACAACTGAAGTTACCTGGACAGTGGTTGACGGTTCCGGCAATATGGCCCAGGCTGTTCAATATGTAACCGTAATTTCCGATTTTACTGCGGAGATCAGCGGAGACCTTGATTTCTGCGACGGACAATCCACGCTGCTTACCGCCACTGAAGGCGTCTCCTATCTCTGGAGTACCGGCGAGACCACACAAAGTATTACCGTGTATGCTTCAGCTATAGTTTCAGTGGTGGTTACGGCAGCTTCCGGTTGCGAAGCTTTTGCCGAAGTGGAAGTGTTGGCTTACCCCATTCCTGAAATTGATATCGAAGGTGATCTGGAATTCTGCGAAGGTGAATTTTCGGTGCTTACTGCAACTGCCGGCGTTTCGTACTTGTGGAATACAGGCGAAACCACTCAGAGCATTACGGTAAGTGAAGCAGGAGACTACTCCGTTACCGTTACAGACTTGAATGGCTGTGAAGGCAATGCCAGCGTTCTTGTGGTGGTAAATCCGCTGCCTGAAGTCAGCATCACGCCTGATGGCCCAACAACATTCTGCGCCGGAGGATCAGTAGTGCTTACAGCTTCTGAAGGCGCTTCCTACCTGTGGAGTACCGGCGAGACCTCACAAAGCATTGTTGCTGCAGATGGTGGTTATTATGAAGTAACTGTTTACAACGAATTCGGCTGCAGCGCATCGGCAGAGATTTTTGTTGAAGTAATCGCTCTTCCTGAAGTAGCTTGTCCACCAACCCAGCAGGCTTACCTGGATGAAATGCCGGTGCTGCTTGATATGGCTACTCCTGGCGGTGGTGTTTACAGCGGTGAGGGCGTTTTCATGGATGGCGATGATTACTACTTCGATCCTTCCGTGGGTATGGGCAGTTACGAAATCACGTATTGCTATACCGATCCGATAACAGAATGTGAAAGCTGCTGCACCTTTATTTACAAGGTCAATCCACTTGAGCAGGAAATCTGCATCCCGGCCGGTTGGAGCGGAATATCGAGCTACTTCCAGCCCGATGCCTCTATCGCCGACCTCTTTGGTTCACTTACTGCTGAGAATAAAGTTCAAATCATGCTGGGTCAATCCGGAATTTTCTGGCCATCGCAGAATATCAATACCCTGAATAACTGGGATGTTAACCAGGGATATAAGATCAAGATGAATGAGCCCGGATGCATTGAAGTTACTGGTATAATCCCCGACAACAGAACCGTCAGCCTGAAGAAGGGCGCCAGCTTTATGCCGGTGCTCTGCAACCAGCCTGTTGCAGCCCAGGATATCTTCACACAGTTGGGCAACAACCTGTTGTTTGCATTCGACATTTACAGCCAGCAGCTTTACTGGCCGATGGGCGGTATTTACACCTTACAGACACTTGAACCGGGTATTGGTTATCTTGTCAATATGATCAACGCAGGCCAAGCCACCTTCAACTGTGGAAGTAAATCAGCCACAGAGGGTTATGCCAAGGCACAGCCACCGGTTTATCAGAGCGCTCCCTGGAGCTTAAGAGCAACCGGCTCGGTTCACTTTATCTCCATCAGCACATCAGCTTTGGCAGATCTGCAAAAAGGTGACTTCATCGGAGTATTCAACAGTGCTGGCATCTGTGCAGGTTTCACCAGATACGATGGCGAAAACGAAAACCTGCTATTGGTTGCCTTTGGTGATGATTTCACAACCGAAGTGAAAGATGGCCTTGCAGATGGCGATGGAATGACATTCAGAATATTCCGCCCATCAACATCGAAAGAGGCAGCGATCGAAGCAACATTCAATGCCTCGATGCCCAACACGGGAATCTTCAGCGAAAACGGCCAGTCACAGGTAATCGGGTTCAAAGCAGAAGCTACTTCGATTAACGAAGCCAGACTCAGCGCTATCAGCCTCTACCCGAACCCAAGCAACGGGCTGATCACACTTTCAATCCCTGCGCTTGATTCTTCGATAAACATCGAAGTGACCAATACTTCAGGGCAGGTTGTTCTTATCGAAAAGAGCGAAGTCTCTTCCGCTTCCATCCGTCAACTCGACCTCACCGGTTCAAACCCGGGGGTTTACTTTGTAAGGATCACCGCTGGCGGTCAAACCGTGGTGAAGAAAGTGGTTATACAATAGTGTCGTCTCTATATTAGTTAAATGGCTGCCCTGGAAACGGGGTGGCCATTTTTTTTGGTTATAGTGGGTTTTCCAAAAAATATTGAAAATACACCTTAATTCACTCATAATTAATATGTTACAAATAAGTAAATTTCAAGTTTAAATTTCTTCGGATAAAATCTGAATGGCTTCAGAGATGTTGGCTACGATTGTTTTTTCATTGATGGGCCATCCTTTTACAACCGGTGCAATCACAATGGTGAGGGCAGGGTTAAGGTCGTTTATTGCGGTGTAGGTTCCCTTGCTGAGGTGTGGAGCAACACTGGCTTTGGACTCAATAGCGAATAGCTTATTGTTCGATTCGATGACAAAGTCAATTTCCTCGCCTTTATTGGTTCGATAAAAATAAAACTGACACTGTGGAAATGCAGTACCCAGGTTAGTCAGAACATTACATTCCCAAAGCGCTCCCATGGTAGGATGCCCGGCCAGTTCAGCAAAATTCCTGATGCCCAGTAATGCGTTGGCTATTCCGGGGTCAATCAGGTATATTTTAGGTGTTTTCACCAGTCGCTTACGGGTGTTGGTGAGTAAAGGGGGTAAAAGCTGAACCATAAAAGTTGCCGCAAGAAGTTCGGTGTAGTTTCTTACGGTAGTATGGCTAACTCCTAATGCGCTGCCCAGAGCTGAAAAGTTGATCAGCTGTCCGTTCAAATTGGCCAGCATTTGCCACAACCGTCTCATGGTACCTGGCGAAAAGCCGCTCAATAACAACAAGTCACTCTCGAGATAAGTGGTGATAAAATCTTCGCGCCATTCGAACGAATCGGATTCGCTTTTTGTCAGTAAACTTCTGGGAAAGCCACCGCGCGACAGGTATTCTTCTATAGTGGTTTCCAGTTGAATTTCAGTCCATTGAAAAGGATTCCGGCGTTTGTACGAAATTCGTCCGGCAAGACTCTCTGAACTTTGTTTGATTAAGTCTCTTGAAGCCGAGCCAAGTATAAGAAAATGTCCGTTATCACCCCAATCATCTGTCAAAGTATGGATAACTGGAAAAAGTTCCGGTTTTCATTGTATTTCATCGAGGCAAATCAGCTTGTCTTTCTGGCTATGCAGGAACCATTCAGCATCGTCGAGCTTTCGAAGATCCGATGGCCTTTCCAGATCAAGGTAAATGGCTTCTGCTGAATAACTTTCGATGATATGCCGGGCCAGAGTGGATTTTCCACACTGCCTTGGCCCCAGAATGGCTGTTACTGGATTATTTTTCAGGCTTCTCAGGACTGCGGGTTCGATGTTTCGTTGGATATACATTGTAGAGATTTTGGTGCAAATTTAAATCGAAACTTTCAAATTGCACCGAATGGAACTAATTATTTCATTATGAATTGGTTAAAACTTCCAGGACATGGAAGATATTTAAAGTCGGTTTCTGGCTCTTTACGCGTATGCCGGCCTGAGCCTTTTGCCATGTTGATATTGATCATCAAATCTTATCTGTTTTTAGAGGAACGCTTTTGGGGAATCACTGACAATAAAAAACCCCGCTGGAAATTCCGGCGGGGTAAGGTGTAAAAATGATCAGCAGTTATGAAAACATTCTTTGTTTCTTCTATTCGCAGCCGCTGAATCCACAGCTGGTGCAGGTGATGCAGCCTTCGCGGTAGATAAGGTTGCCCTCGGCAGCGCAGTGGGGGCATTTGCCTTTTTTGGCGACAGTACCGTCGGGGATGTATTTTTTCAGGGCGCGTACCACGCCGTTTTTCCAGGTGTTGATGGTGTCGCTGTCGAGTACCAGGTTGCTCACGATGTCCACCACATAGGGCAGCGGCATTCCGTGGCGCAGGATTCCGGAGATCAGTTTGGCATAGTTCCAGTACTCTTTGTTAAACTGGCGGGACAATCCTTCCATGGTGATCTTGAATCCGTCGAGATCCTGAAACTGAAAGTCGTAACGTGAGGAATCCTCTTCCTTGTTTTTAATCACCCAGCCTTTGGTTACCCATTCTGGCACGAAGAATCCCTTGGCTTTACCGGTGAAGATTTCGTAAGGACGGTTGTCGAGAAGACCAATTACGGCTACCCATTTTTCGTCGCTGTTGCTGAACCACATCACATCGGCCTTTAGCTTCTGTGGGCGGGGAGGGGCCTGTGTTTCGCGGAACTCGTTTTCGCTGGCGTTTTTGTTGCTGATCAGCACGCCTTCGCGGGAGCCGTCGCGATAGATGGTCATTCCTTTACAGCCGCTTTCCCATGCGGTCATATACACTTCGCTCACCAGGCTTTCGCTTACATCGGAGGGGAGATTTACGGTAACGCTGATGGAGTGGTCAACCCACTTCTGCACGGCGCCCTGCATCTTCACCTTCGATACCCAGTCAATATCGCTGGAGGTGGCTTTGTGGTAAGGCGATTTGCGGACAAACTTCTGAATCTCCTCCTGTTTCATCTCCATCACCGACTCAGGGTTGTAGCCGTTCACTTCGAGCCAGGTTTTAAATTTGGGATGGAATACGTTGAATTCTTCCCACGAGTCGCCGGTTTCGTCAACAAACGAAATTTTCACATCCTTGTCGTTGGGGTTCACTTTGCGGCGGCGGCTGTAAGTTGGCAGGAAGACGGGTTCGATGCCCGATGTGGTTTGTGTACAGATACTTACGCTGCCGGTGGGTGCAATAGTTAGCAGGGCGATGTTGCGGCGGCCGTATTTTTTCATCTCTTCGATTACGGTCGGGTCAACACCGGCGATACGCTGGATAAAGGGGTTGTTCTTCTCCTTTTCGTAATTGAAAACAGGGAAGCAACCACGCTCTCTGGCGAGGTTTACGGACGAACGGTAAACTTCGACGGCGAGGGTTTTGTGCACTTCCACGGCAAAATCGTTGGCTTCCTGGGAACCATAACGCAGGCCAAGCGCAGCCAGCATGTCGCCTTCGGCGGTAATCCCGATCCCGGTGCGGCGTCCCTGTAGGGTCTTCTCCCTGATCCTTTCCCAAAGGTTTCGCTCGGTAAGTTTTGTTTCGTCGCTTTCCGGGTCGGATTTTATTTTATTCAGAATACCGTCAACTTTTTCAATTTCCAGGTCAATGATGTTGTCCATCATCCGCTGGGCAATATGAGCGTGTTTTTTGAAGAGGTCGAAATTGAAGGCGGCGTTTTCGGTGAACGGATTGTCAACGTAGCTGTAGAGGTTGATGGCCAGCAGGCGGCAGCTGTCGTAGGGGCAAAGCGGGATTTCGCCACAGGGATTGGTCGAAACTGTGGTAAATCCTTTATCGGCATAGCTGTCGGGCACTGATTCCCTGATTACTGTGTCCCAGAATAGAATTCCAGGCTCTGCCGATTTCCAGGCATTGTGGATGATTTTATTCCACAGTTCACGGGCGTTAATGTTTTTGGTAACTACCGGATTATCAGAGTTAAGCGGGAACTTCTGCACATAAGGTTTGTCCTCTTTTACGCAGCGCATAAATTCGTCGTCAATTTTAACGGAGACATTAGCGCCGGTTACTTTCCCCGACTCCATTTTGGCGTTGATAAAATCTTCGGCATCAGGATGTTTGATGGAAACCGTGAGCATCAGTGCACCGCGGCGACCGTCCTGTGCCACCTCGCGGGTTGAGTTGGAATAGCGCTGCATAAAGGGTACGATTCCGGTGGAGGTGAGCGCACTGTTTTTTACCGGGCTTCCGGCCGGGCGGATGTGCGACAGGTCGTGACCCACGCCTCCGCGGCGTTTCATCAGCTGAACCTGTTCCTGGTCAATCTTCATCACACCACCGTAAGAGTCGGAGGGTTTGTCATCGCCGATCACAAAACAATTGGAGAGCGATGAAACCTGGAAGTTATTGCCAATTCCGGCCATCGGGCTGCCCTGTGGAATGATGTACCTAAAATCCCTGAGCACCTCAAACAGCTCATGTTCGGTCATCGGGTTAGGGTATTTCTGGTCAATGCGCGCAATTTCACCGGCGATACGATGGTGCATGTCGTCTGGTGTGAGTTCAAAAACTTCGCCGTCACTGTTTTTCAGGGCGTACTTCGTCATCCAGACCTTTGCTGCCAGCTCATCGCCTTTGAAATAGATCCTGGCGGCTTTCATAATCTCTTCTGTAGAGTAAGACCTGATTTCTTTCTTTTCAGCAGGTTGATGGTGTTCGGTTTTGATTATGGGCGCAAACACCTGTTCTTCTTCTACTTTCGGCCTTTCACGATGGGTTATCATCTCCTGAAAGATCTCTTTCTTTCCTTTCTGAACCGGCGCTGTGTCCTCTTTAATCTTTGGTTTTGTTTCCAGGTCTGCAAAAAGATCGAGTGTCATAATTCGTTGAATAATAATTTGTTACTAAGAATGAAAATTTTCTATTGATTGAATTTCAGTAAAATAGTTTCTGAAAAATCCAGGGGAAAAAGTGGTGCAAGATACAATCAAAATCCCGGTGCGGCCAAATCATTTTATTCACAATTGGGTTGTTGATAAAATTATCTTCCTGATTAAAAACACTATAGCGATAGCGGGGTGAAAATTTAACATTTGACTGAAGAATTTGGCACGGGATATTCTGATTGAAACGATGAAAATTTGTCTCCTCAAAACGTAAATCCAGAAATCTTTTTCCTGCCAAAAGAAGAGAATTTCGGTGCACTACTACACAAGAAGGGAAAACGTTTAACCCTCTTTTTACCAGGTTATTCACTTACACGAATCAACCCCGAAGCGTCAGTAGAAAAAGCAAGCACCTTGCCGATCTGGACAGCCGTTTTGCCATAATTTTCTGCAAAAATGTGGATGTATTCATCAGCAAATTGTTGGGGTAGGGAGATGAGCAAACCACCCGATGTCTGTGCGTCGCAAAGGATGAGCCGGGTGATTTCCGGAAGGTTGTCGTCCCATTCAACCACCTTCGAAACGAAATCAAGGTTGTTCCGGGTTCCGCCCGGTATTGCACCAGCCGCTGCCAGTTCGTAAACATCTTCGATAACCGGAACGGCTGAAGCATTGATCCTGACTTCAACTCCCGACCCTTCAGCCATCTCTTTCATGTGGCCCAGCAATCCGAAACCGGTAACGTCGGTACAGGCGTTTACAGGGAACAAGGCCATCGTTTCGGCAGCATTGGCGTTGAGCCCAGCCATCAGGTCTCGGGCGAACAGAGCGGTTTTGTCTTTTGCAAGACCACGTTTGACTGCCGTGGAAATAATGCCTGTTCCGATAGGTTTGGTCAGGATAATGGCATCGCCGGGTTTTGCTGAAGCGTTGGACAGGACTTTTTCAGGGTGAACCACTCCTGTTACTACCATCCCGAATTTTGGTTCTGTATCTTCCACCGTGTGACCACCCAGAATGGAAATTCCAGCTTCAGCCGCTTTGTCGGAAGCGCCTCTGAGAATATCTTTCAGCACCTGCATCGGCAGGCGGTTATCCGGAAATCCCACAATGTTGAGCGCAAACAAAGGCCTGGCGCCCATTGCGTAGATATCGCTCAACGCATTGGCTGCGGCGATTGCCCCGAAATACCATGGATCATCCACCACCGGAGTGAAAAAATCCACGGTTTGTACTATGGCGGTTGTGTGGTTGATGCGGTAAACAGCGGCATCATCAGAGGTTCCGGCGCCGATGAGCACGTTTTTATCAAAAACCGGCGGAAGATCTTTCAACACCTGCTCGAGGTATTGTGGCCGGATCTTGCAGGCGCACCCCAGACCATGAGTGAAACTGGTAAGTTTTATTTCGTCCGTATGGATTTCAACTGGTTGGGTGATGTTTTCGGCAGGACGTAATCTTTTCACCGCTGCAATGATCTTTTCGGCGGCCGATTCCATTTCTTCCATCGTGCTGTATTTTCCGGTGGAAAGCCGGATGGTTCCCATCGCATAATCCATCGGAACCCTCATGGCAGCGAGTACCTGCGAAACATCCACATGGTCGGCGTGGCAGGCTGCACCGGCAGATGCGGCGATTCCCTTCAGTTCGCCGAGCAGGGTGTTGGCTTCAATTTTTGGAAAACTTAGGTTCAGGGTGTTGGGAAGTCTTTGTTCCGGATGGCCGTTCAGTTTGATTTCAGGCAAGGCGCTCATAAGCAAATTGGCCAGTTTGTCGCGCGTCTGGCGCATTCTCGTTGTGTTTTCAGCGAAATTTATCCTGGAAATTTCTGCCGCTTTTCCTAACCCGACGATTTCAAGGACGTTTTCGGTGCCCGCTCTGAGGTTTTGTTCGTGATTGGCGCCGTGCATCAGTTTTTGCAGCTTCACCCCCCGCCGGACGTATAATGCGCCAATACCCTTCGGAGCATAAAATTTATGACCGGCCACCGAGAGCAGGTCAACACCTATTTTTCTAACGTCAGTTTCTATTTTTCCAACCGACTGAGCGGCGTCTGTGTGGAAGAGGATACCATGCCGGCGGGCAATTGCAGCAATTTCTCCGATAGGTTGAATGCTTCCGGTCTCGTTATTGGCGTGCATCACCGTAATCAGGATGGTGGCCGGTCCAATGGCTTTTTCGATGTCCTGCGGATTCACTGTGCCAAACTCATCCACAGGGATATAGCTGACTATAAAGCCATCGGATTCGAGGTAAGCACAAACCTCGCTAACGGCGGGGTGTTCGATGGTGGTGGTAATAATGTGGTTTCCTCTGCTGCGGTTTTGGTAGGCAGCGCCTTTGATGGCGTAATTGTTGGATTCGGTACCGCCGCTCGTGAAAATGATCTCGTCAGGGTAGCAATTAAGCAGATCGGAAATCTGGCGGCGTGCTTCTTCAACCGCTTTCCTGGCCTGCACTCCAAAAGTGTGGCTGCTCGAAGGGTTGCCAAAAATCTCATGCAGGTACGGACGCATTGCCTCTGCCACTTCGGTTCCTATTGGGGTTGTGGCGTTGTAATCGAGGTAAATAAATTTTTCGTTCATCATGTCTGAATCAGTTGGTGTTTTCGGCAGTAACTGAGTACTTCCCTCGCATTCTCTCCGGCATCAGCCGTGCTCACCGGCAGGAAATGCAGCTTATCCTTCAACTTCAAGGTCAGGTCATACTCGTAAGCTTTATCATAATAGTGCAGCACAATGTCAATGGCTGTGGCAAAATCATCCTGCTCCACAGCCGTTACGGCCATTATTGCATTTTGCCCGCCAAGCCTGCGGTTGATTTTTAAAATCGAATGAATCAGCATCTCCTTTGGATACCCGGCATATTCTTTTGTCAGGCGCTCAATTCGGAGTTTTTTCGGCACATCAAGGCAAATTACTGCTGCATTTTTCATCCGATAATGGAGATTATCCGGAATAAAGACTTTTCCGATTGCTTTGCTTTCGTCCTCCAGCCAAAGGGGTTTACTCGCTGAAATGGCGCTCCAGGCATCGGCTACATCATTTTCAAACTGTTCGATGGTGGGTTGCTGGATTTCGCCCAATGATCCGAATGCTGATCCTTTGTGGTGTGCAAAGTGTTCCAGGTCAATTATTTGCTGATCGGATTGTTGCAGATGGTGAAGAATTTCTGTTTTGCCCGTTCCGGTTTTGCCAGCAATGATGATAATTTCCTGATCCTTAAGCCATTCCTTTCTGATGAATTGCCGGTAAGCCTTATATCCACCCGAAAGCAAATGCACATCAAAGCCGGCGATCGAAAGTAACCAACCCAGGCTTGAACTGCGCATGCCGCCCCGCCAGCAATGCAACAGCACCCTTCGGTGGGGTGCGTGTCGCAACGCCTTTGATACATAAACAGATAACTTTTTCCCGGCAAAGTCAAGCCCCTTAAGGATAGCCTCATCTTTGCCTGATTGTCTGAAAATTGTTCCCACAACCTTTCGCTCTTCATCATCAAAAAGTGGGAGATTGAGCGCTCCGGGAATATGGCCGGAAGCGTATTCACTCTCCGATCGGGTATCCAAAACGGGTAGTATTTTCCTTAATTCGTTAAACCGGGTGAAATCCAGATTTTGCAACATCACACTCCTTTTATTAGTTACTTACGGCCAAAGTCGGCAGGAATTTCTCCCCAGATTTCGGTTTTCCATTTCAGGATGGGCGATTCCCAGGTATTGTTTTTCAGCCAGTATTCGGCTCTTTGTAGCAGCTCAAAAAGCTTTGCATTGGCCGAGGTAAGTTCCATTTTGGTTTTGGCTTTTTTATTTCTTACCCAGGTCATTGCGGTTTCCGAATCGCTGTAAATGGGCATCACTTTTCCTTGTTCCTTGAGCAATGCAAGGGCGTGTACCAACGCCAGGAACTCGCCAACATTGTTGGTACCGCCGGGAAATGGGCCAGCATAAAAAATCCTTCTCCCATTTTTGGTATAAACTCCCTGGTACTCCATCGCACCGGGATTTCCGCTGCATGCAGCATCCACAGCAATACTCTCCAAAATAAACTCCGGCTTGATCCCATCACCCTGATCCAGCAATGATTTTGCCTCCGTGGTGGCGTGGTTTTGCTGACTTTTTTTATTAAGATAATCCCACATGTTGCCCCTGAAAGCATGAATGGCCTGCGCTTCGTTGGGAAATGCCATAAAACGTGCGCCCTCAAAACCGAAGGTCTGTTCCTTACACTCCTCCCAACTCCGGTAAACTCCAGGGCTTCGCCCAATCCAAACTACATAATACTTCCTGGCCTTGGCTGACATTTTTTTTGCGTTAATTTTGCAAAAATCTGATTTCCTCATAAATGAAGAAATTTCTTTATCTAATTACCATCGTTGCAGCTTTAGTTATACTGGTAATAGTGATCTTGACCAAACAGGAGCAAGAAACTAATTATGGATTGATAATCAATCTGTTAGCGGTATTTTTTCTGCTGGTCTTCGGGTCTTATGGCCTGTATGCCGAAGTGCTTTTTGGCCGTCTCAGAAGTTCGGGAAAGACCGAAAATCTTTGTGTTGAAGCTAGTTACCTGATTCAGAAGCGCGGCCTGGTAAGCAAAATTGTTTTGTTTCCTTTTCTCAAAATAAAGTCATCCAACTCGTTCGTTATCTCTCTTCTTGGCGCCCTGTCGTGGATGGTCATTTTTTTAATCATAATTCAGGTATTTTTTAAATGATAACGATGATAAGAGGGTTTTTGATGGTTTTGGTGCTGGTGGCAATTGTGGCAGCCGGTTGCCGCAATAACGATGACCTGTCTGGTTTTCATTATTTTGAAAATGAGGTTTGGGAACGGTTCAAATTTATTCAGTTTGAATTTCCTGTGGATGATGTGAACCAGAGTTGGAATGTTTGGGTAGTAGTTCTTCACACCAGTGATTTTGAAAACAAATCTTTGCCTTTAAACATCGAGATGGTTACTCCTGCTGGCGATTCCAGGGTTCTCGATATACCGGTTTTTATCAGGAGCGTGGAGAGCGATGACTGGCTGGGTGAACCAGAAGAGGACTATTATGTGGTCAACACGTTGACTCATCCAAAGATTCGTTTCACCGAAACCGGCACATTAAAATTTGAAATCGAAAATTTTAATTCCAAATATTATACGCCTGGTATTAGAGCCATCGGAATCAGAATTGAACCTGTAAATTAAAATGAATCAGTTATTTACGTATCCACTTCCCTCTGCCAATTTTTAATTCCAGGGAAACCCTCTGACTGATTTTAGCTGACTTGTTATTTAGAATGAACATTTTTTACGGTCAATATTAATTTAATGTTAACAAATCATTAATTAAAGATTATCTTTGCACCATCTAATCACTTAAAGCGGGGGGTAAAATGAAAAGATTCATGTTCATAATCAGCACTTTGATCGTAATTCCCTTCTTCGCATTTACACAGAGCATTATTGAGACCGACGGATTGTTTTACAAAGACGGTCAGTTGTTTTCAGGTACGCATCAGGAATTTTTCGATAACGGCGCCGTAAAAACATCGTTAAACATTGTCAATGGCCTGAAGGATGGGCTATCCTTTACCTACTTCGAAAACGGAAACAAAAAGGAGCAATGGTCATTCAAAGCAGGCAAAAAAGATGGCACATGGCTAACCTGGGACGCAAACGGAACTTTGACCGCAGAGGCCAACTTCAAAGATGATCAAAAGCACGGGCACTGGTACGTTTGGGATTCGAACGGTAATAAGCGTTACGACATTTACTACAGTCACGGTAAGAAGAGCGGTGACTGGTACATGTGGGACGAAAACGGCAACCTGGCCGAACAGAAAAATTACGATTAAGCAACAGCAGTTAGTCAGGAAAAATCCCCGCGGCGAGAAAGTCGCGGGGATTTTTTATTTTGAAGCTTCGGTAGCAGCGAACTAAAAAATTGAATACCCGAAACGCACGGTGATCTTTGTGCCCGGATTTAATCTTGAATAGTATTGATCTTCAGCCTGGTATGACTTGAAAACGCTTTCGTTGCTATCGTTCAGAATATTCTCAATTTTTAATCCCAGGTTCATTCTGTTGTCTTTCCCAAATGATTTGTTGGAGTTGAAATTCAGACTGTGAAACGGGACGCTGTAGATGTCCGGACGATCAACAATGCCAACAATAATCAGGGTTTCACCCTGTACATTGTAATAAAGTCCGGCTTCCATCCCTCGCCAGAAACCATTTTCGCCGCCACCGTAAAGAATTCCGGCATTAAGCAGATAGGGTGCTTGTCCAGCCATGTCGCGGTAATCATCAACTTTTTGTCCTTCGCGGGCATTGTCCTGTCGCGACTGGTATTCGGTCGGGCTGAGTTCTATTTTTGATTGCGTGTAGGTAAAGTTAGCACTAAAGGCAAGATTACTTAGTGCGGGACTGATAAAATCAAGGTTTTTGCGCAACTCCAGTTCCGCTCCGATAACCTCACCATCGCCCACGTTTCTGGGCTGGAAAGCGCCAACCAAAGTGGTATACTGCACCATTTCGATCGGTTTACGGAATTGCTTGTAAAACGCACTCAGTGATAGGGTTTGCGCTCCAGGACGGAAAAGCTCCCACCGCAGATCGAAATTCAGAATATCAGTGCTCACCAGGTTCCCGTCCCAGTATTCTGTTCCAAGAACCTCATCGGCATCCCTGAATAGCCCGCCAACAAAGGTTCTGCCGGTGATGGGGTCAAAAATTTCGGCATAAGAGAGTTCCTTAAAGGATGGCCTGGCAATCGTTTTGGTTACCGAAAAGCGGAAATTCTGATCAGGTTTGAGGCTGTAAATGAGGTTGATAGTGGGCAGATAGTCAATGTTATCAAGTACTTCAGTATTTTCAAGAACATTATATCCCAGCTGATCCTGACCTGTATAAAACTGTTTGTATTGTTCAAATCTCAATCCCAAAACAGCACGGAGTTTAGTCAAAGGGTTTATTTCCAGAGAGATATACCCGGCAAACATTTCGGTGGAAGCATTGAACTGGTTGGGATTTGTCGGAACAAAACGGGCTTCATAAGTAGTTCCGCTGCCTATTTTTCCATCTCGCGGCCATAGATTTTCCGGATAGAACAACTCATCAGGATTGCCGGTTAAAGTAAAGGGAGGCCTGATGTTGAGTGCGTAGCTCCGGATCACATAATCACGCTCTTTTAAAGTTCCGGCGCCTCCAAAAAGTAGTTTTGCCTTCTCACCGCCAAAATTGAAATCTTTCGTAATATGCAGGACTCCACTGTAGTTTGTCTCTTCAAGATCGCGCCATATTCTCTCCGGAAATCCCGACTCCGTTCCGATAACCAGGTTTTCTTCATCGGTTATCACATAGCGAGTAAAGCGGACATCCGGATCTTCAATTTTTGAAAGTGTGGGTGAGATTTTCCATTCTAATCCCCATGAATTGGTTAAGAGATGTTTTCCGCTGAACAGCAGGTTCGAAAGTGATCGCTGGCTGTATTCGAGGTTGTGCTGGTATCCTCGGAATTCGGTGCCCTGGTTGTTTTTTTCATAATCGAAGATACCTGCTTTGCTTTCGCCGTTTTGTAAATGAAGGAAGTTAAGGCCAAATTTTGAATTTTTCGTTTTCAGCGCAACCCCCGCCAATCCGCTGATGAGCACGCTTTGCTCGCTGTAGTCGCCGCTTTGATATTCTCTTGCGTCCATATCTTTAACCGATTTGTCGCTGGACAAACCATAGCGGCCAAATTCGGCATTTTCGTAAAAGTCGGCTTCGTTGAGATAAGAAATGGCAGCATTGTATCCCCAGGTAACTTTATTCCGATTGATCTGATTTCCAAAAGATGCGCCGAGGCTGAAATCCATGAAGGATTGTTGCTTGATAGCGGCCATATTGGGATTGAAACTTTCGAGTATTTCGCGGTACCGGGCGCCTTTTGGCCCATTGGGGTCTGCAATGGCCTCGGTGAAAAACGGAATGTTTTCGGTTGCAGGAATCCGGCGGGTTCCATCATCAAAACCCAGCCAGTCGGTTTTACCGCCTTCATACCCAAGGTTATCAACGTTAAGGTGCATGCCAGGTATGTAGCCAAGCGACAAGGAGATATTGGCTTTTTTTTCTTCGGGGAAATCCTTGGTGTAAATGTCCACAATTCCGCCGGTAAAATCGCCGGGCAGGTCGGCGGTAAAAGATTTGTTCACTACGATATTATCCACGATCGTTGTCGGGAAAAGGTCAAGCTGGAGGGTGTTTCTGTCGGGATCCAGACCAGGAATTTCCATGCCGTTGAGCATGGTTTTGGTATATCGGTCGCCCAGTCCGCGGACAAAGACATATTTTCCGCCTTGTATCGAAACGCCCGTGATTCTTTTCATTGATGAAGCAGCATCGCTGTCTCCGATTTTGCGCAGAGCTGATGCCGAAATTCCGTCGAGCAGGTTTGCAGAGTTCCTTTTCAGGGTCATCATTGCGGTTTCGTTGTTTCGGATCACTTCGGCGGTAATTTCTACTCCCTGGATTTCAATCTTCGCTTCCTTAAGGCGAAGGTTCTCAAAAAGGGTAGTTTTTCCGGCTTCGACTTTAACTTCATTGATTTTCAGCGTTTCATAAGAAATGAAAGAGACGCTCATTGTGTACTGTCCGGCAGGTGAATTTATACTGAATTTTCCGTCAAAATCAGTGATTGCGCCTAAAGTAGTTCCTTCAAGGAAAACGGTTACCCCAGGCAGACTTTCACCAGTCTGATCGTCAAAAACCGTTCCCCGGATAAAGCCGTTCTGGGCATTCACCATCAAACCAAGGATTAGCAATTTAAAACCGAATAATATCTTTAAATACTTCATTTTTAGTGCTTTGAATCAGAGCTTATTTAATTGAGAAAGCCCGCAGGGATTTGGCAACCCTGCGAGCTGGTTAGAGAAAATATATTGACTTGATTTCCAGATTAACGAAGCATACCGGCTGCAGCAGCCCACGACCATCCTGCAAATTTTGTCATGTCGGCGCCAACCGTATTTTGACCCAAAGGAACCTCTGTGGTAAAAGCAGCCGATCCATCTTTAAAAAAGTCAGTGAGCAATGTTCCAGCAGGTATGGTGGCCTGAAGATTTTCAAAAACGCATGCATAAACCGTTGGAATCTGATCGAAATCCTGGCCAGCTTTCAAATCCCTGAAATAGACGTTGAACATGTCAACATAGGAATTTGGGTCGTTGTCCACCAAACCATCGGCATTTAACGCATATACAGTTCCGTTTTTAATGATATGTTTCGCAACCATTGTGCCTTCCGGACCATCCAGCTCAAAACACTCATCACCAGCACCAATGACAACGAAGTTATCCAGAGTTCCACCCCACGACTGATCGGTGTCAATGGCATCGTCGCCTGCGTTCCAGACAACGGCGTTTGTTACATTCACATTTCCGCCAAACCATTCAATGCCATCATCCTGGTTAGCAACAACTTCAATATTTTCGATAACAGTTCCGGAACCTACGCCGCCAAGCGTCAGGCCATTAATTTCGTTTCCTTCGCCAATATTTGCTCCTCCATGGCGAATCGAAATATAGCGTATTACGCCAGAGTTGTCGTTGGGATTATCACCACCATAAAGACCGTTTGGATCTGATGGCGGAATACCCTCGATCTGCACGGATGCAGCATCGGCGGAGATGGGAGCATTTCCCAAAATAAGAAGACCACCCCATAAGCCATTCAGATCGGGGTCAAGATTGGGACTTACGATCTGACCGGGCTGGATTTCGTCAGCAACCGAAGTGAAAATAATTGGCTCCTGTGCGGTACCTTCAGCCATGAGCTTTCCGCCACGGGCAATGAGTAAAGCAGTTGCATTGGCGCCAGTGCCTGCTTCGCCTTTAACAAGCACACCTTGTTGAATGGTTAGGGTAACGCCAGAAACCACAGCAATGCGGCTTTTCAGGATGTACGTTTTTCCGGTTTCCCAGGTAGTGTTCTGCGTAATGTTGCCTGTAATGTCAAACACAGTCTGTTCAGCCACTACGTTGATTACTGCGGTAGCATCGTCGCTTTGGTTTTTATTGTCCGTAACGCTTAGAACTACCGAACCAGCGCCGGTTTGAGAGCCTGCAGTGTAAGCAACTACCACTGTGCCGGAGGTTGCACCGGCAACACCATTGGTTTTAATTGTTGCAGTTCCGTTGGTTGCTGTTGCTGTAGCTGATTTAAACCCACCTGCAGCAGCGAAGTTGAAGGTAATATCAACCGATTCACCGCTTACAACGTCCTGATTGGCCGGTGCAGAAACAGACGGTGCAGCCACAACCGGGTCATCGTCGTCTTCGCAGGCCGTGAAAGTGAATGTGAGCATCAAAGCAGCCATCATCATGGCCATCATTTTTAAGATCTTCTTTTCCATTGTTGTTGAACTTTAGTTTACGTATTAAATTGAATGAATTTTTTCAATAAAAATCTGCTGCAAAAGTCCGACAAGAGAATTTCAATGGCGTTAATTTGAGGTTAAGTTACGGTTAATATTGAATTAACACAGCGATTTGATATAGCTGAATCTTAAGACAGATAAGGGTTTCAGGGGTATGCGGAGCGTTTAGGTGACGATGTTGAATCGGTAATTTACAGACATAAGCCTGCCGACATCAGGTGCCATTTTTATTACCAAGGGTACAATTCAACCGAACCATAGTATTGAATTAATGGGCGGTTGGGTTTGAATTTATTACAATTGACCCGGGAGGATCAGAAGTAGAAATCAATCATTTTCCTGTCTGTTGTTTTTTCTGTTTCTGCGCCAGCGACGAAATCTTGTCACCAGATCATACGTAATTCTGGCCGTATTGATGGCGATTGCCGGATTGTTGATAATACCAGATAAAATATCATTTTTAAAATCAAGTCGCTGAAACTCATTATTGAGCCTCTTGAAATTTCTTTTGATTTTATCCTCTTTTTGCCGGATTTCAGTCATTACCAGCAATTTGTGATAGCGGATATCTTCGAGATTATTTATCTGTCTCTTCCTCATTGTTTTTTTTGTTTTCAGGATTCTCAAATGTCTCTTCCTCCTCGGTGAAAATGCTGTTGATACCTTTGATCAGAGGGTTCAGGAACAATTGTTTTTTGAAGACTACCACCAAAGCTCCGATTACCAGGTAGATAAAAGCAATAACCACATATCCAAGCGTTTGACTGCCGGCGATGTGCTGAAACCAGCCCACAAATGCAAATGACAGGAACAGAAGGAAAAAAAACAATAGCATTGTAGTAGTTATCACGACAACGAACCGGGTGAGTACCTTAGCTAACCGCTCGAGTAAAACAAGCGAATAATACTCTTTTTTAAGGTTGATGTAATCCTTGATGCTTTCAACGGTCTTGTTCAGGCTTTTGTCGAATTTTTCTTTGTCCATCTTGACTTTGTTGTTGTTGTTAAAAAATGCCCAAAAGGATTAACCTGAATCAGTTGGCTTTTCATATCCTTTTGGGCATTTTAAAAGAGCTGATAATCAACATATCAGGCTTCTTTTTTGTGCATTTTTTCTTTCATGTCCTCTACTTTTTCCTTGACTTTTCCGAGGGAGTCGTGGAACGAATTTTTCATTTCGTCCATCTTCTCATAGAGGTCATCTTTGAGGTCTTCTGCCTTTTTGGCAATTTTCTTACGTGTAACTTCACCCTTGTCGGGTGCGTACAAGATTCCAAGAGCTGCGCCAATGGCTGCGCCGCTCAATAAACCGATCAGAAAACTGGATGTTGATTTCATAATGTGATTAATTTTGGTTTATGATGACGCAAATATAAGCCAAAAAATTGTTCCCATCAAGGGCCAATAGGTTTAAAAGGTGTTAAATATTTTTTGTCAGGTGTTGAACAATCCGGTACTGACTGAAAAATTCCTTGGCGATGATCCTTAGAACAGTATAAATTGGGATGGCCAGAACCATACCCGGAATTCCTGCTAAACTACCGGCAATCAGCAGGATAATGTAGATTTCGATAGGATGGGCCTTCACGCTGTTGGAGTAAATTAAAGGCTGAAGAACGATGTTATCAATCAGGTTGGCGCCGGCAAAAACCCCATAAACGATCAACATTAAGGAAACAATTTCCTGGTAAACCCCAGAACTCAGGATGCTCGAAACGGCGATCAACGAACCCATAATGGCGCCAAGTAAAGGCCCGAGATAGGGAATAATGTTCATAAAACCACCAAGAAAACCAATGAGGAGCGCATTTTCGACCCCAAAGATAGACAGGCCAAGCGAAAGCAGGAATATCATGGTTATCACTTCAATCGAAATACCGATAAAGTAGCGGCTGAGGAGCCGCTTGGTCTGATTTACAATATTCCTGATCTCATGTTCGTGTTTAACAGGAGTAATGGCCTCTATCATCTCACCAACCAAATGAGCGTCTTTGATAAAAAAGAAGGTGATAAAAAAAATGGAAAATACTGCCAGGAGGATTGAGCCGGTTGCACCGATAAGCGATGACATGACCTGTGAAAAGGAAGAAAAACTCACAAACGAACTTACCTGTTCCTGAATTTCCTGCTTGATGCTGTCATGTTTACCCAATAGCTTGTATTGCTTCAAGGTGGCTTCAAAATCAGCAAGCGTTGTGTCGAGTGAGTTGCTGAGGGATGTAAAATCAATCCTTGAAATCAGGTCAGCCTGGCTGGCTATGAGCGGTATAAACAGCCCGATGAAGGTCACAAAAACCAGCATGATTATCACAAGAGTGAGTATGGAGCTAACCAGGTTAGGAAGGTGATGGTTCCTGATTCTGAGTGAGTTGAAGAAGTTTACTAGGGGCCGCCCGATCAATGAGAGAATTATGGCAGCCAGGAAATAAAGAACAATGTTCGAAAAACGCCAGAGCAAGAGGGCAATGATTGCACCAGCTATAATTCCTCCTAATATTTTCAGTGATTTGTTCATACTTTCCGGCTTCTTCTGATATCAGAATCGAAAACAAATATAATGAAATTATTCAACTGGCTGTAAGTTGCTAAAAATTGAGACTCATTACCAGGCGATAGGTAAAATTTTCGCTTAATACAGGGTACCGGAAATAGCCGTAACGATAGAAAACTCCCGCACCGAGTGAATATAATCCTGGTAATTTCAGCAGGTTGTTGAGCATTAATCCCGATTCGCAGTAAACCTGGTTCATCACCTCAAAATCAATATTCTGATGGAGCTCGGGCTTTTCGAGATCGCCGATGCCAAAATTGGCTGCAATAGCAATCTCCGGGCTGAACTTTCCGGCGCTGAATAGTAATTTTCCGAAGTTGTGCGTGTAAAAGGCAAACAGGTATCGATCGGCGAGGAATTCGCTCACAGGCATAGTTACAAATGCCTCCGGGGCATAGAGGCTGATTTCGCGGTAGGCGCCGCGGCCGTTGTATAAATCAGTGTAAGGAACAGGCCTGTCAACAATTCCACCCCGAAGTATAAGCTCTGACCTGCCCACGTATTTGAAGTATTTTTTACTCTCCAACCGCACATCTAATTTATTGAAGCTGAACCCTCCATCCATGAAATTATTAATTCCTCTTGTGTAATTTAACCAGATAACCGGCCATTTGGTTCCGAGCGAAATTCTTGTATCGGGCATCTGCAGGAATTTTTCCCTGATAGCAAGCCGGAAGCCAGCATTGATCATAGCAAAAGTGAAATCGTTCTGCCCGTTTTCCGGGGATCCGAAACTGTAATTGTTGGCAGGGGTTTTCTGGTCGCGGGTTAATCCGATATTAAAGGTGGCGTACCTCAATGCTCTGAAGCTTAGTGATGCTTTCATCCGGGTAGTGTAGTCCATCCGATCAACAAAGAAGTTTCGGAAAGTATCTGGATTCAGCGTGCTTTCGCGGTCGTCAAAAAAACTTACTCCGCTGGTTTCGGTGGCAAAATCATAATAACCTAACTTCAATTTGACATCCCGGTATCGGTCGAGGTTGAAGGTAGCATCTCCCCCAAATTTGGCATTTTTATCCCCGAAACCATATCCCCAGAAACCCCCGAGTACAATGATCTGCGAAAACTGTTGATTGGTCAGCAGACCCAAACCAAGGTAAACCCCTTCGAAACGATTGTATCGGAACAATTTTGATAGATCAAGGTCAACAAGACCAATCGGTAAGCGATTGTTCATCAAAGCTTTGAGTGTACCAACGCGACGATCCAGATTGGCTTCTTTTCCAACGCTGTCTATAAAATAATAGGTATTACTGTCGCGGGCTGAGAGGGAGTCGCCGCGATAGGTCATCCAGAAATCCTCATCACGATCGCCTGCCCTGGGATCAAATTCAATGCTAACCTGGTTAAATTGCCGTTTTACCAACTCTGGATTCAGCACTATATCGCGGATGTAGCTTTTTCCCCTGCCAACCGGAGCATAAGTATTCACCTTTACATTGCTGAAAATAATATCAGTATTCAACTGCACCGGAAACCACCGCACACTGTCAATCAGCTCGTACATCTGCTGAATTTTCACCGAAATACCCTGGCTTGAGCTTGCCGGTTCAGCCACTACATTCTGTATTGCCCAACCGTTTGAATTGATGGATAAAACCCCATTGAGCCCATCGAAATTGGTGTTTTCGCGCTGCCTGAAAGAGATAATAAAAACCGTATCAATACTGGTCGTGTAGGTTGTGTCTTCGATGCTGAAGGAGTACTTTCTGAAACTTCCTTTCGAGATGGGGTTGATGTAATTTTTGTCGCTGATGCGTATCATTTCCTTGTAAAATGAAGTGGATTGCAGCTGCGAACTAAGAAAAAGGAAAACCGGGTCTTTGAACCCCGAAATCCTGGTGGCGAGCACTTTTTCATGATTTCGTCCCGGAGCCAGGAATTTCCTATCCGACACGGTTTCCATCAGGAAAAAATCCTTGTCTTTGATAAACTCCTTTAGTCTGATGTCGCTTGAATCACCCGGAGTAATTACTTCTTCAGGGATTTCAAGCGTGTCCACTGTGAAGATCATTTTGTCGTAGGATGTGTATGCGAATGACTGGAGTTTTTCAGGATCGTTTTTGTCGCGGTTTTCGATTACATTGCGTATGATGCGATGTGCGGGATTCTCACCCGCCAGGATGACGATTTCCTGCAGCTCCACTGAAGATCGCTGCATACGGATAACAAGGTTTGTAGGTTTACCGGAGATTTCGACGATCATGGGTTCGTATCCGACATAACTGAGTTTTAGTGAGTTTATGGCCTCACCTGATGAAATAGTAAATTTTCCGTCAATATCGCTGGAAGTGCCGATGTTGCGGTCGTTGGTTATGATATTTACAAAAGCAAGAGGGCGACTGGTTTCGGCATCTAAAACGGTTCCCGAGCAACGAAATTCCTGCGCATCAATAGAGTTTACCAGAAGTAGGAGGATTGCAGCGAAAAGAGGGCCAATATTCCGGAATAACCACCTGCCAGTCAAAATATTCCCCGTCATTATCATTTGTTACGATTTCAGTTTTTCGTTTTCCTGATGGCGGTTTTTGTCCCTGCTGCTCTTCTTTTCCAGATTCTTCGTCAGTGCATCGGTGAGGTCAATGCCGGTTTGGTTGGCCAGGCAGATCAACACAAAGAGCACATCGGCAAACTCGTCGGCCAGATCATATTCTTTGTCTGAAAATTTAAAGGATTGCTCGCCGTATTTCCGGGCGATGATACGTGCCACTTCGCCCACCTCCTCAGCAAGTATAGCCATATTTGTGAGTTCGTTGAAATACCGCACGCCCATTGATTTGATCCAGTCGTCCACGTTCTGCTGCGCTTCTTTGATTGTCATAAGCTTGTGTTTAATGGTTTCTTTGACCGGGGGCAAACTTACTGAAAAGTTGCAGGTTGGCGATCAAAATTACTTCGAAAGCCCTATTTGATTCCTTCCCACCAGGGCTTGAATGATTCGGGGATGTTATCCAGATTAACCGGCTCGCCGATCATGGGTGTTACCAGCGGGAAATTGGCGGCTTTACTGTACTCTGTTATCCTGATAAAAGGATCGTCCCAGGAGTGCTTTCCCAAGGCAAATTTCCCTGCATGAACCGGGAATAGCCGCTTTGCCCCGAGATCTTTGGCTGCCTGCAGGGCCTCTTCCGGAAAATTATGAATGTATCGCCATGCCAGGTTCTATTGCCCATTCTCGATAATGGCAAGATCGAATGGCCCGAATTTTTCGCCAATTTCGGCGTAATGCGTATCGTAGCCACTGTCGCCGCCGATATATATTTTCAGGGAGGGCGTTTGCAGCACAAAGGATACCCAGATCGTATTATTTCTCCAGATGTTTCGGCCCGAAAAATGTCTTGTCGGGGTAATCTCCAGTGCAAAACCATCTTCCAGCAAAATGCTGTCAAACCAGTCTTTTTCGATAATTTTGGCCGGATCGTAACCCCAATATTCGAAATGAGAACCTACACCCAGTCCGCAAATCACCTGTCCTACTTTCGGCATAAGCCTGACTACCGTCCTATAATCCAGATGATCGTAATGATCGTGCGTAATCAGCAGATAATCAATCTCCGGAAGGTCATCAACGCTGTATATATCAGAACCGGCAAACGATTTTATCATTCCTTTGACCGGCGAGGCATTTCCGCTGAGAACCGGATCAACCAGAAAACGTTTGCCATCTATCTGCATAAAATAAGAGGAGTGACCAAACCAGACCAGGATATTTTCATCCGAAGGTAATTTCTGCAGGTCGGTCTTCACAGAGGGGATTAATCCGGAAGGATTGCGCCGGGGAACCCTGCGGAAAATGAAATCCGTCATCACCTTAAACCCGTTGTATCCTTCAGAAAACTGAGGAGTGAAATTCAGGTTGTCGAATTTTCCGTCCTTGTAGTTGGGTGATTTTTTTATCAATTCCAGTCTGGCGCCCGAAGGGGCTTTTCCAAATTCACGAAAATCCATAAGCAAAAAGGTAGCTATCGCCAATATTATTAAAACCCAGAGCACTTTCTTCATGGCCTAAATAAACAACAGGCCGGGTTTTTGTTCACAATTACCCATTCAGTTGGAAACTACCTTCAGGCCAACAACAGAGGCAATCAGTGTGGTGATAAAAAAGAGCCTCCAGAATTCGGCGGGTTCTTTAAAAATGACAATACCGACCAGTACCGTTCCCACTGCGCCGATTCCGGTCCACACCGCATATGCAGTCCCCAGCGGAATTTCGCGGGTGGCCCTGATGAGCAAAAGCATACTTAGCGCCAGGAAGAAGACAAATCCGGCGTAACACCAGGTTGCCTCATCCCCGGTTGATTCCTTTGCTTTTCCGAGGCAGAAAGTAAATCCTACCTCGCACAACCCCGCAGCAATCAGCAATATCCAGCTCATTTTTTTTTCGGCAAATGTAGCGAAACAAAACTGTTGCGATTAATTGACGGAGGCTGTTGAACAAGCCGGTCAGGGCTGATGTTTGTCATTTTGGGTACTTTTGCCAACGATATAATTCAATCTGAATGAAGCGAATTGATGATGCATTGCTCGACAAAAACACTGCGCTGGCAAAATCGCTGCCGCGGCTGAGAAAAAATTTCAATTTTCACCCTACTCATGAAGATCTGCTGCACCGCATGCTGAATGCCATGGAACCAGGTACTTACATCCAGCCCCACAAGCACGAAAATCCTGACAAGTTCGAGGTTTTTCTGGCGCTGCGCGGACGGTTTGTGGTTTTCACCTTTGATAACGAAGGCAACATCACCCACCACTGCATTCTTGATCCTCAAAAGGGTAGCTATGGAGTCGAAATTCCTGAAAAAACCTACCACTGCCTGCTTTCGCTTGAGTCCGGATCGGTGGCTTATGAAATAAAAGCAGGTCCTTATTCGGTGCTTACGGCTAAAAATTTCGCACCCTGGGCGCCTGCCGAAGGTGACCCTGAAGTGGCGGACTACATGCAGTCGCTTCTTCAAAAAGTTGGATTGTAACCTACTAATATTCAATTAAATGTCAATTCAAAAACCATCCATTCCAAAAGGAACACGTGATTTTTCACCCGCCGAAATGGTGAAACGAAATTTCATTTTCGACCACATCAGGCAGGTTTTTCAATTGTATGGCTACCAGCCCATCGAGACTCCGGCGATGGAAAACCTCTCCACCCTGCTTGGCAAATATGGCGAAGAAGGCGATAAACTGCTTTTCCGTATTTTAAATTCGGGCGATTTTCTTAGTACTGTTGACGCCGGTGAACTCGAAAAGCGTGAACTTAATTCACTTTCAGCAAGAATTACTGAGAAGGGGCTTCGCTACGACCTCACCGTTCCTTTCGCCCGGTATGTGGTTCAGTACCGCAACGACCTCACCTTTCCCTTTAAACGCTACCAGATACAACCGGTCTGGCGCGCCGACCGCCCGCAGAAAGGCCGCTACCGCGAATTTTACCAGTGCGATGTGGATGTAATTGGTAGCGACTCACTGCTCAATGAAGTTGAACTGCTGCAGGTGATTTCTGATGTTTTTCAAAAACTTGGAATAAACATCGTCATCAAACTGAATAACAGGAAGATACTGGCGGGAATTGCTGAAATTATCGGCGAGGCTGATAAAATTCTTGACATCACTGTTGCTATTGATAAAATGGAAAAAGTGGGTCTGGAGAAGGTTAACGAAGAACTTATCTTGAAAGGGGTTTCGCAGGAAGCAGTCGAAAAATTGCAACCCGTACTGGCTATTTCCGGTTCTTCAGCCGAAAAACTAACCCAGCTTCAAAACGAGTTGAAATCCAGCGAAACAGGGCTGAAAGGAATCGCTGAAATGCAATACATACTTGGCATTGCAGCTGATTTGCTTCCCGAAACCGAAATAGAGCTTGACCTCACCCTGGCACGCGGACTCAATTATTACACCGGCGCCATCATCGAAGTGAAAGCAAAAAATGTCAGCATGGGAAGTATCTGTGGCGGAGGCCGTTACGACGATCTGACGGGTATTTTTGGCATGCCTGGAACCTCCGGTGTGGGGGTTTCGTTTGGCGCCGACAGGATTTTTGATGTGATGAACGAGCTTGCTCTTTTCCCGGCTGGCGAAGGAATCTCGTCCAAGGTATTTTTTGTCAATTTCGGCGAAGAGGAGCAAAAGGTTTGTCTTCAACACATTGCCAAGATAAGACACGCCGGCATTAGCGCTGAACTGTTTCCAGAACCCGCTAAAATGAAAAAACAAATGGCTTATGCCGATAAAAAACAGATTCCCTTTGTGGTGCTGGTTGGTAAAGACGAAATCAGTCGTAACCAGTTAACTGTGAAGAATATGATATCCGGCGAACAGTCTTTGATGAGCATCTCAGATTTTATCCAGATGCTGAAAAGCAGGTAGCGTCTCATTGATTTTAGTGGAGAACAACCCCGGGGATGACTACAAAAGATCCCCCCTGAGCCTCTTTAGACCTTGCCATTCATCAATCTTACAAAGGTTTTCAATAATTTGATTTCATTCGTTATTTCATTCACAAAAAGACAAAAAATAGGTCAAAGTTGTTTACCTTTGCGCCCACGTTTGTTTACCTTAAACTTGTAAAATAATATCATAACATGCTGACTAACAATTTCGTAACACGCCACAATGGAATTGCTGAAAAGGATTACCCGGAAATGCTCAAACTGATTGGCGCTTCCACTCTCGAACAGTTGATTGACGAAACTATTCCCGCAAAGATCCGGATGAAGCAGCCCTTGAATCTTCCTGACGGAATTAATGAATACGAGTACCTGGCGCATCTGAAATCGTTGGGAGCAAAAAATCATTTGTTTAAAACCTACATCGGACTGGGGTATTACAATACCATTCTGCCAGGAGTAATTCAGCGTAACATACTCGAAAACCCGGGCTGGTACACCGCTTATACACCTTACCAGGCTGAGATATCGCAGGGAAGGCTCGAGGCATTGCTCAACTTCCAGACAATGATTTCCGACCTCACCGGGCTACCCATTGCCAACGCCTCCCTGCTTGACGAGGGAACAGCCGCCGCCGAAGCAATGATTATGATTTACAACTCACGATCGAGAGAGGCAATAAAGGCGGGTGCAAATAAATTTTTTGTTTCCGACGGCCTCTTTCCCCAAACTATTGACGTGATAAAAACACGTGCAATACCACTCAATATCGAACTTATAATTGGCGATGCCGCCTCTTTCGAATTTGCAAAGGGTGTGTTTGGCGCCATCGTTCAATACACAGATCAACGTGGCGAAATTCATGATTTTGCCAGTTTTACGCAGCGTGCTCATGACAATGGCGTTTTTGTAGCAGTTGCGGCAGATTTGCTCAGTCTTTCATTACTGACCCCTCCGGGTGAGTGGGGCGCCGATATAGTGCTGGGTTCAAGTCAGCGTTTTGGTGTGCCGATGGGATTTGGCGGTCCGCATGCAGCTTTCTTTGCTGCTAAAGTGGATTTCAAACGAAATCTTCCCGGTAGAATTATAGGTATATCAGTAGATTCCAATGGCGACCCCGCCTTGAGAATGGCTTTGCAGACCCGCGAGCAACACATTAAACGTGAAAAAGCTACCTCAAACATATGCACTGCGCAGGCTTTGCTGGCTATTATGGCCGGAATGTATGGCACTTATCATGGACCAGAGGGCATCAAAAAGATTGCTGCTCATATACATGACCTGGCTGTAACTTTGTCGGATGCTCTTGAAAATCTTGGTTTTAAACAGAAAAACAAATTCTTCTTCGACACGCTTTCTATCGAACTTCCCAAAAGCATTGAAATAGATAATGTTAGAAAAATTGCCCTTGAAAATCAAATTAACTTCAGATATCATGATCATTTGATTGGCATTAGCCTCGACGAAACTACAAGCATTGAGGATATTGGCCGTATAATCAAAGTGTTTGCATTTGCTGCCGGCCGTGAAGCAAATACTCCGGCAATGACCTCCGGAATGCGTTTGCCTGAAAATCTGAAGAGAACGTCCGCTTTCATGACCGACCCGGTTTTTAACAGCTATCATTCTGAAACTGAGATGATGCGTTACATGAAAAGACTCGAAAACCGCGATCTGGCGCTGAACCGGACGATGATTCCGCTCGGCTCCTGCACCATGAAACTGAATGCAGCAGCAGAACTTTTCTCGCTTTCGTGGCCTGAGTTCAATAGCTTGCATCCTTTTGTTCCTGGCGACCAGGCCGCAGGTTATCACGAACTGATCCAGCAACTTGAAATAGATCTCTGTGAAATTACCGGTTTTGCTGCGGTTTCCTTTCAGCCCAATTCAGGCGCTGCAGGAGAATATACCGGCCTTTTGGTAATTCGCGAATACCTGATAAAAACCGGTCAGGGTCATCGTAACATCTGTCTGATTCCTGCATCGGCGCACGGCACCAATCCGGCAAGCGCCGTTATGGCCGGGATGGAGGTTATTGTGGTAAAATCGGACCCTGAAGGAAATATTGACCTGACAGACTTGCGCGAGAAAGCTGAAAAATTCAAGGAAAGCCTTGCAGCCCTGATGATTACCTATCCTTCCACTCATGGTATTTTTGAACAGGATGTGATGGAGATCATCAATATTGTTCATGAGCATGGCGGACAGGTTTACATGGATGGCGCCAACATGAACGCTCAGGTGGGTCTTACAAACCCTGGTATCATCGGTGCTGATGTGTGCCATCTTAATCTGCATAAAACTTTTGCCATTCCTCATGGCGGTGGCGGACCTGGCGTTGGTCCTATCGGTGTGGCAAAACATCTGGTTCCCTTTCTACCTGGCCACCAAATAGTAAAAACCGGTGGAAGAGATGCTATCTCTGCTGTTTCCTCTGCGCCTTTTGGCAGTGCCATGATTTTACCCATCTCCTACGGATACATCAAATTGCTGGGTGGCAATGGCTTAACCCTGGCTACGAAAATTGCCATTCTTAGTGCCAATTACCTCAAAAATGCTTTGAAAGACCATTACAGAATTCTTTACTCTGGCAAAAATGACCGGGTGGGACATGAAATGATTATTGATTGCAACGAATTCAGTAAAACTGCCGGTATCAGTGTGATTGACATTGCCAAACGATTGATGGATTATGGTTTCCACGCACCCACAGTAGCATTCCCGGTGCATGGCACGCTCATGGTCGAGCCCACTGAAAGTGAGCCTCTTGTAGAGCTTAAACGTTTTGTGGATGCAATGATTTCGATCAGAATGGAAATTGATGAGATTGTGGAAGGCAACGCTGATCCCAAAAATAATGTCCTGAAAAATGCACCTCATACATCCTGTATGGTTACTTCCGAAGAGTGGTTCGCTCCGTATTCACGTTCAAAAGCAGCCTTTCCGAAGGGATGCAGCAAGTCAGATAAATACTGGCCCCCTGTAACACGGATTGACGATGCTTATGGCGACAGAAACCTGATCTGCACCTGTCAGAGTTTTACTCCCGCCGAGATCCAGGCTTCGCAAGGCTAATCGTCGAAATCCTTTTTCATGGCCATTATACTTAATATCGAAACCGCCACGCAATTCTGCTCGGTAGCTTTAAGTGGCGCAGGTGAGCTATTGGTAAAAGAGGGCAACGAAAAAAACGCTCATTCGCAATTAGTTACGCTGATGATAAATGACTTGCTGACGAAGTCGGAACTGAAACCGTCATCTATTGATGCGGTGGCTGTGAGCATGGGACCTGGTTCCTACACCGGTCTTCGGATTGGGGTTTCGGTAGCAAAAGGGCTTTGCTATGCTCTGGACAAACCCCTTCTGGCCATCAGCACGCTGCAAGCCATGGCTGCCGGGATGAAAGAGATTTTTCATAAGGAAAACGATCAAGCAACTCGGGTATTTTTTTGCCCGATGATTGACGCCCGAAGGATGGAAGTTTACTCCGCACTTTATAGCTCAACTAATCAGCAGTTAAGAGAGATTAAAGCCGAAATCATTGATGAATCCTCATTTGCGGGAGAATTAACAAAAGGTTTGGTGGTTTTTGGCGGAGATGGCGCTGCAAAATGTAAAACTGTATTGGCCAACAATCCAAATGCTTTCTTCCTTGATGGTTTTCACCCCTCAGCACAGTATATGGCCGCATTGGCTGAAGAAAAATTCGTAAGTCGTAAATTTGAAAATGTAGCCTATTTTGAACCCTTTTACCTGAAGGACTTTATTGCTGCATTGCCACGTGTGAAGGGGCTTCAGTAGAAATAAAATAATTTTGAAGCAAATTTAGGGAGATTCTGAAAGGTCTAATAAAATCTGTAGGTGATTCCTGTGAACCAGGAGAAAGAATACGGGTGGTTGTTCGTATTTCCTTCAGTACTTATCGGACTTAGCGAATATTTAAAAGTCGGTTCCATGTTGATGGAAACCTTCTTTGAAATCGAATAATCAAACCCGATACCAAGCAGGCTGTTGAGAATGGTCGGATTAACATTTTCAACAATGCCGGTTTGCAGTTTCTGGCCATCATTCTCAAAATACGAGCGATTGTTCACAAGAACACCGGGGCTCAGACCACCGAGGATGTTTACCGAAAATCGCTGATCCATTACCTTGTACTGCATCACAAAAGGTACTTCAAAATAATCGAGGTTCTGCACAAAAGAACCATTCACCAGGTACCCACCGGGTATTGTGTCTTTAGCTGAAACCTGCTGTTGTATCATAACCGATTCAAACTTCTTAGGATTAATATAAACCGCACCGGATGATGTAGATAGTTTATACATTCCTGATCCGCCGGGATCGGCCACTGCGTAAACCTGGTTATTTTCCTGTCCTATCCTTGAAACGTACATACCGGTGTTCAGGCTCCAGCGTTTGCTGAATTTGTAGTTCAGGTTGATGGCTGCTCCGAGGGCAATGATTCCATCCTCTACTTCATTATAATAGCTGTTAAACGAAGTTCCCGAATTGTCAGCCCCGAGCGAACGATAGGCATAAACCGGCGCAACCCGCGGGCCGAAACTCCAATTGGAGGTGGATGACTTTTCATCTTTCTCTTCAAGCCCGGTATAATAATCCATGTCCGGGTTAAGCAGTTGTTTCAGGTACTCCGGATCAGTTGGTATCTCCTGGGGGGCAATGGTTTCGGTGGTTGCAATTTCTTCCTCAGCTATTGTGGCTTCACTTTCCATTATTTCCAAATAATCTTCTCCAACTTCTTGAAAATCATTGGAAACAATTGCTGTATCAAAGGCAGGATCTTCAACAATTTCAGCCTGATTGGCCTCAGAAGCTAAGGTTTTATCTTTAGTAGAAAAGGCCGGGTTTTGTCTTTTTTTCGCAGGTTGGTCAGCTTGAATATTTGGTTCTGCTTTGATCTGTCCGGCAACTTGTTCCTTAGTTTTATCCGGCAGTTTGATTTCCTGTCCTTTAGTTTCGGGTTGATCCGGGATTAAGGTTTCGAGGGCAATTTGAGTGTTTGTTGCCTTTTTATAATCTGAAAAGAAATAGCCAGCCGCAAAGGTCAGCAGCAGCAGGATAACGGCAGCAGCTGCACGCCATACCCATAGGGTAACTGCACTGCGGCTTTTGCGCATCTCGTTGTTAAGCCTGTTCCATGCACCTTCCGGCGCCTGCGACTCATACCCTACGAGATAGTCCTTAAATAGTTTGTCAATATTTGAATTTCTTTCAGACATTCAGTTTTTTTGATGAAACATAGAAATATGCTTTGACTTTTTGCTGCAAAATTGACCGTGCCCGGGCAAGATTCGATTTTGAAGTGCCTTCTGAAATATTCAATTTCTCAGCGATCTCTTTATGCGAAAGGCCTTCCAGTGCATAAAGATTGAATACCATTCTGTATTGTGGAGTCAACTCCTGGATAAGTGCGATGAGGTCGTCGGCGCTAATGTTGCTGATGATCTCGTCGCGGTCAATGTTGTCAGCCGGATCAATATTCTGATCATCAAGCAGATAAAGTGGATTTTTTTTGCGATATTTTTCCAGCGCTGTGTTAATAAGGATTCTTCTTATCCAACCTTTGAGCGAGCCTTCACCTTTAAAAGATTTGATATTCTGAAAAACCTTCAGGAAGCCCTCATGCAGCGTATCCTCCGCGTCGGCACGGTTGGGAGAGTAATAGATACAGACCCCAAACATTTCGTTGGCAAAATGATTGAATAATTCCTCCTGCGCCCTGGCTTTTCCTTTAATGCACCCTTCAATTACTTTTTGCTGATCCAAACTCTAACCGGATTATGAATTGGTCAAATTAAGTCAAAACATTCAAAGAACGCTTGTCAAAGACATATATTAGACGAAGATTTAAAAATTTTGGTTGCGTTGAGAGTTGCATCAATTCAAATAAAGCTGATAAAAAGCCATTGGTACTTTTTGAAAAATTTTTGCCCGCAACGCAACCAATTCCGTAGATCATTCATCTTAGCAACAAACAAAACAAAAGTTCATGGCAAGCATCAGAAATCTGCTTTTGGCAATCGGAAACAGCGAGAAGTTGAATGTTAATTCAAAAGCATCATTTTATTTACTACTGGCCGCATTCCTCATCCTGCTATTTGCAGTCGAAAGCATTATCAAGCAAACATTAGTTCCTTTATAGTAAAAAGAGTAGTTTTTTCATGGTGTTAACTTAAAAGTTAATGGATTGGTTTGATTTTGAAAAGACGAGCCGCAGAACTGAGAAGCTGCGGCTTTGTTTTTTTGGGCATGGATAAAATAAAAAAGGCAGCTTGCTGGCTGCCTTTTGTTGTTTATGTTGATATTCAATTACTTAATTACTCCAAGTTCTTTCCCGACTTTAATAAAAGCATTGATTGCTTTGTCGAGGTGCTTCCTGTCGTGGCCTGCTGATAACTGAACCCTGATGCGGGCAAGCCCTTTAGGTACAACGGGATAATAGAAACCTATGACGTAAATTCCCTCTTCGAGTAATTTGGCAGCCATAACCTGCGAAAGTTTTGCATCGTAAAGCATTACAGCGCAAATTGCTGATTTGGTGGGTTTAATATCGAAACCGGCAGCAGTCATTTTTTCCATGAAATACTCGGTATTGGAGTGGAGCTTATCCTGCAGCTCATGGGTTTCGGCCATCATATCAAACATTTTGATTCCTGCAGCTACTACGGCCGGTGGAATTGAATTGGAGAACAAATACGGCCTTGAACGCTGGCGCAGAAGCTCTATGATTTCTTTTTTACCAGTGGTGAATCCGCCAATTGCGCCGCCAAAAGCTTTGCCTAACGTGCCGGTAATAATGTCCACCTCACCGCGAATGTTGAACAATTCGGTAACTCCTCTTCCAGTTTCACCCACAACACCTGCCGAATGGCACTCGTCAACCATCACCATGGCATCGTATTTTTTGCACAGATCAACGATCTTATCCATTGGAGCCACGTTGCCGTCCATGGAGAATACTCCATCGGTAACTACTAATTTAAAGCGACAATCTTTGGCAGCAATCAGCTGAGCCTCAAGGTCGGCCATGTCGGCATTTTGATAACGGAAACGCTGTGCTTTGCAAAGTCTTACACCGTCAATGATTGAAGCATGGTTTAGTGAGTCAGAAATAATGGCGTCCGTTTCGCCAAGCAGAGGTTCAAAAACACCGCCATTGGCATCAAAGCAGGCAGCGTAAAGGATTGTATCTTCTGTTCCAAAAAACTCAGCGATTTTTCTTTCGAGTGTCTTATGCAGATCGGTTGTGCCACAGATAAACCTGACCGACGACATACCATAACCATGAGTATCAAGGGCTTCTTTGCAAGCCTTGATCAGAGCCGGATGGTTGGATAGTCCGAGGTAATTGTTGGCGCAGAAGTTCAGCACTTCCTGGCCAGTGTCGAGTTTGATTTCGGCTTGCTGCGGCGAAACAATAATTCTTTCTTTTTTGAATAACCCTGCTTCCTGGATGTCAGCGAGTTCTTTCTGCAAATGTTCTTTGATTTTTCCGTACATTGTAGCGTGATTTAAAGTGTTTGAATACGAATTGTTTTTTAGATAACAGGCCGCAAAAATAGTGCTTTCTTTTGTTTCTTTGCTGCATCGTTAATGGTTTTTTTTGATTTTAAACTCCTCTAATAGAAAAAATTATATTTTTGCTGCCCATCTTTGTTAATAGATTAACACTAAACTAAAATTTTTAATTTCTATGAAAAATATTCTTGTTATCGGATCGGTAGGACAGATTGGCTCGGAATTGACTTTGGAGCTTCGCAAAAGGTATGGCAATGATCATGTGGTGGCTGGTTACCGCAAAACCAAGCCTTCGGCAGAACTGGCTGAAAGCGGGCCGCTGGAAATTGTTGATGCTACCGACGTTGACCGCATTGTTGAGGTAGTTAAGAAGTACAAAATTGACACGATTTACAACCTGGCTGCTCTGCTATCGGCGGTTGCTGAAAAGAACCCGCAGGCTGCATGGCACGTGGGTGTTAATGGCGCATACAACGTTCTGGAAGTTGCCCGCGAGCACAATTGCGCAGTCTTTTTCCCAAGCTCTATCGGCGCTTTTGGTTCAAGCACGCCGCTCGATAACACTCCACAGGATACTATTCAGCGACCCGGTACGATGTATGGCGTTACCAAGGTAGCTGCCGAACTGCTCAGCGATTATTATTTCAAACGTTTTGGCGTTGACACCCGCGGCGTTCGTTACCCCGGAATCATTTCCAACCTGACGCTGCCAGGCGGTGGAACCACGGATTACGCAGTCGAAATTTATTATGCCGCAGTTAAAGAGGGTAAATTTACCTGCCCGC
Source organism: Bacteroidales bacterium (assembly GCA_036794825.1). GTDB lineage: Bacteria > Bacteroidota > Bacteroidia > Bacteroidales > 4484-276 > RZYY01. The sequence continues at coordinate 85,262 of DAIRGA010000003.1, read as the reverse complement.
TCGGAAAAGGAACCTTCCTTGATATGATGTATATGCCCGACGCACTGGATGCCGCCATTGACCTGATGGAAGCTGATCCTTCAACACTAAAACACCGTAACTGCTTCAACATCACTGCAATGAGCTTTGATCCGGAAATTCTTTTCAATGCCATTAAAAAGTATATGCCTGATTTCAAGATGGATTATGACGTTGACCCTGTAAAACAGGGAATTGCCAACTCATGGCCCAATAAAATGGACGACACTGCAGCCCGCGAAGAATGGGGTTGGAATCCAAAATGGGATCTTGACAGGATGACACAGGATATGTTGGCCGTGATCAAAGAAAAACACGCAAAAGGATTGATATAATCGAATTTGATATTTCTACGAAAGCCGGAATTCATTTAACGGGTTCCGGCTTTTTTATGCGTTGGTTTGATGAAGAGGAGAATCAGTATTTTGCAGAAGATGGTTTTAAAAGACTGATTGTCAATAAAATGCGGAAATCCTTATCTTTCGTAAGAAACGCTGTCATCAATAAAGAGATTTCTCCTCGATTTTCAGCTGAGGCTGAAAATTTCGTCAAAATGACAGTAAGCGTTGGTTTCAGGGGGTTAATAATAGCAGCGCAAAGCATCGCTATCCTTAACCCCAAATTCTACTCACTACATGTCATGTCGAACGACCAAAGGGAGTGGGACATCTCCAGAAACAGCCATAAAAATCATTGTAAGCATTCCTAATTTCGGAGATAGAAATCCCAAATCTATCAAATACCGCTTGGCAGTTAACAATAGGTAATTGCCTGAAATTCTAAAATTTCAATCTTTTCGGCCGATAACTCACCCCAGTTCATTTACTTTCCCAATGCTTCGAATCTCCCCACTCGTCGTAAGCTATTTCGTTGGCGGCGAGCTTGATGCGCATTTCGAGACAGGTTTTGCAGTCTTCGGGGTTTTCGGTGGTGCAGGGCTTGTTTTCGTAAAGTTTGTAATGATCGCGGTAGCTGCAAGGCGTGATGTTAGGCATGATGATGTTGGCGCCGATCTTCACTGCTTTTTCGCGCCCGATTTTATCAATGGCCTGCAATGCAGTGGCTGCGGCAATGTTGATGTCTTTCATCAAAATACGAAGCACGGCAATCATCTTTAATGCAAGGTCAAATCGCTGTTGGGCGGGCATCAGCAGGTGGCGGAGTTCAAACAGCGGTGTGTCGGCATGTTCAAGGTAAGGCCCCATTCCCACCATATCCACATCAAAAGCTTTCATCCACAACAGGTCGTCGGCCAAATCCCCGCAGGTTTGATATGGCAGGCCAATCATAACACCGGTGCCGGTCTGGTAGCCGGTTTCCTTAAGATAGCCGAGGCATTCAAGGCGTCGCTCGTAGGAATGAAGTTCGTCGTTGGGATGGAGTTTGTAATACAAATCGCGGTTGGTGGTTTCGATCCTGAGGAGGTAGCGGGTGGCGCCGTGTTCAAACCATTTTTTGTAGGTTTCCTTTGATTGTTCGCCACAAGATAAAGTTATCCGGAGTTGGTTACCGGTAGCCTTATGAATTTTATCGAGCAGCCTGGTGATACGCTGTTCGAACTTCTTGCTTATGAGTTCGCCTGATTGCAGAACGATGGATCCATAGCGGCTTTCATGAGCAAACCTGGCGGCGCCAACAATCTCATCATCAGTCAGGTTGTAGCGGTCAGCTTTGCGGTTGGCTTTGCGAATCCCGCAGTAGTAGCAGTTTTTAGAGCAGATGTTTGAAAACTCGATCAACCCCCTGAAATAGACTTTGTCGCGAACATGAACCCGCTTTACCTCAGCAGATTTTTTGAAAAGCTCCTGGGCATATTCCCCTTCAAGCATCAGAAGAGAAACGATTTCTTCCTTTGTAAATTCTTTCTGATCAAGTAGTTGCTTTAACTTCTCCATTCATATTATATTGAAGATTAGACCGAAATTTCGCCTTTGATGTGTGGATGACTCTGGTAATTTATCAATTGGAAATCCTCGAATTTGAAATCGAGGATATTGTTCACCTGAGGATTGATGTGCATTTCAGGAAGCGGGAATGGCTTACGGGTAAGTTGCATTTTTACCTGTTCGATGTGGTTCAGGTAAATGTGAGCATCGCCAAAGGTATGGACAAATTCGCCGGGTTTTAGCCCGCAAACCTGTGCTACCATCATCAAGAGCAGCGCGTAGGAGGCGATGTTGAAAGGAACGCCGAGAAAAATATCGGCGCTGCGCTGGTACATTTGGCAGGAAAGTTTGCCGTTGGCTACATAAAAATGAAATAGTATATGGCAGGGTGGAAGCGCCATTTTCTCAATATCACCCACATTCCATGCGCTGACGACATGCCGGCGCGAATCAGGATTTTCTTTAATCGAGCGGATCACATTGCTGATCTGATCTATGTAACGGCCATCAGCAGTGGGCCAGGAGCGCCATTGATAGCCGTAAATGGGGCCGAGGTTCCCGGCTTCATCAGCCCATTCGTCCCAGATGGTGACTTTATTTTCGTGAAGGTATTTCAGGTTGGTTTCTCCTTTCAGGAACCAAAGCAGCTCATGGATGATGGAGCGGAGATGCAGCTTTTTGGTAGTCATCACCGGAAATCCTTCTTCAAGGTTAAAACGCATCTGGTAGCCAAACACGCTGATTGTGCCTGTTCCGGTGCGGTCACGTTTTTCTACACCGTTGTTTAATACATGAGCCAGTAAATCAAGATATTGTTTCATAGTTATTTATCAATTTGAAAATAAGAGACTTAGAATAGTGAGTTATAGACATGCCATTCACCCGGCTTTTTTTCTTACCTCATCCATCACCCTGAAAAAATTCCCTCCCCATATTTTTTTAATATCTTCTTCCGAGTATCCGCGGCGGAGCAGTTCCACGGTGATATTGGGAAATTCGCTCACATCGAAACAGTCTTCGAGGCCACCGCCACCGTCGAAATCGCTGCCAATTCCTACATGGTTGATCCCAGCCACTTTCACCATATGGTCAATATGATCTGCATAATCGGCTACTGTGGCGAGTTGGCGGGGAAATTGGCGGTTCATGGCGCGCCATTCGTTAGTAGCCATCGCTGATTCTTCATCCGTCAGGTTTTTAAAATTCCGGTATTTCACCCTTAATGCATCCTGTGCACTGTCTCGCTGCGGGTTTGGCGGCATCGTTTTTACATATTCGCTAAGCAGGCACACCTGGGCTACACCACCGTTTTTTGCAAGTGCAATCAGCATTTCATCGGAGAGGTTGCGCGGATGGTCGCACACTGCTCTTGCCGATGAATGTGAGGCAATTACCGGGACTTTCGAAAGCCGGATGACATCGAAAAAGGCACTGTCGGAGATGTGCGAAACATCAATCATCATCCCGATGCGGTTCATCTCAATAACGACAGTCTCACCAAAACTGCTCAATCCGTTAAATTCAACGCTGTCGGTGGAAGAATCGCAAATGTCGTTGTTGTCGGTATGACAGAGGGTGATGTAGCGCGCTCCCCGGTCATAAAAATATTGGATCAGCGAGAGGTCATTTCCGATCGGGTAGCCATTTTCAAGACCGATGAAAACTGCCCGCTTTCCCATTTTCTTCAACCTTAGGGCATCAACGGCATCCAGGGCTATTTCGGCTTTTGATTCATTTTTTTTCACTTCAGCGCTAATGGCATCAAACAGCGTACTGGCTCGCTGGAAAGCTTTTTTGTTACCCACCTCTGACCGTTCGTCCTGGCCGACAAAAACGGCAAAAAACACTGCATCCAGTCCACCGGCTTCCATTCTGGGCAAATCGAGCTTGCTGCCGTGTTCCCGTGCATTGTGCAGGGTGCCAATATCAAATCCCGAGCGCGTAAAATAGAGTGGAGTATCCGTGTGAGAATCAACCGTCACGGATTTATGGTGAATTTTCATGGCCTGCCGGTACAATTTTTTATCGCCGTCAGCCGGGCTGAAAGCAAGAAGCAGTAAGCAAAAACAGAGTAACAGTTTGTTCATTTTTCTGAGGATTGCAGTGGCGTGCATTGAGTGCATTAAGGCTTCAAAATTAGAAATCTTTAAGAAAGAAATGCTGATTAAAAATTAAAGAAATGATTTTCAGCAAGATAAAGATTTTATTTTACACCGTTTTTATTACATTTTGCAAAACAAAATGGATTTGGGCCATCCGGCAAGTTTGGTTTTTGACCTTCAAAAGGCTATTTTTGCATACCAGATTATCACGTTAAAGCCGGTTTTTACCCGAAAAATCAATCTAATGTACACAGAACCAGCACATAAGCCCATCACAGGGATTGCCTCCTCGTCATTGTTAATCAACCTGTTTAAACGATATCCCGCTCTTTTCAAAAGTCTTGGCCAGTCAGGGGATTACACCACCTTTTTATCGGGACTTAAAGCATTGTCGTTTACGATTTTATCGGAAAGCAAGGCCGCAACAGATTTTTACGAGGGCAATTCGACTGGATCATACATGCTTTCGGCGATTGAATGGAAGTACCTGGCTGCCATTCGTTTGCTGGATTATATAGGGAATTCGGGAAGAAGTTTTGAAGATTTGAACTTGAATAAACGTGTCATCATAAACGAGCCGTTAAAGCCACTTTGGGAATGGGTTACCATGGAGCGGAAAATAGCCGGTGAAGACTATTTTACTGATATGCTTCATCTTTTTCGGCAACTAACTGGTGAGATAAGACATTATTTGCCCGGCAGACACAAGGTGGAAGAATGGATGAACCGGCACCCTTCAGGATTGGATGAAAGGATTGTACGCCTTCGTGAAGCAAACAAAAAGCGGATTTTACACATCATAATTAAAAGGATTGATGGTGGAATGGTACACAGCGAACGTTATCAGTTTCAGCCAGATAAGACTTTTGACGAAAAGTACAAACTGGCTTTGCAATGGTGGGAGACCAGCCACTTTCATCTGAAATTTGCCGTTCGTACCCCGGAATTACTCAACGAAATGCTGGATAACTCTGTACCTGAAGAAGTTATGGAAATCATGGCACTCGCAAAAGAGAAAAAGATTCCCATTTTTGTCAATCCCTATTATCTGTCGCTTTTACTGGTGAACCCGCCAGCAGACCTGGTTAACAGCGACCTGGCCATCAGGGATTACGTGTTCATGAGCCGCGATCTGGTTGAGGCCTATGGCTCCATCGAGGCCTGGGAGAAGGAGGATTTTGTTGAGCCTGGCAAGCCCAATGCTGCCGGATGGATTCTTCCGACCTACCGCAATCTTCACCGGCGATATCCAGAGGTGGCCATCCTGATACCCGATACGGCAGGGCGCGCCTGCGGCGGATTATGCGTCTCTTGCCAGCGCATGTATGAGTTCCAGAGCGGTCATCTGAATTTTAATATCGAAAAGCTGCTTCCCAAAGAGAGCTGGCCCGATAAACTGAGAAATCTGCTGCGCTATTTTGAAAAGGATGCCCAGTTGCGAGATATCCTGATAACTGGCGGAGACGCACTGATGAGCAGGGATATTTCACTTAAGCTGATCCTTGATGAGGTGTATAATATGGCTTTGAGGAAAAAAATGGCCAACGCGTTCCTGCCGGATGGCGAAAAGTTGGCCGAGATGAGCCGAATCAGGCTGGGAACGAGGCTGCCAGTTTATCTTCCACAGCGTATCACTCCGCAACTCATCTCAATTCTGAGGGAATTCAGGGAAAAAGCTGAGAAAATTGGATTTTCCCAGTTTGTTATCCAAACCCATTTCGAGTCGGCGATGGAGGTTACACCTGAGTCGCAGTTAGCTGTTGATGCATTGTTGTCGACAGGGTGGATTGTGACCAATCAACAGGTCTTCATTTCGGCAGCTTCCCGACGCGGCCATACGGCCAGGCTGCGCAAAGCCCTCAATGATATTGGTGTGCTGACGTACTATACTTTTTCGGTAAAAGGCTTCAACGAAAATAAACATAATTTTGCCACAAATGCGCGTACAATGCAGGAGATGGCCGAAGAAAAAATAATCGGTAGATTGCCCGTTAGCATGAGAAAGCCACTTGCAGGACTTTTTGCTGACGGAAGCGAAATGGTACAGAAAATAAGTCAGGTTCGCCGCGATGCCGGCATTCCATTTCTGGCTACCGACCGCAATGTGATGAATCTGCCCGGTGTAGGAAAAAGTCTTACTTTCAGAACCATTGGCATAACTAATGACGGCCGGCGTATACTCGAGTTTGATCACGACCACGGACGCCGACATAGCCCCATTATTCAGCAGATGGGAAAAATGGTCATCATCGAGTCTAAATCGGTCGCTGCCTACCTCAGGCAAATGAAGGAATACGGCGAAAATGTTGGTGAATACGAAACGCTGTATGGCTATTCCATCGGCGTCACTGAGCCGGTTAACCTTTTGTTCAGCTACCCGGAATTCGACTTCGAAGCCACCGGAGAAATAACCAATCTCGAACTAATCCTTTCATAGCTATGATAATTTTCGATAAATACGGTTTTACCCAAAACGATCTCACAGCAAGGGCTGAGCAGATCAGGAATATTCAGCTTCCTCATGCTGAAGTACAGGAATTATACGGCAGAATACTTGGACATGTTGATCTTACAACTTTGGAAGGAAGCGACACCAACGATAAGATCTCCACACTTTGCCATTATGCTTTGTCGCTGACGGATGCCTGTTCAGCAACCGTGGCTGCGGTTTGCATTTACATGCCTTTTGTGGCACACGCCAGGAAGTTGTTGGCGAATAAACCTATTGAAGTGGCTACCGTTGCCGGTGGTTTTCCTTCCGGACAGTTGCCGGTTCATCTGAAAGTGCAGGAAATCGCTTTTGCAGTGCAGGCTGGCGCTGACGAGGTGGATGTTGTGATTTCACGCAGCCTTGCGTTGACCGAAAAATGGGACGAGCTTAGAGATGAAATCTCTCAAATGAAGGCAGCCTGTGGAAAGATCCGGATGAAGGTAATCCTTGAAACTGGTGAATTAGAGAGTGTTGCCATTATACGCAAAGCCTGTGAATGCGCCATCCTTGGCGGCGCCGATTTCCTGAAAACCTCTACCGGAAAGATTAAACCAGCAGCCACACCTGAGGCATTTCTTATCATGCTCGATACCATCAGGGAATATCACCAGAAAACGAGGAAAATGATTGGTGTAAAACCCGCTGGCGCTATTGCCGAGCCAAAGGATGCGCTGCACTATTATCTTATGGTGAGGGAAGTGCTTGGCGATGCCTGGCTCGATAAAACGTGGTTTAGGATTGGCGCTAGCAGACTAGTGGGAAATCTCGTTGAAATCCTTCGCTAAAGCCTTTTTTATTTGTTGAATTACAGCGATTTATCATCTGAATCACTTTGATGCCGCCTTCTCATCGCGTGCGAAATTTTTTATGCCAATGGATTTTTTCAACTAAATGTGTGCTGTAAGATTTTGAAAGAGCTATTGTAACCAATTGAAATATATATATTTAGATAGAATTTAACCCGAATTCAAGCCTGAAAGTTCAATACAGATTTTTCATGATGTAACATCCAAACCACTCCTCACGTCATACCCCCGAAATTTAAACAAATCCATCATGAAAAGAAAAATTGAAATTCTGTCAGTGCTGTTTGTTGTTGCGTTTGTTTTATTCGCATCGGGCACTATATCAGCGCAAAGGTTAACAGGCAACAAAAACGTGGTAAGCCAGGAGCGCGACGTTGACACCTTCACCGGAATTGAAGCCGGCGGCGCCTTTGTGGTCTATTTAACCATTAAAGACCAAACAAGCGTGGTCGTCGAATCCGATGAAAATCTCCTGGATGTCATTGAGACCAAAGTTCAGGGAGGCAAGTTAAAAATCAATTCGTCAGGTATCCGGAATGCAACGAAGCTCAACATCTATGTTACCGCTCCGCAAATCAACCATATCAACCTGAGTGGCGCCGCCAAGCTGGAAACTAATAACGCACTTAAGGCTGAAGCAATTGAGATCATCGCATCAGGAGCTTCTGAGATTGATGTTGAACTGAATGCGGACCTGCTAACAGTGAATGCCAGCGGCGCTTCCGACGTTGACCTCAGCGGTAATGCCGGTCAAAGCAACATCACCGCCAGCGGGGCTTCCAATGTCAAGGCAAAGGAGCTGATAACTCAATCTACTGATGTTAAAGCAAGCGGCGCCTCCAATGTAACGGTTAACGCCACCGAAAACGTCAACACCGAAACAAGCGGCGCCAGCGATGTCAGAATTTTGGGCGAGCCCAGCATCGAAAATAAAGGCAAAGGTACAAGCACAACCAAAACCGTGGTGGTGGAGGAAGATGGCAAATACACCAAGGTTACCGCTGCAGGAATTAATATTGAAGTAATTGACGACGACTCCACCGTGGTTACCGTGGGCAACAAATCATTGGTAGTGGATGAGAAAGGAAATGTTTCGTACAAGAAGGGAAAGAGGGAAAAATTCAACGGGCATTGGGCCGGAGTTGACCTTGGCGTGAATGGTTATGTTGATAACAATTTCAATATTGCAATGCCTGCTGGCTATGATTTTCTTGACCTTAGCTATGAAAAATCCATTGACGTTGGTATCAATTTCTTCGAGCAGGATTTCAACCTTGTGAATAACAAATTCGGTGTGGTTACTGGTTTGGGGTTGCGCTGGAATAATTACCGGTTCGATGACAGACAACTGGTCCTGGTAAACGATTCAGCGCTGATTTACGGCTATACCGATAATACCACAAACTGGAAAAAAAGTAAGGTAGTGAATAATTACCTGACTCTGCCTTTATTGTTTGAATACCAGACCAATCCCAATGCCAATGTGAACAGCTTTCATATCGCGGCCGGTATGATCCTGGGGTGGCGTTTCCGCACATGGACCAAAATGATGGAAAAAGATGATGAACGGAATGTTACCAAAGACCGGGAATCCTTCCATATGAGCCCGTTCAAATACGATGTTACAGCCAGGATCGGCTGGGGAGTGCTGAATCTTTACGGAACCTACTCACTCAATACTTTGTTCAAAAGTGGCGAAGGCCCCGAACTCTATCCTTTTGCCATCGGGCTTTCCTTTTCAGGTTGGTAAGACCTGTTGGATAAAATGAAACAAATAAAGCGGTGAAAGCCGCTTTTTTATTTATCGGAAGAAAGCCTCCAAATCAGCCCGGAGTTTAAGTAACCCTGCTGAAAGAAAGCGCTTTAGGAAGGCGAATTGGTCTGCGCGCGCAATAGTATGCATCGAGCCGATTTTCAGGTTTCGAAAAAATAACGTTTCAAACCGTTGGCTGTCAAATCACTCTTTTCGTTTACATTTGCGACCTGATGATTTGTTAATTCGTTATCGAAAAACCCTCGAACATGCAACAGTCAGAAAAGTCTAAATTACTCAACAGTTTCTATTACCCGGCTCTGATTGTCGGTTTGATGTGGCTGGTTAAAGTTATTGAATTGATTTCGGGGAATGAACTGGTGTGGTTAGGAGTGTTTCCGCTGAAGCTCGATGGTCTTACTGGCATTGTCACCGCGCCTTTCATCCACGCTGATATGGCGCACCTTACGGCCAACAGCTTTCCGATGCTTGTGCTTGGATCGTTGTTGTTTTATGTTTATCGGAGCATCGCCTGGCGGGTTTTGGTTCTGTCCTGGATCCTTACCGGTTTTTGGGTTTGGGTTCTTGGACGAGAATCTTATCACATTGGAGCAAGCGGGGTGGTTTACTCGCTGGCGTTTTTCCTCTTTTTCAGCGGTATATTTCGCAAAGACAATCGCTTGCTTGCCGTAACATTTCTCGTAGCCTTTTTATATGGAAGCATGGTCTGGGGGATTTTTCCCGAACTTTTTCCTCAAAAAAATATCTCCTGGGAGTCGCATTTGATGGGAATGGTAGCCGGCATTGTCCTGGCTTATTTCTATCGCAACGAGGGAGGCCCGGAGCGCAAGCTGTACAGTTGGGAAATGGTTGACGAACCGGATGAGGATGACGACCCGGATGCCTACTGGAAAGTTAAACCTGCCCAAAAAAAGGAACCTGAACCCGGGCAAAACAAAGAGGTTACACAGATTAACTATGTTTACAGGGAATCATCTAAACCAGAAGAAAATACAGATCAATCACCAAAATCATCTATCTAAAATGAAAGAAGTTTACATCATTTCGGCAGTGCGTACACCCATCGGAAGTTTTGGGGGCGCGTTATCTTCGTTTACGGCAACCCAACTGGGTGCAGAGGCCATTAAAGGGGCTATATTGAAAGCGGGTATCACTCCGCAGGATGTGGATGAAGTACTGATGGGCAATGTCCTATCGGCTAACCTCGGGCAGGCGCCGGCAAGGCAAGCGGCACTTTTTGCAGGCTTACCCGATACGGTCCATTGCACCACGATCAACAAAGTCTGCTCGTCGGGATTAAAAACCGTTATGTTTGGCGCCCAGTCCATTATGCTTGGCGACAACGATGTGGTGGTAGCCGGCGGGATGGAAAGCATGTCCAATGTGCCGCATTACATCAGCAGTGTGCGCAAAGGCTTGAAACTGGGGCACGGTCAGTTGGTTGATGGCATGATTAAGGACGGGCTGTGGGACGTTTACCACGACTATCACATGGGAAATGCTGCCGATAATACGGCCAGGGCCAAAGGAATCAGCCGCGAAGCTCAGGATGCCGTCGCTATCGAATCTTACAAAAGAGCTGCAAATGCTGTGCTGGAGGGAAAGTTCAAGCCTGAAATCGTTTCGCTGGAGCTAAAAACCAAAAAAGGTATCACATTGATCGGGGAGGATGAAGAGTACAAAAACGTCAATTTCGAAAAAATTCCTGAGCTGAAACCGGTATTCAGTAAAGAAGGAACCGTTACGGCTGCAAACGCATCAACGATCAACGATGGCGCTGCTGCACTGGTGCTAATGAGTAAGGAGAAAGCGCAGGAACTCGGCGTGCAACCCCTGGCCAGAATTCTCGGGTATGCCGATGCTGAGCAGGCGCCGGAATGGTTCACAACTGCGCCATCCAAAGCAATCCCGAAAGCGATAGCCAAAGCAGGGCTCACGCTTGATCAGATAGATTTTTTTGAGATTAACGAAGCTTTTGCAGTAGTTTCGATTGCCGCTATTCAAGACCTCAACCTCGATCCTGCTAAGGTGAATATCTGGGGAAGCGGCGTCTCATTAGGCCATCCGCTGGGCGCTACCGGAGCACGAATCCTGGTGACACTGGTGAACATTCTTCATCAAAATAATGCACGCTTTGGAGTAGCCGGCCTTTGCAATGGCGGCGGCGGAGCCTCCTCTGTAGTGATCGAAAATTTGAGGGTTCAGTAGGCTCAGTGTCATCCAAATGAAAATCAAAGTGCTTTCAAATTTGTCAAAGCCTCATTGGCATTGAAATTCTCACACGATTTTGCCGGATTACCAACCGGAATTCGACCACTTTGATCGTTTTGGTGTTGATAACTTTTTTGTTCTGCAATGAATTGATATTCAATTTCAAACGCATGTTTGAAGTTGCTTTTCACTTTTTTTAAGGTTGCAAAGTGGTCCATTTTACCTGGATTTTGCTTTAGCTTTGCCGATTAGTTTTGACCAGAACTTGGAGATCTTGAGTTACTAACTTAACAAAAGGGTATGAAAAACAACGGTACCATCTATGTCATCAATTGCCCCATCCACCAGAAAAACCGCAGTTTGCTCCTCGAAAGCAAACGAAAAATAAACCACACTAATCGTCCTGTGGAAAAAGAGATCTACGCCGAAGATGTTGTGACCTATACCAACGAGTTGCTCGGTTGCAGCCAGCATGACGAAAACAGAGAGGATTGTAAAAAGTGCCATCTTTTTGCTTTGAAGCAAAAGCAGTCCGTAGAAGTATTTCTTGGGGCTAAAGTAATGGCATAGAATCCATTAACATATTATTTTTGAATCCTGATCCTTGCATCCACAGCGATCACTTGTTTGCCTTTGCCAAGCAACGGATTGAGGTCGAGCTCGTGGATTTCCGGTGCAGATGCTACCAATGCCGAAAGCCTCCGTACAACATCCGCAAAACAGTTTTCGTTGATGCCCTGCTGACCCCTTACACCTTTAATAATCTTATAACTTTTCAGCCTGCGGATCATTTGAAGTGATTCATCCTCCGACAAGGGAGCCAGTCCGGTACTCACATCCTTCAACACTTCGATGAAAATCCCACCCATTCCGCAAAGCACCAGGTGACCGAATTTGGGTTCAAATTTAGCGCCGGCAAAAAGTTCTGTTCCCGAAAGCATAGGCTGGATAAGAATGGCAGTGGTGTCGGGAATTTTAATCATCCTTTCAAACTCGATTTCTACTTGCTCCGGAGTTTTGACATTCAGCACAACTCCGCCGACATCCGACTTATGAACGGGGCCGACTACCTTCATCACAACGGGAAATCCAAGCTTTGTTGCCGTTTCGGCAGCAGCGGCTTTGTTGGTGACTACTCCTTCGCCTGCCCGTGGAATCCCGGCAGCGTCAAGTAAACCCTGCACATTGTCAGGCGAAAGATAGCCTTCGCTGCTCGCTGCGATGATTTTTCTGATGGTCTGATGGTCAATTTCTGGCATCGAAATTTGTTCGGGCGCCGGTGGCGGATTGTGGAAAACTCTGCACAGCGCCTGCCCGAGGATTACTTCATCAGGGAAATTGATTCGTCCGAACGAAAGAAATTCCGCCACTTCTTCACTGGCTGTCAGAATAGATGGTAAAACCGGGAAAATCGGCTTGCGGCAAATCTTCATCTTTTCGTTTAAAACCCTGTATGCATCAAACACTTTGATTAGCCCCGGTGTCCCGAAGATAACCACCATTCCGTCAATTTCATCAAATTGTTGATCACAGTAATCTATTATTGTTCCTAATTGCTCTGCTGTTCCTGTTGCCAGAAAGTCAATAGGGTTGGCAACCGACGAGCCCGGATAGAGCTTTTCGAGCAACTCTTTGACAGCCGGGTGGGTGATATGAGGAACTTTCAATTGTCCATTGGAAAGTGCATCGGTGAGCATTACCGCCGGGCCTCCGGCATGGGTTATAATGGCGATATTTGGCCCGGTCAAAGGTTTGTGCATAAAAACCGAAGCTACCGAAATCAGGTCTTCGCGGCCATAGCAACGCAGGATTCCGGCTTTTCTGAAAAGTGAATCCACTGCAACATCTGAACTGGCAAGTGCGCCGGTATGCGATGATGCGGCCCGGCTCCCCGCCTCCGACGATCCCGCTTTAACAGCGGCAATCCGGCAACCCTTTCTTATCAGCGACGAAGCATGTTTCAGCAGCTTTTGCGGCTTGCTGATGTTTTCGATGTAAAGTAACTTCACCTTAGGACTATTTTCAGGGTTGAAAGTCTCATCCATGTACTCAAGGATTTCCTCGACACCCATCTGTGCACTGTTTCCAACCGAAAAAACACTGTTGAAGGTCAATCCTTTCGGAATTGCCGATTCCATGATAAATACTGCTGTGGCGCCCGAGCCAGAAATAAAATCAATTCCTTCTGGGTCGGGTTTTGGTATAGGTTCTGTAAACACGCTGGCATGACTGGGGGTCAAAACGCCAATACAATTCGGTCCGATCAGTGATCCGTTTACCGAGTTGATTACATCTACAATCTTGTCTTCCAGCTCTTTACCTGTCACGCTTTCTTCACCGAAACCGGCTGAAAGAATGATAAACGCCCTGGTGTTTTTTCGCAAAGCAAGCTCTTCCACAGCAGGCAGCGTAAATTTGGCAGCAATTGCAATGATAGCAAGGTCAACCTTAGGTAGCCCGGAGATATCCTGGTAGGACTTGATTCCCTGAACTAAGGATTCTTTTGGATTGGAAACGTACAACTCCCCCTGAAAACCATTGTCAAGTAGGTTTTTAAGGATTTTACCTCCGGGTTTGGAGGTGTCGTTTGAACCACCCACAACAACGATGCTCGTGGGATTAATCAATTCTTTGGTAACCATATTTACGATAGTTGAGGTTGAAACCGGCAGCGAAAGTACTACTTTGCCACCGAAAATCATGGCTGCATTTTCAATATTAAGCTAATTTTGACTTTTGAAAAATTGCCATGTTGCTCAATAAACCTATTGTAGATTTCCTGAAGTTTCTCACGACAATGCTTCTTTTTGCATTGATAATCAATGCTATAGCACAAGAAAAGCAAACCGAAAAGGAATATCAGAACCGTTACAGGCTGATGTTTTATAATGTTGAAAATCTATTTGATATCGTTGATGATCCCAATACGAGGGACGACGAATTTACTCCGGAAGGCTCCAGAAGATGGACGAACAAAAGATTTTACGCAAAATTAAACAACATCTATAAAGTGATCATGGCGGTGGGAAAGTGGGAACCTCCGGCAATGGTTGGTTTGTGTGAGGTTGAAAACGAGTTTGTTTTGAATAGATTAATCTATGAAACCCCGCTTAAACGGTTCAATTACAAGATCATACATTATGATTCTCCTGATGGTAGGGGCATTGATGTCGCTCTTATTTACCGCGATGACCAGTTTACCCCGCTTCATACGGAGCCGGTTCCGGTGACTTTTACCGATGAACCATCCGACAAAACCCGCGATATTCTTTATGTCAAAGGACTGATAGGCGATCGCGAAATGGTACACATTTTCATCAACCATTGGCCTTCGAGGTTTGGCGGATACATGGAAACCAAACCAAAACGCAACCGCGCAGCCCAAATCCTGAAACAAAAAACCGACTCCCTCTTTGCTATCAATCCATCGGTTTCTATCGTGATAATGGGAGATTTTAACGACGGCCCTGAAGACGAAAGCATAGCGGAGAGACTGTTGGCCAAAAGAGTCATTGATAAGCCTGACACTGCTTCGCTTTACAACCTGATGCTTGTGGAGCGTCAGGGCTGGAAATTCGGAACTCTCAAATTTCGTGAATATTGGGATACTTTCGATCAGGTGATTGTTTCCGGGGGTCTTTTGCAGCAATCTGGCCCACTCTGGGTGAATACCCAACCTGAAGTAATTTTTCACGACGACTTTTTACTCAAAGATGATGAAAGATACATGGGGAAACAGCTTTTTCGCACCTATTCGGGATTTAGTTACCTGGGAGGCTTCAGCGATCACTTACCGGTGTATGTGGATATTTGGATGAGTGATGACTAAATCAAAGCCATCATCTTAAATATTTGATATTCAATACCTAAAATTGACTTTGATTGTTCGGTTTCCTCTCTTTCCCCCGCTTTTTTCTTAAAAAACTGAGCCGAAAAAGTTTGAAATTTTTTTTGGTTAATAGAAATTAAGTATTTTTAAAACCTCATTCTTTTTTGAAGGCTGTTTATCTACTTCGATAGTAATACATGTCACCAAGAAGCAATAAAAGTGTTGAAAATCAATTAGATGTGAAATCTATCAAGGAAAATGACATTATTTCGGAAAGCGAAGACCGGAATTCCCAAAATGAGATCTTCCAACTTCCGTTACCATTATTATTAATTGATTTTTCAGGCAAGGTCATTTTTCGAAATAGTGAGGCTTTAAGATTGTTCGATTGCCTGGAGAACGATGAGCCGGATTTCTCAATTTTCGATCTGGTACCCCCTGATTACCAAATATTCCTGACCACACTGCTGGAAGCTTCACGCGCCACCAAAACTTCCCAGAACGGTGAACTGATTTTTGTGCTGAGTTGTGGTAAGCAGCTCAAAACCAAGATTTTCGTGAATCAGAACAATGTTAATGGTGACGAATTATTTTCCCTTGTAATTGCTGATTTATCAGACATAAAACAGGTTTACGACGAGAAATTGTTTGAAGTTGAGCTGAAATACAAGGAATTGGCCGAAAACATCAACGAAGGAATTTACCTCACCGAGCGAAGTTACATAACGATGGTAAATTCGCCTTTGCTTGATATTTTTGGATTCGACCAGCAGGAAGTCGTTGGCCGCCGGGTTTGGGAGTTCGTGGTGCCCGAGCAGCGTAGAACCATCAGGGACGTTTTTATCCGTAAAGTCAAAAATCTGGATACATCTCCGGTGGAAGTTGAATGTCTGCGCAAAGACGGCAGCCGGTTCTGGGCTGAGATCAGAATTAGCATCTTCAAGGATCAACATAAAATATTCGGAGTTTTTTCCGATATTACTCCACGCAAAAACGTTGAAAACGCACTGAAAGAGAGTGAGATAAAGTACCGCTCGGTGGTAAATGCCATGAATGACGGAATCATTATGAGAGATTACGGCGGAAAGGTTATCACCTGGAATCAGGCTGCCGAAGCCATACTCGATCTTAATGGCGAAGAATTGAAAAATCTCTCCGGGTTATTTCCTGGTTGGAAGGCCATCCAGGAAAACGGCGATCCCTTTAATCCCGGAGATCACCCGGCTACTATTTCTCTAAGCTCCGGAAAATCAATACATCACACCATCATGGGGATACATAACAAGAAAGGTGTTCTCCGGTGGATACGGATCAATTCTGTGCCGGTAGCAGGCGAAAACGGCTTCCCTCCAAAAGCTGTAGTAACTTCATTTTCTGACATTACCCACCTCAAAAACACTGAAAATAAACTTCGTGAAATCAACGCAATTAAAGATAAACTTTTCAGCATTGTTGCCCACGACCTGAAAAGCCCTTACAATGCGCAGATGGGTTTTCTGGAACTGCTCATGGATGAAACCATAAACTATACGCCCGAAGAGCGCCGCCATTTTGTTCAGATGCTTTATGAAAGTGCCCGACAGTCCTTTGCCCTGCTCGATAATTTGCTGTTATGGTCGAGAAATCAGACCGGAAAAATTCCTTTTCAACCTAAAGAAATCAGCATCAACGAATTGGTAGACAATTCGATCAGATTTTTTGGCTTATCGGCTTCGGTAAAGAACATCAAAATTAAAAGCTGCATTGGGAGTAATGAGTTGAAGGTTAAAGCCGACTATGAAATGACCAACACCGTATTGCGGAACCTCATGGCTAATGCGATCAAATTCACACCAGCCGGGGGTACTGTAAAGATCCTTTGCAAAGCTATTGACGATGAGCAATTGAAAATTTCTGTCAAAGACAACGGAGTGGGAATTCCAAAGGAGCTGCAGGGTAAACTATTCAAACCCAACAATATAAATTCAACACCGGGCACCGAAAATGAGAAGGGTACCGGGCTTGGGCTGATTATCTGCAAAGAGTTTGTGGAGCGCAACGGCGGCAAAATAGGTGTTAGAAGTACTGTTGGTAAAGGAACCACCTTCTATTTTACTTTGAAGAATGCCACCATCACTCAAAAATGTGAAGGAACCTGCATGAAAAACCTCGGAGCAGTATATGCTGAAATCATGAAAAAACCGGAGATCAGAAAACACTTTACTGCTGGTCTTGCTGCCACATTTCATCAGGGTTACAAGACATTTGACCGCGATGCACTGCATGAATTTTCCAGGATGCTTAATGAGATTGTGCATCGTTATCATCTTGAGCCACTGATTCCTTTTACGCACAATTTTAGCTACGACTGCCTGCTAAGAGATCAGAACCAGGTGAACATCTGTTTCAGCGAGTTTGAAAAACTGATGGACAAGCTGGAGCAGAATCAAAGGTTTACAACCAAGGCTCCGGAAGAGGTTACATCAAAATAAGGGATTTCGTTTGCTTCACAGTATTCGCGCCACTTTCTGATTTTCGGGGGAGTGTTGGATGAGTCGAATACAAGTTGTTCAAAATGAAACATATCCTGTAACTGGCTGATAGTGAGACTGCAGTTGTTTTGTAAAATCAGTAAGTCAATTTCCAAAGGTTCTTCGGGTTTAAGTCCCGGGAAATCATTATCAACAATTGCAATGGTTTTACTACCGGCTTCGATGATTCCTGGAGCGAATACTCTGACCGGCAGGCTCATGTCAAAAACACTTTTCCCGACATTCTGATTGTAAGTGAGTTGTTCTTTGCTTTTTACCCCGGCATAAGTTCTGGCATTTTTCATGTTAAAATCAACAGCGCCTGAATTAGCCAACAATGCGCTATCAGAAAAGGAGACCAGATTTTGTCCGATTATGATGTCCATCGCCGAATACCCTCTGACGTTGTAAACGATCAGTTTTTGCTGGCTGAGTGTGCCAACCCTCTGATGTATGAAAGAAAAGGTGAGTAAGAGGCTTATTGACAGTAACATAATCCCAAATTTTCCATCTTTGCTGATGAAAAATCTAACCAGGGAAATTATCAGTAAGTAAATCAGCACCATCTGGGGCAGATAGAGTACCAGCCCGTCAATTTTGGCAAAAGGAAGCGAATTGATCCAATCCACAGAAAAGTTGAGGAATGTAATCTGAATGCTGAGGAATTTCACTATAAGTGCCGAAAACCATTTGGAGAGGGCTGATGCCGCCAGAGCGATAATTCCGGTGTAAACGATCAGCCATACAACCGGAATCACAATTAAATTGGCGAGTAGAAAATAGACCGGAAACTGGTTGAAATAATAGATAGCCAGCGGAAAAGTCCCGGCCTGGGCTGCTATAGAAACGACGGACAATTTCCAGAAATAATCGAGGACTACATTTTTGAAAGTCAGTAGTTTGCAAATTGGGTCGTTGAGCGAAATAATTCCCAGCACAGCGGAATAGGAAAGCTGAAAACCGATCTTGCTGATAAGGTAAGGATCGTAAGCGAGGAGCAAAAATGCGGAGGCAGCCAATATGTTATAGGAGTTGGATTTCTCTCTGGCGAGTTCGCGCCACGAAAATAGGCTGAACATTACTCCGGCCCTGAGAACTGATGGAGCGAGGCCGGTGATAAAAGCATACATCCAGATGCTGGCAAGAAGAATTAAAAATCGCAGTAATTTTCCTTTTTTTGAAGTTAGCCCTTTTAGTAATAGACTGACAATCATGAATATAATACCCACATGCAACCCCGAGACACACAATACATGCAATGCCCCGGCACCGGCGTAAAGATTTCGCAATTCAGGCTCCATGTGGTCGTCAAAGCTAAGCAGGATGGCGGCTGCAACCGCAAATTCATCTCCTGTAAGACCCTGAGTGTCCAGAATGTTCAGCATAAAATCCCTCGCCCGGTAAGAAAAATCGAACAGATGGTTAACCCTGCTGTTTCCGGTCTTTTGCCAGTTTTCGCTGGTAATCCATGTCTGGTAATATATACCGCTTTGGGCCAGGTATTTACGATAATCAAACTGGTGTGGATTTCCTGCCGACTGCACATGATTCAGCCTTGTTTTTGCAACGATTACATCTCCGTAACCAAGGCTTTTTGACGTACTATCTTTCTCGAAATATAGTAATAATTTCCCTGAAATTGGTTTTCCGGTCAACGAGTCCATCACCGAAATCACTTCACCAAATCCACGGACACTTTTTGTCCTTTCTGAGGGAGGTTCAGTTATTCTGATTGAAATAATTGTTTCTCTGTCAACGAATTGACTTAGTTGATCACGGTGATAAAATTCGCGTTGAACCACCGTCAGCGTGTACCCGGCGCAAATTAGAAACAGGTTGATAAACAACCCAGGAAGCCATCGCAGTGAGTATTTATTGGTGAGATGAGCCAAAATTACCAGGAATAAAAGGATGCCAGAGAGTAACATCAGGTTTAATGACCCCAATAAAGCCGGTTTTGGCAGATGAATGGCCAGCATTATTCCGGTAGCGAATGGAATTAGCAGTCTAACGAAGGGGTATTGGTTCCAGAATTTCATGATTTTACCGTGAAATAATCATCGGTAAAAATAGAAAATCAGCCTGTAACGATTCTATTCGCAGGCAAAAATTATCCCCTGGTAAAAACCCATGTGTTTCCTTTGGAGAGGTTTTCGTTGAAAAAATATCCCTCCGCGTCAAAAAGTTTAAGCTGCCCAATCTCATTAACCCGGTTTTGGATGATAAACCTGGCCATCATTCCGCGGGCTTTTTTACCGTAAACAGTCA
Organism: Bacteroidales bacterium; assembly: GCA_036794825.1. Taxonomy (GTDB): domain Bacteria; phylum Bacteroidota; class Bacteroidia; order Bacteroidales; family 4484-276; genus RZYY01. The sequence continues at coordinate 65,367 of DAIRGA010000003.1, read as the reverse complement.
GGAATTTGTAGCTGCCGTTAGAGAAATCCTTAAACTGTGGCGTGATGATTTCTGCCCGAAGTTTTGAACTTTGCAGTGCATTAAAATACTCGTCCGAAGCCAGGTTGATGAGGTATTTCATGCCACCCGCTTCCAGCCGCTGATTGATAAAGGAAGTGATCTTGTTGCCCCAGAACCCGTAGAGATCTTTACCCTTTCTGGTTTTTAGACTGGTTCCCATTTCGAGCCGATAAGGCTGCATCAGATCCAAAGCACGCAATGCGCCATACAATCCTGATAAAATCAGCAGATGATTCTGGGCGAAATCGAGATCGGCCGGGGACATCGTTTCTGCCCTCAGACCATTATAAACCTCGCCTTTGAACAGCAAAACCGCCTGTGTGGCATTTTCAGGTGTGAACGGGAGATGCCAGTCGCGGTAACGCTGGTAATTCAGGTCAGCCAGTTTTGGATTGATGTCCATCAATTCACGGAGATTTGGTGGAGAGAGTTTTCTCAGTGTTTCCACCAATTCCTGGGATTCTTTTTGAAAAAATGGCTGAGAAAATTTATCTGTCTGAGGTTGAGCCTTTTCGTTAAGGGTTTTGGAGGGAGATAGTAAGATAATCATAATCAATGATGTGCTGAATAGTGACGACTTCAGTTTTCTGTTAACAAGTAACCCTGTCAGGTATTAATCAAAAGGAGAGAGGGAGTTGATCCCGTAAGGATTCCGGGCCGGATAACCGAAGGAAGAAGGATACCAGGGATTATAGGGATTGTGACCCCTGTTGTATCCAACCTCGGCTCCGAAATGGAAATTGTCGGTAACCCGGTAATTAAACCCAACCGAAACCCCTTCGCTGTTTAGATCCAATGCACGGGGATTGATCTGCGGCTCACCGAAAACGGAGACCTCTTTGTAAACCTTTGTGGAGATCATTAGCCGTGGATTAACCATGTACTCACTTTCAGCATAAATCAGGGTCTGGGTGATGTTATTGTCAAAAGTACGGGTGTATTCCGGAAAATAGGGATTAAAAGGGTTGTAATAGTTGATGAAATTTGTGTTCTGGATTCGCATCCCTGCGTTCAGCCGCCATCTGTCGGAAAGTTTATAACTGAGGTGTGGCGCAGTATAGATGCCAAATAACTGACCACCGCCTGAACTGAGCCCGAAAGTGCTTCCCACCTCCATCCTGACGCTCAGTTTTTTGTCAGGATTGTAGGGTAAAAGATTTGGATTAAATGGCCTGATCGTCATGGAATCTCCCTCTGCTGAAGGGGGAAATTGATCAGCAGATTGCTCCTCCTGAGCAGCCAAACCCAGCGTAAGGAGCAGAAACAACAGGATGTAAATTCTTTTCATAACCATTCTATAACAAGCACAAAAATAAAAAATTGTTCAGTTGATGACCCTCCGAACCATTTTTTTGTAACCTTGAACCAATGCCAGCGTCAAAAGCGGTGAAAGTGAAATTGACATTTTAAACATAACCATTAAAAAATTGAAATCATGGGAGGAGTTGAAATTCTGGTACCGCTCGGCTTTTTTGCAGCCATAGTTCTGATTGTGCAGATTCAGGCACGCAAGCGGATTCATATGACGCTGATACAGCATGGCAAAGATGCTTCAATGCTCAAAACCGATAAAGATGCTAACAATACCCTGAAGGTCGGCCTGCTGATGATCGGCATTTCGGTGGGAATACTGCTTGGGAACATACTTACCGCCGGCAACTACATGGACGAAGAACCGGCCTATTTTTCGATGATGCTCATTTTTGGCGGAACAAGCCTGCTGGTTTACTACTTTTTGATTAAGAAAAATGCGCTCAATCAATTGAAAAACAGTGAGGAGAAAGCTGAAGGTTTTACAAAAGAGTAACAAGCGATTTGTTTGAAAAACACTTACCCGGCAGATCAATGATCTGGCCGGGTTTTTTGTTTCCGGCTACAACCGTTAAGGTTTCGTCAAAATGAACCATCTTTGCCGTATTATGCTTTCCTGGAAATTCTTTTTGCATAATTGTTGATTACAAATCCGGAATCGAAAAAAATCATTGATTATGAATTTATTAAAACCGGCAATTCTCATTGTCCTCTTAGCTGCGATTGTTATTTTTATCACTGCAAACATGCCCCCAATGGATAAAAATTATGACGAAAAATGGAAGGAGGTTGATTCTCTGATCAGCCAAAATCAACCCCGGTCGGCACTCGGGAGTGTAGAGCAGATTTATCAGTTGGCCCGTGCTGATCAAAACAGCCCACAACTGATCAAAGCAAATCTTTACAGGATTAAACTGATGGCTGATTACGAAGAAGACTATATGGTGAAGGCCATTTCGACCATTCAAAAAGAGATTGAGGATGCCGGATTTCCGGATAAACAAATCTTGCACTCGATTCTTGGCGACCTTTACCTGCGCTACTTTCAGATGAATCGCTACCAGGTGCTTGACCGCGGGAAAATTGCAGGCGATGCCGGCAACGATGTTCGTACCTGGGATGCAGCAAAATTGCTCGGGACCGCCGCCAGCCATTTTGAGGCTTCACTCGTGCCTGAAAATGAATTACAAAACACTGATTTAAAACCTTTTGCTGCTATTCTTGACGAGAAAAAGGATTCGAAGGTTTACCGACCCACACTTTTTGATTTTCTTGCTCACCGGGCTGTTGATTTTTATTCATCCGGCGAATCCGGGATAACAACAGCCGCTGACCAATGGAAGCCTGATCATGCCGATTATTTTTCGTCAGCTGAACGATTTATCAACTTCCAAATCCCTGAAAATAAGTCACATACTTTTGCTTCAAAAATTCTGAAAATCTATCAGCAACTCCTCAGTTTTCATATCGGAGACGCCGACCCGCAGGCATTAATTGATGCTGATTTGCAGCGACTTAATTATGTCCGAAACAGTTCGGTACTCGATGGAAAAGATGGTCACTACCGGAATGCTCTCGAAGGTTTGCAACAACGGTTCAACATGTCGCCGCCTTCGGCTTCGGTGACTTTCGAGCTGGCGAAATTTCACGAATCTAATGCCGTGAAGTATAATCCTGCCGGGGGCGATGAGTTCAGGTGGGAGCGGAAAAAAGCTGTTGAAATTTGCCGGGAGGCAATAAAAAAATTCCCGAAATCACCGGGCGCCACAAATTGCCAGATCTTGCTGGATGAACTCCTGAAACCCTCGATTTCAGTACAAACGGAGACGGCATCACTACCTGGTAAACCCTCGCTCGCGCTGTTGAGTTGGAAAAATTACAACAAGGTCTGGTTCCGGCTCATCCCGATTAATTATAAGGATTATCAAAACTTATCCTGGCGAATCCCGGTAGCCGATCTGGCTGCAAGACTTGTAAAACTCGAACCCATGCAGACATGGAGTCTCGATGTTCCGAACGAGTTGGATTACCAGCAGCACTCAACGGAATTCAGCATACCGGCTCTGGAAACAGGGTTTTATCTAATCCTTGCTTCCACCGACCAGTCGTTTTCCATGAAAGATAATCAACTGGCCTGGGCGGATTTCTGGATTACCAATCTTACCTTTACCAGCAAAAGACCGGAAAGAGGCGGGCAGGAGTTTTTCATCCTTGACCGCTCTAAAGGGACCCCGAAATCAGGTGTTTCCTATAAGGTATTCACCCGGGATTACGATTACAAAACGCGGGAGTACTCTGATAAACTGATGCAATCTGGAACTTCCGACCGCAATGGTTATTTTGCCATCGAGCCACAGGATGGAGCAAGAAATCCTTCCGTCACCATCCAGTTGAGCGAGAGAAAAGACAGTTTTTCCCCTGCCACCTCTTTCTACATCGGTCCGCCCTCAAAACCCGATGAAAGACCGGTGCTGAGGTCCTTTTTCTTCACCGACCGCGCCATTTACCGACCCGGACAAACGGTGTATTTCAAAGCCATTGTTATCGAAAAAATTGTTGATAAACAGGAAGCTAAGTCTGATCATAACCTAAAAATCGAATTTTTCGATGTCAATTACCAACTGATCTCTTCCATTAATCTTACCACTAACGAATATGGTGCTGTAAATGGCTCATTCACAATTCCTTCGGGAATAATAAACGGTCAGATGACCATTCGCAACAGTTCAGGAAGCACGATAATTCAGGTTGAAGACTACAAAAGACCAACTTTTGAAGTTGATTTTCAGCCGGTTCAGAGCAGTTTCAGATTAAACGCTGAGATCACGGTTGGTGGCGAGGTAAAGGCATATGCAGGTAATCGGATTGATGACGCTAAGGTGAAATACCGCGTAGTCCGGCGCAGCATCTTTCCCTATCGCTGGATTTTTTATTGGAACTTTTTCCCGCAGTCGCCTGAAATAGAGTTGGTTGCTGGTGAAACCATCACTGACTCCGAAGGTCGGTTCAGCATAAACTTTACTGCTGTTCCCGACCAGGATGTCAACAGGAATTTCAAACCTGTTTTCCAGTACACCATCTACGCTTCTGCGACGGATATCAGCGGCGAAACTCAATCCGGCGAGCAGACCATTTCGGTTGGCTACGAAGCGCTCTTCCTCGATGTTGATATCCCTGAAAAGCTGGATCAAAGCAGAAATCTGACTTTTAAACTTTCAGCAGAAAATTTTGACGGCGTAAAGCAGAAAACGGTAGTCAAAGTAGAAATCCAGCGGTTGAGCGATCCCGGAAAGCTTTTCACCGACCGGCTTTGGGATGCTCCGGATCAGTTTATAATCCCACCGGATCAATTTGCCAAAGATTTTCCGGGGAGGGCTTACAAGGATGAAAATAAGCCGGAAAATTGGATGAAGGCTGAAACTGTTTTGAACCGGAACTTTGATACCAGGAGTGATACCGTTATTTCACCGGAAAACTTTACCCAGTGGAAACCAGGGAAATACCTGGTCACCTTGACGGCAACCGATGCTTTTGGCCAAACCGTTGAAACCAAAAAATATTTCGATGTTTTTAACCCTGCCGACAGCAAGCCACCGCTGACAGTTTACAATTGGTTCACGCCGCTCAAGACTTCAGGAGAGCCGGGCGAAGAGGCCTCCTTCCTGATAGGATCAGCAGCCCGGGGCGCCAGGGCGCTTTACGAGGTGCAACTTCGCGGAAAAACTTTGAGCAGGGAATGGATCAGCCTCGACAGGGAGCAAAAACTTATTAAAGTCCCGATCAGGGAGGAATTCCGGGGTAATTTCAACATCCAGGTAACCATGGTGGTTAACAATCGGGAATTTAATAACCAGATGACTGTAACGGTTCCATTTACAAACAAGCAGCTTGATCTGGCATTCGAAACTTTCCGCAGTCAGCTGGAACCCGGAAGCACTGAGGAATGGAAGATAAAAGTCAGCAACAAAAACGGAGAACAGGTGGCGGCACAGTTGCTGGCCTCCATGTACGATGCCTCACTGGATGCATTTGTGAAGCACAACTGGTATTTTGATCTGTATCAGCCTAATGGTCAGGCTACTCCGTGGCAATCGTCAGGAAGCGTTGGCTTGTCGCGTGGTAACCAGTGGGATTTCACGGTGAGGCCTTACAAATCTTATATTTATAATGAATATGATCAGCTGAACTGGTTTGGTTTCGGGGGTTTTGGCTATGATAATATTTACTACATGAAAGGAGGTCCGATGCAGGGGTCGCGCATGGGTGTTGCAAATGCAACGGAGATGAGCGTTGAAGCCGGCCAAATGCAAATGGACGGTATCAACGAGACCGGAACCGTTCCATCGCCGGAAGCTGCGGTTGAGGAACCTGAGAAAGCCAGGTATGTTGAGAATTTCCCGTTCAGACGCGATTTCAACGAAACGGCATTCTTTTATCCCTTGCTCCAGACCAACGAACAGGGAGAAGTAATCATCAGATTTACACTGCCCGAGTCGTTCACACGATGGAAGTTTATGGCTTTAGGAACTACCAAAGACCTGATGACCGGAATGTTGATGCAGGAATTTACCGCCAGCAAAAAACTGATGGTAATACCCAATGCCCCAAGATTTTTTAGAATGGGCGACACCATAACATTTACCTCCAAAATCTCAAACCTTTCGGAAGATGTTTTATCTGGTACAGCCAGCCTCGAATTATTTAATCCGATTAGCATGAAACCTGTAAATGAGTCCTTCGGGATTGTCAATAATCCTGCAAAATTTACGGCAGAAGGCAAGCGGAGCACGACTGTAAGTTGGCAGATGGTGATTCCGGAGGATTTTGGTGTGATAACTTACCGGGTAAAAGCGACAGCGGGAAATTATACTGATGGCGAGGAAAAATCAATCCCCGTGTTGCCGAACCGGATGCTGGTAACCGAGTCACTGCCATTGCCCATCAGTGGCGCTGGGAGTAAAGATTTCAAGTTCAAAAAATTGCTGGAGTCGGAAAAAAGCACGACCATCAGGAATCAGAATCTCACCGTCGAATTTGCTTCCAACCCGGCGTGGTACGCCATCCAGGCGCTGCCAGTGGTTTCGGAGCCGGTACATAAAAATGCGCTGTCGGTATTTGCAGCCTTTTATGCCAATAGCATCGCGTTTTACATCGGCAATGGAAATCCAAAGATCAGAAGTGTGTTTGAGAGCTGGAAAAACCAGACTCCAGAGAGTTTTCTTTCAAATCTTGATAAAAACCAGGAACTGAAGGCGCTTCTTCTCGAACAAACTCCCTGGGTATTGCAGGCACGCGATGAAAACGAGCGCAAACAAAGGGTGGCTCTGCTTTTCGACTTGAATAATATGCGCGACCGGCTCGATGTTTCTATCAGAACCCTGGAGCAGATGCAATCGCCAAACGGCGGTTTTTACTGGTTCGAAGGCATGCCCGAAAGCCGCTATATCACGCAAAACATTGTAGAAGGTCTCGGTAAATTGCACAGCATGAGGATTATAGATGCAATCAGTGATGAACGCATCAACCGGATTATCACACGAGCCGTGCGTTACCTCGACGAGCGGATCAGGGATGATTATGACGAAATCCTGCGTTTTCACAAAGACAAACTTGAAGAGGACCACCTTTCGGGTACCCAAATTCAATTCCTGTTTGCGCGTAGTTTCTTCCCTCATATTATGATGAATCCCAGCTACGAGACGGCTTTTAACTACTTCAAAAACCAGGCAACAAAATACTGGACAAAACAAAACAATTACCTGCAGGGAATGATTGCTTTGTCGCTTCAACGCTATGGCAACCAGGATATTCCAAATATGATCGTCAAGTCGCTGAAAGAGAAGTCGTTAACCAGCGAGGAGATGGGAATGTACTGGCGCATCGAGAGCGGCTATTACTGGTATCAGTCGCCGGTGGAGACGCAGGCCATGATGATAGCGGTATTTGATGAGGTGGCCGGCGATAAAAGTGCTGTGGAGCAAATGAAGATATGGCTGCTCAAACAAAAGCAGACGCAGGACTGGAAGACTACCAGGGCCACGGTTGAAGCCATTTACGCACTTTTGAAAAGAGGTAAGGATTTGCTGGCCGGCGATGAACTGGTCAGGATAGAGATTGCCGGCCAGGAGATTGACGTGAAAACGGCGGGCAAAGTCGAAGCCGGAACCGGGTATTTCAGCAAATCATGGAGTTCGGCGGAAATAAAGCCGCAAATGGGGAATATTTCCCTTACAAAACCGGATGATGGAATTGCCTGGGGTGCAATGTATTGGCAGTATTTCGAAGATATGGATAAGATTACCCCACATGCCACGCCGCTTTCACTGCAAAAGCAGCTTTACGTCGAGCGCATCAGCCCGGCAGGAACTGTCTTGGAAAAGGTGAATGACAAGGATATATTAAAGGTGGGCGATAAAGTTACGGTCAGGATTGAACTGAGAGTTGACCGTGACCTGGAGTACGTCCACATGCAGGATATGCGTGCTTCGGCGCTGGAACCGGTGAATGTCCTTTCAGGATACAAATATCGCGGCGGGCTTGGATATTATGAAAGCACCCGCGATGCCGCCACCAACTTTTTCTTTGATTACCTGCGCAAAGGGACGTATGTGTTTGAATATCCATTGATTGCAACGCAAACCGGCAATTTCTCCAATGGAATCTCAACTATCCAATGCATGTACGCACCAGAGTTTTCGGCACACTCTAAAGGCATCAGGTTAGTGGTTGAGTAATGGAAACAACGCTGAACATCCGGGAGATTTAAATTTTTATCAGAATCAGCAAAACTGCTGAAATTCAGGGATTTGCCTGAAACTTATGAATAACTCGCAACGTCTGCAGAAAATTTGAAAAATCACTTTTGAGTCTTTGTTCAATGTGCATATTATTGCTCTATTTTCATTAATAATCAATTGATTTTGTGTCTTTGCACATAAAAAGAGCCGAATAATGCATTTTCATGATTTGATTTATACCGAAAAGAGCGCAGAGAAAACCTGATGGTTAACCAGGAAGATTTGGCAAAGTTTTCAGGCGTGGGGTTAAGAACGATGAAGCAATTTGAAAGCGGCAAAGGCAACCCTAAATTTGAACATTCACAATCACTCACAAATGAAAATATCTTTCCGAAAATCAACAATCCCGAAAACCGTTAGTTTTGCGGCAAATTTGGTGGTATGAAATCGGTTTGTGTGTTTTGTGGTTCAAGCGTTGGGAAAAGAGCGGATTATATCCTGAAAGCGCGAAGTTTAGGTAAACTGATCTCAGAGCGTGAACTTACTTTGGTTTATGGCGGCGGAAATATTGGGCTGATGCGCGAAGTGGCCGACAGCGCCATCGAAAATGGGGGAGAGGTGATTGGGGTGATGCCACGCCATATTGTGGATAAGGAGATTGCCCACCAGCAAATTACCAAACTTCATGTTGTCGGCAGCATGCACGAGCGTAAAGCACTGATGGCAGAACTTTCTGACGCTTTTATAGCTCTTCCGGGGGGATTTGGCACGATTGACGAACTTTTCGAGATTATGACCTGGAACCAACTGGAAATCATAAGTAAACCAACTGGCCTTCTCAACATTGAGGGCTATTTTGATCACTTGCTGAGTTTTATCCAACATGCGGTGGATGAAAGGTTTGTGAGGCCGGAGCATCGGGGCAACCTGATCGTGGAAACGGATGAGAAAAATCTCCTCGAAAGGCTCGGACAATTTCGCCCGCTGAAAGCCGAAAAATGGATTGATCGGTTGAAACTCGACCTCATTTAAACCCAAATTATGCTGATCATCGGAATTACCGGAACATTGGGTGCAGGCAAGGGAACGATCGTTGATTTCCTGGTTAAACAAAAAGGCTTTGCACATTTCTCAGTGCGCGGCTTCCTTATCGAAGAAATCACCAATAGAGGACTGGTGATTGACCGCAACAGCATGACCGATGTAGCCAATGACCTGAGAGCCAAAAATTCACCCTCTTTTATTGTGGACGAACTGTATAACCAGGCCGTTAAAACGGGTAAAAACTGCGTTATCGAGAGCATACGAACACCTGGCGAAGTGGATAGCCTGCGGGCAAAAGGCAATTTTTATCTTTTTGCCGTAGATGCGCCGGCTGCACGGCGGTTCGATCGCATCAAACTTCGCGCATCTGAAACCGATAACATTGATTTTGAGACCTTTTTGCAAAACGAGCAGCGCGAAATGACCACTGCCGATCCCAACAAGCAAAACCTGAAAAAATGCATCGAAATGGCCGATTTTGTGTTTGAAAATTCAGGTTCAGTTGACCAGTTGGAGAGTCATGTAACACAAGTCATTCAATCTTTAACGTAATTCAAAGCCTATGGATAACAACCCACAACCCGAAAAATACCGCCGGCCCAGCTGGGATGAGTACTTCATGGAGCTAACCAATGCAGCGGCCAAACGGGCTACCTGCGATCGTGGCCGCAGTGGCTGCGTAATTGTTCGTAACAAGCATGTGCTGGTAACGGGTTATGTCGGCTCTCCGCTCGGGCTGCCGCACTGCGACGATGTAGGACACCTAATGAAAAAAGTTCATCATGACGATGGACGAGTAACACAACACTGCGTCCGCACGGTGCACGCCGAGCAAAATGCTATCTGTCAGGCAGCCAGGCTGGGTATCGCCCTTGAAAACGGAACCCTTTATTGCAAAATGACCCCTTGCCGAACCTGCGCCATGCTCATCATCAACTGCGGAATTAAGCGCGTGGTATGCGAACGGAAATACCATGCCGGCGGCGAATCCGAAGAGATGTTTAAGCAGGCCGGGGTAATTCTTGATTTTATTTACGATGAGGTGGAAAAGTATGATAATCAATAAAATAAGCTTTTTTCGTCAATCAATCTGTTCGCTTGGATCTCATTTTCCGGGATGGAATAATTTCGGGAACATTTTTGAAGATCAACTACAAGTGACTTAGTTTTAGATTAAACGTTTGCCTGTTTTAACCAGCAATTGAATTCATTAAAATTTGAATAACAATAAAGTTCCAATTTTGGGTTTTGAAAATATACAAACTTTAAAATAGTTACTTACCGCATTGATGAACAGGGCCGAAAAAATATTCACATGAAATACATTAACTCAATAATAACAGGAACAGGGAGTTACATCCCGACAGAAATAGTGACCAACGAGGATTTTTCATCTAACAAATTCTACGACCTCGCTGGAACCCCGGTCGAATTGCCTCATGAAGAGATTGCCGAAAAATTCATAGCCATCACCGGAATTCTTGAACGGAGATATGCCAGCGAGGATTTGCTTACCTCCGACATTGGCGCCATTGCAGCCGAGCGGACAATAGAGGACGCCGGAATTGACAAGGAAGAAATTGACCAGATTATTGTGGCTCACAACTTTGGTGATGTGCGAAAGGGAACCATTCAGACAGATTCAGTACCCAGCCTTGCTTCACGAATTAAAAACAGGCTAAATATCGAGAATCCGGCATGTGTGGCTTACGACCTGCTTTTTGGTTGTCCCGGCTGGATTCAGGGATTGATCCATGCTGAATCTTTTATCAAATCCGGTTTGGCCAAACGATGCCTTGTGATTGGAACGGAAACGCTTTCGAGGGTGATTGACCGCCATGACCGCGATTCGATGATTTACTCGGATGGCGCCGGGGCTTGTATTCTGGAACGATCTGAGTCAGACCGGAAAACCGGTATTTTATCGTCTTCGATGGCTTCCTTCGCAAAGGAAGAGGCCTATTTCCTCTATTTTGGCAAAAGCAACCTCGACGAATCGGATCCGAACGTGAAATACATCAAAATGTACGGAAGGAAAGTTTATGAATTTGCGCTGACTCACGTCCCTGCGGCCATGAAGCAAAGCCTCGACAAGGCAGAGGTTGATATAAAAGATCTGAAAAAGGTATTGATTCATCAGGCAAACGAAAAGCTGGATTCTGAGGTTCTCAAGCGATTTTACCGGCTTTATGGCATCAGAGAAGTTCCTGAGAAAATCATGCCCATGATTATCCAGAAGCTGGGAAACAGTTCAGTGGCTACGGTTCCCACATTACTCGATATGATCAGGAAAAATCAGATCGAAGGTCACGAATTCAACGAAGGCGATGTGATCATGTTTGCATCTGTGGGTGCAGGAATGAACATCAACGCTATCACTTACAGGATTTGATTGTCGGTCAGCTGGTTCCATGTGAGTTCCTCCTCTTCACGGCTGATATTGATCATAGTTATGCCATTTGATGGGCAAACCAGTGAGCAAAGATTGCAACCAGTACATTTTTCTGCAACTATCAAAGGCTTTTTATCCGCAGATTTTTCGGGTATTGTTATGGCCTGATAAGCGCCGTCGTTACATGCTGTGTAGCAAACATGACATGCATTGCATTTCACGCTGTTGATATGGGCTACCACCCGGTTGTTCAGGTTCAGGTTTCCCCATGAAGTTGTGTTGTGTAGTGCCTTTCCGGTAAATTCCGAAATCCGGCCAAATCCCTTTTCAGACATATATTTTTCGATGCCTGAAATCAGGTTGTCAATGATGCCGAATCCATGATGCATAACAGCGGTGCAGATTTGCAATAAGCCTGCTCCCAGCAGGATGAATTCAACGGCATCTCTCCAGGTTTCAATTCCGCCGATTCCTGAGATCGGGAGCCCAAGCCCGGGATCAAGAGCGCAGTTTTTCACCATGTTCAGTGCCACCGGCTTGATGGCCGGGCCGGAGAATCCACCGGATGTGCTTCGGGTTCCAACAACGGGATAAGGCACAAAATGGTCAATGTCCACACCTGCAATACTCTGGATGGTGTTGATCATCGCCAGTGCATCGGCACCTCCCTGTTTGGCTGCACGTGCAGGCTCGGTGATGTCGGTGATGTTGGGGGTAAGTTTTACGAGAACAGGCGCCGAGGCCACCTCCATGACCCACCGCGTGAGCAGTTCCACCAACTGAGGCTCCTGCCCGACTGCGGCGCCCATTCCCCGGGCACTCATTCCGTGCGGGCAGCTGAAGTTCAACTCCAGTCCGTCAGCTCCTGCGTTTTCAGCGTCCTTAACCAGTTGTTGCCAATCTTCGCGGCTTTGCGTCATGAGCGAGACGATGACAGGGCGTTCAGGGTAATGTTTTTTTACCAATTCGATATCACGTAAATTTTCCGCTACGCTTCTGTCGGATATCAATTCGATGTTCGTCATACCGGCAAGCCGCCTGCTATGGTAATCCAATCCGGCATATCTGCTGTAAACATTTACTACCCTGGCGCCGATAGTTTTCCAGACTGCTCCGCCCCAGCCTTTGTCGAAGGCTTGCAGCACCTGACCTGCCGTGTTGGATGGCGGTCCGGAGGCCAGCCAGAAAGGGTTGGGAGCCTTTATCCCCGCAAAATTGATGGTTAGATCAGCCATGATTTCATTCTTTTAGCTAAAAAAATGCGATAAGAAAACTCAGAAAGAGTTTCTGTGGCTGGTAAAATTAATCAATAAATGTTAAATAGCAAAAGCCACTCAAAACCATTAGATTAAGGGGCTAAATATTTTCCATGGAAGAAAAGCAAGTATCAGAATGATTTCAATTTAAAAAACCGGCAGCCAGAAGTCGGCAGTCAACTGTAATTCACCCCATTAGCCCAACACCCCATCTACCCATACCTCCATGAGATTCAAACTAACAACCGGTCGGTTAGTTTTCTCACCTAACAGTTTAGCTGACAGCAATTCGCATTACTGACCCTGCTCCCTGCTTTTCCGTTTGCGCTCGTTTTCGTCAAGGATAATCTTTCGGATGCGTATGGATTTTGGGGTTACCTCCACATATTCGTCGTTGCGAATGTATTCCATGGCCTCTTCCAGCGAAAACCTTACTGGCGGTGTGATCACGGCTTTGTCGTCCGATCCGGAAGCCCGTATGTTGGTGAGCTTTTTGGTTTTGGTAACGTTGATGAGCATATCGTCCTGACGTGTGTTTTCGCCGATTACCTGCCCGGCATAAACATCTTCGCGCGGGAAAATGAAGAAAGTGCCTCTGTCCTGGAGTTTATCAATGCTGTAAGCGATGGCAGTTCCGGTTTCCATGGCGATTAGTGCTCCGTTGTTGCGGCCCGGAATTTCACCTTTCCAGGGTTCATAGGCTTTGAAGCGGTGCGAAACCACTGCTTCACCTTCAGTGGCAGTGAGGATGGGGTTGGTGAGGCCGATGATGCCGCGGGCTGGAATGGTGAATTCAAGCACAACGCGGTCGCTTTTGGTTTCGATGGTTACGATTTCTCCACGCCTGCGGGTTACGATCTCAATCACTTTTCCTGAAAATTCCTCCGGAACCTGAACTGTGAGGGTTTCGACGGGTTCGTGCTTTTCACCGTTGATTTCTTTAAGAATAACCTGGGGTTGCCCGATCTGAAATTCATAACCCTCGCGGCGCATGGTTTCTACCAGGATGCTCAGGTGGAGTATACCACGGCCGTATACCAGCAGCTTATCCGGCGAATCGGTCTCTTCGACACGCAGGGCGAGGTTTTTCTCCGTCTCCTTGAAAAGCCGGTCGCGAATATGCCTCGAAGTAACGTAGATTCCCTCTTTTCCGAAAAATGGCGAATTGTTGATGGTGAAAAGCATACTCATTGTTGGCTCGTCAACGGCAATGGGGGTCAGTGCTTCGGGTGCATCAATGTCGGCAATAGTGTCGCCGATTTCAAAATTTTCAACTCCCAGCACAGCGCAGATTTCGCCAGCCTCCAGCTCATTTTTCACCTTTTCTTTTCCCAGCCCCTCAAAGCGGTAAAGCTCCTTGATTACCGACTTCTGAATGACGCCACTGGCTTTCATCAGGGTAACCTGCATCCCCATTTTTATTTTTCCGCGTGTGATGCGCCCAACGGCAATACGACCGAGGTATGAAGAGTAATCCAGTGAGCTGATCATCAGCTGCAGATTACCGGGTTGATTTTTTGGTGGCGGGATGTGCTGAATGATGGTGTCGAGCAGATAACTTACGTCGGTGGAAGGTTCTCTCCAGTCGGCGCTCATCCACCCCTGTTTGGATGATCCGTAAACAGTGGGAAAATTGATCTGATCCTCAGTGGCTCCCAGGTTGAACATCAGATCAAAGACGGCTTCGTGTACCTCGTCGGGCGAGCAGTTGGGCTTGTCCACTTTGTTGATGACTACAATGGGCTTTAATCCCAGATTAAGTGCTTTTTCGAGTACGAACCGGGTTTGTGGCATCGGTCCTTCGAAAGCATCCACCAGCAGAAGTACTCCGTCGGCCATGTTGAGCACACGCTCTACTTCGCCGCCAAAGTCGGTGTGTCCGGGGGTATCGATGATGTTGATTTTTACGTCTTTGTATCTTACAGCTACATTTTTGGCCAGAATCGTAATTCCGCGTTCGCGTTCAAGGTCGTTTGAATCCAGAATGAGTTCCCCCATTTCCTGGTTGTCGCGAAAGAGTTTGACCTGGTGAAGAATACGGTCAACCAGCGTGGTTTTTCCGTGATCAACGTGAGCTATTATGGCGATGTTTCTGATGTTTAGCATGGTGTGATTTTTAAAATTCCCGTGTTTTTAAGGGTCGGCAAAAATACCTTAATCTGGCAAAAGACTCCTAAAAGATTTGCGTAAGGTTATTAATTGTTAAAAAGGCTGACTCTGGTTGTCAACAAAAACCAGTTGCCTTTTTACATGAAAGCAATTGCTAAAGGTTTGATATTTAATTGATAAACCTGTTTAGCTCCTTTGAGTGTTGATGTTTTTACCCCAACCTTTCTCTTACCGCTCCTTCTCAAGCAACCTTTCGCTCAATAAAAGAGTATAATTTTACCTCAGTTTTCTCATCAACCTAAAATAAACAACGTTATGAAACAAATGATTATTTACAATGCAAGGCCTGTTGCTCTGATGATTAGCCTGGTCAGCCTGATGCTTTTCAGCACCTGCCGCGTGACCCTCGTACCACCGCACGATGCAATCATTCTGGAACAAATTGATGAAACCGCAAAAGCTGTTGACAGGTTTTATCTTTCGATGCTCGAGTTGACCAAAAATACGAATGGCGGGCGTGAATACCAGCTCTTTGCCAGTCAATACGTTGAAATTGAAGTAGAATTGAATTCCCTTTTAAACAAAAACAAGATTCGGCCGCTCAACGAGAATACGGTTCGGATTTGCGAGATTACCCTCGAACTCTGGACCAAATATAAAGAGGAGCACAAAACGGACAACGAACTGAGTGACGGACTGATTAAACTTAATCAGAAAACATTCGCCGACCTCTTTTATGCAATGCAGGTTGCCGAAAAGGCCAAAGATATCGTGACCAATCCACCTGATTAATCAACTTAAAAACATATCATTATGCAATTTAACATCGAAGAAACTCTGACAGGAATGTTATCAGCCATGAAACTTGTGGCATCCGATCACTGGAAAGATGTGGAAGCTGTTTCCAGGAATTTCTATAACCGGAAAAAAGAACGACTTGAAATGATTGCCAAAATGCGGATTAGCGGAGAATTAAGCCAGGCAAAGTTTGAATCGCGGCTTGAGGATGAAAAGCTCATCCTTGAAGCAGAGATCAACGCCCTTGCGGTGCTCTCAAAAGCCATCACGCAAAAAGCTGTGAACGCTGCCATGGATGTGCTTCAGAAGAGTGTGGAAAAGATCATTGACGGAGTTTTGTAGGCCAGGGAACACAGTAATTAATTCTTGTCCGCCCAAACCCGGAAATCTTTCTGAAGTAGCGCGCTGAAAAGGAGATGGGCGCCTCAAACCAGAAACTTCCTTCACGTATTTTCCTCTTTTAGCCATTTCAGGTAATCAGTTATAGTTTTGTCCATACCTGAACATGAAAGACCAAGGCAGCGAACGGCTTTGCTGTTGTCGAAGTAGTTATTAATGGAAAGAATGCGTGCGTTTGTAAAAGTTAATTCGGTATTTATTCCAGAATATTGGCAAATACTTCCGAAAATGCCCGCCAATTTTAAAAGTAAAACAGGTATTGGAACCAGCCTTGAACTTTGTTTTGTAAGTAGTTTTATTTTTTGAAAGAAATCATGATATGAAAGATTTTCGCCTGCAATCAAATAGCATTCGCCTGATTTCCCATCGGTTATTGCATTTACAATTCCACTTGCCGCATCCCTTACATCCACAAAATTTTTACCCCCGGGAGGATAGAAAACAAGTTTTTTATTCATAATCATCCTAAAAATTCTGCCCGAATGAGGATTGTAATCCAAAGGTCCGATCATGAAAGTTGGATTCACAACAACCGCATCAAGATTTTGGTTTTTAACAGCTTCAACAACTAATTTCTGAGCCATAAATTTGCTGTTTGCATAGCCTGATTTTAAAACCAGGGGAGATGCCGGCGTACTTTCATTTCCGGGATTTTCGAAAGTTCCAAAACCCATCGTGTTGGCGGTGCTCACAAATATTAATCTTTTACAGCCTCTATGTTTCATGGCTTCAATAATGTGTGCCGTTGCACCTACATTGACCGGGAAATAATCTTCTGCTTTTCGATGTGATTGACTGGTATCAGCCGCAGCATGAATTACAATTTCACAACCATCTACGGCATTTTCAATATCCGTTTTGTTGGTGATATTTCCATAAAACAAATCAACATCAATGCTTTTAAGAGCCGGAGCCTTTGCCCCGGCTCTCATCATTGCCCGAACTGAATGTCCGCGTTTTAGGAGTTCTCTGATTATATGGCCTGATAAAAAGCCGTTGGCTCCTGTTACTAAAACTTTCATTTTCTTAGTTTTTTATTAGGCTTAACGAAAGACCAGCAGGCTGGCAGGAATTGATTTCTTTCCGCACAACGCTCGATAGTAGCGGTAATTTCCAGGCATTTGGCAAAATAGCCATCAGCAGCCAGTTGACTTTATTTAAAGTACCTGGCAGAATTAATGAGTCTTTAACAAACAATCGCCTGATAGCAATGTGCGCCAGTTTTTCCGGAGTTACCTGACCCATTCGTCCGAAAACACCCTGTTTTTCGATTCTTGCCGTGACTTCTGCGTTGGTTTTAACCGGGCCGGGATGAATTACACTCACAAAAACATTGGTGCCTTTGAGTTCTTCATGCAAACCTCGCGAAAACGAGTAAATAAATGCTTTTGAAGCCGGGTAAACGGTTTTAAAAGCGAAAGGAGAAAATGCAGCCATGCTGGCAACGTTTAAAATATAGGCATTTTCATGCTTTTTCAGTTCCGGCAGCATTAGCCTTGTGAGCAGAGAAGTAGCCCTGACATTAACCTGGATGATGTTGTCGATATATTCTGGCGAAACGCTTTCAAATGCTTTGGTTCCGCCAACGCCGGCATTGTTGATGAGAATATAAACCGGGTAATTGGAGACTGCCCAGTTGGCAACATCATAAACAGAATTATACAGCGAGAAATCTGTTTCGAAATATTGGGCATCTACACCGTAATTTTCATGAATTTCCCGGCAAAAGTCCGCTAAACCTTCTCCTTTTAATGAAACGAGAAGCAAATTTATTTTTCTTGACGCCAGTTCATGAGCCATGGCTTTTCCAATTCCCTGGCTGGCTCCGGTTAAAAGAGCATATTTTTTATCTGTGGTTTTCATTGGATTTTCTGTTTTTATGGTTGATGATTTTTTTTGTTTTAAGATTTTCAGGATCAGGAAGTAATAAACGCAGGCTAAGATTGAACCTGTGATAAAGCCACCAATCAGCAATGAAAAGAAGACCGCCGATCCTGCATTGGAAAGGTTTTTTATTACATTTCCTGAAAATAGGCCGGCGATATTTATGCTTTGATTGCTGCCAAGCAGCCAGGCTCCGATTTGGTAATTGAACGGATATAAAAACAATCCTTTTGTCCAGTTTGTGTTTACAACCCCCACAACAGCAGCAGTTTTGCTCAGGCGAAAGATACCTGCCAGGAGCAGACTCAACATAATTTGCATCCCAATCAAAGGCGAAACTCCAATAAACGAACCCATGGCAAAACTTCGCGCAACGGTTTTTGGTTCACCGGTAAGTTTTTGAATTTTCTCGCTCAATCGCTTTTTGAACTTATTCATGATTTTTCGCTTTTAATTATTTGACAATACTAATCTTAGCTTTATCAGGTTGCGCAGGAATGCGCCGCGAACAACCGGGTCAATCACAAACCTAGGGTATTGCGCGGGCGTAGCCGTCATGGCAGAAAATGAAACAAATACCCTCCCGTTTCCCAGATCGGCAATTTTCCAGGTAGCCTTGTAGTTGGTTAACCTTTCAACCTTTTGTTTCAGAGGCAACATATTTTCCATGCTGACAATTTCAATTGTTGCATTGCCGGGATCGTAGTACCTCAGGTTGGAAACACATACCAAATCACGATTTTCAAAAGGCCAGGGCAGCGAAAAATAGGTATAGGACGACCATACATTGTCTGATTCTTTATTAATCAGGTAGGAATCGCTCACATTTTCCATCCATAGCCTGGTTTGCGAAGGATCGCTCAACGTTTTTAAAATGGAATGTATGTCGCCGTTTACAACCATTTCTGCTTTTCGTTCCTTCACAGTCAGTTCGCTGTTTATGTTCACCCATCTTTCGTAAAGGGCAACACCTTCTTTGGTTTCAATTTTTTTCCAGGTTTCGGTGGCCATCAGATGACCGCCAATAACTAATGCAAAAACCAACAAACTTCTTGATGCTTTTCTAAAATCAGATGCGTCCATAGAATTATTTTTAAAGTTTATAATTCAATGGCAACCAAAAATGGATTTACCCCTATCGGGAAAAATTATTTTTTTGAATCAAAAGGAATGAAATCGGAAAACACCTGTAGTTGCGCAGTTTCTGGCCTTACAATCCGTGGCAAATTAATGGTATCAAAACCGGTATTTCAGACCGGCAGATACACCAATCCAGGCATCGTAACGGGTGTTGACTGACGTATAATGCCAGTTGTTTTTGGGAAGGGTTGTCGAAATAAATCCATCAACATCGGGATTATCAGCGTCAGCGATAAATGTATTGATGGACGGACCGGCATTGAGGTAAAAATGTTGTCCAAGGCGAAGCGACAGTTGGGTTGACAGGCTCACGCGACTGATCATCGTCGAGTCGAAGCTGCCAAAAGCGTTTATTACCGTATTAAGAAGCTCAATGTTTAACCCCAGCCGGTGGTTGTAAAAGAAATGAGAACCTAAGCCGTAATTAATTCCCCAGCTCTTCTGCCCATTTGCCGTGCTTCCCGAAACTCCGACAATGCTGTACAATCGCCGTGTTCCCATACTGAAAAGTAAATAGCCTGTTTGTAATTCATCAGCAGAGAGCGAAAATGCGTAATATCCGTGCCTGATAATATTAATAACGCCCAAAGGCGCACCATCAGAAGTGTCGGCAACATTTATCAGCCCAAGCTGAAATCGTGGATTTGCCGCATAATTTACTAAACCGGCAACCTGCGCTCCGGTTTCATCGCCCCGCGAAATGTTTAAACCAGGTGATAACTGAAGGCCGCTTAATTTTTTATCACAAACATTTACTATTCCTGCCGCCTGAACTCCTTTGACGGTATCGGCTCCCAAATTGCCGATAACGCTGATTTGGCATCCATTTACATTCCCTTTGGTGAGGTTTAACACGCCCGAAGCCTGAAAGCCATTTACATCCCTGCCGGTTAAATTAACCAAACAGGAAGCCTGAAAACCGTTCACATCACTTTTGTTGATATTGACAATTCCCCCGGCTTCAAAACCAGCAACACCGTTTGAATACCCGCCCAGAAGATTGATCGAAAAATGATTGGTCACGGCGCCACTCATGCGCAGATTGGTCCCTACCATTGGAAATAAAGAGAGCTGTGCAATGCGTTTGTCGTAAATCACCACATTCTGGCTGTTCAACAGCAATTCTTTATTTACAATTTTTTCGATAATGCTATTGCCTGAATAAACTGAAAAAGGAACAACACTGATGGAAATCGCATCAAGTTTTTGCAAGGGTTTTTCGACCGGGAAAAGTCTTATCAAAAGCGATTCATTTAGTGCGGGATTGATGACGCTGACAGTATCAGAATATTCAGATTTACTAATACGGATCGCCAGATAGTTGGTTTTTGGTACCACTGAAAGATTAAAGTTGCCGGAACTGTCACTTTGAACTGACTCCAGGCTCTCCATATCATAAATGGTCACCAAAGGCAAAGGCCTGCTGGTTCGGGCATCTAGAACAATGCCTGATATGTTGTATTTGTTTTTCGTTGGGTTTATCTCCTGCCGGTTTTTCTTTTGCAAAATGATGATGTATTTGCCTGTGCTTTTAAAAGAAAAATCTTTACCCAAAAAAACCGGAAGCGCCTTTTCGATGGATTTGCTGACACACGAAAACGAAACTAAAGAGTCCTCGGGAATAATGTCGGAATTGTACGAAAAATTCACTCCGGAAATCCTTTCGATGTGGTTCAGAACTGTTTCAACTTTTTCGTTGGAAACCTGAAGAGTTATTTTTTTGTCAAGCAAACGTTCCTGCGCGTCAGTGCGGAATGGCGCCGAAGATATTATCAAAATAATCAGTAAGGATTTGAGAAGTCTAATTTTCTGGGTCATCAATTTCAAATGTTGATCCGGTTCGTGTGATTTTCAGTTTGAAAGACTCTGCAATTACCTTCATTACACTATCAATAGGTTGATTAGCAAATCTTGTAGTTAGTCTGAGGCTTCCGATTTCACTGCTATTCATTTTAATTTCAACATTGTATCTTTCGGTAATCAACGCAAAGACTTTCTCAAGCCGGGTTTTGTTAAAAATCAGCGTTTGGTTGATCCAGAAAAGTTCGTCACCGTCAATCTGAGAGGTTTTGTTCAGCTTGAAGGTATTTTTATCAAAAACCCCTTTTCCTCCATCTTCAAGAAAAATGGAATCGGTTTTTATGCCTTTTTGATTCACTGCAAAAACAACCACTTTTCCCTCTCTTACAAAAACCTCTGTAATGTCTTTGTCGGCCGTGTTTTTGATATTGAAGGATGTTCCCACCACTTTTATATCAATCATCCCTGAATGGATGATGAAAGGTTTTTCAGGGTCCGGGATTACTTTAAAAAATGCCTCGCCGGTTAACGAAACTTCCCGTTTTGTGCCTTTAAACTTTTCGGGATATTCCAGTTTTGAGTTTTTATTTAGCTTGATGACCGATCCATCTGAAAGGGTTTTCTCCAAAATCACCTGCCCGGAGGCAAATGTGATCAATTTAGGTTGGGAGTAATAGGAAAAAATCAGGTATCCGGCTACAAAAAGCGGAATAAACACAGCCGCAGCCCTGAGAGCATATTTCAGGAAAAGGCCAGGGGTATCTTTCGGTTTGCTGATGAGATGTTTATTTGATTCAAATTGCTCGATCTTGCAGGTGAGTTTCTGCCAGGCTTTTTCAGTATCCACATCAGCGGGTTGAGGAAAGGCAGTTTCAGAGACATTCCAGATTTCACTTAAAGCTTCATACCTTGCTTTGTTTTCGGCAGATGAGGCAATCCATTCCTTTACCAGGACAGATTCTTCAGGGCTTGTTTCGTTACCCAGAAACGCAACCAAAAGATCAGGGTCAATATTTTCGGGAAATGTTCTCATTAAGTTCTATGACAATTTAAACGCATTTTTCACCTATTTGATTTTGAAAATACTTTGTAACACAATAAGAATCAGAATAATAAAAACAGGAATGTAACCTTTGAGGGTTTCTCTGAGAAACTGCATGGCTTTGCCCATCTGGTTTTCAACGGTTTTTACCGAAATGCCAAGTATATCGGCAACTTCCTGATATTTCCGGTCTTCATACCTGATCATCATAAAAACCTTTTTTCTCTCTGGCGGTAATTGCTCAACCGCCTTTCCAATCAAATCCTTTAACTCATCTGATTCATCCAGATTGTATTGAGAACCTGAGGTTTGGTTTTGATGAAGGTAATAGCTAGAATAAGCTTTTTTAATTTTGTTGTGCTTGATAAAGTTGAGGCAACTGTTGTGAACAGCTCTGAAAAGATAGGATTTAAGAGATGTTTCGATAAACAGGAAGTCCTTTTTTTGCCACAGTTGGAGAAACATCTCCTGAACGATTTCTTCGGAATTATCTGAATCGGCAATAATCTGGTTGGCGTAAGAACATAAAATCCTGTAATAGCTTTTAAACACCGTTTCAAAGGTATTTTTATCACCCTTACGGATCTTTTCACAAACCTCTATTTCCTTTATGTCCAAGGGAGAATTAAATTTTAGACAAACATAAGCGAAATTTCCACATCCAATTCTTCGATGGATAATCCGGTGATACTGATCCCCCGAATCGGTGATATTGCCCCCCCTTTTATGCCAGATTCACGGCTTTCTTCTTTTTTTGGCAGAAAATCAATAACAAAATGCAGGGATTACTTGTGTTTTTTTGATTTTCTGAACCATGATTGTCGTTTCTTTTCCGCGCTTTGCAGAGTAATACTTGTAAGAGCCTTTGTCCTTTTTTATCAACCCGTGTGCATTTAAGCGCTTAATCAACCGGCTCACCTGTGATCTGGCCAATGGCAAAATATTTTGCAGGTTTTTGTTACGAGAGCCATTGATGACAACATGAAAACGAAAAGGACACCAGGTAAGCGCCCTGAAATAGCCTTTACCAACCTGCTCGTCAAAATGCTGTAATTTGACGATCAGGTCATACTGCTGTAATGTTTTGACTAAATATTCATTCAAAAAATACTGAATTTTCAATTTTGCAGTATTTTGGCTGCAATCGCAATTTTGCAGATTTAAAAGAAACTAATAATGGCGACGTATGAAAAAGAGATTTTGGTTTTTTCTGATTCTTGCTGTAAGCCAATTCTGCAGCTATGCACAGCCACCGGCTCAGACTATCAGGGGTCGCATTATTGACAGTGAAACGGGTGCATCCCTGCCCGGCGCCACTATTGTTTTAGAGGGCACAGATCCGCTGAATGGAACAAGTTCCGACCTTAACGGGAATTTCAGAATTGAGAAAGTACCGGTAGGCCGTTATGACATTGTAGTCCGATTCGTCGGTTATGAGCCGCTATGGATGAGGGAAATTGTGGTGGGCTCGGTAAAAGAGGTGTTTCTTGATGCCCGTCTTAAGGAATCCATTGAGCAGATGGAAGTTGTGGAGATAATAGCCAGTCAGGATAAGGATAAACCGCTGAATTCGATGGCCACCGTTAGCGCCCGTCAAATCAGCGTTGAGGAGGCGCGCAGATATGCCGGCAGCGTTGACGATCCTGCCCAGTTGGTGCAGTCGTTTGCTGGTGTGGCCGGAGGAATGAGCGGCAATGCCATCATCGTCAGGGGAAATGCTCCGAAAGGGATTCTATGGCAAATGGAAGGTGTTCAGATTTCTAATCCAAACCATTATGCCAACGTAATTAATTTTGGCGGCGGCGCATTTACAGCATTGAGTGCTCAATTGCTGGCCAATTCGGATTTCTACACCGGCGCCTGGCCGGCAGAATATGGCAACGGGCTGTCGGGTGTCTTTGATATCCGCATGAGAACCGGCAACAACGAGAAGCACGAGCATGCTGTTCAGCTTGGCACGCTCGGAATTGACCTTGCATCAGAAGGACCTTTCAAAAAAGGTGGGCAATCATCCTACCTTTTCAACTACCGTTTTTCATCTTTTGTCCTTCTTGCTCCGCTCCTGCCGGACGATGCCGCTGGCAACCGGTTTCAGGACTTGTCGTTCAAAATGAACTTCCCGCTTAAAAAAGGAGGCGTGCTTTCCTGGTGGGGAATCGGCGCCTGGGACATTTCTGGACTTGAACCCAATGATCCGGACGACCGGCAGTATGCCCAGGACTTACAAGACCTTTCCAATCGTCAGTACATGGGTGCAACCGGCCTGAATTACCGGAAAGTTTTGGGTAACTCAGCCTACCTCAACAGTTCGCTTTCGGTTTCAGGAAATGGAATTCAGTGGAACCAGCGTCAGTTGGATGAATATGATGTCCTGCAGGAGGATCAATACATTGTAAATGACCAGTTTAAAATTGCTTTTTCCACCTATATCAACAAAAAACTGAGCGCCCGGCATACGCTCCGCAGCGGAGCTACATTGAGCAATGTTTTTTATCGGGTGGATATCAGAAATGCAGAAACACCCGGAGCTCCGCTGCATCCGATATCCAAAAGCGATGGCAATAGCTACCTTTTACAAGGCTACGCGCAATCAAAGTATGCTTTTAATAACCTGCTAACTATGAATCTCGGCGCTTATCTTCAGCATTTCACCCTTAACGGGTCGCTCACCTTTGAGCCGAGAATTGGCCTGAATTACC
Source organism: Bacteroidales bacterium (assembly GCA_036794825.1). Taxonomy (GTDB): domain Bacteria; phylum Bacteroidota; class Bacteroidia; order Bacteroidales; family 4484-276; genus RZYY01. Next base: position 40,696 of record DAIRGA010000003.1, on the reverse strand, counting down.
AGTTTTTGCCTCAGCATTCCATTGGCCTGGGCGTCAGTAACCACAGTATGATGGAGATGCTACAGATCTATTTTATTACCCGTGATGAGGATGGAAAAACCGTTTTTCCAAACAAAGAGCTGACACCTGGCAGGGCAAATCATTTTGTGTTATCTTACAAGTGGAATATCAACGAGTTTACCCACTTTACAGCAGAGCCTTATTATCAGTATTTGTATAACATACCCGTAATTGACAGCTCCTCATTTTCGATGCTCAACCTCGATATGGACTGGTTTATTGACGAAAAGCTGATCAACACAGGGAAAGGGGATAATTTTGGAATAGACCTGACGCTGGAGCAGTTCATGCGCCGCGGATTTTATTACCTCGTCAGCGGCTCGCTTTTTCAGTCAAAATATGAAGGAGGTGACGGGATTCGCAGGGATTCCAGATTCAATAAAGGCTATGTGGTGAACCTGCTCGCCGGAAAAGAATGGAGTGTCGGGAAAATGAACAAAAATCAATTGAGCCTGAATGGCCGGTTTGTTGTGATGGGCGGCGATCGAATCAGTCCGGTGGATGAGGCTGCATCCCATATTGCAAAAGATGTCGTTTATGATGAAATTCATGCGTTTGCCAACCAGAAACCCGACAACTATCATTTGCACCTGGGGTTCAATTACCGCAAAAACAACCTGAAATTTGCCAGTATCTGGTCGGTGCAGCTGGTGAATATTTTGGGAAGTGAGGAGTTTTACGGTTATAAGTACAACCTGAAAACCAATCAGATAGATGAGGATAAGGAAAGATTGCTGTTCCCGCAGATTTCCTACAAAATAGAATTCTGAAAAATGTACTTTTGATGTCGGATTAATCTGATTGTTGATTGATCTAATTTTCAACTATTAACCTTTCAAGATTTGGCTATGTCACAAAAAAATGAAACACCGGAATGTTGCCCGCAATTCGACCCTGCCCCATGGCAGGGAAACACCTTTGGCTGGCACAATAAGAAATTTATCAAAGATAAAGTGTTCACGCTGTTTTATATGCCTGTCAGTTTTGGCAGCGCAATGCGGCGACTGAACGCAAAAGTGGAGGCTTCAGGCGCCACCGTACCTGACTGGCTCTGCCTTTCGGATCACACCTCACCATGGAACATGGATCTTTATCTGGCCGTTGACCGTGATGTGAAAGATGCTGAAAATGTGGCGTTTAGCGGTAATTTTCTAAGCAGGGTTTACGAAGGCCCCTACAAAGATACCGGCAAATGGTTGAAGGATTTCAATTCTTTCATCAAGTCCAAAGGATTAAAAACCCTGAAGACATACCTCTGGTACACCACTTGCCCCAAATGCGCAAAAAAATGGGGGAAGAATTATGTGGTTATTATCGGGCAAATCGTTTGATGAATCATGATATGTTAAAACGAAAAAATATGAAAGCTCAGGATCACGGAAGCGGCTCAGCCAGTGCGGTGTATGGATTAGGGTTCATTGGCGCTGCCATCTATTTTATCACCACAGCCACCTCATTCTGGATGGCCGTGCTGGGACTTTTTAAAGCCATCGTCTGGCCGGCATTTTTGGTTTTTGAGGCGTTGAAGGCAGTGGGAGCGTAAAGGTGGTTTTTTCAATCCGAATTTTCTTGCTAAAAGGCTTTTGGTTTAAAATCTTCTGAATTTGAGATCGAAGCGCTGCTGCCTGTGGCTTTGATGGTAAAAAGACCAATTTTTTCAGCCATTCTGTCGCTCGCTCCCTCTGCAGTAAGAAATGCAACACCGCCGTAAATGGTCATTACCTTGTATTCGGGCATGAATTGTTTTGCTTTCCATAATTTTTCATGAAAATCAGAAACATCCTGAGGCCTAAGTGTTGTTTTAACCTCAACAATCACTATATCAGTGTTGTTGACAGCAATGATGTCGTACTCAAAATTTTGTCCTTCGCGGTTTCCTTTCACGCGTTGCAATGTCCGCTCAACCTTGATTCCTCTTTCATTGAGAAGTTTGATCAAGTCGCCTTCAACCAGCGATTCGATGAGTTTTCCCCACTGGGAAGTAAATAGGGAAGCCAGTTCTTTGATTTTTTTATCCGTCTCCAGAAACTGTTTATGAGTTTCCTGAAACATCAGCCAAACCTGATCAAAATCAAGTGGTTTGCTGTAAGGAACAACCGGTTCGTTTATTTGATTTTCGTTTTCCATTGCCATTGCTTTACAACGTTGCAAAATTACAAAAATTAGCCTCAGCGGCTTTTAACCAATTGTACTACTTTTGGCGCTTGTTTTTAAAAGCCTATATTTATGTCAACAGAAGAGAAAAATACGGCCAATTTTGAATTCAGGCCATCGGGTAATTTTATCGAAGCCATTATTAATGAAGACCTCAGGCAGGGCAAAAACGGCGCCCGTGTGCATACCCGATTCCCGCCCGAACCCAACGGATACCTTCATATCGGACATGCAAAATCCATTTTGCTTAACTATGGAATTGCAAAAAAATACGATGGAAAATTCAATCTTAGGTTTGACGATACCAATCCCACCAAAGAGGAGCAGGAGTATGTAGATTCGATTATGGATGACGTACACTGGCTTGGTGCCGACTGGGAGGATCGTCTGTTTTTTGCTTCAGATTATTTTGACCAGCTCTATCTTTGGGCTGAGAAGATGATAATGGAAGGAAAGGCTTATGTGGACGATCAGCCTGCCGAAACAATTTCGGAACAGCGCGGCGTGCCCACCATGCCCGGCATCGAAAGCCCTTACCGAAGCCGCACACCGGACGATAACCTTGACCTTTTCCGCAGGATGAAAGCCGGTGAATTTAAAAATGGTGAAAAAGTCCTCAGGGCGAAAATTGACATGGGTTCGCCCAACATGCACATGCGCGATCCGGTGATGTACCGGATCCTCCATGCCCATCATCACCGCACAGGTAATAAATGGTGCATCTATCCGATGTACGACTGGGCGCACGGCGAGTCCGACTATCTCGAAGGCATCACCCACTCCATCTGCACGCTTGAGTTTGAAGTTCATCGTCCGCTATACGACTGGTTCGTTGATCAGATTCAGGAAGCGGAATACCGCCCCCGACAGATTGAATTTGCCCGCCTCAACCTTACCTATACGGTCATGAGCAAACGAAAACTGCTTGAGCTGGTAAAGGATGGTTATGTAAATGGCTGGGACGACCCGCGTATGCCCACCATTTCCGGACTGCGCCGCAGGGGCTACACCCCGGAATCACTCAAAGTATTTGCCGAAAAAGTGGGCGTAGCCAAACGCGACAATGTAATTGATGTTGCATTACTCGAATACAGCATCCGCGAAGATTTGAACCGGGTTGCCAAACGTGTTATGGGTGTTTTGAATCCTGTAAAACTCATCATTACCAACTACCCGGAAGATCTTGTGGAAGAGCTGCCAACCGAAAACAATCCCGAAGATCCGGAGTCGGGTATGCGTAATGTCCCGTTTACCAGGGAGTTGTTCATTGAGCGCGAAGACTTTATGATAGATCCACCCAAAAAGTATTTCAGGCTTGCACCGGGCAACGAAGTGAGATTAAAGAGTGCCTACATCATCAGAGGGGAAAGTTACAAGCTGAACGATCGGGGTGAAGTGGAGGAAATCTACTGCACCTATGATCCTGAGAGCAAAAGCGGTGCCGCCGGCAGTAACCGCAAGGTGAAAGGAACCCTTCACTGGGTATCGGCCTCGTACGCTGTAGATGCTGAAGTAAGACTTTTCGACCGGCTGTTCAAAGTTGAAAACCCGGAAGATGTGGCCGAGGGTGAAGACTACAAAGCCAATCTCAACCCGGAATCACTCACCGTACTTAAGCATTGCAAACTGGAACCCAGCCTTGCCAATGTTGTACCCGGCGAAAAATTCCAGTTTCAGCGCATCGGTTATTTTAATGTTGATCCCGACTCCGTTGCCGGCAAGCCGGTATTCAACAGAACGGTTCCGCTGAAAGATAGCTGGTCGAAGCAACCACAATAGATCCGGATTACCCCGGATAATGGGTGATGATCAGTTTTGTGGTGTAAAAATTCCCGATCCGGATTAGGTAAATGCCACCTGGCAAATGGGTCAGATTGATCTGAAAAGTTTGGTGTGAACGAATTTCAGTCTTCAGCTCCAGGTAAACTTTTTCACCCTTTGCGTTAATCACCTCGATGTTGCAGTTTGAGATGCTCTCATTGCAACTGATTGTGAACACACCGGCTCCAGGGTTTGGCGAGATACTGAAACCTATCCCGGGCTCATGAATACCTGTACATGCATCCACCAGCACAAGCTGTTCTGCGGAGTTTTCACAACCATTCAGGTCAGTATAGCTGTAATGGAGGGTATGTATGCCCAATCCGGCCAATTCAGGATAAAACCAGCCGCTGACTACCCCCGGCCCTGAGTAGATACCTCCGGCCGGCATACCTTCGGTAAGCTGGTATGGCGGATAATTGATACAGATATCAGGCACTGCGCCAAAAGAGACTTCTGGCAGGCTCCTTACCTGAATAAATCCCGGTTTGTTGATAGTGGTGCTGCTGGTGGACCCGGATATGGTTAGTGAAACATCATAGGAACCCGGGTTTCCATAATAAACAGCCGGATTCTGGAGCGTGGAGGCTTGAGGTTCACCGCCGGGAAACTGCCAGTTCCAGCCGGTTACATTACCCTGCGAATTATCCGTAAATTGCACTTCACCCGATTGGCAAAATGAAGTAATATCTGCAGTGAAATTGGCTACAAGTATGTCACCGGTGATAATCACCGTGTAATCTTCGGTTTCGCCATAGCTGAAATTGGAACAGGGATCAGCCGAGGATTCTTGCCAGTTGGCACGAATTCGAAGGCGTTTTTCGCCAGGCATTATATTGACGGGTAGACTAAAATTGGTTGTGTAAACCGTACCCACGTTCACCAGGTTAAAATCGTTGACCAGCCGCTCGTCGGCGGTGAATAGCTTATCGCTGTTCAGATCAATCCAGAGTGTTGCATATTGATCACTGTAACCGGTTTTCCAGCTCACTGTGTAGGTGTTGCCCGGATCGAGCGTGGCCGACATTTGGGTATAATTGCCATAACCGTTTGGACTGCAGCCGCTGTTCATGTTGTTGATCCCCAATAACGAAAAACCCGTAAATCCATCCCCGAAGGAGCAATTTGCCGTTGGATAACAATAATCCGGGAAAGTCAGATCGATAAATTTTACGCCGCTAAGCCCGTTGTCGCCGGTATAATTCAGCGACAGCGTAGATACATGGCCTGCAGGAATATCCTCATCGGCCATCACCTCGAAGAGGGCGGTTGCGGTTTGATTTACCTGCAGATTACCAAAAGGTTGGGGTTCGGAGGTGAGAATCGTTATGTTTGGATCAGCCGATGAAAGAACTCCGTTGACATTCAGGGCATCTTCGGTGCCAATGTTTTTCAGCGAAATGGTCATATCGGCCGTTTCACCCGGGTCAAGCCGGCCGTTGTTGTTTCCGGCGGGGTCGCTGATCTGGTAATCGGTAAGCAGAATGTAAGGCCCGTTGATCGAGCTTAATGCCTGAACGGCATCGAGATCAAAACCGGCTCCCGCAGCGTTGGCCTGGCCATCGCCGTCGTCCAGAATTCTGAAAAACCGTGCTTCGCTGATTCCTGTTCCGGCAAAATCAAACGAAGTGGTGCCGGAGCCGTTTCCCAGCGAAATCCATGGGCCATCCATGGTGCTGCCCGCATACATGGTAAATCCCTCTGATGTTGCATCTCCCTCAAACACAATGATATCATCGCCCGGGCCATCCACCACCAGGTCGAGCATATCAAAAACAATCCAGCCACTTTTTCCGATCGAGTAATTCAGGTTATCGGGCTGGCCGATGGCGTTCCATGTAGTTCCGGGGTCGGCCATATTCCCGCCGCCGGGTATTCGTGTGGCACACACCCTGAAAAGGCTGTGATGTGGCTCAGGATCAAGCTGAATGGCAACGCTGGTATAGGCAAGATTTGTAACTGCAATGTTGTTGATGACTTTGGTCTGATAGCCGTTGGCTTTCACCTTAATATTATAGGTTCCGGCAACCATAAATTTATGAAAATCTCCGCCGACCGGATGGGTGTAGCATGGCAGTGTGTTACCTATATACACTGCGGCCTGTATGGGTTCGCCCGTGACGGCATTGGTGACCGTACCCCCGACTCCATAGCCGGAATACTCGATCATTTTCACCATCGGGGTGAGGTTGATATTGAAATAATACATAAGCTGCGATGGTGGCGGTTGTTTATCGGAACTGAGTTCCATCACAATACCGTGCGATCCCATGACTCCATAGAATGACTCGGCGGTTGAACCCGTTGTCGGATACAAAGAGGTTCCCGGGCCACTTGGCAGATTGCTGTATCCTGAACTGGAAACATAAACACTGGCCAGGGTAAGCACCTGGCTGTTGTCGGGGCAGGGGTCGGTACGATTAAACCAGGGATAGAGAAACAACTCGATGCCGCTGTGATAGGTCAGGTGGATGTTGAAAGGGTTGTTGTAGAACATCTGCCTCACCGCCTTGCTTTCGGGTTGCGAGAAGGGGCCCGGGCTGCTGCCTTCGCCATCCCACAGATAACCTGCATCGCGGTTCAAATCAACCCCATTGGAATTGTAACGACTCATATTCACCCTGCCATCGGGGTTGACCAATGGGAAAATCCATACTTCCCTGGTATTCAATAAATTGGTAATGGTAGGGTTGATGGCATATTGCTGGCAAAGCCACCGCGCAAACCGGATCGTATTCTCTCCGCCTCCTATCTCATCACCGTGTATGTTGCCGTCGAATGCCACGCGCGGCCTGCTGTTGTGCTGATTTACATTCTGCGTAATGGTGAGTGCAGCCAGTTGCCGTCCCTGAACCGATTGCCCGTAAATTGTCTTTTTCACCAGGTTGGGAAGCGCCGTTGCCAGGCTATCCATCAAGGCAATGATTTGCTGGTAGTTATGATACTCCTCACGCGTTTCCCAAAAGTCCTTGTAATACTCATTCAGGTTTTCTTTGGTGATTTCATACTTCAGACCTGCTGAGTGAACTCTTTTCAATTCATCAGGAGTAACATACATCAGCGCATATTCCGGATAAATGTCACCGTTGAGTCTGAGGTCTCCAAGCAATTTTGCCTCCTCACGCGAGCTTATGTTTACCCGAATTTCCATCTCTTCGGGCCTCCAGCCCTGGGATTGAAGGCAAGTGGAAAGTAAGAGAAATCCAATGAAAAACAATGGCTTAAGAGTAGATGCAGAGATATTTTTCATGTTCAACTGATATTAGCTTTGAAAAAAAGGCTGGTAATTAATTCAATCAAAAAACCATAAATCATACCCATTACCACCGATGAGTAAAACATCATCAATGGAGTGAATTCCGGATTTTCGGGCGCCATCAGTCCGCTGAACGCCAGTGGTAGACTGAAGATCAACCCGAAAAGAGTTCCGCGGAGAGCCCAATTTCCAAATTTGAATGTGCTAATGCCCAGTGCAAAACCGATCAATGTCCTGCTAAGGATAATCTGCACGGCAACAGGCATGGGTAGTTCTCCTCCGCCGCTCAATGCAAATCCATAACATACAAACCCAAACAGTAGCCCCGAAAGGGAGGCCACCAGCAAACGTTTTTTATTTTTCATGGTACCCAGTATTTGGTTGGTAATTCTACGTTCAAAAACTCTGACAAAGGTATAATTTGGTGCAAATCACAGGCTTATCTTCCCAAAAGGTTGATAAAAAACAGATAATCAGGATCATACATTACATGGACGGATGTTCCTATGTTTTGAAACAAAAAAAGGCTGTCCAATCGCGGGCAGCCTTTTTAATAATGAAACGATGTTTTACTTTTTCAGTAAATCCCTGATCTCCGTGAGCAATTCCTGGTCCTTGGTAGGGCCTGGAGGTGGAGGTGGAGGAGCGGCTTCTTCTTTTTTCTTTACAGCATTCATTGCTTTGATTACCATGAAGATAGCAAATGCGATGATGACGAAATCAACCACTGTCTGGATGAACGCACCATAGCGCAATGATACTGCGGGTATGTCGCCTTCTGCCTGCTTGAGGGTAATCATGAGGTCTGTAAAATCTACCCCTCCAAGCAACAACCCAATGGGTGGCATTAAAACATCAGCCACGAAAGAGCCGATAATTTTGCCGAAAGCTCCGCCAATCACAACCGCAACTGCCAGGTCAACTACATTGCCCCGCATTGCAAACTCTTTGAATTCTTTAACTAAGCTCATTGTTTTGATTATTAGGTAAATAAAATATGAGAACTAAAAATTATAGGCTAACCCGATTCCAAATGTTTGTTTCACCTGCAGTTTGTCGTTTGGTATCACTTTTAGTTCGTTGCCGCCAATTCCGGTTGGGGGCGGAACAGATTCAATACGTACATCTGTCGGCATGTAAGCCAGGTGAATAAAGAAAGTTGTTGAAAACCACTTGCTTATCCGATAATTGACAAAAGTCTGCCAGTTGACATCCAGGGGCATTATACCCTCTGGAAGTGCATCATCAGCCAGGTAATTATAGAAAAAGTTGAGTTTCGATTCCAGGTCAAGATCGGTTTTTACGTTTTTCTTGAAGTAAAATTCGGCGAATGCCCCGGCTTTGTACTTACTGTTTTTACCATCTTCCACCTTTTCACCCAGATCATTGAATTCAGCCTTGTCAACACCAAATGCTCCCAGGTCGGCCAGATCCTGGTCGGTAACATAGGTGGCACGCAGGGATATTGGTGAAAAGAGTATGGTGAAGTAATCCGCCGGTTTGTAAAGGATACCGGGAGCGATGGTAAGGTAAGCCGGCGCCATGAATTTCGAAACTACCGTTGAGTCGTCCGGGTAGTTATAACCATCGGTGAATTGTGTGTTGAAATTCACCAATCCACTCACACTCCATTTATCCGAAAACTTATGGTTAAGCTGTGAGTTCAGTTCGATGAGGTCTTCATTCTTCCTGAGCGATTCATCTCCGGTGCTTTGCAAGCCATACTTGAGATTGATGTTGTTGTTGACCGAAAAGTTGTTGTGCTTGTAATCGGCATAATATTTCATTAATGCAAGGAACGAATAGGAATTCTCGCCCCCTGCCGACCAGTTACTGAAACTGGCCTGGTTCAACTGAAAACTTAAAATACCGTTCCTTTTCCAACGGCTTTCGGCTTCTTGTGCATCGGTTGCATCCTGCGCAAAGGCAGAAAATCCGGCTAAAATGAGCAATAAAAAAGTCAATTTTCTCATACGTTAATCTTTTAATTGATGTAATTAATGAATTTAAGTAATTTGATGCAAAATTAAACCTTAACTATTGATTATCAGTATTGTTCATTAAAATTTACATCTTTTAACTAATTTAAACTACTAAAATACAGATTATCAAATAGATAAAAAAAAGCGACGAGAAATTCCCGTCGCCTTTCTGGTTAATGTGATTTTTTTAGTACGCAAACAATGGAAATTGTTCCATCATCCTGTTCACTTCGGTTTTTACTTCGGCCAAAACACTTTCATTTTCAATGCCCGAGATCACATGGTCAATGAAATCCACGATGGGTTGCATGTGTTCTTCTTTCAGGCCGCGTGTGGTAATGGCGGGTGTTCCGATGCGAAGTCCGGATGTCTGGAACGGGCTGCGACTGTCGAAAGGAACCATGTTTTTATTCACAGTGATATCGGCTCTTACCAGTGTATCTTCAACTTTTCTTCCGGTAATATCGGGGAATTTGGAGCGCAGGTCAATGAGCATCAGGTGATTATCGGTTCCGCCTGAAATTACGTGATATCCTTTATCCACAAAGGCCTTTGCCATTACTGCTGCATTTTTTTTCACCTGGACGATGTAATGCATATACTCGTCGGTGAGCGCTTCGCCGTATGCCACGGCTTTAGCAGCAATAACATGCTCGAGCGGGCCGCCCTGGATACCGGGAAACACTGCTGAGTTAATCAACTCCGACATCATTTTAATTTCGCCCTTCTTGGTGGTTAGTCCCCAAGGGTTCTCAAAATCTTTACCCATCAGGATCATGCCTCCGCGAGGTCCGCGCAGGGTCTTGTGGGTGGTGGTGGTAACAAAATGGCAATGTGGAAGTGGATCGCTGAGTACGCCCCGTGCAATCAATCCGGCCGGATGGGCAATATCAGCCATCAACAATGCACCCACCTTGTCGGCAATGGCGCGCATCCGGGCATAATCCCAGTCGCGCGAGTAAGCTGAAGCACCGGCGATGATCAGTTTAGGATGAGTTTCAAGTGCAGTTTTTTCCATCTGATCGTAATCCACAGTGCCAGTTTCCTTTGAAACGCCATAAGCAACTGGTTTGTATAGGATTCCTGATGAATTCACCGGTGAGCCATGCGAGAGGTGGCCACCATGGGAGAGGTCGAGACCCATAAATGTATCACCGGGTTTCAAGCAGGCAAGGAAGATAGCCATGTTTGCCTGCGCGCCGGAATGTGGCTGAACGTTGGCATACTCTGCATTAAAAAGCTCACGGGCACGGTCAATTGCCAGTTGCTCGGTCTGGTCAACCATTTCACAGCCACCATAATAACGTTTCCCCGGATAGCCTTCAGCATACTTATTGGTCATCACCGATCCCATGGCTTCGAGTACCTGTTCGCTGACAAAGTTCTCCGATGCAATCAGCTCAATTCCATGCATTTGCCTTTCGCGCTCACGCCTGATAATATCAAATACCTGAGTGTCTCTTTTCATGATTTTTATCTCTGTTTTTGTTTAAAATTTTGTTTTTAACTAGCGGCAAAATTACGTAATTAATTCCGAAGTCCGGACAGCATCAATCTGTCCGGCGGCAATGGAAAAACCAATAATCTAAAAGGAAAGAATTATAAATTTTCGATCATTCCGATGATCATTTTGGTCATCAGGGGTTCGGCGAGGCTTGCGGCATCTATAACGCCTTCGTGGGTTATTTTTTCAATTTTGCCCTCCACACCAAGATCTGAAATCACCGAAACAGCAAAACAAGGAAGTCCCATGTGCCTTGCTACGATCGCTTCCGGGACTGTTGACATTCCTACAGCATCAGCGCCGATTTTGCGGATGTAACGGTATTCGGCAGGCGTTTCGTAATTGGGACCTGTTACGGCGGCATACACACCACATTGATAATGAATGGCTTTTTCTGCGGCGACCTTTTTCGCTAGGGCGATGAGTTTTTTGTCGTACACCTCGCTCATATCGGGGAAGCGCGGTCCAAGCCGCTCGTCATTAGGGCCTCGCAACGGATTCTGACCGGTAAGGTTGATATGATCCTCGATAATCATCACATCTCCCACACTGTATGACGGATTGGTACCACCGCTTGCGTTGGAAAGGAAGAGGTACCTGATCCCCATGGCTGCAAGAACCCTGACAGGAAAGGTTACCTCCTGCATCGAATAACCTTCGTAATAATGAAACCTGCCCTGAAGAGCAAGGCAAGTTTTGCCTCCAACTTTACCGAATATCATTCTGCCCTGGTGCCCCTGCACAGTGGAAACCGGAAAATTGGGTATATTTTCGTAAGGAATGGAATGACTGATTTCCATCTGGCTGGTAAAATTTCCGAGGCCGGTTCCCAGTACAATGCCAATTTCGGGTTTCAGGCCGGTCAGAGTTTCAATGAATCTCTTTGTTTCTGCTGTTTTTTCGTACATAATCTCTTATTTGATCGTTTAAGCCTTTCCTGTATTCGTGGTGTAATTTGATTTCGATGGGTAAGTAAAGTATTGGTAAATCAGCCAGTTGGGGTGGTAATTCCGGATATGCCAGCCTTGCTGCATCCTTTTCGGTAGTGATGATGATCTTGTCTTTGCCAAGCATTCGATCAAACTGGTCTTTTATCGTATTGAGATCCTCAGTGGTGTAGTCGTGATGATCGCTGAACTGAAAGTGCTCCATATTGTTGACAGATCTCGAAACATGATCCACCAGCGGGTAAATATTTCCAATGCCTGCAAAGACCAGTACGTTGCTGATTTTTTCCGGGATTTTATGATTTTTGACTCCTGGCAATGGTTGTAACAAACCATATTTAATGTAAGAGAAAAGCAATTGCTGGTTTGGCTTAGGCCTGATGGCACTTTCTAATTGCCTTACAATTAAGGGTGAAAGTGGTTTTTCTGTTTTCGTAACGATGATATAATCTGCCCTTGAGGCCCCGGATTTGAATTCCCGGAGTGTACCGACCGGCAGGATATGATCCCTGGTGTAAAGGTGATGATAATCAGTAAGCAGAATGGATAGCCCTGGTTTCACGGCACGGTGCTGAAAGGCATCATCCAGAATGATTACATCCGTTTCAGGGAAGCGTTTTTGAATTTCTCTAATGCCATGAACCCGGTCTTCATCCACAGCAACGATTACATTGCGAAATTTTTTACTGATCTGAAGCGCTTCATCTCCAATATCAGCAACTGTAGAGTTTAATTCCGCAATTTTGAATCCCTTGGTTTTCCGCTTGTATCCACGGCTGAGTGTGGCAATTTTGAAATCTTCTCCCAGCAACCGGATAAGGTATTCAACGTGAGGGGTTTTACCGGTACCACCCATCGAGAGATTTCCGACAGAAATTACCGGAATATCGAACGAAGTTACCTTGAATACACCAAGGTCGTACAGCTTGTTTCGAATGAGCATTAATAAGCCATAGAGCCAGCCCATAGGATAAAGAAGTAGTTTTAATGTATTCAAAATCAGATAGATATATAAATAATAATGTTCTCAGTAAAAATTATTTCGGTTCACTTTTTCAAAAGATGGCTTTGCAGATTTTTGGTCAGCATATTGACAAAGTTTGTCAAGGGCCGCTTTACCATCATCTCAACCAACGGATTGACGTCGGTTTGCAGTTCGAAATATCCCGTCAGCCTGCCCTGGATATTTTCCCTGAAATGAAACAGCAACGTGAAATCCACTTTGGATTCGGCTGTAGCAATAAATTCAAATTCTGATTCAGGATTAACAAAACCCTTTTCCATGCTCAGGTTGCCAAGGTTTTTGATGAAGAAGGAGCATTTGTCATCTTCAGCTTTCCATTGTTCTACCTCGGCCGGCATGATCAATTTCAGGGAGTTGATTTCTCTGAAAAAATCTGCAAAGGCCATTTTGTCGTTATCGAAGATTAAACTATCAGCCGTAAATTTTACCATTGTTTTATTGTTTTCCGTTTGAATGCCATGTATCGGGTGATTTTCGCCATTTGGTAAGCGAATCAAGATCAGACTCCCGGATGTATTCGTTTTTAAGAGCGAGCGTTAAAAGTGAAGGATAATCGGTTAAAGTGAAAAGTCGGCAGTCGGCGTTTTTGAACTTTTCCGAGGCGCTGTCGAAACCGTAAGAAAAGATCGCCAGCAGGCCTTTGACAACCCCGCCGTGTTCTTTCACCACATTAACGGCATTGAGGCTGCTGCCTCCTGTAGAGATGAGGTCTTCGATCATTATCACACTCTGTCCCGATTCGATTACTCCTTCGATTTCATTGCCCAGACCGTGGTCTTTTTTGCTGCTTCTTACATAAGCAAAAGGAAGCCCAAGATCCTGCGCAACCAGCACGCCGTGAGGGATTCCTGCTGTTGCGACTCCCACTATTGAGTCAATGTTTCCAAATTCATCTTTGATAATGTTGCTGAATTGCTGCCTGATGTAAGTCCTGATGGCAGGGTAGGAGAGGGTGATGCGATTGTCGCAGTAGATGGGTGATTTCAGTCCGGATGCCCAGGTGAAAGGCTCGTGTGCATTGATTTTCACCGCTTTCACTTTGAGAAGCAGTTCGGCCATCTTTTGAGCGGTTTCTTCTTTAAAAATCATTGGAGGGGAGGTTGATGTTAATTATCGGATTAAACTTTAAAATCATACTTTATTTCAGCCAGTTCTTCGTTGGCTTTGATCACTTTATCCTTAAGTTTTTCTTTGTATTCCACCAGCCTCTCGTAAAGATCCAGGTCGGCGGTCGAAAGAATCTGCGCAGCGAGGATGGCTGCATTGCCGGCGCCATTGATAGCAACGGTGGCAACAGGAATTCCCGGGGGCATCTGCACAATGGCCAGTAACGAATCCAATCCGTCGAGCGACGATTTAACAGGTACGCCTATCACCGGGATAGCCGTCATTGCTGCAATTACCCCCGGAAGGTGTGCAGCCATGCCTGCACCAGCTATGATCACTCTGACTCCCCTGCCATAAGCCGAACGTGCAAAAGACTCCACTTTTTCGGGTGTGCGATGGGCAGATAATGCATTGATTTCGAATGGTATCTTCAGCTCATTAAGAATCCTGGCAGCACTCTCCATTACCGGAAGATCGGAGGTGCTGCCCATGATGATGCTAACTTTTGGATCCATATAATAATCGTCTAATAATAATTATGATCAGTTGGCAAATTTACTCCTTTTATCCAAAGGTTGGGATTTATGTTCTGGTAAGGAGTGATAAACCCGGAAATAGCGCTGATCCCTCTTAATCCTTGATTAGTGCCAGTCAGAAAACTCCCTAAATTAGATTTTCCAGGATTTATTTCCCCCGCACTGAAGGGAGTAAATCGTTGAAAATCATTGCTCCCTTTAGGGTTGGGGTAAACAATGATTTTCTACATTATGTGTTTTCTAGCTGGTACTAATTATTTCAGCTTCATTTTAAGTTGAATGGCAACCGAAACTGCCCTGACCACAGCCGAAAGCAAAATCCTGAATGACCTGTTTTCAAAATATTGCCACAGCTTTTTTGATTTATCGGGTTATCTTTGCCCGAAATTTCATTTCATGAACCAGAACACACCGACCATTAAAGTTCTTGACAAAGAGTTCGAGATTTTCATTTCATCCGAAACCATTCAGGAAACTATTACTAATCTCGCCTTGCGGATGACCAATGATTTGCAGGGAAAAAATCCTCTGTTTCTTGTTGTTCTCAATGGGGCATTCATTTTTGCTGCTGATTTGCTGAAACAGATCAAAACCGACTGTCAGGTTTCTTTTGTGAAATTGAGCAGTTATGTGGGAACCGAGACTACAAGCACGGTGCGCGAACTGATCGGGCTGGATGAGGTTTTGCATGGCCGCACCGTGGTTATCGTCGAGGATATCATTGACACAGGCATCACAATGGCAGAAACCATGAGCAAATTGCGCAAACTTGAAGCGAAAGAAGTATTACTGGCTACTTTGCTGTTCAAACCCAAAGCTTTCCGCAAGGATTTTCAGATTGATTATGTAGGCATCGAAATTCCCAATGATTTTATAGTTGGTTATGGCCTTGATTATGATGGATTTGGCCGTAACTATCCGGATATTTACAAAATCGTGAACCACTGATGAGCGCTTCCAACTTTGTTGATTATGTAAAGATATTTTGCCGTTCGGGGCATGGTGGAAAAGGCTCTGCTCACTTTCACCGTTCAAGGCTGAACCCGCGCGGTGGCCCGGATGGCGGTGATGGCGGTCGCGGCGGACACATCATCCTGAAGGGAAATAAGCAGCTATGGACTTTGCTGCATCTAAAATATACCAAGCATGTGATGGCCGAGCGGGGTGGTGACGGAGGAGGTCAGCTCAAAAGCGGTGCATTCGGCAAAGATGTAATCCTTGAGGTTCCGTTGGGAACGGTTGCCCGCGATGCTGAAACAGGAGAAATTGATTTCGAAATTACCTTTCACGACGAAGAGAAAATTCTCGTTCCCGGCGGAAGAGGCGGGCTGGGCAACGATCATTTTAAATCGGCCACTAACCAGGCGCCACGGTATGCGCAGCCGGGCGAAGAAGGGCAGGAAATATGGAAAATACTCGAGTTGAAACTACTGGCTGATGTAGGTCTTGTTGGATTCCCAAACGCCGGAAAGTCAACCCTGCTTTCTTCCGTTTCAGCTGCCAAACCCGAAATTGCCGATTATCCGTTTACAACCCTGAAACCCAACCTGGGCATGGTCAGCTACCGCGATCACCGCTCGTTCGTTATGGCCGACATCCCCGGAATCATCGAAGGAGCACACGAGGGTAAAGGGCTGGGTCTGAGGTTTCTGCGGCATATCGAACGCAATTCAATATTACTCTTTGTGATTCCTGCCGATACGAAAGATATCAAACAGGAATACAAAATATTACTCAACGAACTAAAGCAGTACAACCCTGAGTTGCTGGATAAGTCACGGATTCTCGCAATTTCAAAGTCCGATTTGCTCGACGATGAGCTAATACAAATGATGAAAAAGGATTTACCGCGCATCCCGCATGTTTTCATCTCTTCATTTACACAAAAGGGGCTGATGAAACTTAAAGATATGATCTGGAAAGTGTTAAACCCCGAAACTGAATAAATCCCTGAGCATGCTCATCCAATTTCTGAATGATCTCGACACACAGGTTTTTCTCTTCCTGAATAGTATTCATAGCCCTCTTTTTGATGAAATCATGTTTTGGATCAGCCACAAATTTACGTGGGTGCCGCTGTATGTTTTTTTTCTATTTTTATTAGTTAAAAAACACAAATTCAATGCCTTGTGGATTCTGCTTGCCGTGGCACTGCTCATAACGCTGAGCGATCAGTCCAGTGTAATGATCAAAAACAGTGTTCAGCGTCTGCGTCCCTGTCATAATGAGGATTTGAAGCTGCTGGTTCACTTGGTAAATGGTAAATGCGGCGGGAAGTTTGGGTTTGTATCTTCCCATGCCTCCAATTCTTTTGCCCTTGCCGCATTCATGATACCCTTTTTCAGGATTTACTGGAAATATTTTTCTGTCGCCTTAATCATCTGGGCGACAATGGTTTCTTACTCCCGAATTTATCTTGGTGTGCATTACCCCGGAGATATTTTGGCGGGTGCTTTGCTTGGTGTATTGCTCGGGATGTTGATTTACAGGCTGTTAGCAAAATTCGCTCCCCGGATAATTTCCACACACAACTGACTTACCTCGCCGGACGATACCCGGATTTCTTGAAAATTGTCTGAAAATCATCATCTTCTACTAGCTCAGCCAGCGAAACCTCCCGGTTTTTGTTCATATAGCTTCTAACAATCTGCCAGCCCATCCACTCTCCGATTCTGGCCGGCGAATCGTTTCCGAATTGATTAGTGAAAGGGCCGTCGGCGAAGAACTTCCGCAAAGTACCTGCTTCTGAATCATAAAGCAATTCATTCTGAATCAGGAAAGACCAGATGTTGCTTTCGTTAGCAACACACCAGTCAAGCTTCTGCTGCGGATAACCGATTTTGATGTGATCCGGAACATCCGGTAACATGGCATCCAGAAAATAGAGCTGCTTGCCGTTGCTGATCATTCGCTCCAGCATATTGTCGCCGGGCTTTTTGATGAAATGGTAATAATAAAAATCATAAATCCCATCCCTGACGATATAGTCCCGGTTCATCCTTTCGATTTTGTAAAGGGGAAAGCGGACTCGCCGGTAATGCTCAGCATCTTCTCCCAGATACATGTCGAGGGCGATGATCATATTTTTATCGAAAAACTGCACCGGCAGTTCATACAGCAGCCCGGAAACGTATGTGGTGATGTTAAGAATATCTTTTTCGGGAAAATAAAACCGAAAATGCTGAAAAGCTTTATGGAAGTCTTTCTCAAGAAAGGCTAGGTCTGGGAATTTTTCCGTCGTCAGCTGGTAAAGCTCCCTGTTCACCGGCTCAGTGATGAAATTATACAACTGAATGATTATCAGAGTATCGTCGAGGTCGTAATTCAAAAAAACCGGATAATCGGTTGCAATGGCTTTCAATCCTGGTTTTAGCGCTTCGGGCGCAATTTTGAATAAGGCCTGCTCGCACCTTTTAATTGTAACAGGCTCAACTTCAATACCTTTCAGGCTAATGTCCAGATTTCGCTTTTGCCCGCCTGTGCATGAAGCTATGGAAAACAATAACAGGACGAATGAAATTTGAGATACTATATTATTAAAGTGATGCATAGTTTGGAGAAAATAAAAATGTCAGCATCCTGATGAATGCTGACATTTTACGTAGGTTTAACCCCTTTTATTTTAATTGGTTACAAAATTTTCCATCCCACCGACACCGCGAACATGTTGTTCTTGGAGTTGAAGTCGAAGTTTTCAACCTTTGTAATCACTTCATTCAAACCCATCTGGTAGCGGACATCAATGGTAAACATCAAAATATCAGCGCCGGCGCCAATATTGAAACCCCAGATCAGATCATCAATATCAGCGGAAGTAATCGGGTTGATAAAACTTTCGCCACTGGTGGTTGAAACGGTTTTATCGGTAACAATAGAAGCAGACGGGCCCGCCAGAACTCTTACATTTCCAACGCCAAGGTTGAGTAAACGCCACCCCACGATTACCGGAATTTCGATGGTTTCCAGTTTTACTTCCTGATCAATTGCTTTTGCGTTTGCATCTGCCGGTTTTTTAAAGGTACCGCCTGCAGTAACCCAGTTCACCTCTGGTTGCAGGTAAAATTTTGTACCGAACCTGACAAAAGCTCCAAATTGGAAATTGTTTGTTAAATCACTCGATATTTCATCAATATCTGTAGTGAGTTTTGAAGTGTTGAAACCAACTTTTGGTCCGAGGGTAAACTGACCAAAAACAACACCTGCCGAAAGGGTGAAAATAAAGATCAATGCTAATTTCTTCATTGTTTTCAGATTTGAGTTTTGTTAATTTTATGACCTGGCAAAAGTAAAATATTTTCCAAAGCCAAAATACCGCATTCACTTTCTTTTCCTACTTTTGCCACTCCAAAAAACATTATCATGAGAAAAATCTCTATCCTTTTATTGATTTCTATGCTGATTTCTGCGAATGCAATTTTTGCTCAAAACAAGCCATTCAGGTTCGGATTAAAAGTGTCGCCCAACATCGGCTGGCTTACAACCAATTCCAATGGTTACGAAAAAGATGGAAGCATTCCGGGCTATAACTGGGGACTGATCAGCGACTTCACGCTTGCTGATAACTATTATTTCACTACCGGTTTTGCCATCAACCGTCTGAACGGAAGGTTGAATTACCAGGATCTGCGCGTTCTGCCAGGGACCACCGATACCGTAACCGGCGACCTGAATCGCAAATACACGCTTGGCTATGTGGATATCCCTCTAATGCTGAAAATGAGCACCAACCAGTTTGATAAAATTAAATACTTCGGACAGATTGGATTTAGCCTCGGTTTCAACATCAAGGCTGATGCTGAAGATTCTTTTACCAACAGCGGCACTGAGTACGAATCGGAGGACGACGTGAGCAATGAAATCAATCTGATGCGCGGCTCGCTGATGCTTGGCGGCGGAATTGAGTATTATCTCGACAATTCGACATGTCTCATTTTAGGTCTTAATTACTCCAATGGAATCACCGACGTCTTAAAATCAACCAATGCCGTTACAGGGGTAGAGCCAAAAGCTACCCTTAACTACGTCGAGATCACTATTGGAGTCATTTTTTAGCAAGTTGAAATGAAGATCGCGCTGGCACAACTCAATTACCACGTTGGTAATTTCGAAGGAAATGTTTCCAAAATCAAATCCTCGATCCAGTCCGCAAAGGATGCCGGTGCCGACCTTGTAGTTTTTGCTGAATTGGCCGTGTGCGGCTACCCTCCCCGTGATTTTCTCGAATTTGCAGACTTTATTGATAAATGTCAAAGGGCTGTGAATGACATTGCACTGAAGTGTAAAGGAATTGCAGCTATCGTCGGAACCCCCACCATCAATCCCGACTACGAAGGTAAGGACCTTTACAATTCGGCTTGCCTGCTTTTCGATGGTGCTGTGAGGCATGTGCGACATAAAACCCTCCTGCCCAATTATGATGTTTTTGATGAATACCGCTATTTTGAACCCAATAAAAAGTGGGATGTAATTGATTTTAAAGGTCATAAAATAGCGCTGACCATCTGTGAAGACCTGTGGAATGTGGGTAATGAACCTTTGTACACCGTTAATCCCATGGATAAACTGGCTGAGAAAGAACTCGATCTGATGATCAACATAGCTGCATCGCCTTTCAACTACAATCAGTATAAAACCCGGACCGATGTTTTGCGTGAAAATGCACGTGCCTATCACCTGCCACTTTATTATGTCAATCACGTGGGAGCGCAAACGGAGCTGCTGTTTGATGGCGGTTCGATGGTACTCGACGAATCCGGAAAAATACAGCATGAGCTGAAATACTTCGAAGAGGATTTTCTGATCGTAGATACAACCAACCTTAAAACAAATACGATTGAAAGACAGATTGACAAATATCCGTCTGGCCAGCTCAAAATTGGCCTGATTCATGACGCCCTGGTGATGGGAATCCGGAATTACTTCCATAAACAGGGCTTTACCAAGGCTATCCTCGGCTTGTCCGGTGGCATCGACTCTGCTGTAACTCTTGTGCTTGCCATCAAGGCTCTCGGCAAAGAGAATGTGGTGTCGGTTCTCATGCCTTCACAATATTCTTCCGATCACTCGGTGAACGATTCGCTGGAATTGCTCAGAAATACCGGCTCACCTCATCATCTTATAAGCATTAACGACGCTCACCAGATTTTCCGCCATACGCTCGAACCCACATTTGGTAGCCTGCCTTTAGGTCTTTCAGACGAAAATCTGCAGGCACGTATAAGAGGCGTTTACCTGATGGCACTCTCCAACAAGAATGGATATATCGTTTTGAATACCTCCAACAAAAGTGAGGCCGCAGTGGGCTACGGAACTTTATACGGCGACATGAACGGGGGCATTTCGGTGCTTGGAGATGTTTACAAAACGGAAGTGTTTGAGATGGCAAGGTACATCAATCTCAACGGTGAGATCATCCCCGAAAACATTATTACCAAACCCCCTTCAGCCGAACTGCGTCCCAACCAAAAGGACTCCGACTCACTGCCCGATTACGAAATCCTCGACAAACTCCTCTACCAGTACATCGAGCAGCGAAAAGGCCCCAAAGAACTCATTGCCATGGGTTTCGACGAAGAACTCATAAAACGCACCCTCAAGCTCGTCAACACCAACGAATACAAGCGCTACCAAACCCCACCCATCCTGCGCGTCTCCCCCAAAGCCTTCGGCATGGGCCGCCGTATGCCGATCGTGGCAAAGTACCTAGGGTAGGGGAGAGAATTTTGAACTCAATTATATTTGCAGTCAATTCACCTAAAACCTAATCCGGAATCATGAATCAGATCATTGATAAATCGCGTTGCGCCTGGGCTGTAAAAGATCCGCTGATGCAGCAATATCACGATGAAGAATGGGGAGTTCCGACCACTGACGATAGGAAATTGTTTGAATTTCTTGTGCTCGAAAGCGCTCAGGCCGGGCTCTCGTGGCAAACTATCCTGAACCGGCGGGAAAACTATCGCCATGCCTTCGCTGATTTTGATCCTGAAAAAGTAGCTGAGTTTGGGCCGGCTGAAATTGAACTGTTAATGGTGGATACCGGCATAATCAGGAATAGGGCAAAGATTGAGGCTGCAGTGAATAACGCCAAACGATTTCTCGAGGTGCAGAAAGAGTTTGGTTCGTTTGCCAAATACTCCTGGCAGTTTGTTCAAAATCAGCAGATAAGACACACTATTCATGAAGCCAGCGACTACCCGGTAACGATCCCTGAAGCCGAAGCTTTTGCCAAAGATTTGAAGAAAAGAGGTTTCAAGTTTCTTGGACCTACTACAATCTATGCCCACATGCAGGCCGTCGGGATGGTTGACGACCACATGGAAAGCTGTTTCCGAAGGCAAAAAGAGGTTTTCCCGTTTTGATGCCCTGCATCAGTCATAGTATGGCTCCCTGCCATCCTATGACTAAAAAGTATCTCGGTTGATTAGCGATAGGATCGCTGGGAGCGATACTATCGCATTGGAAGTCATAGTATGGCTCCAAGCCATCCTATGACTAAAAAAGTATCTCGGTTGATTAGCGATAGGTTTGCTGGGAGCGATACTATCGCAACTTCCGGGCAGCTTCAACCTGGCTTACTACCGCTGCAAGCTTTTCAACTTCCGTCAGGTTACCATCTATCCAGTTAATGGCGAAACCACGCTTTTCCATCCGCCTGTACCAGGTCATCTGGCGTTTGGCAAATTGATGAATAGCCGTATTGAGCAGTTGGAACATCTCGTCGAATGGAATTTTACCGGTCACAAAATCAGTGAGATAGCGGTATTCGAGACCGTAAAAAGTGAGTTGTTCCGGTTTCAGACCGGAAGCAAGAAGTGTTTTCACTTCATCAGCCATTCCGGCGTCAAGCCGCTTTTTCAGCCGTTCAGTAATCCGCTGCCGGATGATATCCCGTTCGAAGTGAATACCAAAAATCAGGTGGTTTATTGCGGGGAATGGCAAACTGATTTCCGGATTGTCATTCTCATACATGGCAATCTCGATGGCGCGGGTCGTTCGTTTGCGATCGGTAAGATCAGTGCTGTTATGCGTTTTGCGCAGCGATTTAAGTAATTTGGTCAGCTCTTCACTACTCATCAATCCTAACTGCACCCTCAATAGCTTATCTACAGGGACTTCGGTTAATGGTTTGCCCGACAATGCCGCTTCCAGATAAAGCCCCGTTCCGCCGCAAAGCACAGGCAATTTGTGTAGCGCAACTATATTATCGAAGGCTTTTAAAAACCCCCGCTGAAATTCGAAGACATTGTATTCATAGCCCGGCCCGGCAATATCCACCAGGTGATAGGGCACGTGTTTCCCGTTAACAAGATAATCGTCGTAATCCTTACCCGTTCCGATATTCATGCCCTTGTACACCTGGCGTGAATCGGCGCTGATTACTTCGCCATCCAACTGGTGGGCGACCATCGCAGCCAGCTGCGTTTTTCCGGTGGCAGTCGGGCCGAGTATGGTGATCATCAGCG
This sequence comes from Bacteroidales bacterium, assembly GCA_036794825.1. Classification (GTDB taxonomy): domain Bacteria; phylum Bacteroidota; class Bacteroidia; order Bacteroidales; family 4484-276; genus RZYY01. Next base: position 17,840 of record DAIRGA010000003.1, on the reverse strand, counting down.
GAGTATCATTATTGTTTTTCGCCATAAATCCTCCTTTTCAGCTAAATAATTCCTTATTTCATTCAGTGATTGAATGGAACATCTCTCAAAATCAACAGCATTCCAGTTCATTTGTTTTGAAAATTGATCTTCGGAAAAATGGGATTTTACAAACTCAGCCAGATTTTGCTCATCGGTCGATTTACTTCCGCTGTGTCGCCACTTAAGGTATTGCAAAATCCTCAATCCATCCACCTTGTGCAGGCAGGCCCTGATGAATTGCTCTTCAGATTTTGCATTGTCACGCAAAGGTTGCCATAGATTTTCGCCGAATTTTTCCTGTAAAAATGGAATCATCGGTAGCTCCTGGTCGTTCTCAAAAAGCTGACCAAATCCATCGAAAGTGGCTTTGATTTCATCGAAATATTGAAAAGGGTACACCGGATAACCAGACCAGTCACCGCTGTTGCCACGGATCATTGCGGGTCCGGTTCCAAAGAAGACCCGGTCAGAGAAGCGGGCTGCAGGATAAACTTTCTCATCGAGCCAGATCTGGATCGGGCCAAACTTTCGGAGTTTCTGGATGAAATAGAAATCTTCGCCGCTTTGGTGCGGGGTGATGCCGCCAATGCTGCGATAGGTTTTTACGCTGCACGCCATTGCGGAGCCCAGTGCTGTAAAGGCATAGGGATTGCCAATACGTAGCATGTTAAGGGCAAAATGCCGCATGTAGATTTCGTACCTTAGTATGGCGCGGGCGGCAGGATAATTTTCAGGTAACGTGTGGTAATAAGGTATGGTCAGGGCTTTGATTTCTGGCGAACTGGTAAAGGCATGCACTACTTCCCGAAAATACTCAGATTCAAAAGAGGTATCGCCATCCAGCGTCAGGATGATGTCGTCCGGGCTGGCAATGCGGCTGATATGATCCATTGCCGCTTTACGCGCCCAGCCTACACCAAAGTGTTTTTTGTTCCAGCCATTGCCGGGCGAACTTCGGTCGATTATGGTCAGATTAGCGGGCTTATGATGCTCAAGGTGTTGGATGGTTTCCTGATTCTTCTCGCAAATGATTTTTTTTGCAGGATCAATCCACCAGCTATCCGGTTGATTTACACACACTACCACTTCAAAATTGCGATAGGACTGTGTCTGAAGACAACCCAGCATCTGAGGAACATTTTCCAGCTCATCCATCAAAGGAACAGCGACGTATATCTTGGGAAACAATGCCAAAAATCAGTGAATTGTTTAGGTATAAATCTGTTAAACCGGAAGTTAACGCAAGTTACCGGAATTACTTTGCTGGTACGATCCTGAAGAAAAGACCAGGGTTTTCTGTCAGAACATAAATGTATCCGTCTGGCGCTTGTCTTACGTCCCGGAATCGGGCAAACTCTTCCAGAAGCGCCTCCTGGTGTACAGGTTTATCATTTTCAAATTCCACACGGCGAATTTGTTGCCCGGCCAATGCCCCGGCCAGAAGGTTGCCTTCCCAGCCGGGATAAAGCGGGCTGCTGACGAAAGTCATCCCGCAGGGAGCTATCGAAGGAGTCCAGTGCAGCACCGGGTCGGTGATTCCGGGGAGGGTCGTGTCGGGGCTGATGGTTGTTCCGTCGTAGTTGATCCCAAAGGTAACGAGCGGCCAACCGTAATTTCCACCTTTTTGCATTACATTGATCTCGTCGCCGCCCCGTGCGCCGTGTTCGTGCGACCACAGTTCTCTGGTTTCCGGATTTAGCGCCATCCCCTGAATGTTGCGGTTTCCGTAAGTCCAGATTTCAGGCATCGCGCCGGCGCTGTCAACAAAAGGATTGTCAGCAGGAACACGGCCATCGTCATGAATCCTATGGACTTTCCCGTTTTGATTGGTCAATTTCTGTGCATTGCTCATTTCGCCGCGGTCGCCAATAGTGAAATAGAGGTAGTTGTTGTCGTCAAACACGATCCTTGACCCAAAATGATACGGAGCGTCAGTCAACTCGCGACCATGGAACAGCTCTTCAAAGTTGGTTAACTGGCTGCCGTTCAGTTTTCCTCTGCCAATTGCCGTGCTGCCGGCGTTACCCACTTTTTTGGCATAAGCCAGGTAAATCCAGCCATTCTGCTCATAATCAGGATGTAAAACTACATCCAGCAACCCTCCCTGACCGTGCGACCAGATTTCGGGGAGACCATCCACGGGTTTCTCCAGCAACTTGCCACCCTCATATACGCGCAACCTTCCCGGCCTCTCAGCAATTAAAATTCGTCCGTCAGGCAAAAAAGCCATGCTCCACGGATTTGTCAATCCGGTCGCAAGGGTGTCAATGGTGAAAGTGAGCTTTTCACTTACGATCAGTGACCCTGTTGGCGGTTCACTTTTGGAGGAACAGGCAGAAAAGGGGAAAACAAGGAGTAAAAAAATTACCCGCATCAGCGCATTTTTGATCAACAGATTCTTATGTTTCATGGTTATGGAGTTTTAATGAATTCAATATCAATGCATTATTAGAACATCCTTTAAAAATTCGAATTCAAAAATACAAAAATTTAGCTAACGATTAAACGAGGAAGATTAACGGATTTCCGGCTGACTGCCCATTGAAAAAGAAAGTATTCCACCATTTAAAAGCTCGCTGTGGCGCAACATATGACCTTCAATTTTTTGTCCGTTGAGTTTTATTTCATTCACATACACATTGTCATGGCTTTGATTTTCAGTAGTTATGGTGAGTTTTCTGTCATTTCCAAAATCAACCTCAGCCGAAACTACCTTCGGACTCCCCAGCACATATTCCTCCGATCCCGGGCAAACAGGGTAAAATCCCAGCGCACTGAAGATATACCATGCCGACATCTGCCCGCAGTCGTCGTTACCGCAAAGGCCGTTGGGAGCAATGGCATACATCGAATTCAGGATCATCCGCACCCGCTCCTGCGTTTTCCAGGGTTGGTCAGTCCAGTTATAGAGGTAAGGAATATGATGACCGGGTTCATTTCCATGCACATACAGCCCGATGATGCCGTCGCGGGTGATGTCTTCGTTGGCTTCGATATGGGCGTCATCAAGTTCAAGCACAAACAGGGAGTCGAGTTTGGCGGCAAAAGCAGCCTTGCCACCTTTCAGTTCCACCAGTTTTTCAGGATCATGCGGAATGTAGAGGCCATAGTTCCATGCGTTGCCTTCGATAAAACCCTGCCCGTGGGTGTCCAATGGGTCGAAGTTCGTTCTAAAAGTTCCATCAGAAAGCTTCGGACGCATAAAACCGCTTACCTGATCAAACACATGTTTGTAATTCGTTGAACGGCTGATAAATTCCTCATAAACACCTGTATCTCCAACCATCAGTGCAATCTGTGCGATTGCCCAGTCATCGTAAGCGTATTCGAGCGTTTTGCTCACCGAATTGCTGCTTTTATCTTCAGGAACATAACCCAGCTCCATGTAATGTTCAAGGCCATCATAAATCTCATACTTTGCCGTATTGACGCAAACCTTCAGTGCCTTTTGAAGATTCTCGGTATAAACCCCTTTTGCAACGGCATCGGCCATCACCGAAACGCTGTGGTAACCGATCATACACCAGTTTTCGTTGGCATAATGCGACCAAACCGGCAACATCTTGTGCACACTCTGATCATAATGTGCCAGCATGGATTTCACCATATCGCGGTTGCGGTCAGGCTGCACAAGGTTGAACAACGGATGCAGCGCCCGGTAGGTGTCCCACAGCGAAAAGATAGTGTAATTGGTAAAACCTTCCGCTTGGTGAGTGTTCTGATCCAATCCGCGATACTGTCCGTCAACATCTTCATAAATAATTGGCGACAGAAAACTATGATAAAGCGCTGTATAAAAAACAGTTAGGTCATCATCATCCATCATTTCCACACGGATTTTCGAAAGCTCATTGTTCCAAAGTTGTTGGCCATCAGTTTTGGTTTTATCGAAATCCCAGTGTGGAATTTCGGCGGCCAGATTCTTCAAAGCCCCGGCAGTGCTGACATTGGAAAGGGCAAATTTGATTTTCAGCTCGCGGGTCTCACCCAGGTCAAAATTGAAATAAGCCCTGATGTCGTGACCGGCCATTTCCGGGAAATTATCCTGTTCGTTGAATTTTCGGTAAAATCCGCGGTAAACGATCTTGTCATACTTTTTATGCCCATAGTTGGTAATCGGCCGGTCGAAGGTCATCGCAAAATAGACCGTCCGTGTGCGCGCCCAGCCGTTTGTTTGGCGGTAGCCCGTCACCAGCGTGTCGTTTTCAACCCTCACAAAAGTCCAGACATTTTTCCCGTCGTAATTGTAAATGCCATGCATCAGGTCAAAAATGATGTTGACTTCGGCATTTTCAGGAAAAGTATAGCGGTGAAACCCGACCCTGGCGCTGGTTGTCAATTCAGCTTTTATGTCGTAATCTTCGAGTAAAACCCGGTAATAATTGGGTTCGGCAAATTCGTTTTCGTGCGAAAATCGTGAACGGTAGCCTGACTCAGGATTGTCGGCAGTGCCTGGATTAAGCTGCAATTTCCCGGTGGTCGGCATGATCAGGAAATCACCCAGATCGGAATGGCCGGTTCCGCTGAAATGGGTGTGACTGAAGCCGACAATCGTCGGGTCGTCGTACTGATAACCGGCGCAATACTCGTAAACACGCGGATTGTAGCCGCCATTCAGCTCATAACTCACCGTATCGGTGTCCGGGCTTAACTGCACCATCCCGAATGGCACGGTTGCGCCGGGAAACATATGCCCCATCCGCTGGGTTCCGATAAACGGGTTTACATGCTGAATCAGGTCATTGCCTGCGTTTTGGCTGGTTGCCACAAGTCTGCTGATCATCAAAAGGGAAAAGATTAATTTTTTCATTGTTAAGAATTGAGGTTCATTGCGTTGTGAACGTGTTAGAATTAACGAGTTAAAAATGAACCACAATAGGCACAGTAGGTCACAGTAGAATCCCTATTGTTTAAATTTTTCGCTTTTCTAATGTGCCCTATTGTGTCTAATGTGGTGAAAAATCAACAAGTCAAAATTACCCTTTTTTATGCTGATCGGGACTTTATTGCTGACAGCAGAATGTCAATATCATTTTCTGAAGTGATGATGAATTTGGAATAATCCGGGAATTGGTCAAAGAGCTTTTGTTGCTTAGCCGACAAACCCTGGTCATGGTATTTGGCCTCTGTTAAAATTTTCAGGTTTTTGAAGATGAAGTCAATCTCGGTTTGATCGGTGTAAAGATATTGCGGCTGCTGATGTTTGATCCGGAGAAAAACATAATTCTCGAAAAGTGCGCCGAAATCTTTTTCACCAACAAAAATACTTCGAATGCCTGTGTCAGCAGCAAAGAGCTTTTTAGGCGCAAGAATGCGCTCATTTGTCGTTCCAAAACGCGACATCGTATAAATTAAAAATGTGGATTGAAAAAGTTCCAAAAACCGCCTTGCAGTATCCACCGACACGGAGAGAATCGTTGCCATTTTATTCAGGCTCATCTGTTTGCCGGCTCTTTCCATGGCTAGCATAAAAAAATCAATCAGCAATTGAATATCCTTAATTCCATGAATTGCAGCGACATCTTTGTAAATGATATCATCAACAAGATTTTTCAAATACTGAAAATCACCTGATTTAACATACTCCGGAATCCCACCTGACAAGAGAAACTCTTTAAAATAAACCTCATGCAAATGTTCATCGGAAGGTGAAACCTGGAGATTTTTAAACAATAAATATTCGTGATAATCCAGAGGGAGAACTTCAACAATGCGCTGCCTTCCCGTGAGATACGGTTTTTTGGAAGCCAACAAAGAAGCGCTTGATGAAGATGCAAAAATCTTTACATTCTGATTGTCAATCAGGTTTTTAAGTTGAATTTCGTATTCTGGAAGATAGGTAATTTCATCAAAAAACAGATAAAGTTTCTCTTCAAAACGGTGGCCATGGATTTTACGAAACTCATCAACAATTTCCGGAAGATTACTTTGCGCTAAAAGGTAATCGTCAACAGAGCAGTATAGGATTTTATCAGGACCAACGCCGTTTTGGTTAATCAGATGTCGGATGGTCAGTTTCAACAGCGATGTTTTTCCAATGCGCCTGATGCCCGTGAGGAAAGATACAACCGGCAGATCAATCTGATTGTAAATGTTGGTAGTCCATTTTTCGCGGGGAATGAGTTCTTCAAACGAATAACCCGGTTCCCACCATGGATTGAAGCGGCTAAGAATTTGTTTCATCTTTACAGGTTAAAATTTGTGCAAAGATAAAATAAACGATGACATCGTACACTTTTAGCTGAAAATATACGATGGTATCGTATAGATTTTGACATTTAGCTCTATTTTATTGTAAATGATTAACTTACACGTAATTCAAAATCATCCAAATAGCATCATGATTCACAAAATCTTGTGTAAGCCATGAAATCAAGAAAATGAACCACAATAGGCACAGTAGGTCACAATAGAAGCCCTGTTGTTTACATTTTTCGCTTTTCTAATGTGCCCTATTGTGTCTAATGTGGTGATAAACAAACAGATTTTGCGTCCCCGCCAATTTTTATAAATCAATTTCCCCTAAAAACAGAAATGCTGGTTTCGAAAGACAGATGTAAAAATTAAAGTTCCAAATTTTAAAGATTTCGGACGTATTCGACCAAGCTACTTTCTTTTTAGCCATTCTTCAACCTCTTTTTCCATCACATCATTATCAGTGTAATCACCCTTCTCACAATCCATTTTCGACTCCATCAATTCACTTATGATTTCATCTGGCAGATGAAGCGTTTGATCTTCAGTCTTTTTATCAAGAATTGATTTGATGGCTGCCAGTAATGGACGATCTTCGATTTCGAAAATCTTTAACATCAAATTGTGCTTTAGGCTTAAAGTTGTCATGATTTTTTTCGTCAAAAGTAAAAATTCCTGAAATAGGCAAAAAATCAGCAAGTTTTGATGAGGTTTAATATTTACTAAATCACTACCAATGCTGCAAAGATAAAATGAAGGATTTAATCTGTAAATGGGAAGAAATTAGATTGCTTACAAAACAGCATTCAAATGTGTAAAAACAAAGTTTGGTTTTTCAATTTATTTGCTAATTTTGTGTTTTCTAATTTAAGCTATGAAAAAAATATTTATTCTTACAGCCTTAATTTGTTTTTCTTCAGCATTGTACTCACAAGAACCTCTTGGCAACACCGAACGTCTTCCCTTACAAAACGGCTGGAACTGGAAATCGTTCCCAAGAATGGAACGCGTTGGTAATGATTTTGCTGCTACCATCCCTGTTCTTGAGCGAGTGAATTATTTCCCGGATTTGTATATGAAGTTAATAGACGTTCAAGACCGTTTCCTAAAATATGAAAACGATAATTGGGATGGATATTTGGACAATGTCCGTAGTACAGATGGCTATAAGCTTGAATTGGACCTGGATGAAAATGATAGCAACATGCCCGAGATTGCTCTACACGGTGCCAGGCTCGATCCGGCCACCCCAATCACACTCCTTCCCAATCAGGAAAACTGGGTAGGGTATTTCATCGGCGGATCACAGATGCCCGAAGATGCCATTCCTGGAGATGTATTTGACCATATCACTGTGATAAAAGCACAGTACTGGGCAATGATACGCCAGGAAACCGAACCTTACACCTGGTTTATCAAGGGACATGTTACGCCCATTCATTACGGCGATATGGTTATCATCGAAGTGGATTCGCAACAAACCCTGGTATGGAACCATCCACAGGCGCCGGCCGAAGAAATGGAAACGCTGACAACGGAATACTATAGCTTTACCGAACAGGCCGATTATCTCCCTGTATTTGTCGAAACCGATTCGACCAGCGACATACAGGAAATTGCCGTGCTTGCCGGAAACGAAGTGGTGGGCGCCGCAGTACGTATTGCCGGCGATACCCTCGTAGAGGTGAATGCCTATCTTGAAGGTGTTCCCCCAGGCACGCCACTGGAGTTCGAAACATGGTCGGGCTATAAATCACAATCCATCCCTACCGGCGATTATGCCGTGCAAAACCGGAACACAGGGAAATATGAAAAACGGGTTATCTATAAGGGCGAAAGGGTCAAATACCATCTGGTATCGCTCAAAGCCGGGCAGGATGCGTCCGTCAGTCAACATGTGAGCGACGCTGCCTGCTCACCCAACCCCTTTAGCCATGAAACCTTGTTTACGTTCAGGCTCAATGTTGAAGACAATGTTGATCTGGCGATCTACGACCTGGCCGGAAACCGGATATATGAACTGCTCAAAGGAGCATTGCCTGCCGGGTACTACGAAGCAGTCTGGGACGGGAAAAACACCGCGGGCATACACATGCAAAACGGTGTTTACCTGTACAAGCTGATCACCGGAAATGGGAACGAAATTTCCGGGAAAGTCGTGTTAATTAAATAGTTTATGGGTATCAATTGATATCTCCCGCAGAAAGTGCCCAAATAATCTGTGCCAACTGCGGGAGATATTTATCAGCTAAACATTACAAATACATGAAACATCTAAAACATACAACTGAGTGCGCAGTCCGGGATCAATCTAAAAAAGTTGAAGTCACTCATTCAGGTTACTATTGGCGCCTAATGCTTATTCCTTACAGCTTTTTACTTCCTCTGCTTACTTATTTCTTCCTCCTGCCTGCTCATGCCAATGCCGCCATCCTCACTGTAAAGCAAGATGGTACCGGCAATTATACTGTAATTCAGCAAGCATACCTGGCATCGGCTTCCGGCGATACCATCCTGGTTTACCCCGGAACCTACTTCGAAAATCTTGATTTGACCTATTCATTAAAGGATATAACAATTGCAAGCCTTTATCTTATCAACCCGGACAAAAGCTACATTCATACTACGGTAATTGATGGCAACCACAGCGGCAGTTGCATAGCCATCAGGAATACCGGAAATGCTAAGATTATTATATACGGATTCACCATTCAACACGGTAGCGGTTATGGAAGTGGGTCAAAAAAAGGCGGTGGAATATATGTATTCCATGCCGATCCTGAAATACACCATTGCTTTGTACAGAATAATAAGGCAGATACTGGAGGAGGAATTTGGACCCGATACTCAGAAACCTTTCTTTCGGGATGTACTGTTAGGTACAACCATGCATTCGCTAATGGTGGCGGATTGATTTGCTCTTATGATGCTTCAATCATTTTCGATCCGCAAATCAAATGTAATCTCTACCTGAACTATTCACCTTTCGGATCAGATTATAGTAAAACCTCCTACTGCCCGCCTCAGGCAGTCATTGTTGATACCTTCACAGTGATCAATCCCGACCAGCATTTCATTTATAGTTATGATGTATATAATTACCCTGTAAACGACCTCACCATCAGCATCGAAAATGCCAAGATAGAACCGGTTGATTATGATCTGTATATTGACCCGGTTTCCGGCAGCAATGAAAACGACGGCCTTACACCCCAGAGTGCGCTGAAAACCATTGCCTACGCTTATCACATAATTGCATCCGACAGCTTAAACCCGCGCACCATTTATCTCACCAACGGAGTGTATTCGCCATCAACAAACGGGGAACTTTTCCCATTGAACGGAAGAAGTTATGTTTCGCTGATTGGTGCAAGCCGCGACAGCACCATCTTTGATGCCGATTCGATGTACTATTTTTTTAAAAGCTATGGATTGATGAGGGATTTTTCGATCAAAAACCTTTCTTTGATAAATGGTTTTGCTATTACTGGTGTTTCATCAGGGATTTTCATTAATATTTGCAACAATATTAATGTAACAAATATCAAAATAGGCGATTGCACCAGTTCAGATTGGCCTGGGATATCCTGTGGATATAGCAATAATGTATCATTTTCCAACATTGAACTGAAAAATCTACGTGGAGGGTGTAACTTCTCCATAGGAAACTCATTTGAGCCGCCAAAATACATTAGCATCAATAACTGTCGAATCGAAAAAGCCGGACCCGATTCTGATCCCGAACAAGGAGAAGGTATGGCAATGAATATTACCGGAAGCTTGCCCAATCCCGGTTTGATGCACGTAAAAGTGACCAACCTTCAGATAACGGACAACCTGCGCGTTCCCGATCCCGGATGGGGTCCGGGAACAATGGTTGGATTAGCTGTATCTAACCATACAACATTAGATTTGATAAATGCAACTATTGGAAATAATATTGTCAGAGGTGAACAGGGCTTTACCGTTACCGTTGACGAAGGTTCCATACTGAATATGTACAATTCCATTATGTACGGCGACTCGCTGCATGAGCTTTCACTTGGTAGCCGTTGGGGGTCAACTTTTCCAGCCACGGCCAACATTGCCTACTCCAACATCGAAGGCGGAGAGGACGAGATTAACAACTGGTACAACCAGAATATCCTCAACTGGCTGGATGGTAACATGGATGAAGACCCGCTCTGGGCCGCAACCGGCGACACAGCCTACTACCTGCTGCCCGGCTCGCCATGCATCAACGCCGGCACACCCATGTACGAAGAAGGGATGGATTATCCTTACATTAAACTGGAGAATGATAAAATCGTCCTGTACAAATACGATGGCGATACCATCCACATTCCCCCTACCGACCTGGCCGGCAGGCCGCGTATATCAGGCAACAGGATTGACATGGGCGCCTATGAATATCAGGATACCACAACAGGTATTGTCAGGCCGGGAAATGCCATCAGGGAGGACAACCACATTCAGGTTTATCCCAATCCCTTTTCGGCACATACCTTCATTGCTTTCAGAATTCAGAATCCGGCACAAGTAGTGGTAAGGATCAGCGATATTACCGGCAGGCCCGTTAAAACCCTGATGGATGCCAAACTATCCAAAGGTGAGTATTCGCTGACCTGGAAAGGGGATGATGCTAGCGGGAATACAGTCAGAAACGGAAATTACATAGTCACTTTCGAGATGGATGGAAGCAAAATAGCCGGCAAAAAACTAATCAAAAAATAACCATGACAGATGCCTGACGAAATTCACTATCCAATAGACGATTTGTTTACTGAATTACCACCTCATCCACAAAAATCCAGGAGGGGTTTCCGGCGCCTTTGTGCCAACTTGGACAGAAGCCGCGATTTTTCCCTGTAACTCTTATATAGCGGGCAGTTGTTGGAGAAAACTTTGCCGAAAAATCATACGATTGAATCGCCCAGTCGTCTTCGGCAACCGGGTTTTCAACTTTTCCGATGGTTCGGAAGTTCACCCCATCATCAGAAACAGCGTATTCTACAAACTCAGGCATGAAAATCCAGGCGTTAACATCCTGGAAAAAGCCTGTGGTTAATCTGGTGAGCTTTTCATTTTTACCCAAATCAATGGTAGCGACCAGGTCAACTTTTTCGTAACCCTGCCAGTGTCCGGTGCGGAAGTCGTTGCCGCCACGCTGGTAGTCAATCAGCGCAATGTCGCCGCCGGCGCTGTATTGGTCGGCATAGGGATATTTAATGGTGATCATGCGTCCTGGCGGTATTTTCACAAACTCAGCCCTGATCAGGAAACTATAATCCTGCCCGGCCTTTTTTGCGCGGGCTTCGATTATGGTAGATTGCTCAATTTCGATGGGGCCGGTGTAGGGCAGAAAAGCCAGATTTTTACTTCCGGCGTTGTAATATTCAATCGCAGCCGCCGGGTCGGCGCTGGCCAGTTCGATGGTTTGCCGGTCGTAAAAGACTTTGGCGCCGGTTTTTACAAACGGAACCGGGGTGATTTGGTGGTCACTGATCTGTGAAACCGGGAATTCGCTTTCGGCTGCGCCCCAGCTCTTGTTTTGATTTTTCCCCATCTCAAACACCAGGTAGCCGCCATCCATGATCATCTGATGGGTAATAAAGGAATTTGGCCAGACGTGTCCGTTGTATGTTGCTGTCTGTATGTACTTGTTTTCTGTGGAGAGGTTTTTAGCTTCGATCACAAACTCATTTCCATTTTCGAGGCGGATGGTCACCTTATCCATCACCGGACTGCCAATGGCATAAAGGTTTGCGCCGGGAGTAACAGGATAAAAACCCATGGCGCTCAGTACATACCAGGCCGACATCTGCCCGCAATCTTCGTTTCCGCAAAGGCCATCGGGGTGGTGGGTGTAAAGATCATCCATAATTTCGCGCACAACCTCCTGTGTTTTCCACGGCTGGCCGGCGTAATTGTAAAGGTAAGCCATGTGGTGGCTCGGTTCGTTGCCGTGGGCGTACTGGCCGATCAATCCGGTGATATCGGCCTGGTGACGACCGGTGGTTTGCGAGTTTTCGGCAAACATCTGGTCGAGGCGCTCAATAAACTTTTCCCTGCCACCCATCAACTCCATCAGTCCTGAAATATCCTGCGGCACAAAAGAGCTGTATTGCCAGGAGTTGGCCTCGGTGTAGTTAAAGTTGACCTCTGCCGGATCAAAGGGACTGAACCAGGTTTCGTTGGTTTTGGCGCGCATAAAGCCGGTTTCAGGGTCAAAGATGTTTTTGTAATTCTGCGCCCTGCGGATAAAGGTTTCGAATACATCCTCCCTGCCCGTTTCTTTGGCCAGCATTGCTATGCACCAGTCGTCGTATGCATATTCGAGGGTTTTGGAAACCGATTCCGGTTCGGCATTCGAAGGAATGAAGCCTTTGGTTTTGTAACTTTCCAGTCCAAACTGATCCTGTATGGCGCTTTTGATGCAGGCTTCCAGTGCTTCCTCAGCATCGTACCCGCGGATTCCCTTCATATAGGCATCCACAATCACAGGCACGGCATGGTAGCCGATCATGCAGTTGGTTTCGTTGGCAGCCAGCTCCCAAACGGGCAATAATCCGCCCTGCTCATATTGTTTCAGCATGGTGTTGATGAAGTCGTTGGTCAAATCCTGGTGGGTAATGGTGAGCAGCGGATGCAGCGCACGGAATGTATCCCAGAGCGAAAACACGGTGTACACATCAAAACCTTCAGTCTGGTGGATCTGCATGTCGTGACCGCGATATTTTCCATCCACATCGGTGTAAAGATTCGGAGCAATCATGGCATGGTAAAGCGCTGTGTAGAAAACGGTTTTTCGGTTTTTATCCTTTGTTTCTGTTTGAATTTTGCCCAATTCAGCTTCCCAAACCTGATCTGCCTTTTGTTTGATTTGGTCAAAATCCCAATCCGGAATTTCAGTTTGCCGGTTAAGTTTAGCGCCCTCTTCACTCACAGCCGAAATCCCTACTTTAACCAGAATTTCCTCACCGGCATTTGTGGCAAATGTGACCCATGCCTTCACATCTTTGCCCTGCGCAAACTGCAGCCCTTCCGTTGTTTCTCCATTAACCGAAACACCAAAGCTTTCAAACGGTTTTGAAAATTCGGCATTGAAAAACACCCACTGGTCATTGGCCCAGCCGTCGGTGCGGCGCAATCCTTCAATTTCGGTATCGCTCACAAACCTGATCCACAGGTCGAGAATCCGGTCAGTTGTTACACCTTCCACCAGGTCGATGATGACGTTGGCATTTTCCGATTTTGGGTAGGTATATTTATGAAATCCAGCCCTTTGAGAAGTTGTCAGTTGAACATCAATCTGATAATCCTTCAGCACTACCTGATAATAACCTGGCCGGGCAGTTTCGTTTTTGTGCGAAAACCTTGACCTGTAGCCAGATTCCGGATTTTCTTCCGTTCCGGGATCAAGCAGCACTTCGCCAACGGTCGGCATCAGCCGGATATCGCCGTAATCACCAACTCCTGTTCCGCTCAGGTGGGTGTGGCTGAATCCCATAATGGTGCTGTCGGAATAATGATAGCCTGAGCAGCCGTCCCAGCTGTCCTTGCGAGTGTCTGGGCTGAGCTGTACCATCCCGAAAGGCGCTGTGGCGCCGGGAAAAACGTGCCCGTGGGCATCAGTTCCGATAAATGGATCAACATAGGAGGTTAAGGTTTCGGGTTGTGGGGCGCAGGACATTAATAAAATAATTAATGTCATCCATAGCAGAGGTAACATTTTCATTTTTAATTTATTAAGATTGTTGAAGTATATTAATTGCTGCTAAAATGGAAACTCATCAAAGTCAATTTCTTTGTCAATCGCTTCGGTTTGTGGCAATTCAGCAGGCTTATGCACGGGGTTCCCATCAACATAAATGGATTTCGGATCGGTTGGGCAGGCATGTTCGCAGGCGCCGCAGCCGACACAAATCGCATCAGTAACCTCTGGGAGAAAAAGTCCGTTACGATGACGAACCATCCTTACTGCCTGGGTCGGGCAATGCTCAGCACAAGCCCCGCAGTCGGTCTTATCCGTGATCACAACACAATTTTGCCTTATAAAATGGGCAATCCCGATCTGCACAAGCTTCTTTTCTTCGTTGTTCACAGGCATAATTGCACCTGTAGGGCACACCTGGCTGCAAACCACACACTCGTAATTGCAGAAACTTACGCCATAATCCAACCTTGGTTGCAGTATTCCCATCAGGCCATACTCCGTGAAAGCGGGAACGAGTACCTGTTTTGGGCAGGCCGTGACGCAAAGGTGGCAGGCTGTACATTTGGAATTGAAATGGTCGTGAGTTTGCGAACCGGGCGGCGAAATGGCAAATTCGCGTACTACCGGCACAGGCTCACCACGGTTCCCCTGCCCACGGCCACGTCCCCTGCCGCGGCCTCTTCCGGTATGTTCCTCTTCTTCCGCGAACGCTTTCAATCCTGTTAAACTGGCTGCGGATGCAATTAGTCCACCGAGGATAAACCGGCGTTTTTCGTCGGTCGAATCCGATGTTTTGGCATCTTTACCATTTGATGGAATGGTATAAAGTACACCGTTCGATTTGCAGGCCGACATACAATTGAAACAGCCCACACATCTCGACATATCTACCTTTCGCTCTTTTGCATCAATACACTCGGCTTTGCAGGTAATAGCGCACAATCCGCAACTGTTGCACTTTTCGTGATCGAGATGAATCTGAACAAGAGATTTCCTTGAAAGCAGGCTCAAACAGGCTCCGACAGGACAAAGGGTGTTGCAAAAAAGTCTTCCGCGCCAGGCTGCCAGAAAACCGACTACTCCGAGAAAGACAACCGAATAAACAATGGCTGCAGCCTGAAATCCTTTGATCTCCACCGGAACAACGGTGTAGCTGTTGCCGTAATAAGCAGCCAGCTGGTTGTTTGCCCACATGTAAACCGGTCTCACAAGGTTGGAAAAAATCTTCCCGAAATTGCTGTAAGGATCGAGCAGATTCAGCAGTAACGCGCTGCCGAAAATCAGTAGAATTGCTGTTGCGGCAAAAAGAGCATACCTGAGCCAGTTGTTGGGTTTGTGGTATTTGAAGCGGCGCTTTTTCTTTTTTGGCTTAAAAATCCTTGTTACCACGTCCTGAAGTGTCCCCAGCGGGCACAAAGTGGAACAATAAACACGGCCAAACAACGCCGTAAGTAACAGTATGAAAATCAAGCTGAAAACAGCAAATCCTCCGATCGTGATAGTGCTGAGAACAGCCGGCGCCAATTGAAAGCGGGTGAAATAAAACAGGAATTTTTCGGGT
Source organism: Bacteroidales bacterium (assembly GCA_036794825.1). Lineage (GTDB taxonomy): Bacteria > Bacteroidota > Bacteroidia > Bacteroidales > 4484-276 > RZYY01. The sequence goes on along the minus strand of DAIRGA010000003.1, from coordinate 2,346 downwards.
ACAACGTGTTTGATATCAACGAAAATGAAGGCAAACAAAAGCAGGAAAACGACTGCCAGTAATACGCGGATTATTTTCAGCATGACAACAGTTTTATACCCGTATCCTTTTGATGTTGAGTTTACTAAGGTCTGATGTGCCAATTCCCATTTCATCGCCAATGCGGATGTAATTGATATCCGCAGGTTCTTCTCCATAAAGCAGCGCTGCAGCGGCATCCACAGCAACCATGTCCTCTGAAACCATTAAGCTTTTCATGTCGGCAATGTCATCCACCGAAACGCCGCGAGGGCCATTGCGCAACATTACACGATAGGCATCCACCACATTCAGGTTGGGTTTGCGGTAAAAGGTGCAGTAGTCGGCAATGCATTGATGAAGATCATTCTTATGCCACCAGCGACGGTCCCACACCACGCCCATCAAATTCTTCATTGCAATGGTTAAGCGGGCCGATCCATGATGCTTGAGCACAGGTACGTTGATAAAGACATCCGATTCGAGGATCAGTTCATGCACTTTGGTGGTTTTCAAACTCTTACCCTTTACAATGGGCACTTCATGGTAATAGCTTTCGGTGTGCCCCGGAACCATCTGTCCGCCGGCATCTTTCACACCCTTTTCGATACCACTGTTTTTGTAACACATATCCCACTTGTCGCAGGTATTGTCGAACACATACACCTGCTTGGCGCCAGCCTGGAAGCAATGCTCCACGATTCTTTTTACAACGTGGGGATTAGTGTTTGCGCCCCGCTCCGGCGTAACGTCCCAGCCGATATTGGGTTTTACCACCACCGTCTGCCCCTTTTTGACATACTTTGACATACCTCCGGCAGCTTCCATTGCAAGGTCGAACATTTGTGCAGGTTCTCCACCGCGCACAGCCACCAGGTCATATGGCTTCCCGGCATCGCCCTGCTGCCCGCCCGCAAACACATTTCCAATCCCGGCAAATGATGCTGCACTACCGGCAACTATCCCTGCGCCAACACCTTTTGTAATAAAATCTCTACGTTTCATGCTGCTAATTTAGAATTTCAAAATGTAAAAGTAGATATTTTGAACACAACACGGTTTGAATCACAGTAATTTAAAATGGTTTTAGAAAAAAGAAGAATTACCACCATCTACCTGGAATTGGTCTTTGTGTCACCTGTAATGTATTGAATACCAGCTTTCGGGGTTATCTTTTCCGGAAATTAGAATACTATGTAAAGATATCTTATCCATTTAAAAAAGTGCTTGGATAGCTCCGTGGTTTAACAATTACACCGCCAATGGGCGCCCGCCTGATTCCTGGATTGGCAATTGCGGGGTCAAGACTGGGAAGCAGGAAGATAAAGATTGTCTGGTAATAAAATCCGGCCTTTGACGTACTTTCTCATCAAAGATGGGTGCATTTCCTAAAAGGCGCGAATTGAAAAGCAGTAGTAAAGTCAACTTTTTCCGGAAGTCTCCGTCATTGCAGGCAACTTACTCAATTGCTGACTGATATTCAGTAGTATACGACCTTATGGTTAAGGGGAATTCCATTCGCATCCTGATTCCCTCTGTTTCAACTTAATGCTGAAATTTCCAACTTTCTTACTGGTGTGGAAGAAAGAAGTAATGGTGTGAGTGTGATTGCTCTTAAATACATCATTATCAAAGAGTATCGAGCACCAAAATTTTTTACCAGATAATAATAAGCGAAGTAAACCTAACCCTAATTTGGAATACTTTCAAATTAGATTATTTGTTGCCATTCTTATTGCATTCTATAATTTTCTGCAGTAATATTGCCCGGTGAATTTTACTTTTTATTAATTCTCGCTCTTTGAAAATTACTTTCGGTTATCTATTCTCATGAAATCACAAGCCAACCATAAATCTTTGTGATCAGTTCCAATACATTTCTTCAAATCAAACCATCAACAAAATGAAGACATTAACTGTAATTTTGTTTTGCTTCTGGGGAACCTTCTCACCCCCATCGCATGCTACCGGGTATGAAGCGGACGGCTCACCAATGGCCACGGAGCCCTTAAGGGCTGGGTGGTTGAACCCTTCAAACGACAAGGTTCAACAATCAACCTTGTCGGATGTAACTTTCTGCGAATCTACCTTAATAGGTGATACTGTGAAAACCCAGCAAAAAAGCCCGGGCAAACCGGGTAGAATCTCACCCCTGATTCAATTCGATCCTGAGGAACTGATTGAATATCATAGTGTTCCAAATATGTTAACATTAAAATACCTGACTATAATCAACCCGGGTGACGAAACGCTGACATGGGAGTTAGACATTGAGCGTTCATCCACAGCCGGACCAGACGTAGTAGTTGATCCTGAGTATGTTGCTCA
>DAIRGA010000048.1:21315-21873 GCA_036794825.1 Bacteroidales bacterium | reverse complement strand
GATGGCAGCCCTGAGCCTTGCTGAGAGTTTTTTTCCTTATCTCCCTCAGGGCTGCGATCCCCTTCTGGGCGTGCATCCCTACAATTTTCCTAAAGGCACTTCAATAAATTGGTGACAATGTCTTACGGATATCTGCAGACGTTTCAAGTGGTGTATCAATTCCTACAGGTACTCCAATCTTACAACGCCTACGCCTTCCCCAGGAAAGAAGTTTCAGTGGTGTATCAATTCCTACAGGTACTCCAATTTCAAAAATGGTGAGCCAAGAATTTATTACCAAGAGTTTCAGTGGTGTATCAATTCCTACAGGTACTCCAATGCATAATTATCCTTATCGCCGCCCTTACATCTTTGTTTCAGTGGTGTATCAATTCCTACAGGTACTCCAATTTAGGGTTTTCTTAACAGCAAAAGGAATAACGTTTCAGTGGTGTATCAATTCCTACAGGTACTCCAATTCCTCCGGTTGGTGGAGGAAAATAATTAAATGTTTCAGTGGTGTATCAATTCCTACAGGTACTCCAATCTGTCCAAGGAACATTGGAGGTGTTCGTTGAT
>DAIRGA010000048.1:0-21305 GCA_036794825.1 Bacteroidales bacterium | reverse complement strand
GGAGGTGTAATTTAATTAGTTTCAGTGGTGTATCAATTCCTACAGGTACTCCAATTGGCACAGGGAAACTTGATGTCAACGGTAGTGGTTTCAGTGGTGTATCAATTCCTACAGGTACTCCAATATGAGGGGAGTTGAGGAAGCTCTTCATATTTTGAGTTTCAGTGGTGTATCAATTCCTACAGGTACTCCAATATATGGGCAGTAGCCCGTATTAACTTGGAGATAGTTTCAGTGGTGTATCAATTGCTACAGGTACTCCAATGCATTCTCAGTGTCGGGTATTAGCATGGTAGTGTTTCAGTGGTGTATCAATTCCTACAGGTACTCCAATTTTGATCATTCTTTTAGTGATCCTGATAATAAGGTTTCAGTGGTGTATCAATTCCTACAGGTACTCCAATGAAACAGTCAATGAACCAAGCTTAACCGAGCCAAGGTTTCAGTGGTGTATCAATTCCTACAGGTACTCCAATTATATCATGGAAGAATTAATGATTCAATTGCAAGGGTTTCAGTGGTGTATCAATTCCAACAGGTACTCCAATTTTTGTAGATGGTCCTTATATAATGGAAAATGTTTCAGTGGTGTATCAATTCCAACAGGTACTCCAATGGTATAAAATCCATGCAGCCAATCCTGATTAAGGTTTCAGTGGTGTATCAATTCCAACAGGTACTCCAATATTGCCCAGCCAGAGGATGGCTATCGCTTTCTGTTTCAGTGGTGTATCAATTCCAACAGGTACTCCAATTTTTTGAAACTCAAGGACAATAGTCGATACCACTGTTTCAGTGGTGTATCAATTCCAACAGGTACTCCAATCGGCCGCCACAACGACACCGTAGCAGCCAAAAAGTTTCAGTGGTGTATCAATTCCAACAGGTACTCCAATTAAGCAAAGTAAAATCAAATTAAAGAAAGAATGTTTCAGTGGTGTATCAATTCCAACAGGTACTCCAATTTAACATAATAAAATAGTTAAAATGGCAAAAAGGTTTCAGTGGTGTATCAATTCCAACAGGTACTCCAATGATCAGAGACCAGAATCGGCCTGGAGGAATAGTTTCAGTGGTGTATCAATTCCAACAGGTACTCCAATGAAATTGTTTTCATTGTTCAGTCTGAGAAAGAAATGTTTCAGTGGTGTATCAATTCCAACAGGTACTCCAATATTCAGGTAAGCTTGAGCGAAGATTCGCTAAGGTTTCAGTGGTGTATCAATTCCAACAGGTACTCCAATTCACCAGGCATTCTGGTAACTAATTTAATTAGTTTCAGTGGTGTATCAATTCCAACAGGTACTCCAATGCATGCGGCACTTATGTAGGGGCAGTTATCAACGTTTCAGTGGTGTATCAATTCCAACAGGTACTCCAATTCATTCGCCACAATGCAAAATGCATTATTATTGGTTTCAGTGGTGTATCAATTCCAACAGGTACTCCAATCTGGGAGCTAATGATCCTGTTTATAAAAAGTGTTTCAGTGGTGTATCAATTCCAACAGGTACTCCAATCCGTTAAAAATGTAAGCACCTGATAAACAATGAAGTAACTGACAGTCTGGCGTTCATAATTTGGCACATTTATGCAAAAGATAGTCGTTCTTATAATTTCAAAATATCAATGAACTTCTCAGGCCGGCCAAATATTCCAAATCCAAATCCTGTAACCCAAATCCTTGCATCGAGCAAAAGTAATCTTTTTTGACCGGTAGGACGTAAAGTTTTGAATTGGGTTCGGATTTTAGCAAATTTTGAATGGTTAGCCAAAGCTGGATATCTTTAACGGGATTCTCCAAACCGGTAAAAACAGATAACTGTAACCTCTCATATCCTTTACTGATGAGGAGTTTTGAAATTTTATTCCTCAACTTATCATCCGAAATATCATAAAACAGAATGTACATCATTTTAGATCTACATTAAAGTGCTGGTTGATTAGCCTGCCTAACGAAAAACTCTCGTTAAAAATATGGTCTTTTACCCGCATCACACGATCATTAACCTTTACTCTTCTGTTCATATATTCATTAAACGCTGGTATTAAAGTGCGTTTCCCTGTCTTACTGAGCCAATAACCCGGAGCTTTTTGCACAAAATGACCGGGGAATAATAAGCCATCCAGGCACATTTCGGCAAGTAAACGGTCAATGAGTGGCCTCACAGGCTCGATCAGGTCGAAAACAAGAGATGTTTTTATATAATTATCGGTATGCAGGTACCCTGCAAATGGGTCGAGACCTTTGGCAAAAACCCCGCTTTCGACCACGCTGTAAGTCATGCCATATAAGTAATTCAGCGCAGCATTAAAATAGTCGAGAGCAGGTTGCCGGCTTCTTTTGGCAAAATTAAAAGGCTCAGGCATCAAGACCGACAAATTCTTAAAGTACAATTTGCTAATGTTACCCTCGATGCCCAATATTGAGCTCCGGCACTCATCTATCTGCATAGCACGCAGCGATTCAAATTTGTTTACATTTTCACTCATTAGCCTGATTTCAGGTTCAATTTGTTTCAACTGGCTATCCTTACCTCTGGTTAACTGATAAAGCGTTTGTATTTGCAGAATGGTTTTACGCTTCAGCAGTTCTATTATCCAGGCTGTTGCAGCCGGAGTGTCATAAAACTTTAGCTGCAATTTTCGCAATTCGGCTGTGTTGGTGAAATAGGGACTCCATAACCTTGCCTGCACCTGCCCCAAAGCATTAAAAATATATATTGGAACCTGATGCAATGCAGCAAGTTTTATTGCTGCAGTATTTAATGAACAATTGGATGTTATGGCTATACTATCAACCCGTGCAGGATTTATGATTCTTTGCACAGACTGGTTAGAAATGAAAAAGCTCCTGTTCTTAACACTTATACTTGTGTTTGCAGTATCAATGATGAGTTGCATGCGATTAAAGGTAGGAAAAACTTGTCCAGCGCATCGAAAAAATCTCTTCATCAACCTCAAGAGCCTCGTTAAAAAGTCTTCGGTATTCCCTGAATTCCGGACTGCTGTAGCCCTCAACCATACCAATAAAGTTGAGCTGTCCCTGCACTTCCTGTTTAAACTTGTTCAGGACAATGTTATTCTCCATCTGCCTGGTAAGCAAGGACACTTCATTTATACTCTTCAACCTCTTTAAATCTTCATTAAGCTGTGTGTAAAAATCTTCAGGAATATCAACTGTTTTGTTCAGTTGCAGACCGGTAACTATTTTTTCATCATCAGGGCCTTTGAATTTTGTTTTTTTTGCATTTAATCTCAAATGATGGTGAGCACAAATGAGTGTTATTTCTTCAAGTTGCTTTTCGGTAAATGAAGATCTGAACGATGAGAAAGTTAAATCATCAACAAAACGGGTAAAAGTTACCTGATTATTGTCAGCCCAATGCTGTAAATCATTATCCAGCGGTATCGTGTAAAGGTTCGACAGGACTGGCGATGTCGGAGCGCCCATAGGCAGGTGATTGTTGTAAATACATAGCCTGGCAAGGGCAAAAGCATCTTTTTGTTTAAAATCGAGCAAATTGCCTGAAAATATGGTTACAACATCGTTCAGTTTGATTTGATGAAAGAAATCTTCAAAATCAACATTGAGCATGTATGGTTTACCAAGGTGGCTTGCCGCATTTTTTACAATGTTCTTCTTGTTCTTTTTGTTTTTTGGATTGATGATAAAACCGTAAGATGCTTTTGTTTGGTTCTCATAGTAGAGCGCCTGTAATAAATAATTGAACTGCCTTTGAATTGTTTTCAAACCTTCAGCTGGTGATTCCACCTGACGGTATCCTCCATTGGGTTTCCTTACCTGGAAGCAATTATACTTCGGATTAAGTATGTTAAGCATTACATCACTTTTTGATGCATATATGGCCTCACACACGTCATCAATGCTTTGGCAGCGTGCCAAAAGTTTAGCGTCTGCTTTTATCTCTGTTAAAGATCTGCGTTTCATTTCCTGTGTTCTTCAAAGCAGGCGACTATTCTTCATGATAAACTCTGCCATATCCCAGCGACACAGCCTGGCCAAGCCTTAGCGTTTGCGGGAGGTAAACATTCACATTAAAACGAATGTCGTAGGCAGGCAATTTGCCGCCATGAAAAGTGGGTTTCAATCCTATGTTCTTGTATTTGGAAACTTTGACCGAGATAAAATCTTTTTCGCTTATCTGCATACCCGCCACCCTTACCAGGAAAGCTTTGATGTTGCCATAAAGGTACTTTTCCAAACGGTCAATTACTGCAAATTGATTGTTCAATTGTTCAATTTCTTGCCCAATCTCACTTTTAATTAACATGGAATCAATCCGGTATCCGGCATAATCGGTGGTAATCTTAGCTAAATACTGCTCTCGTGTAATCACTGTATTTTGCACTGTGTTGCCTGTGTTTTGCAGAAATAGATCATACCAAAGTTCAAGGGCTTTCACTTCCACGTGACCAATAGCAGTAATACAAACAGCCTGCTTAACAGTAGTGAACTGAATGCCGGAATAGGCTATGTTGTCGTTATGAAAAATATCGGTGGATATTTGGTGCGCATCAAACAAATCTTTGTTTTCGAGGGCAATATCGCGCATTCCATTCAGGAAAGCCGACATCAACCTCGAATTGGCAGGGAGTTTAATATCAAGAAGGTTGATGGATAAAATTGGAAGTGGTGTCATTTAATTCTTGTAAAAGTCCATGAATTTCATCAATTGCATTAAATTGTTATAAAGCGAGTAAGCGTTATTGGCGAAAGCTTTAAAATGGTAATCTGGTTTAATTTGCCTACCACCATAAAGCAAAATACCTATGTTTTTGCTCCTTACAAAATTTAGTAGAACATCGCCATTATCATTAAACAAATCAAATATTGGATCATCAAGAATGATAATTGTAAATGAATTGCTTTCGATGTTTTTACCTTTCTTTTCAAGAATATCAGTAAAAGGAAGACCTTTATCGCCAGGTTGAATATTAATTATTTCAGGTTTAAATTCATTTGCAATTTTTTCAACTTCTGGCTTTATATTCGTGCCCTCAATATTTAGTATAAGTATTTTTAACCGCTTCCTGAGGTCTATACCCCATCTTTCGTTGGTTATTACCCGCTTTAACTCTTGTGTGTTTTTTTCGGCAAGTACATTTACTTTGTGGTTCACCAAATTTTTGATCCACCAATTTACTCCTAACAAAGAAATTATAGCGATTATCAGTGAAATCACTGCCAATCCTCCAAAAATCCAATTATCCTTCCACATAAAAACCTCTTTTGCAGTCTGATAGGTAGTTTCGGCAAGTTCCATAGTCTTTTCCGTTGTCTTTTGATTTACTTTCACCGCTTCAATTTCAGACTCGAGTTGAATTAATATCATTTCCAACGAATCAATTTTTTGCTTGTTTTCAGGCAAAACCGATTTACTTGCATCTTCTTGTGCAAAAGCTAAAAGGCCAATAGAAATAATAATAAGTAGTAATGCTGATTTCATAATTATAGTTTATTAATTAGTTTTACCTGGTTTAATCTTCCATCTTTGGTTAACTGCCACACAAAAACATTGATCGAAGTTCCTATTTCGAATTTGGTTTCAAATTGATTTACAAGTTGGATGTTTTCTATCAAAACGCCATTCAGCATCAGACTTGCACGTTTTAAATCAACATAGCGTGCAACCAATTCCGTCTCTTTTACAATAAGCGTTTCAACTTTATTATTTAAATAATTAACTTTTACAACCGGGGTTGCAGGCCTGATTATTTTAATCCAACCAAACATTTCGTTGTAATCATTTAGAACACGGGTTTTTGGGAAGTTGTTCCGGACATCTTCATCTTTTATCATTAATTGTAATAGCTTTTTTTGTGCAGCGTTGTTAAGCAACGGTAAGATGATTTGAAAGATAAAAGTTTTTCCTTTTCCCAAACGCAACAATGCTTTATCGTTTCCGAAATCCTTAACCTGATTTTTCAATGCCTGTAATGATTTAATCATCTCTTTGGCAATGATTTCGCTGGAGCCTGAAAGTAACCTAATCTCATAATCAAGATAAATTACCATTATTTTGTTGATAGCATCGAAAAGTCTTTCAAGATCATCTCCATAAATCCATGCCGGGCTGTTGTCAACTGCAGAGTTTTTAACACTAAGTGTAGTTTTTATTTTCGTACCGGATACAATACATTCTCGCAGATTATCAAGTCCATCAGTTTTTTCGCCAAACAAATGAACTCTTTTTGAAATTTCAGCAGTAACCTCTTTATCAGGTACAAGCTCTGAATCTAAAACTATCAAGTGCCCGAAGACTTTATTAAGTAGCTTATCTTCCTTTTCATCAATTCGTTTTCTAATATCATACAAGTTGTTAAAATCAAGAATTATTCTCTCAACTTCGGATTTCAAGGTATCGTCTGTTTCAATGTGGTAAGCAAAAACCATTGTCCGGATGGCGCCTTTCAGGCTGCTGCCGGGAATGTATTTTTGCCCGCAGGTTTCTGTTGCAAGTTCAAGAATATTATTACTGACCGGATTAAATGCATCAGCATTAAGGGCAAATTCGCGTGTATAATTTAGTTCCTTTTCTATTCCATTTTCCTTAAAAAAATCCCATACATAGGTATTTTTAGCATAGTCAAGGATATAATTCATGTAGTCCTGCATCAGGTTCTTCTCTTTAAGCAGTTCGTACAAATGTTTCTGATCCAGAATGCGAATAGTTTTATCGGTTGCCACATACTCTCCGACCGAGGTTAACGCATTGCCTTTGCCAATGTGCAATGGTGAAAGTGTTTCGATGGTAATCGGATATTTATTCATTTGACTTGTAATAAATTAAAGGTAAAACAAAAGCCAATCCATTCCTGTAAACTTTGTTATTGTCTATGTCTGTTCCAATTGCCACGAGGCGCCCTCTGATATCTTTATCATTCAGCAAAGCACCCTCATTGATCATGCGAACCACTTCATACTCACCATCATCTTTTCCACTTTTCCTTCCCCCCCGAAGTTTGGTTTGAGAGTAGATTACCTTTTTGAGTTCAGCAGCATCGGCAGGATTAAGCAATGAAATATTGGTAAAACCTGGTGTGTCTTTTTTATTTTGTACTAAATTCAAATCAAAATTATCATACTTTGGCTCCTGCATAACTCTTCCTGTATTGTTCTTCTCACCTCCAATACCTGAATAGACCAGCACGTTGACGGCTCGCTTCAATTCGAGTTCTGCATCCGAATCAGCATTGTAAAGGAAATAAAAACCAATCTCAACATCTTTGATCTTTCCAACTTCAACATCAGTTTGATAATAAATACTTTGATTAGGATCAGCCTTACGGATAGGGCTTTTTGGAATATCAACAACAGAAAAAACATGATCTTTTGCATTTAATCCCAACTCATCCCTTTCCTTTGAGGTAAGTAAAATATCATGATTTTGTATGAAGCAATAGTCTTTGGTTGCATCAGTCCAATCTTTAGTAGTAAAGCCTTTTTGCCACACACCTGCAGAAACAAACTTTATTTGATTACGCAACTTGTGCTCACCGTCTCTTGGGCTGTAAAGATCAAGAAAAACCGGTTTTGGAAGTAGATAAACAACTGTATCATCTTTTTTCAGGTAATAGTACAGAGATGAGATGCAGATTTTGCTTTTGCTGAATAACCCTACAAAATCATTGGCTTCTCCAACACCATGAAAATAGGAGTTTACCAAAGCGGAAAATAGAGTGTCGGAGTGTGCAAATACGGAGGTAGAACTTAATGCAACATTACTGTCAATCTTAAACTCCCCAAAATGAAAATGCGAATGTGGCTGCAATGGAATTCTAACGGCTTTCATCGGATGCTTCATTAAAATTAAAATCAAAAACGGATTTTTCCATAGTTCCGTCATCGTTAAAACTGATCTTAACCGGTTTTTCAAACACCAGACTTACTTTGCCATATCCTCTGGTTCCGCTGCCTCCCAGATAATCGTTTTCGAGGAGCCTGAATCCAAGCCTTAAAGTATTAAAAAGAACATCATCTTTTATCAATTGATTCTGTTTGATATGAAATTTTCTCTCTCGTATATCATATAGTTTGACATTGTATTGTTCGTAAAGATCAAGAATCATTTCCAGCTTAAAGCAAGCTCCTCTTACAACCCTTTCCATGTGCCTTGGAATTGCTTTACCGGTAACTCGATTGATAGTATTTTCTGATTTTTCTTCCAACCCTTCATCCGCGTCAAACTGACCAATATAAAAGGCATCTCTTACAATCAGGTGTCCCATATTCCGGTGCTGATTATCAGCAGCGTCTCCGAATAAAATAAATACTTCTTCAATATCATTTACAATTTTTTTGTAGCCTTTTTGTCGGGCTATCAGATCTCTGAGCTTTCCTTTAAGTGAGCTCCCTGGTATGTAGGGAGTTCCAGTTTTAGCATCTTTTACAACAGCATTATCAATGCCTCCAATTTCAAGGTCAACTTCAGAGCCGCCAATGTGCATTCCTGTTTCAACAGTCAGAATTCCAGTAATCTGTATTTTGTTTTTCAGTTTCATTGTGTTTTTTCTATTTGGATGAATAATATTTATGATACGCTACAAGTGAATCCATGTAATCAAAAAAACCATCAACTTTATTTTGTTCGATAGATTTTTGGAGTAGGTTCCTGATAAATTCAACTAAATTCTTCTGTTTGCTCTTTTCCTGGCGTGCCTCAATGTATGCCAATTTTGGAATAACAATAACGGGATTTTCTCTGTTATTTTTCAGCTCCTGCAATATGTTGCGAAGTTGTGTATAGGAAAGCGCATCAGCTTTGAATCGGCAATGTTCTTTCATCATTTCATCGGTTCTTTTAATGATTTCCAACGTATTGGCTGCATTGTCAGGATCCTTGGGTGAATAATCCAGCACTAAAGCATAGTCTAGCAATGGACTATCATGTTGCTTTTTTTGATTTTCTGTTGTTCTCATATTAATTTAAATTTTAAAAATTTATCTTTTATCTAATTCAGCAAGACGAGCAGCAATTGGCAGAATACTGCGATAGTTTCTTTTCTGTAACTCGTCTGTTGTTTTAATGGACTTAGTCATGTACTCTAAAAGTTTACGCATGATTCTATCTTTTGCGTTTGTATCAAGCTCTCTGAGGTAATATCCCATTTTCCAAAAATCTTCCAATCTAAAAACAGTCGCATCTTTGAGACTATTGGCAGCCAGACGTGCTTTTGCTAACATTCCACCTGTTATGTCTTTTTTCTTAAATTCGATCCTCATTTTGTTAACTTCAGTCAAAATTTCCCACTGAATCACTTCTCCTAACAGGCAGATATTTCCTTTGGTTTTATACTGATATTTAGCATTTTTCAGAGCACTACCCACTAAATCTGCAAAACGGACAACCGGAAATTTGGGGTCAACGATAACCATACCGGCTGAAATGGTAAGATCTGGGAATTCTTTATTGAAGGCTTTGTTGATTTCAATTGCAAAATCAAGAATAGTATTCCATTTTCCAACAAAGAAACTATCATCGCCCCCAGCAGTAACCGAATAAATTTTGTTTTTGAACCTGGGGATATCAGCCGTGATATATTGTCCGTAATGATTTTTATTGTATCTATAGGTTTCTTTTTCATCATTTATTATTTCCTGAATTTTATAGTTAAAAAAATCTCTCAATCTCTTATCAGTTTCCCGATGATCAGTTTCATTCTTGATTGATTCCATGCAAATTCCAAGGCCATCTACATCCATGGCAAGAATGCCCAATTTTTCAATTCCTTTATTACCACCATTCTCCATAATCGTCCAATCTATATTAGGCTGACATGGAGCGCCACTTCCCTTAAATTTATGAAAAGCTGTTGATTTGCTCAGACACTCAAATTCAATAATGTGGCTATTGTAAATAGGGAACAAGCTTTCAAGAAAGTCAGATAATAATAATCCATTACCTTGATTATTAAATGCTACTTCATAATTCGAAATTAAAACCTGATTTTCTTTTATCTGTAAACTGGTGTTATGTTTAGGAGTTTTCGTGATTATGAACGCATTCGTCTTCTTTAATGTTTCTGTTAAGCTCTTCCACTTCGTATCAAAATTCGTATTCTTCTTAGGAAAGGAATCAAAGTAGGTAAAATCCTCGTGATAAAACCGGAGTTTTGTTTCACGGCACAATTTATCAAGATTTTTGATTACATTTTCATAATCGCCTGTGTAAGCCGCATGAGCAATACTAATGTTCAGTCCTGTAAAATTCAATCCACGGGTGAGTTCATTCTGAACTTCAGCGATTTTAGTTTCACACTCACTGTTCATTGGTAATTTCAGAAAAAAATTCCCCCCTGAAGTTGAAATCCTGGATTCCAAAATTTCTTCTGCAGTTGAAATATTGAATTTGTCATGCAAAGCGTAGATGGCAAGTTCGATGAGAAGCTTGACAAAAAAGGATCTTCCTTTCAACTCTTTAGCAGCATGCTCACTTTTAACATTGAAAACAAAGTTCTGTATTCCAGACACATCACCTTTTACCAAAATGTAACTTTTATTCATAAATCAAGATTTTACTTAAAAATACAACTGTCAATTTCATAAAATTTCCAAAAGAATGGTGTAAAGCAAAGATAAGGGAATTTAATTGATTAGTTGATCCTCAACAACTCAATTTCAGTGAGGGTACATGAAGCATAAGCATAAGTTAAGAAACCATATTGGGCGTAGGATAAAACGGATTATCCGGATTTCATTGGGCATCAGCGAGGGAAAATTCTTCTTCGATGGACTGGGGGATTTTCCGGACACCTTTGCAAGCTTTTCGCTAAAATTACTAAAAACCTTGCACTATGGGAAGATTGTTAATAATCAACACTTGAATAGGTTGGGAAGGGGTGACTACTTAGTATTCAATGCCGCAACGATCGTTTTAAAACTCTCTAAACCAGCTTCCAGATTTTCAATGATTTCTGCTGCCAATACTTCAGGGTCGGGCAGGTTATCCAAATCAGCCAGTGAGTTATCCTTTAACCAGGATATGTCTAACGAAGTCTTGTCTCTTGCAATGATTTCGTCATACTCAAACTTTCTCCAACGTCCTTCGGGATTAGTTTCTGACCAGGTCTCTTTTCTTTTATGGCGATTTGTTGGGTTATAGCAAGTGATGAAATCCCGAAGGCTTTCCACAATCAAAGGATTCTTTTTCAGCGTATGATGGATGTTGGTTCTGTAATCATACACCCAAATTTCCTTTGTCCAGGCATTTTTACTTGCTGGCTTTCCATCAAAGAACAAAACATTCGCTTTTACGCCTTGTGCATAAAAAATTCCAGTCGGCAAGCGAAGGATTGTGTGCAGGTCGGTTGTTTCCAGTAACTTTTTACGAACTATTTCACCTGCACCGCCTTCAAACAAAACATTGTCGGGCAATACGACGGCTGCTTGTCCTGTGATTTTGAGCATTGAACGGATATGCTGAACAAAGTTCAATTGTTTATTGCTTGTGGTTGCCCAAAAGTCCTGACGATTATAGGTCAAGTCGTCTTTCTCCTGTTCGCCTTCGTCATTGGTAAAGGTCTGCGAGCTTTTTTTGCCGAATGGGGGATTTGCTAAAACATAATCATAAGTTGTTGGAGAGGCAGCAATTAAAGCGTCAGCAGGTGAAATGAAATTATCGCTTTCGATGTCGCCAATGTTGTGTAAAAACAAATTCATCAAAGCCAAGCGCCTTGTTCCAGCTACAATTTCGTTACCGAAAAAGGTTTGCATTTTCAGAAACTTGTTCTGATCCCTGTCAAGTTTGTTGTTTTCAACTATGTAATCATAAGCTGCTAAAAAGAATCCACCTGTACCACAAGCTGGGTCTGCAATGGTTTTCATTGGTTGGGGCTGAATACATTCTACCATTGCACGAATTAATGGTCTCGGCGTAAAGTATTGACCTGCACCGCTTTTTACGTCCTGTGCATTTTGTTCCAGGAGTTTTTCATAAATATCTCCTTTTACATCTGCACCCATTACCAACCATTGCTCACTGTCAATCATATCAATGATTTTAGCAAGCATTGCAGGGTCTTGAATTTTGTTTTGGCTCTTTGTAAAGATTTGCCCTAATATACCTTTGGCAGTACTTAATTCCCTTAGCAATGTTGCATAATGCAATTCCAATTCTGCACCTTTCTTATTGGTCAAACTTTCCCAATTGTATTCTTTTGGAATGGGTAGTTTTCGGTTATGTGGCGGCTTGCTGTATTCATCCGCCATTTTTAAGAATAGCAAGTAGGTGAGTTGTTCTAAATAGTCTCCGTAACCTACGCCTACATCACGCAGGGGATTGCAGAAACTCCAAACTTTACTTACTATACTTGATGTGTTGTGGCTCATAAATTTATTGTAATGTCGTTATTTACACTTTGTGTACTTTGTACTATAAACCAATCAAGTGCTAAAGCCCTTGTATAATTCAGCATTGGATGACCATAGTTATTTGGACCAACTGAAATAATTGCATTGTCAGGGGTTACGTTTCTTGGTAAATTATACACATAATTTCCTGCTTTACCTCCGTGATGAGGTACCACTAAATTGTGCTTATGCTTAAAGTTTAAGTGAGGTAAAATATCAACTGAGATTTGTTCATAGTGACAATCGCCTGATAGAATGATACTGGCTTCCTTAGTTTTTAATGAAATTACTAACCCAGAGATGTTTCTATTCTTATGATGCTGTGCGTTGTAAATCATTAATTGACTCGACAATGGCATCAGTGGGATTAGATGTGTATGACCACCTCTTGCACTTCTAGGTTCCGCTGCAATTGTATATGTATTAGCTGACCCAATCGCAGAAATAATTCTTCCGAATAAAACTCTGCTTGTTAGGTTGGGTACTCTATCACGACAAATGAAGAAGGAAAAATTGGCTAGTTCGGCATCTGTCATACCAACTAATGAATGATAATGATCTTTATCCCAATGCGATAATATTAAACCGGGTTTTTCTGTAAAATATTTAGCTGCCCTATTCCCAATTATGTTTCTAATATCAGTTTTAGTAGCGTACATTGAAGCACCTGCATCAAAAACTATTGAAATTCTATCATTTTCATTTATTTCATTCCAATTACCTTGTCCTACATTCCTGATTGTAACATTTAATTTTCCTTTTACATCAACAGGAAGCAACTTTAAATTTCCGCTACCTCTCATATAGTAATTCAGAAAAAAGTCAAAGAAGTCATTTAGGGAGACTGATTCAAAGAAGATTTGATTAATCTCCGATGTTAGCTCAATAGTATAACCTATAAGAAATGAATTTTGATTATCAAAATTAATTAAATTCAATTCTCGCCAATTCTCAATAACATTTTTTTTAATAGCGTAAATAGTGTTTTCTTGGATTGTCCTTTGGTTGTAATTGGATAGCAGAACCATTGATGGATTAGATAACGAATTATCTAAACCTCCAATTTCGGTAAATGAGTTATATTCATTTGAATCCAAGAAGTCAAATAAAACGACCCCTGTTTCCTTATTGTATTCTTCGATGTACACAAGTACATCATCAGGGTATCGTCTTTTATGGTAATAGTAATTCATTGATTTTTAAATTAGTTTCCCCTCAAACGCCTGCTTCAAAATACTCTGCCTCAAGGATTCTGCCTGTTGCAAGCTTTGGCTGATGGTTTCTTCGATTTTATCACATACCGTAAGTTTACTTTCTAATTCGGAGACTATGAGTTGTTGTTCTTTCAAAGAGCAAATCGGCAAAGGCAGCCCGGATAGAATCGTAAGATTTATAGAAGCAAGATTAGTTGTTTGCTTTCCATATTTATAGAAATAGCTTTTAGCAAATTTAGTCTGGGAATAATATGCGATGTATTTTGAATTACTGCTTTCGGAAAGAGGTCTTGCTCTGAAAATATGATTTTGATGGATACAGTTTTCTAATTCATTTTTCCAAATTGTTCCTCTACCTAATTTATCTTTATCTCCACCTTCAGTATATAGTATATCTCCATAGACTAGTCGATACTTTTCCAAATCCGTTGGTAGGACTTCTATTGTTTTAATAATTTTCAAATCCAAATATCCATCTTGAACATTGGCGACTCTCAAATATGGCAATGAGATTGTTTGTTTTCCTTTGTAATCTTTTCCTTTTGTAACACCTCCAATAATTTTACAAATTTCATTTAATTTAACCCATTTCCACCCCTCTGGCAATTCACCTTCTTTTACATTTTTATTTGTGAGTTTTCCTTCAAAAGCCCATTTCAACAAACTTTGCCTGTAAACTTTTAATTGCTGTTGTGCGATGAGCAGTTGTTGTTTGCCGTTTTCTAATTCGCTGAGGAGTTCTTCTATTTTGGTCACGATGGCGCGTTGTTCGGTAAGTGGGGGAACAACTAATTCAAAGTTCCAAATTAATGTTGGTTCTATATGTGGAATTCCAACACCTTTTGGTTTAGTGTTTAAAGTCCAAAACTTTGAACTGATAAAGTGATACAAGTATTCTTTGTGGATATTTTCCTTTGGAAGAATCTTCATCAGAGTTGAACCTACTGCACCTTTTTTAGCTTTGCCGATTAAACCACATCTTGCTCCGTCCCAAACCATTAGTAAATCATCATCATTACATAAATTGCATTTTTCGCCATTTGTGTATTCATCAAATACTCCTTTTTCAAATGCTTTAATATTTATGTATGGAATAGAACATTCCATCGTTTTTAAATCACTCAAAACAGTCGGCTTCTTCCCTTTGGAGTAAGTGCAAACTTCTCCCAACTTTATTAATTGTTTGTCTTTAGGTATGTTGTTTTTCTCAGTCATTAATTTCTTAGCAGATTATCCTCTTATTTGTGCCCTTGCTAAATTGCGCAATCTGATTTGGTTATAAAGTTCCGTATTTCCTTCGTGCACAATTTTTACTATTACAGCGTAATCCTGCATATAATTCTCGTCCCGTAAGTGCTTGTTTTGGCATACAATAGCAAGTACCAACGGAAGCTCTTTATTCCAGGTTAATCTGTCAAAATAAGTTGATCCTTTTTGATGAACCCCTTTATTTCTTAAATTGGTTCCAGGTTGTAGCTTTATTTGTGGCAATTTAATTTTTTCCTCAACATTTTCTATATCATGATCTTCTTCAATTTGAACTTGTTGATAGGCTCGACTGACAACTTCAATCAGTGTGTCCCGATACAAAGTGAATCCCATTGAACAAGATAGATAGTCTAATCTGTTTTTACTTACAGGAGGATTGTAAACTAAAGTCACTGAAATAATTCTTTTCCCACGCTCAGTAAATAGTATATCCGGCAATTCAATTTTATAGAGTTGTATTTTATTCAGGCCAATTCTGTTTTCCCTGATTAAAAGTACTTTATCTTCTTCCGATTCTATTGCTTCTTTTAATGAAGGCAATCCATAACCATATAAATTCATTAAAGGGAGTAAATCTTTATCAGGACTATTTTTTGTTATGCCACTAAATCCAGCAGGACGCTCATTTGGAATTTTAGCAGACGACAGCAGAAGGGCTTTAATCATATTATTCCCCTTTTCCGGATACTTATTAATTAACAGAGCCAATTGATGCGCAACCTTTGGACAAGATAAACTTGTTCCAACATCTACGCTAAATAATCTACCATCTGAAACAAAGTTTTTATTTAAGGATAAAACTTTAGCCGACAAATTGTTAATTCCGGAGTATCTATTTGTAATGAGATTTCCACCATATTCCACAAACTCCGGTTTAATCATTCCTTTAAATCCCGGGCCAGAACATGTAAAAGGAGATGGATGATTAACCGTAGCAGGGGAAAAATGCAAATCGCCGGGATTATTGTCTAAAGGAGCAACTTCATGTGCTATACTTCCAACAGTAATTGCCAATGCTGCAGATGCAGGGTCAATTATTTTGTAATCGGATACGTTTTCGAGATAGTATTCTGGATAGGCATCTAAATTGATTTCATTTATTGGTATGTTTCCTGCCGAGACTGTAAAAATAATATCAAAATCTTTGGCCAGTTCATCCAATAAAACAGCCAGGTTGAATTGCTTACGAAGTTCAAAAGCTTTGTTGGCTCTATTTCCAATAGAAAGATTAAAAACTCTGCAATTTGGATTGTTGTTACGAATTTCAAATACAATATCCTGTAATTCATGCTCTAATAACTTCTCTGGATCATATTGTGGATTACCTTGGCCGTCATCAAACATAATTTTGGCAGAAATAATCCAGATGCTTTGTCGAAACTTCCTATCATCAATACATTTTTTAATATCTCCATATAAAGCAATTCCGGCAACCTTGGTTCCATGTCCACTATCATCAGAAATCACACCGTCTGCATCTGGATATTCATTGGCAACAGCATTTTGGAAAAGAGGATGATTTGAAACAATACCGGAATCTAATACTGCTATAGCTGCAGATTCATCAGTGAGCTCATTTATAACGGGAAGGTTTTCTAATTCCTGATTTAAATAGCTAAAGTTGATGTAAGGTTTTGGGGGTAAATCTGCAAAACATACTTCATTACAGTCAAGCAATAAATCTATTACTTCTTTATTTGCCCAAACTCTAAATAGACAGAAATTTCTTTTTATCAATCTGTCAGTTACTCGGCATCCTTTGGTCAGAATCACTTGTTCAATACCAGCAATAAATGCTAATATTTGCCTATCAGGCATTCTCCAAATTTCAACATCAACATAGATTTTTTGATCTGGTTGAAATTCGTAGCTTCGCAAATTCGCTCCAATTTTCTCCTCTTTAGGTATCAGATCGAATGCAGCAATAGCATTAAACATATCATATTGACGTCTTTCTGAGGAATAATTAGCGATTCTATTTCTAAAGGTACGCAAGTCTTCTTCATCAGTAAAAGCAACCCAATAACCAGCTTTATCAGGCGATGGGGAAATAATTTGAATATTCGATCTATGCATTTCATCTCTAAAAGAATCCTCATTCTCTTTAGCATTCAATAAAATTTTAAAAATGAGTTGAGGGTTGAAAAAGCCAGAGAATCTATTTTTCTTTTCAGATTGGGATAATTGAAACTCATTAAATTTTTCAATTGAAGAACGATAGAACAGTTGTTTTTGCTGAGTATTTCTTTGTATTCTTTTAGTACCAAACCCCGGACGGACTGGACGGTTATAATTCTCAGGAATAAATGGTAGTTCAAGATGCTCTGCCATAATTAGATTTTTTTGGGTTCAAGCTTTTTCCTTTTTAAAAACATCTCTATGATATCACTGATTAATTCAATTGTAATATCAGATTTGTTTTCAATTATCATTTTTCTTATTGATTCATAGACAATTTGGGTAATATCAGCTGCTGACAAGCCAATACTTAATTCTGCAAGCTTAAGGTAATCTAAATTGACTTTTTTAACCGATTTGAAGTAAAACTGAAATAACTTCTCTCTTTCAAATTCATCAGGTAGTTCAAAATGTATAATATCGTCGAATCTTCTCCAAAGTCCTGGATCCAAAAGTTGTTCGTGATTAGTGGCTGCAATAATCAAACTATCACCATTAAAGCTATCTAGTAATTGCATGAAATTATTGACCACTCTCTTAATCTCACCATGTTCATATTGGTCATCTCTATGTTTGCCAACTACATCAAATTCATCTAAAAGCACCACCCATTGGCCTTTTTCAATAAAATCAAAAATCTTTTTCAAGTTCGTTGCAGTTTCGCCCAAATACGAAGAAACAATAGCATCAAATCTGACATAAACTAAAGGATAGCCAAGTACACAACTTAAAATTTTTGCAGTAAGCGTTTTGCCTGTACCTGGCACCCCATAAAAAAGGACTTTTTGCTTTGGTTTTATTCCATAAGAACTCAGTATTTCTTTATTCCAAAACCCTTTCTCAATGCTATGTAAATGAGTTTTTTTCTCGTCACTCATTATCAAATCATTCCAACTAAGATTAAATTCTTTCAATTCTAAAAGCGGAAATCCTTTTTCATTGTCTCTTGGAATAGGCATATTTTTTTTATAACTTTTGCTGTAGTCGACTTCTTGCACCATACTTGGCCTAATGTCAACTTGCTCAATTATATCTTTTAATTCATTTGCAAATAATTGATGATTTAATTTTCTCTCATCAGAAATCAATGCATAAGCATTTTGAAGAAATTTCTCCTTATCCTGGTTTACAAATGATCTGAATATTTCCTTTATATAATGACTCTTCATCGCTTTCTATTTTTTGCAAAGTTAAATATTATGCCGCCAACGCCTCATTTAGTTCATTAATAATTTCCTCTGTCTTGTCGCCAAACAATTGCCACATCTTGCCCAATCCGCCTTGGGCATTAAATGGATTCAAATCGAAATCCTCCCTATCAATGTGAAAGCTATTGGCAACATAATCCTTTATCATGCGTAGCCATTGCATTTGTTCTTCGGTAAATTTTAATGTTCCGGCTTGTTTTCTAAACACCCAATCCTGAAAGTTTTTGTCCACCGTTTTGTCAAAGGCAGTAAGGTTGGCATCAATGCCACTTACTTTGCGTATCAACGAAACCAAAGCAATTAATTCATTTTTAGGTGAGCCGTTGGGTGCTGAGCCAGTCGAAGCGCCTAATTGCTCAAAGGCACGCCATACATGCAAAGGCGCCAATAACGGTTTTTCGGTTTTCAGCAGTTCATACACCTCCCTTATCATTTTGTAAGTCAGTTCCCGTCTGCGGTAGGGCTGGCTGTAAAAAATCTGCAAAGCAGTGATTTCATCTTTGTGGCTTTCAATCCATGCGGTAAAGTCTTGAATTAATGTTTGAGCTTTTTCAGTGTTGTCCTTATCCCAACCTACATTCAGCAATTTGTCGGGGTTAATGTGGTCAATCACCTGTGAATGGGCTTTTCTTACATTTTCAATGTAGGTATTCAAATCGCCGTTGAACACCGAAGCCGCTTTTTCTTGCAATGCGTTAACCAGTTCATTGTATTTTTCGTCTTTCAGTACAGGAGATTCACCTGCATACTGCGTTTCCACCTTGTGGCGAATTTCTTCCAGCGTGTCAGGATTGTAAGCGTTCAGCAATTCTTTTACCACTTGTGAAATGGTTTTTCCATCTGCTTTTTCCTGAAAGGTGGTTTTTTCTTTTTCCGTTACCTGTTTATCCAAACGGGCTAATCTACCTGCTAAGGATGTAAACAAATCTTCGTCTCTTGCACCCACTGCAATGGCGCCCAACAAATCTTTCAAAGGCACACCGGGCTTTTTCTCCAATGGTCGGCTATCGGTTTTCAAACTTTTGGTTACGCCAATGGCATCTACAATTACAAAATGGTTTTTTGTGTACTTTGCGGTAGGTGTTACCTTTTTTAGAGCATCAAAATCAATGCTTCGGGTTCCCCGGCCTTTCATTTGCTCAAAGTAGTTGCGGCTTTTCACATCCCGCATAAAGAGCAAGCATTCCAATGGCTTTACATCTGTGCCTGTGGCAATCATGTCCACAGTTACAGCAATTCTTGGCAAATAATCATTTCTGAATTGAGCCAAAGTGCCTTTTGGGTCTTCCGTATTGTATGTGATTTTTTTGCAGAACTTGTTTTCTTCACCAAACTCTTCACGGACAATTTGGATGATGTCATCGGCATGAGAATCGGTCTTGGCAAAAATCAACGTCTTTGGAACTTCAAAAACACCTTGTTCATCAAAGCGTTCGGGAAACATTTCAGGCAAATGCGCTGCAAATGTTTTGATGATTAACCGGATTTGGTTGGGGTTCACCACTTCATCATCCAGTTGCTTGTTCGAATAGTTAATATCCTCATCCAACTGCTCCCAGCGCTTTTTTCTGGAAAGCTTTTCTCTATGGTCAACATATTCACCTTTCCAAATCACACTACCTTTTTTGGAGATTTCAGTTTCAATAGTGTAAACATTGAAGCCCACATTTACACCATCTGTAACGGCTTGCTCGTGGGTGTATTCACTCACCACGTTTTGATTGAAGAAACCAAAAGTTCTATTGTCAGGAGTTGCAGTCAAACCAATCAAAAAGCTGTCGAAATAATCCAGCACCTGTTTCCAAAGGTTGTAAATGCTGCGGTGGCACTCGTCAATAATAACGAAATCAAAAAACTCAACCGGTACTTTTGAGTTGTATGCCACAGGAACAGGTACCCGTTTCTCCCATCTGAATTCACCCGGATTGGTTTCTTCTGCTGATTCGTCCAATTCTTCACCTTTCAAAATGGAGTAAAAACGCTGGATGGTTGAGATACATACCTGACTGTTATTCGGGACGAATGATGATTTTAGTCGGGTTACGCCATAAAGTTCTGTAAACTTTCGGTTGTCGTCATTCGGCACAAATGCCATAAACTCCTGTTCAGCTTGTTCGCCCAGGTTCTTTGTGTCAACCAGAAATAAAATCCGTTTCGCTTTTGTAAATTTCAGTAAGCGATAGATGAAAGTGATGGCAGTAAAAGTTTTACCAGAGCCTGTTGCCATTTGAATCAATGCCCGTGGACGGTTCTCTTTGAAAGAAATGTCAAGCTTTGTGATGGCTTTTATCTGGCAATCTCTCAGACCCTCTTCAAGAAGTTCGGGCAAGTCAAAAAATCTCGCTCTTAATGTTTTGTCTTCTTTAATCCATTTGGCAAATGTCTCCGGTCGGTGAAAAGTGAACACATTTCTTGATCGTGGTTTTGGGTCTCGGTAGTCGGTAAAACGCGTTATCTCTCCGGTGCTTTCATAAACAAACGGAAGTGGGTCGTTATTCAGGTATTTGAGTTTTGCATAAGCATAATTAGCAGATTGGTTCTCCACATCAGTAACCAAATGAACACCTTCTTCCGGTTTCTTGGCTTCAATTACACCAACAGGTTTTCTCGCAACGAACAAAACATAGTCAGCCGGACCAACATCTGTTTGGTATTCTCTAACTGCAATGCCCTGTCCGGCAGCCAAATTAATTTTTGACTTATCCTGAATAAGCCAGCCACAATCAAGCAATTGCTTGTCAATATGGTCACGGGCTAGTTGCTCAGGATTCTGATTTGTCATTTTATATTAGTATTATTGGAATAGTGTAAATTCGCGCAAATCATTCTTTTAAATCTGAAATAATTAAATTTTAAAACTTTTCAACCACAATCATCATCATGTTGTGGACATGCAGCTTGCCCCTGGATTCAAAGTTGATCCAAAAAGACCTTCATCATTCTGTTTTTTACCACTCATGGTAGCATCCATTAAAGACAAAACATACACTAAAATCTACACTTTTGATACAGCACCGCCCCGTCAGTCACGGTCTGCAAACTGCTGCAAACCTTTGCTGACAT
>DAIRGA010000047.1:0-22637 GCA_036794825.1 Bacteroidales bacterium | reverse complement strand
ACTGATTTTGTGATGATTAATTTTTCAAAGTGAAAGGGGGGGACAAGTCAGGAAATTATCATCCCTGATCTGCAAGTTTCAGCCTGAAATCTGTTGCTTTTCATTTCAATTTGACGTACCTTTGCTTCAACTGGTGATACAAAAGGTTGAGATTGGTAAAACTTAAACTAAGGTGAATTTCATGATAATAATTTTAGGCTTTGGATTAAGGTTGATGGTTAGCTTGCCATCATCCCTTAATGGTAGCGTCGCTTTTGCCGGGTGGATTAGATACGATAATTTCCGTTCCGCAAACCAAGAAAAATCACCGGCACGCAGTTCCGAAAACGAGACAGTAATAATCCTGCCTCATAATTTACTGAATTACATAACTTTAAAACCCTGTTGTTATGAAAACAGTTGTAGCTTACCTGGTGGCATGCATGGCAATAACCATGTTACAGGCACAAACAAGTAAATTGCCAAATGCTGAACTCAAAACGCTTGATGGAAACCCTGTTTCTTCACAAGCAGTATTTCTTGCGGGAAATCCAACTATTGTCGTTTTCTGGAAATCGGCCAGCGGCAAGTGTTGCGAAAACCTGGACGAGATGCAGAATGCCTGGACGGAATCACTTCGGGATAAAGGTGTAAAAATCGTTGCAATTTGTGCGGATTGTCAGGGGTCGTGGGGTCATGTAAAACCTAAGGTGAAAGCCAAAGGATGGGATTTTGATACCTACATTGATTATAATGGGGATTTAATGCGCGCAATGGCCGTCAATACGATGCCCTGCACCATTCTTTTCGACGAAAATCTTAACCAGGTGTGCCGTTATAATGGTTTTTGTTCAGGAAATGGAGAAATGATTTGTACAAAAGTACTGGAACACCTCGGAAATTGAACTGTTTCTGCCAATGGTATCCAGTCTTACATTTCTAACATAAAATTTTAAGACTGGTATTTCAAAGAACCCCTGATGTCAACGAATTGACATCAGGGGGTGAAGAATGAATTGATTGTTGGCCTAATGCTTTATTTCCCGGCCATGAAACCTTTAATTCCCAGGTCGAGGAAAGTGATAAACTCATCAATGTTGGTGTTGAAGCTGTATGGTTTTGCCAGCTGATTTTCCTGGTTATCCAGTAAAACATAATAGGGTTGAGAATTTACCCCGTAATTGCGTGCCTGGAAATCGCTCCATTTTGCGCCCACGGTTTTTATCTTTTTTTCCTTTCCGCCAAAATCCGAAACATATTGCTCCTGAGCAGGTAAAGCGGTTCTTTCATCAACATACAACGAAATAATGACAAAATCTCCGGCCAGCTTTTGCAGTACCCGCTCATCTCCCCAAACCGCCTGATGCATCTTTTTGCAATTGGCACATCCATGTCCGGTAAAGTCAAGAAATACAGGTTTGCCAACGGATTTGGCATACTCCATTCCCTGGTTGTAGTCCAGGAACATCGTCAACCCATGAACCCCCTGCTTGGTTTTGTATTTACTATAATCTGCTGTTAAAGCAGTGGAAGCCGGGGCTAAACTGCGACCTGCGCTCTGGAGGTTAAATTCCTGGGTTGTCATCGAAGGGGCGAAGGAGCTGATTGCATTGAGCGGAGCGCCCCACATGCCGGGGATCAGGTAAATAACAAAACTGAAAGTTACAACCACAAAAAATAGCCGGGTTACCGAAATGTAGGGAACATCATCGTCGTGGTGGAATTTTATTTTACCCAAAAGATAGAAACCCATTAGGGTGAATAGGGTGATCCAGATAGCGAGGAAAGTTTCACGGCCAAGCAGTCCCCATTGACCAACTGCATCGGCTACTCCGAAAAATTTAAGCGAAAAGGCAACAAGGATGAAGGCCAGAACAACCTTAACAGAATTGAGCCATCCACCCGATTTTGGCATATTTCCGAGCATAGACGGGAAAATGGCTAACAGGGTGAAAGGTACAGCAAGCGCCGTTGCAAATCCCGCCATGCCGAGCATCGGCGCAAGCCAGCTGCCACTCACTGCCGCCTGAACAAGAAGGGTTCCAATAATCGGGCCGGTACAGGAGAACGAAACCAATACAAGTACAAAAGCCATAAGAAAAACACCCAGCAAGCCGCCGCTTTTTTCGGCCTGGCTGTCCATTTTATTTACCCAGCTCGAAGGAAGCGTAAGCTCAAAAGCGCCAAAAAATGCCGCAGCAAAAACCAAAAGCAAAAGAAAGAAGAATATGTTAAAAATCGGGCTGGTAGCCATCAGGTTAAGCTTGTCCGATCCAAAAATGAGCGAGATTCCCATGCCTAAGGCTACATAAATGATGATGATCGAAATTCCGTAGAAAATACCATCTCTCCGACCTTTTGCCTTGCTGCCCGAACTCCGCAGGAAATAACTCACTGTCATGGGTATCATCGGAAAAACACATGGCGTAATCAGGGCAAGTAAACCCCCAATCAACCCAACAATAAAAATGTACCACACACTTTCAGAATTTTCGCCGGACGAGGCATCATCTGAGACTCGTTCTACTCCACTCTGATCAGTTTGATCACCTGATGAAACCCCTTCCGCCTGTAATGAAAAGGTAAAATCAATACTTGTCGGTGGCAGGCACTTCTCGTTATCGCAGCACATAAACTCCAGGAAACCGGTAACGGTAAGGGGTTCGCCGGTCAGAATCCTGATCTCACGAGTGAAATCTGCCTGCTTCTTCAGTAATTTTAAAACCATCCCAAAATTGGGGTCTTCCTTTTCTTCTGGAACCGGCTCATTGAAAACCACACGGTAAATCCTGCTGCCATCTCCCTCAAAACTATCTTCTTCAGTGATTTCAACATCGCTGTCAACAAATTCAAATCCTTTAATCTCATTGAAATAGAAGGAAGTTTTGATGGGGCCGCCATCAGCAATATTCTGCGAATACAAATACCAACCGTCATCAATTGTGGCAGTAAATTTCAGCAATGCTGTGCTGGCGCCGGTCATTTCGCTGTTGTAGCTCCATTTTACCGGTTCCAGAACCTGCGCTTTGCTTTCGAACGAAAAACCCGACAGGAGGGTTAACAGCAGGAGGCTTTTGGTTGTCAAAGCTTTGAAAAGAGAAGGATTAACCATAAGTAAATGTTATTGATTATCAATAAAGGCCGCAAAACTAATACTTTGAATTTTAAAGATGCTCCTTGAAAAAGTGAAAAAATGCTAAATCGCTTTAGTATCACTTTTTTAAAAAGCTAACGATTTGATAAACAATCTATTGGTTTCTGTGGAAAGTAATCTCATAAATTGTTTTTGTTTCCGGTGTAATCTTAAAGCGGTCATCTTGCCGGTAACTAATTATCCAGATAATTTCATTTCCGGAGGTAATTACCCTAATTTTGGTTTTTTCGATAGCAGAGATTTTCAGATCAGTGAAAAAATCCGAAAGTTTTTTTCTTCCTCCAAGTCCGATTGGGTAAAAATAATCTCCAATTTTTGGTTGCCTGATTTCCAGTGGAAACCGAAGTTTTTCCATATCAAACTGCCCCACATCCGGATTCCTGAAGGGCTTCCAACCTTCCGGCTTCGCTTTTCTTTCGAATGAAAGTTTCAGTGGCTTTTCGATCTCTTTGTCATCAATGTTAATCAGAGCTTTTATCTCCTTTTCAGCGGTTTCCGCTCTGGATTCGGGAATAATGAACAAAAATTCCCTGTCAATGACTACACGGTGAGTTGGCGAAAAAAAAACTTTTCCACTGGTACCAGGAATCGCATCCGATATCATTTGAGCATTCTCGCTGTTAAAGTTAAAACTCTTAAGCAGTTCGAACAAAATCAAAGCAAGGGGTTGATGCTGATGTAGTTTTTTCAAATCAATTTTCAGGAAATTATCTTCCTGAATCAGTAATTCCTTAGCTAACCGGTTGATATTCGAATTTAAAAAGGACTCAGTTAAAGCCAGGTTTTTAAAGGTTCGCCTGAAGCCCGACCTGAAATCCGGCCTCGCTGCGGCCATTGCAGGTAGAATATGATGACGTATGGAATTTCGCAGGTAATCGTCTTTCAGGTTGGAACTGTCCTCCCTGTAAGCAAGTTGCTGCTCAATGGCAAAAGCTTCAATCTCAGGCCTGGTGGCAAATAGCAATGGCCGGATGCAGTTCTTGCTTTTCGGCAGGATTCCTCTCAATCCTGAAACCCCCGTCCCCCTCAGGAGGTTGATAATGAATGTTTCTATCTGGTCATCAAAATGGTGCGCAATAGCATAGCTTGCGTAACCTTCGCCTCCAATTAAGTTTTCAAACCAGTTGTACCGCAACTCCCTTGCAGCTTGTTGTATGGAGATTTTATGCTTTTCTGCAATAGTTATGGTGTCAAAATCAGTCATGAAAAATGGAACATTCAATCGCTCAGCCAGTTGACGGACAAAAATTGCATCCTGATCGCTTTCGCTGCCCCTTAGGTGAAAATTGCAATGCGCAATGCCAAATTTGTATCGCGACATTGCGAAAAGCCAGGCCAGCACAATGGAGTCAATTCCACCGCTTACAGCAACTAAAACGCGCTGCTTTGGCTCAATTAGATGGTTTTTTTCGATGAATTGACGAAAATTCTTTCTCATTGCGGCAAAATTAAAAGGAAATCACCAGCAAAATTGAAAAATTTTACTGTTTTCATCAGGATTTTGGAAGATAATTTTAGACGAATAATATTTAGTAAGTTACTGTTATATTGAGTATTAGATTCAATATTTATTTTAGGAGAGTCTCAATTTAACCTCCGATTAATAAAATTTAACCTCTTTTTTCGAAAATGTTTTGGATTGAAAAGCTAATTGGCTTAAGTTTGCAAAACGTATCGCTTTAATAAATCCAAACGTTTAGACCATTATTGCATTGGCGCCTTCAAAATTTCTATCATTTGAGTGTTTGTTAAAGTGTTCGATTTCAGTTCTTTGTCATATTTTCCTGTTTTTCGGCATAGTTCCTTCAGTTCACTCTCAAGCTCAACCTGACCTTGAAAAAATTCAGGCAGAACTGGTATTCGCTGGTTTTGAAAACGTTTTTGCCACTACCGTCGACAACATTTTAGTAGTTGGCTACGAAAACCGCCGATTTCGTTTCGAGCCGAGGGGTTGCAGCGAAGTAATGCATATTTTGGGGAGAAATGTAAATCAGGATTTGTCTGTACTTCTCATTCTTTACCGAAATCAGATTCCAATGTTGTTTTTTAAGTATGAATCAAATCATTTCCGTGATTTTGTTTCAGAAAAATTTACCCCGGATGAATTTCTTGAAGTATTGGAAGTATCTGCAGATAATCCTGAATTCGAAAAATTTAAGGCTCCTTTGAA
Organism: Bacteroidales bacterium; assembly: GCA_036794825.1. Lineage (GTDB taxonomy): Bacteria > Bacteroidota > Bacteroidia > Bacteroidales > 4484-276 > RZYY01. The sequence goes on along the minus strand of DAIRGA010000047.1, from coordinate 17,334 downwards.
GAATAAATCTCAATTCAAGGCCGACATTGCTATTGGGCCACAAGTAAAAGCACAATTTGGGAATTTTGATCGCCCCGTGCAGGCCAATATCAACCTGGTTCCGGAATTGAATTCTTTACTGGCTAAAGGGCTCTTCCTCAAAACGCAGATGATTTTACCAGTTTACAACAACTATCTTATTCCCGAACAGGCTGAAACTGAAGTAAGACCCGGAATACTGGCATTGAACCAGATCATCAGGCTTGAAGACCAGGTTTTTTTCAGTGCATCCGCCGGTTTTTTTACCCAGGATCGGGCTGGGATTGACCTCGAACTGAAAAAGTACTTTAGCGACGGCAGATTTGCGATTGGTCTGAATACCGGTTACACGGTTTATCACGCTTTTGTTCCCAGGCAGATCGAATATTTTGAGGATGCCAGCTATTTCACCGGGGTTTTCTCAGCAGAATACCGGTTCAGTAATTACGATCTTACAACCAGGATTCTGGCCGGTAATTTTCTTTACAATGATATCGCAGCCCGGTTCGACATCCTCAGGCAGTTCGGAGAGGTTAACATAGGTTTCTTTGCCTCGGTATCAGAATCGTCGGAAGTTAACGGTGGATTCAACTTTTCAATTCCGTTGCCACCAGGTAAATTTATGAAATTCAGATATTTGAGACTTCGACAGACAAAATATTTTTCCTGGGAGTACAGAGCGAAGGGTTTTGTAAAAAGCGCAAGTACCTACGATACGGGGAATGAACTTTATGAAGTTATGCTGGAATACAATCCGGTTTTTTTTAAAAAAAGGTTAATAAAAGAATTACAGTAATTAAAATTAATTACTTTTGTCAACAGTTTGCTCATGAAATTAACAATTTAAAATAAAGGAGTAAAAATGAAAATCAAAAACTACACTCGTTTTCTGGTCCTCCCTCTGCTTGCTTTTGCAATGTTGTTTGCATTTAATCAATGTAAAAATGTAGGACCTTCAGAAATGCCCGATCCTGACGCCTCAGTGCTCAATCAATTGAAGGTGAGCGTTGTAAACAGCGAAAATGGCACTGCCTTGCAGGCTTATGACATTAAAGTTGTTCTGCCAAATGGTACAACCCGTGAGTTCAATGGAAACACCGGTGCTTTTACCTACGATGGAACCACCGAAGGAACTTATGTAATCACGGCTTCATCAGAAGGCTTCCTTGCTGAAAGCACTGTAATCGAGGTCACTGAGCAGGTTGAGGCCGTCTCAACAGTTACCCAGCACGTTTTCTTTCTGAACAAAAGAGGTAGCACCACTATCGTTCCTCAGCAGGGTACCGTTATTTATGTCGAAAGTGATCAGCCACAGCAGACGGTTATTAATTTCCCTCCGGGAGCCCTGTCATCAGATAACAATGTAACCGTTACGTTTATTCAGCCCTCCGCCAAATATGAAGAATTAAACATCCTGGGCGAGAGAGCAGTTCTACACGGCTACAACTTCTCACCCGATCTGACATTCCCCGAAGATGCCCGTCCGATCATTACCATTCCGATCAATATTCCCAGCGTTACCAATGGTCAGGCTGATGTGTGGTTTGGTACTTATAATGAAACAACTGGAACATGGGAGAAAGTTCTTGGAACACTCAATGCAGATCGCACAACCGCATCGTTTGAAATGCCGCATTTTTCAACCTGGTTTGTGTTTACAGGTTTCAGGCTCATCAAAGATGTTGAAACATGGAGTCCGTGGTCATTCGTTGCAGAATCAGATGTTTGCAGCGCCGGTGTTTGTGGAACCTTCATTTATGCTGTTTCGCCAAATGCTTTGGTAAATCAGTTGATTTCATTGGGCTACAATATCAACCTGAAAGCAAAGGATACAAGGTGCGTCGGACCGCATTACAAATATGCTCAACAACTTTTTGCCCGTGTTTTGGTTGTAACCTACTTAGTTTACGATTACACAGGAACGTATGTTGGATCTATCCAGGTTCCAACAAAGAAATTCCAGTGGAAAGTTGAAGAATACTACTGCCACGATCAGGGAGGTGGAAAATAATATTTAAAGATCAAACAGATGATCAATATGGCATGAAATCCGGAAGAGGGTTTCATGCCTTTTTTTTGACATTATCAATCTCAAACTAAAATTATGGTAAGAAGAATCGTTTTTCTTGTGGCTATGATGCTCATGGTTCAGACCACAATTGCTCAGGATGAACCAAAAGCAGGGTTCAGAAGTCTTGGATTGAACATTGGCTGGTACAATCCCTCACTCGATTACTGGGTGGACGAATCAGAATTTAAAGATGCTGATTTCTCGGGCGCAATAAATTTCGAGGCAATGGCAGAGTTTATTTTAAATTATAATTTGTCCGGAAGATTTAATCTGGGTGTATGGCAAACAAGCCTTGAGGAAGATCTTCAGGGATTTGGCTTAACCACCTGGACACTTACCGGGTTGCCAGCCTCGGCGGATCTGATATATCACATTAAGAAGCTCAGATTTTTTGGAATTGTTCCCTATGCTGGTGTCGGTGGTGAGTTTGTATTCCTTCAGCAGAAAATGAGATTTGAGGATAAGGAGAATCCTGATCCTGTAAGTGGTTCTACTGCATTATTAAAAGGTATAGCAGGGCTTAAGTATGCTTTGTCAGACCATTGGGCAATGGACCTGGAGTTTAACTACAAGATCGGAACTTACAATCAGGACTTTATTACTTACGAAATCAATCCTGATGATCCAGAGGATCCTGTGAAGAATGAGGTTACTGAAGAAATCTCGTTAAATGGACCTAAGATTGGAATCACATTAAGATACCTTTTCAGATAAAACAAGAGCCGGCTATAAAACCGGCTCTTGTTTTTATGGTTTTTGACTGATAAAGTTATACTTTCCAGGTATTGCCGCTCATCAGAAGATCTTCCATATTTTTAATCTTTGAGTTCTTCTGGATGTATTCGATCTGCCTGTCCATCTTAACATCATAAGGATCTTCTTCCACCGATCTGATTACTCCGAAGGCAACCGGGAATTCCGGGAAGTTCATATTTGCTATAAGCCAATGCAACAGAGGGCTTTTCATGTGTGCATCATGCACAAGGATATCCTTTTCGGTGACGCCATTTTCGCCAAGTTTGACAACCTTTAACTGCATGTTATCCATCACAATCCCCTTATCACGGTCTTTCCCAAAGATCATTGGCTCTCCGTGAGTAAGTATAAGTTGCCGGTCTTCCTTGAAGACTTTATCAGTCAGATAGCTGTAAGCATTATCATTGTATATGACACAGTTCTGAAGTACTTCAACCACTGATGCACCCTTGAATCCAGCGGCTTCTACCAGAATGTCCGTTGTGAGTTTGACATTATTATCAATTGAACGGGCAAAGAATTTACCCTGAGCTCCAAGTGTAAGTTCACCGGGATGAAATGGCGGCTCGATGGTGCCATAAGGCGAAGTTTTGGTAATTTGACCTTCGAAAGAAGTAGGTGAGTACTGCCCTTTCGTCAGACCATAAATCTGATTGTTCAATAAAACGATGTTCAGGTCAATATTTCGTCTTACTACGTGAATAAAGTGATTGCCACCGATAGCCAGTGAATCGCCATCGCCGGTTACCACCCAAACGCTGAGTTCGGGGTTGGCCAGTTTAACACCGGATGCGATTACTGCTGCACGCCCATGAATCCCATGAAAAGCATAGGTGTTCATGTAATATGGAAACCTTGACGAGCATCCTATACCTGAGATCAGGGCAATTTTTTCGCGGGGAACACCAACCTGAGCCATTGCTCTGTGTACTGATGCCAGTACTGCATGATCACCGCAGCCGGCGCACCAGCGTACTTCCTGGTCGCTTTTAAAATCTTTGGGTTGCAAATTCAATTCTTCAGTCATCGCTTATGTTCCTCCCAACACTTTTTTGATTTGTTCTTTCAGTTCAACCACCGTAAAAGGCAGCCCCTGAACCTTATTATATTGAATGAACTCCAGCCCCTCGAAACTCATTCTGAGATAGTTTGCCATTTGTCCGAGGTTAAGTTCACAAACAAGCCGTTTATTAAAACTTTGCAGCACCTGCAAAGTGTTTTTTGGAAGGGGCTTGATGTAATTAAAATGAATGTAGCTAATCTTAAAGCCCTCTTTTCTTAATTCACGGAATGCAGTATATAGGTGGCCGTAGGTTCCTCCCCATCCTATTAGCAGTAATTCTCCCTTATCTTCGCCAAGAATTCTAATGTCAGGGATATCATTAACTACGCGTTCGATTTTCTTTTCCCTTTCGTTTGTCATGACCTGGTGGTTCTCAGGCACATAGGAAACAGTGCCGGTTACGGCCATCTTTTCCAATCCACCAAGCCTGTGCTCCAGACCTTTTGTTCCGGGAACAGCCCAGCCTCTTAACATATCATCATTTAGTCTTCGGTAAGGCTGATAGCCCTCGGCTCCCTCTTTTACAACCGGTGGATTGATGACCGGTAATTCTTTCATTGAAGGGATTTTCCATGGTTCGGAGCCGTTGGCAAGAAAACCATCTGTAAGCAAAATAACGGGAGTCATGTGCTCAAGGGCAATTTTGGCGGCTTCGAAAGCGTATTGGAAACAATTGGATGGTGAACTGGCAGCAATGACCACCAGCGGACTTTCGCCGTGACGTCCGTGTAAGGCTTGCAGAAGGTCCGATTGTTCTGTTTTGGTCGGGAGTCCGGTTGAGGGGCCGCCGCGCTGTACATTAACAATCACCAGCGGTAGTTCTGTAATTACTGCCAGGCCCGTTGCTTCGGTTTTCAACGAAAGACCGGGGCCTGAGGTGGTGGTCACAGCCAGATGTCCGGCAAAACTTGCTCCAATTGCAGAACAGATTCCGGCAATTTCGTCCTCAGCCTGGAAAGATTTTACCCCAAGATCTTTACGTTTAGCTAATTCCTGCAATATCTCCGTGGCAGGTGTGATGGGATAAGAACCAAGGAACAAAGGCAGGTTTGCTTTCTCTGCAGCTGCGATCAGGCCCCAGGCTGTAGCCACGTTTCCATTTATGTTTCTGTAATAACCCTCTTCAATTTTGGCTGGCGCAACACTATAGGACGATTGAAGCGCTTCAATGGTTTCGGCGTAGTAAAAACCTGCTTTGAGGACAATTTTATTGGCCTCCATGATGAGCGGGATTTTCTTGAATTTATCCTCAAAAAACTTCTCTGTAAATTCAAGCGGACGGTGGAAAAGCCAATAAACCATTCCCAGGGCAAACATATTCTTACTTCGCAGGACGCTCTTAATATCAAGGTTGAGTTCTTTTAGAGATTCCTGAGTGAGTGCGGTGATTGGGGCTTTGATAAGGTTATAATCGCGGAACACGGGTTGATTCAGAGGGTCTTCGTTGCATCCAGCTTTTTGCAGGTTCTTCTCATTGAAGCTGTCAATGTCAACGATGATGGTTCCCCCTGGCTTCACCCACTTCGTATTGGCTTTCAAGGCTGCCGGGTTCATCGCTACAAGCACATCTGCATAGTCGCCTGGAGTGTTTACTTCGCCGTGACCGAAATGTACCTGGAAACCGGAAACTCCACCTACAGTTCCCTGTGGAGCTCTGATTTCGGCGGGATAATCCGGGAACGTGGCAAGGTAATTTCCGAACAGTGCTGATGTATCAGAAAACAGTGTGCCGGTCAATTGCATTCCGTCGCCGGAATCGCCGGAAAATCTGATTACTACACGTTCTAATTCCTTGATTGGTTTCTTTGTATTGTCTGCCATGACTTAACATTGTTGTTTGCGCAACAAAAGTACACACAATCTTTTGCATAAAAACAGGGTTTTGATCCAAAACAAAACCAGATACCATAATGCGTTGATATACAGTAAAATACGAACAATAAATATAAACGTTTTAAATTATCCTCCTGCTTCCGATTACAATCATCTGTTAAAGCCAAAACAAGTAAATTTGCAAAATATTAACTATAAATACTTATTTAACTAACATTCAATTACTTAACCATGAAGGCTATTCTAAGAAAATCACCTTTTGCGCTGCTTTTTATTGCAATTGGTTTTCATCTGATCTTTCCGTACCAACTTTCCGGTCAATCGTTTCCCATCGTCTCACCTGAAACCAATCCTACATCACAATTAGTCTTTTTCTGGCTTTTTGATACTTCGATCCTCAACGATACTCCACTCGAATCCATTAATCCGATTTTTAAACTCAATTCCGGCGCCATGATGGCTTTTCATTCTGCGCTTGCCGGTTATCCTTTCAACCCTGACGATCCAAACTGGCGCAAAGCCTCAATGGAGAGGCGTAATGCACCTACGCCCCTAAACTACCGACCAGAAGGCAACCAGGGAATTACCTATGAAGCTTCCAATATGCGCGGAATACAGATTAAGCAGCCTTTTACCGGGGATGGTGGTGAGAACACTCTCTTTTTCAACCTTCCGACTACTGGTTTTAAAGATATTGTTTTCAGGCTTGCAGCCAAGGATGAAGGCGCTGCCAACAAATTGTCCGTTGATTATTCAATCGTTTCAGGGAATCCAGTCTGGATGACAGCTGGCATGACCAATCCGACACCCGATCTGAGCAGTGATTTTTTACTTTTTGAGTTTGATTTCAGTCAGATCGGAGGAATCAGCAATAATCCGGATTTTAAGATCAGGATACGTTTTATTGGAGATAACATGTCGGCTGATGATGGTAACAGGGTTACATTCAATAATATAACAGTTGATGCAACGGCTATTACCGGAAACAATCTGCCACCGGTGATTGTTAACAGTATTAGTTTGCAGGAGTTAATAGAACTGGGTAACGAACTGGAATTCAACCTGAACAATATTTTCAGCGACCCTGAAAATGACCCGATGGTATTTAATGCAGCAAGCGACCGGCCTACCATGGTGCAGGTACAGCTTAACAACTCAGTAGTTACGATTACCCCACTGAAAAGAGGGGATGCAACCGTTCAAATCACTGCCAGCGATGGAAATAACCCGGCTGTACTTATTACTTTCAGGGTCTTGGTTTACCCAAAAGCTTTTCCTTTGTCCAGCGGACAGTTTTCGTTTACAAGCTGGAGCCCCGAAGAGCCGGAATACAGCTATCCGCAGCATGTTCTTTTTTTGCAATCAGACAAGGATGATCCTGAACTGAATGATCCTTTGCTTTATCCCTACTTTATTCCCCATGAAGATTATCACGATGACGATCTGGCCAACATCGGATTCCCTTACAAAAACATTCGCCGGACAAGGATAAACGGAATGGGTGACGATGGCATTTCTATTATCAACACAGGTCGTGACCGTGACCTGGGGGGCATTTTGGTGGCACTGGATACCCGCAATGTGGAGGGAATTCAATTGGATTGGCTGGCCGGTACGATTTTGAAAAATGAGCGCCAGTATGCCATCCGGCTTCTCTATCGGACTGATTTATTCTCACCTTTCGCCGACCTTACCTCTAATGGCCAGGTGATCGAATACCTGACTGCTACTGATGGTGATGTTCAGCAATTTACTGATCTAAGCATTTCTGCCGGTGCGTTGAATAAAGAATATGTTCAGGTTCTCTGGAAATATTACCTGGTGGAGGGCGACGCCGGCACCAGGGCACAACTGCGGTTGGATGATATTGTTTTTAAGGATGTTACAGGGATTGATGACTATCAATCAAAAAATTTCCTGGTGCAGGTGGTTGATGGTGCGATTATTGCTGAACACAAGGGTTATCTGGATGGAACTCTTTTTGTGTACGATCTTTTGGGCAGAGTGATTGCTGCTCAGGAAATCAGCAAAACCGGGAAAACCAGAATTGATACCGGCCAACATAACGGAGTTTTGATTGTAAAAATGGTGACTTCAGAGAGTAGCTGGTCTCGAAAAATTATGCTGAATTGATGTAACGACTTGGTTAATTTCCATCTCGAATTTTGGTTTTAGATATTGATAAATGTTTGTAAATCAATTAAATAAAAAAGTCTTACTTTTAAGTACCCTTCTCATAATTTCCGGGATAGCAGTAAATGGACAGTTCGTGGTAATTAATGAATTCATGTCGTCCAACAGCTATCAAATTGCTGACGAGGATGGTGATTACTCCGACTGGATCGAGTTGCTCTACGTTGGAAAATCTCCGTTGAATATCGGGGGATATGGCATTTCAGATGACAAATCAGAACCATTTCGCTGGATATTTCCCGATATAACCCTACTTCAGGGAGATTATCTTTTGCTATGGGCTTCAGGCAAAAACAAAGCAGATCCTGCAATGCCACTGCACACCAATTTCAGCATCAAAGCCGAAGGCGAACCACTCTTGCTTACGCACCCTGATGGTACAACGATAAGTGAAGTGGACCCGGTGAATCTTTGCAGCGATTTGTCATACGGCCGGAAACCGGATGGAACGGGCAACTGGTATTATTTTTCAGAACCAACCCCCGGAACTTCCAACCAAACACAAGGTTACACTGGTTTTCTTGATCCACCTCAATTTTCACAGCCAGGTGGGTTTTACACCGATGAATTTTGGCTCACCATCTCTCACACCGACCCCGATGCCTTGATTTATTACACCCTCGACGGGTCAGAGCCCTATCCGGACAGAGTGGGTACAGTTTCCTTTTCTTACAAAAATCAGTATCCCTATAACCCCGGAGATCCTTTCGGCGAGTTCCTTACTGCATCCTATCGAACTTATCCCTACACAGATTCAATCTTTGTCAGAAACGTTGCCGGAGAAACCGACAGTATTACGCACATCTCCACCACTTTTCACTTCGAACCCTATTACTTCCCGCTTCTTCCGGTATTTAAGGGCATGGTTGTCAGGGCTGCCGCTTTTAAGGAGGGAATGCTGAAAAGCACGACTATCACCCACTCATATTTCTTAACCGAATCGGGCAGAGAACGCTATACTCTTCCGGTTTTTTCCATTTGTGCAGATAAGGACGATCTGTTTGATTATGACGACGGAATTTACACTGCTGGAGTTGATTACGACAACTGGAGGACTGAAAATCCGGAAGCGCTTCATAACTGGGAAACTTTAGCAAATTTTCACCGAAATGGCGACCAATGGGAAAAGCGATCAAATATCGAGTTTTTTATCCCGGGAAATACACGGGCTGAATTCTCCCAGGAGATTGGTTTCAGGATTAATGGAAATGAGAGTCGCCGCCGGCCCATGAAATCACTGCGTCTTTATGCCCGGAGTAATTATGGAGAACCTTCGATCAATTATAAGTTTTTTGAGAATGTTGACGACGATCAGTTTAAAACATTGATCCTTAGGAACTCCGGGCAGGATTACTATTTCACTATGCTTCGCGACGCTACCATTCAGGAAATGGTGAAAGACCTCAAGCCAGATACTCAGGATAATCTGCCTTCAATACTTTTTATCAACGGGGAGTACTGGGGTATCCATAATTTAAGGGAGCGTTACGACAAGTATTATTTTGAGCGGGTTTATGGAATAGACCCTGATAACATTGATTATCTCGTCAACCTCAACGAAATCCAGGAAGGCGACCGCGAGCATTACGACGAAACCATCGGATACATCGAACAGAACGGCCTGGTGGAGGATGAACATTATCAGTACATTCAAACCCGCATGGACGTTGACAATTTCAGAGATTATCAAATCATCAATATTTTTGTGGACAACCACGACTGGCCCGGTAACAACCTTGAGTACTGGAGGATGAAGACTCCCTACAACCCTGATGCTCCGGCCGGTCAGGATGGTCGTTGGAGATGGCTCGTGAAAGACCTTGATTTTGGGTTTGGGCTTTTTGGGCTGGAAGAGGCCTTGCAGCATAATATGCTCGAATTTGCCTCAGCAGTTGGAGGTCCGGAGTACCCCAACCCGGAATGGTCAACTTTTTTATTCAGAAAATTGCTTGAAAATGAGGATTTTAAATTCAGTTTTATCAATCGCTTTGCTGATCTGCTGAATACAACTTTTTTACCATCGGTGATCGAAAACGCGATTTATCAGGCTGAAAAGGAGATAGAAAAGGAAATTGACGAGCATATTCTCCGGTGGAAAAATCTATATCACCACGATCACTGGCTGTCTAATCTGGACGTAATGTACCAGTTTGCTGAGCAGCGGCCTGTATATCAAAATCAGCATATTCTTGATTTTTTTCAACTGAACGGCCAGTATACCATCAATCTGGATGTATCCAACCACTGGCACGGTATGGTAAGGCTCAACAGCATTGTGATTAACGAAAATACACCAGGTGCAAGAATCAATCCCTACCCCTGGAGCGGACAATATTATAAAGGTGTGCCCGTGGAGCTGGAAGCCATGCCAGCTCAGGGATATATTTTCACTCACTGGTCAGGAGATACTACCTCAACGGAGAAGATTATCAAGCTGAATCCCACGACCGATTATTACGTTAAGGCCAATTTCAAGCGTGTGGATGTTCCTCGGCTGGTTAATTTCTGGCTTTTAAACACCGATTTGCCCAACGACACCCCGATGGAAGAGGTCAATCCAATTTATCAGTTGAAGGATGATGCTGTGCTCACTTTTCAATCTGCTCTGGAAGGATATCCTTTTTATCCCGGTCATCCCAACTGGAGAAAAGCTTCGTTGGAACGGCGGAATGCACCGACCCCGATCAACTACCGGCCTGAGGGTAATCAGAACATCCCCTACGAATCGAGCAACATGAGAGGCATACAGGTGAAGCAGCCGTTCACAGGTGATGGTGGTGAAAATACTTTGATCTTTCACCTTCCGACTACCGGGATCAGGGATGTGGTTTTCCGGTTTGCTGCAAAAGATGAGGGCGCAGCCGACAACCTTGTAGTAAGCTATTCTGTTGATGAAACACCAGATCAATGGACTTCAGAGGGAATTGCTGACCCGATTCCTTTGCTTGGTACTGAATACCAGCTTTATACATTCGATTTCGAAGAATTACCATCCACTGATGATAACCCGAATTTTAAAATCCGGATACGTTTTGGTGGCGAAAATATGAGCATTGACGAAGGAAACCGGGTTACATTCAACAACTTCAGCCTTGATGGTACTTTGCTCACTCCACCTAATGTTCCTCCGGAATTTGTCGAACAAATCGCAATGCAGCATCTCATCGAAGATGGTGAAGAAATAGTATTCGATCTGGATGATTTGGTGAATGAACCGGATAACGACACCCTTTATTACTCGGTAAACAGTTCTCAACCTTTATATGCATACGCAACTGTGGTGGGAAGGTTTCTAACGGTTTACCCAATTCAACGGGGCACATCCACTATTTCGCTGACCGTAACCGACAGCATTGCAGGCCCGGTAATGGCTTCATTTGATGTAATCATCTATCCGGGAGCCTTTTCGTTGCACGAAAACAAAATTACCTTCGAATCATGGGATGAGACGGCGCCTGAAAACGCTTTCCCCGAATACATGCTGTTTATGCAAAGCAACATGAGCGATCCGGGTCTGACCGATTCCATATTTTATCCCTATTTTATTCCACACGATGACTATGCGCCCGAAGATCAGCAAAACATTGGTTTTCCGTATAAAAATACCCAGAGAACCCGTATTAATGGATTGAAAGACAATGGAATATCCTTCATCAACACCGGAACCAACCGTGACCTGGGAGGACTATTGATAGCACTGAATACCCGTGATGTTTCCTTTGCCTTCATCAACTGGACAGCAGCAATGCTTGAGCCGAATGACATGAAATACGCCGTTAGGCTGCAATACCGGACTGACATTAATCAACCTTTTGAAGATCTTCTGGTGGATAACCAGGCCGTTGAGTACAATCCCGATGTTCATGGTGATCTGATGGATTTCAGTGAAATACCACTGCCGGTGGAATGCCTGGATTTGGATTACTTACAACTATTCTGGAGATATTATCACGTTGCAGGAGTCACCGGTGGAAGGCCACAATTGCGTCTGGATGGTATCAGCATCAGCGACATTACGTATGTGCCGGAATTTGAAGAGGATGATGTGCTGATTTATTACTTTGGAAATCAGATTAATGTCTCCTTTACTGAAAAATCGGATGCAACGTGCGAAATTTTTGACATATCAGGCCGCCGGCACAAAACAATTAGCTTTACCGGAGAACAAAATTTCGAAATCAATACTTACCCGCTCACCGGCATTTACATAATCAGAATCATAACCAGCAAGCAGGTTTTTGTTAAAAAGCTCTTTTTTAACTAATCCTGATGGCCATACCGGCTGGTTGCTCAGGGATTCAATTTCCTGAAATTCCGTATTTTCGCTCCCGTATTGACAATTCAGTTCAACAACATGACAGCCAGGTATCTATCAACACCTTTAATTATTGCTCTGATTTTAATTGCATCAAAACTCTGTGGGCAGGTGAAAGAGTATTTCATCACCTGCGATCCTGATGATTTTGCTTACATCTACGAAAATTTCGAACAGGATATTTATATCCCCATCACCATCACACACGAAGGAGCCACCTGGACTAATGTAAAAATGCGGATTCGCGGAGATGGATCGAGGTATCTGCCAAAGAAATCACTAAAGGTGAAGTTCTTCGACACACCGTTTTCCAATGGCCGGGATGAGCTGAACTTTAATGCTGAATATGAGGATAAAAGTTACATCCGGGCTACATTGAGCAGCATTATCTTCAATATGAGCGGGCAAAAATGCTTTACTACCGAGCATGCACGGCTCTTCCTGAACGGCAACTTTCTCGGACTATACAACCGCACTGAAAATATGGACGGGTTTTTCCTTGAGGCACATGGACTGGATACTGAAGGGAACCTTTACAAAGCAAGCAAAGACGGCGCTTGCCTCAACATTTATGACGATGTTGTTAACTTTTGGGAACAAAAAACCGGTTCGGGAAATAAAGAAGACCTGGTACAACTGATAGCAGGATTGAATCAGGTGAGCGTTGAGGACTTCCCGGAATTTATTCAGGAAGTGATGGATTACGACCAGGCTGTAAATATCATTGCCTGCAACATGGTTACCTGCAACCAAAGCACCTATTATCATAATTACTATATGTTCCGCGATGCAAATGGCAGCGGACGTTGGGAAATGATGCCCTGGGATCTCGATAAAACGCTATCGGTTTATTCGTGGAGGAATCATACCTACAGCTCCGCTAACTGGACATCCGATAATCCCTTTCTCGAAAAAGCCATTCTGAACCCTGCAATGCTTACCGATATTAAAAACAGAGCCAACCAGATTTTCAGCGAAGTTTTCAGAACCGATATTTTTTGGCCGAAGATTGACAGCCTGGTGCAGGAACTGGAGTTTTCGGTTGCTCAGGATACTACAGATGACATTCAGAGTATAGACGAATGGTTTGCGAAAGTGCAGATCGAGAAAAACCATTTTGCTACATTTCCCGAAAAACTCAACTGGTATTTTGATTACGTGCAGTCGTCCTTTACCTGTGTGCCCACTCCCGGAATATACCCCGGCGAAATTACCTTCCGCTGGTCGCCGTCGGGTGATCCAAACGGGCAACCCATTACATATCAGTTTTTTCTTACTTCCGGCAGTATGTTTGAACCCCAGCTTACGCAGGTGTTTACAGGCATTCAGGATACTTTTCTGATTATTCAGGATATTCCGGAGGGAGATTATTTCTGGAAGGTGATTTCCATCGGCGCCGGCGGGCAGGAGGTAGAGGCCTATGATTCGCGGAATCCAGTAAAGATAAAAAACCTGCAAACGCTTCCCTGTTTGATTTCGGAGAATATGACACTTTTGGCTGAGGATTCTCCGTACCTGGTGGATTGTGATGTGGAGATCATGCCCGGTGCACTACTCACCATAAATGCCGGGGTTGAGATCCTATTCACAGATGCCCACAGCATAAGGGTTTACGGCGGAATTGCGGCAATCGGAGAGAATGATAATCCGGTGATTCTCAGGCCTGCTGATGGGATTCCTTTTTGGGATTCGATTGCGATGATTAATCCAACGGAAGATTGTCAATTTCGATATGTTGACCTGATTAATGGCAGGCTGTTTGGGAAAAATGCCCAGATCATCATCGAAAATATCTATCAGTTTAATTCCAAAAATCTTCATTTCACCGAGGCGCTTATCTACACCGAAGGCGGGAATGTTGAGGTTGATAAAAGTCGTTTTGTCAGCAACAATACCGGAGAGGGTTTGATTTTTTCGATGCCCGCGGCCCCAGCCGTTACCGACAGTTATTTCTATAAAACACCGGATGCAATAGAGTACCTGCACTGCTCCGGAGGAATCGTCAGAAATAATCTAATCATTAATCCGGCTGATGATGGAATTGACTTTGACAACGTTCACAACTCCATCGTGGAATGGAACACAATTTACAAAGCGATTGATTGCGGCATTACCCTGGACGACTGCACTGGTATTACCATCAAAAACAACCTTGTTTCGGGAAGCACTTTTGGCATCAACCTGAAAAATGATTCGTACGCGCTGATATCCAACAACACGCTGGATCAAAACTTAACCACCATTTGGTTGTATGAGAAAAACGCCGGAAGTGGCGGCGGGCACGCTACCATCGAAAACACAATACTTTCGAACTCGTTGGTAAAGGTTTTTGAGGTAGATCAACTCTCCGATTACACAGTAAATTTTTCGTTATGTAACACGGAATCACTTCCGGGTAGCGGAAATATTATGGCTGATCCTCAATTTGTTGCCCAGGCCGATTCGGTATTTCTCCTTCATCCAGGATCGCCCTGCATTGATACCGGCAATCCCGAAAGCTCTCCTGATCCTGATGGAACACGCAACGATATGGGCGCCTTTTTCTTCAACCAGGGAAGTTACAATGTGATTTTCAATGAAATCAACTACAAATCGGCTTCAGATTTTGATAATGGTGATTGGGTGGAATTGTATAATGCTGATGATGTTGCGGCCAATATTTCAGGGTGGGAATTTAAAGATGAAAATAATGACCACCTTTTCAAAATACCCTTCGGAATTACTTTACAACCAGGTGATTACATCGTTCTCTCCAACAATTTGTCGCTGTTCAGATCGAAGCATCCATCTGTGGAAAATGTAATTGGCAGTTTCGATTTCGGTTTGGGCAGCGGGGGAGAGTTGATCCGGCTGTTTAATAATACAGATGACCTGATAGACCATCTGACCTATGAATCAGCCCCGCCGTGGCCTGCAGAACCCAATGGAACCGGGGCTACTCTTGAGCTGAAAAATCCACTCTACGACAATTCGCTTCCCGAAAGCTGGTGCGCTTCGCAAAACTACGGAACCCCTGGTACAGTGAACAGCTGCAATGTTTTTGCAGTGACCGAAAGGCCTGAATTACCATTGCACCTTGCAATATTTCCTAATCCTTCCACTGGCGAAACCTTCGTCAGGTTTAACCATATTTCTGATGGCGAACTGATGATCCGTGCTTTTGATTTCGGTGGTAAACAGATTTTTACCGATGAAATCGCTGTGAAAGGAAAAGGTGAAGCATTTAATCAACTCCCGAAGATTACCGGAAAAGGGATTTATTTGATCCTGTTCAACTTCTTTGATGGAAATCAGAGTTATTCGGAGTCGGTAAAACTGTTGGTTTACTAACCAGTCCTTGATCTGAATAATTCTCAGCAAGAGAACTATCAATGTTGAAGATCAAATTTTATTGGTTCTCTTGCTCAGGTAAATCACCTTCAGAACCTGACCTTCAACCCCGTATTAGTGCGATTTTCGAGAATTTCGGCAAGATTACCGGAAACCCTTACAGTCTGGCCATTTTGATAAAGACCGGCTTTTTTGCCAGATACTGATTTTGCCGGGCGCGGCAGATATACTTCAGTTGAATAATTAATTAGTGAAGGAGACAAGTCCAGTTGCTCCTCCCTGACAACCAGCTCGATCAGTTTTGTCATGTTTTTCTTTTCAAAAGAGCCATTCCTGATTTTATAAACGGCCGGCAGAAAAATGGTCTTTTCCTGCCCTGCCATTTGGTAAAGCGCCCGATTCAGGTTACGTTGATTATCAAAATCGAAGGAGAGGCTCACCATACCCCGCTTTTGGCTGCCTGTTACCTGAACATTGCTTATTCCAGAACTTTTTCTCAGTGTTCCGGCCGCATCCTCTGCAAGTTCTTCCACCTCCGAAAGCACATCCATTTCAATGCCGAGTCTGACAAGATTCAACAGGAAATTTCCCTGCATAACCGACACCGAGAGATTGATCGTACCCGATCGGTCATCGTTTACATCAATTTTTTCCACGATTTCGATGCAGCCCTGAAGAAGCAAAAGCGAAATCAAAACAAAAACGAGCGGTAAGAAATTTCGTCTGGATTTCAATATAATTCGGTTTTGGATCAGTGGCTAATAACGGACTAAATCGGAAAACATTACAAACTGCGGACAAGGGGGCTATTTTATCTGCATCGCTATTTGATGAAATTCCGAAAACTTCAGCAATGAAAGGTGATGGGTTTCGTAGAAAAGATTTTTGGCAAAGCCGATCAGGCCGTGACTTTCGGGAAAGCGCAGCAGTTCGGGGCGAAGGTCGTCCTCGCTGATCCTGATCCGGTCGAGTGCATCGGCATCCTTTAGCAGGGCAATCGTTTTAAAAGCAGGATCCGAAGGTTCTGGTTCGTCGTGCTGCGAGTGAAAAGTAGCAGCCGTTTTGATATTATTCATCCCGTTCTGGTCGATCCCGATTTCCTGAAACAAGCCTTTGAAAAGCGGGAGTTTGCGGGTTGCCGACCAATGCCCGTGAGCAGTGCACCAACCGTCATGTTTTCGTCCCATATCATGAATAAAGGCGGCACAAAAAGCCTCCGGGATTTCATGTTTCAGCCCGGCAGCATTACCAATTTCGAGCACATGTACCATCACCCTGAAAGTGTGATTGATGCCATGCAGCAGGCTGTGGTGGTCGAAATATTCCGGCCTGATTTCGAACTTGCTGAAATGCTGATAAATCATTGGATCATAAATTTTTATCTCATCATTTTCAGGTGAGCGCCAATCAGCAGGATGATAAACAATGCTATTGAAATGTTGATAATATCGAATGACTTCAGAACAAAAACCAATGAAATAAGGAAAATCAGCTGCCCGGCGGCAAACAGATAAAACCCGATCCGTCGCATCAGCCACATCATCACGATTCCGGCCAGCGAAATACCTGCAAAACAAATCCCTGTCCCGGTGATGAACATCACAGCCCGGTTGGTGATGACCAACTGCTTATAATGCTGCTGCAGTATTTCCTGAACCAAGTCCCTGGATAAAAAACCGGTAAGCATAGCTCCAAACATCAGCCCATTGAAAACAAAAGCAAAGATCAACAGGATAGATAAACCGAGGGGTCTTG
>DAIRGA010000046.1:11482-23323 GCA_036794825.1 Bacteroidales bacterium | reverse complement strand
TTCGGCAAGCGTTCGACTGAGCGTTCGACTGAGCGCTCACGCCGAAGGCTCACGCCGAAGGCTCAGTGTAAATGTTCGGGGTTTATTTTTGGGCGTTAAATTTTCCACAAATTTTCGCAAATGGTGGGAACAAATTATCTCAAATTAATGAAGGCAAAGGGTAGCACTCATTTTTGAAAGTAAATTTTTCGATCCTGATTCTTAAAGCTTTATTTGTGTGAATTTGTGCTTAATCCGTGTGAATTTGTGGACAGCTTGTAAACTTTGGATTTGGATTTAAGTTGGTAGTCCTATGTTTTGCGTTGGATGTTGGTTTCGTCACATTTGGTAAAAGCAGGGAATCCGTGGGGGGTGTCTTATTCTTTTTGACGATCAATTATTTGCCAGTGGCCGCCTTTAGCGGGGCCGATGCGTTTAATTTTACCCTTCTTTTTCAAAATGCCAATGTTTTTTTCTACCCCACGTCTTGATAATCCTGTTTGTTTTGCCATTTCTTTTTGGGTAATAGAAGGATAGGTTAAAATCAAAGCAACTATTTTCTCCACACTTTTCTCCACACTTTTCTCCACACTTTTCTCCACACTTTTCTCCACACTTTTCCCTACAGTTTCTGTGCTGTTTTTTAAGAATGTTACCTGTATTCCACCGGCATATTCTTCAAGCAAAGGCTCAGGCAAGCCTGCTTTGGCAGCTTCTTCCATCATCAAAAGAATACCTCTACCCCAGGCCTCAATATATCCATACCTAAAAAATACATTTGCAATAAGTGGGTTTCTTCTTTTTGAAGGGTGTTCTTGTTTTAGCAATTCAAGGCTTAAAGGTGCAATCAACGGACCACTGTTCCAAAATACGATCTTATTGCTGTACACCCGAATTGTTACATCGGTTTGCACACCATAATCCCTGTGCACGATTGCATTAAGTAATGCCTCCCGGAGTGCTTTTTCGGGATACTCTAATTTTTCCTTGCGCTCAATTCCTTCATAATAAATTGGTGAGCTCAAATACTTTGTCCTGAGCATATCAAGGATACGTTCTGGCATGTCGAGAATACTTCCTTCAATAATGTCATGGCTGATCAAATCAGTGTCAGAGTCTCCAAATCGTCCCAGCTTTACCGTGGCAGAGCGGATGTATTTGTGTGGTCGTTTTCCAAAAAGCAATATCGCTGCACGTGTGAGTTCGCCTTTATCGTTTAACAGGTCTAGCTTGTTTAACAATAAACTTATGTCTTCTTTGATCGCAACGGGCGATAGTCGTTTAGTGTCAACAGCCTTTGACAGAAAACGCATTATCAATGGTTCGTCCAGATCATCAATTTTTGCGTCCGGAATCGTTATTTCATCCCAGGAGATGTTGTCTTTTTGTAGGATGAACCTTCTGAGTTCGTGCCCGCTGAGCTCCTGCACTGTGCTTCCACTACGAATATAGTATTTGCCATGATATGAAATTGGAACGGAAACAGGGTTTACAATAATTTCGATCAAGTCTTTACGGTTGTAATCTTTTAGCTCCACATCAACTGTGATTCCTAATCGTTGAATTACTTTGTTGGGAATATCTTCCAACAGCTTTTTGGCATTATTTACTCCAATAAAGTTACCGTCATCGCTGATGCCCAGGTAAAGCCTGCCACCCCGGCCATTTGCAAACGCACACAGGTGTTTCAGATAGTCGTCATGCCAACCTTGCTTGAACTCAACATTTTGCGATTCTTTATCGGGTATCATTGGTGAAAGGGTTGAAGAGTTCGTTGTTTGTTGTCCCGAATCACTGCGCTCTCGGGATTTCCCCTAAGAGTCGGGGCAGGCCCCGTGAAATAGTATCGCTTTGCGAATTTCACCGGGGCAGGCGCTTCGCTCAATTTGGTGTTTGGGGTTTGACCTATCATGATTTTGGTTGACAAAAAGTACCCAACTTTTATTTTAATTGCTGAATGATCAAACTATTGATCGGATTTGGTTAAGGATAAAACTTGTAGATATCTTTCCGATGAATGAGTCGTTCAAAAGTGAGTGTATCATTTTCATACTTTAAACCTGCCCGATAGTCTCCAAACCTAATCCTGTAATAGTTTTGATACCCCTTAAGTTTTTTAATTCCGGTAACATTATTGACGTTTTCAAAATTAATGCTGTCTTCAAACACGAACTGTTCAATCCTTTTTCTCTCTTTTTCCGGTAAAACGTCAAGCTCTTTCAGGAACTTCCTGTTTATTCTTATTTGCATTCCCCTTTGCTTGTCAGATTATCGTAATATGCTTTTGCCTCATTTACTGTAAGTGCATCTTCCGGGCTGTTTTCGCTTATAAACTGCCCCAAAGCATAGTCTTCGAGCAACATTTCAATTTTTTCAAATGTTCTGATGTCCACCTGAACGGCAATTGGATGTTTGTTTTCATCAGTTACATATACCTTGTTTATTTGTAGCATGGTGTTTAATGTTTGGGCAAAAATAAGGATTTATTCTTTGTTAAGTGTTCGGTGTAAGTTTGAGTGGTTGAAAGGTTGAAGAGTTCAGGGGTTGAGGGGTTCGGCACTTCGGCAAGCATTCGACTGAGCGCTCACGCCGAAGTCTCACGCCGAAGGTTCAGTGTAAATGTTCGGGGTTGGTCACTTCGACAAGCGTTCGACTGAGCGCTCACGCCGAAGTCTCACGCCGAAGGCTCAGTGGAAATGTTCGGGGTTGGGCACTTCGACAAGCTCAGTGCATCGCAGTCTCAGTGCATCGCCTGGTTAAGTGTGAATGTATGTTGAATAACAGGAACACATTTTTATCAAGCGATTGTATGCAGGATTTTCAATTCGAGTCCTTTGATTTTATGAAAATCCTTCAAGTTATTGGTAACAAGGCAACAACCATTCGTCAAGCAGGTGGCTGCAATTATCGCATCCGGAAGCTTAACCCTATACTCACGGCGAATACGAATCGTCTCCAAAATCACTGCTTCATCAAGATCGAGCATTGATGCGTTTCTAACATAGGTTTCGAGTGCATTGTATTCGTTTTCAGTAAGGTTGCTAAATCCAAGCAATTCGATACGGTTAATAACTGACAGGAAATATTTACTTTTGAATACAGACTCGAGAAAAGCTATTGCACTCTCTGACAGGATTGATCCAAAGTAATAAATGGAAATGTTTGTGTCAATCAAATACCTGTGCTGTTCCATTCTTCGCGTTGTTGGTCAACCTGTTTTGCCAGTTCTATTGCTTTTTCCGAGGTTAAAACACCCCGAAGAGATGCTATATCAAAACCGGTTTTCTTTTTTCTTTTCAGAAGCCGTATGATCTGGGCTTTTTCCATTCCTTTTAAAATGGTTAGTGCATTCTTATTTTTTATTTCAACCTGAATGATTTCCATGATGGTTTTTTTGACAAATGTAATTCAATTATTTTTGATTAAAAATCACTGCTGACCTACAAAAATTTGTAAATCCACTACGTGGAAATTTTGCAAATTGTAAAATTCTCTGGTACAATACTTTATCCGCTATGCGGAATCCCCGAACGTACGGGGTGAAGTATTGCAGGAAAATGTCATCCTAATTTTGAAAATATCCCGAATTTTCGGGATTAAAGAAATCAAGGGTTTCAGGAGGATTGATTAGTTTTACCCGGACAGCATTGTTAACAAATCTGCAATAGAAATCAATCTATTGAGGATCAAAAATCCAAACAGTCAAAGCAACTCTGCATAACGAATTCAGGCAGGAATGAATGTGTATCGGTTTGGTAATTAAATTTTGAGGTTTCGTATTCCTGCCTGACGGCTGAGAGGTATTTGTCTTTTTAGATTTGTCATTTTCCAATGGATGCCATCGTCAGAAAATTCTTCCAAGAAAAGCAGGAAATTAAAAAATGAGATAGTAAGGCGCCCTGTGGTGTCTGCTGCGGTGAAAAAAAAACCGAAGGCTCAGATAAAGAACTTGTTAGCATTTACGCTTTCCCTTTTTTGCCAGCGCTATTCAGTTTTAAAATCGAAAAAATCATCACTGCTGCGCTAATCCATTGAATTGGAGTGAAAAGGCTGCCATTGAAGAGGTAATCGAACACTACCGCTGAGATGGGGAACATCAGTTCGCTGATGGTAGCAAAAATCGCTTTTACATTCTTCAAACCGTAATAATAGAGGAACATGGTTCCCGAGCCGGTAGTAAGGCAGATTATGGTGATGAAGATCCAGTTTTGACTGGTGGTTAACGAAAATTGGCTGAAGTCACCAAAGCCAATCATTATCATCAACATAATTACGGTAGTGAACCCATAGCGGTAAAAAACCGAGGTTACGAAATCATATTTTCCGAGAATCATTTTGGAAAATACTGTGGAACTTCCGAACGAAAATGCGGCCAGGAGTGCCAGAAGTGAAGCATGCAGCGTGTTTTTATCCATTGCAAGATCGGGAAGCGAGAAGCCGAAAGTGAGGAAATACCCGCCAATGATAGCCAAAGAAGCCCACAACAGAAAATGGCGGCCTGTTTTTTCGCCAAGGAAAATCACTGCAAGTAAAATGGCAAAAATGGGTTGCAACTTCTGCAGCAGAACAACCACGGAAAGATGGTTGAAATTCATCAGAAACAGCGCTTTGACTATGGCCAGCGTTCCGAATGCGCCGCCAAAAAGAGCGATCAAAGCAAAGATTACCGTATCGTGCAGGGTGAAATTTTTAAGCTGCCTGTATTGCCTGAAAAATATAAAATTCATCAGCACAAAAGGTAAAAGATGCAGCACAAACACAACATAGCTTACCTGCAGGTTGTAGAGCCGTGGTGTAAATACAATACCGTCAAAACCCCACAGCACTGCAGCAAGACTCACCGCAGATGCTCCAACAACAAATTTCTTTCTGGCCTGATTCATCATCGAAAAATTGGCCGCAAAAGTAACCAAATTCATTACGCCTGCTATGAAAGCACCGCCTGACGAACCAATTTGACCTCAAATTATTAAAAACCATACCTTTGTGAGCAAATTGATAAAATTGATTACAACGAAATGCTGTCAAAATCATCCGTAACTAACTGATAATGAAAACATCCCTGACATGAAAAACCTTGCCCTTTTGCTGTTTGCTTGTTTTACCAGTTATACCCTGACATCTGCGGAAGTTACCGTCATCGTAACCTCCATCCCTGCCAACACCCCGCCGGGAGATAATATTTACATCGCCGGAAACTTCAATAACTGGAACCCTGGCAGCCAGGATTTTATCCTCAACATTGGTGCATACGGCAAACCACAGATCGTCCTGTCAGGAACGGGTAATATTCAGTTCAAATTTACGCGAGGCAGTTGGGAAACGGTGGAAGGCAATGAAAACGGAGGGTACCTTCCCAACCGGACTTTTACGTTTGGCACATCCGATACATTGATGCTCACCATATTAAGCTGGGAAGACCTGGGAGGAACCGGAACAACTGCGGCGCCCAATGTAGTTGTTATGGACAATGATTTTTTCATTCCACAGCTTAACCGCACACGCCGGATCTGGCTCTATCTCCCCCCCGATTACGAAACTTCTACAAAGCGTTATCCGGTACTTTACATGCACGATGGTCAAAACCTCTTCGATCTTTACACTTCTTTTGCCGGTGAGTGGGAAGTGGATGAAACACTTAACTCTCTGTTTAACAACGGGAAAGAGGTTCCTATTGTAGTCGGGATTGACAATGGAGGCTCCCACCGAATAGCCGAATACACTCCCTGGCCAAACCAGCAATATGGTGGTGGCGACGGCGATCTGTATGCGCAATTTATGGTTGAGACCCTCAAACCTTATATTGATGATCATTACCGTACAAAGCCCGAACGGGAATTCACGGGTGTTATGGGAAGCTCGCTGGGCGGTCTGATCTCTCATTACTTAGGACTTAAGTATCAAGAGGTTTTCAGCAAAGCCGGCGTTTTTTCACCCTCCTTTTGGTTCAGCGACTCGTCTTACATCTTTGCTTATGAAACCGGGAAACAGCATCCTGTACGCTACTACATGATGGGGGGCACTGCGGAAAGCGGCGGGCTGGTAAATCAGATGAACCTGATGATGGATACATTGATGGCAGCCGGTTTTGCCGCTTCCGTACTCAACCTGAAAGTTGTACCGGGCGGCCAGCACAACGAGTACCTCTGGCGGACACAATTCAGCCAGGCTTACCAGTGGTTATTCCTTGAAGGTTCTACCGCAATTGATGAGTTTGAGCCAGGAATCCCTCTGCTGATAAGGGTTTGTAATCAACTCATCAAACTGGAAACCAACAGTGCGGAACTGGAAAACCTGCCATTTAGCTTCAATCTGTTTGATCTGACCGGCAGAATGATTCTTCAGGACACAGTAACACCTGGCGAATACATTCAGGTCTCTTCGTTATCCGGAGGAATTTATGTAGTGCTTGTTAGCGGTAACGGATTGCAAATCAGCCGGAAATTCCTGCTGTATTAAGTTTCTCTTGAATAGGCAAAAGCCTTTTCAGGAATGAGTCAGCAGTAAAAAGTCGGCAGTTTACAGCCGGCAGTGCTATCACTACCATCCTTCAATTTATTTTTCCAAAACAAAATACTCCCAGGGCTTGAGGGTCATCTGCTGATCTTTCACCACCGGCATGGGCTGATTGGTGAATACGTTTTTATAGACTGCAACGTGGCTCTCGCCCTGAAACTGCACCTGCTGCCCGGCGTCTGTCAGATTAAGGATTACCATAACTGCTGCATCTTCGGTGGAGCGGGTAAATGCATACACAGCTTTGTCGTTGTTGGTATAAACACGCTTCAGCGGTGCGCCCCAGTTGCCATTCCACAGAGCCTGGTTTCTCTTTTTCAGGTTGAGGAGCGTGCGATAAAATTCCGTCAACGGAATGTTTGACCAGTCAACAGGGTCTTTATCGAAAAATTCAAGGCGCTTTTTCATGGCAGCCTCCTGCCCGGTGTAGATGAGCGGCATGCCCGGCACTGTGGACATCAGCACAAAGAAGGTTTCTGCGCCACCTCCCAGTCGTTCGAATTCAGTTCCGTTCCAAGAATTTTCGTCGTGATTGGAGGTGAAATTCATCCGCATTGCACCTTTAGGGAAGGTTTTATCCAAATCATCAAAATACTGCTGGATGGTGTTGGCATCTGCTTCCTTTTTGGCAATATTATTAGCGATGTGGTGCAGCTTCCAACCGTAATCCATATCGAAAGCGTTGGTAAGCAGCGGCTCTTTATCCGACTCAGCCAGCATGAAAACCGGCTTGATCTTGTCGAGTTCCTTGCGGGCGTTTTCCCAGAAATCCAGAGGAACCAGGTCGGCTACGTCGCAGCGATAACCATCAATATCGGTTTCGGTAACCCAAAACTTTAGTGCATCGAGCATTTCGGCGCGCAGCTCCTGGTTGCTGTAATCCAGCTGAACCACATCAGACCAGTCGTAGGGTGAATACATCTCACCCTTTTCATTCTTTGCATACCACTCCGGATGTTTTGTCACCCACTCATGATCCCAGGCAGTATGATTGGCCACCCAGTCAATAATGACGTACATTCCCAGCTCATGCGCCAGCTTGACCACCATCTGAAACTCCTCGATGGTTCCGAACTCCGAATTCACCAGCTTGTAGTCCTGCACCGAGTAATAGCTCCCCATTTTTCCTTTGCGGTTCAGCTCTCCGATGGGGTGGATCGGCATAAACCACAGAATATCAACGCCCATATTGCGCAGGCGTGGCATGTGCTTGATAAAAGAGCTTAAAGTGCCCTCTTCGGTGAACTGCCTGAGATTGACCTCATAAATGTTTACATTTTTGCTCCACTCAGGATGCTGAACATTGCTTACTGGGCCTTTGCTTTTGTGTTCGGACATCTGCGTGCATCCGGCAAAGAGAAAGGCGGATGCAATCAAAACTAAGAAGATTTTTTTCATGATAATGGTATGATTATTAATGATTTGAATGTTGCTGTGTCAAATAAACGAAAACTATGAACCAGAAAGCTGTGGCAAAAATAGAAGTATTTGCCGATCAGGATGCATCCGACCCCATCAAAGGAACCGAAAAAAGCCATCACCCTGAAATTAATTACCAAATCGGATCTTCCATTGAACCATAATCTAAGTTGACAGTTATTGATGATTTAATACATTTGCCACCTCATTTAATCACGTTAAGTATGAAAAAGACATTTGCATTGATTCTAACGGTTTTTGCCTTCTCAGTTTTATTCCAATCTGCTCATTCGCAGGATGTAACACCAACCAAAAAGATGTATGGCAAGTCGTTTTACCACCAGAAAGCCCCCGATTTTGTAGTCGAAAAATGGCTATCGGATCAGCCCGACATGAAGGGAAAATTCATTATGATTGACTTCTGGGCAACCTGGTGCGGCCCTTGCAAAAGAGCTATTCCGCAGTTCAACGAATGGCACAAAAAGTACAAAGACCGGATGGTAGTTATTGGCGTGTCAGACGAAACGGAAGCCAAGGTGCTCGCCCTGAAAGAGCCAAAGAAAGATTATTACAGCGCCATTGATACCCAGAAACGGATGAAAAACATCTACGAAGTTTCGGGCATCCCGCACGTAGTAATTATTGACCCGAAAGGGATTGTCCGCTGGCAGGGCTTCCCGTTCCTGGCCGGTCATGAGCTGACCGATGCCGTGATTGACGAAATCCTGGCCAAATACAGCAAATAGTGATTGCCGGAAAGCTCCTCCATATAGATTTTCAACGATTTATTTACCCCATCCTCCCGAATTTCCGGGATAAAATCCGGGAGTAAATCGTTGAAAATCGTTGCTCACAATTGGGCTGGGGTCAACAATGATTTACGACAATAGTATTTTTCTGGCAATGAAAAAAAAATGGAGTGTAACCAACTCATCGCCGATGAGTCTAAATGAGGCTCAACAAAAGGAATGAAGCCGATGGGCAGAAGCTCTATCCGGCAATTTTAAGGAGCATTTGAGTTGTTCAAAAATAATAAAATGACTAACCATTAATCACACCGTCCCGTTGTCAACCATCCTCAGCATTGACGGACTTTCGAAGCGCTATGGCGCCATCCTGGCAGTGGACAAGCTAAACCTGGAGATTCAGCAGGGTGAGATTTATGGTTTGTTGGGTCCAAACGGCAGTGGCAAAACCACTACACTCGGGATTGTTCTCGGAATTGTAAGACAGAACGAAGGAACCTTCGAATGGTTTGGCGAACGACCTACAGCCATCAGCCGCAAAAGAATGGGCGCCACCCTTGAACAACCGGCGTTCTATCCCTACCTGTCTGCTGTAAACAACCTCCGCGTCATTGCAAGGATCAAAAATGTCGCTTTCAGCGATTTTGAGCGAGTGCTCAAGTTGGTAGGGCTTTACGACCGCAGGAACGACAAATTCAGAACCTATTCGCTTGGCATGAAGCAGCGGCTCGCCATTGCCTCCGCACTGCTTGGAAGCCCCGAAGTGCTTATCCTCGACGAGCCTACCAACGGCCTCGATCCACAGGGCATCTTCGAAATCCGCAAACTCATTCTGCGCATCGGCAGCGAGGGCACAACCATAATACTGGCCAGCCACCTGCTGGACGAGGTGCAGAAGGTGTGTTCGCATGTAGCCGTGTTGCACAAAGGGAAGAAACTCTATTCAGGCCGGGTGAGCGACCTCAGCAACGATTCGGCTGAAGTGGAGCTTGCAGCTAACAACCCCGAAATTCTGGCAGACGCACTACTCGCTTTCCCTGGCGTTGCATCGGTGAAAATGGAGAACCGTTTGCTCATCGCAACCCTCAAACCAGGCATCACCCCTTACGACATCAACGAATACCTTATCGCAAAGGGAATTGTCCTCAACCACCTGAACCAGCGCAGGAAGAACCTTGAACAGCATTTTTTTGAAATACTGAAAGAGCAAGAGAAATAACAAAGGGGAAATAACAAATAAAAAAAGCAAAAAACAAACAATATCAAAAATTCAATGTCAAAAATTCAAAACGGAAAAATAGAGATTCTTTGGCCTGATTAGTTTATAAACTTAGTGAATCTTTGTGTCTTTGAGCCTTTGTGGCGACTTTTTCTTTATGCCTCCAAATTGCCAAGACTCTAAGAATCAAAAATATGAAAGAGTTTCATAAATTTTCCAGGTTGGAAAAGCTTCTCCCCTGAAAGGATGTTTGAGATTTGAGTTTTAAAATTTGGAATTTGTTTGAGATTTGTCATTTGTAATTTGGGATTTATTTGAGTTTTATCATTTGTAACTTGTAATTTCCTAAAATTGTAGTCATGACCGCACTCTTACTCACCGAATGGGAAAAAATCAGGAACTACCGGGCTTTCTGGCTGATGGCGATCCTTTATCTGGTAGTGCTCTTTTCGGCAGCCATCGGGTTGCCCGAGCTGTTGAGCTACATGGCCGACAAAACCAACGCATCGCTGATGATGCGGCTTTTCACCAGGCTCCTGCTCAGCTTTCCGGATGTTTGGCAGAACATCGCTTTCTTTGGCGGGCTCAGGTTTGCCATCAAAGTGCTGCTGGCCATGCTTGTGCTCATCCTGATCTCCAACGAGTTCACTTTTCTCACCGTGCGTTCCAACATAATCAGCGGCATGAGCCGCAGCCAGTTTCTCAAAGCCAAACTCAGCCTCGTGCTGGCGCTCAGCCTCTTTTCCACCCTGGCGCTCTTCGTTGCCGGGCTTTACCTCGGTTTCACCAACACCTCGGGCATCACCGCCGGCAAAGTCCTCGGCAGGATGTACTACCTCGCCGCCCACTTCGCCGAACTCTTTTCCTACCTGGTTTTTGCCATGATGATAGGGATGCTGGTGCGTAAAACCGGCTTCGCAATCATCCTGCTCATTGTCTATATCATGATCGAGCCGGTGATTATGTACTATGTGCCCGACCACCTCGACAAATACCTCCCGCTCAATGCGATGAACCACCTGGTGTGGTCGGTCAACACCTCGCAACTGGTGTTCCGCACGCCCGACTTCAACTTCTCGCTGCAGCAATCCATCTCCCCCGCCGACCTGCTCGTCTGCCTGCTCTACACCGCCCTCTTCACCGGCATTATCTGGCTTTACCTCAAAAAGAAAGACCTCTGAAAAAGCATTCCTCCAGCCCTCCGGACAAGTATGCAAAGAGAGGCAAAAAAAGATGCTAATACTTCTTTTTGGAGATGCTAATACTTTTTCTGCGTGAAGATTAAAAGAAGCTATTGCCGGACATTCTGTTGATTTAGCCACTAAGACGCAAAGACAAGAAGAAGTATGAATAAGAAGCCCTGCAAGTCTTGCCCAACTTTGAAGGATGAAGAGACGGGGAGGGTTCTTTGTAGCTTTGTTAAAGAGGCTTTATGCAGCGGTTAAGTTGAGCGCAGATTCAGGGCTGCCATTCCTTGCATTGTGGTCGGGATAAACTGCTTTTTATAGAGACCAGGGCTGGCTTCCCTTAATACTTATTTATGGAGATGCTAATAGCAGATTCAAGGGCTGCCATCCCTTGCATTGTGGTCGGGATAAACTGCTTTTTATAGAGATCAGGGCTGGCTTCCCTTAATACTTATTTATGGAGATGCTAAGAGCAGATTCAAGGGCTGCCATCCCTTGCATTGTAGTCGGGATAAACTGCTTTTTATAGAGACCAGGGCTGGCTTCCCTTAATTCTTGTTTTGGGAGATACTAAGAGCAGATTCAAGGGCTGCCATCCCTTGCATTATGGTCGGGATAAACTGCTTTTTATAGAGACCAGGGCTGGCTTCCCTTAATCCTTGTTTTGGGAGATACTAAGAGCAGATTCAGGGCTGCAATCCCTTGCATTGTGGTCGGGATAACTGCTTTTTATAGAGATCAGGGCTGGCTTCCCTTAATACTTATTTATGGAGAT
>DAIRGA010000046.1:0-11382 GCA_036794825.1 Bacteroidales bacterium | reverse complement strand
CCCTTGCATTGTAGTCGGGATAAACTGCTTTTTATAGAGACCAGGGCTGGCTTCCTTTAATCCTTGTTTTGGGAGATACTAAGAGAAAATTCAAGGGCTGCCATCCCTTGCATTGTAGTCGGTATAAACTGCTTTTTATAGAGACCAGGGCTGGCTTTCCCGCAGGGCTGGCTTCCCTTATGCTTCCAGCCTTCAAAACTTTGTGCATTAGTGGCAGACAAAATCAAGTTCAGAGGATCACCAGACAAAAAAAACCCGGATCAGAAAACCGACCCGGGTTAGATTGTAATTCCCTGGAGAATTTATTGAATGACTACCTTGCGGATAATCACTTCGTTGCTGGTGTTGATGCGCAGGTAATAGATACCGCGGGCAAATCCGCTGAGTTCGATCTGGTGGTTCACCGTACCGTTCAGGTGGCCAACGTTCTGTTTGTAAACCTGCTGTCCGTGGTTGTTGAGGAGGGTGTACTCCAGCGATTCCGAAACTCCGCTGAGGGTAACGTTGATAACGTTTCTTGCAGGGTTCGGGTAGATCATCATGCTGAGGTTATCATTGATTTCGCTGAGTCCGGTACAAGATTCGAAGGTAATGGTAACCTCATCCTGACCAACGCAATCGTTGGCATCGGTAACCTGGCACACATAAGTAACTGAGCCATAACCCACGCCGGTTGAATCAACCGTGATAACGGCTGTTGTGTAACCACCCGGAGTCCAGAGGTAGCTAACAGCGCCCGCGGTTGTTGCATCCAGTGTTACCGACTGATCGGCGCACACTGTCTGATCTTCGCCAAGGTTAAATTGCGGCGGAGTGTTAACCACCAGGGTATAACTGTCGGTGATGATATTGGTTCCGTCGTTGATGGTAACTGTGTAGGTTGTCGTTACATCGGGACTTGCCATTGGGTTGGGGATGTTCGGGTTGCTTAACGAGCTTGCCGGTGACCAGCTGCAGGTGTAATTACCTGAACCTCCGGTGGGGTTGCAGTTGAGCAATGAAGAACCACCCTGGCAGATTTGTTCGGGCGATGCGGTGATATTGCAGGCCAGATTGCCCATTGACATAAATGATGCTGCCCAACCCACTTTTGTTACTGAGTTGTCGGAAGTAAACTTGAAGGTAATGGCGCCGCTTGGGTGTGTTGAGGTGATGGTTCCCGGGCTGGTTGTTCCATGGAAAGGACTACCGGCAAAGGCTGGTGAACTTACATCCGGACCATTGTAGATATGGAGGTAATCGTAGTTGGCTTCAACCTCAAACTGTGTGAAGGTGAACTTCAGCGGTGTGCCTGCCACAGATGGTGTGAAAGTCATGGTAAAGTTTTCGTTGTTGCCATACTGGCCGCTTGCTCCACCTGAATCGTAGAACATTCCATTACCTGCAGTTACGTTTCCGTTGCCCATCATATATTCCGGACCGCTTGTGGTGAATGTCCAAACAGGACATCCCGTAGCCTGACCGTTTGAATTTTTTGGAACGACTTTCCAGAAGTAGGTCGTGTTAGGCAGCATAGTGGGTGAATAAGATGGAATATCGGCAGTAGTTACAAATGGTGGATTGGGTGTAACGCCGAAATATACATCAAACAATGTAGCATCCAGAGATACCCAGGTGAGAGTGGTGTTCATAGTAACATTTGTGGCATTGTTTGCCGGACTTGGATTTGAAGCACATTCAGGTACTCCCGTGATGTAATGGCAGCTGATGTTTGCAGTCCATCCGGATTTTGTAACAGAACCATCGGAGGTGAATTTGAAGGTCAAAGCACCTGCGCCATTCAGGGCTACAATCGTTCCGGGGCTGGTTGTTCCGTGGAAGGGACTTCCGGGCACCTGGGGAGCTGATGTGTTGGGGCCATTGTAAACGTGTAAATAGTCGTAGTTGGCTTCGGTCTCAAAAGCTGTGAACTGTGCCTTGATTACTCCATCGGCCGATGCAGGCAGGAAAGTCATGGTCAGATTTTGGTTGTTGCCATATTCTCCGCTGGGTCCGCCGGAATCGTAGAAATAACCAACACATGTTGTCACCGTAGTGTTCGACATATTGTATTCCGGGATCAGACCAATTACAACCGTAATCATTTGTTCATCAGTGTATTGTCCGCCAGGACCACCGGCTGCGTTAAGATTGACATTAACAGGATAGCCAATGGGTGAAGAAGCGCTGGCTGACACGCTGAAAGAAATTTCCTGTGAAGCTCCGGCTGCAAGGCTGGCCACATTCACACTGGCCGTGTTGATTGTGAGCATCGGATCGCTGGAAACTACGCTGATGGCAATATTGGTAATTGCACTGTGACCAGTATTGGTAACATTCATTTTCACCAGCCCGGTTTCGCCCGGATCAAGAATACCATCGTTGTTTCCGGATTGAGAATCGTCAATGACAAATTCATCAGAGATGCTTATAACTGCCGACTGGATAGTGATAAAGAGGTTTGAAGTCCACGAACCGCTTCCATCGGTCATGGTAAGAGTAAATTGTGCTTTGTGCTGATCGGGTACAAATCCGGCAACGGAGAATGACCATGCATTGTTAACGGTGGCAGTTCCGCCGGCAGGAATAGTTCCAAAGTTCTTGGTGGCAGCGCTGGTTAGCGTTACATACTGATCTGAACCCGAAACAGTTGCATTAACAGCGGCTGAAGGATCAGCGCCAACATTTTTCAGGGTTACGTTGAGGTTGATGTTTTCACCATAATCTGCCAGGCCATTATTGTTTCCTGAAGGATCGCTGATAGTATAACCATCGAGAACAACATAAGGTCCTTGTAATGCTGCAGCCGGAACCTGCACCATATAAGGAATACGTTGTGGTTTTGTAACAACTATATCCACCATACCACCTGACAAAATTGGATCGAGTGGAACCTCAACAACACCCGTTGCATCCACCAGTGCACAACCATGCAATACGCCATCTTTGGAGATACCTACATAAGATCCTGGCTCAGCGGTTACTTCGTAATAATTCATTCCAATCGGAACAATGGGCATGTGGGACACAGTATTTGCTGAGCCTTGGGTGTGATATGGAACCAGAGAGGGATCGCCCAGAACGTTGTAAGCCTGCCAGTAATAAAGCGGGCTGGAATGACTTGGCCACCCCTGGATATCAACTTCGGTCACGGCCAGGTTGCCAATAAAATTCATGGAACCGGTAGTAACATAATCACTTACAAACGGGCCATCATAAGCTCCCCATGTAGTCTCTTCATAAGTTGGCACATAACCATTGTTAGTTCCCTGAATGGGGAAAGCGCCCACCGACCAGTAAAAGTCTTCGAACCAGTAGCTGCTTGGCGATGATCCGAGGTAAGCCACTGAGCCTTTGTTGGCTGCGCGTTGCCAGGCTTCTCCAATACATTCGCCATACCCAAAGTCGGCTGCAAGGCAGCAATTTCCGACAGCAAGGGGATATTTACCATTGTTGGTAAAAGCATTGACCATGCTAATCGAAAGGTTAGGATCGCCCCATGAAGTCTCGCTGCAGTGCGCGGTGTAGTTTATCATACTCACCGCAATCTTTTCAGGTGCATAGCATCCTGTGTATGGGCTGGTCAGATAAGCGTAAACATTGGTATATCCGTGCGCAGTGTTGAAATAGTTGTTGGTTCCGTATTGCACGGTGGGCTGCCCTACCCGCGGGTTCCATGTACCATCAGCGCCTGCGATCAGGGTTACATTATTCAGATAGGATGGTTCAGCAAATTCATATTTTTCGTAATACAAGGTTTTGGCAATTTGCGATACCAGTTGTGCGGAGTTGGTGGCTGAGAACCTTCCGTAATACATCTCAGGGAAATAGTCGCCATCAACGCTGGCATAATAGAGGTCGGTCATTTTTCCTGAAGATGAGCCTGTGGTAGCAGGAATTTGTGGCGTGTCGCCAACAAACAGGACAAAACTTGGCGGGGGATCGGTGGGTGTTCCTGAGTTGTATTGCTGATGAACATAAGCCTGAATCTGTGCATAAGTAGTTCCGATAACATCGGTGTAGGCAACAATCACTTTGAAACCTTTTTTGGTTTTCCATTCGATAAATGGCTGGAGATCATTTTCAAACATTCTGTGAGAAACGATCAGGTATTTCACCGGGTATTTGGTTAGGTCGGGATGAGCAGGGTAACCGTTGCGAAGGTTGTTCACCAGGCTTTTTCCAACTACTTCAAAGTAGGGCGACCAGGTGGTTGACTTGATGTACTCAGTAAGCGACTCGTCTGAGTTGTTGAATTTTACTTCAACTTCGATGTCGTTGTACACCCGAAGGATTCCTTTAGAAGGATTATAACTGACCGGAGCTACGGTAAGGCGGGCAATCCTGTAGCCTCTGAGTACGCCAAGCACTTCTACCGAAGCGATCTCATGCTCGATGAAAAAGTCTTTTTCGTAAACATCCTTATTGAATTCAAAAGGAACATCGGAAGCATCCTGGTCTTTGCGCAGCGATGGCTGCACGGGCATCACCTTAAAGTTGATACCATAATCTGAAAGCTTGTATTCGGTGGTAGTGTAGTTCTTCACCGTAACACTGACTTCAGCGCCAAAAGGCACTTCAATCATTTTTTTGGAAGCAGGCAGCTTGGGCGTGCCTATTTCGCCAATTGCGTATGCACCCGGGATGGCAATTTCATTGAAGGTCATTCCCCTGTCGGTCTCCACAATGAAAGTACCCAATCCCCTGTACGAGAAGCTGAGGTTGAGCTGCTGCATGTTGTCTTCGGTGACGACAACTTCAGAAGCAGCGCGACCAAAATCAATCGCATACTCCTGTGCTACAGCACGTTGATGAACGAGTAACCCTATAAAAGCAACGGCAACCATAGTCAGCAGTCGCCAGCTGTTAAGGGTGTGTACAGTAAAATTTCTCATAGTGATTAGTTTGAAAATTAATGAATAAAAAGTGTTTACTTTATGAAAGGCAAAAATACATTTTTTTGATCAATTAACTTTTTTTAAGCAAGCGCATTTTTATCTGAAAATCAGTCAATAACAATTACGAATTAAAATTTCGTCAATACCAGTAAATTTTTTAAAAAGCTCTGCATTTCAAACTATGCAACACTTTGGGCGCAATCGTGTTTTAATACAAACTAACATCCGATGACCAGATTAACCTTGATATCTTTACTTCTGCTTTTCTCCATTTTTGGCTTCGCTCAAAATGAGATACCTGAACTGAACCGGAATATCCTGGATTACATAACCACAACCATAGGCACCAAAGTGAACCGTGGCGAATGCTGGGACTTGGCCTATGAAGCCCTGAACCGTAACAATGCAGCATGGGATGGAAAATTCAAATATGGTGTCGAAATCAACCCAAAAAAACAGATGGTCTATCCTGGTGATTTAATTCAGTTTGCCAACGTCGAAATTCGCTACCAGAGAGGAAATACGACTTACACCGAAACAATGGGGCAGCACACGGCAATCGTTTACAAGGTGATTGACCAGGAGAAAAAAATCTTTCAGATAGCTCACCAAAACACAAACTTTTCCGGACGGAAAGTTGGCCTCAGTGATCTCGACCTAAACACGGTAGTAAAAGGCAAATACTGGTTTTACCGTCCTCAGCCGATCAATTGAAAAGAAACTAAAATTGCCCTACTTTTGCCGGCAATATTAATTTTATCTGAAGTTTCATGATTATCCTTGCCGAAAGCGGTTCGACAAAAACCGACTGGAGAATCTGGCACAACGCTGAAAATCAATTTACTATCGTTACAGATGGTTTCAATCCTAATTATCACCATGGAGATGTTCTGGCTGCTATGATCGAAGAGGTGAGCCGTCAGACTGAAATACAGCAGGCTGATTCCCTGTTTTTTTATGGCTCCGGATGTTCATCACCAGCAGCCGTTCACAAAGTGGTTACCGCTGTCAACCAGGTACTTCCGGATGTTAAAGTGGAAGTACAGCACGACCTTTTTGGGGCTGCACGTGCGCTTTTTGGCTCCGGAACCGGCTTTGCATCTATTTTGGGCACAGGATCAAGCAGTTGCTTTTTTGAAAATGGAAAAATCGGTGCTGCTGTTCCCTCCCTGGGATTTCTGTTGGGTGACGAAGGCAGCGGTATGCAACTCGGCAGCCTTCTGTTGAATGCCTACTTCAAAAAGAGACTGCCAGGCCAGCTGCACGATACTTTTGAAAAGCGCTATGCACTGAAGGTTGGTGATTTTATTACCCAGCTTTATTCGCATCCCAAACCCAACAGCATGATTGCCTCCTACGTGCCATTCCTTTTCGAATTTAAAAACGAACCCGCTGTAAAAGAGTTGGTTGCGACTGCTTTCGAAGATTTTATCACCAAAATCATTTTGAACTATTCCAACTGCCGGGAGCATGAACTGGGATTTGTTGGATCGGTGGCTTTTCTGTTCAGGGACATTTTATCAGAAGTCATTCTGAATCATCAACTTCGATTGGGTAAAATTATCCAAAATCCGATTGAGGAATTGGTGAGATATCATACCAGAGGGCTGTAGGCGGTAAGTTTTCCTGAAATATGGGATTGTCAGTTTACATCTCATTTTCGTTTGGGGCAATGGGGTGATGGGGAATTGGTTGTTTACTGCCGACTTTTTGAACTGAAATCATTCCTCCAATGGCTTTTATATCAACTGAAAATTTTGTTTTGATGCATTCCAATCACCGGCGGAAAAACTCAACATGCCATCATTTCATTTATATATCTAATTATCTGTTTAATCTGATCAGGTGAAAACCATCTCATCTCCTCATCTCTTTTGAACCAGGTAAGCTGTCTTTTTGCGTAGCGGCGTGTGTTGGTTTTGATATTTGTAATTGCTTGATCCAGCGAAACTGTTCCGTCCAGGAATTCAAAAATCTCTTTGTAACCGACGGTATTCAAAGCATTGATAGAGCGAAATCCGGCGAGCGATTTCACTTCATCCACGAGTCCATCCACAATCATTTTCTCCGTTCTCAGTCTGATTCGCTCAAAAAGCTCTTCGCGTGGCAGGTTCAGGCCGATCTTTATAATTTTAAAATCACGGATTTTAGTTTGATTCATCCGCAGTGAAGTATAGGTTTTACCGGTCATCAGGCAAACTTCGATTGCTCGCTTGAGCCGGTTGGGATTATTTTTATCCACGATGGCAAAATATTCAGGATCAAGTTCTTGGAGCATTCTCTGCAAATACTCCAGTCCGGACTCCTTCAGCCAGAGATTAATCTGCTCCCTGATCCGGGGATCTGCATCGGGCAAATCATCAATCCCTTTACACACGGCGTCAATGTATAGTCCTGAACCGCCGGTAAGTATGATGGGATTGCGTACCGGGAACTCTGCTTTCAGAATTTTAAGCACATCGCTCTCGAACTTCGAAACATTGTAATAGTCGTTTACATCCAGATGACCAGCGAGAAAATGGGGGACAAGTGCCAATTCTCCGGGTGCCGGGGATGCAGTGCCAATCTTTAACTGCTTGTAGAACTGCCTCGAATCAGCCGAAATAATGACGGTATGGTAATGCAGCGCCAGTTGGATGGCGAGGTTGGTTTTTCCAACCGCAGTAGGCCCGGCAACTACAACCAGGGTATGGGCTGATTTTGGCCGATCAGAAACAGTCATCAATAGTGGAAAAAGATTTAAAAATCTTCGTTGCTATCTTCTTCGTCATCTTCGTCATCGTTCAGGTTGCCTTTTACCATCATATTGAACTCATTCAGAAGCGATTCGCGTAGCTTTTCAGGGTCTTTTTCAACCTCTATCTTGTTCACAATTTTTAGGTTCCCCTTTTGCTGCACCAATTTTGGATAATTCACTCTGTTGTCGGCTGGCCGGATATCAAGGCATTCGATCATAAAGGTGTGAAGCTGAAGGAAATCGTATTCGTAGATGAGGTTCTGGTAGGTTTCGGTTATAAACTTGCCAAGGTGTGTGGAAGACATCAGGTAGATGGTGTGCGAATCTTCATCTTCACCATCATACTCATGGTGGTCCACATCGCCCGACATGTCGAGCAGGGTAATCTCCTCGTATTTTTCCCAATTTTCGTCGGCAACATAAAATGATGCTAATTCGTTTCCGCTGAATTTCAATGTTTTAACAATAAAATCGTGCAGGTCTTTAAAAGTTTGATCCGACCTGATTTCTATATCGAGTATGAAACCCGGGTTTTCGTCGGTTTCTATCCTCAGTTTGAAAACATCCATTTTGTCATGCATTTATTAGGTTTGGAAGAAATTGAAAAGTCAAAATTATATTAAAATCCAAATCTCATCAAAAAATTTATGGCGATCGTTTTGGCTCAAATCCCATTTCTCTGCCGGTTTTAAGCATAAGTTCGAAAGCCGGTCCATACTCATTTGGGATTTCACCTTCGAGGATCGCTTCCCGAATGGCAGTTTTAATTACACCGACCTCTTTACAGGGCGGTATTGCAAAGGTTTCCATGATGATTTCGCCAGTGACTGGAGGTTGCCAGTTGCGCAATTTGTCCTTCTCCTCAATCTCAACCAGTTTTTGCCTGACAAGCTCAAAATTGGCCTTGTACCGCTTAATTTTCTCAGGTATTTTAGACGACATGTCGGCTGAACACAAGGTCATCAGATCGTCAATATCATCGCTGGCTTCGAACAACAAGCGCCTTATGGCTGAATCAGTTACAACATCTTCGGCAAGGACGATTGGCCTGAGATGCAAGGCTACAAGTTTTTGCACATATTTCATCTGATCGCCAACCGGAAGTTTGAGCCGGCGGAAAATGGCAGGAATCATTTTGGAGCCGATGAAGTCGTGGCCATGAAAAGTCCAGCCGGTGCCTTCAACCCATTTTTTGGTGGCCGGTTTGCCGATGTCGTGCAGGATGGCAGCCCAGCGAAGCCAAAGATTCTGAGTATAAGGGGCTATGTTATCGAGTACAATCAGTGTATGGAAAAAATTGTCCTTATGCCCCCGGCCCTCCTTGTACTCGGCTCCTTGAAGGGCAGCCATTTCAGGGAAAATTATCTTTAGCAATCCGTTGCTGTGCAGGAGTTTAAAACCCACCGAGGGCTTTTCGCTCATGATGATCTTATTGAGTTCATCGGTGATCCGCTCCTGGGATACGATGGTAATCCTTTGGGCATTTCGGGTGATCGCCTCAAGGCTTGAGGTCTCAATCTGAAAATCGAACCTGGAGGCAAATCTGATGGCCCGCATCATCCTCAGTGGATCGTCAGAGTATGTGATATCGGGATCAAGGGGTGTGCGGATTATCTTGCTATCCAGGTCTTTAACTCCGCCAAACGGGTCAATCAACTGGCCAAAATCTTCTTTGTTCAGGCTGAAGCTCATGGCATTTATGGTGAAATCGCGCCGTTTCTGGTCATCCCCGATAGTGCCATTTTCCACAATTGGATTTCGCGAGGATGAGCGGTAGGACTCCCTTCGGGCGCCAACAAACTCAATCTGCCAATCCCGGTACTTCAGCATGGCGGTGCCAAAATTCTTAAAAACCTGCACATGGCCTGATCCTGTGTGACTTGCAACTGCCCGGGCAAAGTCAATTCCTGAGCCCACAACAACGATATCAATGTCTTTTGAAGGATTGCCCATGAACAGGTCGCGGACAAAACCACCTACAACCCAAGCTCTTAGGCCTGTTTGTGAGGCTACATCCGAGAGCATCTGAAAAATTGGATCAGTAAGGAATGAGTTCACAAAGCGGATAAATTGGTTTGGGCTGCAAACATAAAACCTTTTTGAAATTGGAACATTCTTTCAATTTTTTTTGGAAATTATGTACGTAAGCCCTGACAGGGTTCGGAACCCTGTCTGGGCTGATAAAAAAAGCCCGCAGGATTTCTCCAGCGGGCTTTGGTTTTCAGGGGAAGTCAGGGTTAGTTGCTCTCCTTGCCAAGCATCACCAGGTCGTTCACGTTGATCTGGGTGAAGAACTTGCGCTTGCCCTCCTTGTCGTCGTAGCTGGTGGTTTCGAGGCGGCCTTCCACAGCAATCTGTTTCCCCTTTTTGAGGTACTTTTCGGCTACTTCTGCCAGTCCGCCCCAGATAATGATGTTGTGCCACTGGGTATCGGTGACTTTCTCACCTTTGTCGTTTTTGTAGGTTTCGCTTGTTGCCAGGGAGAAGCGTGCCATCTTCCTGCCATTAGCTACTTGTTTTACTTCCGGGTCCATTCCGAGGTTGCCGATCAACTGAACACTGTTTCTTAAGCTTTTCATGACATTAAAATTTAAGGTTTAAAAAATTAAGTAAAAAATCGTGGAGCAAAGATATGGCGGGAGTTTCGGCCGATCCGGTTAATAAACATTTACTTGCGTTTGTAAATGGACGTAAGCGATTGTAGTCGTTTGTAAACGGGTGTTGGTTTTAGGTTAAAGCAGATTTCAGGGTTAAAGGTTTGATTTCCCAGAGAGTTCAGGTTACTTGTAAGGATTTTGAAATTACAGTATTTTTGCAAAATGAACTTCATAAAGCAACATAAGGAGAAACTTGCGGATCTTTGTAAAAATCATTATGTCAGTAAATTATACCTTTTTGGCTCTGCTTCAAAAAACAAACTTGCTGAAAATAGCGATGTTGATTTGCTGATTACATTTGAAAATGTGAAGTTGGAAGATTATTTTGATAACTACATGGATTTGAAAGAGAAACTGGAAATTTTATTTGACCGGCGCGTTGATCTTGTCGAGAATAATGCAATTAAAAATCCGGTTTTCAGGAAGGTTGTTGATCGTGATAAAATTCTTGTCTATGACAGAAAGAGTGCTGAAGTCTTTGTATGACATTAAACTTGCAATTGATGAGATTGATTCATTCTTTATCATCAAGCCAAAAGCTTTTCTGGATTATTCCAATGACACTATGCTGAAACGGGCTATCGAGAGAAACCTTGAAATTATTGGCGAGGCCGCAAATCGTATTCTTAAGGATAATCCGGATTTTTCAATTTCGAATTCACATCGGATTATTGGCCTGAGAAATCAGATCATCCATGCTTACGACAACATTTCTGACGAAAATATCTGGGGGATTGTGATCAAACACTTACCAAATTTAAGGGATGAAGTAAATGCCCTGATCAATGAGGGTTTGAAAGACTTCCAAATCACCCCGTGAGGCTTTTCATACAAACACAAAACCTTAAAGTTTAAGAGTAGCAAAAGGGCGTCTTTCGGGATGGTTTATTGACTTTGAAAAACAAAAAGAGCCCGCCGGATTTCTCCAGCGGGCTTCGGTTTTCAGGAAACAAGGGTTAGTTGCTCTCCTTGCCAAGCATCACCAGGTCGTTCACGTTGATCTGAGTGAAGAACTTCCGCTGGCCATCCTTGTCGTCGTAGCTGGTGGTTTCCAGACGGCCTTCCACAGCAATCTGTTTCCCCTTTTTGAGGTACTTTTCGGCTACTTCTG
>DAIRGA010000019.1:84973-101810 GCA_036794825.1 Bacteroidales bacterium | reverse complement strand
TATATAATTTGTACTGCCCCTATTTTCTCATTTTTTAGTCGGACAGTAGTGATAAATATTTTTTTGTGATATTATTATGTTCAATCAATATGTAATCACTTAAATACAAATGCTGTATGAGCATAAAACTCCTTATTGCAGATGATCATCAACTTTTTCGTGAAAGCCTGTCAGGGCTTTTTGATCCGGCAGTCATCGAAATTGTTGGACAAGCATCAAGCGGCCAGGAAGCCATTGAGCTATCAAGGAAACTGAAACCAGATGTTGTTTTGATGGACATTACAATGAACGGTTTAAATGGCATTGAAGCAACAAGAGTTATCAAAAGTGAACTTCCAATGATCAAAATCATCGGTTTGTCGATTCACAACGACAAAAGCTTCATAAAAGGAATGTTTGAAGCTGGGGCAATCGGCTATATGCTGAAAAACTGCAGTTTTGCCAAACTGATGGAGTCAATTTTCGCAGCATTCAATAGCACCAGGTATCTGAGTGAAGAAATTGCTGACATTGTAATTTGCGATTACATTTCCCCTGATGCAAAGGAATTTACTAAGGAATCATTACTTACCAGCCGGGAAAAAGATGTGCTGAAAATGTATGCAAATGGCCTTACCACAAGAAAGATTGCAGAATTGCTTTTTATCAGCAGCAAAACCGTTGATTCTCATAAACAAAACATCTACAAGAAACTGGAAATCAAGACTCCTGCTGAAATGGTCAGGTATGCTTTAAAATTAAAACTAATCAGCATTTAGTAGATGGATAGTTTCGAAAACAGGGTTTTTTGTGATTGATCAGGTAACACCTGGAAAAACCTAAATTGATCTAAGTCTCAAAATCACTCCTCCCAAGCTTTACCCAAAAGAAAACATCACCTGCCCCGATATCAAATGAAGGATTTGATTGCACTAAAAGTAGCATAAAATCGCAGTGAACAAATTGGCTGATAAATTCTGACAACAGATCAGTCCCTTCCTCCTGAACTCCATCAGAAGCGAAAAACAGGTTTGATTTAATCTGTGGAGCCAGCATCCGGAAAATGGATTAATCCTCAAATTATTGAATCGGTTCGGTTTTTCTGATGAACTTTACACCTATTAATATAAGCTAATAAAAGTGGACAGTAAAAATACGGCAGATGAGGAATTCATAATCATTTACGTCCATGAGTGATTTTTTCAGGTGTCTGATTAAGTACTTATGTTTTCTCGGAAAAGTTTTGTTCATTGGCTTAACATCTATTTAAGAAGTAGCTGTAAAAAAGGGACATGCACAATGAAAGTGAAACCCTTCTTTCCTGCATGAAACTGGACAGGTTGTGCAGCAAAATTTATGAACTGTAACACAGGGTAACACGGAAAAGGCAAAGTGATTCAGAGAGATTGCCTGATTAATTTTTTATTTCAGAGTGTTGAGGTAACTATTGAAATAGACAACTCAAGTGATTTTAATCGGACTTTACTGACCGGGTGTAAAATTAGCTCAAATAAGCCTGGGTGCTGCAAGCATAAGAAATCTGTTGAGAGCCTGACCAGTAATAAACACTATGTTTTTGCAGGAGATGATGTCTCACACACAGTTGCTAATGGAAGGCATTTGAATTTCTTGTGACTTTACATCCGGAACTCAAAAATCGTTCTGTAAAACTAACCGGAAAGAATTGATATTCAGGTAAAAAGACCAATAATCGTCTATAGAATCCAACACTATCAGGAAATTGTATTGATGTTTACATCGCTCATTATCAATGAGATGTAATTAAAAGCTGAGGAGTTGATCAATACTAAGAGTATCACGCATGATGACTGTAAAATAAATTTACAAGGAAAAGAGCTATTGCTCTTTCCACACCTTCACCAACACGATAAGATCGATGCAAATCAAAGCACTAAATTACACAATTCGGTTTTTATGATTTTGTTAATCAAGTAATTCCAATAAATATCAGCGAAATGATTACAACATATAAGGAAAATGCTTAATTGAAAATCAGCAGAATAATTATTGAAAATCAGCATGTTATAATCGTAAGTTTCGATTTCTATCCCTTAGTTTTGCTATTATCAGTTACAAGAAATCAGTTCATATACTTTACCTAAACTACTTCCTGCAAATCAAATGATTTTATTGGTATTTACCATCGGCACTGTGTACTTTTTCCTGTGCGTGCGCAATTCAACACAACTGCGCACGCAGCAGGAAAGTATTGAACAAACGAGTCAGGTAACTGAATGGCCAGTATTACGCGGGCGGATAGGGGTTGATCACCTGAAAATGATGACAGTGGTAATGATTTGTACCAAAAAATACTCACTGTGGGTTGAAAATGAAAAAGTAAATAAGTATTCAATTATCTCTTTGTTTAACCTAAATAATTAAAGTATGAAAAAGATCTACTTGTTTCAAAAGTATGGAATTCCGCCAAAGTTGCGGAAAATGATGTTGCCATTCTTGGTGGCAATAATGGCTATGGCGCTTGGAATGAGCGCAATGGCGCAATCAGAAATTGTTACTACTGATCCAGCATGGGACGGCACTCAGACCATTTATATTTGTGTTGGAGGTACTGTTACTGTACAAATCGCAAACACAAATAATGGACACACCTATCGGATCAGGAAAACAGCGCCGTTACCTGCTGCGACTATACAGAATATAACTGGGAACGGGGCAACGATAACTTTCGAACCGATAGATATTTTTTCTTCAACAGGAAATTATATAATTGCGGTGAGAGATGCTACAGATGAAGATCCAGATTTCACTTTCACTGTTAACGTCACTTCCGATCCAACAGCTTCAACTATGACCCCTTCACCTGCTTTAGGGGCTGTGTGCAATGGAACCAATGTTTCGGCAACGGTGAATGTTGAAGGAACTGGAGGTGTTGGTTGTACCAATACCTATGAGTACAGGATAGATGGAGATGGAGGCAGTTGGCAAACCTACACACCCGGAACCAATATCTCGAGTGCAACAAGTTCGGTAGATATCCGGGCAATAAGAGGCTGCACCGGTGAAGGATGCGATGAAGCCATAAACACCTATTCATGGACGGTTTACGCAAAAACAGATCCCAATATTTCGGGTGATGCAACCCCTTGCTTTAATGCAACAGAACAGTACACCACTGAAACAGGAATGACAAATTACAACTGGAACTATACCAACGGTACTTTAGTGTCAGGAGGTGGTACAGGAGATCATACGATCACAATAAAGTGGGATCAAACTGTTACAGGAAACGAAAAGGTGAGTGTTTACTACACTGATGGCAATGGTTGTACTTCAAACACCAAAGACCTTACTATAGCTGTTAAGGCTTTACCAACGCCAACTATTAATGGTGACGATCAGGTGTGTGCTGGCGAGACCGCAACTTACACCACAGAAAGTGGTATGACCGGCTATAGCTGGAATATTACAGGCGGCACCGGCAGTTCATCCACGAATTCGATAGAGGTTACATGGGGAAGCGCCGGATCGGGTTCAGTGAGTGTAAACTATACAAATGGTGACGGTTGTACTGCTGCTTCAGCCACAGTGAAAAATGTAACCATTCATCCAATACCTGCACCGACTGTTCTTTCCGGAGAACAAAATCCCTGTGCAAATTCCACCCATACTTATACTACTGAGGCTGGCAAATCAAATTATGTCTGGACGATCTCCAACGGTACAGGAAATTCCACTTCCAATAGTATTGATATTACCTGGAATAACACGACAGGTGAGGGAAGCGTGCAGGTCTCATGGGATGAAAATGATTGCACAGGTACATCATCTGCCTATCCTGTTACCATAGATGGTGCGGCTCAAATCGTTGGCGGAACAATTTACTGTACC
Organism: Bacteroidales bacterium; assembly: GCA_036794825.1. GTDB lineage: Bacteria > Bacteroidota > Bacteroidia > Bacteroidales > 4484-276 > RZYY01. The sequence continues at coordinate 97,961 of DAIRGA010000019.1, read as the reverse complement.
ATTCAGGATGCCATTGATAACGCAACCCCGGGGCAAACTGTAAAATTGCTGAGACATGTTACTGAAGACAAAATAACTATTGCCATGGGTATCATCCTGGATGGTGATGGGCATACCCTGACCTCAACATCAGCAACCTACGGCATTGCCATTCAAACTTCATCCGTGACCATTCAAGACATAACAGTTACTGGTGCCGGTACATTTGGCATCCATACCCAATGTGATGCCGATGGATTAGTACTGACAGGTGTAACTGTGGATGATTGCGGTGGAACAGGTTTTGCCCTCAATGGATCTGATGGTTGTGTGCTAACCAACATTACTTCCACCAACAACGGTGGGAATGGAGTGAGCATCACCAACTGCGACAACACAACCATCAACGGCTTGACAACCAGCGGTAATGCGTTCAGCGGAGGTTTCGGGGCTGGTATCGGTCTGTTTACCACCAGTGCTTATTGCACACCGGCTGGAATTAATGGGGTTACTTTATCAGGGACAATCAGCATTGCTGAACTTACCAAAGTTTACTCCGAAAAAGCCAATCCGGCAGATGTAATTACCGGCCTTTCAGGCGCACAATTAGCCTGGGCAGTGGGTTACACTGGATTGTACCGTTATTATTTTGCCTCAAAAGAGGATGCCTACACTGCAACAGCAGCACTTTTTGATGCGCCTTACAGTTTTTCCAACACACTGGTTTATGTTGTAGAAATCGCGACTGAGGATTACTATGTTGACGATAATCCCAATGGTGATGCTTCCACTCCGATGCTCATCAATACAGCAATAACTTACCAGGCACCAGGGGAAACCATCTTCGTTGAGGCAGGAACTTACAATGAAAATGTAGTTGTTAATAAAGCATTAACACTGAATGGTAACAATTATAATATTCACTGTTACACAGAAACACGCAACGATGAAACATTGCTATCATTAACGGGTGGCATTCCTATTCAAGTGGTTTCTGATAATGTTACCATTGCAGGATTCGAGATCACAAATCCTACTGGTAATTATGCAATTACAGCTGCAGGACAAAGCAATCTCTCTATAATCAATAATCATATTCATTATATTGGGACTAGTGCTACAAGCGGCTATACCCATGCCATTTCAATTGGCATGAGCAGCACAGCAGATATCAATAACGTTTTCATTTCAGATAATTGTGTTTACGATTGCTATGGTGGTAATGATCCAAGTTTGTCCGGTGAAGCAGCCAAAGCCAATAACGGCAGTGGAAACGCAATTTCAGTGGGGTATTCAGCTGCCACGCACAATATAACAGGATTGGTAGTTCAAAATAATTACATCCAAAACATACAAGCCTCCACTAATGCCTGGGAAAATGGAGGAAAGGGTGCGTATGGTGTCCTTGTGAACGTAGGAGCCTCAGGTACTGGCAAAGCTATTGGTGCGATCATCCAAAATAACGGGATCAATGTTTTAACAGGATTGTGGGCACATGGGGTAGGTTTGGAAGGAAAAACGGAAAATGCTATTGTCAGAAATAATCTAATCGGTACTTTAACTGACGCTAAAACGCCGCCTGATGCTGTAGCCGTGCAGGTTGAAGATAACGACTACGCCGAAACGGTTGAAATTTACGACAACCATTTCTCAAGGACTGATCTGGGCGTTCAGAATACCATGACGGCAAGCGTTAAAGCCGAATGCAACTCGTGGTATGACGGTAGCGGAGCACTCATCACTAATGGAAATATCATTGCAACAATGGTTGCAGGAAATGTTGACTTTGAACCATGGAAGGTTGGTGATGGCAGTTGCACAGGAACTCCAATTGTACTGACTCTAACACCGAAAAACCCAACTTGCTATATTGGAACAACTGGTGTAGATTTCAGTTGGACTGGTGGTACAGCGCCAGTTGCACTCTATCAAGACGGGGATTTATTATCAGATAATTGGGATCAAGATTGGGATTTAAATAATCTTGGTACTAATGTACCTTACACTTTCAAAGTTGTTGACGCCAATGGCAGTTGGGACGAAGAAGTTATAACATTAGTTTACCTACCCGTCAAAAATCTCACCAGTGGACATTATTTTGAAACAATTCAATCGGCGATTGACGCTTCTACAACAGGTAATGGCGATGTGATTGAGGTTTGCGGAGGGACATATAATTATCTAACCGAAGGCAGTCCTGCACCAAGTGGTTTAATCAAAGTTACCAAAGGAGTAACCCTCAGAGCAAAAGCTGGTTCACGTCCTATAATTGACGGGTCAGGCTTTGACGGTGTATTCAAAATTCACCCTTCAGCTCTTTTACCCGGAAATACAGTAACCATCGAAGGGTTTAACATTGTTGGGAATGAGGCAACGGGAATTGCCATGACCATGCAGGGGTGTTTTGATGTAACTCCGGCTAAGGTGATTATACGCGACAACTGGTTCCATGGCATGGTTGGTGGGATAGATTTCTGGGGAGCAGGCGCTTACCTGCCCTCTGGATGGACAAGTGCCCTGGCCAATATCGAAATTACCGGAAACAAGTTCTATGACATGGTGATTTCAGGTACAGACCAGGGATTCGGTGTCATGATTGAAGACCCGGCCAATTGGGCAACTGCCGGAGATGATTATGCCGTAAAGATTGAGAACAACGAATTTTCGAATTTACCCTCCAATGGAACCAACCCTGGCGTTGGCATCGTAATACCAAGAGCCAACGATACATGGGAAGCTGCTAATGTGTTAATTTCAGGAAACATATTCGCCAGCAACGTTCCGGTCGGGGTCGCTGTTATGGATGGGGATGTGACTACAGCAAAGGTTGAAAATAACAGTTTTGACAACAATAGTGTTTATGCAATACTTGCTTCGGGGATTGACAATGCACCACTTACTGCCACCTGCAACTGGTGGGGAACGGCCGATGGTGACCTGATTCCTGCTAAGATAAACGGTTCTGTAACTTATTCCCCCTGGCTTGTTGACGGCACTGATAACGAATCAGGAACTGTTGGTTTCCAGCCGGTTCCCGGTTCATGTGTTGGTACTCCGGTTGTAATTGCTTCAGCAGTTCCTACCGATGGGATCTGTGGCACGCCTGGTTCAATCCTTGTCACCTTCGACGGCGGTTCACCCAATTATACCATTGACTGGGGAGGCACTCCGGTGGTTGTTTCAAATACTGATCCTTACACCATCACCGGACTGCCAGCTGGCGACTATACCATAACTGTAACCGATACTTACGGTTCATCTGCTACTTTTGGCCCGGTGAGCGTTATGTACCTGCCGGTTACTTTGAAAGATGGTTCTTCAACCGTTAAGGGGTACTATGCAGGCATTCAACCAGCGTATGATGCTGCTGCTTCAGGTGATATAGTGGATTTGTGTGCAGGGACGCACATCCTAAGCGCGGGAATCAACATTACGAAAACTATCACGCTCCAGGGTGCAGGTCGCGACAATACGACGATTGAACTTTCTTCATCCTGGTTTAATGTCAACGGGCAAAATGCCCTGACTCTCAATGCAGCAGGTATAACAGTCAAGGATATCCATTTTAAAGTAATAGGAAAAGGACAAGGAAATATTCTTGCACTGTTCCAATCCAATACACAGATACTGAATAATAAATTTTCTGGTGAGTATGAATTTGGAGATGGCCAGGTTACCCGTGCAACGGTTTGGTCGGCAAACAATATGACCGGAATCTTAATGGATAACAACATCATTGAAAGCCTGCGCCAGCCGGGTTACCTGAGCAATGGCTCGGGTGTGATAAGCAACAACTCATTTGACATCACCAGGGGATGGGTAATTGAAGGTGCAGGCACATTGGAGTTTACCAACAATACCTGGGCAACCAATTCATCGCATGTTACTATTTTGGTTGGCGCAAATATCTCAAGCCTGACACTTAACAATAACGATTTTTCAGGAACCAAAACCGATTGGGCTATTGACAACCGCACTACAACTGTGCTCGATGCTACCTGTAACTGGTTTGGTACCGATGACTACACTGCCATTTTACCAAAGAACAATGGCCCCGTGGTGATTGTACCCTACCTGTTGAGCGACGACTTAGGCGGCACTTGCGGCGGCGGTCCTGCAAAACCCATCGCACTGAGTGTTAATCACACAGAAGCTTCAGAAAGTATCCTTGTACAGTTTACAGTTGATGATAACGACCTGGTGCTGAACCCGATCCCCGGCCTCGATCCTACCACACCTGCCGGCATAGCTGCCATAGCGGCTCTTTATCAAAATCTGGCCACGGCGCTTGCCGGAGGCATTCCGGCAAATATCCAGGCTGCTGCCATGGCTATTGGCGATGATGTGATCACAGAATACTATTATTACACAGTTGTAGGCAATCCGGCAACTAAAACCTACCTGAAAACTGCCAACAACAACGACCTTGTTAAGAGTAAGTACTGGCAGGAATACCTTGTAAGGGTCTCTGATAATGCCAGGTTCCCTAACTGGCTAACCAACCAGACCGTAATTGATGAGGATGAATCTTTCCGCACGAGCACAAATCCGCTGACCGGTGCTGTTAATGCAGGCTGGCTTAACCCTGTGCTTGGAAGGAATCTTTATGTAACGGTTACCTTTATTAATAATGGATATGTTAACAGTATCACCGAATCCGTTGCTATCCCCGCCGGATGTATTGTGAATACCAATACCGGATTTGGCTATCCTACCATCCAGGCCGCCATTAATGCATCCGAAACCCTTGACGGGCATACCATCCAGGTGTGTGCAGGAACTTTTACAGAGAATATTACCCTAAACAAACGCCTCACCATTCAGGGTGCCGGACCTGATCAAACCATCGTTCAGGGAATTACAAGCGGCGCTGATGTGATCAGGATCACCAAAGGCGGATCCGATGCGGCCAACAGAACCATTATCAAAAATCTTAAGGTATTAACCACCGGAACGGGTAACAATAACAATGGTATCAAAATAGATGCTTCTGGCGGCAATGCTCTTGGCTATATAACCATTGAGAATGTTCAAGGCTTGAATCTGCCTGGCAACGCTGCCGGTGTCCTTTTACACGGAACCAATGTCTCAACCGACATCATTACCGATGTGAAGCTGATTGATGTGAACTTTGCGTTCAATAACTTTGGGGTTTACTCAAAGAATACGCAAGTACATGGCTTTACCGTAGATGGCAGTGCCGGAAGAAGCAAGTTTGAAGACAACCGTCACTCGGGTATTCTTTTTGAAGGTGGTGCTTTGGCAACTCAATTCCAGGATTTCTCAATAAAGAATACTGATTTAAGTCGGAATAATTCAATTGGCGACTTAGACTTCGGTCATGCTGAAATGTTCCTCTTAGGGTTTAATGGCAATCTGACAGTAGAAGATGTTGCGGTAACATCAGGGTTAACCACTCCAAATGCCACACCTTGGTATGTTGCAGTTGCTGTTAATGGAAAATATACGGGTGGAGCAGCTCCAGCCGGAGTGATGAACTTTAAGGATGTTACTTTCAATAGCGCTCCGGGTGCCACTCACTTCCCGAGTGCATCGTTGGGTATCTGGACATTTTCAAACCTGGATGCAGGGGTGACAGTTGATAACTGTCAGTTCAATTCACAAGCCAATGGGACCCATGCTAACAACCGTGGGGGATTATATCTTTCCTCTGTTAATGGAAGCACTCCCTTGGTTGTCAAGAACTCCACCTTCTCAGGCAACTACTGGTACAATGGATTCTCAACTGATATCTGCATGTTATTAAGCCTCGTAAATGTTACTGCTTCTGAAAACAACACCTTTACTGGAGCAGCCAATAATTTTGCCATTGAGAACCGGATTTACCACGCCATGGACAATGTTGCCATTGGCCTGGTTACCTGGATTCCCTCCAACGTTTTCGTTACCACCAACACCCTCGGTATCCAGCGCGGTATTGATGTGGTGCCCAACAGCACGGTGAATGTGGGTCCGGGAACGTTTAATGAATCTGTTACAGTGAATAAATCAATGAATTTCATTGGATCAGGTTGCGACCAGACCACATGGAAAGGAAGCACAATCACAACCAGGTCGCTGCTCATCAATCGCAATAACACTGCGCCTGCCAATGTGCATGTTGAAATATCCGGATTTTCATTTGAAACAGAAAACAATCAATCCATCAGGGGCGACTGGAGTGCCAGTCATCCCGAAGCCTTAACCCTTGATATCCATGATAACTGCTTCAAGCATGTCAATACCAGAAATCCGGGTACTGATTTTGCACTGTATGTTGACGGTGCAGTCCAGACTCCGCGTGGCACGCAGGGAGCTATCCGTGTGTATGACAACCTGCTTGATGTAGTAACCGGAGGCTTTTTATTTGAATACTGCCAGGCAGTAGATGTGATTAACAATGAGTTTAATGTTACTTACGAAGGTGTGGCTTTTAATAATTACTCAGTTACTGCAACAATTGGAGACCAACTGGTTGATGGAAATACCTTCAACCGCATAGGATCAGAATTTGCCTTTGCCATGAACAACTGGCACAGTACTGGTAATTATACACTACTTCCAAGTACCTTTACCAATAATCTTGTTACCAATAGTGGATTTTCTTATGCATGGGTTTGTGGAGTTCAGGCGAATAAATCGCCTGAATACACGCTGAATGGCAATGCATTCCTTAGTGGAACAATTATGGGATGGGGCGATTATTTCAGCCAGGCAGATATTGATGCCAGCCTCAACTGGTGGGGAACAACCATTGGCAATGATATTGCACCCAGAATCGCAAGCGGGGTTGACTACTCACCCTGGCTTGTACCCGACCCTTCAGGTTCAACTTATCCATGGTCAGGAGGTGATAAATACTCACCCGCCGGAACACTGTTCGATATTGAATCGGCTATTCCAACCCATATTTACTGTGGTGATCCTGATGGTTCAATACTGATAACTTTTAATGGTGGTTCTCCCAATTACACCATTAACTGGGGTACAGGAAGCGACAATGCAGTTACTGGAAGCCCTTACAACATCACAGGCCTTGCTGCAGGCACCTATAATATTACAGTTACCGATACCTATGGTTCCTATGATGTGATCAATGGTATTGAAGTAAAGTACCTGCCTGTTTACAACTCAACTGCCAGTACCTACCATAAAACCATCCAGGCAGCTATTGATGCTGCCGCTAATGGCGATGTGATTGAAATTTGTGCAGGGACTTATGTCGAAAACCCCGCCACTCCATCATATCCCGGAAAACAAATAAGTATTATTGGTGCTGTTGACGGAAGTGGAAATCCAACATCCATCATCAACGGATCGCTGTCACTTGATAATTGCGATGGCGGGCGCGTTGAAAACATTTATTTCCTGCCGGCAAGTGCAAGTACATATTTATTGTATGTGAAAAATACTGATGCTACGTCATATGCAAATGGTTTTCATGTGAATAATTGCGTGTTTGACGGCAATGGTCGATTTATGACTTCACCAACTGTCAATGGGATAAAATCCGAAGGAGGACCTAACGGAAATTATTACGTGACTGTGGAGGATTGCGATTTCATTAATGGTTTATATTCCGGATGGGATACTAAAGGGGCATCGTTCTGGAAAGCCATTAATTGTAACTTTGAAAATATCAAGAGTGGTATCAACTGGCAGGGATCCAATGACCTGGTTATACAAGACTGCAATTTCAGTGTTGAAGCTCAGGCTGCTGGATCAGACACATACTGTGTCAGGTTTGGAGCCTCAAGCGGGGGTCCATTTACTAATATGACCGTCACTGGTTCAGTTTTAAGCGTTGATAAGAACGGACTTACTGCCGAACCCGGAATCTATCACAGTGCCCTTATCTTCCGGGCACCGGCATCCGGTAACCTGGAAGTCAATACCTCATCAATATCCGGCGAAGTGGTCAATTTATCTGCGACCACGGTTGACGCCACCTGCAACTGGTGGGGTACCGAAGATGCTGCTGCAATTACTGCAAAAATTACCGGAAATGTTCAATACCTGCCATTCCTGCGCGTTGACAACGCTTACGGCGATGTTGATCCCTGGTGGAGCACCGATAAATACTCCTGCATCGGCGTTGGTCCTGTGGTGGTGTATAGCCAGGATCCATCATTACCCGGAACCAGCATTATCAGCAGTCACATGACCATCCAGGCTGCGATTGATGCTGCAACTACACAAAATGGTCATTACATTGCCGTTTCTTCAGGAAATTACGATGAACTGGTGAATGTTCACAAGGGAGTTACCATTTCGGGGCATGGCGCTGACAATACCTTGCTGGAAAAGCTCACCCCAGCAGCCGGGGCTAACTTTATTACCGTTTCAGCCAGCAATGTGGCAATCAAAAACATTGCTATTGTAGGCCCTGCCGGTGGTAGCACAACCCGCGGTATCTATATCAATGGAACATATTCAAACATTACCGTTGAAAATGTGATTTCCAACCAGCACAACTACGGAATCTTTGCTGATGTCTCATCCGTTATCACGGGTCTGACATTGACCAATACAAAACTGAATGTGAACGGCAACGGACTTGAAATTGCTGCCGGGGCAAAGATTGACGGGTTGACCATTACCGGAGGTGAAATGAAAGGAAACCTATACGGATTCACTGCTTCTGCCACTAACACCGGCTATGACAATAGCAATGACCTTAACAACGTCAGCATTACCGGAACCAGTTTCGAAAACAACGGATGGTTCGGGTTACTCTTCAATAAAGGCAAGAACGTGATACTCGATGGCCTGACTGTATCAAACAATGGAACTGCCGGATCTCCCGGAGCAGGAATATATTTCACATGGAGGGAAGGTACATACAGTGATATTATCGTCAGGAATTCAACCATAATCAACAACGGTAACAATGCCGTTGCTGCTAATGGTGGTGGAATCCTGATTCGTCCAAGGACTAACGCCACTGCAAGTAACATTACCATCGAAAACAACAATATTTCGGATAATGGTTTTGCAGGCAACGGTTCTGCAGGCATCAGGGTGTTAAAGAATAACAATGATACTGGTACTGATCCTGCAGGTGTTCTTATCAACGGCAACAGCATTACCGGCAATGCCAACTATGGCATTATCAGTACAACAACTGCTGCAATTGATGCCACCTGCAACTGGTGGGGAACAACAGATGCATTTGAGGTTACCGGTAAGGTTTCCGGAGAAATTGCGTATCTGCCATACCTTGTGCCAGATGCCGGAGGTTCTGTTTATCCATGGTCGGGTACTGATACTTATTCCTGCGATGGCGTTGGTCCTGTGAAGGTCTATGACAACGATCCAACCACAACAGGAATACTCGTTAGCAGCCACATGACCATCCAGAAGGCAATTGATGCGGCTAATGCTGGGTATTTTGTCGTAGCAGATGCAGGAATTTATACAGAATCACTTGGTATTGGAACAGATAACATTACGCTACTTGGCCCAAATAGAAATATTAATCCCAACGATGGAAGCCCCCGTGTTCCCGAAGCTATTATCAAGCCAGGTGATTGGTATGGATTGTATATCGGAGCTTCTGGTGTAACGATTGATGGATTTAGTTTCGATGGATTGGGAATCTGTGACTATGGTATTTATGCTTACACTACAACGGGTCAGGGCAACCTGTTAGTTAAAAATAATATCGTCCATGATTATGGAGACTATGGTTTTATTGGTTGGGTTCCTGGCAGTAATTCATCCTCAGAAAACCACATTGCCAAAAATTACTTCTATAATATTGAAGGCCGTGCCATTACTGCACTTTGGAATTATTATGCCAATATTTCTGAAAATGTGATTCATTCTTCATCCATTGGCCTTTATGCAGAAAATGCAAATAAACCGGAATCAACCGGAACAGTAATCTGGCAGAACAACACCATGTCAACCACACGTGCCGGTATTTGGTATAATTTAGCGTATGGAACGGCAACTTCACTAAATATTGTTAATAACACGATTAATGCTTTCAACAATCCCTCCGGAACCCGCTGGGATGGTATCTGGCTGACCTCCCTTGGTGGAAGTATCAACCCGGTTATCAGCGGCAATATTATTAACGGAGGGACGGTGACTCAGCAAACCAACGGATTCAACCTGTGGAACAATACCACTACTGCAACTGATGGTATTACTATGTATTGGAATGAAGTAAATAATGTTGGATATGGTGTCTGGATCAACAACTGGGATGGTTATCCAACAATTGGAGGCAGCAATGCGGGCAGGACGCTTGCAAAGATTGACAGGCTAACTGTCAACAATGCTTCGCTGGCAGGTGTTTATCTGAAAGACAATCCGCTTAACACGGGTGGAGCCAGTGCCAACGTTTACGCTAAGATTACAAACAGCACCATTTCAAACTCAGGTGTTGGTATTCTGGTTGAAGGTGATGATGCTTCTGCTGATGTTATTGACAATCCGGCCACTATCACCGGCAACCAGGTAGGTATCCTTGTGAAAGACGGCGCCGACCTTGCTTCGGTAATTAACAATGTAATTACAGACAACACCAACGGAGGTATTATCATCGAATCCACTGCCGGAACCATTGGTGTGATCAACGACAACGAAATCTTCGGAAATGGTTATACTGCATTTCCTTCATATGGACTTGGGTTGAAGAACGAAAAGAATACAGTTGTTGATGCTACCATGAACTGGTGGGGAAATACAACCGGACCATACCATGAGGTTTATAACACCTGTGGTTATGGTAATGCTGTGATGGGATTGGTGGATTTTTCGCCCATGACAAATGGATTAGGGGGAGCCCCGGTTACATTGCCGATTGCAAATTTGAATAGAGGTACTTTCTATTGCACTATCCAGGATGCAATCAACGATGTTGCAACTGTTAACGGCGATGTAATTAAAATCAACGTGGCCGATTACACCGAACCCGGACAGATTCTGGTGACAAAAACACTGACTTTAACCGGTTTGGGTAAAACGTCAACCATCCTCAGGTGCAACATCAACACAGGCACAGGACATCCTAATGATGCCAGTGCCTGGATACTGACCAGCGTCGGAACGGATGTTACCATCAAGGACATGACCATTGATGGAAATGGAAAAAGCATCTGGACGGCCGCTCGATTTAAAGATGACGGACTCGTTGATAACGTAGCTTTCAATGACATAAAAATGTCAACTTACTACGGAACAGCAGTGCAAATACTCAACGGCGAAGTTGATGTAACCAATTGCGAATTCACCAACATTGGCCGCATTGGCGCCCATTTCAGAAATGGAGTGATTTCAGGAGCGGTTATCAGTGGTTCATTTACCGGCAATACTTACACAGGTAAAGGCGATGGTAACTGGCTCGACTATGCGGTTGACATTTCGGGCGGTACAACCGTAACCGTTTCCAATAACACAGTGAGCGGAAATACCGGTGTTGCTTCTACTGATGGATCAACCTCAGCAGGTTTACTGGTTACATCCTATTTCCCGTTGCCGGTGAACAGTGTTGCCAATAACGTAACAATCAGCGGTAATACACTCACAGGAAACACTACCGGTCTTGCTGTTGGTTACAACGCTGGTGATGTTAGTGTTGTGGTTGCCAATAACAACAAAATATTTGACAACGACTGGGGTGTTTCTTCAACAGGCCCGAGTGTTAACGCCACCAACAACTGGTGGGGTTCAAGCAAAGGCCCCGAATATGCCGGCAATCCCTGCGGTACAGGCGATGCCATCACAGACAATGTATTATATGAACCCTGGTATGATGATGCATCATTTACAAACCTGGTTTATCAACTTGATGCATTCGAAGTAAGCGGCACCTCCTCCATCTGCTCTGGTGGCAATACTGACATTACCCTTTCGGGCTCGCAAAGTGGTGAAAATTATAAGTACACCCTCTATGAAAATGGAACTGCTGTTGGCGCTGTGCTTGATGGAACAGGGAGCCCGTTGGTATGGAACGTTTCACCGGCCGGTAATGCTGTTTATACTGTAAAAGCTGTAAATACGCTGAATGGCTGTGAACTGGATATGACCGGCAGCGCCAGTATTTACCTTGGGCCAACTACCATTGCTCCCGAGATAACCGGATGTCCGGGAACTATTATTGAATTCCCGATTACGGTGAAGGATTTCAATGCAGTCACAGCAATATCACTGAGGATCAGGTATGATAAAGATGTGATGACTTACAATTCCTTTACGACAAGTTATCCGGCACTCGTAAATATTATCTTCCTGCCCGCACTTGAAGGTACTATTGCTGCCGGTGGTAACTTTAGTAATAATCCCCAGAATTTACCAGATAATACGGTTCTTTTCACGCTAAAATTCAATTACATAGGTGGTGAAACATACCTCGTATTTGACGATACCGGTGGTCTAAACGAATTTGACGACTCATGGTGCGAATATGCTTACAGCAATCCTCCTGTACCTTTCTGCGATGGTGAGGTACCGGGAACCTGGCCGGGAGAATATCCATTATTAGCCGATCCCGATTACTATGTGAATGGGAAAGTGACGGAAGATACCTATTTAAGCAATTTTATTGACGGATTGACCACTGAAATCACTGAGACATTCGACTATTCACCAGCATGTATTGCATCGGGTGACCAGATCAGCTCGATCAGTGGTACCGGCGCAATGGTTGATTTAATTGATTTAATCAGCAACCTGCCCGATGGAATAGTTGTCGTAAGTATTGCAGGTTATGAATTAACCGGGAATGTACCTAATGACATGGCCGGTATTAAAGCAGCGATCGTAAGTCTTATGACCGCTGACGGACGCACAATTGTTGGTGACCTTGATGAAGTGACCATTTTGATTGATGTTGTTTTTGGCTATGACGAATACATTGGTTGCGAACAGACAGCGACATTTGAAGTGACCTTTGACACAGCGATACCGGAAGCGCAGCAAGACATGGAAGACTATATTGCTGCTCAGACTACTACGTTTACCGAGACATTCAATTATGCACCGGCATGTATCGCATCAG
>DAIRGA010000019.1:84390-84873 GCA_036794825.1 Bacteroidales bacterium | reverse complement strand
TGGTAGCTCAGACCACTGGCGGTACTGTTGGGGAACTTGATGGCAAGAGCATCAATTTCAACGTGGTGTTTGCCAACATTTTGAACTTAGCCTGTACACAGACATTGGGCTACACGATCAATTTCAACACAGCGATACCGGATGCACAGCAAGACATGGAAGACTATATTGCTGCACAGACTACTACGTTTACCGAGACATTCAATTATGCACCGGCATGTATCGCATCAGGTGATTTGATCAGTTCAATCAGCGGTACGGGCACGATGGCAGCTTTGATTGCTGGATTGCCGACTGATGTTGCAGTGCTGAGCATAGCCGGATATACGATGACCGGAGACCCGGCAGCCGATATGCTTGGAGTGAAGAATGCATTGATAACACTGATGGTAGCTCAGACCACTGGCGGTACTGTTGGGGAACTTGATGGCAAGAGCATCAACTTCAACGTGGTGTTTGCCAATATTTTGAACTTGGCTTGTA
>DAIRGA010000019.1:0-84290 GCA_036794825.1 Bacteroidales bacterium | reverse complement strand
CCCAGACCCTGGGATACACCATCAACTTCAACACAGCGATACCTGAAGCACAGCAAGTCATGGAAGACTATATTGCTGCACAGACTACTACGTTTACTGAGACATTCAATTATGCACCGGCATGTATCGCATCAGGTGACCTGATCAGTTCGATCAGCGGTACGGGTACGATGGCAGCTTTGATTGCTGGCCTGCCGACCAATGTAGCAGTACTGAGCATTGCCGGTTACACAATGACCGGAGATCCGGCAGCCGATATGCTTGGAGTTAAGAATGCTATGATAGCGCTGATGATTGCTCAAACTACCAATGGAACGGTAGGTGAGCTTGACGGTAAGAGCATCAACTTCAACGTGGTGTTTGCCAATATTTTGAACTTGGCTTGTACCCAGACCCTGGGATACACCATCAACTTCAACACAGCGATACCTGAAGCACAGCAGGCTCTCGAAGACTTTGTAAGCACAGTTGATACCGACCTCGAAGAAGACTTCGAAGGCTTATGTCTTGAAGGTGATGACCTGATTGCAGATATCAGTGGTACAGGGAAGATGGTTGAACTATTTGCTCAGATTGCTTTGTTGCAATCAGGTGGGCAAATTGCAGTGGTAAGCGTAGCTGGTATTGATTATGAAGGAACACCTGCGAACATGGCTGCAATAGCTGCTGCCATCAAAAACCTGATGATAGCACAAACGACTAATGGTACAATAAGTGAACTAAATGGGAAATCAATTGACATACTTGTTTTGTTTGCCAATGCGTTGAACCCGGATTGTGAAGAATTAGTAACGTTCACCATCACCTTCGATACTTACATTCCCGACAATCCGCTCACTGTTACCTGTACAAATTACGAAGTTGGTACTGATGAGGATAACTGCACTGCCCTTGTAACATTTGCAGCAACAGTAGCCGGCGTTCCAACACCCATAACTGTTACATACAAGATCGGTACTACAGTAATAACTTCAACTCATACCTTCCCGATAGGAAGCACCACGGTGGATGTAACGGCTGAGAATGAGTGCAAGACCGTTTATTGCAGTTTCACTGTAACGGTGAACGATAATGAGAATCCGGTATTCACCTTCGTACCAGCAAGCGTGACCATACAAGTGAATGAAAGCTCCAACCCGGGTGTAACCGGTATTGCCACTGCAACCGATAACTGCGATGTTACCGTAACTTTCAGTGATGTCTGGGCTGTTGGTAGTTGCGCAGGCAAAGGAGTTATTACCCGCACCTGGAAAGCACAGGATCCAACTGGTAATTTTGTTACTGAAATACAAACCATTACCATTATTGATACCCAAACCCCGGCCATCACATGCCCGGCAGATATTGTGGTTGATAATGATCCTGATGAATGCAGTGCTGTTGTTACCTTTGCTAGCCCTGTATCATTAGACCAGGGTTACGCTGAAGGTTGGGAGGCTGCAGATTTTGTTACCGGCGACTATGCAGGATGGGCAAAATACAATAGCAACCTTGCAAGTGTAGTCAGCGGAAACGGTGGAATTACTTCGTTTGCCGGCGACAGGCACGGTTTGATTACGCCTCCGGCTTCCGGTTACTCAGGCGTGTTCAGCCGTATAGGCGGATACAACAGCAACTTCTGCAACGGATACCGTGTAAGGCTCAGCGTGTATATGGATCTTGATGATCCGACTGTTACTGCTAATACCTATGGATGGGATCTTGCAGTAGCTTCGAATAATCAGACCGGTGGCCACCTCCGTGATTTTATTTTCCACACAGCATCCAATGCCAGCGGAAATATTCTTGTCGGCGGAAGCAATAATAGCAATTTTACGCGCCGCAACGACCTGGCCAATATTAACCACCATGAAATTACCACAAGCGGCTGGTACATCTTTGAATGGGAATTCCGCGATAACGGCGGCGTACTTGCCGTTGACCTGAACCTGCTGGATGCCGGAGGTAACTGGCTTTGGACGGAAACCCGCAGCAATCCAGCTGACCTTATTGCTACAGTTGTAGGTGGTAATCGCTATTTGTGGTTTACTTTCCTGGCCACCGATAACCTGGCCATTGACAATGCCAAAATTGAACGCTATACCGGTATTTCATCCGATTGGATAAGCGGTGCTGCATTCCCTGTTGGTGAAACCATTGTAACCTTTACATCAGCGGATTGCTGCGCAAATAATGCGCAGTGCAGCTTTACTGTAACGGTTATTGATGCTGAAGAACCAACCATCACCTGCCCTGTCCCCATCCAGCCGGTTTACATGACCAATGGCTGCACCTATGTTCACAGCGGTACCGGTTGGGATGCTACGGCTAACGATAATTGCGGGGTAACAGCAATTACTTATACCTTAACAGGTCAGACAAGCGGCACGGGGACAACCCTACACAATGTTGTCTTCAACGCTGGTGAAACTACTGTAACCTGGACAGCCAAAGATGCTGCTTTAAATTCTGATGTGTGTTCATTCACGGTTACTGTGTCAGGTATCACGGTTAGTGGTCAGCTTGTTTATAATAACAGTGCCAGCACAAAGATGACGAATACAGTTGTTGAACTTCATCAAAATGGACAGAAAGTTTATCCTAAAGCTGGAGATGATGATGTTAAAACAAATGCAGACGGCAATTTCACCTTCACCGAAGTGTGTCAGGGTAACTACGAGGTACATTTTACAACAACCAAACCAAGAGGAAACATCAACTCCACCGATGCCGCATTGGTTAATTACTGGGTTGTGAATGCCGGAGCTCCTTCAAATTACATTGAAGTTGTTCATTTCTTTGCCGGAGATGTTAATGCTAATATGAATGTTATCGGAGATAGAATAGTAAACTCAACCGATGCAAGCAACATCCAGGCACATTACCTCTCTTTGGGAAGTGTTCCATTTGCCCGCGGAATCTGGACATTCTGGAAACAAGGTGACCCCACGATTAATCAAAATCCTTACATAGGTAGTGATTATCCTTTAATTACCGTTGCAGGACCTGAGCCGGTGAACCAGAACTTCTATGCATTGGTAGTCGGCGATTTCAACCGGTTCCATGTACCGGGTGCAGGAAAATCGGGTACCGAATACCTTACACTGGAATACACTGATGGCGTTGAGGTAAATACCGGAACCAACTTCGAACTGCCAATTTATGCCGGTATGGATATGGAGGTGGGCGCTATTTCGGTCAACCTCGAAATTCCTGACGGAAACTGGAAGGTAAATAACGTTTACCTGATGGACGATCCCGGAATCCCGGTTCAGTTTATGGCTTCCGATGGTACGGTAAGGATAAGCTGGTATTCACTGCAGCCGATGCAACTCAGCAAGGGTGATGTTTTATTCACGCTCCAACTTACGGCAGCCGACACCTTTAATGATGAATACTACTTCTTCGGCCTGGCCGATGACAACCTGAACGAACTGGCCGACGGCAGCTACAAACCGATCGAAAAAGCGGTGATCACCGTAGGTGTGATCAAGGGCTCTACGGTGGGCATCGCCCAGCCGGCAGCTCCTGAACAACTGCAGTTTGCCAACCATCCCAACCCGTTCAGGGGAACGACCAACTTCGTTTACTCACTGCCATTCGAGGGCAAGGTAACCATTGATGTTCACGACATCGTTGGAAACAAGGTGCAGTTGGTAGTGGATGAAGCACAAAGTGCCGGTAATCATACGGTGACCATGGAGGCTCATTCGCTGCAGCCCGGTATCTATACAGCAACCCTGGTCGTCAAAGGCCCGGGCGGAGTTCTTACACGCACAATCAAAGTGATATGCAACTAAACACATTAATCAATTAAAATTTCACCTGCCTTGTCCACTGAAGGACGAGGCAGGTTTTTTCAATTAACATTTTAATCATTTAAATTTTAAAAGAACATGAAAAAATTTTTACTGCTTTTATTCGCAACACTGTTTGCTGCAACGAGCGCATGGACGCAAACTACTTACGTCAATGCATTGGGAAGTTCGGGATGGTTTTCTGATGATACCCGAAATACAACAGGTGTAGATTTAGTAGGTGTAAATTCTACTCAATTCGGAAAGCCTGGGCAAATTCCATCCTATGCTGATGATGCTGCAATTGCTGACCAATTGCAATTTGTTGAAGGACCAGCCGGTGGACTTTATGGTGGTGCAGTGAAGATAATTGCTCCCGTTGGGGCAAATTCAGCCAAATCAACCATAAGTACAGTTAAGTTAACCGGTTTTGCGCCTGCTTCTGATTTAGTTGGAGGCTCATTTAATGCAGCTTATAAATGGTATGTGGAAAAAGTATCAACATGGCGTACTGTCGCTTTTCGAATTGGCGTTCAATCAACACAATGGACCACCTCTCAGACAGGTTTTACTGCAACAAGGAGTGGCGAACAAACCTGGGATTTAATTTTGGTCTATCTTTACCCTGCTACTACACCCACAGCTGATGGTTGGTTTGATGCGACGGTTGACAAGGATAATGGTATTTGGGCTTTATATAGACAAGCTGGTAATACATTTTTCCCATCACCACCTGCAGCACAAACATTAGCAGCATGGAATAGCGATGCCTACTGGGGACCAATATTGTTCGGATCAGGTGCAAAAATCACTAACGTTCAGTTTGGTTTGGGTTCAGGTCAGCAAGGATGTAATGCTTATGTTGACTATCTCAAGACTACTATATTAAATGGTGGGAATGTTATTGATTTTGTCACCCCGCCAACACCAATTACAACCATAGTACCGGTTGCAACCTCAACATGTGGTAATTACAATTTCCAGTTGAAGGTTCAGGATTTTGTAAATGTTGGTGCTATTTCACTTTTATTGAACTATGATGTGGCAAAAATTGACTATCTGAATTTTACTCAAAATCCAGCATTTTCTAATGGAATTGCTCTGATGGAGTATATTCCTGGTCAACTTACTATTTCATATATGAGCAGTAGCGGAATAACACTTGCTGAGAATGATGTTTTGCTTACCTTGAATTTTAATTTGCTTCCATCTGCATCAGGAATAGGAACCGACCTAACCTGGAGCACTATACCGGAACAACGCGAATATGCCGGGCCTACAGGGGTTCCCATTTATACCAGCACCTTTACTGATCTTACCTGGACAATTCCTGTAAGGCCGGTGAAAAACATGACTACATTAATTGAGTATTGTAAAATACAGGATGCTATTGATGCAATCGAAACATTAAATACTCATGAGATTCAGGTTTCATCAGGTACTTATGATGAGCAGGTGTTGGTCAACAAAGAATTGATCATTAAGGGTGTTGGATTAACTAAACCTATTGTTAATTATACCGGAACGGTTACTGGCAAACCGACATTGTTCGATGTATCTAAGCCGAATGTCACCATTGAGAACTTTGAAATGCAGGTAGATTTAGTGAAGCTGAGCAGTGCTATTATTGCTACTTCGACTGATATGGACAACATTACCGTTAAATCAAACGATATCAAGGCCATTGGGTCAAGCAATGCTGCATACTATGGAGCCTATGGCAATAGGAATGCTGTGAGCATTAACTACGGTGGTCCGATCAACTACAGAGTTGCAACCGGAGGCGTTGACAACATTATTTTCCAGGATAATACAGTATCTGGTGTTGTTGATGACGGATTCGGTATGGCACGCTTCTTCCGATCAGGCATTTCAGTTGATGAAGGCAGCGGTTCATTTACCGGCAACACTGCCACCACAATTAATCATGACATCCTGGTACGTTTTGCCAACGGTGGCGCAGTAACAGTCACCGGAAATTACTCTTATGGTGGTGGTATGGAGTTTTCTGATTTCAATGCAGGATCAGGGGCACTCACTATCAGCGGAAATAATTTCGATGGTACATTTGCAATTACATACTCCAATGCCCTGCGTCTGAAAAATAATTACACTGGGCGCACCACTACGGTCAGCAACAATACCTTTACTGGTTTTGAAGGAAATGTTGCCGGTTATGGCGGAACACTTAGCCTTGAAAACTATCAGGCTGTGACCATTGACAATAACACCTTTACTCCGCTGACCAGTTCGACCGTTTTCAGGCATATTACACTAAATACTAAAGACTTCAGCAGCTCAAGCGGATCTTATGCTCCGGTTGTCGACGCTACCTTTACAAATAATGTTTTCAATGGTTCAGGCACCCCTGGTGGTATTGCTCTCGGATTTTACAACTGGGACAATGATTCTCCAACTTTCAATGCCATTACAATCGGCACTGCAGGCAACGAAAATATATTCAACGATAACATTGGGACGTTTATCTATCTTGATAACAGCACAGGCACTGTTGCTCCAAATGCTACAACCATGGTGCCATGGGCAGTGAACCTCGATGCGCAGAACAACAAGTTTGCATTATCACCACCTACCTTACCTTCAGCGATGACATTCGCTCAACTGTTTGATCTGGAAGACAGGATAACACACAAGATTGATGATCAACGACTTGGATTTGTTCTTGTGTTACCCAATAATGCCTATGTGACTGACATTACTACGGCTGCTGCAAATAACAATGACTACACCCGCATCCGTAACGCTGTGGATTATGTTTCAGATAACTGGACAATCAACCTGCATGGAACTTTCGACTGGACAGAAACGAATGCAGCAGCTTCATGGGCTTTAGGGAATGATGAGGTATCGGGGAATGATGATGATTATACCATTCTTGTTCCGGCAGGTCTCGAAGGAGTAACCTTTACAGCTCCCATAGGACTTGGAGATGCAAGAATAAGTGGTCCTGGAGATTTAGCATCGGTTAACCTGGAAGGCACACTTAATTTCTGGTTGGGGAATAACAGAAATTGGACTATTTCCAATATGGAAATCTTTGATTTCGATATGGCTATTGGGATGTTCTTTGTTGGCACGACTGACTATAACAATACCGTTATCACAAACAACCATATCAGAATTCCTGCTGACCTGAATACAACAATTGCCCCTGCAGATGTAAACCAGAATATTGGTATCCACTACGCGTTTGGAACTAATCAGACCTTTTCAAACAATACATTCACTGTTGCAGGTGATGGTGTAAGCATCGGAACCAATTATTCAGTATCCATTGTTATGCAGTCGAATACCAGTGGTGGAGTGGTTTATGATGGTTTAAAAATAAAGGATAATACCATAACAGTTACCGGAGTTCCTGCATCAGATCCCGCAGTAATCAGGGGTATCTGGGAAAACGGATCGAACTCAGGCGCTGCAATTGAAATCAGTGGAAATATCTTCACCAATGCAGAATATGCAAATACAGCTGACCTGAACAGGCAGGTAGCTTTCTGGGTAACTTCAAGGTCCGGGGCCACAAAAAAAGTGGAATATAAGAATAACGAGGTCAGCGGGTTTAATGAAGGTGTGGCATGGATAGGCGGCTTGTATACATCCTATGGACCTCCACTGTACCAGACCGGTGACTATCCGGTGGAGGTCATGAACAACAAATTTGACAAAATGAGGAATGCTGTGGTAGTCCGTAAAGCAGTAGCCAGCACAAACCCGGGCTCACCCGCTCAAATCAATGAAAACAGTTTCACCAACTTCGCCAGCGGAGGTTTTGCCATTAAGAATGAGGGGACAGGTGATGCGGCTTCCACCTGCAACTGGTACGGAACGAATACCGTTGCTGGTGTTGTCGCGCTGGTAAATGGTCCGGTTGTGTATGACCCATGGCTTGTTGACGGAACTGATGATCCTATGGGTGGTGTCGGTTTCCAACCCAAGGGAACTTGTACCGGCGCCACCAACCTGTATGTGAACGACCTGGTTTCGGATAATCCAACAAATGACATTTACACAACTGCCATCGGTAGTGATGCTAATCCCGGAACTGCCGCAGCTCCATTCCTCACCATCACCAAAGCGGTAAATACTGCTGTAGATGGAACTAAGATCTGGGTAGATGCTGGTACATTCCAGGAGCAGGTGTTTATTGGGAAAACTGTGGATATTACTGGGGTAAGCCTTCTAAAGACTATAGTAAAAGCCCCTGTTACTATGGTTTCTACACCTGTAAGCATCTGGAGTATAAATGAGCCTGTTCATCCGATAATGTTTGCTTACGATAATGCCAAAACAATCAAAATCAGCAAAATCACTGTTGATGGAGACAACGGACGAACAATTAATAAATATTTTGGCGTACTCTACTATGAAGCCAACGGGACCTTTACCAATAGCAAAATTACTTCCATCCATGATGCTGGTACTTTTAGCGGTGCACAAGCAGGGATTGCTTTTTATGGAGGTCATATCAGAACGGCTACTCTTGCCCAGAATATCACCTTTACTTATAATTTGGTTGATGACTTCCAAAAGGGTGGAGTTGTTGTAGATGCACCGGGTACATATGGAATTATTGATAATAACGTAATCACCGGTCAAAATGTAGCGTTGGTAACTGCGCAAAATGGCATTCAGCTTTCAAGAGGTGCATACGGCAGTGTTCAAAACAATGCAATTTCAAACTGCATCTGGAACAAAGTTGAACATCCGCATGAATATACTGCTGCGGGTATCCTACTATATCAAGCAGGAACGAGCACGGTTAGTGGCAATACCCTTTCAGGAAATGAAGTTGGCGTGATGTCATATAGTTCAACAGGTATAACTTATAGTGGAGACATTTATGCTAACAATAAGATTCATTTGTGGTTGGATGCTGCTGGTGATGTTAGTGGTGGAAATGCTTATGATAAAACTGTTTTAAATCCGGCAATACCAGAGGCAGTTTTTGGTTGCATCCAGTATGCCATAGATGAAGCTACACCGGCCGGCGGTGATATACTTACTGCCAGCGCAGGTACCTTTGCTGAGAATGTCGTGGTTCACACACCTGTCAGTATCCTTGGACCAAAAGCCACAGTCAGTGGCTGCGATGCAGGACGTGGTACGGGTGAAGCTATCGTTGTACCGTTTACTAATGACGTTTACGGTGAAATCTTCCACGTGGCGGCTTCCAATGTCACCATCAAAGGATTTACCATTGATGGCGATAATCCGGTATTACCCACAAATGGATACGGGTTTGGCGGTGCTGACATGCATGCGGCTGAAGGTGTTACTGTTTACGAGACCGGTGTAAATAACCTGATCGTGACCAATAATATCTTCCAGAATTTATTGTATTTTGGAGTGACGCTGTATGATTACCCTGCTGGTGTAGCTTCGACCGGTCATGTAATTTCATACAATAAATTCAAGGATTTAGGAACCTATAATCCTGCTTCAACCATGGATTATTGGGGTGGTGGCGTATTATTGTACAACAACCAGTATACGAAAGTGGCCAATAACTGTATGGAAAATGTCCGCTTAGGCATACAAACCGGTAATTTCTGGAAAGTTAATTCTGGACTGGCTGAATCACAGTTAATCACTGATAATACTATTCAAGCCCGTCGCGTTGGTATCTTCCATAACCTGCACTATTCGGCAGCGTCTCCGATTACACTATCCAATAATACGATTAATGCACTTTCAAATACGAATGAAACTCGATGGAATGGTATTACATTATCCTCTTTGTCTGTCCCTTCATATTCAACAAATAACATAATCAATGGAAATGATATTATTGTATCCAATCTCTCCAAAGGTTATGAAGTTTGGAACGTGAAGAATACATATCCAGCATCCATTAATGAAGGTTCTGTCAGCGGTGTTGATTATGGTGTTTTTGCCAATAACTATGAAGGTTATAGCAGTAATGGAACAGATGGTGCCCATGCAATAATAACCGGCATGACCGTTTCGCCAAAAGCAGGTGGAATCGGAATATATGCACTCTATAGCCCAAGTTACACAGGTCCTGCAACTACAATCAACGTACAGGCCTACAACAATTTCATTACCGGTGGAGCTGATGGTGTAAAATTAGCTGAAAACGTTGCTGGTACTGTAAGTGCAATTGTGAATAACAACCATATAACTGGTAACAGCGGATTTGGGTTAAATTCCACGATCCTAAATGAGGTTAATGCTACCTGCAACTGGTGGGGTTCTGCTGATGGTGATCTGATAGCCCCAAAGATCAGCGGTAATGTTGATTATATTTACTGGCTTTCGGATGGAACTGATATTGGTGAACCGGGATTTGTTCCTGGTGGAACTTGTGCCGGCGCTCCTGACTTTACCGGGAACTACAAGTACTACAATGCAGCACAGACGAAAATGAACAATGTGACCGTGGAACTTTGGAAGAGCGGGTCAAAAGTTTATCCTGTTAGTGGTACTGTTACTACGAATGGTGATGGAATATTTACATTCGCAAATGTTCTTCCAGACACTTATGAAGTTCGCGCCAACACCGTGAAACCCGTTGGCGGGATCAACTCCACCGATGCTGCCCAGGTGAACTACTGGGGGGTAAATATTTCGCCAATCGAGAAAGTAAGATGGCTTGCAGGAGATGTTGCAGGAAGTGATTTTAAAATCAATGCTAACGATGCGAATTTAATTCAGCAATACTTCCTTACCCAGGGAAATCCAATCCCTTCATTTAGTTCAACCTGGTCATTCTGGTTAACCGGTGATCAGATAAGTGCGAACCCCGGAGTATCTCTGGGATATCCTCAGGTAACAGTTCCATCAGTTGGAACTACGGTGACAAGGAATTTCTATGGCCTTGTAACCGGCGACTTCAACCGGAGCTTTACACCCAACAGTGCAAAATCAGGTAACGAATACCTGTCGCTGGAATATGGCGATGTAGTGGAAGTAAGTACCGGGAGTACATTTGCATTGCCCGTTTATGCCGGCATGGATATGGAGGTTGGCGCCCTTACAGTGATTCTGACTATCCCAGCAGGTCAACTGGAGATCCAGCATGTTTACCTTGGCGGCAATCCTGATATCCCCGTACAATACGAGGTATCGGGAGATGAAGTCAGGCTGAGCTGGTACTCCATGGTTCCGCTGCAACTGCAAAAGGGTGAAATCCTGCTCACCATCGAGCTGGCTGTAACCGGCTCCTTCAGCGAAGAATTCGTTTACGTTACCCTCGCCGATGATATCCTGAACGAACTGGCTGACGGCACCTTCACCACCATCGAAAAGGCGCTGCTCACCGTTGGTGTGATCAAGGATGCTGCATTCGGCATTCATTCCGCACCGGCTGTCGCTCAGATCAGGTTCGTCAACCAGCCCAATCCGTTCAAAGGAACAACCAACTTTGTCTATAACCTTCCTACCGATGGCCATGTCACCATCGAGATTCACGACATCGTGGGTAACAGGCTGGGCAGAGTGGCTGACGGGTTCCAGCAGGCCGGCGAACACACCATGACGCTGGATGCAGGCGCCCTGCAACCCGGTGTTTATACTGCAACGCTGATCCTTAACAGTTCTGATAACATGCTCCTCCGTACGATTAAAATCATTAAGAACTAACAACTTGTAAACTGAGAACGGGAGATTTACTCCTCCCGTTCTCTTTTTCTTTTTTCAACCATTAACATCAAATCAATTGCTGATCAAACAATGAAACCAATGTTCCGGATAATGATGGTCCTCTTGCTGCTGTCAGGTGCTTCTGCCGTTGCGCAGAATGCCCCTGTGTCAACAGTGGAGAACATTTCGGCCAATCAACCGGAACTTACCGTTGCGGTCACAGCAACAGGATTCAGCAATATCGGCAGTTGTAACCTGCAATTGCTTTATGATCCTGCAATTGCCACCTGTATTGCCGTTGATAAGGGTAGCCAGCTGCCCGGTCAATTGGCTTCGAATGTTTCCATTCCCGGTGTTATCACGTTGGGGTGGTACGACTGGCCGGGTGTTACCCTCCCCGACAACAGCATCACTTTCAAATTCACCTTTAACAGGGTGGGTAATGGCACATCACCCATCACCTGGAACGAAGATTATCCTGATCGCCAGTGGAGTGACGGCAATTTTAACGGACTGAATGACCTGCCTTTTGAAGATTACTATGTGAATGGTTCTGTTACTTTCCTTGCTGACAATGCTCCCGTAACACATGTTCCCATCCTTCAGGGATGCAACGGCGAAACGATGGATTTTCCTGTGATTGTAAATGATTTTACAAACATTGGCGAGCTCACCCTGACGTTGATTTATGACCCGGCAGTACTGAATTATCAAACATTTACGAATAACTCAGCTTTTCCGGGTTTAACCATTGATGCTTCTGTGTCAGGCCAAATCGTTGCGCATGGATATACCGCAGCAACCAACGGGATCAGCCTGCCTGACAATTCGGAACTTTTCAGCCTTACTTTTTTGGTGATGGAGGGTGTATCCAACCTGACCTGGTTTGACAATGGCACCAGTTGTGAGTACAAAGGACCACCTCCTGCATACCTTGTCCGTAATGATGTGCCAAAATCTTCTTATTACGTTGACGGCTCATTTGGTACTGCATTGCCCCCATCAATTATTGAACAACCTGTTTCGTCCGACACCCTTGCTCCCGGAGCTGGCATTGCAGTTTTTGAAGTGGGAGCTTCGGGCGACCTGCTTGGCCATCAATGGCAGGAGTACATCAGTTCATGGGAAAACATTGAGGACGGAGGAGTTTACCTGGGTGCACAGACTGCGCAACTGACCATCACAAATCCACCTGCCGGCATGGATGGCTATAAATACAGATGCATTGTTACCGGAATTTGCGATCCGCCGGCAATTACCGATGGCCTGGCCACACTGAACATTACGATGCCAACAGCCATTTTTTCCCCTGAACAGGAATATAGAATCCTGTTATCAGCATTTCCAAATCCTTTCTCAGGTAATCTTACACTGAGGTTCATTTCGCCATTTGTTGGCGAAGCAATGCTGACCATTTATACCCTTCATGGTCTGGAGGTTTTGAAACTGACAGACCAACCGGTTGTGGCCGGAGAAAATACTTATCCCGTATCCTTTGTTGGCAAATCATCACCCGGAATTTGTTTTGCAGTGATGGCCATCAGATCAGAAGATCAACTGATTAGCGAAACCATTCCATTGATTCTTCAGGGTGACAAACAGTCATGCATAAAATGAAAATACCAGCATTCAACATATTATCCCTTTTGCTTTTTCAACTCCTGCTGCAGTTGCCGGATACTACTTTTGCTGTGAATGCACCTGTTACAAAGGCGTCGCATGTTACCGCAAACGCAGGTCAGCAGGTGACCATCCCCATCACCGTTAAAGACTTCGACAATATAGGAGCAGTTTCATTACTCTTGAATTACGATCCTACAGTACTCAGTTATGTATCTGCAACCAATAATTCCGCGTTCCCCGGGCTCATAATCTTTAATCCGATTCCCGGGTCAATTGTCGTTTCAGGCTATTTGACCAATCCAAATGGTTTTTCACTGAGTGACGGAGCAATTTTTTATTCATTAAAATTTACTTACCTCGGAGGCAATTCCGCGTTGATGTGGAATGATGACGGTTCCTCATGTGAATACACAGGACCGTCACCCCAGTACCTACCCCTGAATGATATTCCGGCTTCAAGCTATTATGTCAACGGCTCGGTAAGCACACTCTACCAGTCGCTGAATGGTGTGGTTACCTACTATACCTATCCCGGTCCCGGAACCCCAATGCCCGGGATGACCATAAACCTGAAAAACAACCAGCACGTAACCCTTGCCACTGCGGTTACCAATGCTTCAGGGCAATACAACTTCGAAGAAATTCCGGCCGGCGCCGCAAGGCTCGAAGTGATCTCCCCTTATCTCTGGGATGGGGTAAATGCTACCGATGCGCTGGCCATACAAAAAAGAACAGTAAGTCTGCCGGTGGCTTTCTGGCTTCCGGAAGCATTTCTGGATAAAGTGGCTGATGTAAACCTGAGTGGAAGCATCAATTCTAACGATGCTTTATTTGTGATGCAGCGATCTGCTCAGTTAATTACATCATTTGCAGCAGGTGACTGGGCATTTTATGCGCAGGAAACCAACTTTACCAATACAGCAGCCAATGCTGCCTGGATGGATTACAACGGATTTTATCAGATTGATATAAAGGTATTGTGTTATGGTGATGTGAATGGATCGTACTCACCGGCACAGTCGGGAGCGTCTTTTAACGTATTGCCAGGCACACAGGATGATGAAACGCTTCCAATCATGGGAAGTAACTTCCCAGCTTTTAGATATGGTTCAGGTGGTAAGAATGGGGTTGTATGTTTCTTCCCATTTACGGAGGAGTTTGGCGATACAACCAAGGGAACCAGCAATGAAGGATTAAACACATTTTGGAAACTTCCAGACAAAAATGCTAATTAACCATGGTTATTAATCAGAAAATTGATTGACAACATTATAAACTTAAACAAACAAACATATGAAATCAAAATTTATGAACAAACATGCAAGACAAGCTTTAGCCATTGTGCTTATTTTGTTTTTCGCGTACCCGGTTCAAAAGGCGATGACACAGAATGCCCCTGTTTCGACGGTTAGTACCGTTGTCACAACAGGTAACACTGCTGCTGTGAGCATTACAGCCACCAATATAATTAATATTGGGAGTACAAATCAGCAGTTGCTTTATGACCCTTCAATTGCTACAGCGGTATCAGTTACAATGGCTCCGGGGGTGCCTTCACTTAACCTGGATTTTAATGTGACGACTCCGGGTGTGATCAGGTTTGGGTGGGCAATGTGGCCTGGAATTACGTTACCGGATGATTCTCCCATTTTTATTTTGAATTTCACTAAAGTAACCTCCGGAACCACGGCAATTACCTGGGATGCTGATTATTTTGACCGTCAGTGGAGCAATGGAAACTTTCAAACATTGAATGACCTGCCATTAGTAAACTACTATTTCCCCGGCTCACTGACATGGCAGAATGATGCTCCGGTTACTACCGCCCCTGTGCTTACAGCCTGCCGTGGCGAAACAATTGATGTGCCTGTAAAAGTGACCGGTTTCAACACCATTGGAAAAGTGGGCCTGAAAATGGAATATGATCCTCTGGTGCTCAGCTACGCTTCAGGTGCCAACACTTCCGGCTTCCCGGGACTTACCATCAATGGTGCTACCACCGGCGAAGTGATCATCAGCGGTACTTCCCCCACCAACGGAATTACCCTGGCCGATAATTCGGTCCTGTTTACACTGCAATTCAGTTATCTGGGCGGATCAACAGATCTGGAATGGATAGACAACGGAACCTCCTGCCAGCACACAGGACCCCCTCCGGGTTACAATATCCTGGCTGACGGCCCCGCTTATTATGTCAACGGCTCAGTCGCTTCAGTGGAAACAGCCCAGGTGAAACTCTTCCTCGAAGGGCTTTACAATTCAGGCATCGGATTATTGAACAAAGCGCAGGATTGGAACGGCTCAACCTTCGAGGATAAATTTACCGGAACTGTGGTTGACCTGATCACTGTTGAGTTGCACAGCCCGGGCAGTTACGGCACACCTTTATTTGTGGTGGAAGACATTCCGCTGAACCAGAATGGCACCGCCTTTTTCTGTCTTACCGAAGCTATGACCGGGTCTTATTACATAACCATCAAAAACCGCAACCACCTCGAAACGGTGTCTGCCGGCACAGTGGATTTCTCAGTTCCTGTGAGCTACGATTTTACCACCGCGGCAACCCAGGCCTATGGCAGCAATATGAAACAACTGGCTACCGGAGTGTGGGGGATTTATGCGGGGGATATTGTAAAGGATGGCGTGATTAACACTTCCGACCGAGAACCCATCAACGATGACTACCTGATAACCAAGCGCGGTTATTTTCCAAATGACATCAACGGGGATGGCACCATCAATACCTCCGACAGGGAGATTGTAAATGATGCCTACCTTCAAACCATAACAAGAAAAATTCCTAATTAGAAACTTTTAATACTCTACCAATATGAAAAGGATCGTACACATTTTCACGCTTATCCTGTTTGGATTAATTGTCAATCCGCTGACAGCGCAGGATTACCAGGCACGAATGACCAATTTTGTGCAAGTTTCCGAAATGGAGTTCCGCTATGATATTCAAATCCGGAATATTAGCGGAACAACATGGGCTTATAACTCATCCCAGTTCCAGATTGATATCAACGCAAACATGCTGAATGGAGGGCAATTTGACGGAGTTTATCTTACAGTAGATAACACGGTGTCATCTTTGCCTGTTGGTCAAAGACTTAGTGATATTGACCATTTTTACTCAATTCCTAATACTGCGTTGGCGACAAATTCACCCTCAACTGCCGGAGGTAGTGAGCTTTTGCTGATGAGCGACGACAGTTGGAAAACAATCGCACGCTTTGTTGTTAAGCTTAGAAATGCAGCCGGAACCGGATTTCTGAATTTTGCAGATGTTGACCCGCAATTTTCGTTCAGGTTCAGTGACGTCATTGTATTTAAGGTGGATTACTACATGGATGGTTCTATTGCCAGACGAGGAACCAGTCCGGGTAATCCCGGCAGCACAAGCATTTTATCCAAAACTGCCGGTGATCTTATTGTGGTTTCCCCCGATCGCCAGCTCGCCGGTTATTGGTTTTATCAAACCAACACCTGGGATGTGGCCACCAACTGGAACCAGGTGCTCAAAGCAGCTACCCCTGCTTATACGCAGGCAGTACCCGGAGCAACAAACAATGGCGTGGTCGTGGGTGCCGCAACCGTTACTGACCTGCGCCAGATTAACCAGCTCACCATTGCCGATGGCGGCTACCTTGTCCTCAGCGGGGAGTCCGGTTTATTCGGCCATCTCACGGTGAATGATGAACTGTTCAACGACAACCAGGCAGCTCCTCCAAAGGAAGGGGAAGTGACCATTGCAGGGTGGGATTTTCAAACAGCAGCAACTGGTCAAATACAATATCCTTACAAAGCTGATTATGGTATTGCCGCTAATTTAAATGTTGCACCACTAACTACGTCCGCAACGCCAATGTCAGCTTTTGATTTTAATGCTTCAGGAGGAACAATTGCTCCCAGGGCACAAAACTGGTATTTTTACGATGAAGATGAAGAAATATATTATTATTACTCCTGGAATATTCAAATCAGCACTCTTAATTATGAAGATCTGACTATTTCATCTAAACAAAGATCAGTAAGTTTGGGACCATTATCTTTCAAACTTCAATGGAGTTTAAATTCAACAACCTGGAATGATGTTACAGGAGGGTCTATTACAATTGACCAAGGATGGACTACTGGTAGTATTACAAATCTGTCATTACCTTCTGACTTAAATGACCAAGCAAATGTTTATTTTAGGTGGTTGAATACATCGTTGAATGGGCTAGGTTCAAGCGCTATTGATGACATTTATATCATTGGCAAAGAAATCCCCCCACCCCCCTCCGGTATTCTTATCCAATCCACCGCTGCCGGCACCGGCTCGCTGCTGCACAACACCGCCGGCATCGAAGCCACCATTGAGCGCTATCTGCCTGCTGCAGGATATCATTTGGTGTCCATTCCATTTACACAGGCATCCAATCCCGTTTCGGGGTGGTTTATCTGGTCGTATCTTTTTAACTTTGATGTGCCGACACAGGCCTGGGTGGCTATGGGCAGCCCAACAGGTACCCCGCTGAACGTTGACCAGGGCTATATGGTGTACAAATATCCCGGTCCGGAAAAATTTGACCCGGACACCACCTATGCCCATAGCGGCTTGATGAACAATGGCGCCTTCGGAATGCCTGTTGCCTATTACACGGCTACTGTTGGAGAAAATACTTATTCTGGCTTTAACCTGGTGCCCAATCCTTACCCATCAGCACTTGACTGGACTGCAGGCGGATGGGTTAAAACCAATCTTACTAATGCAATCTGGATTTGGAACGAGGGTGCTGATGTACCTATTGGCCCCGGCTATGTGGGCAATTATGCTGCCTACATTGATGGAACAGGAACAAATGGTGGTTCTCCTTTCATCCCTGTAGGACAGTCATTTTTTGTTCAGGTAGCAACCGATGCAGCCGCTACACTTTCGGTGAGCAATGCTGCACGTGTCCACAGCACACAGCCATTCTTTAAAGATGAAGTCCAGGACCTTCTGCGCATACAGGCCAAGGGCAATAACTATAGCGATGAGATCGTGGTGCGTTTCGTTGAAGAGTCTACCAACAGCTTCGACAGCCAGTTTGATGCTTCAAAAATGTATGGCAAGAGCGAAGCCCCTCAACTGTATAGCATCGCTGCCGACAGCAGGAACCTCTCCATCAACAGCCTGCCATTTACCAGCGAAGTGATTTCGATCCCGGTTGGCTTTACACTCAGTGTTGCCGGAGAAGTAACCTTTGAGGCTTCATCCATCGATTCCTTCGATCCGGAGGTTACCATTTTCCTCTCCGACATGCTTACGGGTACGATGACTGATCTGCGCACTACACCGCAATATACTTTTATGCACAGTCCCGAAAACAACCCCGTGCGCTTTGCGCTGGTGTTCAACAGCTCGGTGGGTGTGGATGAAATGCAGCAACCCGGCATCCGGTTGTATGCAGCAAACAACAACCTCTACCTGACTATTCCCGAAACGATGGCCGGGCAATACGACGTGCTGGTTTACAACGTTGAAGGTCGCCAGGTGTTTGGCGCTAAGACAAATAACGGAACATCAGTGATTGGTGTACCACGACTTGGCCAGGGAATATACCTTGTGAAGCTGGTTTCGGAGAATCACCTGAAGACCGAAAAAGTATTTCTAAGATAAAATGAGAAATCTCCGGCTTAGGACGCAGGTTGCAAAAAGACATGCAAAAAGAGCCGGTGAGTTTCAAAACAGAGGATAATAATTAAAAAAATAAATATCATGACAAAGCTTGTTTCGATAAAAACACTGACACTGGCACTGCTGATCATATTTTTCACAGCAACATCATTTGCCCAGGAACCCCCACCTCCTCCGGGAGATCCGTCACCAGGTAACACTAACCCTCCAGTGGGAGGTGGTGTTCCTGTTGGCTCCGGTTTGCTTATTCTCATAGCGATGGGGATGGGTTATGGCGTCATCAGATATCGTGAAAAAAGTGTATAAGTAACATGTGAGGGAAAATGAGAGATCAAAGGGAAAACACATAGCAGTGGTGTTCAACTTAACAGTAAAAAATCATCACAGCTACCTTTTTCATTCATTGAACTCCCGCTAATTTATGTCCTAATCATAAGATGTAAATGAGTGCAGCATATGGGTTTGTGATGGATTTATTGTGCCTTGATAAATTGTGCTTTAAGAAATGAGATCGCTATCTTCACAGGAAGGAAAGTGTGTTGAGTTTGCGGTCTTGAAAAATGAAATGATGTATTGGTTTGATTGCAGACAAATTACTCTAACTATGAATGAATTTGCAATTGAATTTTCTGCTGAAATAGATTTCTCTGCTTTACCCTGTGTGGCAGCAAAATCATCTGCTGCAACGGGCAGGAAGAGATTTTTCAACCAAAAGCCATTCCGGCCTTGTGGCGCACCATGCTTTATCAATAGCCTGACTTTGTGCCATTTGTTCACTCACGCCGCACATCAATTTACTATTTTTTACCTGCAATGCAAGAGCCTTAAATCTT
Organism: Bacteroidales bacterium; assembly: GCA_036794825.1. Lineage (GTDB taxonomy): Bacteria > Bacteroidota > Bacteroidia > Bacteroidales > 4484-276 > RZYY01. The sequence continues at coordinate 64,770 of DAIRGA010000019.1, read as the reverse complement.
TGTATCGTTTTTTAATCCACCTGTCAAACATGGTGCGGGTCAATCATAAACCCGGCTTTGCCAATGAAATAAATCCCCTGATTAAGTTATGCCCGGAGACGGTCCTGCGTGCAGTTTATCTGGATGAAAAGAGGACTCATCAACTGAGAATAAGTAAAAACCGGTTTTTCATCTTAACAGGAACATCCTATACAGAAATTAATAACATTAAAAATTAAAAGGATGAAAAGTAATTTACTAATCAAAACCGCCAAAAGGATGATGGTTGTCATCCTTTGGATTGCGCTGGGACAGGCTGCAATTGGGCAGACGCTTGGTGATTATGAATCAATTACAAGTGGTAACTGGAGTACTCCCGGAAGTTGGAAGTACTTCAATGGGACTAATTGGATCAGCCCTGCTACAACTTACCCGGGGCAAAATACTGGTGCTCATAGCGTAACTATTATCAATGGGTATAATATCCTCCTGGATGTTAGCCCTCCCAATTCGTTTGCAAGCCTTACTGTAACTGGGAATTCTTCTACTGTTAAAAGTACATTAGAAATCACTGCAAATTTTACCCTACCAACACAGTCGGTTTTATTAACAAACTATGGGCAGATTCTTTGGACAAAGAATGTAACTCTTAGTTTACCAACTAATGCAGTACTTTTTATCACTGATAACGGCGGATTAGCTCCTGTTGGAGGTAATGCAGCTATAATCCTTGAGATTGGCGGCAGAAAATTTGGCGTTTCATCGAACAATGCAAATAATGCAACCTTCACTTTCGCAGAGCTTAATGCTTCAGGAGGAACAATCAATGCTGTTCTGACTACCCCGGCAAGTGTCTGTGCCGTAACAACTTACAATGTTTCCGTTTCATATTCCGGGGCAATAGGCAATACTACTTCAGGTGGTAATACTCCAGGGGCTACTTACATCTTGTATAAAAATGATAGCCAGATTTTTACCGGAACATTGAGCACAACCACTCCATCTGTAACCCACCAGATTACGAGTACAGCCAGCCCATCAGAAGTGATTAAACTGACGGTGAATACATATTTGGGTACAACCCTTTTTACCAATACTGAATCAAAATTAGTTACTGTATACCCCTTACCCCAGGGCAGCCTGACAGGTAACACCATTTGCACAGGAGGAACCGGGCAACTAATCTGGACTGCGACAGCGGGCACAGGTCCATTCACCGTAGTTTACAACGACGGAGTGGCTGACCGAACAGTTACCGGGGTTGTTTCCGGAACACCTTTAAATGTATTTACAAATCCGACCACAACAACCAATTACACCCTGGTATCCGTATCAGGTATAAATTGTACCAGAACTACAGGTTTTACAGGCGGTACAGCAACGATTACGATTAACTCCATTTCTCCGGGGGTTATCGCGGCAAGCCAGGTGGTATCTTTTGGTTCTACCCCAGCTGCTTTCACCGAAATTACACCGGCAACCGGCGCAGGCGTCCTATCCTATCAGTGGCAGAGCAGCACAATAAGTTGTTCCGAAGGTTTTTCAAACATTGAAGGTGCAACGAGTGCAACCTACCAATCCGTAACATTAACCGTATTCACCTACTTCCGGAGAATGGATACCTCTACCTTAAATGGTGTGCCCTGTTCAGACTATACCAACTGCCTTACCATTGGCCCCTGCCTGAATGCAACCATTTCACGAACCTCAGCCGAAGGTACTGATAACCAAACAGTATGTATAAATTCGCCCATCACATCTATCACCTACGCCATAGGTGGCGACGCCACCGGTGCAGGAGCGACAGGTTTGCCAACAGGCGTTAGCAGCAGCTACAGCGGTGGTGTCTTCACCATCAGCGGCTCACCCACAGAGAGCGGTACCTTTAATTATACTGTGACCACTACCGGCACACCAGAACCATGCACAGAGGCGAGTGCCAATGGGACGATAGTGGTGGTATCAGTTCCCGTTGCCCTCACCAGCGCCTCGGTAGACCGCAACTGTATTTGTGATGATGATGGTGGCAATATTACCCTAACAGCCTCAGGCGGTTCAGGAACAACATTGGTTTGGTACAGCGGTTCATGCGGCGGAACCCAGGAGGTAGGAACGGGCGCACCGCTCTCCATTGCTTCTCCCACAACAACCACAACTTACTATGCAAGGTGGGAATCAACTCCTTGTGCTCCTTCGGGTTGTGCAAGTGTGGAGGTAGTGGTGGATGTAGTGGCACCTGTGATCACTACCTTTGGAGCCGGTGGTGAACTTGGATGCAACCCGACAGCAGCCCAAATAGAAACTGCCCTTGGCGGAGCAACCGCTGAGGACAACTGCGACGGTGATATTACCGGCAGCATATCAGTAAATACAGGAGCTCCGGTCAACACCAGCGGATGCCTGTGGTCAGTCACCAGGACCTTTAACGTGACCGATCTTTGCACCAATGCTGCTACCGAGAAGTCCGTTACGGTTACCTATAAGGTAGACACCAAAATCCCGGTGATTACTACCCTTGGAGCCGGTGGTGAACTTGGATGCAACCCGACGGCAGACCAGATTAACACTGCCCTTGGCTCAGCCACAGCTTTGGACAACTGCGACGGTGATATTACCGGCAGCATATCAGTAAATACAGGAGCTCCGGTCAACACAAGCGGATGCCTGTGGTCAGTGACCAGAACCTTTAACGTGAGCGATCTTTGCCTCAATCCGGCAGACCAAAAGTCAGTTACCGTTACCTACAAGGTAGACACGGAAATCCCGGTCATCACTACCCTTGGAGCCGGTGGTGAACTTGGATGCAACCCGACGGCAGACCAGATTAACACTGCCCTTGGCTCAGCCACAGCTTTGGACAACTGCGACGGTGATATTACCGGCAGCATATCAGTAAATACAGGAGCTCCGGTCAACACCAGCGGATGCCTGTGGTCAGTCACCAGGACCTTTAACGTGACCGATCTTTGCACCAATGCTGCTACCGAGAAGTCCGTTACGGTTACCTATAAGGTAGACACCGAAATCCCGGTGATTACTACCCTTGGCGCCGGTGGTGAACTTGGATGCAACCCGACGGCAGCCCAAATAGAAACTGCCCTTGGCGGAGCAACCGCTGAGGACAACTGCGACGGTGATATTACCGGCAGCATATCAGTAAATACAGGAGCTCCGGTCAACACCAGCGGATGCCTGTGGTCAGTCACCAGGACCTTTAACGTGACCGATCTTTGCACCAATGCTGCTACCGAGAAGTCCGTTACGGTTACCTATAAGGTAGACACCGAAATCCCGGTGATTACTACCCTTGGCGCCGGTGGTGAACTTGGATGCAACCCGACGGCAGCCCAAATAGAAACTGCCCTTGGCGGAGCAACCGCTGAGGACAACTGCGACGGTGACATCACCAGCAGCATCGTTGTGAACACGGGCGACCCGGTCAACACCAGCGGATGCCTTTGGTCAATCACCAGGACATTTGACGTAGAGGACCTCTGCGGCAATGATGCAGTACAGAAGTCCGTCACGGTTACCTATAAAGTAGACACTGAGCCTCCGGCCATCACCTGCCCGCCAGATAAGGAAGTTTACACCACTGATGGCTGTATGGCTGTCGGTATTGATATCGGAACACCTGAAACTGCTGATAATTGTTCAATAGCCAGCGTGATCGCAAGGGTTGGCGAAACAACCATTGATCCTCAGGATGCCACATTTGGTCTGGGTGAAACCATTGTAAACTGGACAGTTACAGATGCTGCAGGCCATACTGCCTCATGTAATCAGAAAGTCACTGTAACCGGCCTTACAGTAAGCGGTTACATTACCTATTACAACAACTCCAATACACCCGTAAAGGATGTTATGGTAGAACTCTGGCAGGGAGACGAGAAAAAGTACCCGACCGGTGCAACAGTGGTCAAAACTGATGGCGGTGGATTATACACCTTCACCGGTGTTTGCTCCGGTGATTATGAGGTCAGGATGTCGAAAACAGACATCATAGCCGGCGTCAACTCATCGGATGCCGCCCAGGTGAATTACTGGGGGGTATTTAATTCATCAATCGAAAAAGTGAGGTTCTTTGCCGGTGATGGTATACTCGACAATAAAGTGCTGTCAGATGATGCCGGAAAGATTCAAAATTACTTCCTTACCCAGGGCGTCAATGGTTGGGGTGGACGACCATCGTGGACATTCTGGACGCCGGGTGATTTAATCAGTTCTAATCCTAACCCGGAATGGGGAGCAATTGTACTTTGTCCGACCGTCACCGTTCCCGGGGGTGTAGCTTCGGTGAATCAGAACTTCTATTGTCTGCTAACCGGTGATTTCAACCCCAGCTATATCCCAACTGCAGGTAAATCGGAAACCGGCTACATTTCGCTGGAGTTTGGTGAACCGGTAGAAGCTTCTGCATGTACTGAAATGGAATTACCGGTTTACGCCGGAATGGAAATGGAGGTAGGGGCATTGTCGCTCATTCTCAATGTTCCTGCCGGTAATCTTGCGGTTGAGGGGATTTATCTTGGTAATGACCCTGACTTGAATGTCCCGTTTGTAATGTCGGGCGATGAGGTAAGGATTAGCTGGTACTCCATGGTTCCGCTATTACTGAACAAAGGTGACGCATTGCTGACTCTGAGTTTGCAGATCACAAGCCCGCCCGGCGATGAATACCTCTACATCGGACTTGTTGATGATCCCCTTAATGAAATTGGTGATGAAAATTACAACACAATTGACAAGGCAATACTGAAAATTGGTGTGATAAAGAGCGCTACTGTTGGTATCACCCAAAACAGCAAGATCGCCGATCTGAAGTTTGCCAACCATCCCAACCCGTTCAAAGGAAACACTAACTTTGTCTATACCCTTCCTGCCGATGGCCATGTTATTATCGAGATTTACGACATAGTGGGCAACAGGCTGGGCAGGATAACAGACGAGTTTCAACAGGCCGGTGAACATGTGATGACGCTGTATGCAGGCGCCCTGCAACCCGGTGTTTATACTGCAACGCTGATCCTTAACAGTTCTGATAACATGCTCCTCCGTACGATTAAAATCATTAAGAACTAACAACTTGTAAACTGAGAACGGGAGAATTTTCCCTCCCGTTCTCTTTTTCTTTTTACAACCATTAACATCAAATCAATTGCTGATCAAACTATGAAACCAATGTTCCGGATAATGATTGTCCTCTTACTGCTGACAGGTGCTTCTGCCTTTGCACAGAATGCTCCTGTATCAACAGTCGAGCATATTTCGGGCAATCAGCAGGAACTTATCGTTGCGGTCACTGCAACAGGGTTCAACAATATCGGCAGTTGTAATCTGCAGTTGCTTTACGATCCTGAAATTACAGTGTGCACTGCCGTGGATAAAGGAGCTCAGCTACCCGGCGGGTTAGCAGCCTTTGTATTGGTTCCCGGCGTAATTAGTAATGAATGGTATAATTGGCCGGGGGTTACTTTACCCGACAACAGTGTGATATTGAAATTCACATTTCAAAGGGTGGGCGATGGAACTTCAGTTATTGAGTGGAACCAAAACTACAACAACCTCAAATGGAGTGACGGAGATTTTAACACATTGAACGATGAACCCTTTGAAGATTATTATATCCATGGCTCAGTCACATTTTTACCTGTTGATGCGCCGGTTGCATTTTTACCTGTTGTACCCGGATGCGCCGGCGAAACAATCGACATTATGATAACTGTTAATGATTTTACCAATATTGGTGAATTTACCCTCACCCTGAATTATGATCCGGGGGTAATAATTTATCAGTCTTTTACGAATAACTCAGGTTTTCAGGGCTTAACCATTGATGTTTCCGTGAACGGACAAATCGTTGCCCATGGTTACACCTCCGAGATCAACGGGATCAGCCTGCCCGGCAATTCAGCACTTTTCACCCTTACCTTTTTGGCCGTGGAAGGTGTATCGAACCTTACATGGATTGACAATGGTACAAGTTGTGAGTACAAAGGACCGCCTCCTGCATACCTTGTCCTAAACGATATTCCAAAGTCTTCTTTTTACATTGACGGGTCATTTATTACTGCAGTGCCCCCTTCCATTGTTGAACAACCTGTATCGTCCGACACCCTTGTTCCCGGAACTGGCATTGCAGTTTTTGAAGTGGGAGCTTTGGGCAACCTGCTTAGACATCAATGGCAGGAGTACATCAGTTCATGGGAAAACATTGAGGACGGAGGAGTTTACCAGGGTGCATATACTGCACAACTGACCATCACAAATCCACCTGCCGGCATGGATGGCTTTAAGTACAGGTGCATTGTCAGTGGTCTTTGTGATCCACCGGCAATTACCGATGGACTGGCAACTTTGCACATCTCTTTGCCAACAGCCATTTTTACCACGGAACAACACCAAAGATTCCAGTTGACAGCAGTTCCAAACAAAATCGAAAATTTACTTAAACAAATATAATTCAAATACATAAAAATATGAAAAATATGAAATACCCATGAGATAATAATCACACCAACCGGATATGAATAACAACCTTTGCTGAAAATTCAGTGAAAATGAAAAAGGTAGAATTCAATCAGGTTATTGGTGTTGGCTGCGGTCTTGATGTTCACAAGGAGACAATAGCTGCCACCATTCGCAAGAGCGATGAGCAATATCAGACAAGGGAGTTTAACTCCTACACAAGTTCTTTGACAGAGTTAAGAGATTGGTGCAAATCCGAAGGTGTTACCCATATAGCCATGGAGAGCACGGGTGTTTACTGGAAACCTGTTTACAACATTTTGGAGGAAGGGGATTTTGAGATTAACCTTGTCGATGCCCGTCATGTTCGCAATGTGCCGGGGCACAAAAAGGATAGTCAGTGGTTGAGCAAATTACTTTTAAGCGGTTTGCTCAAGGCAAGTTTTATTCCCCCTGTTGAAATCCGTCAGTTACGCGATTTGGTTCGCTACAAGAAAAAGCTCGTAGCCCAGACATGAACCGGATTATTCGGATATTGGAGGATGCCAACATCAAGCTAAGTAGTGTTTTGACCAACATTGACGGGCGGTGGGCAGAAAGATTATCGATGATCTGATTGAGGGCAGAACCGATATTGAAGGGCTAACAAAGCATTATCATGGGAAGATAAAAGTTGGCAAAGAAGAGTTTAAACGAGTCTTGCAAGGTCGTTTGACAGCACCTCATCAGTTTATGCTAAGGATGATGAAGGAGAGCATTTCAGACAAGGAGAAGCTCATCGAGAAGATTGAGAAGCAGATTGATGAACAGGCAAAACGATATGCCATTGAAATCGAACTTCTTCAAACCATACCAGGTTTAGCCTTCGATAGTGCGGTGAGTATCATCAGCGAAATCGGTGCAGAGATGAAACAATTTTCAAGCGAGCAACACCTGAGCAGTTGGGCTGGCATGAGTCCGGGCAATAACGAGAGCGGCGGTAAAAAAAAGTTCAAGAACCATTCACGGGAACAAACACCTGCAGGCAACCATAGCCGAATGTGCCCGGGGTGCCAGCCGTAAAAAAGATGGTTATCTCAGGCAAAAGTATTACAGTTTGCTTCCAAGACGTGGCAAAAAGAAGGCGATTGTTGCCATAGGGCACAAAATCATTATTGCCGCCATATCACGTCATTAAGAACAAAGAAGCCTATAAAGAACCGCAGATACAAGAAAGCCCAAAAAGAAAGCTCAAACAAGTAAACAGACTAATTGACAGATTAAACGAACTTGGATTTGTGGTAAAACAATTAGAATTTCAAGCAACATAAAAGTCGTTTTTTACTGTGACCCCGTAAAGTCGTGAGCACGAAAATGAAATTGACATTAAACAGGATAAGCACCAACCGCTGTCACAAATCCACCAACAATAAAGAGGATGAAGTACGAAGATGAAAATTTACTTTCTTAACCTGTTTTGTATGTAATTGAAATTCAACTAAAACAAAAAAAATATATACAGATGAATGCTAATAACAAAAGATATAGTGCTGTTATTATTTGTAATGACCCAGAAGAAATTAATAATCTAAACAGTTTGCTAAAAGATGAATCTAAAATTGTAGTTAAGGATACTTTTGAATATTTTACAAATGGATTGGAATACTTGTTAAGAAAGCCGACTGATGTTGTCTTTGTAAATTTTTACCCAACTCCTGTTTGTTTGAGCTTTCTTCAGTTTCTGAACAACATTGATGAGCCAGGCCCTTTGTTGGTTTTAATTTTGTCACCTAACAACGAATTTATTGATTTAACGCTCAGCTCAGGGTTAGATTACCTTATAAAACCGATCGACAAGGAGCAAATAGAGACCTTGATAGCTGATATAGATTACAAAGTAAAAGTGAATTCATTTAAAGAAAAGATTGATAAAATCTGTTTTAATAGCGCAATATGTGATAAAGCATCAAAATTTTTCTAATACACTGTAGGTAAAATTGTTTGTTTGTTTTTTTGTTAGTGGAGAGGCTGTTATTGAAGCTCAAGTATGATAAACTAAATAATATGGCAAATGCTGATCTAGCAGTCTCCCACTTTTTTTAAAGGGATAAGGTAATGTTGATGAAGTTTCATTTTTAAATTTGAAATCTTTGAAAAAAGCTACTTTCGCACCCGATTTTACTTACATCAATGAAAATTATTATCGCGGGAGACGGAGAGGTTGGTTTTCACCTGGCCAAACTGCTGACCGATGAACACCATGATATAACTGTGGTTGATCCACACAGCGAATTGCTCAAGATGGTTGAGTCAAACTCTGACCTGATGACCATTGCTGGCGATTCTACATGTATTTCGGTACTCGAAAGAGCAAGCGTGAAACGTGCCGATTTGCTGATTTCGGTTGTACACGACGAAAATGTGAACCTGATGACCTGCATCATCGGCAAGAAACTCGGAGCACGTAAAACCATTGCCCGCATCAACAACACCGAATTTCTGGATCACGGCAACCAGGACCTATTCAAAACGCTTGGCGTTGACCACCTGGTTTGCCCCGAAAGGCTTGCTGCCGAAGAGATTGTTGACCTGCTCGAAAGATCGGCAGCCACCGAAACCTTCGCCTTTTCGGAGGGTAAGCTGCTGCTTTTCATGATCAAACTGGACGAAAACGCCCTGGTAATCGGGAAAACGCTCGATCAGATCGCCAGCGAGTTTCCCTATCTCGATTTCAGAGCCGTTGCTATTCACCGCAACTCCAGAACCATTATTCCAAGGGGCAGCGATCAATTCATGGTCAACGACCTGACCTACGTGGTTACCAAGCCCGATGGAATTAAAACCCTGCTCGAACTGGGTGGTAAAGAAGAGTTTGAAATCAATAATGTAATGGTGGTAGGCGGTGGCCGCATCGGACTAAAAACCTGTCGCAGGCTGCAGAATTCGCATCGGATCAAAATGATCGAGATTGACCGGGAAAGAACCATAAGTTTGAGTGAAGAACTCGACAATGTGCTCATTATCAATGGAGATGCCCGCGATATTAACTTGCTTCAAAACGAGGATATTGCCGGTATGGATGCCTTTATAGCCGTTACCAACAGTTCCGAAACCAATATCCTAACCTGCCTGCACGCACGCAAATTCGGCGTGAAAAAGACCATAGCCCTGGTGGAAAATATTGACTATATTGATATTTCGCAAAACATTGGCATTGATACAATTATCAACAAGAAACTGATCACCGCCAGTTACATTGCGCGTTTCACCATGCGCTCGGAAATTGCCACCAACAAAGTGCTGCATGGAATTGATGCCGAAGTGTTTGAGTTTGTGGTAAAAGAGGATTCTCCGATTACCAAAAAATCCATACGTAAACTCAATTTCCCTTCCGAAGCAATTATCGGAGGAATCACCCGCGGCGACGACAGTTACATCGCTGTTGGTAATTTTAAGATCAGAGAGGGCGACAGGGTGATCGTTTTCTCGATGCCATCAGCAATACACAAGGTTGACCGTTTTTTCCGCTAACCAATGCCCTCCAAAAAACATATCAACAGCAGGCCCATCCTGCAGATTTTGGGAATTTTGCTGGTAATCGAAGCATTTTTCATGGTGTTGTGCATCCCGTTTTCGTGGTACTATGGAAGTACCAATTTTTTCGACTGGAATATTGAGGATGCGGTTCATGATTTCTGGCCACTGGTTATTTCCGCGGGAGTAACTTTTTTTTCAGGTCTCATCCTATATCTTGCCAATGGAAAGGCTATGAGGGAATCCATCGGCAAGCGCGAAGGCTACGTGATTGTTTCGGTGGCCTGGGTAGTAATCTCCTTTTTTGGGTCTTTGCCTTTCATTCTAAGCGGTGCAATTCCCAACTTTACAGATGCATTTTTCGAAACCATTTCGGGATTTACCACTACCGGTGCCACCGTTCTTACGGATATTGAAGCAGTTCCTAAAGGTATTCTGTTTTGGCGCGCTACAACCCATTGGATCGGTGGTATGGGGATTATCGTTCTTTCTCTTGCCATTCTTCCCTTCCTTGGAATTGGCGGCATGCAGATGTTTATTGCAGAAGTGCCAGGCCCTACACCCGATAAGCTCCACCCTCGTATTACACAGACAGCCAAAAGGTTATGGGGAATCTATGTGCTTCTTACCCTGGTTCAGACGGGTTTGCTTATGCTTGGCGGCCTTGATCTCTTTGATGGACTTACACACTCATTTGCCACTATGGCTACCGGCGGATTTTCCACCAAAAACAATAGCATCACTGGTTTTTCGCCTTACATACAATATGTGATTACACTCTTCATGTTTTTTGCCGGGGTGAACTTTACCCTGCATTACATGGCGCTTCACGGGCGAATCAGGGATGTGATCCGCAATGAGGAGTTCAGGTATTATTTTCTTACCATCGCCTTCACTACTGTTCTTATCTCCGCTGTTCTGACAGTCACTAGCTCTGCGGGCGCCGAGGAGTCGTTCCGGAATGCTGTATTTACTGTGGTTTCCATAATGACAACTACCGGTTTTGTAACGGATAATTACCTGTTGTGGCCTGGCGCCCTTTGGTTCATCGTATTTCTGCTGATGTTTGTCGGTGGAAGTGCTGGCTCAACGGGTGGCGGGATTAAAGTAGTCAGGCATATGCTGCTGCTTAAAAACAGCCTTCTTGAGCTAAAACGTCTGATGCATCCACAGGCTGTTATTCCTGTAAGAATGAGCGGCAAACCGGTATCGCAGGATATCATTTTCAGGGTATTGGCCTTTTTTCTTATCTACATGCTGATTTTTGCAGCGGGCACTTTTGCCATGACCATGTTCGGCCTTGATTTCGAAACTTCAGTTGGTGCAAGCATTGCCTCGCTCGGAAATATTGGTCCTGGCATCGGAAAGGTAGGACCAGTGGACAACTTCAATGTGATTCCTGCAGGTGGGAAATGGGTTCTTTCGCTCCTGATGCTTCTGGGACGGTTGGAGTTTTTCACCATTCTGATTCTTTTTTCCCCTTCATTCTGGAGAAAGTAATGCCATCTGTTTGTGCTGATTCCCTCGTCAAACCATCCGATTGACTATTTTTGCCACCAAAACTTATCTGTTTGGAATCTGTACCATCATACCGTAACATCTGGAACATCTCCTATCCCATCATTCTCAGTCTTGTAGCCCAGAATCTGATCACGGTCATTGATACGGCTTTTCTGGGCAGAGTAGGGGAGGTTGAGCTTGGGGCATCTGCCATCGGAGGGTTGTTTTACTTTTCATTGTTCATGCTTGGGTTCGGATTTGCAACCGGCGCACAGATACTCATGGCCCGGCGTAATGGTGAACAAAGATATAGCCAGGTAGGAAAAATTTTCGACCACACTGTATATATTTTTGCAGCGATGAGCGTGGCGCTGATCATATTGAATTACCTTTTCTCAAACATTTTTCTCAAATATTTTATATCCTCTGAGGCCATTTACGAAAATTCGGTTATCTACCTTAACATCAGGATGTGGGGGGTGCTGTTTGCGCTGACCAATGTTGCTTTCAGGGCTTATTTCGTTGGAATTACCAAAACCTTCCTGCTTGGCTACGGAGCAGCTATTATGGCAATTGTAAATATCGTCCTCGACTATCTGCTGATCTTCGGCCATTACGGGTTTCCTGAAATGGGAATTGCCGGCGCTGCCATCGCCTCGGTTATTTCTGAAGGGGTGGCTACCTTGTTCTTCTTCCTGGCTACAATCCTTAACCCCTCCAACAAAAAGTACCACATTTTCCGCCTTCCGAAGTTTGACTGGCGCCTCATCATCAGCACCTGGAACATTTCGGTTTTCATTATGCTTCAAAATTTTGTGTCGGTAGCGGGCTGGTTCCTTTTTTTCCTGGTTATCGAACAGACCGGCGAGCGACCACTTGCCATCTCCAACATCATCCGGAGTCTTTACATGATTCTGATGATCCACATCTGGGCATTCAGCTCATCGGTCAACACGCTGGTGAGCAACACCATCGGCGCTGGTGGATCGCATCTTGTCATTGCCATTGTAAAGAAAGTGAACAAGCTCAGCGCTTTGATAACCCTCTCTGTTATCCTCATCTCTTTGGCTTTCCCTGAAATGCTGATCCGCATTTACACCGATGATCCTGACCTCATTGCCGGCGCTCTGCCGGTGCTGTATGTGGTCACCGGAGCTGTATTGCCGCTTGCATTATCCCAAAACTGGTTCAGCGGCGTGTCGGGTACGGCCAGAACCAGCAAGGCGCTGCTTATCGAGGTGATCTGCATCCTGATATATCTGGCCTATGTTTTCCTGGTTACTTTCCACTTTAAGCTTTCGCTCCCTGTAATCTGGACTTCTGAATATGTATATATCGTCACTTTGGGAGTTACTTCGTATCTGTACCTTAAATATGGAAAATGGCAAAATAAAATAATCTAAATAAATCATTGATTATGAAACAAATAAAACTTTTTCTTGGATTGACATTTCTGCTGGTCACCACTTCCTGCACAAAGCAGGTTGAAAAGCAGGGCGTTGAAAATTATCAGCAGCAATTGCTGATCGCAACGATATATCAGCAGCACTCTGCCGAAATGAAGGCGCTGTCGTACCAGGCTTATAATCTCGCTGAATTTCAATTGAATGAAGCCCTGAAGAAAACCAACAACCCGAACAAACTCGCCGTTGTGCTTGATCTTGACGAAACCGTCCTCGACAACAGCCCGCACACCGGGCAGAGCATTATCGGCAAATTCGGCTATCCCACAGGCTGGAATGAATGGTGCGAACTGGCCGAGGCGCAGGCGCTCCCGGGTGCGGTTGATTTTTTAAATAAGGCAGTAGCTGCCGGAGTGCAGGTGTTTTACATTTCCAACCGTGATGACAAACTCCGTGAGGCTACAAAGAAAAACTTCGATATACTGGGAATACCGCTGCAAAGCGACGAACATTTGATGCTGAAAACAACCACCAGCGGCAAGGAAGAACGCCGTTTGAAGGTGAGTGATAATTATGAAATCTTTCTGCTGATTGGCGATAATCTCTCTGACTTCAGCCAGCTATACGATAAGCAGTCGTTTGAGCGCAGAGCACAAGTCACCGACAGCCTGAAACTGGCCTTTGGCAGCCGTTATATTATCCTTCCCAATGCCATGTATGGCGATTGGCTGTCAGCGCTTTACGATTATGATTTTTCAAAATCTGAAGCGCAAAAGTCCGAAATCTATAATGGGCTGGTCAAAGGTTTTAATTTCGTTAAAAATGAATAGCCTGTGGTTGATTTTGGCTTTAATGGTTGGCTTCGGTCAATGTAACGGCCAGAGCACTCAGGATACGGGTAGGAAACATGAGCGGGAGGAGCTGGTTAAGGTTTATATCGAAGGTCAGGGTGTTACAGATCCAAAGGTGTTGTCAGCCATGTATAAGGTTGAGCGTCATCGCTTTGTGCCCTCCAACATGCAGCCTTATGCTTACCGCGACCAGCCGCTGCCGATCGGCGAAGGGCAAACCATTTCCCAGCCGTCGCTGGTAGCTTTTATGACCGAATTGCTTGAACTGAAAAGAACCGACAAAGTGCTCGAAATCGGAACCGGTTCCGGCTACCAGGCTGCTATCCTCGGCGAACTGGTTGACAGCGTCTTCACCATCGAAATCATCGAGCCGCTGGGACAGCGATCCAAAAAATTGCTGACAGAACTTGGCTATATAAACGTTTTCGTGAAAATTGGCGACGGATATAAGGGCTGGCCGGAACATGCGCCGTTCGATGCCATCATCGTAACCTGCGCACCATCGGATATACCACAGCCCTTGCAGGATCAACTGGCCGAAGGTGGCAGGTTGGTTATACCGGTGGGAAAAGAAAACACCGTTCAGGAACTGGTCCTGCTGCGAAAACAGAATGGCAAAATCATCCGCGAATCCGCTTTGCCGGTGCGGTTTGTGCCTATGCTTAAAGGAGATGGAGGGAAGTACTGAGCGGTTGTGATTTCCGATGGTCAAGGTTCAACATTCATAATTCAATTCACCCGGGGAATGATTTCAAACTCCCACCAAACCTGGAACTAACGTGGCTTTGGTAGGTGAAATACGGTGAAGAAGTAAATAACCGTGGGTCATTGTAATGACTTTTAGTTATAACTTTTGGTCATTAAAGCTCGGGGTTGCCATCCCCTCCTCCCGCTCAAAGCCTGCGCAGCAAAGCTTTCATCCCGGTTTACAATTCACCCTGTGAATGTTCCCAAACTCCCACCAAACCTCAAACTGCGGTGGCTTTTGCAGGCAATTCACCGGGTGAATGTTTTTCATTCAATATTCGATATTCCTTGTTCGATATTCGATATTCCAATTCACCCTGTGAATGTTACCAAACACCCACCAATCCTGAAACTACAGCGTGCTTTGCAGATGATTCACCGGGTGACTTGTTTTTATTCCACCACCACTTTCTCTGTTCTCCATTTTTTCCCATCCCACATCCTTACCAGGTACAATCCTGGCGGCAGGTGGGCGGTTTCTATCTTATGAAACCGGCTTTCAAGCTGTGCCTTGTAAAGCAGCTTGCCTGTTGGGCCGTAAAGCTCAATTTGCGCTTGATTAAACGGCATGTTTTCTGGCAGTTGCAGCCAGAGTTCGGTGGTTGCGGGGTTGGGATAAACCCTTATTTCACCTGCGCTTGCCGGCGGGATGATTACACTTGTGGTATCCGGCAACGCTATCTCAAATACCCATGCATCTCTTTCCCCATGTATTTCACACTGCACATCAATAGAATTAAATTGGGCCTCTGCATTAAAAACGTAAATGTAATCGCTTTTTTTCAAAATGGAATGAGTACCAAAAAAACGTTCTGTTCCAAGTCCACCATAGCATTTATCCCATTCAATCTCTCCAACTGCTGTTAGTTTTACCACCCATATATCGTACCACGCCCCGCCCTGGTGTGAGTGATTATGGGTTACATCCCCGTTATGTGAACTCGTATATCCAATTACAAGAAATCCTCCGTCATCTACCTGGGTAATGTAACTAGGTATCTCGTAAAAGGATCCTCCAATGCATCGCTGCCAAACTATTTGTCCCTGATCATTTGTTCTTACTACCCACATATCACTGCCACCATGAAATCCTGACACATCTCCATCATAAGAGTTAGTATAAGCTGCAAAAATATATCCATCATCTAGTTTTTCAAAATAAAATCCAAGATCATTTCCACTCCCTCCGTAACAATAGATATTTAAGATATCACCCTCCGCTAAACTCATTTCCACCAAATATACATCAGAATAGAACCCAGAAACTGCAATTTCACAATCTATCATTCCTCCCGGATCATCATACCCGCCGATAAAGGCAAAACTTGTATCCGAAATTAGTTGCATACTGATGCCGTTGTCTAATGACTGGTTGCCCACCGTTTTCTCCCACTCGATATTGCCCAGGGAATCTATTTTGCAGAACCAAATATCATACGAACCATAATAGTTTGTCACATTCCCGCCGTTATTCGATATACGCCCCATGAACAGCAATCCTCCGTCAGGGGTTAATACTGCATCCCGCATTTCGTCAGGACCAAGGCTACCGTAACAACGATCCCAAAGAATGTCACCATCACCATTAATTTTAATAATCCAGAAGTCTGATGATCCATAAAGTGTACCGCAACTAATATCCCCATCAAGGGAATTAGTGCTACCAACGATGTAAAACTCATTATTGTTTAACTTTAGGATTTTATTACATGTCTCACCATTGCTTCCTCCAAAGCATTTTTCCCAAATAATATTTCCCGTACTATCCGTATTTATTATCCAAATATCTCCGCCACCATGGTAATTTGAAATACCTGGGCCATCAGTATAAATAGCTATCCCGAACATATACCCATGATCAGTTTCCGAAATACACATAGCATAATCTACTTCATTTGTACCAAAACATTTTTGCCATTGTATATCAGGCATTTGAGCAAAGGAAATTAATGGAAATATCAAATAGAGTAGTTTTACAATTATTGCTTTCATAGTTTTCAAGATAAAAAAGGTGTCGGATTTTAACCCGACACCTTAATAGAATTATTTTAGAATTACAATTTTTCCCGAGTAGGTTACTTCATTTGATTCCTCCCCCGAAGGGACGGGGTAAATCCGGTAAAAATAAATCCCATCCGGCAGCAGGGTTACATCTAAAATGGTTTGTTCTGAAGTTATTTGCTTCTCAGCCACCTGCCTGCCAAAAACATCAAACAACCGGAATTCCATAACTTCGAACTTCCAACTTCGAACTTCGAACTGAATGTATTCTTTTGCCGGATTGGGATAAACCCACAATCCCCTTTCGCCAGCAACCGGCTCAATTACATTGGTGGTATCGTCCAGCATTATCTCAAATACCCAGTAATCTATATCACCGTTTCCACCATAGGGGGTGCAGCCTACATCAAAGGAAGGGCCGTAATTTGTGTAAGCGGCTATTACATAATTGTTATCGCTCTTTTGCAAAGCGCCGCTCATTATAAAATCATTTCCTATACCGCCGAAACACTTTTGTGTAATTATATCTCCAACATTGTTAATCTTCAAAACCCAAATATCATTACTATATTCACTAATGGAATGATTATTAGTTATGTCACCATCCTTTGATTCTGTTGCTCCTATAATAACAAGATGATTGTCAGTTGTTGAAAAAATATTGAGTGCGCTTTCATACCTTGACCCACCATAGCATTTCTGCCAGATTATATTACCCCAATAATCAATCTTTATAATCCAAATATCTGAGTTACCATGCCAGCCACTTCCGCTTAAATCTCCATCGGCAGATGAACCATAAGCCGAAATAATATAGCCATCATAAACTTCTAACAGGGCATTTACTCCATCATGCCCGCTGCCTCCGTAACAGTTCTGCCATTCTATATTTCCAATTGAATCCAACTTAATAATAATAGCTTCGGCGTTAAGATTAAAAGGAATACATGTTAAGTTTCCGCCATTACCTATTGTTGATACCCCTCCAATTAAAAATCCTCCATCAGAAGTAGAAATAATGGCTGTGCCATAGTCAAAATCATCGGTGCCAAAGCTTTTATCCCACTCAATATCGCCATCGCTGTTTAGCTTCACCAACCACATATCATACATGCCATAATTAACGGTTACCTCTCCGTCCTGTGAGCCGGTCCAGCCAAAAACGACAACACCGCCATCGCTTGCTAATGCGCCCGATTCTACATTATCAATCATTCCTCCACCTATTACTTTTTCCCATAAAATATTACCCAGGATGTCAATTTTTACAACCCAAATATCCCTTGAACCAGGGTAAGGGTCATAGCTTATATCACCATCAGATGAAGCAGTTGAGCCTAGCAAGTAAATTGTATTATTGTCAGTTGGCAGGATTTTAGCAAACCAATCACCATTACTTCCTCCATAAGTCTTTTCCCAAATAATGTTGCCTACTGTGTCTGCTACAATTAGCCAGGCATCAGCCGTGCCATGATTGAAAGAAACATCGCCATCTTGAGACTTTGTAGCTCCAACGATGTATAATTTATCATTAATCACTGCAGCATCATACACTAACTCTTCCTGGCTTCCACCATAGCATTGTTGCCATATAATTTCAAAATTCTGACTGAAAATTAGTGAATGGTACGCTGCGGCAAAAAGAAATAAGATAATTAGTTTTTTCATTTTAAATTGAATTAAGCGCTATGGCAACATTGCCATAGCGCTTTTGTGAACCTTTTACTTATTTATTAATAACTTCCCGGCTTTTGTAAACTCACCAACACTCAATGTGTAGAAATAAACACCGGGCTTAATGCTTCGGGTATCCCACACCTGCTGTCCCTGTGCACCTGTGACGGTAAAGGAATCAATTACCGCTCCTTTTGCATCCACGATTTTTATTTCACCCTGGTAAGTATTTGCAGGCAAGGTATAGTTGAAAGCCACCCACTGGCTTGCCGGGTTGGGATGAGCATTAATTTCAACACCATGCAATTTGGCCAGGTCGTTAGGGTTGATGGAGCCACTTCGCTTGAACCCACTCATATCGCTTATGTTCAAACAATTGCAGAAGTGGTGTCCGTATGCGTACTCCAATATCCCCTTAGCCTGTAAGCCTGCCGTTCCCCGGCTGTTTTCAGCTATGAAAATCAGATTGGCTAGCTCTAAACTGTCAAGATCGAAAATGCTTCGTTGCTGTTGCTCAAGGTTAATTTGCTGGTTCAGCAAGTCCATGTAAAAGCTGTGCTCAGTCAATTCATTTCCTGAATAAGCATATAACGAAGGCATCATATTGGCCAGTGCCAGGGCATTTGTGTAGTTGTTTTCAGCCAGGTATGTGGCTATGATCTGCTCATCTGCCCGTTTACCTCCCACATTGTCGAGCCAGTTGCGCAACTGCTCAGGAACGCTGATTGTATCATTAAGCAAACTGCGAACGATGTCATAAGCCGCCCTGGTTTTAACCTGGTTATAATGTGCCATATGTTGCTCCAATACGGTTTTGTAAGTGGTTCCATGTGCCAGATGCCTGAGGATATTGACCATATACCCTGGCAGTGGGTCTGCTTTATCCTCAAGGTATTTTATGAGCTCTTCTTTTTTCAGTTCATCGGGATTGGCAGCTAAGACCTCAAAGATAATGCTTTCGGGCAATACATCGGTTTTATCTGCTGCGGCTTTAAGTACTTCCATTGAAAGGTGAGGGGATTTACCAAGTAATTCGGCCCTGAGTTCCCAGGTATCAGTTGGCCATGCATTTTCTATATCAGAAATTACAGCATCGGTGTTGCCTCCATCTTTCAGGTCATCATACAATGTTTTCACATTAGTGTAATTCGATAGGTTGACGGCAAATTCCATTTCGGCTTCCTGTTTTTCATCCGGGCTGAGCACAATGCCTCTGCCTGCGCTGCCGCCACCACCGCCATAATGCGATGGACAGTTGTTGCTGAAGTTTTTAGGATTGTCGGTAACCTGGAAGATTTTAGACTCGGCCGGGCTTTCATCATCGCAGTAATTGCAGTAATAGTATCCAACAAGGTAATCGCCCCCGTTATAGAAATGCCAGGTATTGCCAGTGGATGTAAAGGTATTGCCTGTAACAAAGTTGTCGTCTCCCTGCTTGGACTGAATACCGGATATTTTTAGTTCATCATTATCCGGTTCTACAAAGAAGTCGGCAAAGTTTCCGGAGTTTTCATTGCAGTAATAGGCAAGGCCTTGAAAGAAATAGTTTGGTTGTTTATAATTCTTCCCTACCGCATAATTCCCATGATTCAGGTTATTGAAGGTGTTACGGTACACCTGGTCGGCAGCCTGGGTTTCGGCAATGTGGATACCTGTGTAAATGGGCCAGTTGGCCGATCCTGCTTTTTTTGTAAAGTAGTTTTCTTCGATGGCAAAGCCGGTGCAATTGGATGTGAATATGCCGTAACCGGAGGCGCTTCTGCCTTCGCTGTCGCACTGATCCATTTCAGGCGCATTAAAACCGATATAGAAATCGGAGTTCAACACAACGAAATTGTTGATGCCATTTACATGGATACTATAGGCATTGCCACCTCTTTTCTTCATTTTTATCTCTTTTAGTTAGTGATTAATAATTTTAAAGATTTCAGAATTGGAGCGCTTCGGTGATCAGTCAATCGAAGCGCTCAAAACATATCATCTTAAGGTGGAAACAACCTCCGGTACCAGGCCGGTTTAAAAAGTGTCTGGTGTATTTCATCTCTCCCTCCGCTTGATGGTTTGCTTCCTAATTCCTTAATGATTTTCGGGGGGGGGGGGCTGTATTATACCTGTTTTCATTCATCTTTGCCGATTTACTAATCATGGTTAAAATTTACTTAGCAAAGTAAATAAAAAAATTTTGAGTGAGCAAACTTGTTCATAGTCATAGTATGGCTGGGAGCCATACTATGACGGTTAAACCCCGAATTGACCCCGTGAATCCTGCCAAATACCCTCCAAACCTGAAACTGCAGCGTGCTTTGCAGATGATTCACCGGGTGACTTTCTCATTCAATATTCGATATTGTCCATGACTCCAAACAGAAGACACTCCGTGAATTTATAAGAACTTCGTCTAAGTTCCTGGAATTTGCCCTGGCTTCAAGATGCCTTTTTCGGTAATTATTCCTGTTATCAAACTTGCCGGAGTTACATCAAAAGCCGGGTTTATGGCGATTGATCCGGGTGAGGCTACACGGATTTTGCGCAAAACACCTGTTTCGTCAGGTCCGGATTGAAAAAGCACTTCCTCATCGCTTCGCTGCTCAATCACAATATCGCTTCCTGATTTACAGTTCAGGTCGAAAGTGGAGGTTGGAGCGGCGATGTAGAACGGGATTCCAAAATATTGAGCGACGATTGCTTTTTCAAACGTTCCGATCTTGTTGGCCGTGTCTCCGTTTGCCGCAATGCGGTCGGCGCCGGTGATGATCATATCCACTTTTCCCTGCGCCATCAGCCATGCGCCGGCTGTGTCGGGTACGATCTGATGCGGAATGCTGGCGTTGTTCAGCTCCCACGCCGTAAGCCGGGCGCCCTGTCCACGCGGCCGCGTTTCGTCGGCCCACACAAAAACCTTTTTACCTGCCTGCTGCGCCGTATAGATTGGAGAGAGCGCGGTACCATAATCCACAAACGCCAGCCAGCCTGCGTTGCAATGGGTAAGGATGTTGCATTTTTCAGAGATCAATTCGTTGCCGAAATGCCCGATGGCTCTCGAATCGGAAATATCTTTTGCAGCAACCTGCAGAGCCATGTCGAAGGCGGATTTCGGGGATTTCAATCCGGCTTCGAAAACCAGCTCCACGGCATAAAACAAATTGCGGGCAGTAGGTCTTGTGTGTTGGATATCGGTTTTTGCCTGCTGAATAAATTCTTCAGTATTTTTTGCGGGCGCCATCAGAAATGCCTGCGCCATGGCAAAACCTGCCGCTGCTCCAATAGCGCCTGCGCCGCGCGTGGTCATGTCAACAATTGCACGGCAGGTGGCCAGGTAATCATCCGACCTGAAAATGGCAAACTCAAACGGCAGCCTGTTCTGGTCAATCATAAACACCGACCGGCCTTCCATCCATATCGTCCTGTATTCTATGCCATTAACCTTCATCTCTGTTCAATATTCAGTATTCAACATTCGATATTCAATATTCTCCCTTCAAATGTTTCAAGTCTCTCAATCTTTATTAAACTAAAAACCTCAGAATCAGATTCCTGATTAAAAAGATTCATCGCAAAAGAACTCATGATTCCAGAAATCCGGCCATATGTTACCACATGAAAGCATCGTCGTTCAGCCAGTTTCCCTGCACCTTAAGCACCTGTTCCACAATTTCGCGCACGCATCCTTCGCCGCCTTTCAGGTGCGAAATATGGTGGGAGAGGGCTTTCACTTCTTCCGCTGCATCGGCCGGGCAGATGACCACGCCGGCTTCTTTCATGATCTGAAGGTCAGGAATGTCATCACCCATAAAAAGCACCTCCTCGCGCCGCAGGTTGTGTTTTTGCAGATAGTCGTGGTAAACCTTGATTTTATGATCAACCCGGATGAAAACATCTTTGATTTTCAACCCATGCATCCGGTGCACTATCGCTTCCGATGTTCCACCCGAAATTACGGCGATCCGGTAGCCCTTCTTTACGGCAAGCTGCAGCGCGTAACCATCTTTTACGTTGGCGGTGCGCAACTGTTCTCCGGTTTCGGTCAGGATTACTTTTCCGTCGGTAAAAACCCCGTCGTAATCAAAAATCATTGTGGTGATGTGCTTGAGCAGCTCTTTGTAGTTCTTTACGGTCATGGTATTTTATTTTTCTTTTGAAAAGTAGGTTTGAATTTGTTCGCTGATCAGTTGGTATAGGATTCTTTTTTCCGGATCATTATTCAGCATTTCAAGATGCTTTTTGATAATCTCCCGGTCGTTTCGCAGCGCCGGACCGGTTTGCGCCTCTTTTGGGCTGATGTTGCTTAGTTTGCTGATGGTTTCGTTGATCAATGGCAGTAAAATATCGTGGGAGATGCCTTGATTTCTAAGAATTTCATCAGCATTTATCATCATAAAATTCGTGAAATTGCAGGCAAATACCGCTGCCAGGTGAATTACCGCTCTTTGCTGCGAGTTGATAAGCCTGACGTCATTGGAGATCAGCCGGGCAAGCTGTAGGAGCTTATGTTCGGTTGCCGGGTCAGAGGCTTCGATGCAGAATGGAGTATCAGATAGATCAATATTTTTTTCTTTGGAAAAGGTGTTCAGGGGATAAAATACTCCGTAAGATGATGATACCGGAGCTAAAATTTCCAAAGGCACTGATCCTGAGGTGTGCACCACAGTCTTATTCTCAAGGTTCAACTGGTTGACTATCTGGCTGATCGAATCATCCGCTACTGAAATGATATACAAATCAGCCTGCTGGTTCAGGTTTGAAAGATCATTGGTAAAATCACTGCCCGTAGTTTTGGACAGGGCAGCGGCTGAAGCGGCAGTCCGGCTGTAAACCTGCAGCACAGGGATCTGATGCCTGACGAAAGTTAATCCTAACTGAGTGGCCACCCGGCCGGCGCCGATAAGAACAACTGAGTGGATGCCCATGTCTATTATTTCAGGGATATTGATTTCAACTCACGGATTGTCTGTTCCGGATCAGGGGAGGAAAAAATGGTATTCCCGGCCACCAGAACATCGGTTCCGCATTCGATCAGTCGGGCAGCATTGGCCAGACTCACCCCGCCGTCTACCTCGATCAAAGCTCTGGAGGATTTTTTCAGGATCAACTCTTTCAGGCGTAAAATCTTTTCATACGTGTTTTCGATGAAGCTTTGCCCGCCAAATCCGGGATTTACACTCATCAGCAAAACGAAATCCACTTCGCCAATGATATCTTCCAAAAGCTTTACAGAAGTGTGTGGATTAAGCACCACTCCGGCTTTCATCCCCAGAGATTTAATTTCTGCAATGCTTCGGTGCAGATGAACAGAGGCTTCGAGGTGAATACTCAGCAGGTCGGCGCCGCAGTCTTTAAAGCTTTGAAAATACCTTTCCGGCTCAACGATCATAAGGTGGACATCGAGTGGCTTTGAAGTCAGTTTCCTGATCTGCCGGATGATGGGCTGGCCGAAGGAGATGTTGGGAACGAATTTTCCATCCATCACATCCACATGAACCCAGTCGGCCTGGCTGCGGTTGAGCATCTCTATGTCAGCTCCGAGATGGGTAAAGTCAGCCGAAAGCAATGATGGCGCAACAAAATGTCCCATGAGTTTTTGATTTGTCGGGCAAAGGTAGAAAAAGAGGGGAATTGTAGCGAATTGTATCCGGTTTTACCCTCGTATTTTGTGGATTAATCCCCGCCCAGATAGGTTTTAAGGATCTGGCACTTGACCGATTGTTTGAGCTTTTTGATGGCAGTCTCTTTTATCTGCCTCACTCTTTCGCGCGAAAGGTCAAATCTGTCGCCGATCTCCTGCATTGTCATCGGGTAACTCTGGTCGAGGCCGAAATAGCAACGGATTACATCGGCTTCGCGGGGCGAAAGTTGATTAATCACATCTTCTATCTCTCTCCTCAGCGATTCGAGAATTAATCGCTGCTCGGGCGAAGGCGGGTCGTTGGCGATGATAACGTCGAGCATGGTGGCTTCTTCCTCCTGGATTAGCGGGGCATCGACAGACAGATGTTTTTCTGCGAATTTCATCATATCCTTGATTGTGCGCAGCGGTACCTGAAGGTGGTCGGCAAGTTCCTGTGGCTCAGGGGACCGGCCAAGATCCTGTTCCAATTCTACGCAGGTTTTTACCATTTTGCTGAGCAGAATCACTTTGTTCAAAGGCAGCCGAATCAGGCGGGAGTGTTCGGCAAGCGCCTGCAGAATAGATTGCCGCACCCACCAAACGGCGTAGGATATGAATTTGAAGCCGCGGGTTTCGTCAAATCGCAGCGCTGCCCTGATGAGTCCCAGGTTGCCTTCGCTTATCAGGTCGGGAAGGCTCAGCCCCTGATTTTGGTATTGCTTTGAAACAGAAACCACGAAGCGCAGATTAGCCCGGATTAGCTTCATCAATGCTTCGTGGTCTCCGTGTTTTATCCTTGATGCGAGAACAACTTCTTCTTCAGCAGTAATCAGGTCTTCCTTCCGGATTTCCTGAAAATACTTGTCCAGAGAAACCGTTTCCCGGTAAGTAAGCTGCCGTGTGATTTTAAGCTGCCTCATGGAATTAATTTTGATCGCGAATCCTGATTTAAAGGATTAATTCATCAAAAACATCGGCAAACCTAACAATAATTTTCAGATAATCATCAATTTCTTATCCGAAAATAAGGATTTATGATCTCGGCGGTCTGTCCGGCCTGAAATTCCGGTTATCTCCACCTCTGTTCCGGTTGTCTCTGTTGTCTCGGTTATCCCTGCTGTCACGATTGTCTCGGTTATCCCGGAAGTCCCTTTGCGGACGGTCGCCACGGTCACGGTTTCCTTCCTGGTAGCCTTCGGGTTTGGGGAGCAATTGTTTGCGGGAGAGTTTTAACTTTCCTGTTTTTCCGTCAACTTCCAGCAGTTTAACATCAACCTGGTCGCCAACTTTTAAAACATCATCAACATTTGCAATGCGCTTCCAGTCAATTTCGGAGATATGAAGCAGTCCTTCCTTGCCGGGCAGGATTTCGACGATTGCTCCGAAAGTGATGATGGATTTTACTTTTCCTTTGTAGGTGGCGCCGATTTCTGGAATGGCAATGATAGACCTGATTCTGTTTTTGGCTGCTTCGATCGAGTCTTTGTTCACTGCAACAATATCCACTACGCCGTATTCGCCAACTTCTTCAATAACAATGGTTGAGTTGGTAGTTGCCTGGATATCCTGAATGATTTTTCCTCCAGGGCCAATAATAGCTCCGATAAATTCTTTCGGAACGGTGATTTGCTCGATGCGCGGTACGTGTGGTTTGTAATCTTCACGCGGCACACTGATGGTTTTTTCCATTTCGCCGAGTATGTGCAATCTTCCTCTTAATGCCTGAGCAAGCGCCTCTTCGAGAATCTGATAGGATAGACCATCAACTTTGATGTCCATCTGGCACGCGGTGATTCCATCTCTTGATCCGGCTACCTTAAAATCCATATCTCCCAGGTGATCTTCGTCGCCGAGGATATCGGATAAAACTGCGTATTTGCTGCCGTCTTTATTGGTAATCAAACCCATAGCAATACCTGAAACAGGCTTTTCAATTTTCACACCGGCATCCATGAGCGCCAGGGTACCGCCACATACGGTTGCCATTGATGAAGAGCCGTTTGACTCAAGAATGTCGGATACCACACGTATGGTGTATGGGTTAACGTTTGAATCCGGTATCATTGGTTTTAATGCGCGGAGGGCAAGGTTTCCATGGCCGATTTCCCGCCGGCTGGTTCCACCCTTGAATTTTACTTCACCGGTTGAAAATGAGGGGAAATTATAGTGCAGAATGAAGTTGCTTTTTCCTTCAAACACAGCGCCGTCAATCACCTGGCTGTCCAGTTTGGTGCCAAGGGTTACGGTAACCAGCGACTGGGTTTCGCCGCGGGTAAATATCGCCGAGCCGTGAACTGATGGCAGATAATCAACCTCAGACCAGATCGGGCGGATCTCATCCAGCTTGCGGCCGTCAATTCTTTTGCGTTCGTTCAGCACAAAATTTCTCACCGCCTCTTTTTCGATGTCATGGTAGTACCTTTTAATCATCGAAGCTTTTTCTTTAGCCTCTTCTTCGGGAAGTGCAGCTACGAAGTCTTCCAAGATTTTGCCGAAGAGTTCGGAGCGTTGTTTTTTGGCGGTACCTAAACCGGCAACTTCGTAACATTTTGCATACAACTCTTCGTGCATGCGTTTTTTGAGCTCATCATCATTCACTTCGTGGCAATATTCTCTTTTGGTCTGGGCTTTTTCGACCATTGCAGCCAGTTCCACCTGGGCGCGGCATTGCAGTCTGATGGCCTCATGGGCAAACTTCAACGCTTCGAGCATTTCTGCTTCTGAAATCTCTTTCATTTCACCCTCCACCATCATGATGTCCTTTTCGCTCGCTGCTACAATGATATCAATATCAGAGAATTCCATTTTGTCAATCGGCGGGTTGATCACCAGCTGGCCATCAATCCGGGCTACCCTTACCTCCGAAATCGGCCCGTTGAAGGGGATATCCGAAACAGCAATAGCTGCTGAAGCAGCAAGGGCTGCCAGCGCATCAGGTGCGTCATTTTTATCACCCGAAATCAGTGTGATAAGCACTTGTGTCTCTGCGTGATAATCATCGGGAAACAATGGTCTCAATGCACGGTCAACAAGCCTTGAGATTAAAATTTCATATTCAGAGGGTCTTGCCTCTCTTTTGAAAAAACCTCCGGGAAATCGTCCGGTAGCGGCGTATTTTTCCTGGTATTCAACGGTTAAAGGAAGGAAATCAACATCTTCCTTGGCTTCCTTGCTCGAAACTACAGTAGCAAGAAGCATGGTGTTGCCCTGTTTCACAATAACGGCGCCATCAGCTTGTCTGGCCAGTCTCCCGGTTTCTATGCTGATCTCTTTGCCGTCGGGCATCTGAAAACTCTTAATAATTGCGTTTTTCGACATACTTGTAATAACTGAACTTGATTGATTAAATATAAAAAAAGGCAATTCGAAAAAATTGCCTTTCATTTCGTTTTTATGATAATAAATGTCTTTGCCGAAACTTATTTCCTGATACCGAGTTCTTTGATGATGTGTCTGTATCTTTCAATGTCGGTTCTTTTGAGATAATCGAGCAGTCTTCTTCTTTTTCCTACCATGAGCACCAGTGAGCGCCTTGTGTTCAAATCTTTTTTCTGTCCTTTCAAATGCTCGGTGAGGTGCTGAATCCGGAATGTGAACATAGCAATCTGACCTTCAGGTGATCCGGTATCGCTCTTTGAATTCCCGTGGGTTTCGAAGAAACTCAGTTTCTTTTCGCTGGTTAAGTACATATCTTATTGAATTTTACTTTTTTAAAATTGGGCTGCAAAAATAGATCAATCTTTTAATGTGGCAAAATAATTTTCCAATAAAAATTTCCCCTGTTACCTGATCTCCTTGATGAGACCTTTACGATAGGCCGCCAGTAGCATTTCAAGGTCGGTGATCTGCTGCCGCAAAAACTTGCCATTGTCGGTGTCGGCCACCGTTTTTCGGCGGGGATTTGGCTCGAGATAAGTAATGTTAGATAGGATATCGGTTTCATCTTCAATGGCTTTGCTGGTGGTTTCGAAGGCCTGGTGAGCAACAAGAACCAATCCGTAAGAGTTGTAAATCAGTGTGTAGCCTGAAATCCCGGTAACTTTCTGGTAAGCTTTGGACATTCCGCCATCAATCACCAGCAGTTTTCCGTTGGCTTTAATGGGACTTTCGCCGGTTTTTACTTTCACAGGAACGTGACCATTGACAATGTGAGCAATGTCGGGATTCAGCTCAAATTCAGCGAGTATCTTTCTTACAACCTCTTCATTATCATTCAGTTTGTAGAAAGCGTTTTTCTCTTCGGTGTGGGTTTCTTTCTCGGCAATGAAATACCTTTCGAAAGTGGTCATCTTCTTTTTGCCAAAAATGGGAGAATATTTTCCGCACCACAGGTACCATGTGTGATCGCGTGCAACCGTATCCATCTGCTTGTCGTTCCGGGTGAAATAGGCTTTGCGGGCATAAAGGTCGAACTGGTCGAGCAGGGCTTTGCCGGAGAGTTCTTTATCGCCGAACTTCATTTTTGTAAAACTGCCGTCTTTCTCAAGAGGTACGCAGCCATGAACAAGCAGGTTGTCGTTGTAGCGGAGGTACATGCTGCCCTTTGAGTAGAGGAACTTGACGTGTTTTTTCAGCAACTCGCTGTGCATAAAGGATATCCGCAGTTTTTCCATCACCTCTATCTCTTCCGGGGTGAGCCGGTAAGGATTTTTGGGGTCAACGGTTGGGAAATGGGTATCGAGCATTTTGTAAAACTTACCGTCAATTTCCACTGTTCCATGCACGAAGTCAATCTTGTGGAGCAAATTGCGGTCTTCCATCTCAAACTGCGGGTTGCGGCTGATGATCTCCCACTCGTACTTGAACTGCATCACGGAGATGGCCTTGTGCATTTTTTTGATCATCTCCACCTGCTTGCTGCTTAGCTCCATATCGGGTGGAACTTTGGGTGCAAAGAGGTCGCATGGATCGTTTTTGTAGGCTTCCATGGCGAAAGTGGCGAGCGGCAGGAGGCTGATGCCGTAACCGTCTTCGATGGTGTCGAGGTTCATGTAGCGCGCCGAAATCCTGATGAGGTTGGCAATCATGGCACGGATACCGGCAGCGCTCCCCATCCATATAATATCATGATTACCCCATTGAATATCAACTGAGTGGTAATTGATCAGCATCTCCATAACTTTTTCAGGCCCGGGTCCGCGGTCGAAAATATCGCCCACAATGTGCAGCCTGTCAATGGCAAGCCGCTGAATGAGCTTGCAGATAGCGATGATAAATTCTTTTGACCGGTCAATGCGGATAATGGTCTGAATAATTTCGTCGAAGTATTTTTCTTTGTTGCGCGTGCCGGGTTTCTCGTGCAGAAGTTCCTCGATGATGTAGGCAAAGTCGGCAGGCAACGATTTTCTTACCTTCGAGCGGGTATATTTCGAAGCTGTTGCGCGGGTTACTTCGATCAGTCTTTGCAGGGTGACTGCATACCATTCTTCGATGTCCGATTCGCTCTTCTCGATCAGTGCCAGTTTTTCCTCCGGGTAATAGATCAGCGTTGCCAGTTCATCTTTAATGAATTTGCGAAGTGTGTTTTTAAATACATCTTCAATTTTCTGCCGGATCACTCCTGAGCCGTTGCGCAGCACATGACTGAAAATCTCGTGTTCGCCATGTATGTCCGAAAGAAAATGCTCTGTTCCTTTCGGCAGTTTCATAATTGCCTCAAGGTTAATGATTTCGGTGCTTGCGGTTTGTACGGTGGGAAATTGTTTGGAAAGCAGTTTCAGGTATTTGATCTCTTTTTCAATCTCCTCATGCGTGTATTTTAGGTCGATGGGTTGATGCTTCATAAAATGGAGGTAATTTGTGTAATTAAAAAGCGCTGCAAAAGTAAGGCTTTCATGATGCCCACCGGGGGTGTGGCTTCTTAAGATATGTTAAGTGCGCAATATTCAACCTTTTGCGAACTATTATAACCCGGCGTTGTTTAGAATTCCGGTAATTAATGGATGGAAAATATTTTTGCAACAAATTTTAAGTATTAGATTATCAATGAATGAATTAACAGATCAGGCAAAACGCGCCATACCAGCGCCGATTAAAATCACTGAAGCTCCGCGCGATGCCATGCAGGGAATAAAGACATTTATCGCAACTGAGAAAAAGGCTGAGTTGATCAACTCTTTGCTGAAAGTGGGGTTTGATATCATTGATTTCGGGAGTTTTGTTTCGCCGAAAGCCATTCCTCAGCTAGCCGATACAGCCGAACTGATCGGTAAACTGGATATGAGCAATACGCATTCGAGGCTGATGGCAATTATCGGAAATCTGAAAGGCGCTGAACGGGCTGCAGATTTTGACGAAGTTATTTACCTCGGGTTCCCGTTTTCGTTTTCCGAGACTTTCCTGAAACTCAATATCAACGCAACCCGCGAACAGGCCTGCAAATTGGTGGACGACCTGAAAAGCCTCTGCGTCAGGAAGAATAAGAAACTCCTGGTTTATATCTCGATGGCCTTCGGAAATCCTTACGGAGATCCGTGGAGTATAGATCTCATCCTGCAATGGGCCAAGTATCTGGAAGAGAGAGAAGTTGACACGATTGCCCTGTCGGATATCATCGGAATTGCCGACGGTGGTATGGTAGGGCGGGTATTTGGTGAAGTTTTCGCCGAACTGAATCACCCGGATGTGGGACTTCATCTGCACACCACAGGGCACAACTGGTATGAAAAGGTGGATGCCGCTTACTCCAAAGGTTGCAGGCGTTTCGATGGTGTGATGAGCGGTATTGGCGGCTGCCCTATGGCCGGTTATGAACTGGTTGGTAACCTGAACACCCGAAATCTCCTGGACTATTGCGACAAGAACAGCATTCCGGTTAATCTCGATCGCAATGCTTTTGAAACAGCCTATCAACTGGCTGCCAGAACCTATGCCGGTATCTGAATCTGAAAGCAGGACGGTCTTTTTATTCTGATAATCTCGTTGATCGTTTTCCGCATAATTCAATAGTTTTGTGCGGAATTCCTGAATCATCAAATCCATCCGAAAGCATGTCTGAGCAAAGCGATAACAAAATAACCCCTGCTCAAATGGAGCTGGCAAAATTTGCCAAAGCCATGAGCCATCCGGTAAGAATCTATGTTATCGAGCTTCTCTCAAAACAATCCTGCTGCTACAGTGGCGACTTATCGGAAGAACTCCCCATTGCCAAATCCACCTTATCGCAGCATCTGAAGGAGCTTAAAAAAGCCGGATTGATCCAGGGCGAAATTACCCCTCCCAAAATCAAATATTGCCTGAACAAGGAAAACTGGAATAAAGCCCGGTTTTATTTTCAAGGGCTTTTTAAGAATTCGGCAGATTGATCAAGAAATTTTTTTTCAGTACCCTTGTTTCCAAAAATTTTTACTTTTGTTCGTAATTTTACGAACAGAAATTATTTGAATCACTATGAAAGACATCAAAATTCTTGGAACCGGATGTGCCAAATGCAAAAATCTCGAAAAAGCAACACGCGATGTGGTGGAAAAAATTGGGCTGGATGCCACCGTTTCGAAAGTTGAAGACATTATGGATATCATGGCCTATGGCGTTGCCACTACACCCGCCCTCGTCGTTGACGGTAAGGTTGTTGTGAAAGGTCGTGTGCCATCAACCGATGAAATCACCAAAATATTAACCCAATAATTTTAAGCAATGAAGAATTTTTTATTCATCCCGGTGATGCTGCTAATAATGCTGCTGCCGGATCAAAACATTAAAGCACAGGTTAGTGAAAGCAAGTCGGAGGAAAAAGACATTATTGAAGTCTATTATTTTCATGTAACCCGCCGGTGCATGACCTGCAAAACTGTGGAAGCTGAGACCGGAAAGGCAATCAATGAGTATTTCCCTGAAAAGGTTAAAGATGGAACTATCGTTTACAAAGTGTTAAACCTTGAAGAAGGCGACAATGAAAAGATTGCTGAAGGTTTAGGCGTTTCGGGACAAACGTTGCTGGTGAAGCATGGCGATAAACAAGTTGATATTACCAACAAGGCTTTTATGAATGCAAGCGATCCCGAAAGGCTTAGGAGACAGGTTAAAGCGGGCATTGAAAGCGTGTTATAAAGCAATTCAAATCCATGCAGGAGTTTCTCTATAACCTTTACGACAACGCCCAGTTGCCGATAATCTCGGCTTTGGCACTCGGTCTGATGACGGCTATCAGTCCTTGCCCTATGGCTACCAACATAACGGCTATCGGATACATTTCAAAAGATATTGAAAATCGGAAAAGGGTATTCGTCAATGGCATTATCTATACGCTTGGAAGGGCAATTTCCTATACACTCATTGGTCTGCTTTTTTATTTTTTTGCAGAGCAGCTGGATTTCCTTCAAACAGGCATTGTTGTCTGGGGCGAAAAGATTGTCGGTCCATTGCTCGTGTTGATTGGCATTTTCATGCTCGATATCATAAAAATCAATTTTCCTGGAATGGGTAAATGGAGCGAAAAGATGGAAGAAAAGAGCCGGTCGGGCTTTTGGGGAGTGTTGGTGCTGGGAATTGTGTTTGCCCTCGCCTTTTGTCCATACAGCGGCGTGCTTTACTTTGGCGCTCTCATTCCACTTACTATTAGCAGTCCGGGAGGGCTGTACCTTCCTGTTGTTTTTGCTATTGCCACCGGGATTCCGGTTATCATTTTTGCATGGTTTCTGGCTTTTTCGATCAGCAAGGTTGGTTTGATGTATAATAAGGTTAAAATTTTCGAGAAATGGTTCAGGAAGGTGATCGCTGTTGTTTTTATCCTCGCTGGAGTATGGCTGAGCTATCTGACCTATTTTGGTGGCTAAACGATCAAAAATTTATCAATCATGGAATTAAAAAAAGAGCTAAAATTACTGGCATGGATCATTTTTTTCTTTCTGATCGCATTCTACATGCCGTTAGAAAGTTTTGAATTCCGGCAGGCTGTGGATGCCACACTCGACCTGACCCGCTGGTATGCGCAGGAACACGTGATTTTGTGCTTGTTGCCTGCATTTTTTATTGCCGGCGTAATATCGGTGTTCGTTAGCCAGGCTGCGGTTTTAAAATATTTCGGGGCTAAAGCAAAGAAATGGGTAGCCTATTCCATAGCTTCGGTTTCAGGAACCATACTGGCTGTTTGTAGTTGCACGATTTTGCCGCTGTTTTCGAGTATTTATAAACGAGGTGCGGGATTGGGTCCGGCCATCGCCTTCCTTTATTCGGGTCCGGCTATAAACATTTTGGCCATTATTCTTACCGCACGCATTTTGGGTTTTGAAATGGGCGTGGCAAGAGTGATTGGAGCTGTGTCTTTTTCGGTGATAATCGGCTCGGTTATGGCATTGATGTATCGCAAAGAAGAAAAAGCCAAAGCCGCCGAACAGGTCAATTTTCCCGACATTCCTGAAAAAAGGCCTTTATGGCAAACCTCGCTGCACTTTTTTACCCTTGTGCTCATCCTTGTTTTTGCTAATTGGGGCAGGCCCGGCGAAGGAGTTACCGATGGAACCTGGTTTTGGATTTGGTCTAATAAATGGCTGATAACTTCAGTATTTGGTCTCATTTTGATTTACACTTTGATTTTCGTTTTAAAAATAAAATGGCTCTGGGTTACGCTGGCTGCAATGGCAACAGCGATTTCAGGTTTGCTTGCACCAAGTCCATTGATTCCGATGGTAGTGGCCATTGCCGGATTGAGCGCGATCACTTTATTCGACAAGCAGGACGACGACAACCGGGAATGGACTATTTCGACATGGGAATTTGCCAAACAAATTATGCCGCTGCTTGCATTGGGGGTGATCGTCGCAGGGTTTTTACTGGGTTCAACCCACGATGAAACCCAAATTCCTGGTATTATTCCGTCAGAATGGATTGTAGCTTTGGTTGGTGGAAATTCTTTGTTTTCCAACTTCTTCGCATCGGTGGTGGGCGCTTTCATGTATTTTGCCACACTCACCGAAGTGCCCATCTTACAAGGACTGATGGCTTCCGGAATGGGAAAAGGTCCTGCGCTGGCATTGCTGCTTGCCGGTCCATCGCTGTCACTGCCTAATATTCTGGTTATCCGGTCAGTAATTGGTACTCAAAAAACCACGGTTTATGTTCTGCTGGTCATCTTTATGGCAACATTATCGGGGTTATTATTTGGTGCGATTTAAGTTTTTTCCTGATGTGAAAACTTATCCGGGACATTGATCAAACATTCTGATTTTCATTACTGAATCTCATCAGCCAAAAAGCCGGAGATTTTCCCCGATGCAGTAACGCATAACTTGTGCATTGCGCGGGTGCAGGCCACGTAGAGCAATTGTTTATCGGTCGGGCTGTAAAAGTTTTCCGGTGTGCAGAATGGTACAACTACCTGGTCAAACTCCAGCCCTTTGGCAAGCCAGGGTGTCGTAATATGAATACCGTTGAAAAACAACACACTCTCCTCTGTCAGCAGGCTCGTTTTCAGGCCGGCCAAACTTAGAATTTCATAAAGCAAATCAGCTTGTTTTTGAAACTTACAAATGATGCCCAGAGTGTTGTAACCACTTTTGAGAAAATTACCTGCCAGTCCGATGATAAACTTTACCTCTTCCTTTTGGCTGGAAAAAATCCTCACCAAAGGTTTTTCGCCATGTCGCCGAATAGCAATAAGCTGGTCGTTTTGCTTTATTTTCCGGGCAAATTCAGTGATTTCGAAGGTGGAGCGGTAGCTTGTAAAGAGCTCAACCACTTCCGATCCGGCGAATATTTTGCTTATAATTTCTGCATTGGTTCCACTGTAAGGATTTACTGACTGGTAGCTGTCGCCGAGCAAGGTCTTGTTACATGTAAAAAGCCTGGCAAGAACGCTGTACTGAACCGGGGTATAATCCTGCATTTCGTCAACCAGCAGGTGTTTTACACCTGGGAACGGTTTGATTCCTTCGAGGAGAATTTTCAGGTAGATTAGAGGGAAAAGATCAGCGTATTCATAGGTTGATCCTTTATGCATTTTGAGCAATTCAGGCTGGCCAAGCCAATCATAAAACTCCTGGTAAAGCCTTCGCAGGTTGGTATTTACAAACATCGCATCAACACTCTTTTTCAGTTCGTTGCGTTCCTCTGTGGTCACTTCATAATTGTAGAAGATGTTGATGTTTTCCACCGTATCTTTTACAATAGCAGCCACTCTCTTCATCAATGGCAACCGGTGATAACCCTTGAACCGCTCCTCGAAAAACCAGGCCGGCACAGGGTATTTTTTTACTACAATATCTTTTGCTTTGAAGCCGTAGTTTTCCAGATAAAGCACATACTCATTCAGTTTCAGCACAATTTCAGCTGATGCCTTGAAACGTATGCGATTTATAAAACCCTCGTCTGGCTTTTCGATCAGTTGTGCAAGTTGCCCGAAAAAGCGCTGAAACTTCACCTTGCGTTCAAGGACTTCGTCGGCCAACTCTTCCATGCCTTTCTCCCTGATCTTTTCCTCACCCAATTCCGGCAGGACGTTGGAGATATAATCGGCAAAAACTTTATTCGGCGAAATAATCAGAACATTTTTCGAAGTGATGGATCCCGGGTTACGGTAAAGCAGAAAAGCGATGCGATGGAGTGCTATGGAGGTTTTTCCTGACCCGGCGACGCCCTGGATGATAAGCACA
Source organism: Bacteroidales bacterium (assembly GCA_036794825.1). GTDB lineage: Bacteria > Bacteroidota > Bacteroidia > Bacteroidales > 4484-276 > RZYY01. Next base: position 29,441 of record DAIRGA010000019.1, on the reverse strand, counting down.
GAAGCCTTTTCGTTGCGGATTATCTGGTTTTGTTCGCGCTGGATAGTGGCCACAATGGTTTTCATTCGGTTGTCCGATGTTTGCGCCAGTTCGCGCTGCAGCACATCGTCCTGGATGTTGAGGGCAATTTCGATCATGAATTCCATGTTCCCTTCCCTGATTCGGTATTGTCTTTTCAGTTTTATTTCTCCTGTTATAATGCCGCCTGGCGATACAAACTGCGCACTTCCGGTTTCGAAGTCGTAAAACATGGATGAAACGGGTGCGCGCCAGTCGTGGATCAGGTTCAGGTTTTGCTGGCTGTCGTAGAAGGAGTGAATACCGATGTAAACCGGGATGGAACTTTCATCGCCATCCGGCCTGAAATCAATCCGGCCAAACCATGGCGCTTTCAGAAGCCTGGAAAGCCGCTTTTTCTTGTCGGCCACCTTTTCGCCAATCAGCACGTTTTGGGTGATGGTTTTTCGCACAGCCAGTTTTTCCATTCTGTCCATTCCATCGCGGTGCTCCCAGAGGTAATCCTTGAACTCGCTGATGTCGCGGGCATGCTCACCCACCCTGCGATCGGTGTCGCCAATTTCATCGTTCAGTTTTTGTTTAACGATTTCCAGGTAGTCTCTTTCGTCCTGTTCGGTGGGATTAAAAACGTGGGCACCCATTCTGTTAATGCTATTGCTGATTAAAGCGCCAAAAGTAGAGAATTTGAGGGTTTTCGGGGGCTTCAACTTTTCAATCCAAAAGAATTTTCCCTTTTAATGCTTTAGTTGGGCATCAAAAGCAATGATTTCATTCCTGTAGCAGATTATCAGACACAGGCAGTTAATGCAATTTTGATAATTTTGAACCCTGATCAAAATGAATAAAACAATGAAATTGAGATTTTTGCCTTTTTTTCTCGCCTTTGCCATTTTTGGCCTTTCAGCCTGCATTGATGACCTGGTTGAAACAGATGATCCGCGCCAGGCATTTCTCGGCAACTGGATTGCCAGCGAATCCTGCACCCGGTTCGATTACGAAGTTGAGATTCAGGCTGCCACAGACAGCGATACCAAAGTTTTGCTTTACAACTTTGCACTGGCAGGATTAGATTATCCACCTGCTTATGGATTTGTTAGTGGTAGCGTAGTTCAGATTCCTGAGCAGTTAATAGGTGATAACTGGAAGGTTTCCGGTTCCGGTACGCTTCAAACAAGCGGTACCATTCAATGGAATTACAATCTTGAGATTGCCGGTGATGAATCCAGTTGCCAGGCTGATTATGAGAAGCCATGAGTTTGATGCTTTTATTTGCAGGATTTTTGGAAAATTATTAACCCCCAGCCAGACATAATAAAAAAAACCCGCGTTCAAACGCAGGTTTTCCGGTGAGCGGTAAATGGGGCTCGAACCCACGACCCTCAGCTTGGGAAGCTTAAAATTCTTCTTTCTTTTATTTTTCTCATTCTTTCATATTAATTTTAAATATCTAATTATCATATTGTTATATTTATACTTTATTTTCTGTATTTTCTTTTGTTTTCCGATTTTTAGTACTTTTGTTTAAACTATGTTTAAACCAAAATTATTTTTTCCTTATGGTCAATCTCAAAATTGTACATTTCACAAGTAAAAAATTGAAGGATAAAACCAGCCCAGTTTTACTTCGACTTACTATTAACAGGAAACCAAAATACTTCACTCTACCTGATAACTTTCGGTGTTTTAAAAATCAATGGAACAAGAAAAGTTCATGCTTCAAACAAACATACCCAAACTACTACCAGGCAAATAAAAGACTTGACGAGACACTTTCGAAAGCAAGGGTTATTTGTATGGAGTTGAATAAAAAAAATAATGACCAGGGCTTCACTGAGGAGGAATTTGCCGAAAGATTTAAATCAAGTAACCAAAGCCTAATGCTGTTTGAGTATTTTGATCAAATCATAAGAAGACTTGAAGCAGCAGGCAAAGTTGGGAACAAAGATGTTTATCATGACACAAAAAGACAATTTGAATCTTTTTTTGGTGGAAAAGACATTGAAATGAAGAATGTTACTTTAAAACACCTGAATTTATTTGTTGAGCAGTGTTTATCAGAGGGAAAAAGGGATACTACAATCCACTACAGATTGAGAACCCTTAGAGCTTTGTTTAACAAGGCAAAGCTAGAAGAAGGGCTATTAAATTATCCTTTTGAAAAATTTGACTGGAGCCAGTTTAATCTGGAGACTGAAAAGCGCGCAATTCCAAAAGCTGACCTATTGAAAATTTACAATTATAAAATTGAGCCTGGACAACAAGGTTTTGACAGCAGAAACTACTGGCTTTTTTCCTATTTCTGCTATGGGTTAAACTTTGGAGACATGGCCAAACTTGAACCGGCAAACATTATTAACGAAGGGGAACAACTAATCCTGAAATATTACAGATCCAAGACCCGGAAATTATTCAAAGTACCTTTGAATGATTATAGTATTGAAATCTTGAAGCACTACCAGAACAGCAACTTTGGCAACAATTACATTTTTCCAATCCTAAATCCAGAAATCCACAAAACGCCCCAACAGATCAGAACCCGAATACAAACAGCACTCAAAAAGGTTAATTCCGAAATACAAGAAATTGCAAAAAGTTTGGATATTGAAAAACATATTACAACCTACGTTGCCCGACATAGTTTCGCAACCATTCTCAAAAAAGAGAATATCGGAACCGCAATTATTTCGGAAATGATGGGACACAGTAGCGAAAGCGTAACACAAACCTACCTTGATAGCTTTGATAACTCAGCCAAAACAGAAGCAGCCAAAAAATTGATTTAACGATGAAACCCAAAGAATTAAATCAGATAGTTCCAAAAATTTACAAACAGCTTGTTGAAATCTTGGTCAAGTTTGATCCGGATTTTAAAAGGTTTGAATCAGAAACTCAAACCAGTTTTTCAAAGTTAGGCTTTCTCATTGAAAGGTCATTGCCGATATTATTAAAAGTCGGGAAAAGTGAACTTGAAATGTTACTGAAATTGGCGGGATTGGCGCAGCAATACTTCAAATTGATTTACAGCAAGGATGTTTTTGCAACTGATTTTGTCTTCATGGGCCGCGTAAATTTTGAAGGTTTGTGTCATGAATTTGAAACAAGCGAAATACATGATTATTTCACAAACCAATACCATCAATTGTTTGACCATTGGAGCCAGAGTGAATCATATTTTTTTCTAAACTCTTTAAAGCTGGATCAATGGGTTCCTGGTTTTTCTGTTAATACCTATGTGAAATTCTTAGCTGTGAGAAAATTTGATGGGAAAATTGAAATCCAAAAGCAGTATTACCAAGACAATTTAGAGCCAATGATCCTATTTGAGGAAATGAAAAGTGAATTGTCAAACGACCAACTTAAAGAAATTCCATTCGATCAGAAAACTTATGTTGAACAATTCAATAAGAATTGGAACACTCAAGACATCAACTCTTGGTTAAAGTCAGAGGAAAAAGATTTTTTGCAGTATTCTTTAAAGGTTAGGAATATGTATGACAAGTTGATGGATAAATTTAATACTTTAATCGATATTTTAACCATTGAACTTGAGCAACGGAAAAACTCACCACCGGCCAGTTACATACGCTTGCCGATTAAAGATGAAAAGAAAAAGCAGGAGTTTATTTCATTTATCTATAACAGTTTAAATGGCAACTGCTTTAATACCACTAAAGAGAACTTTGAAAAGATATTCACCCCTGACAGGTCATTTACAAAAATCAAATGGGAAGCAGGTATGAATCTATTCGTCCGGCTGTTTTATGGATTTGATAATTTAAATCTTGATGGATTTGAAGTTTCTTTTCCAGGTATTGCAGACAGAAAAACGCGAAAACTTTGGACAGTGTTAGCTGATAAATTTGATTTTCAAACCGAGGGAAAAACTCCAGTAGCTTCAAGACTTCCAAAATACATTTATGACAAGAGCATCCCACATGAATTGAAAAACTACAAGACTTTTATTGACAATGTAAAAGAAGGTTGGAAAATTAGTTAAACCGTTTACAACCCCGATTTGCTTACCCCGCGTATTTTCTTTGCTGCATAAAAAATATATGCAACAATGGAAAATTCAGAAATCATTAGCAAACTAAATTCAATCGAAAGCCGGCAGGAGAAAATCGAAAACCTGCTGCTTTCTCAAAAGCCTGTCCTCAACTTTGATGAGTTGGCATGGTACACCGGTTTCTCCAAGTCATTCCTTTACAAGCTTACCATGAATTACCAAATACCTGGCGCCTACAAGCCTACTGGTAAGCAATGGTATTTCGATCGTAAAGCAATTGATAAATGGTTGCTCAGTAACAAAATGGAGGATGATAGCCATGAGTAACCACCCAATCACACCTCAACTTATTCTGATGCACATCGAAAAGCTTGAGGAATTATTATTTTATCATTTGCACCTCAATCAGCGCAATTGCAAGGATGCATCCAGTTGCAGGTCATTTCAGTATTCTGGTTCAAAACCAGTTGTAAAGATTAAAACTGAAGTTACCCATGACTAATTTTCGCTTCACTTTAGAAAAAGGAGGTAAAAAACATCGCTGCCCTGCTTGTGGCAAACGAAGATTTGTTTTTTACACGGACAATTCTAACGGAGACAGATTGCCGGAAAAGTATGGAAGGTGCGACCGGGAGATCAATTGCGGATACCATCTGAGCCCTTACGCGGATGGATTTGCATCCGGTCATCCAGGTAACTGGACACCTTCGCCACCTCCGCTGCCACTGCCCGTGAGTTACATCCACCCGGACATTTTCAGGGCAAGCCTGACGGCTTATCACCATAACCACTTTGTTTGCTGGCTAAAAGAGCTGTTTGATGAGGCTACGGTGAGAAAGTTGATTGCCCGTTACCACTTGGGAACCTCGAGGCACTGGAGGGGTGCAACTGTCTTTTGGCAGGTGGATCCGTCAGGGAAGGTGCGAAGTGGCAAAATCATGCTGTTTGACCCTAAAACAGGAAAGCGGGTTAAGCACCCCTTTAATCACATCAACTGGGTGCACACGGTAATGAAAATGCAGAACTTCAACCTTCAGCAATGCTATTTCGGATACCATTTGCTCAAGGATGAAAATAAGCTAAAACCCGCAGCCATTGTGGAAAGTGAAAAATCTGCAATTGTTGCAAGCGAGTACCTTCCTCAGTTCGTCTGGCTTGCTGCAGGCAGCCTTGGCAATCTGAATGCAGAAAAGTTCAGCATTCTGAAAAATCGCGGAGTAGTCCTGTTTCCCGATCTGGGCTGCTTTGAACGATGGAGCCAAAAGGCTGAAGAGCTAAAGAGGATTTTTCCTGGCACACCTATAATAGTAAGCTCACTGCTGGAAGCTCACTGCGATACTGCAGAAAAAAAACGTGGAATGGATCTGTGCGACTTCCTTATCCACCATGATCTGAAAACTTACCAAACCGGAAGAACGATTGCTTCATACCTCCGCGAGCAGTGGTGGAGCCTCAAAGAAGAAAACTGGATCATTGACCACCAGAAGTATCCTGAGCTAACCGATTACAACCTGGAGCTGCTGTGTGATGACCTGAACCGAAAACACAAATTGCAAGTCAATCCGGCGCAATACCTCGAGGAATACCTATCCATCAAACCAACACTAATCTCTCAAACAACCAGCAAAAAATAAAAGGTGGAAATGGTTGCGACATTTCCACCTTAATGAATTAGAACCATAAAACTGCCCTGGCAGATTCCAGGATGATCAAATTAATACGAACGATTATGATTTTTACAAAAGTAACCAAAATTTTTAAAGTAGAAGCATTTGTGTATGTTATTGCTATCTCAGGATACGCGATTTCACACTATTTGAAGGAAAATTCCGCCACACTTGACGAAAATGAATCTACCAGCAAGCGATCTTTAATTTTCAGACTCAATGAAATTTTTGAGCTGCTGGATAAACAAATCTGTAGCCATCCGAACAAGCCCTTTAATGAAAGGATTCCCATTAATCTGCCAGGGGAAAGTGGCGTATTAGCCGAGTACTACGAATCACTGGAATTGGTCATTGCCAAAGCCAGTGATCAGCAGATCAACTTCTGCCTTACCACCATGCAGCAAATGCTCACCAAACTTCAGGATAAATTGGCGGTTGAACAGGACTTCGCTTTAAGCAAAAACTAAACCTCTTCCCAATATGAAAAACAACAAACAACTCAAGCAAATCGCCTTTGAGGAGATCGAAATTCAGGATAGTGTTGACCGCCTTAACGACTTCCGCAACCGGGGGTATTTCATCCGAGACAGCCGCTATTTCACCCTTAACATGGTAAAAAGCGAATGGAAGGAGACCGACATCAGCAACTTTGTAATGAAATCGCTTTACAACATGAACAACGGAACCTCCAATAGCTCCCGCATAATTGTCCTTCAGCGCTACACCGGCGAAAAAGTGTTGCTCGAAATCAAATCCAGTGACCTCAAACCAGATACCCTTGAAACGATTTTGAAAACCCACCGGTGTACCTTTTATGGCAATCATTATGCGCTGAAAAAAATATTCGCTCACCTGATGGATGATGAAAAGCCTTCCACCGTGATTGATGTGATGGGGTGGAATAATGAGCACGGATTCTATGCATTTGCTGATGCAATCTTAACGGTAGCTGATAATAAGCTGCACCATATTGATGAAATTGGCATCATTAAAAACGCAGATCAATGCTTCTATCTGCCACCGTTCGGATTGGCCAACAAAAATGACAAAGACTGGGATGGCGCCAAACGAATACAATACAGACCTGGCACTATTCAATTTGAAAAATGGGCGCAACTCTTTTACCAGTCTTCGGGCGAAAATGCGGTTATTGGGATTCTTTACTCCATCATGGCAACCTTCCGCGACCTGATCTTTCACCGGCTCGGGTTTGTTCCATTTCTTTACCTTTTTGGTGATAAAGGTACCGGAAAAACACAATTTACCGCTCGTTTACTTTCTCAGTTTACCTCCGACACAGTAGGTACGCCTTTAAATAATGCTACCATCGTCGGAATCAACCGAACGGTTGCATCCATGTCCAATGGTCTTTTTTATTTCAAAGAATACAGCGACATCACAGAAACCTCTGCCGAAGATTTCATCCTTAGCAGTTACGATGGCGCCGGCAGAAAAACCGGTCTTAAATCGAATGATACAAAAACTAAAGACTTCCCTATCCTCTCCTCCATTATCTTCGATGGAAACACGCTGCCAAAAAAATCAAACATCCTTAGTCGTATGATTTTAATCTCATTTGAAAAAACAAAGTTTAGTCATAACGAAAAAGAAGCCTTTGATGCGTTGAGAGAAGCAAGTAAACATGGTTTCGGTCAGGTTTTGCGCGAAATACTTACGCTTCGGTCGCTCATTGATGAAATACTGAACGAGACATTTGAGGAGGTCGAACGAAACCTAAGAAATACCATCAAAGAGAATAAAAACTATGAGGTTTTAAAATCCTCTGATGAAAGGACTTTCCAGCATGCTGCCTTGCTGCTTACCATTTTTCAAATTGCTCAAACCAGATTATCATTCCCAGTTGACAAGGAAAAGGTTGAAATCATCATTCTCGACAATACGGTTAACATCACCAGTCTCTTACAAGAGACGAGCATTACCTCCGTATTCTGGGAATCTTTTTCCTTTTGCCTTAAAAAAGGGATGATTGCAGAGCTCGTCAATGACAGCGAGTACCCCCTTAATAATAAGAGTGCAATCTACAACATGAAATGGGAAGAGAAAGCAACCTCACCCATACTTCAGCTCAAGCTCAGAGAATTTTACCCCTACTATGTGCGCTATTGCAAGGACAATGGCAACAGTTACCTTGACATGAACTCCCTCAGGCTGATCCTCACATCAGCAAATAGCCGATCGTTTATTGCACCATCCCAGAAAAGCAGAAAGAATTCTTACACGGATAAGAAATTCGGGAGTTGTTATCAATTCAAGTTGGAGAAGACTGACACCCAAAATAATTACAAAATTGAAGACATCGAAATTTCTTTGTAAACCTTGTAAACCTTGTAAACCAAGAGGCTTATTTCATTCATTATTAATAGTTTATCGGTTACATCCGGTTTACATGGTTTACATTCAAAATCACAGCAAAGAAACCCGATGTAAACCTTGTAAACCAAAATTTGACCATGTTGGTTATTTAATCATTTGTTATTCAATGACATAATTACCAAGGTTTACAGGTTTACAAGGTTTACATGGTTTTTGGGACATGCCGGCACTTGATAAAATTTGAGAGAAAAAAGATACTTTTACAATCCAATGAAAACATCCAAATCATTAACAAAATGCTATGAAAATTCTTCACCATAACTACCACATCACTACACCTAAGTTCAAATATCCAAATCTCCTCGCTGAAGAAGCCCTGAATGAGCTCCGACAGAAAATTGCTGAAAGCAGTTTTAGTCAACTAGCCAATCCCCCTCAAAATATTAATCCTGAAGATGTAATAGTGGTTTATGCTGTAACAGATGAACTGAAATGGGATGACCGATTCATCATCGTAAAAAAGGGTAGAGAGGTTGTTGTGGATTTATTCACTGCCAACCGAACGCTGCAATCGCTCAGCAAGGAGGAGTGGAGCCTCGTCCTTAATCCAAATCCACCCAACCTTTTGCTTTTTCATTATTTTAAGAAGCTGCACAATGCATTTAAAACAAAGGCAAAAACTTCCCGCGCTTACAGTTCAGCGTTCGAGGAATTGGAATCAATCCTTCAGCGAAATTGGGATTCCCACTAACCTGCTCAGCTATTGCGAACTCGACGCACTGGCTATGGTGAAGTCGACTGACACGCTTTGCAGTGTGTGATTAATTCCGGGAAAGTGGGTGTCTTTGTTATGATTTTATATTTTTACCAGATTGAAAAAAGCCGAAGGAGGAGAAAATCAAAAATACTGATTTACTCTCAATCAAAATTTCATGCTTCAAATGCACACTCGACATAGAATATTTCAAACCCATGATAAAAACAAAAGACTTACTGGTAACGATTGGATTCACTGATGTTGATGATAAATCCCTTATTAGTAACAATAAGCCAAGCCTTGAGTTTGATTTTGGAAATTTCAAGTTACAGGCCAGAGAACTAATGAATAAAAGGTTGGCAAACATCATACAATTATCAGGTTTGAATACTACTGAAAGAACAATCCATGAAATCAAAATCGAACTGCCACTTGTGGTTGAATCAATTGAGGAAGGTCTTGCCATGATTTCATATGGATTGGGGAATCCTTTTGACGCCACCAATGTTCCTGATTGGTATTACTTAGGTTTAAAACACAAACACCTTCTCCCCTGGATTAAAGAAATGGAAGCATTTAAAAGCAGACAGGAAGTAACCATTGAATACGATTACTATAGGATAATCATTAGAAGTTTGCTTAAAAATGCTAAAGAATCAGATGCCAATGATCTGACAATCATTTCTTTTAATGGTGAGATGCTAACAATCAATTGTTCTGGAAACAAAATCTTTGCACCTGCTTTGGGTGAAGCCTGGAGCGAGAATGCAGTTCTAAAGACTCAAAATTTGTCAGCGTTACCCAAAAGACTGAGAAAGAAAGCAGGTATTATAGCCATTTTGAAAAATAAAATTACTTTTGATAACTATGTTTTTAATCTTCTAAGCTAATAATGTAGTACGAATACCCATGCGAAAAGGCTGAACAATCTTAACTAATAATAAATTAACTCGTTGATTTTCTTATGATTGAAAGGGAGCATTTTTCAAAAACCTTTAAGCCTGATTTACATGTCGCAGCTCTTGGAATTAGCAGGGATGAATGGTACTGCCATAAACCGGGAATGACAAAAGAAGAGGTTAAACAGACAATGGTTACAAAACGATATGATGTTGTACCGATTATCAATAACCAGGGAATTCCAACGAGTTACTTTTATCTGAAAAACTTCAATCAGCCAGATGAGATAGTCATCAATAAAATTCTTCCAGAGGACAGGCTTTATTATCTGACCAATGTAAGGGATGCGATATGGAAAATGGCATCAGATCAAAGAAGCTTTTACTTTCTGACAAATGGTAGAAATGTGAATGACATGGTTGGCCTTTTCACCCTGAGCGATTTCAATTGCAGAGAGTTTTACGTTTTTGTTTTTAATTTGATTTCGTATGTAGAGCGTGAATTTGGTCAGATAATCACACTTAGCAAAGAAGTAGCTATAAATGAACTGGAGAAACTTGCTCAGAATAATGTACCATTGACTGAACAATTAAAGCTAATTAAAGACAGAATCAGTGAAGATGAAGCAAAAAATATTGAAAACGACTACAAGGAGTATCTCTATTTGCATCATTTAATCAGCCTGGTCAAAATCGAAAATAAATACAAAGATTTGGGTTACAAGCACGGAGACGACTTTGAAAACGGAACAAGTTATCTTAGAGCAATCCGGAACAATATAGCACACCCTGTTAAGTCATTGGTAAAGGATTTGGCTGGTTTAAGCGATCTTGAAAAGGGAATCAATAAACTTTATGAGTTCAAACTTAAACTGGATGACTTTACCAAATTGAAAATGTAACAGCAAAGAATAAAATAACCAAATCACCAGAATGCAAGCATTTGATGTACACAAGAAAATTATTGGCGACTATAAGGAATACCTGAAAAGTTTCAACATCATACGTGATGAGCGCATCAGAAAAACTGTGGATGATGCCTTTAAATATGATGAATACATTCCTGAGCCACTGATACAGTTCAACCCTTCCTATAAAAGAGCTGCAGAGATAAAATCGTTGATTGCTGAGGGAGTGTTGCACAAGGACATTCTCAAAACCTTCGGAGAACTCAATCTTTTTTCTCACCAGGAAGAAGCATTGAGGCTTGGAACTTCTGGAAAGAGCTTTATTGTGACATCAGGAACTGGTTCAGGTAAGTCGCTGACCTTTCTCGGAACAATATTCAATCATATTTTCCATACTCCCGAACGCAAAGGGGTAAAAGCAGTGCTGGTTTACCCGATGAATGCGCTGATCAATTCGCAGGAAGAAGAAATAAAAAAGTATGCAAACAGGTATGGTGAAGATTTTCCAATCAGTTTCAGGAAATACACCGGACAAGAAAATGAGGAAGCCCGGAAGGAAATTGAGGATAATCCGCCCGATATTTTGCTTACCAACTACATGATGCTTGAATTGTTGTTAACCAGAAGCAGGGAGCAATATCTTCGTGATTCGTTTCAGAAGCATTTGAGGTTTGTTGTCTTTGACGAATTGCATACCTACCGGGGCAGACAGGGCGCTGACGTTGCCATGTTGATCAGAAGGCTAAAATCAATCTGCCAAAATAGTTTACAATGTATAGGCACTTCGGCAACGATGGTTTCGGGCGATAGTATCGGGGAGCCTAAAAAGGTGGTGGCTGACTTTGCCTCATTGATTTTTGCTGAGCAGTTTAGTGTAGACCAAATTGTGGATGAAAATCTGCAAGCCAGCACATCTTTCTCTGGAAAATACCCTACAACTTTCGACCTGCAAGAGGCGATCCATCAGCCAATACCAAAAGATGGAAATGAACAAACATTTCGGGATAACATCCTTGCTCAATGGGTAGAAAGCAGCATAGCGCTGATGATTGATGAAGCAGGAAAGATTAGGAGGAACAAACCACTTCCACTAAAAGACATTGTTGAAAAATTAGCACACGACGCCAACGAAACTGACCTTGAAAAATGTAAATCTGCATTGCTATACCTCTTTGAATGGTCAGAAAATCTCAATATCAGAAATTCAGCAAAGCGTCAATCTTTCCTCCCCTTCAAAATCCATCAGTTTGTATCGCAAACAGGGAATGTTTATGTCACTCTGGAGGGACGCAAGGAAAGGGTTATAACTCTTGAAGATGGATTGTACGTGAAGTTGGAATCCGGTGACGAAAAGAATATTTACCCGGTATTGTTTAGTAGATATTCAGGATTTGATTTTATCTGCGTGAAAAAGAATTTCATAGAGCGTAGGTTAGAGCCCAGATCACCACGCGATCTTCCTGAGCGCATTACCAAAACAGAACTCAGCGGCAATAAGGCTGAGGGACGTCAAAAACGAATTCTAACGGACGAGGATTTTGAGGCAGGGTATCTGTTAATCCCTGAAAATGATGAAGAACTATGGAATGATGAACTCATTGAGAACCTTCCTGATACCTGGTGGAAAATCAAGAAGGGAATGATCACCATTGATAATTACTACGAATACAGGATACCGAGACTCATTTACTTTAATAACCAGGGGAAATTCTCAAATGAGCCTGAGTATGGGCTAAATATGAAAGGGTGGTTTATCTCTGCCCCATTGGTTTTTGATCCTACATCAGGTGTTGTATTTGATTTGCGCACCAATGAAAATACCAAGTTGATGCGTGTTGGAAACGTTGGAAAAAGTACCGCAACTACCATCACCACATTCAGTATTTTAAATGGGCAGCATGTTCAAAAGGTGCAAAAAGAAAAGCAAAAAGTACTCAGTTTTACCGATAACCGTCAGGATGCATCCCTTCAGGCAGGACATTTCAACGACTTCCTGATGATCGGGCGGCTTCGCTCTGCAATTTATCACGCGTTGAAATCTTCTTCCGAAAATAAACTAACCATTGACGTGATTGCGGAGGCGGTACTCAAAAAGCTGGGATTAAAAGAAGAAGATTATGCGCGCAATCCGACTGAGGATCAAAGATGGCCTGATCCTGAAAACGAGAAAGCAATCAGAGATTACATCACGTTAAGAATACTGTATGATCTGAAGCGCGGCTGGCGATTCAATACCCCAAACCTTGAACAATGCGCATTGTTGCGCATTGATTATGATCGGCTGGATGAGGTTTGCAAAACAGATGATTTTTTCAGTAATGACGCGCTTTTATCCAAATCTACACCAATTGAACGCCATGCTTTTCTTTCTAATGTGCTCGACTATTTCCGCACAGCTTATGCTTTTGATTACTATTTGTTGGATGAAAATAATATTGTAAGCCTTGAGGAAAGATTGAAACAGCGACTTAACCAGGAAAAGGAGTGGTCGCTTGAGAGTGACGAGCACATTGAAAGGCCGGCTGATATGATTTACGAGACGCCCGGCAAAAAGGATAAAAGAATCTTTACTAAAAGTATTGGAGCAGCCAGTAATCTCGGGAAATACATCAAAAGGCAATTTGCCCACAAAAAGAAGGAGACAATCAAAGGCGCTGAACTTACCGACTATATTGCCAACCTTTGCAGGCTGCTTAAAAAGAGATTTTTCCTTGCCGAAAAAGAAATAAAAGGGGCCAAGGACAATGTCAAGGCCTACCGGCTTAGAGTAGATAAAGTTATTTGGAGGCTTGGCGATGGCATCAATGTAATTACTGATGAAGTGAATATTGTAACCACTGGCAGGGAATTGAAAATATTGCCCAACAACTATTTCCGCCGTTTTTATCAGCAGGACTTTTTATCGTTCGACAAAACTTTTAAGGCTAGTGAACACACAGGACAAATTGCTTCGGGGGATCGGATTGATCGGGAAGGAAAATTCAGAGCTGGCGAAATATCAGCGCTTTATTGTTCACCAACTATGGAACTGGGTATTGACATTGCCAGCCTGGATATAGTGCACATGCGCAATGTACCTCCAAACCCCGCCAATTATACTCAGCGCAGTGGTCGCGCCGGCAGAAGCGGGCAAACAGCGTTGGTTTTTACCTATTGCTCCTACACATCTCCACACGACAGGCATTATTTTGGACATTCAATTCAGATGGTTGCGGGCGAAGTAAATGCACCCCGCATTGATCTGCTTAATGAAGAGTTGTTGCTCACGCATCTCCACTCCTTCATTTTTATGAACCTTGGACTCTCCCATATTAAAAGTTCTATCGAGGATTTTCTTTTTATTGGCGATAAACTGAATTTACCCATCCGGGAAGAAATCAAACATTACATCCTCGATCAGATGACTTCCTACTCTGAAGAATGGATCACCGGGTTCAAAAAAGTAATTGAACCAAATCTCGAGCTGCTTCAAACAACCACCTGGTTCAACGATGACTGGCTGATTACCAGATGCAGGTCATTCTACAGCAGCCTTGATCATGCTTTCGAACGTTGGAGAAACCTGTTCAGGTCGGCAGTGAGAATGATTGAGCGGGCAACCATTGTCATGAACGATCCTACTATTGCCGGTTCAAGCCCCGAAGCATTGGAAGCCAAACGGGCAATGAACTTAGGAACTCGCCAACGCGACCTGCTGTTAAACAAAACCAGCCGATTTGGAGGCTCCAATGAATCCGAATTTTATATTTACCGCTACCTTGCTTCCGAGGGCTTCCTGCCGGGATATAATTTTACACGCTTGCCGGTAAGGGCCTACATAGGGAAACGCAACAAAGATGATGGGGTTTTCATTTCGCGGCCAAGGTTTATCGCCTTACGTGAATTTGGACCAGGAAATATAATTTATCACGACGGCGGAAAGTTCAGGATTGTCAGGATGCAAATGACAGAAACTGACCTGAAAACACAATCGCTTAAATACGCCAGAAAAACAGGGTATGCCTGGCTTGGAGATAATGCCAAAGGAATCAACAATGATCCGATCACCAACGAACCTTTGAAAGGACAGGATAACACCGGAAGTTATGACAAACTGCTGCTCGAAATGGTGGAATCGGAAACCTGGCCGATTGAGAGAATTTCATCGGAAGAGGAAGAGAGGCTGTCATCAGGTTACGACGTTGAGCAATACTTCAATTATCCGGGTGGTATTGAGGATACATTGCGATCAACATTAAAAGCATCGGGACATCCCCTGCTGAACCTAACCTTTTGCAAAGCCACCCAACTCATTCAGGTGAATAAGAAATGGAAAAGTTCAAAGACATCCGAACAGGGTTTTGTAATTGGAAAAGTCTCAGGAAGATGGTTGAAGCAGTCCGATCTGGAAAGTGAAGAAAGAGAAAAAGATCCGGCTCAGACCGTCCACCTGTTTACTACCGACACTGCCGACTCATTGTACATACAACCTGTGAAAGCTCTCGGTTTGACAGAAGAAGGGGTGATTTCTTTAACTTTTGCACTCAAAAGAGCCATTGAGCGCGTTTTTCAGATAGAAGAATCAGAGGTGAATGTATGGTTTATGGGGCCGGAAGACTCACGCAATATCCTTGTTTACGAATCGTCGGAAGGGAGCCTGGGCATTCTCTCTCAGTTGATCGAAAATACCGATCGTCTGAGGCAGGTATTCACTGAGGCTTACAGGGCGATACATTATGACCCCGAAACACGACAGGACACTAAACCGGATAAACCCAAAGCATCCTACGACGATCTGATGTCCTATTACAACCAGCGTTATCATGACAAGTTAGACCGTCACAGTATAAAGGCGGCGTTAGAGCTGCTTATGATCTGTGAAGCTGACAATACATCGGCGTTCAGCAGTTCGTTCACAACCAGGGAAGAGCACTATGCGTATTTGCTCGACAACTATGACAAAAGCTCAGAAATGGAAAAGCGGCTGATTGATTATTTGTACCAAAACAAGCTTCGCATGCCCGATAAGGCACAGGTCAATCTTTCCAAAGTTGCTGGTTTTTACATCAGCGCCGATTTCCTTTACCTTAATGGAAAAGAGATTGAAGCCATTGTTTTTTGCGATGGCTCCGTACATGATAAAAGAGATGTCATGGATGATGATCGGCATAAAAGGCAACTGCTTATTGATGCCGGGTTCGACGTCATCGAATGGTACTATAAAGAGCCATTGGAACAATTGGTAGAACGTAGAAAAGATATTTTCAGAAAGATATGATAAACTATTTGAAGCCAAAACCAACCCCGGGAAAGCTGATCACCTTGCGTGGCAGGGAATGGATCGTCTTGCCGTCACCGGATGAGGATATCCTTCTGGTTAAGCCACTGGGTGGCGGAGAGGAGGAGGCCACCGGCATTTACCTGCCCCTGGCCGCGCCTGAAGATCAATGGAGTGAAGCAACTTTCCCTCCGCCTGGTCTCGACTCCATCAACGATTTCGAAACAGCAAAACTTCTGTTTGATGCTTCCCGGCTCTCCTTCAGAAATGCAAGTGGCCCATTCCGCTGTATGGGGAAACTTTCATTCAGGCCACGCTCGTACCAGGTGTTGCCGTTAGTGATGGCATTAAAGCAGCAGGTCGTCAGGTTGCTCATCGCCGATGATGTGGGGATTGGCAAAACCATCGAAGCCCTGATCATTCTCAAAGAAATGATGGAACGTGGCGAGGTAAAACGTTTTGCTGTGATATGCCAGCCACATCTTTGTGAACAATGGAAAGGAGAATTAAAAGACAAGCTCGACATCGAGGCGGAGATCATCCGCAGCAGCACGGTTTCTGCTATCGAAAGGAGATTGCCGGGTTCCGAAAGCATTTTCAGGCAAATCCCTTTCCAGGTGATTTCGGTTGATTATGTGAAGATGGACAGACGCAAACCCATTTTCCTGAACGACTGCCCCGAATTTATCATTGTTGATGAAGCGCATACCTGCGCCAAACCCAAAGGAGCCTCCTCAATCACACAGCAGCAACGTTACCATCTGCTTCACGATGTTGCTCAAAATACCGGCCGTCACCTGCTTATGCTAACGGCCACCCCGCACAGCGGAAAGGATGAAGAGTTTCAGTCTCTGCTTGGCTTGTTGAAAGCTGAATTTGAGCATTACAACATGGATGACCTGGAACAAAGCAAGCGCCGAACAATTGCCCGCCACTTCATTCAGCGCAAACGCGAAAACATTAAACGCTGGCTGAACGAGGACACTCCATTCCCTGACAGGGATACCAGGGAGATTGCCTACAAACTCAGCCCCGAATATTTATCCTTTTTCCACACAGCACAAAACTTTGCCAGAGGATTGACAAGGGGCGTCGCCGGTGAAAAGGGCGCCAAAGGAAAGTATTGGGCAGCGCTGGCCCTGCTCAGGGGTATCATGTCGAGCCCACAGGCTGGGATAGAAATGCTGAAAGGAAGAATGATAAAACGGACTGAGGAAGACCTTCATGAAGATTGGTTTAATATGGAGGACAACCCTGTTATCGAAAGGATCGAAGAGGACAGCGACATTACCCAAACCGATCTTTTGTTGCAGGCTGAACTATCCCGCACGGAAATTGACAAGCTCCGAAGCATGAGCATTCAGCTTGATGAACTTGCATTATCAGGAAAAGACAAAAAAGCAGAAAATGCTTTGAAAATTGCCCGTGAGTGGCTGATGCAGGGATTTAACCCCATTATTTTTTGTCGTTACATTGCCACAGCAAAGTATATTGGTGAAATTTTAAAACAACAACTTCCAAAGGTAATCGAAGTGCAGGTGATCACTTCTGAACTGCCCGACGAGCAGCGGAAGGAAAAGATACAACTGATGGGGCAGGCTGAACGGCGTCTCCTGGTTGCAACCGATTGTCTGAGCGAGGGTATAAACCTGCAGGATCAGTTCAATGCAGTGATGCATTACGATCTGCCCTGGAACCCAAACCGTTTGGAGCAACGTGAAGGAAGGGTTGACCGCTTTGGGCAGAAATCAGCGATTATTAAAACAGCCTTATTATGGGGTGAAGACAATCCCATTGATGCCATCGTACTCAAAGTTTTGATCCGCAAGGTGAAGGATATTCAAAAAACCACAGGCGTTGCCATCAGTCTTGGCGAAGATAATCGCTCTATCATGGACGCTGTACTAAGAGAGGTTTTGCTGGAGCCTGAAAAAGCCGTTCAGGCGTCGCAGATGGAAATTGATTTCGGGGATGAATACCATAACCTGCAAATCACCAATGAACTGGAACTGGCAAAAAAACGTGCCGAAAACCTACGCAGCATCTTTGCCCACGAAAGCATCCCACCCGAAGAAATTGAAGCTGACCTTAAAGCAGTGGATGAGGCCATCGGCGATGTCAAATCGGTCGGGAATCTCGTCATGCATGGCATCCGACATCTCGGCGGTGCGGTCCGGCCTTTCGGTAAGGGATACAAAGCCCATATCCAAAACCTTCCTGCCCATCTGAAAGCCCTGCTCAATGGTAAGGATACCATGCAGATCAGTTTTGAATCGCCCACACCGGAAGGATTCAGGTATATAGGCCGTAACCATCGTTTCACCGAACAACTCTGCCAGTTTCTGCTCGCGCTGGCATTCGAACAAAAGAATGGTTATCCCGGTGTAGCGCGGGCTTCAGTAATTCAAACCGACCAGGTGAATGTAAAAACCACCATCGTACAATTTCGCGTGCGCAATGTGATCAAGGAGGTGCAAAGCAAATTGGAAAATATCTCCGAAGAGCTTTATCTCTGGGGTTTTGAAGGAAGCATTGACGAGAGCCGTATCCTCGATTACCCTGCTTGCAAACAGTTGCTTTTTAATGCCGAAAGTAAGCGGCAGCTTAGTATCGAAAGACAACATGCAGAGCTAAGCAGCCAGTTACAAATTTTTGAAGGCCGTAAGCAACAGTTCACCGACCTGGCCGAGAAAAGAGCCAAAGCCCTCGTTGAAGCGCACGGCAGGTTCAAACAGCTCGTTGGTGGAAGGAGATACGAGGCGGTTTATCCCATCCTGCCTCCTGATATTCTTGGGATATACGTATTCATACCGTTACCGCAGCACACAACATTGGATTTTTAAGAGTAAGAGGAACAATAGTTTACATAAAAGCAAGGGTAAAAAAACCAACAAAAAATGATCTTGTTTTCGGAACAGATAGCAACGAACAAGGAAATAAATCAGCAGGTAACTCTCCTGACAAAATATTTTTTTGTATCATTGCTGTCAGTTTTAACCTGACAATATTACTATGAAAGGTAAATACATTTCCACGCAATCCAACAAGCTGCTCACCTGGTTCAATTCGAAGGACAGGCTTTGTTTTGATACCGGGGAAGCTTTTGAAGCACTACCTGAATCAGGTGAAAGCGCCGTGAGAGAGTTGCTCAGCGATATGACCAAAAGAGGCCTGCTGATGCGGCTTAAAGTGGGAATGTACTACATCATTCCTTATGAAGCCGATTCAGATACTTACATGCCCGACTGGCACCTTGTGGCGCAATGCCTTGTTAAAGATGCCGCTCATTATATCGGATATTATTCTGCCCTGCAAATCCACAACCTGATCACCCAGCCATCGCTGAAAGAACAGGTGGTGGTCTCAAATCAACAACGTCCCTCGGTGATTACGATTAAAGATGTTCCATTTCAGTTCATCTTTCACAATGAGAAGCATTTTTTCGGGATGAAGAAAGTGTGGATTGATAATTTTCACCAGGTGCAATGTTCCGACCTGGAAAAGACAATTATTGACTCCCTTTTTAAACCCGATTATGCCGGTGGTATCGTTGAAGTTGCCAGGGCGATTTTTGTAGCAAAAGATCAAATCAACTTCGACACCCTACTGGATTATGCCACCAGATTCCAGTCGCAGGCAACAATAAAACGTCTCGGTTTTCTTTTGGAGCTTCTCGAAGTTGGCACTGACATCAAAGAGCAGTTGCACAAAATGAAATCTGCATCTTATGCCGCCCTCGATACCGAATTACCCAAAAAGGGCAAAATGATCAGCCGCTGGAGCATCATCCAAAACATCGAATCAGAAACCATTCAATCAGCCATTTATTCATGATCAAACCAGGTGAAATACAGCAGAAAGCCAGAAAGGCCGGAGTGCGCGATCAGCAAATCGAAAAAGATTATGTGCTATCCTGGATACTCTGTGGGACAGCCCGGCATATTCAACTGTCGAAAGCGCTTGCTTTTAAGGGTGGTACTGTTTTGAAGAAAGTTTATTTTGAGGATTACCGCTTTTCGGAAGACCTTGACTTTACGTTGCTGGATGAATCCCTGACCGACGAACAAATCCTGACCTGGTTCGCAGAGGTTTTTAAACGCATCAGGGAAGAAGCCAACATCCCCCTGGAGGTCATAGAAACCAACAAACATGACGATGGTGGGATCAATTTTTACATCAGTTTTGTTGGTCCTTTAGGCGGACAAGGCTCGAACAAAAAAATTAAAACCGACATTTCCCGAACCGAAAAACTGGTATTTCCTCCCGTTTTAATGCCTGTGCTCACCGGTTATTCCGATTTGCCCGAACACCGGCTTTTGTGTTATTCTCTTGAGGAAGTCCTGGTAGAAAAGTTGAGGTCGGTAATGCAGCGGATGCAGGCACGCGACTATTATGACCTGTGGTATTTATTGGAGCACCACAATATGGACATTGACCTGTATGCAAGTGAGTTCGAAGCCAAATGTGCTGCAAAAGGTTTAAGCGCGGCTGACTTTCATAAGAAACTATCGGAAAGGCTGCCTCAATACAAGGCAAGGTGGGTAAAATCGTTGAGCGAACAGATAAAAGACCTGCCGGATTTTGCCCGCGCTGAAAGAGAAGTACAACGACATATCCGAAAATTGAATATGTAAAATAAACCCATGATTTTGGACAATATCATTTATGCAAAAAATTGATAATCAGAATTAATAATGAACTTCCCCTCCATCAACATACAAGGCAACATCCTCTCGGGCGAGATGCTCGAAAAGATCCGCAATGAGGAGTTGAAAGACCAAACCCCTGCAAGTTTCGGTTTCGACAAGCAGGTGAAAGTGCGCGATGAGATCGGGCTGGCCTGGAGCGCCGTGAGAGGCCTCTGGCAAACCTTCAGGATGCGGCTCGAACGCATAGCCCCCGACGACAGCGGAACCACCGAAACACGCAACTTCTGGATGCTCCCTTTCTTCACCACGCTGGGCTACGATGTGGAAAAGTCGGTGGCCGAAGTGATTGACAACAAAACCTACGCAGTAAGCCACCGTGCAGCAAATCTTGACGGCTTTCCCATACACATTGCAGGATTCAACGACAGCCTCGACAAACGCCGGGATAGCGGCGGCCCCAGGCTTTCGCCACACGCTCTTGTGCAGGAATATCTCAACAAAACCGAAAATCACCTCTACGCTATCGTCACCAACGGCAGGCACCTCCGCCTGTTGCGCGATGCCACGCGGCTGGTGCGCATGGCCTACATCGAGTTCGACCTCGAAAAGATGATCGAAGAGGAGCTGTTTGCCGATTTCGCCCTCCTCTTTCGCCTGCTGCACGCCTCAAGGATGCCAAAGCAGTCCGGCGAAGGCGAAGACTCCATCATCGAGCAGTACCACCAGGAGTCGCTCGAAGCGGGCGGACGGATTCGCGAAAAGCTGAGCGACGCCGTGGAATACGCCATCAGACAACTGGGCAACGGCTTTCTGCAACACCCCGCCAACGAAGAGCTCCGGCGGCAGGCATCCGGCGGAACCATCTCCCCCGACGACTTTTATCTTTACTCCCTCCGGCTGGTTTATCGCATGTTGTTCCTGCTGGTGATCGAAGACCGCGGTCTGGTTTACCCCGACAAGCTGGACGACGAAGCCAAAAAGCGTCGTGCAGCCTATCTCGACTTCTACAGCATAAACCGCCTGCGACGGATGGCCGAACGCAAAATCTTTGTGGAGGGCAGCAAGCACGACCTGTGGGAAAACCTCAAGGTGGCCTTCCGCATTTTCGAACAGCAGCAATACGGCAGCAAGCTCAACATACTGCCGCTCGGCGCCGGCATCTTCCACCCCGAAGCGCTGGGCAGCTTTACCCAGTGCAAGCTCTCAAACGAGCACCTGCTCGAAGTGATGCAGCGCATCTGCTACTTCCACGACCCCGAGCGCAAACTGATGGTGAAGGTGAACTATGGCGACCTCGACGTGGAGGAGTTCGGCTCGGTGTATGAGGGGCTGCTCGAGTTTAAGCCGGTATTCGACGAGGTGGAGGGCAGGCCGCGCTTCTCCTTCCGCGCCGGCACCGGCCGCTCCTCGTCAGGCTCGCACTATACACCCGAAGAGCTGGTGCGCCCTCTTATCCGCCACTCGCTCGATTACATCATCAGCGACTGCCTTACCAAGCCGCACGAACGGCTGAAGATGGCGCCGGGAGAGTTGCCGCTGCGCAAAATGCAGGAGCAGGCGCTGCTCGCCATCACCGTGTGCGACATCAGTTGCGGCAGCGGCCATATCCTTCTCAGCGCTGCACGCAGGATTGCCATCGAAGTGGCCAGGGTGCGCACCGGCGAAGACCAGCCCTCGCCCGAAGCCATGCGGCACGCCATACGCGACACCATCAGAAACTGCATCTATGGCGTGGACATCAACCCGCTGGCGGTGGAGCTGTGCAAGGTGGCGCTCTGGCTCGAAGCCCACAACCCCGGCGAGCCGCTCAACTTCCTGGACCACCGAATCAAATGCGGCGACAGCATCGTGGGGCTGGCACACCGCCACGAGCTGGAAAACGGCATTGCCGACGAAGCCTTTAAAACCCTGCCCGGCGACGACAATGAGGTGGCCGCCGCCTTCCGTAAACAAAACAAATCCGAACGCATACACAAAGGCCAGCAAAAAATTGATTTTGCCCCGGAAATAAAAAACGAGTTGGATGAGGTGGTGAAAAAGTTCAAACTCTTCGAAAACCTCCCCGAGCGCACGCCGCAGGAAATAGCCGCCAAAGCCCGCGCCCACCGCGATTACGAAAAAAGCGTACAGCGCACCCGCCTCAAGCAGATGGCCGATGCGCAGGTAGCCCAGTTCTTTATCCCCAAAACGCCCGAAACCAAGCACCTGCTGATTACCGATTACGATTACCGCAACCTGCTGAGGCAGGTAAACAAAGGCATTGGTTCCATACAGGAGCGTAGGATTAGTTATGCCAGCGAAGTGATATCCGCTCAAAAACGCTTCTTCCACTGGTTTATCGAATTCCCGGAAGTTTTTTCACAAGGTGGGTTTAATTGTGTTCTGGGAAATCCGCCGTTTTTGGGTGGCCTAAGAATTTCCACAAATTACGGTGCCTCATTTTTACATTTTATTACAACCTATTTCCAACAATCTGGTGGTACCTCTGATTTGGTATCTTATTTTTTCAGAAGAGCTTTTATTTTAATAAAACCAAAATGTTTTATCAGCTTAATTGGCACTAACACCATCTCACAAGGCGATACTAGAAAAACCTCATTAGATTTTATTGTAGAATTAGGCGATATAATATTTGCAAACCCGTCAATAAGATGGCCAGGTGTAGCGAATCTAGATATAACTCTAATAAGTATCGTTAAGACAAAATTCTTTAAGCTGAAGAAAATATTTAGAAATAAATTTGTCGATAATATTAGTTCTCAATTGGATGATTCAACGGAAGGTTTTCCATACAGTCTTTCTTGTAATCAGGATAAAGCATTTATTGGTTCTTTTTTTCTTGGCGAAGGTTTCTTGTTGAATATAGAAGAAAAAAAGCAAATAGAATCAGATCACATAAGCAATGAGGTCATTTATCCCTTAATTAATGGTAATGATATAAATGAACACCCTTCTCAAGAAACGTGCAGATACATAATTAACTTTAAGGCTTTGGGTGAAGATGACATAAAAATTTACAAAAATGCCTATGAAAGAGTATTCAAACAGGTAAAACCAATTCGGGATCAACTCCAAGAAACAAGCTCTACAAATGTTCGAAGGAAAAAGTACTGGTGGCAATATGCTGCATCTGCAAATAGTCTATATGACAAGAACATGGACAAAACAAGTGTTTTTGTTACTTCTCAAACTTCAAAATACCTAAATTTCACAATGGTTCCGAACAATTATGTGTTCGCCCAATCTCTTTGTGTCTTTTCATTTAGTAATTATTTTGAAATAATATTTTTGCAATCAACATTTCATGCAGAATGGGTAAATAAATTTGGTGCAACATTAGGGAAAACTTTAAGATACACACCTACAGATTGTTTTCATAATTTTCCAATTTTATATAACTTATCTACAGAGTTACAAGAAAAGCTAAATTCTATTGGTTTTTCCTACGAAAATAGCCGCCGCCAGTTGATGCTTTCCATGCAATTGGGCCTTACCAAAACCTACAATGCCTTTCATGCGCCGGAGGTGCAGCCAGGCATCACCACCGCTGCACTGCAAGGGAAGGATAAAAAAGCTATCGAAAAGCAATACGGCAAAGAAGTCTGGAACCTCTGGAACCACCTGCAAAAGACACCTGGAACATGCACCATAGAAGAAGCCATCGCCGGCATCCAAAAACTCCGCGAGCTCCACGTAGAAATGGACAACGCCGTGCTGGAAGCCTACGGCTGGGCGCCCCCCTCTCCTTCAGGAGAGGGGCCGGGGGTGAGGCTAAAACACGATTTCTACGAAGTGGACTACCTCCCCGAAAACGACCGCATCCGCTACACCATCCACCCCGACGCCCGCAAAGAAGTCCTCAAACGCCTGCTCCAGCTCAACCACCAATACTTTGAAGAAGAAGCACGCCAGGGCCTCCACAAAGAAGAAACCGTAAGGAAATTCTACGAACAAAAAGGAACACCCATCCCCGAGGAGGTGAGCAAATGGTTTAGGAAGGGAAAAGAAGCCAAGAAACCCAAAACCACAAAAGCCAATGCTAAAGAGGCCGATGGAGGATATGGGAATTTATTTACTGATTAGTAATACTTTTGCATTATGATACGATCCATACACATCAAAAATTTCAAAGCCTGGGCTGATAGCAGAAAAATCAGGCTTGCGCCGCTCACCATATTTTGCGGCAATAACAGTTCAGGCAAATCATCGCTTGCCCAGTTTATGCTTATGCTTAAACAAACGGTTGAATCGTACGACAGGCAAAGAGTATTACATCTGGGCGATGATAAAGCGATGATTGATCTGGGTACGTATGGAGATTTAATCTTCAATCATGACACAGATCAGCGCCTGGAGTTCTCTTTTGATTTCGATGCTATCCCACAAATAAAAGTGATTGATGCGGTAAAACAAGAAGGCAAAGGTGTTTTCAGCAACCTGAGGTTTGAAGCGCAAATATCTTTTGATCGGAAGAGCTCAAGAACCCAGTTGGATCACATGAGATACACAATGTCAAATGGAGAAGTTCTTTCATTTCTGCTTCAGTCGGATCAGGGCGGGTATCGTCTTGAAAGCGAAAATTATCAGGCTGTACGTCAGAAAGGCCGTGCATGGAAATTACCCCCGCCGGAAAATTTCTTTGGTTTTCCGGACGAAGCAATCGCTTATTATCAGAATACAGGGTTTCTCAACGATTTGTCGTTGTCAATCAAGAATCTGTTTAAAAGCATCTACTATGTAGGGCCGCTGCGTGAACATCCAGAGAGGTTATATCAGTTTTCCGGAGAGGAGCCACCGGATGTTGGCTCAAAAGGCAAACTTGCAATCAATGCCATACTTGCTGCCAAAGAAAGGAAAATTGCACGTGGCTTTAAGGCACGTACAGAAGGATTTGAAGCATTGATTGCCAGATGGCTTAAACAAATGGGATTGATTGACAACTTTTCCGTCAGGCGTATTTCAGAAGGGCGAAAAGAATATGAAGTAAGAATTATGATTCAGCAAGGTGCTCCGGAGGTTTTAATTACCGATGTTGGGTTTGGTATTTCGCAGGTATTACCTGTTTTGGTGCAGTGTTTTTATGTGCAGCCAGATTCCACCCTGTTTTTCGAGCAGCCTGAAATTCATTTGCATCCATCAGTTCAGTCGCACCTTGGCGATTTGTTTATCGAAGCCACACAAGCCAGGGAAAAAGGTAAAGACCGCAACATTCAGGTCATCGTTGAATCTCATTCTGAGCACCTGATTAGAAGGATTCAGCGCAGAATTGCCGAAGATGTTATCAAGCCCGAAGATGTGGCACTGTATTTCATTCGCCAGCAAAAGGGCAAAGCTGTCATCGAAGAAATGAACCTTGATATTTTTGGCAATATCACCAACTGGCCCGAAAACTTTTTCGGCAACGATCTTGAAGATTTAGCCGCTATGACAAAGGCTGCAAGAGATAAAAAAAAGAATCAGCAGCATGGATGAATTTGTGGTGGACACCAATGTGCCTCTGATTGCCAGAGGTGAATCGCATATGTCAGCAGATTGTGAGCTGTCTTGTGCAAAGTTTATAGAGCTTTTTTTGAGGGGAAGACAGGTTTTGGTGATTGACGACAACTATGAGTTGATTAACGAATACATGAACCAAATTCCAATATCGGGTCCTGTAAATTTTGCTAACCGTTTCCTGAAATGGCTTTTTGAAAACCAAGGAAATCCACACCGGATAAAACAAGTGAAAATAAACCGGTTTGACTCCGGAACATATACAGAAATTTATGAACCCCTTTCACATATTAATATTGATCCCTCTGATTTAAAGTTTATTGCCGTTGCTATCGCCAACTTTGGCAAAGCACCCATTGCAGAAGCATCCGATAGCAAATGGATTGGATGGGAAGAAGAACTCAGAGAGTTAGGTATTAAAGTTCTTTTTCTTTGTAAGCGGGAATTAGCTGAGATTTACCACAAAAAGATGGGATAGCTTTTTAACTGGATTTACAATGCTAAACTTCCTATGGTAGTAATTCTGTAAACAAGCCTCAAACAAAATGTGTCAATACTAAATTCCAGCAAGGCCTGTCTGGGTGCTTACAAGACAGGAATTAGATAAAGATTGAAGCGAATTAAGACAAAGAAATGTATTATTTGCCTGATTTGTTGACATTTGTGCTAAGACAGGCAGTTTACTTTAAGACAGAAATAAGACAAGAGATTAGAACACAAATGGAAATGGAAACTGAAATCAGATTAAAGCTTTTAAAGGCCAATCCGGTCAAACATAGCGCTATGATTTTCCAGGTGGGTAATGTTATGCTGAGAGTGTGAAATCAAACATCGATTTTGCCTACGATGCCATACTCGGCATCATTCAGGCAAACCAGGAAATGCTCCACAAAATTATCGAAATGCTCACAGTCATCAAATCCAACCAACCTGATAAAGACACGGTATTGGATGAGTTCTTCAAGATCGTCCCCATGAATCTTGGGGTAATCAATGCAGGGGAATTGCTGAAGAAGTTGCTGAGGTTTAGGAAGGAGCGGTTGGATATTTACAAATGAAATGATTGATGGTCGCCAATTTTAAAGTTTAGACCATACAGTTTAATTCAGAATTTGATGCCATTTGAGGGTGACACTGTTACAAATATTTGAAAATTTTGTTTTAACTTTGAAATTTCTATATTCATCCAATTTTCATTAAATCAATAAATCATATCATCATGTATAATTTTGAAAAGGAATACGAAGCACTTCGTAACGAATTGGACGGAAACAGAAAGTATGTTTTCGAACGTCCTTTGGTGATTACCACGGCTGCATTTTTAATTTTCGGCTATGCTTCTGATTCAGATTTTATTATGCTTTTCCCTCCTGTGATAATTTATTTATTACTGTTTAACCTTAAATTTACTAAAAACAGGTTAGAAAGCTCCGGTAGAATTATTGCTTACATTAGACTTTTCATAGAGAAACGAAATAGTGAAAATTTCCAATGGGAGACTTTTTTAGCAAAATATCGCCATGCAAATCCAAAGGAAGAAAATGGTTTAAGGTATTACCCCATAATTTATTGGTTTCATATGATCTCCTCGATGCTATTTTTATTACTTGAAGTGCTATTATACTTCGAAAATCCTATCATCATCAATGAAAAATTTAGTTTTTCCAATTTAACAACATCTATTTCAATTGCATTGTGTTTAATTGGGTTCGTTTTTCTGTTGATAGTTGGGATTTCAACACGTCCAAAAAATGCAAAACAAATTTTGCAGGAAAAAAATGAAGCAGTTGAAAAAGCAATTGCACTAATGTAGGAGAAATAATCAGAAGTAAGTCAGTTAAAGTTTAAAATTGCAAACAGTTAAATCCTCGCAGAGATTTTGAGCACTAGTTTTAACATCATTTTCCTTAAACAACGAAAGAGGCAATTAGTGAATCCAATCCATTGAGATATTCACTCATTCGCGGAGCTTTGGGATCGGCATCGGCCATTGATTGATGCTGAGGAGGAGTGGAAAAAGAAAAAGGATAAATGATGTACCATCTCCCAGATGACTATACTGAAATTTTGGTATTATTAAAAGGCCCTTACTTTAAAGCACGAACAGAAACAGTAGTAATTTAACATAAACCGGCCAATGAATAGACCAGAAACACCATCACCGACAAAGATGTGATCATCCGGAGGGAGTCATTTTTGAAAAATGTATTTTTAACACTGAAATTTGGATATAACGCAAATTAATCAATGCCAGGCATCAAAAATTTTAAACAGAAAAAATTATAAATCCCATGAAACTCGGAAGATTAGAAAAACTTGACCTGCGCAGCTATTGGAAAAAAGAAGATACGGAATTCACCCCATGGCTGGCCAAAGAGGAGAACATCCGACTCCTTGGCGACACCATCGGCCTCGACCTTGAGGTGCAAAGCCAGGAAGAGAGTGTTGGCCCCTTCAGGGCAGATATCCTTTGCCGCGAGACCACAAACGATCACTATGTGCTGATCGAAAACCAGTTGGAAAAAACCGATCATACGCATCTGGGCCAATTGATGACCTATGCCGCCGGACTTGATACGGTTACCATAATATGGATAGCGCAAAAGTTTAGTGAAGAACACCGCGCAGCGCTCGACTGGCTCAACCGTATCACCGACGACACATTCAACTTTTTTGGCATCGAAATCGAGCTTTACAGGATCGGTGATTCTCCGGCGGCGCCCATGTTTAATATGGTTTCTAAACCCAACAACTGGGCTAAATCGGTACGAAAAACTGCATCCTCGCAAAACATCACCGAAACAAAACTCCTTCAGCAGCAGTACTGGGGTGAACTTAAAGCCTACCTTGAGGAAAAACGCTGTATCGGAAAATTGCAAAGTCCACAACCGCAGCATTGGACAAATGTTTCGATTGGAAAAAGTGATTTTCATATTTCACTTACTGTTAACTCACGCGAAAAACTGCTGAGCATTTGGTTGAATATCACCGGTGACCAGGCAAAGGAAAATTTTGATAAACTTTACGCAATCGCTTACGAAGCTTCGCTGGTAGAAGTATCCAGGGATATTATCTGGGCTAAAATGGAAGGCAAAAAAATGAGTTGCATCATTCTGAAAACCAGCTCAGATTTCACCGCACAATCACAATGGCCGGGACAATTTGCCTGGTTCAAAGAAAACCTCGAAAAATTCATCAGGTGCTTCAGGCAGAGGATAAAGGAATTGTGATTGTCTACAAATCAAAATTTGACTCATATTGCTTTTAATCCCAAAACCTGAAAATCGTTCAGGAATATTCACTGTAAATCCTGAATTGAATTCCTCTGCGCATGAGTGTTTATCAAATTGTTGGATAGAACTTCAATTCCAGCAGGTACAGGTTCTTTATAAAGATAACACTACTGTCCGACTAAAAAATGAGAAAATAGGGGCAGTACAAATTATATAACTG
>DAIRGA010000018.1:0-104023 GCA_036794825.1 Bacteroidales bacterium | reverse complement strand
TCATAGATTTTATAGAAAAGCTAAATCTGCCGCACTAAAGTGGACAAGTCAGGAGATTCTGCTTTTCTTATAAATGGAAATAGCCCGAAATCCTGCTTCTTTCAATTGACGAAAAGTTGTTAAAGTGTTGATTTTTTGTCAATTTCAGGGTAAATTGCAATACTTTTGGCCTGAATTTAAATCATAAGCAAATGGACAGGAAACACGACAAATTAATGTCCGATCTTGGGCGACTGCTCGATACGCAGGATTTCAAATCAGTGGAAGAAATCAACCAGTTTATGAGCAAGTTTATGAACGAGCCGATACCCTCATTTCCGCCCGAAGTGCTAACTGATGCTGAAAAGGCTCAGGATTTGGTATTCAGCGCTCATGAGGAAAACAACCCAATGAAAGCAGTCCAATTGGTTATGGAGGCTCTGGAGCTTGATCCCGATTGCATCGAAGCGTATGAATTCTTGGGGGGTCAATCCGATTTTCCTCCCTTTGCCACTGCCTTCTACGAAAAGGGAGTTTCGATCGGCAGGGTAAAATTTGGCGGGAATTTCATGAAAGAGAACAAAGGGCGGTTCTGGCTGATGCACGAAACAAGGCCGTTCATGCGCTGCCTTTTCCAGTATTCCGAATGTCAATATCTAATGGGCAAGCTTAACGAATGTATTGCCATACAGGAAGAGATGATCAAACTCAACCCTAACGACAATCAGGGTGTCCGTGACTTTCTGATGCTGCGTTTGATTGAAGCAAACCAGCGCGAAAAGTTTTTGAAATACGACAAGAAGTACAATGATACCTTCCTCGCTTCTCCGCAATACAATCGTGCCCTTTTCTGGTTTATGACAGAGGGAGAAACAGACTTCGCAAACAATTTGCTAAAAGATGCGCTGAAAGCCAACAAATTTGTTCCTGCAAAACTTCTATCGAAACGTCGTTTGTCCGCCGTTCCTGATACTTACTCCCCCGGCCAGAAGAGTGAGGCGGAGTATTATGCCTTCTTTGCCAGATCCGTTTGGGAAGATATCGAGGGCGCACTGGATTGGTTGAAGAAACACACAGGGAAGAAATAAAGCACTCCGGCGAAAATGCTCGCAAACAACCCGTTTAATTGCAGGCATGATTTTCTTATAAGCATGCAGCACCTGACAGGATGGGTCAAACGAAACCCTTACCTAAAACAGGCCTCACTTCAACATTCAATATTCAGCTGTTCAATATTCGATATTGAAAAGTTGAATACTGTCTGGTAATCCCAAGAATACTGTAAAATGCCCGCCGAACCCTCATCATCAGTGGCCCTTGCAGGCGATTCACGGGGTGACTCACAGACTTAACAAGCAAGCCCCTCCTTTTGGCAGGATTGACATTTGGATGCTTTAAGCCAGTACAATGCTTTCTCTGTCAAGATGATCCTCATTTCCATGAGTGAACCTTTTTGAGCAACTCCTTTGTTTCGATTACTCTGCCATTTTTGATATCCTCTTCGGCCTGGTCAATCATTGAGTAAAATTCATCCAAAGTCATGGGTTTAAGGTCACAAATCTCGTTGAAAGATATTATTTCAATCAGCTTCATTTCTTTTTCCACCATGCTTTTTTACTTTTTGAATATTTGTAACCAGGAAGCTGAACTGAACTCCAAAACAAAATTTGTGATTCCCATTGATTACCCGGTGTTACATTGCCAAATAAATCTACAGTAAATACATTTTGTTGATTGTCTGCATTTTCAGTATTTCTTTGATTCTTTGTCTGTCGATTCCCCTTTTTACCGCTTGTATTTCTGCCAGACTGTTTATTGTATAGTTGATCGAGTGTCCTAATGTGTATGGGTGCAGTAAATTTGCAAATTGGATAACCAGTACAACTGTAAAATGTTTTCTTAGAATGAATTTTAGGTCGAATGAAATTGATCATGCCTAACTTTCTGCAATCAGGGCAATACTCTCCATTAAGGTTGGGGCTGTAGAGCAACTCTTCCAGATCAAATCTTTGAAACAATTCTTTTACTGTACTTTCTCCCTCAAAACGCTTCATAAATTCCTTTCTGCTGTTATGGCTCAAAATATTTAAACTACCGGTCCATTCAATCTTTCTGTCAATGATCGCAATTTTTTCGTGCATTCCCTCCCGGAATTTTACAATTATATTCATTCCCTTCATTTTTGCAACTACCTCGGTCGCACCCTTTAGTTGAAGGCGGTCATTGGGCGCAAGTGTAATAACGGAAATTCGTATTCCCTTTGAAAGTAATTGGGAAAACTTCAAATAAAGCTTTCCTAATCTGTCACTGGTTAAGTAAGGAGAAAAGATTATCAACTCTGAATTTGTCTTTGATAAATCGTTATTGAAGGCAACCCAAAAATCTTGATCGTCATAATTTGAACCGAAACTCTCCTGGCTATTTTCAAATCCATTGAGTCTTGTTGCCCAATAATCAAAATTTTCATCTCGTAAATTTCCAATAATCTCCTCTGAACTTACTTCTTTTCCTACGGCAATAATGTGTCGCAGCACATCCATTAAAAAAGTGTTGCTTTGAAAGGATTTCTTGATATAATCAGTATTGGCGACAACAAACAATTTCTTTTCTGCTCTTGTCAAAGCAACATTAAGCAAAAGTTTTGCGCTTTCTGTGTTGTCGTATTCGTTAACCATAGACCACTTCTTTGCTCCTTTTCCTTCAACGCTGTCAAATATTATTGCTGTCTCCTCGCCTCCTTGAAAACTATGAATAGTGTTAATGCGAATTTTTGTATCCCTTAAAATACCTTTATCTTCAGCAATTTTGTGAATCAATCGAGCCTGATACCTATAAGGAGTGATTATACCAATTGACTCATTATGTGTAAATGATTTAGATATTCTTTCAGCAAGAGAAACGCAAATTAAAGCGCTGATTAAATTAAACCTTCCGCCCTCATGCAACTGACTGCACCAAGGATTATGAATCGAGGTATCAATTAGGCAAACAGCTGAATTACCTGCTATGGAATCTGTTTTAATCTTACTTTTTAGAAAAGCACCATGTTTATCGTCATCATCATCGCCATTTTTAAGTCGATTGTTGTAAATCCATTTATTCACAATATAGGAAATATCTGGGTGCATTCTGTATTGTATGTAAAGCGACTTCACTCTTTTTTCTGCTTGATTTATATCTGCAATTTGGAGTTCATCAAAAATACTTTTACCTAACCATTTCTTTGCCAGCACATCATCAGCAATGCAAATTGGGGGGAGTTGCTTGAAGTCGCCAACAATGGTAATTCCTTTTTTAATTTTCGATGCAGCCCAATAAAGCATTGGCATAGGAGCCATACTAACTTCATCAACAATCAAAATGTCAAATTCAATATTTTCAATCTCTTTTGAGAGGTATGATTTAGTTAAAGTGGTGGCAACGAGTTTTGCATCTTTGAGAACTTGAATCTTAATTTCTTCAAGTGCCTTGTTGATTGCATCTAATCGAGTTTGCAATTGCTTTATTTCGTTACCAAACTCCATTAATTCTCTTTGAACTTCTGAGAAAGATTTGCCAATTTTTGAAAGTTGCTTTGATAATTCAGTTTCGTGGTTAATCTTTGTTACTAAAAGTGGTTGAATAAGCTGATTCAATTGCCCTAGTTGCTCTTCAATGTTTTTAAGCTGATTCGTTTTTATTTTAAAAACCAAATTTATTTTATCAAGATCCGCTTCTATTTTAAAAGGATCAAGCCCTAAAAATCTTCGCTTCAGAAATCCTGAATTTTGAGCTTTGAGCAATTTTGCCTGTAATTCCTGTATTTGATTTTCGGTTTGGGTAAGCTCTTGCTTTGAGGTAGCTTCCTTTAAACCAAGTTCCTTTTTTTTGATTTCCGATCGATCGAGTTGAGAATTTATTTTTTCAATTTCCAAATTTAGGAAGATAATATTATCGAATGTTTGTTTTAAAGCTCTGATTGTTTCAAGGCGGAAATTCAAATTCTGTTTCTCGCTTAAGAGTTCTATTGATTTGAACGCAGCAATTTTTTCAATCATTACAAGAGAACAATCTTCTTTCTCAAATTTGTCACTCATTTCAGGTTTTGGGGTTCCCAACCTAACAAGTTGACCTTCCTTGTAATAGGTTTTTTTCATCTGGCCTACAACTTTTAATAGTGCTTGGTCAACAGCATTATTTGAATGCGAAAGAAGTAAAACTTTCCTACCTAAGTTCAAATGGCATTCAATGGCCAAAGCGATTGTTTTCGTTTTACCCGTGCCTGGTGGACCCCAAATGATGGATAAGAAATCGTTGATTGAAGATTCAATAGCATTATGTTGAAACTGATTTGGAGGCTTATTACCATTGAGTGAGTATGATGTATAGAAATTTCCACCGTCAATTTGGGAACGATTATCTTGAAATAATTTGTTACTGTTTTCAAATCGGCTTTGAGTGCTTAAGTTGGTTTGATATTTAACTTTTAATCGTTCCAGCAAGTACCATGTGTTGGTTTTGATTTTTGCTAATGGTATTAGCTCTCCTAATTTTATATTGATTGCGATTTGAACTTGTAATCCAGTTACAGAAATTATCTCGCATTCATATTCTTTTCCGTTTATCTCGATGCTTGCTGGTGTATCATCAAGAGCAACAAGAAAATTTTCAAGAGTAAATTGATAGATGAAAAGATCAATTGTTTGTCTAATCAATTCACCATTGTAGACTGTAACAATGCTTCCGCCTTTCCCATCTTTGAGGGCTTCAATTTCAATTGATAGGGCATCTATAAATTCTTTTACAATGGTCATGTCCAAACCGTCATTTTTTAATAGGATACAAATTTATTTAAACTTTACTAACGACATAACTAAAGGTTTAAATTCTTTCAAAGTATGGATTAGGCTACAGATGCATTATTGATGGTCAGGCAAAGTTATGATCATTTAGCACCAGATCGAAAACATTATCCGTTTATCTGAAAGTCGGCAGTTTCGTGTAAATTTGCCACCTTAAATTTTAAGCCGAAATCTTATGAAAATTTCCTATAACTGGCTCAAAGAGTACGTGCATCTTGATCTTGCGCCGGAAGAAGCCGCCCGGATCCTCACCAACACAGGTCTTGAGGTGGAGAGCATCGAGAAGTTTGAAAGTCTGAAGGGTGGGTTGAAAGGGGTTGTGATTGGCGAGGTGAAGAGCTGCGCCAAGCATCCGGATGCCGACAAACTAAGTGTGACCACCGTGGACATTGGCGGCGGTGTAATACTGCCCATAGTTTGCGGAGCGCCCAACGTGGCTGCCGGGCAAAAGGTGGTGGTGGCCACTGTTGGTACTACAATCTATATGGGCGATAAATCTTTTGAGATCAAAAAGGCAAAGATACGCGGCGAAGTGTCCGAAGGGATGATCTGCGCTGAGGATGAGTTGGGTTTAGGGACTTCCCACGAAGGGATCATGGTGTTGCCGGCCGATGCTGAGGTTGGAATGCCCGCAAGTGAGTATTTCCGGATCGAGGAAGATTATGTTTTTGAAGTCGGCCTAACGCCCAACCGCACCGACGCCATGTCGCACATTGGTGTGGCGCGGGAGCTGGTGGCATCGCTCAACCTGCAGCAATCCGGCGATCCTTTGAAAGTCATCATGCCGGATGACGGCGCTTTCAAACCCGATAACCACAATCTTCATGTTCCGGTTTTCATCGAGGATGTGGAAGCCTGTCCCCGCTATTCCGGCGTTACGATTACGGGAGTGGAGGTAAAGGAATCGCCCGATTGGCTGAAAAACCGCCTGAAAGCCATCGGACTGCGCCCCATCAACAACCTGGTTGACATCAGTAATTTCATTTTACACGAAACCGGCCATCCCAATCATTTTTTCGATGCAGATAAAATTGCAGGCCGAAAAGTGATCATCAAAAAAGAGCCAAAAGGAACCAGATTCATCACGCTGGATGAGCAGGAGCGGGAACTCTCGGGCAACGATCTGATGATCTGTGATGCTGAAAAGGGGATGTGTATGGCGGGTGTTTTCGGTGGGATGCACTCCGGAGTGACTGAAAACACGCGGAATATCTTTATCGAAAGCGCTTATTTCGACCCGAAGACCATTCGCAAAACCGCCCGTTACCACGGATTGAACACCGATTCTTCGTTCCGGTTCGAGCGCGGCGCCGATCCCAACGCTACCGTTTATGCCCTGAAACTTGCTGCATTGATGGTGAAAAGAATTGCCGGTGGTACGATCTCCTCTGAAATCGTGGACGTTTACCCAAATCCTGTCAAAAAGAAAATTGTCAAACTTCAGTTTAAAAATGTTGACCGCCTTATTGGTCAGGTTATCCCGCGGGATACCATCAAGGATATCCTGGTGTGGATGGGCATGGAGCCGCACTGCGAAACCGACGACAGCATACTGGTTGACATTCCCACCTTCAAAGCCGACGTAGAGCGCGAAGCCGACGTGATCGAAGACATCCTGAGAATTTACGGCTACAACAACATCGCCATTCCTGCGCAGTTGCGCTCGTCGCTATCGCACATCGAGCGCCCCGACCGCGAGCATCTGCAAAATACTATCGCCGACTTTCTGGCCGGAAGCGGTTACTACGAAATCATGAGCAACTCGCTCACCAGGGGGGGATATGCTGAAAAGCTCGGCATTTTCAAAGAAGAACACAATGTAAAAATCCAGAATCCACTCAGCTCTGATCTGAACGTGATGCGGCAAAGTCTGGTAACTTCAGGGCTGGAGGCCATCAGCTATAATCTGAATCGCAAAAACCTGAACCTGAAGTTCTTCGAGTTCGGAAAAGTCTATTCACTCACCCAAAGCAAGCCCGGCGATCATCCGTTGAAAAAATACCTCGAAGCCAGCCATCTTGCCCTTTTCATCACCGGAAGTACAAACAACGAAAGCTGGTACCAGCAGCAAACATCAGCTGATTTTTACTACCTGAAAAATACAGTTCTCGGCATTTTGAAACGACTTCATCTGAATGAAGAAAAACTGCAGAAAGAAGCCATTTCGGATGAAGTTTTCGAAAACGGCATCAGATTAATGCTCAACAACAAGCCCCTCATCGACTACGGCATGGTGAAAAGAAGGGTTTTGCAACATTTCGAAATCAAACAGGCTGTTTTTATGGCCGATATCAACTGGGATCTGATTTTGCAGGCGATGAAAAATCACAGGATCACCTACAAACCGATTCCAAAATTCCCTGAAGTCCGCCGCGACCTTGCCCTGGTGGTTGACCGCCAGCTCGAATTCGATACTTTGAAAAAACTCGCCTTTGAAGCGGAAAAATCTCTTCTGAAAGAGGTAAATCTCTTCGATGTGTATGAGGGTGATAAAATTGGCGCCGGTAAAAAATCCTACGCTCTTAGCTTTATCCTTCAGGATGAGGAGAAAACCCTCACCGACCAGGTGATAGAAAAGACGATGGGCAAAATCCTGAAAACTTTTGAATCGAAGGCAGGAGCCGTTTTAAGATAATCAGGCCGGTGCAGCGATTGAATTTCAATAAAAACTTTAATAAAAATGGAAAAACTATTTTCGGTCAGCCCCTACGGGGAGAAGTTTCCTTTGCCTGAAAAGGAAGATTATGCTATTGAATTTGAACGGGTTAAAACATTAACCGATCAGGCCCGGCAACAGGGAAAGGAGATTGTGGTGGTAATGGGTGTGGGCTTTGTTGGTGCTGTGATGGCGGCAATAGTTGCTGATACTCAGGACGAAAACGGCAGCGACTCAAAATTTGTCATTGGCTGCCAAAGGCCAAGTACTCGCAGCTTTTGGAAAATCCCGATGCTGAACAAAGGTATTTCGCCGGTAAAGGCCGAAGATCCTGAAGTTGATATCCTGATTTCGCGCTGTGTAACCCAAAAGAAAACCCTCATCGCCACTTACAACAGCGATGTGCTGAAGCTGGCCGATGTGGTGGTGGTTGATGTTCAGTGCGATTATGAAAAACGGGAACTGGGCAATATGCGCAACGGCGAAGCAGATATGGCCGCACTGGAAGCTACCATGCGCACCATCGGCGAAACCATATTACCACACTGCCTGGTGCTGATCGAAACCACCGTAGCGCCGGGAACTACTGAATTTGTAGCCTGGCCGATTTTGAAAAAGGCATTTGCCAAAAGGGGAATCAAAGAAATTCCATTGCTTGCACACAGCTTCGAGCGGGTGATGCCCGGACGGGAATATGTTTCGAGTATCCGCGACTTCTGGCGCGTGTGCAGCGGCTGCGACGCCGAAGCCCGCCGGCGCGTGGAAAAATTCCTGCATGAAGTGCTCAACACCAAAGATTTCCCGCTGACGGTGATGGATCGTCCGATTGAATCGGAAACCACCAAAATCGTCGAAAACTCTTACCGCGCAACCATACTGGCATACCTGCACGAATGGAGCATCTTCGCAGAGCGCAACGGTGTTGACCTGATCAAGGTAATCAATGCCATCAAAATGCGACCGACACATAGCAACATGATCTTCCCGGGTCCCGGAATCGGTGGCTACTGCCTGCCAAAAGACGGCGGACTAGGTTACTGGGCCTACCGGCATATTCTTGGTTTCGAGGATGGTGAAGAGCTTTTTAAAATAACCCCCACCGCAATTGACATAAACGATACCCGCGGATTGCATGTAGCACAGCTTGTCCGCGATGCTCTCAGGAATATGGCGCGTTACATTGCCGGTTCGCAGGTTTTGATTTGCGGCGCCAGTTACCGCGAAGATGTGGGCGACACCCGTTACAGCGGAAGCGAAATGGTAGCCCGAAAACTCACCGAAATGGGCGCCGAAATCAGGGTACACGATCCATATGTTGACCATTGGTACGAGTTCGAAAACCAGGATTCCTATCCATCGGCAAAATCATCCTGGAAACGCTTCTTCCGAAACCAGGAGCATCTTAAAGACGTAAAAGTTGAGAAGAATTTGCCCAAAACGCTCTCCGGTGTGGATGCCATTATCTTTGCCGTTCCACATTCGGCCTACAAAAATCTGAAACCGGAAGATATTGTTGAATGGGCTGGTGGACCAATTGCAGTAATTGATGCCTTTGGTATGTTGCCCGATGATAAAATCAGAAAATATTTCGAGCTGGGATGCGAGGTGAAAGCGTTGGGCCGCGGGCACGTGCAGCGAATTAAAAAGGAAGTCAAAGGTTAATTGAATCCTGGACACAAAACCTTAAAGGGTTCAATATCCTGTGGTGTCAGTAATCAATCTTCCGAAGAAAAGATAAGCCTGAAACCACTTCCATGGATATTTAAAATCTCAATGGACGGATCATCCCTGAAGTATTTCCGGAGTTTGGTGATAAAGACATCCATGCTTCGTGTGGTGAAATAATTGTCTTCTCCCCAGATTTTTTTCAGCGCGATTTCCCGTGGCAAAACATTCCCTGATTTGTGGTACAACATCAGCAGCAACTCCGCCTCGCGGGGCGAAAGTTTTTGCTCCATGCCATGAAGTAAAATTTTCCGGTGCGAATAGTTGAACAGATATTTCCCAATTTTCAGCTCATCAGTATTTTCTTTTTGACCCCGCTGAAGTACATTCCTTTTGAGGATGGCCTGGATTTTACAGAGTAAAACTTCGGAGTCGAACGGCTTGGTGATATAGTCATCAGCACCAAGTTGATAACCTTGTAAAATGTCTTGTTTAAGTGTTTTGGCCGTCAGAAAAATGACAGGTATGTTATTATTGATAAGTTTAATTTCTTTCGCAATTTGAAAACCATCTACGTTTGGAAGCATAACATCGAGGATGCAAATATCAAATTCCTCTGTGCGAAACTCGCTGAGGGCATATTTTCCGTCGTCAATCCAATGGACTTGGTAATCATTAATTTCGAGGTATGATTTTAACACGGCACCAAAATTATGGTCATCTTCGACAAGGAAAATATGAGCTTTGTGTCCCATTATTCCTGGATTTTATACGGTAATATTATGCTAAAACGGCTACCTTTACCCAGCTCACTCTCCACTTCGATTTTTCCTTTAAATGCCAACACAATCGCTTTTACATAACTCAGGCCTAAACCAAATCCCTTTACATTATGAATGTTTCCCGAAGTAACCCTGTAAAACCTGTCGAAAATCTTCTGTTGTGCCTCTTTACTAATACCCATTCCATTGTCTTCCACCGAAATAAGGATTCCTTCGGTAGTGTTCGCGGTGTTAACTTTGATAAGGGGCTTTTCACCTGAATATTTGATGGCATTATCAAGCAGGTTGGTGATGATGTTGTAAAGATGATTTTCATCACTCTGAATCATTGATACTTCAGCTTTTAAATTCAGTAATGCTTCTCCCTCTTTACGTTCCAGTAATAACCTTATATTGCTCACAGCACGGTGTATTACTTCGTGAACATCAACAGCTTTCACCTGAAGGTCAAATTCCCGCTTATCAATCAACGCCATCTGAAGCACATTCTCAACCTGAGCATTCATACGGCTGTTTTCCTCTTTGATAATGTTGGTAAAATATTTCACCTTGTCAGGAAATTCGAGCACTTTAGGATTATTTATCGAATCGGCGGCGAGTGAAATGGTCGCTATGGGAGTTTTAAATTCATGGGTCATGTTATTGATAAAATCAGATTTGATTTCGGAAAATTTCTTCTGTTTCAAAATTACCGATATGGTCACCGAAAAGGTGATGATAATAATGAGGGTAAAAATGATGGAACCAACCAAAAGAAAGAAAATAGACTCGAAAAGAAATCTTTGTCGGGTGGGAAATGTCAATAACAGGTAATTTGGCCGCTGGAAAATATCATTTGGGAAAAGGCTGATCCGGTAAGGACTTTCAAGATTTTTTTCAGTAAATCCATCAGATTTTACAGGTATTAGCTCGTCGCCGGTACCAGTGATAACCGCAAACTCAAATTCATCCATAAGACCTTTATCCACCAATGATTTTCTCAGCTGCCCTTCGAGGTAATTTTTATCGAGCCTTTGTTCAATGGGCTGGCGAAAACTTTCGACCTCAACAACCATTTTACTCAGCATATCGCTCAATTCAAACGAACGTTTTTCCAGCTTAAACGAAGTGTTAATGGTGATTTGTGTTGAATCGTCTCTGTTATTGAAAGCAATTATTTGTTTGTC
This sequence comes from Bacteroidales bacterium, assembly GCA_036794825.1. Lineage (GTDB taxonomy): Bacteria > Bacteroidota > Bacteroidia > Bacteroidales > 4484-276 > RZYY01. The sequence continues at coordinate 92,934 of DAIRGA010000018.1, read as the reverse complement.
GTTTTTTTGTTCCTTCAAAAGTGAATCATCAAAAGTTGTTGTTACCACAATCTTTTGTGGTGATGACTGATCAAAAACGAACAATGATTGGGTTGAATCAATGAAACGATAAATCTGACTGCTGGTTATTAAGTCTTTTTCGAGCCATCCCAGTTTATCGTTCATCACATCAAATTCTAAAAGACGGGCATGCAACGAATCACTCAACTTGAGCTGATACTCCATCAGTGAGTCGATGTCCTGAATTTGAAAATCGAATTGATGTTCAATTTCATTCAGGTTTCTGGCTATCAGCATATAGTTTTCTTTTCTTTCCAGTTTGGTTACGACATCAGTCAGGGCATCGTTCACCTTACGGTCGAATTGCTCCTTCTGGATCGAAACAGCATTTTGAATCCAGAGCAATTGCACAGTAATGATTCCTGCCAGCGAAACGCTCATCAGAACGATAATAAGTATTAATGTCCTCTTGTTCATGCTTCAAAAATACATATTAAAGCAGGCTTAATTGCAACTTTAACTTTTCCTTAACCTTTGTTAACCTAACCTTAACTATTCACGAAGCCAGTGAGTTATAGTTTTGCATCGTAAAACGAACATTAACCTTTATAAAAATTCGGAGGACTAAAACATGAGAATAACTGCAGAAAACACTAAAATGGTAGTTACCTTGCTTGTAGCTGCTTTTTGCATTATCGCCCTGGGAGCATCACTGTTTGCTCAGGAAGACAATAAAGAAATCAAAACTGAGCGCACAAAAATTGTGACACTCAAAATTGTTGAAGATGAAAACGGAAAAATTACCTCGGTAGATACAACCTTTAATTATTATGGAGATGATTTGGATGGCTCTGTTTTCTTCTGGAATGATAAAAACAATCTGCAATATGAATTAAAGAAACTGGATTCGATCAGATTTAATGTTGATTTTGAAAGCTTTTCTTTTGACACTATTGAGAAATCGATGATTTACGTACAATCAAAAATCAATGATGAAATGAAAGCGTTGGAAAAAGAAATGGAAAAACTGCATCAAAACTTTCAATTGGCGGATTCAATGGACGCTGTGCATTTGCAGCAATTTTGGGTTACCGTTGATGATATCGGGAAAAAAACCAACGCCGAAAAAGAAATCAAAATCATTAAAGGGGATAATGACCAGATAATTTTCATAGGATCGCCTGACACAACCATTAAAACCGATGTTCAAACGATTATTATTACCCATGGAATTGACGATGAAACAACCAGGCAAATGAAGACTGTTACCCTAAGTACTGAGTTGGATGCGGAGGATGGTGAAGAAAGAACGATAACAATAGTTGTTGATGGCGATGATGTTGATATACAGGAACTGGAAGATGGGGAAAAAATTGTCATTGTTAAATCAGCAATCTCTGTTCAAACACCTGATAAAGTGACCGTTGAAGAGTTGAAAACTGCAGGAATTGAGCCGGGAAATGATGAACTTGAACCCATTAACATCAAATTTGCTCCAAACCCAAATAATGGCATTTTTAACCTGAGCTTCACTTTAAAAGAAAAGGGCACGGTTACCATCAATATTTTCGATATCAACGGAAGTTTGGTTTATTCCGAAACAATAAAGGATTTTGAAGGAAAATACAGCAAAGAAATTGACATTTCCGGTAAAGGTACCGGCCCCTTTTTCCTGCAGATTATTCAGGGTATCTGCGATATTGTCAAAAAGATAATGATTCAATAGAGCAAAAATTATTCAAAATCAAATAATTAAAAGGGGCCTCAAAGCCCCTTTTATAGTGTTGAAAACAGAAATGTCATTATTACCAACTACTTTTTGACAACTTTAGAAACTTAATTTCTGTCAATATTATTCAAATCCTCAAAGGCTAGTTCTAGACGTTTGATCATCGAAACCTGCCCTTCACGCAACCATTTTCGCGGATCGTAGTATTTCTTGTTGGGCTTGTCTTCGCCTTCGGGATTTCCGATCTGACCCTGCAGATAGCCTTCGTTTTTCTTGTAAAAACTGAGCACGCCCTCCCAGGTAGCCCATTGTGTGTCGGTATCAATGTTCATCTTGATAACGCCGTAACTGATCCCTTCGCGGATTTCTTCCCTTGATGAACCAGAGCCGCCGTGGAAAACAAAGTTCACCGGATTGGGTGCGGTGTTGAATTTTTTCTGGATATAATCCTGCGAATTTTTCAGGATGATGGGCTGCAGTTTTACGTTGCCCGGTTTGTAAACGCCGTGCACATTACCAAAGGCAGCAGCGATGGTAAAACGAGGACTGACTTTCATCAACTCCTCATAGGCATAGGCAACTTCCTGCGGTTGTGTGTAGAGTTTGGAGCTGTCTACCCCTGAATTGTCAACGCCGTCCTCTTCACCACCTGTGATGCCCAACTCGATTTCGAGCGTCATTCCCATTTTACTCATCCGTTCGAGGTATTTCTTGCAGATTTCGATGTTTTCGTGCAGAGGCTCTTCTGACAGGTCGAGCATGTGCGAACTGAACAACGGCTTTCCGTGTTCCTTGTAAAAAGCTTCGCCGGCATCCAGCAGACCATCAATCCATGGCAACAGCTTTTTGGCTGCGTGGTCGGTGTGCAAAATCACCGGAACACCATACATTTCGGCAACGCGGTGAATGTGCAAGGCTCCTGAAATTCCACCGGCAATGGCAGCCTGTTCGTTTTGATTGGACAATCCCTTTCCGGCATAAAATGCGGCACCACCATTAGAAAACTGGATGATAACGGGAGAATTGACTTTTTTGGCTGCTTCCAGCACGGCATTCACCGAATCGGTGCCAATAACATTCACTGCAGGCAACGCAAACTGATTTCTGCGGGCTATTTCGAACACCTTCTGAACATCATCGCCTGTAACAACACCGGGTTTAACTGAACTCAATATTTTTTCTGACATATTATTCCTGTTTTTAAAATTAAACGGCCACAAAATTAATCAATCCATCAAGTTGGCAGCTCAATCGCCGTCAAAGTTCCATTTCGTACTTGTTTTTAGTTGTTTAAGTAATGTCAGATTCAAATAAAAACATACACGACGGTTTCATCTCCCGGCATTCTTTGGGCCATTTTTTCATAAATCTATCTTTGCAAAAATTTTTGCTACGATGAATTTTATTAACGAGTTAAAATGGCGTGGAATGATCCACGATATGACCCCTGGACTTGATGAACAGCTTTCCAAAGAGATGACCACAGCCTACGTAGGTATTGATCCCACGGCCGATTCGCTGCACATCGGTCACCTGGTTTCGGTGATGATGCTCAAACACTTCCAGGTGTGCGGGCACCGGCCAATTGTGCTGATTGGCGGGGCAACCGGAATGATAGGCGACCCTTCGGGGAAATCCAAAGAGCGCAACTTACTGGATGAGGCCACTTTGCGACACAACCAGGAATCCATCAAAAATCAGCTGTCTCATTTTCTTGATTTCGGTGAAAGCAAACCCAACGGCGCTCTGATGGTGAATAACTACGACTGGATGAAGGAATACAGTTTTCTCAACTTCATCCGCGACATTGGGAAGCACATCACTGTGAATTACATGATGTCGAAGGATTCGGTTAAATCGCGGCTCAGCTCCGAATCGAAAGAGGGGATGTCGTTTACCGAGTTTTCGTACCAGCTTGTGCAGGGAACCGATTTTCTGGTTCTTTACCAGCAACATAACTGCAAACTACAGATGGGAGGCTCGGATCAATGGGGAAATATCGTTACCGGCTCCGAACTGATCAGGCGCAAACTGGGCCACGAAGCGCAGGCCTTTGCCATGACCTGCCCTCTTATCACCAAAGCCGACGGCGGTAAATTCGGCAAAACCGAAGAAGGAAACGTCTGGCTCGATCCGGAAAAGACAACACCTTACGCATTTTACCAGTTCTGGCTCAATACCTCCGACGACGATGCCGCACGCTATATCAAAATATTTACCCTGCTTTCGAAAGAAGAGGTTGAGGCGTTGATCGAAGAACATCAGAAAGCACCGCATTTGCGCGAATTGCAAAAAGTTCTGGCCCGTGAAGTAACCACCATGATCCATTCAAAAGAGGATTACGATGCCGCTGTGGATGCCAGCGATATACTGTTTGGCAAAGGCACTACCGATACCCTCAAAAAGCTGAAAGAGAATGTATTACTCAGCATTTTTGAGGGGGTTCCCCAAAGCAGGGTAAGCCTAAGCGATATCCGCTCAGGCATTCCGGTAGTGGATTTTCTCACCGATTTTACCAAAATTGCAGCCTCAAAACGCGAAGCCCGCGAGTTCCTGAAAAACGGCGCCATTGCCATTAACAAAGAAAAAACCACCGAAGAATTCACCATTGTTGAAAGCTCTCTGCTCCAGGGAAAGTACATCCTGGTTCAGCGCGGAAAGAAAAACTACTACTTGGTGATTTGCGGGTAAACAATTACGGAAAAAACTTTTCATTCATCGGATAAAAGTTTCCGGATCTGTTGCTGATGGGTTTTTCAAAACAGCCTGTAAAGTTTAGAAAATACACTCTGAGTTAATAAATACCTCATTTTCAAATGAAAAGAAAATCATTACAGGTGATGGCTGCCGCAATACTGTTTCATTTTGCCGGTTGTAATTTTTCCTCCAAGCACCCTTCGGACATCAGCCCGAACAGAGTAGTTCCGTCTGAAATTCAAATGGCCTATCATCAAATGGAGTTGATCGGTTTCCTGCATTTTTCGATCAACACCTTTACCAACCGGGAATGGGGTTACGGGGATGAAGATCCTGCGCTTTTCAATCCCACACAGTTAAACGTGGAACAATGGGTAACCACCGCAAAATCAGCCGGTTTCGGTGAGCTCATTCTTACGGCAAAGCATCACGATGGTTTTTGTTTGTGGCCAAGCAGTTTCACAGAGCATTCCATTAAAAACAGCAGCTACAAAAACGGCCAGGGTGATTTGGTGAGGGAGTTTGTGGATGTCTGCCGAAAACATGGAATAAAGACGGGGCTGTATCTTTCGCCCTGGGACAGAAACCATGCGGATTACGGCAAGCCGGAATATATTATCTACTACCGCAACCAGCTCACCGAACTGCTCACCCAATACGGCGAAATCAACGAAATTTGGTTCGATGGCGCCATGGGTGGAGATGGTCATTACGGTGGCGCCAATGAAACCCGTAAAATTGACAACAAAACCTATTACGACTGGGACAGCACTTTCGCGCTGGTGAAGAGACTGCAACCCGGAATTTCCATATTTTCTGATGCCGGACCAGATGTGCGATGGGTGGGCAACGAACAGGGTTTTGCCGGTGAAACTTTTTGGTCAACAATAAACAGGGAAAAACTGATCATTGGAAAATCAGATCAGAAGTACCTGAACACCGGAGAGCCGGAGGGTTCGCACTGGATTATCGGGCAATGTGATGTTTCCATCAGACCGGGATGGTTTTATCATCAGGCGGAAGACAGTCTGGTGAAATCGCCCCGTCAACTTGTGGATATTTACTACTCCTCTGTTGGCCGAAATGCTGTTTTGCTGCTAAACCTACCTCCCGATAAACGTGGGCTTATTCATGAAAATGATGTGGCTGCCCTAAAGTCGTTCAAACAGATTATTGATGAGACTTTTGCTGTAAATCTGGCACAAAGCGCAATGGCGTCGGCAAATAATTACCGGCATGAGCATAAGAAGTTCTCGCCGGAAAATGTCCTGGACAACAATCCAAAAACATACTGGGCAACGGATGATTCTGTTTTGCCAGCCCAGCTGACGCTAACTTTAAATGACGAGAAGCAATTTGACAGGATCATGATCCGCGAGCCTGTGCATCTCGGTCAGCGGGTGATCCGTTTTCAGGTCGAAATAATGTCAGACACCGGATGGCAGGCAATTTTTGAAGGGACCACCATAGGTTACAAAAGGCTGATCAGAATTGACCCGGTTACAACTTCAGAAGTAAAACTGACTATACTCGAAGCCAATAACACCGTGGCTATTTCCGAATTTGGCCTGTTTTTGTCGTCAGTAAAAGATCGCAATGATTACTGAAATTTCCTGATAAACGGCTAAATCCGTTAGAAAGAAATTATCGGGATGGATGCCTTCTTCCAAAATCCGGTTAAGAAATTATCCTGCCAGCATCAATCCTGTTGCTTTCATGCACATCCAGCACGGCTCTTCCGGAAGGGTCCGGGTTGTTCCGGAATTTTTCGTCCCACGCCAATGCCTCAGCGGTACTGCAGGCCACCGAGGGAACCGAGGGAACGCATGCAGCGGCCTGATGCGATGGAAAATGCTCGCTGAAGATCTCCCGGTACATATACTCCTCCTTCGACATCGGAGGATTAACCGGAAAGCGGAAAGCAGCGCTTTTCATCTGATCATCGGTAACCCGTTCGGTGGCCAGTTGTTTGAGCGTATCTATCCAACCGTAACCTACGCCATCCGAAAACTGCTCTTTCTGTCTCCAGGCAACGCTTTCGGGTAAATAATCCTCAAAAGCCTTCCTGAGAACCCACTTTTCAATCCGGCCGTTGCGCGATAGTTTATCCTGTGGGTTGAGCCTCATGGCCACATCAAGAAACTCCTTGTCGAGAAACGGAACCCTGCCCTCTACCCCCCAGGCCGCCAACGATTTGTTGGCCCGAAGGCAGTCGTAAAGATGCAGTTTGCTCAGTTTTCTTACGGTTTCTTCGTGAAACGATCTGGCATCCGGGGCTTTGTGAAAGTAAAGATATCCGCCAAAAATCTCATCAGCGCCCTCGCCGGTGAGTACCATTTTTATTCCCATCGATTTTATTACCCTGGCCATCAGGTACATAGGTGTAGAAGCCCGAACCGTCGTCACATCATAGGTTTCAAGGTGGTAAATCACATCGCGGATGGCATCCAGCCCTTCTTGTAAAGTGTACTTAATTTCGTGATGCACCGAACCGATATGCTCAGCCACTTTGCGCGAAACAGCGACATCCGGAGAGCCTTCCAGCCCGATAACAAACGAATGAAGCTGCGGCCACCAGGCCTCTTGTGTGTCGCCACTTTCGATGCGGCGGGCAGCATATTTTTTGGCTATGGCCGAAATGATGGATGAATCGAGACCTCCGGAAAGCAGCACGCCGTATGGCACATCCGACATCAACTGACGATGAACGGCGTCTTCGAGCGCTTTTTTTAAATCATGAATATCGGTCGGATTATCTTTCACGTTGTCGAAATCCATCCAGTCGCGCTGATACCACCGTCTGGGCTGATCGAAACCGCGGGTAAGGTAATGCCCGGCCGGAAACTCCCTGATGATGGTGCAATGACCCTCCAGCGCCTTTAGTTCAGAGCTTACGAAGAACTGGCCATATTTATCCCATCCCATGTACAGCGGAATGATCCCAATATGATCGCGGGCGATAAGGTAATTATCGGTTTCTTTATCGTATAGCGCAAAGGCAAAAATTCCGTTCATCTCTTCAAGGAAATCTGCGCCCTTTTCGCGGTAAAGTGCCAGGATCACCTCACAGTCCGATTGGGTCAGAAATTCGTATTTATCTCCGATTCTTCTGCGGATTTCCATATGGTTGTATATCTCACCATTCACCGAAAGGATCAGGTTTTTGTCTTTACTCAACAGGGGTTGACCACCCGAACTGGGGTCAACTATCGAAAGCCGCTCATGCGCCAGTATGGCACTGTCGCAACTGTAAAGCCCGCTCCAGTCAGGGCCGCGATGCCTCAACTTTTTTGACATTCCCAGCAATTGGGTTCGCAATACATCGGCTGGTTGTTTGATATCAAAAACGCACACAATTCCGCACATTGTATTTAATTGTTTGAATATGAGTAATTTAGCTACATAATGATTTCACCGTCGGGTAATCCACGGAATAACAAATAAATGGAAAGGAAGTTTCGGTTGTCTTTGCAAGTTTGGTTAAGAACGGGCGGAATCAGGATTTTTTCTTTTCTCCGCGCTGTTCTTCCCAGAGTTTGTTGAAAGATTTCGGCGCAAAAGCGGGCAGCGTTCGGCGTGGTCCCCATGCTTTCTTTAGAAACATTTTCAATACAATGTTTTTCATCTTACCGCCGCCAAAATCCATCATTCTGCGCTTTTTCAGAATCTTTTTGGCCCATTTTTGCATGGATCTATCTGAACTTGCAGTGTAACCGAGTTTAACTGATTCCTGACGATTAGCCAGCAGCAACTCATGCAAATTGATTTTTACGGGACACACCTCAGTGCATTTTCCGCACAACGATGAGGCAAAGCTTAGATGCTTGTACTCCTTCATCCCTTGCAGGTGAGGAGAAATCACAGCGCCAATCGGCCCGGTGTAGGTGGTATTGTAAGTGTAGCCGCCGATATTTTTGTAAACCGGGCAGGCGTTGAGGCAGGCGCCGCAGCGTATGCAGGAAAGAGAACGGCGCTGCTCTTTATGGCGAAGCAATTCAGTACGACCGTTATTCAGCAAAACAAGGTACATCTCCGACGGACCATCAATTTCGCCGTTTTGCCTTGGCCCCGAAATTATCGAGTTGTAAACTGTCATATTCTGGCCGGTTCCGTGCGTTGCGAGCAATGGCCAGAACAGGTCAAGATCGCGGATTGATGGGATAATTTTCTCGATCCCGGCAACGGCCAAATGTATCTTTGGCAACGAGTAGGTGAGTACACCATTTCCTTCGTTTTCGGTCAATGCCACCGAGCCGGTGTCGGCAATCAAAAAATTGGCACCGGTAATTCCGGCGTCAGCAGCTATAAATTTCTCCTTCAATTTTTCCCTTACAAAGCTCGTAATCTGCTCAGGTGTGCTGTTTTGGGGAATTCCGAATTTTTCACTGAATAGTTCGGCTACCTCCTCTTTCGATTTATGCATGGCCGGAGTAACGATGTGGTAGGGTTTCTCGTTGGCTATCTGCACAATGTATTCACCCAGGTCGGTTTCCACCGATTCAATTCCAGCCTTTTCGAGTGCGTGGTTGAGTTCCAGCTCTTCGGTGATCATTGATTTGGATTTCACCACCACCTTCACGGCATTCTTCTGCAAAACGTTCACAATCTCTTTTACCGCATCCTCTGCAGTCGGCGCCCAAATGATGTGGCCGCCATTGCGTTCGAAATTGGTTTCGAATTCGTTGAGGTATTTATCAAGATTTTCCAGCACCTTATGTTTGATGTAAGCAGCGCGGTTTTTGGCCAATTCAAGATCCCGGTACTGGCGCTTACCGTTGATCACGGCTGCATCATATTTTCCGATGTTGAAATTGATCTTCTTCCGGTGATTTTTATCAAAGGCAACCCGCTCCGAGTCTTTCAAAAACTTTTTGTAAAGCTCTGACATCGTATTGATATTTAATGGATTAACTGAGATATTTTTTTTACTCTCAACTCATGCCGCCCTCCTTCAAACGAAGTCGAAAAGAAAACCCTCACACACTCGGCAGCTTCATCAAAATCAATGAATCTGCCTGGAAGGGTAATTATGTTAGCGTTGTTGTGCATCCTAGAAAGCCTTGCCTGCTCTATGCTCCAGCACAGCGCCGAACGAACGTGCGGATATTTGTTGGCAGTCATATTGGCGCCTTGTCCGCTTCCACAGATAATGATTCCCATTTCACCTTCGTGCTTTTCGACCCAGGAGGCCACTGGATGGATAAAATCCGGATAATCCACGCTTTCCTCACTGTGCGTTCCGACATCATTAAAATGGTAGCCCTCACCGGTCAGAATTTTCACAAGATGCTGCTTAAGCGCAAAACCTGCATGATCGCTTCCTATGGGTACAACCTTTTGCTCTGGCGACATTTGCTTAATTGTTGATAAAATTTTGCTCAAAAGTAAAGATAAAATCTAAAGTTGAACATTGACCCAAAAATCAATATCCATGAAGTAAATCCTCTAAACTGTTTAATGATAACATTTTAAAAGAATGAAAATCAGAGCTAACTCACTGGTGCCAAAAATCTGCGCAAATTTTCAACTAATTACCTGTAATCAGAAAATCAATGTGTTGGACTTTTCAACACATCGCTCTTCGATGTTGTTAATAGCAAAATGATGGCGGAGGATAATTTTGGACGCTATTAACAATTTTGGCGTTTTTGGCTTGTTTGAAGAAAGTTATTGCTGATTTTTACCAATTTTCAGGTTTGAAATTAACTAATATGAACCCAAACCAGACAACAATTTTATCATTCAGCAATTATCCCGGTGGGCTGTTAATATGTTGATAACTTTGCCGGCAATATTGAATTTCAACGATTTGTAATTAACAGTCTGTTATTTTTGCTTTAATAACTATTGAAAAATGACTTTACCAAACTTTTTAGCGTTAAGTTATCCACGTTATCAACAGGCTATTATTAAAAACAATCTTTTATATAAAAATTAAATAATAATATGGCTCATGGGGAGTTGAAAAAACGGGAGATGAGCGATGAAACGCTTATCGAAAAAATCGGGCAGCTCAGGAATGAAAAAAACGCTGTGCTGCTGGCACATTATTATGTGGATGCGAAAATTCAGGACATTGCCGATTATGTGGGCGACAGTCTGGGACTTGCGCAAAAGGCTGCAACCACCAAAGCAGACATGATTGTATTTGCTGGTGTCCATTTCATGGCCGAGACAGCAAAGATATTGTGTCCCGACAAAACTGTTGTGCTTCCAGATATGATGGCTGGATGCTCGCTGGCCGATTCCTGCCCACCGGACGAATTTGCCAAGTTTAAGGAGAAATACCCTGGTCATATCGTCATCTCCTACATCAATTGCACTGCAGCCATCAAAACCATGTCGGATGTGATTTGTACTTCGGGAAATGCTGTGCAACTGGTCGAGTCGTTCCCAAAAGACCAGAAGATTATCTTTGCGCCGGATAAAAACCTGGGAGGATACATCAACCGTGTTACCGGCCGAAATATGTTGCTTTGGGACGGAACCTGTGAGGTGCATGATATTCTCACCACCGAATCAATTATCAGGATGAAAATTGAAAATCCGGATGCCAAACTGATAGCCCACCCAGAATGCCAGGCGCCGGTACTCGAGCTGGCCGATTTTGTTGGTTCTACTACTGCCATGCTGAAGTTTACCAAGAAAGATGACGCCAAAAAATATATAGTAGCCACCGAAAGTGGAATCCTTCACCAGATGAAAAAGGATTCTCCGGAAAAAGAATTTCTGATTGTGGCCAAAGATGAAACCTGCGCCTGTAACGATTGTCCCTACATGAAGATGAACACCCTGCAGAAACTCTACCTCTGCATTAAAAATGAGCAACCGAAGATCCATTTGACTGATGAGGTAATTAGGAAAGCCCAGCTTCCTATTGAGCGTATGCTTAACATTTCAAAATCACTTGGGCTCATTTAATGATTGTTCCTCTTTTTTTGCTTTATCAGTCAATCGTCCGCCGCGCACCGTTGCGCCGATAACGATTCCTGCGCTGACGATTACCAGGTTTTTGATGATGTACTGCCCCTCAAGGGTGAGGGCGTATGGAAATGTTGTAAAAACCTCTTCGGGGAAAAGAAAAATTGGGGTGAACGTTCCGATCATTTGCAGATAAAGTAGCAACAATATCTCACGTAAAAACAGGTTAAAAATCAGCCCGACGCCTATCATCGTTTCGAGCAAGGCAAGCGAGATGATGATCACTTTCGGGCTGAATACTCCAAAAGTCAGCGTATCAATTGTTCTGGTGGCGAGATCTTCGGCGGGGCTGGCGCTATGGAAAAACTTCAACATCCCGTACCACAGAAAAATGATGCCAATACTGTACCTGAGCAATGGAATTCCATTCCGGGCCATCCAGTTGGTTACGGCAATATCCACCTGGTGAAAGGTGTTGCCTCTTTTTATTTTGGTTACCATATCGAATTAAGTTTTGGGTAACTATTTAACATAAATAGGCGAAAGAAGGTTTTATCAATATTGGTTACTTTTGACATTTGAATTATCGATTTCAATGATGAATAATCTCTTTATTGCCCTCGAAGGCATTGACGGCAGCGGCAAAAGCACACAGATCAATCTTTTAAAGAATAACCTCGAAATAGCAGGCCACCGTGTTTACACTACTTTTGAACCTACCGATAGCCCGATAGGAAGATTGATCCGGGATATTTTCAATCACCGGATGGAAGCCGACCAACGCACTATCGCCGGACTTTTTGTAGCCGACCGCCTCGAACATATTCTTAACAAGGAAAACGGAATGCTGAAAAAACTCGAAGAAGGATTCACGGTGATTACCGATCGTTATTACTTCTCCTCTTATGCCTACCACGGCGTGCACATGCCGGTAGAATGGGTAATTCAGTCGAATGCCCAGGCAGCCGGAATTCTTCGCCCCGACCTGAATATCTTTATTGATATTGACCCCGAAACCGGCATGGAACGCATCCAAAAAGGACGCAACTCGCTGGAGCTTTTCGAAACCTTTGAAAACCAGAAGAAGGTAAGAGAGAAATATTTCGAGGTGATGGAAAAGCTGAAGAATGAAGAGAATATATTTATCACCGACGGAACCAGAACTCCTGAAGTAATTGCTGAGGAGATTTGGAAAAAGGTGAAACTTATGGTCTGATTCCGACTAAGTTTGAAGTTGCAAACATGCATTTATAAAGTCTGAATTGAAAATTGAAGTTATTAAGTTGATGACTTTTGTATCCGATGATATCCTTTGAAAGAACCGATAAATCATCCGGATTAACTTTGATGAAGTTTACTTTCTATTCTTTCTTCATTGGCTGCCATTTCAGGTAAGTAAGACTGCGCCATAGCCATTCGAATGGGCCGAACCGGAAACGACTCAACCACCATTTGCTTAGTGGTATCTGGATCAGGAAGATGGCAAGAGTAATTAAAATGCTTTGCCATGTACTTACTTTGCCATACAAGGCGAAACCATAACTCAAAAAGAGGATTGAGGAAATAATACTGTGCGTGAGGTAGTTGGTGAGCGCCATTCGGCCAACGGGTGAAAGCATAGCAGTCAATCTTTTCAGTTTTCCCCTGCTCATAAGCAGCACAATCCCTGAAACATATGCCATTGAAAGGGCTGGACCGCCAAAACCGATACTTACAGAAGCAATGAAGGAATAAACCGAAGGCTGATTTAATTGACCTAATGAAAAAACAATGAGATAAATAACATTGAGTGGAAGCCCGATTAATAAACCCAGATTGAATAATTTCCTGAAAAATGGCAAATGGTTTTCGGGATGATGCAGGTATCCTTTGCGGGCAGCATACTGTCCTAACAGAAACATGGCAAGAACATTGGGATAAAAGAAAACTATTCCGGGCAATAAAATGCCATATTCCTCAATACGCATATTGACCAATTCCTGAAAACTGCCGTTCGGATAAACATCCAAAGCCCTGTATATTACTTCGCTGAGCCGGTTACTGTTCTCAGCAAAACTGGCCTCCACTGCTGTTTTTGCCTCGGGGCTGAAACCCGCAAGGAAAACAAAAAAGGTCATAATTGCATTGAGCGTTACTGGTACCATTATGAACCCGAGTGCCCATTTTAAAAGCCCGCCGTCGGAAGTTTTTCTGAATAGTAGCAGGAGAAATCCGAATAGTGCATAAAAAATCAGAATATCACCAGGCCAGAGCAAAACTACATGCGCAATTCCAAATAAAAACAGAAAAAATACTCTCCTTAGGTAAACCGGCACAACCGACCGGCCTTCGGGCATTATTTTATTCATAAAGAGCCAGAATCCGTATCCAAACAGCATCGAGAACAAAACATAAAATTTACTTTCGAAAAACAACCGGATAAATCCCGATGCAACCTGATCGGGCAGTTCCGTCCAGAGTTTCACATCAGAGAGTAATGTTACCATTGGTGTATTCATGATGGGCATGTTTACCATCAGAATACCAAAAATGGCCATACCCCGAAGGACATCAATTGACTGAATGCGATTTTCGGACAAAGTGGGAGCGTAAAATTTTTCCATAGCGAAGGTTTTTTAATTCATTACAAATCAAATCAATGTTTTAATCATGATTTAATCTGTAATAATTTGTTTGAACTTTATCCTCCGCATGCGATACGATGTAAATCATGGGTTGTAAATTTGCAGCCGCATTGGAGTATTAACCAGGCAAAGAAAAGTGCTTATGAAAAATGAAGATGTTGAGCTTATTCTGAAAAAATTTGCCAAAACAGCTGGTCTTCTGTGGAAGAAAGGCTGGGCCGAAGCGAATGCTGGAAACATGTCCTTGCGGGTAGATTTGGTAAATGATCAGATATACCGGGGATTTCAACTGGGTGAGGAGCAGGTTTTTCCGGCGCCGCTCGCCAGTATTGCCGGGCAGGTTATTGCGGTTACCGGAGCCGGAACAAGGATGCGGGATGTGTGGAAGAAACCGGAGACCACTGTTTGCTTGCTTAAAATCAATGATTATGGAAGCGGTTACCGGAAATTTTTCAACCGGGATACCAACCGGAATATGCAACCCACTTCCGAACTTGTCAGCCATCTGGCAATTCACAACATGCTTTCCGGCAGCAACAGGCCGGAAAGAGCCATTGTGCATACACATCCCGGAAACCTCATTGCAATCACACATATCAGAGAATTCTGCGACCAGGAAACCATCAATCAGATGCTGTGGAGCATTCAGCCAGAAACCTTAGTGCTGGCCAACGATGGGGTGGCCTTTATACCCTACCAGCTTACCGGAACCGCTGAACTTGCCAATGCAACCACAGAGGCACTTCAGCAGCACCGTGCTGTGCTGTGGGAGAAGCATGGTTGCCTTGCTACCGGACCTACTCTGGGTAAAGCATTTGATCTAATTGACGTGCTCGAAAAATCAGCATCCATATTTTTTACATGTAAAAATGCCGGATTTCATGCTGAAGGAATCTCTGCATCAGAAATACAGCGTCTGCGCCAACATTTTGGTATTTAATCCGGTGAAATCCAATCAGGATAGCATCATTTCCACACATTTTTACTTATTTTGCGGCATAAATTGATTACCTGCATGCTGCAAAACACGCAATACTTGCTCACTGAGGTTTCTGATTCTTTGTCAGAAAAAGAATTTCTGGATTTTCCGGCACGACTCTACAAAAATGACCCAAATTTCATCCGGCCTTTTGATGAAGAGGTGAAAGCTGTTTTCGATCCTGATAAAAACAAGTTGTTCAGAAATGGCGATGCCAAACGCTGGCTGCTGAAAGATGCGAAAGGTTTGACCATTGGCCGGGTGGCCGCATTTTATAACGAATTGTCCGCAAAAGCAAATGAACAACCTACAGGCGGAATGGGTTTTTTTGATTGTATCAACGATAAGGATGCCTCGAAAATCCTGTTCGAAGCCTGTCGAACATGGCTGATAGACAGAGGTATGGAAGCAATGGACGGCCCTGTTAACTTCGGAGAGCGCGACAATTTCTGGGGATGCCTGGTGGATGGATTTTACCCTCCCGTTTTCAACATGCCCTATAATTACCCCTATTACAATGAGCTTTTTGAAAATTACGGATTTCAGAATTATTTTAACCAGTACACCTATTACAGGGCTTTGAATGACACAGGATTAGATCCGGTGATGGAGGAGAAAGCAACCAGGATTTTAAGTAATCCTGATTATCGTTTCGAAACCATCAACCTAAAAAAAACAGACAAGTATGCAGAAGATTTCATGGTAATTTTCAACAAAGCGTGGGCAAGATTTCCGGGTGTAAAAAAACTCTCGAAACAACACGCTCTGTCCCTTCTTAAAAGGATGAAACCGGTGATAGATCCAAGGCTTTTGATTTATGGCTATTACAAAGAAGAGCCGGTAGCATTTTTTATCATGATACCTGACCTGAACCAGGTTATTGGTAATTTCAACGGTAATTTTAATTTGATGAAAAAGTTAAGACTTATCTACTCGCTGAAAATAAAGAAAATGAGCGACAGGGTTGTTGGAAGGATTTTCGGAGTAGTACCCGAGCACCAGGGAAAAGGTGTAGAGGTTGGATTGATAAAGGCTTTTCAAAAAATTATTCAACAACCCGGATTCCACTATAAACGACTGGAAATGAACTGGATCGGCGATTTCAACCCAACCATGATGAAAGTGTGCGAGCAAATCGGCACCTCTATCCTGAAAACCCATGTAACTTACCGTTACCTTTTCGATCGCTCCCTTCCTTTCAAACGCGCGAAAAAGGTAAATATCTGACATGGAATTTATGCTTTCGGTTGATCTCGGGATTAGAACAGGTCTGGCCATGTATGGATCGGACGGCAAATTGTACTGGTTCAGGTCACAGAATTTTGGATCTGCTTCCCGGCTGCGCAAAGCAATTCCCTGGCTTTTAAATCAGGAAGAAGACCTGACCGCCGTCATCATCGAAGGCGGAGGACCTTTGCTGAAGATCTGGGATGCCGAACTCAATAAACGTAACCTGGAAGTAATCCGGATCATGGCTGACCACTGGCGGCACGAAATCCTTTATCAGCGTGAGCAGCGGAATAAAAGCGATGCCAAAGCGAATGCAATATTTTATGCTTCCAAAGTGATAGATAAACTCTCCGATCATGGCGCCACATCTTTGGATGACAATGCCGCAGAAGCTATACTCATCGGGCTTTACGGAATGCAAAAACTCAGGTGGATCACTTCTGCAGGGCATTTTCTCAGGTAAATTCACTATTGATATCATTCACCATTTGTTTTTTCTTCACTGACTTAATTCCTCCCTTCCTATCGGTTTTTTTCGGTTCAAGCTGGATATGATTTAACACATCTTATGATTATTTAAGTGTTTGTTAACAATTTAAGTAATTTAATACTTTAACTTTGTAAATTATAGAAAACCGATTCTCTATTAACCTGTTAATAAACTAAAAACCTGTAAGTTATGAAAACAAATGTACAAATTTTATGGTTCCTGCTAACTATTCTGTTTTTTAGCACCGATGGTTACAACCAGGAAAATTACCCTTCGGTAGCAGATGCACAGTGTGAAACATCCTTTATTTCCCGATCGAAAACTTCAAATTCTCTTTATGAACAAATGGCCAACCCAACAGTTATGGGTACAAATTCCCAGATGTACCCCGACTTTCCGACATATACCTGTCAGGGTGCTGATGATTTTATCATTATGCCAGGTCAAACGTGGCTTATTGATGAGGTGGTTGTTATGGGTTTCCTGCAGCCATTAAGCGGTGGGCCGCTTGTTCAGGCCAATTTGTTCCTTTACGAAAACATCCCTTCTGCAAATTCTCCGGGAGCATTGCTGTTCGAGAAATTGCTCATGCCTGTTGAATTCAACCCGGATGGCTTTTTATCCTTGTTTCTTCCAGAACCGGTAATCTTATCCTCAGGCCATTACTGGATTTCCGTTCAGCCGGTGATGCCCTTTAATCCATCCGGGCAATGGTTTTGGCGCAGGCAATCGGCTCCGACAATTTTTGAGGAATTCCGCTGGCAAAACCCGGGGGGAGGTTTTGGACTTCCCAATACTTTTACCTGGCAAAAGGCTTCGCTGATCAATTTTGGGAACACTTCAACCGATTACAACCTCAGTTTTGCAATCCATGGAACATTGGTGGATCAACCGGTAGAACCTGAGTTTGATATGATTATTGGCAAATACCTGAACCCGGAACCCTGGAACAACTGGATTGGTGGAGACCAGGGTCTTACAAAAGTCACCCTGATTCCATCCAATGTTGGACTTACAGCCCAAAGAAACATTGAACACGTAATATTTACTTTTTCAATTGATGATCTGAATTATGTTGATTTCTACTTTGATGCGGACGGTTCTAACATTGTACTGAACAGCACAGGACCTGATTATGGAACCGGAGACGGGTGGAGTGGTTATTTGCCTCACGAAATGCTCCCCCAGTTCGATTTTGAGCTTTTCATCAAGGCGATGGTTGTACTGAAGGATGGATCGGGTTACGAGGTAAAAAAATCAATAATGTATGATCCCACACCACCTTCGTCTGTTACGTTCAATATCTATGATTGGCTTGCTGTTGAGCATGAAACCATTCTGATAAATATTTTTCCCGGAATGGCGTCTGACCTTATGGAAGCGCAGATTTCGGTGGAAAATAAACAGGAAGAGTTTGAAAAAGGGGTTGGTGATTATGGTCAGTTTGACGATGACGGTTGTGCCGCTGCCTCTGCTGCTGCATGTCTGAAATGGTTTGCTGATTCTCTCAATGACAATCAGATTATGGGAGGCCTGACCCTTGACCAGCTTTACGATCAGTTGTATGAAGTTTTTAAAACCAGTCAGCGCGTACTTGAAGACGGCACGAATATGTTTGGTGCACATTACGAGGATGTTGTAAGCGGTCTGAATAGCTGGATAGCGGCTCATGGCGACAGGTACCGTGTGAATTTGCAAAACCCGTTCAACTGGCAGGAGATGCGCGCTGAACTGGAAAAAAAGCAGGACGTGCTCACTACATTTTACTACAATACACCGACTGGACAAGCAGGGCACCAGGTAACTTTTAATTCGATCAAAAAATGGCCGGAGGAAAATGGCACAATCCGAGTGGATTTTATGGATCCCTGGGGAGATGGGGGAATTCAGCATGGTTACCTCAATCCTGAAACCGGCCAGATCACCGGTTATACCGGCGAGTTGTTCGATGATGGTACCATTCCTGGCAACATCATCATCTGCCCTGAAGAAGAAGATATAAACCTGCCGGGATATGAATACGTAGTCGCCGGTCCTGATTTCGATCCGATAACCGTCAACCTCGGCGAACCAGGTTTAAAATGGGTTAGAATAAGAGCTATTGATGCTTCCGGCCATGCATGGCAAAGGGAATTTATTGTCGAAAGATTACCGGTAAGACCTTTGATTGCGAAAATTGAGGATATTCAGATGAGCTTCAGTGAGCAGATTCGTGTTACCGGTTCTCACTTTAAAGAACAGAGCGCCCAATCAGCAATCCTTTTCAATGGAATTGGTTTTCAGGAAGAAGTTACCTTCTGGTCAGATACTTTAGTGATTTTTACCTGTCCTGACCTATCCCCAGCCGATTATATGGTAAGCATTAATTGTACCGGTGATGTAGTGAGCGATCCTTATCCGGTTGAAATACTACCAGCCGGACCGGTTGATTTTATCACTCCCTATCCCCTTGAACGGGTAACCAATAATCTGGTGGATATTCAGGTTGTTGTTCCAATTGCCAGGCATTTGGTGGATTCGGTGATGTTTTTTGCCACGCCTCAGGGCGGCACCGACCGTATTCACATCGGAACAGATACCGACGGGTCTGTGACTTCAGCCGGAACATATTCTCCCATAGGGTCAGGCAACGGCTGGCATGTTCAATGGCAGGTTGATTCATTTTTCGATATTTTTGTAAATCTCGAAGCAGAAGCTTACGGCAAGAACGGGAAAATCTACACCGGAGCGACCAGTATCTTTTTCGACCCACCTCCTTATCTCCTCAAAATCAACGAGGATGAGTCAAAATTGATTGGTGGATCTATCATTCCTGACGATTTCATCAAGATAGATTTTTCTGCGGATGAAGAGGGCCTTGATTTACTCGAACTTGGCGCTCGTCCATTGGGTGGATTTGATTTTGTAAGACAGCTTCGCCACGTTGACCAGGATACCATAACGGCAACCGACGCAAACAACAATGATATTTCCAACGATATCTGTGGCCCTACAAGCGCCGCTGTTTGCCTCGACTGGCTCAATAAAAGAGCCGGCGGAAATGGCTATACAAGCATCTCAGATTCCATCCGGCGAATTGCCCGAAGAGCCGGAACTACACAGGGGCAGGGTACTTTTGATGACTCGCTGACTAATGCAATTCGGGATATGATGAACCGGGATCCCAAACTCAAGGATGGAACCGTAACGCGTTACACCGAAAGGCCTTACAATCAGATTGGCCGAAACCTCAGAGACAGCGCAGATGTGATTATCCTGCTGAATCAAAAACTGGCTGATGGTGCTACAGTTGGCCATTATGTTGCGGTTAGTTCTCATCACTCAACTATTCAGTATCAGCCCGGTCCGCCAAATTCAGGTATATTATGCGTAGCTGTTCAGCTCGATTACATTGATTTTATGGATCCGGCTACCGGAGAAACGGTTTACAAACAGGTAAACTGGACTAAAAATCCTCCGACGATAATGGACTACAATATTGGAGAACAACAAACCGATGGCGAAGCCTCGATAGAAAGCACCATTGTTGTTACTGCACCCTCAGGGAGCAGGAACCCGGAAGAACTTTACCTCTGGTCGCAGGTTGTGACACCCAACGGTTCAGGAAATTACCAAATATCTGTTCCAACAACCGAACTACCCGAAGGTGTTTTTGCTTTTGAAGTCACCAGGTATTCTTCCAATTATCTCCCGATGATGGAAAGCACCATCATAGTGAATGGTCAGTACGAGCCCTTTGCCTATTTTGATGTGGATGCCACAATGGGTTATGCACCGCTTGCAGTGCAGTTCACTGATCTCTCGCTGCCGGCTGATTCGGTTACAACCTGGCTTTGGGATTTTGGCGACGGAAATCAATCCGATGAACAGCACCCTGTACACATCTATCTGCAACCGGGTTACTATTCCGTTTCGCTGCAGGTGTCTGATGGAAATACTTTTGATGCTTACCAGATTGAAAATCTGATCCATGTTCTACCTCCGGTTGAATTTACAATCAACCTTCCTGCCGGGTGGAGCGGTATTTCTTCTCATATTATTCCTTCAAATCAGGATCTCGAAACAATGCTTCAGCCTGTTGACGGCAATCTCATAATTTTATACAACAATGATGGATTGTTCTGGCCCGGGGAGGACATCAACACGCTCGGAAATTGGAACCCCGATGCCGGGTATGTGGTTAAAATGACCTCTGATGCTGTGCTTACTATTTCTGGTCAGCCAAATCCGCAAAAAACTGCCCTGTTGCCTTCAGGACTGAACATTCTTCATATTCCAATAGATTGTGCGATTTCGACCAATGAGATTATGGATCAACTGGGTGAGAACCTTATCTACATTCAGGGAATCGCGACCAGCCAGGTATTTTTACCGCAGTATGGCGTTGATTATCTGCAACAATTGGTGCCCGGAAAAGCCTATTTTATCAAAACAACATCAGATGCCATGATTCAGTTTCCTGAGTGTGTTTTTCCGGCGGATTGATCCGTAAGAACTACATTCAAATACGACTAAGGAAGTTTTAACGGAGAACGACTTTCTTTGCCAGGTCGTTCAGCGCAATGAAACACTTTGCCGTAAGCCTTGCATCTTCCAAAGCATTATGGGTATCTCCTTCGCGCTCAAAGCCAAAGTAGGCCGCAACGTTGGCGAGGCTGTGCGAGCGGGGCGCCTTTTTCCCATTGTTTTCGAGGATCATAAAGGCATAATGCGATATGCTGCTCAGTTCAAGCATCCGGAAGGAGAAGGGCCACGGCATTTTCTCCTTTTTGTAGGCGTAACTCAGGAAATTGATATCGTTGATGATGCTCTGGCCGCAAATGACGATGCTTTTCAACGAATCCTGTTCGCGCAGGAAAAGGCTTTTGCGGAGCCATTTTTCAAACTCTTCCAGCACTTCGTAAGCCATCGGCGCCTCCTCCAGATCATCTATCGAAATCCCGTGGATTTGTTCCGAATGATCAGAAAAAGCATCCTCATTTTCAGGATAAACATTGCTGAGGAACTCACCCCGGAATTTCCATTCATCATCATAAATTTCGGCGCCAATCTGGATGATTTCGTTGTAATCCGGTTCGGGGCCGGTCATTTCAAGGTCAAGGACAAGGTAGGGCATATCGCAACTGGTTTATTTGGGGCAAAGATAACCGGATTTGATTTGCGGAGATTAAGCCGCTTTTCACCGCAAATTTTGCGGAGAAAGCCGAGAATAGTATCAAAACCATTTGTGTAAAAATTATTGTCATTCATGATTATAGATTCCTTTTCCTTTTGAAGAACTCCTGTAACAATGACCCACATTCATTTTGCAAAACCCCGCTCACCAGATCGGTTTTGGGGTGCAGCAGGTTTTTACCCATCAGCGTAAATCCTTTTTTTGGATCGAAAGCCCCGAAAACAACTTTGCTGATCTGTGTCCAGTAAGCTGCCCCGGCACACATCACACAGGGTTCGATGGTTACATACAGCGTGCAGCCATCGAGGTATTTACTGCCAAGAAAGTTGGAGGCAGCCGTGAAAGCCTGCATTTCGGCGTGGGCCGTAACATCGGTAAGCCGTTCGGTGAGATTGTGGGCACGGGCTATCACCCGGTTGTTGCAAACAATCACAGCGCCAACCGGCACTTCGTCTTTGGCCATAGCTTCCCGCGCCTCTTTCAGCGCCTCTTTCATAAAATATTCGTCAGAAAAAAGATTCAGCATTATCCGTTTGGTTTTTGATGGTTGATGCGATAAACATCCGCAAGCAAAACAATCCCCGCAACCATAAAAGCGGGAATAAAGGATGATTTGGGTTCAAAAATTTCGGGATTCACCACTCCGGTTACAAAGAAAACCAGATTAACAACAAAGCCGCTCAGAATGCTGGCAAGTGCTGCTCTTTTGTAACGATGGACTTCGGGCCGCAAAAGGGCAAGCAGGGTAACGGGAACAAAAATTACGATCGTTCCGATACCTACCACCATCAGGTCAACGATTTTGGGAAATGCCAGTGCTATAAAAAGAGCAATAAATCCAAATACAATGGTAGCGATCCTTATGCTTACGTGAGGTTTTCGGTTCAAAACAGGGTTCAACTTCTTTTTCCAGCCCGCAAAATCCTTCATGGCCGAAATGGAGATAATGTTGAGAAAGCTATCGGCGGACGACATCAAGGCAGCCAGCAGACCAACCACCGCAAACCCAAGAATATACTCGTTGCTGTGACGGTTCAGAAAAATATAGGCTACATCCTTCGAGAGGATTTCATCTTCGGAATAGAGCCTTACCGCCATGCCAACCAGTGGAAAAATGATATAAAACGGCAACATTCCCAGCCCCGATATGATACTGGCGCGACGGGCTGTTCTGGCATCACGCGCCGCCAGTATTCTTTGCCAGATATCCATTCTTACCATCACCGAGGGCGAAAGGAACAACAGCAGCCCGATCAAAAAACCCCATCCGTACTGTGTTCCGTACAGCATGGTTTCGGGAAGTTCAGAAAGACGGGAAAGGCCATCAGTATCAACAATGATTCCGGGGATAAAAATCAGCACGATCATAAGGATAATGATCACAAACTGAATCATATCCGTAATAATCACTCCGGAAAGCCCGGCCAGCGCTGTGTAAAAGATTACGATCAAACAAGAAATGATGGCGGCCGATTGATAACCAAGATCAAACGAGTATTTAAGCAGCGAAGCCATGCCCACAAATTGCGCTGCCAAAAGAAAAAAGAAGATGAAAATATTGACCCCGCTCACCACCGATGAAAAATAGCGGGCATGTTTCCTGTCGCTGTCTTCGGTATAGCTGAGGTTGAGAAAACCCGGCAGGGAGTAGAGCGAAAAGGCAAAACCAAGCCGGTTGATTTTTGCGGCAAAACGGGCAAGAATGAAAAATCCGATTACATAGGCAATGCCAATGCCTATCGCCGCAAACCCCGATTCATAGCCCATGGCCATCAGGCCCATGGAGGTACCGCCACCCACAAATGTTGCCAGGGTGGTGAATACCAGCGGAAGCGTGCGTGTGGCGCGGTTGTTAACCAGGTAGCTCTCAGGATCATTTGTCCTGACATGCCGGAGAGTAAAGACAACGATCAAGATCAGGTACAGCAATATCCAAATGATCAGCCAGGTCATGTGTTGTTTTTTTTGGTAAAAATAGATGAAACAATGAAATCCTGACGTTTGCTTCTTCCCGGTAAAAATCAACGGAAGTCAAACATTTGCCGGATAACATTGTTTGATACGCAATTGAAATTAAATACTTTAAAACATAAAATTATGATATCAAAGAAATTGGAAGCCGCGATCAACGATCAGATCGCATTGGAAGAACAGTCTTCAAGAATTTACCTGGCCATGGCCTCATGGTGCGAATCACAGGGATTGTCGGGTGCAGCCAGATTCCTCTATCAACACAGCGATGAGGAGCGTATGCACCAGTTAAAATTCGTGCATTACCTCAACGACCGTGGCGGGTACGCAATGCTGCAGGCCCTTCCACAACCCGGCACTCAGTACAAAAACATGGAGGAGTTGTTTGATCAGGTGCTTAAACACGAGCAGCATGTCAGCAAAAAGATCAACGACCTGGTGGACATTTGTCTGGAAGAGAGAGATCACACCACCAACAACTTCCTGCAATGGTTTGTTACCGAGCAGATCGAAGAGGAAAGTCTTGTGCGCAGTGTGGTTGACAAGATTAAACTCTTAAGCGGGTCCACAGCAGGTAATTTCTACATTGATAATTTCCTTGCCGGTCTTGCATCAGCAGAAGCTGCCGCAGAAGCCAGCGAATAATCCGAATTTTTTAAACTTTCAAAAGGCACTTTATCCAATGATAAGGTGCTTTTTTTTTGAGCTTGAATTTGATGCAATCATCTGTTTATGTGGAAAATACATTAAACCACACCGGCTCTGACCGGCCAGTCGGAGAAATTGGTTAGGTTTGCAGCACAATTCAAACAATTAACCTTATTAGTTTTATGAAAGAAATTCGGATGGTTGACCTAAAGGGTCAATATGACAAAATCAAAGAGGAAATTGACCACGCAATCCAGGATGTGATCAACACGACCTCATTCATTAACGGACCGGCTGTGCATGGCTTTCAGGCCGATCTGGAAAAATACCTCGGTGTAAAACATGTAATTCCATGCGCCAACGGAACCGATGCCTTGCAGGTAGCCATGATGGCACTTGACCTGAAGCCCGGCGACGAAGTAATTACTACTTCATTTACTTTTATTGCCACCGCTGAGGTTATTGCATTGCTCAAACTCACCCCCGTGCTGGTAGATGTTGACCCCGATTCTTTTAATATTGATCCTGCCGCCATCCGCAAAGCCATTACCCCAAAAACAAAAGCTATCGTACCTGTGCACCTCTTTGGCCAATCGGCTGATATGGAGGAGATCATGAAAATTGCGGCAGAACACAATCTTTATGTGATCGAAGATACCTGTCAGGCCATCGGATCCGATTTTATTTTCAGCGATGGAACCCGCAAAAAAGCCGGAACCATTGGCGATGTTGCCGGTATGTCGTTTTTCCCTTCCAAAAACCTGGGCTGTTTCGGTGATGGTGGCGCCATCTTCACCAACAACGACGAACTGGCCAAACAAATGCGAAGCGTTGTGAACCACGGCATGACCATCCGTTACTACCACGATCACATCGGTGTCAATTCCCGGCTCGACAGCATCCAGGCCGCTGTGCTGAAGGTAAAGCTGCAATACCTCGACGAGTATATCAAAGCCCGTCAGGCTGCCGCTGATTATTATGACAACGCATTTGCCGGACACCCTAAGTTGAAAACCCCCTTCAGGGCAAAAAATACTACCCACGTTTTTCATCAATACACATTGGTTACCAGTGATTTAAACCGGGATGAACTTCAGCAGTTCCTTACATCAAAGAATGTTCCGGCCATGATTTACTATCCCGTTCCGATGCACATTCAGAAAGCTTATCAGGATCCGCGTTACAAGGAGGGGGATTTCCCCGTAACAGAGCACCTGGCAAAGCATGTCATCTCGCTGCCCATGCACACCGAGCTGGATGAAGAACAACTGAAATACATTACCACCGCTGTCCTTGAATTCGCTAACCGTTAATCCATGGAAAAAGAATTTTTTGCACACGAAACAGCCGTTATTGATGAAGGCTGTTCGATTGGCAAAGGCACGATGATATGGCACTTTTCGCATGTGATGAAAGATTGTATGATTGGCGAAAATTGCAACATTGGTCAAAATGTAGTCATCTCACCTAAAGTGGTTTTGGGAAAAAACGTGAAGGTTCAGAACAACGTTTCCATCTACACCGGCGTGATTTGTGAGGATGATGTATTCCTTGGCCCGTCCATGGTTTTTACCAATGTGAGCAACCCCCGCAGCGCTGTTGTAAGGCGCGGTCAATACGAAAAGACCCTGGTGAAACGCGGTGCTTCCATCGGCGCCAATGCAACCATAGTCTGCGGCCACGATATCGGCGAGTTTGCTTTTATTGGCGCAGGCGCTGTGGTAACCAAAGAGGTACCGCCGTACGCCCTTGTTGTGGGCAACCCCGCCCGGCAAATGGGTTGGATGAGCGAATATGGCCACAGGCTTGAGTTTGATAAAGACGGATTTGCCGTTTGCCCCGAAAGCAAGGAGAAGTACGAATTGAGAGAAAACAGGGTTAGAAAGCTGTAAATCAATGATTAAACACTTTATATTATAAAAGTAAAAGTATGAATATTTACCAGAAAATTTTGACGAAAGAGGCGAAGGTATCGCTCATTGGTTTGGGATATGTAGGTTTGCCGATTGCCCTCGAATTTGCCAAAAAGACCGGAGTAGTCGGGTTTGATATTAAGCCCGACCGCATTGAGATGATGAAAAATGGAATTGACCCAAGTAACGAACTCCCCAAAGAGGCATTCGAAGGGTGCGACATTCTCTTTACCGCCAATCCGGAGGATCTGCGCAAGGCCGATTTTCACATTGTGGCCGTGCCCACTCCCATCGACGACAGCAACATGCCCGACCTCACCCCCTTGATTGCAGCCACTCGCACTGTGGGCAAAATCCTGAAAAAGGGAGACTATGTGGTTTACGAGTCAACGGTTTATCCCGGAGCAACCGAGGAAGATTGTATTCCGATTCTGGAGCAGCTGTCGGGTTTGAAATTTGTAGAAGATTTCAAGGTGGGATTTTCACCCGAAAGAATTAACCCGGGCGACAAACACCATACCCTGGCCACCATCGTAAAAGTGGTTTCGGGATGCGACGACGAATCTTTGGAGATGATTGCCAAAACCTACGAACTGGTTGTAACAGCCGGCGTTCACCGGGCTCCCTCCATCAAAGTGGCCGAGGCGGCCAAAATCATCGAAAACACTCAGCGTGATGTAAACATTGCCCTGATGAATGAACTCTCGATTATCTTCAACCGGATGGGAATCAATACCTACGATGTCCTCGAAGCGGCCGGAACCAAATGGAATTTCCTGCATTTTTACCCCGGTCTTGTTGGCGGGCATTGCATCGGTGTTGACCCTTACTACCTGGCTTACAAGGCTAAAAAGTATAAATATCACCCCCAAATCATCAATTCCGGCCGTTTTGTAAACGATTCGATGGGATTTTATGTGGCCAAGCAAACCGTGAAAAAGCTTATCAAAGCACAAAAATCCATCTCGGGATGTAAAGTGCTGGTGATGGGGCTGACCTTCAAGGAAGATGTGAGCGACATACGCAACTCGCGCGTTCCCGACATTATTTCCGAACTCGAATCCTATGGTGTTCAGGTTGATGTGGTTGACCTATTTGCCAGTTCGGCTGAAGTGAAACACGAGTATGGTTTTGAGTTGAAGAATTCAATTACCGGAATCTATGATGCTGTAATTGTGGCAGTTAATCACAAGCCATACCGTGAACTGACCGAAGATTATTTCGAATCAATAACTTCAGAGGACGCAATTCTGGTGGATGTAAAAGGAATTTACCGGAACAAAATCAAAAGATTAACCTATTGGAGCTTATAGAATTCCCAAAAATTTTATGAAAAACCAGGAAAATTATTCATCCTGGTTTTTTTTATGCCAACTTTGGTTACTTTTGACCAGAATTTCTTCCCAAAAAAATGTAAAAGCGAAATGATATGAATAAAATTCTCGTCACCGGTGGAACAGGCTACATAGGATCCCACACGGTTGTTGAGTTGCAATCTGTTGGCTATCAGGTGATCATCGTTGATAACCTTTCCAACTCGCAGATCGAAGTACTCGATAACATCACCGCCATTACCGGAATTAAACCCGAATACGAACAATTCGACCTTGCCGACCGAACCAGGACGCTCGATTTTTTCAACCGGCACAAAGATATCGGCGCAATCATTCATTTTGCAGCCTTCAAAGCTGTTGGTGAATCCGTTGCAAAACCACTGATGTATTACCACAACAACCTTTTTTCGCTGGTAAATATTTTACAGGGAATGATGGATAACGGTATCGAAAACATGGTATTCTCCTCCTCATGCACCGTCTACGGTCAGCCCGAAAAGCTCCCGGTAGATGAAAATGCACCGGTGCAGCTCGCCATGTCGCCCTACGGTAACACCAAGCAAATCTCCGAAGAAATTATTTCCGACACCATAAAATCCTCCTCCATCAAGGCCATAGCCCTGCGGTATTTCAACCCCATCGGAGCTCACGAATCGGCCAAAATTGGCGAATTGCCGCTTGGCGTTCCCAACAATCTTGTTCCATTTATTACCCAGACTGCCATCGGAATTCGCGACCAGCTGAAGGTTTTCGGAGAGGATTACGATACCCCCGACGGAACACCCATCCGGGATTATATCCATGTGGTCGACCTGGCCAAAGCCCACGTTATCGCAGTAAAAAGAATGCTCGAAAAGAAAAATAAGAAGCCTTTTGAAGTATTCAACCTTGGCACCGGTAATGGATACTCCGTACTTGAATTAATCCGAAGCTTTGAAAAAGTTTCAGGGGTTAAGCTCAACTACAAAATTGTCGACCGGAGGCCGGGTGATGTTACCGAAGTGTGGGCTGATACCACATTTGCCAACCAGGAACTGGGCTGGAAAGCCGAAAAAGGAATCGACGAAATGAACGCATCGGCCTGGAAATGGGAACTGGCACTGGATGAAAAGAAAAAAAATCAATCATCAAAACAATAGATCGTCATGGAAAATTACAGCAAAACGATAATGATTACCGGCGGCGCCGGTTTCATAGGGTCTCATCTGGTCAGACTTTTGGTAAATAAATACCCAAACTACCGCATCATCAATGTTGACAAACTCACCTACGCCGGAAACCTCGAAAACCTCCGCGATGTTGAGAACAAACCCAACTACAAATTTGTAAAGGCCGACATTGTGGAAGATGAAGAGATGCAAAAGCTTTTCGGAGTATATAAATTCGACGGAGTGATCCACCTGGCAGCCGAATCGCACGTTGATCGCTCAATAGCCAGCCCCACCGAGTTCATCATGACCAACATCGTAGGAACCGCCAACCTGCTCAATGCCGCAAAATTTTTCTGGCAGGGCAATTACGATGGAAAACTCTTCTATCACGTTTCCACCGACGAAGTCTATGGTTCATTGGGAGATACGGGACTCTTCACCGAAACCACCCCCTACGATCCCCGAAGCCCCTACTCTGCCTCAAAAGCCAGCTCAGATCATCTGGTCAGAGCCTACTATCATACCTTTGGACTACCGGTTAAAATATCCAATTGTTCCAACAACTACGGCGGATTCCAGTTCCCCGAAAAACTCATCCCACTGTTCATCCATAATATCAAAAACAACAAAAAGCTCCCGGTTTACGGCAAGGGCCTCAATATTCGCGACTGGCTTTATGTCGAAGATCACGCAGCCGCAATTGATGTTATTTACCACAAAGGAAAAGTGGGCGAAACCTACAACATTGGCGGAAACAACGAATGGAAAAATATAGACCTGATCAAGGCACTTTGCAAAATAATGGATCGAAAACTTGGCCGCACCACCGGCGAATCAGAAAAGCTGATAACCTATGTGAAAGACCGTGCCGGACACGATATGCGCTATGCCATTGATTCATCTAAACTACAAAAATCATTGGGCTGGAAACCATCGCTGGTGTTTGAAGAAGGCCTCGAAAAGACCGTTGACTGGTACCTGGCCAACACAGAATGGCTCGAAAACGTTACATCGGGCGACTATCTTAAATATTACGAAGAGCAGTACCTCAACCGGTAGAGTGCAAGGAATTTAGTTGTTATTGGGTTCTAATTCAACCTCTTAACAAAGAATTCGCCGTCTGTAATCGCAATTTCTGTTGATGCATTTGTTGCCTTTACTTTTCCTGAAAACGTTCCTTTGGCTTCGGTAGCCGTCCATACGGTCAGGCTCACTGTAACCTCCGGATTCACACCACTCGTTCCATAAATCACCCCATCTCTGCCATATCCAATCAGCGCTCCCTCGAAGTAGGATACTTTGTTTTCATACCCCTCATACACCGATGTCCGGATGGCTTCGTTGTCGAACATCTGAATACTGATATTATGATTACCGCTGAACCCGCTCACCACAGCATTGTACTGCGATAGGCTTTGCCCGGTGGCAGCCGTAAGCGCTGCCTGGTTGGTAAATTCGACCTGCTGACCATCTGCTTTAAAGCGGATAAAGTACCCGGTGGATAACGGACCTTTATCCTCATCATCTTTTTTGCAACCATTGGATAGCAAAATCGTTAACGGAAAGATAATCAATAGAATAGATCTGAATAGTCTCATTCGAATAATGGATTAGTGGATTTGATTTGGACGGCGAAAATAGACAAATAAGTAGTGTAATACCGAAAACAAATGTCGAATTAATCAATTTTAACGAAATACATTATTTCTATTATTATTGATAATCAGTAGGTTAGTATTTAATGGCTAAACCACAGCTTGCAAACTATAAAAATGACAATGAATTTGTTATAGTTTTGCCGCCGTTAATCAATTAACTCACTAAAAGATAGTAGAGTATGATAAAAAAAGTGCTCGTAGCTAACCGGGGCGAGATTGCAATACGCGTGATGCGCTCATGCCGGGAAATGGAAATTAAGTCGGTAGCGGTCTTTTCTGAAGCCGACCGCGCATCAATGCATGTAAGGTATGCCGATGAAGCCTATTTTATTGGTCCGGCGCCATCCATTGACAGCTATCTGAACATGGATAAGATCATTGACGCTGCAAAGAAATCCGGTGCAGACGCAATTC
This sequence comes from Bacteroidales bacterium, assembly GCA_036794825.1. Lineage (GTDB taxonomy): Bacteria > Bacteroidota > Bacteroidia > Bacteroidales > 4484-276 > RZYY01. Next base: position 61,999 of record DAIRGA010000018.1, on the reverse strand, counting down.
ATCCGGGATACGGATTCCTTTCGGAGAATGCCGCTTTTTCACAGCGATGCGACGATGAAGGTATCATCTTTATCGGCCCTTCTCCATCAGCCATTTCAAATATGGGTGATAAAATTACTGCCCGCAAGCACATGATGGCAGCCGGCGTTCCTGTTGTACCAGGTACAGTTGAACCCCTGACAGACGAAGTGGCTGCATTGGAGAAGATCAGGGAGATCGGTCTTCCGGTGATGATAAAGGCATCCGCAGGCGGTGGAGGAAAAGGAATGCGACTGGTCAAAGACGAAAAAGAAATATTAAATTCCATCCGGGGGGCACGGTCAGAAGCAAAAGCCGCATTTGGAAATGATGCCGTTTACATCGAAAAATACATCGAATCACCTCATCACATCGAGTTTCAGGTTCTTGGCGATAAACACGGAAATGTAATTCATCTGTTCGAACGCGAGTGCTCAGTGCAGCGCCGTCACCAGAAGGTTATCGAGGAAACACCTTCTCCTCTTATGAATCCCGGGATAAGGGAGGAGATGGGACGGCACGCTGTTGCAGCAGCTAAAGCAGTAAATTATTACGGTGCAGGAACAATTGAGTTTATTGTGGACGATAACCTTAACTATTACTTCCTCGAAATGAACACTCGCCTTCAGGTGGAGCACCCCATCACCGAGCGCGTTGTCGGCGTTGACCTGGTTAAAGAGCAGATCAAAATTGCCCAGGGCGAAAGAATGACCCTGAAACAAGAGGAACTTGAGCAATACGGTCACGCCATCGAATGCCGGATTTATGCCGAAGATCCCGAAAATAATTTCATGCCTTCGCCGGGAAAGATTACACATATTACCGAGCCGCTTGGACTGGGCGTTAGGCACGATGGCTATGTTTACACGGGTTTTGAAATTCCGATTTATTACGACCCCATGATCTCAAAACTGATTGTTTGGGCACGTACCAGAAGCGAAGCAATTGCCCGCATGAAACGTGCTCTTAATGCCTATAAAATTACCGGGATCAAAACCTCTATTCCCTTCCTGGCCAGGATCATGGAAAATGAGGATTTCATTAAAGGTAATTATAACACGCATTTCATCGAGAAGAATTTCGATATGCTGATGGCCAAAGAACCCTGCGGAAGGCGCTGCCAGGATATCGCACTTATTACAGCTTTCATACGCTATACTGATAGAGTGACCGAGGCAAAATCAAACACCGAAAAGCATTCCGAGGTCAGTAACTGGAAAGCATTTGGTCGCAAAAATGCTATGGCCCGCTTCTAACATTAAACCAAAAATTACTATGGCTTTAGATATTAAAATTGGAGATCGTACCGCAAAAGTTGAGCTTATCAGCAGAAACGGAAACCTGCTTAAGGTTGATGTTGACGGAAAAGTTTATGATCTCGATCTGCTTCAGGTCGAAGATGGCGTCTTCAGCGTGTTGTACAAGAATATATCCTACAATGTGGAACTGATCGAAAAAAACGACCATCGCCACTATACCGTTAACACGCTCTACAACTCCTGGGATGTTGAAGTAATTGATGCTGAAACCAAATACCGGATGAACCGGAATAAAGAGGAACATGAAGAGGTAAGAAAGATCTTCAGCCCTATGCCCGGAAAAGTTGTCAAAGTATTGGTAAAAGAAGGCGACAACGTAAAAGCCGGTGAAACCGTAGTGATAGTTTCGGCTATGAAAATGGAAAGCGAATACAAAGTAAAGAAGGATCGCATCGTTAGGCAGGTGTTGGTGAAAGAGGGCGATACAATTGATGGAAACCAGACTTTGATCGTCGTAGAGTAGCGTATTCTATAATTCACAATCAACAGAAAGAAATTCAACAAAATATGGCAACATTAGAAGAAAAAATTGCGAAGTTTGAAGAAAGAAATCGCTTAGCAGAACTTGGTGGCGGAACTGAGCGCATCGAACGCCAGCACAGCGCCGGCCGGCTCACAGCGCGGGAACGGGTAAATATTCTCCTTGATCCGGGAACGTTTGTCGAAATGGACAAGTTTGTAACCCACAGGACCACTGACTTCAATATGGCCGACAACAAAATTCTTGGCGACGGCGTAGTGAGTGGTTATGGAAAAATTGATGGCCGTCTGGTTTATGTCTTTGCTCAGGATTTCACGGTGTTTGGCGGAACGCTATCCGGTGCTAACGCCGAAAAAATTGTAAAAGTAATGAAACTTGCTATGAAAATGGGAGCACCTGTTATTGGCCTGAACGACTCTGGGGGTGCCCGGATTCAGGAAGGAGTGCAGAGCCTGGCCGGTTACGCCGACATTTTTTTCCTCAACACAAAAGCCTCTGGTGTAATTCCACAAATTTCCGCCATCATGGGTCCTTGTGCCGGTGGAGCTGTTTATTCTCCTGCCATCACCGATTTCATTTTCATGGTAAAAAACAGCAGCTATATGTTCGTTACAGGACCGGAAGTCATCAAAACTGTGACACACGAAGAGGTTACCAAAGAAGATCTAGGCGGTGCAATGACCCACAATGCCACCAGTGGAGTGGCACATTTTACCGGCGACAACGATGAGCAGACTTTGATGATGATCCGGGAGCTGATGGGTTTTCTTCCTTCAAATAATATGGAAGACCCGCCTCATAAACCCTGTACTGACTGCATCAACCGCGAGGAGCCCAAACTTGACTCCATCGTACCACCTGATCCCAACAAGCCTTATGACATGAAAGAGATCATTACAGCTGTGGTGGATCATCACGACTTTCTGGAAGTACAACCCTACTATGCGCAAAACATCATTATCGGTTTTGCCCGCATTGACGGCCATGCTGTTGGAATTGTGGCAAACCAGCCCCAGGTACTTGCTGGGGTGCTCGATATCAACTCGTCCATAAAGGCAGCTCGCTTTGTCCGTTTTTGTGACGCTTTCAATATCCCGCTGATTACATTCGAAGATGTTCCTGGATTCTTACCAGGTACAGCACAGGAGTTTGGCGGAATTATAAAACACGGCGCTAAATTGCTTTATGCATTTGCGGAAGCTACCGTTCCCAAAATCACCGTAATTACCCGAAAAGCTTACGGTGGCGCCTACGATGTGATGTCGAGCAAGCACATTGGCGCTGATGTAAACTTTGCCTACCCAACCGCTGAAATTGCTGTTATGGGCCCCGAGGGAGCTGTGAATATCCTCTACCGTGAGAAGCTCAGCGATGAGGAGCGGGCTAAAGCCGTTGAAGATTACAAAGCCACTTTTGCCAGTCCTTTCAAAGCCGCGGAATTGGGGTACATTGACGAGATAATCTATCCGCGTCAAACACGCCTCAAACTCGTGCAAGCTCTCGAAATGACGCGTAATAAAAGCGAACAGAGCCCGCCAAAAAAACATGGTAATATCCCACTGTAGGTCTTGATTCTGTTATCTCTTGGTTTTTGTATTTGCCAGGAAGAATAAAGCTTAATCAGGGATTAACTGAAATAAAATTGAAGAGTTTTGGTTGTTTATAGAAATATAAACTCAGCCAAAACTCTTTTTTCCTCCAATAGTCATCCAGGCAGTCTGAAAGATTGTTTAAAAAATTTTCCTTTTACAATGGCTTAGCCAGCGGCAACCTGATAACGAAGGTAGTACCTTTACCCGCAGCTGTTTCAAAACGGATTTCCCCGTTTGAATTCAACACAAAACTCTTTACAATTGCCAGACCAAGACCCATACCGCTGCTTTTGGTAGTGAAATAAGGTGTGAATATTCTATCGGTGAGCTCAGGATCAATACCACCTCCGTTGTCGGTAAATTTGATCGTACAATGGTCAGTTGCCTGGCTCAGCTCAATATCAATTTTACCGGTAACATTCTTACTTACAGCCTGTACAGCGTTTTTGGTCAGATTATTGAATGCCCTGATCATCTGCACCTTATCTGCCAGTACAAACACATTTTCGGAATCTTTTTTGAACGTAATTGTCAGATTTTCAATATTATCAAATAGATTAATTGTTGTATAGATAATCTCTGATAGGTTAATAATTTCCTTTTTCGTATCAGGCATTTTAGAAAAATCCGAAAACTCGGTAGCAATTACCGAGAGAGCATCAATTTGCTCAACCATTGTCTGAGAGAATTTTTTTAACCTGTTTTCCCAATCCGGCGCCTTGCGATTCCATGCATGCTGAAGATGCTGAACGCTTAATTTCATGGGCGTCAATGGATTCTTAATTTCGTGCGCTACTTGTCTTGCCATCTCCTGCCAGGCAGTTTCGCGTTCTGATTTGGCAAGTCTTTCAGCACTAATTGCCAATTCATCAACCATCCGGTTATATGAATTTACTAACTGACCAATTTCATCGTTGTGCTGCCAATAAATTTTTTCGTTACTACCAGCCAGATCAACCCTCGATATTTTATTCATTATCAATTTTATAGGCTGCGAAACATAATTTGAAACGATGAGGGAAATAATAATTGATAAAGCAATGAGAATAACATAGATGTTGATGTAGGCAACAAGAAAATCCGACACTTCTCTCTGCAGATCATTTTCTTTGGCAAAATAAGGAAGATTCAGATAGGCTATTACGCTGTTTTTGTGGTTTACAAAAGGAATATAAGCTGAAAGATACCGTTGTTTACCAATGCTTTCGTTCTGGACAAACACCGAGCTGCTGTGCATGGATAGCTCCCTATAGGCCAACGGATCCATGTTTTTGCTGATAAGTTTTTCGTCGAAGATCTGTGGTCTTGAAGAAGCCAACAGCGTACCATTAACGCTGTAAAGATTTATATCAGTGAAGAATACGTTTGAAAACTTGACCAGAAGATCACCAAGGTAGGGAGAAATAGTTTCATCCATCTTTTCCTCGTTAATTAATTTATGCTGAAGCTCAACCAGAACCGAATGCGTTTTTTCTGTCAAAATATCATTGTTCTTCTGATTATTCAAATTGACTATATATCGCATTGTGAAAATCCCCAGCGCAATGAATGAAAATAGCAGAACAAAAGCCATTGAAAACTGAAGCCTTGCCCTGAAGTTAACCCTGAGTTGTGACCTTCGTTTAATCAATAAATAGATCAATAAGATTGAAATAGATAGTATCGAGAAGAAAATTAATAAATATGAAAATGGAGCTACAACGTCCAGAAAAGATTTGTTCCTTTTGCTGATGAAGATAACTCTTGAGTCGTCCGCTTTAAAAACAAGATGATTATACCCATTTATATTGAAAAATCTGATTTTATCATTAGGTTCGGAATAATGATAAAGATTGAAATTGTAGAAATATTTACCCACTCTTTGCTGCAAAACCCCATCATTGTATATGGCATAAGAATAATCTGAGATATCAGGTTTTTTAGCAATTTCCCGATCAATTAAAAGATCTGGAAATCCAAGGTCTTTTGCTAAATATTTGGGAGTTAATTCAATAAAAACCTTTACCCTGTCAGATTCTGCTCCTGGAATTGCATAGTTAAGAATTACCAGATAACCATTGTCACCAGGCCCATAACTGAGAAAGAACAAGTTTTCGCTCGGCGAAGTTCTGCTTTTTGTCTTAATTATTGTCTCAAAAAATTCCCAGCATCCTATTTCAACGTTTTCCGGATTAAGAATGAGGTAATCATTCCTGTCGCAGACAGTGACCTGCTGATCGTAGTTTCTCCAATAGTCCGAAAAATGTTCTCGTGAAATGTATCTTGTTAGCGAATCAATACTAATGGAATTATTGATATAGCCTGTAACAGCTTTCTGCAACGCTGTATCATTCTCAATTAGCATGGATTTTTTATGAAACATAAATTCAGCTATGGGGTCACGTTTTTCAGTGGAAAGGTTGATCGCCAGAAATTTTCGGTTTTCCATCTCTTTAACAGAATTGAATCTGTGGAGCAAAACTGTACTCAGGATTGAAAACATAATAATGAAGAATCCTATACTGGCAGGTTTGAAGCGAAATATCCCATGATGGAAGAAGACACCAAGTGAAATTATATATACACTGACGAATACTATACTTATCAGATCATGATTATTTACGATAATTACGTAGGTTAACCATAATGTCAGAACAAAAATAAAGATAAGGAAATACTCTTTTGATGATGCAGATGATTTGAACGCCATGAATGCTAACCTTGATGTTATCAGAAGATAAGCGGCCATTGCCATAAATGTAATCGTAAAGGTTACCAACCCGATCCAGTTTAAACTATAGATGTTATTCAGATCAAGAGAGATTATAGAATCGTTAACGAGACTCTCCATTAAAAAATTAATTCCATTATAGAATATGAAAATATGAAGAAGTAGGGAGAATGCATAAAAGTATCTGAAAAATGTGAGTCGTCGTCTTATTCTGTAGTGAAAACGAAAATGAAAAAAAACAAAAAGTGATATTATAAATACGAAAGCAACATTAATGATAAGATCCCCAAAAGAAGGAATCCATTCTGAAATTCCATAATAATGCGGGCTGAATAGTTTAGAGTCGTAAAGTATTGGTGGAATTTTGAAAATGAAAATAATAATCCTTATCGAAATAACAATTCCGGACAATGCCAAAACGAATAGTGTTTTTCTTCTTGACTTATGGAATTTATTTTTAAAAAGTTCATAGACGAATCCAATAAATAGGGAAATGGAAAGCAAGTAGAGGAAAAACAATGAAAATTCCTGGTAGTCTGTTAATTGAGACGGAGAATTGAGTTTTAGAGAAAACAGAAATTTTCCTTCACTGTCATAGATTGCTTGAGAATCAACTATTTCAGTGGAAAGTTCTGTTTTGGCCGGAAGATTTAGAGAAGAATGAAATTTGTTTTGAAGGTAGTCATTCTGATAAACATACTCACTTTTGATAGTGAATAGCCCAACGTAACGAAATTCGGAAATTTCTTTTATTTTTTTTAGGTTCCAGGAGTTTCCGGTGAATGCAATTCCAGATTCATTAAAAATATTTTTATCTATCGGAATTTTGTTATTCGACCAATAGATGAGAGAGTCCTCTTTAAATATAAGAAATGTTAATCCGCATTCCTCATCGGAACTATTTTCCGTAATATCGGTAAGTCTGAAGGGATAGTCAGAATTTTCTGTGTGATAAATAAGAATGTTTTCAAGAGCAATCGAAAGCTCGTTTTCTTTTTTCGTGATAATTTGTTGTGTATTTTTTACCAGCTCCGCAAGATCTTCCTCCCGGCTAAAATTTCCGCCTGTTACAAGAGCAATTACAAGCAGAATAATAGCGCCGGTAAAGTAAAAGATGCTTTTTGAAAGAAATTTAGTCATTAAATTCACAAAATGTTGATAATCAAACAAATATGAGCGAGTTCAATAAATGCTTCAGAATCAATGATCTTTTAATTTATGGGTAAAAGTATCATGGAGCCTGATCGTCAATTTAAAGGGACAATATTAAGAATTTTGATTTTTTGCAAGATAAATGAGACTTGAATAGTTATTTAAGTTCCTCATTGCTGAATAGTTTGATCTGTAACCATTATAAATTGCTTTGAAGACGGAAGATTTGCCAGCTTTGTATTTTTCGCTGAGCAGGCTGATGTAATAAGCATCCATTTTCATAGGAATCGCTGAGATAAGAGAAAATTCATTTTTGTCCAGAAGCAGGTTTATAGTTTGTTGCGAAAAATGATATAGATGCCTGGGAACGTCCCAGGCTGCCCAATATGATTTGTAGTAATCTGCATCCCACGATTCATGATTCGGTAAAGCAATTAAAAGTACACCCCCACCGGAAAGAAGCCGCTTAATCTGTTTCAACCTTTGATCCAAATCGGGAACATGCTCCAGCACATGCCATAATGTGATAACGTCAAAATGCCCGGAAGATAAAAAATCTAATTCCTGTTCATCATACACTTCAAGGGAGTAAATATTTCTTGCAAAATTCCGTGGATTTTCTGCGGGTTCAATTCCGATGGTATCCCAACCCTTGCCTCTCATAAAATTTAAAAACTCACCCGTTCCGCAACCAATGTCGAGAATTGATCCGGGCTTAGCGAGTTTAGAAATTAATGAATGCTTTTTGCGAAGTGAAAAGTTTCTGGCAATAGAATAAGCTTTTGAGAATAGGTTGCTGTTGTTTGTATTGTGAGATATGTAATCTTGTGACTGGTAATACTTTGAAATTTCTGATCCCGATGGTCTGGGATTGGTAAAAAGGAATCCACAGTTATTGCATTTAGCAATAGAGAAAACCTCTTTGGTGAGGAAATAATCTGCAATTTTCAAAAACCCAAATTGTTCTATGGAAGAACAGATTGGGCACTGGTTTAGTTTTTCCATTTATCTAATGTTTCACGTGAAACATAACGCTATCGTCCAAGGTATACTATCAAAACAGAAATATCAGCAGGAGAAACGCCACTGATCCTAGACGCCTGCCCGATGGTTTTGGGTCTTATTTTCGACAATTTTTCACGAGCCTCCCAGGAGAGTGATTTCAGATTATGATAATCGAAGTGATCATGTAAAATGATATGGTCCAGCTTGGACATTTTGTCGGCGACTTCCTGCTCCTTCTGAATGTAGTTGTTGTATTTCAGCAGAATCTCAGTCTCTTCAAGGATTTCAGTAAGATAATCTGTGTCGAGAGAGTTGATGAAATTTCGTAAGGGTGATAATCTTTCAATCAGGCCATTTAATCCCACCTCTGGTCGCAAAATTAGATTTTCGATTTTAATTTTTTGTGTAAGCTCTTTCGAGTTGATGGATGAAAGATATCCATTAATCTCATCTGGAGATACACTAACTTTTGTAACAAAATTCCTGATTTGACCAATAAGCTCAAGTTTGTGCCTGACAATGCTAAAACGTTCTTCAGTTGCTAAACCGATGCTGTTTGAAAGGGGTGTAAGGCGGATATCTGCATTATCCTGGCGAAGCAAAACACGGTATTCAGCCCGGGAAGTAAACATCCGGTAAGGTTCATCAACGCCTTTCGTAATCAGATCGTCGATTAAGACACCAATATAGGCATTAGAGCGTGTAAGAATAAACTCAGGATTTTCATTAATTTTGAGATGGGCATTTATCCCGGCAATGATTCCCTGAGCAGCAGCTTCTTCATAGCCGGTTGTACCATTAATTTGGCCAGCAAAATAGAGATTCTGGATAAGTTTGGTTTCCAGTGTAGAATTGAGCTGAGTCGGTGGAAAATAATCATATTCAATGGCATAACCAGGTCGGAAAATTTTGGCGTTTTCAAAGCCAGGAATCCTTCGTAGTGCATCTAGCTGTATGTAGTCGGGGAGCGAAGAGGAAAATCCGTTGATATAGTATTCAATGGTGTTCCATCCCTCAGGTTCAACAAACAATTGATGACTTGATTTATGAGAAAACCTGTCTATTTTATCTTCGATCGAAGGACAATATCTCGGCCCAATACCCTCTATTCTGCCTGTAAACATCGGTGAATCCTTAAAACCAACCCTCAGGGCTTCATGCACATTCTGGTTAGTGTTGGCAATATAACAGCTTCGTTGATGTCTCAAAACAGGTGTGTCTGTAAAAGAGAATTTACCAGGCACTTCATCTCCTTTTTGTTCTTCGAGTTTCGAAAAATTGATTGTTCTTCCATCAACTCTCACAGGAGTTCCGGTTTTCATTCTTGCCGATTCGAAACCAAGAAAAGTCAACGATTCGGTCAATCCCTGAGACGCCTTCTCTCCAATTCTACCGCCGCCAAATTGTTTTTTTCCGATATGAATTACACCGTTCAAAAATGTCCCGTTTGTGAGTATGACTGCTTTGGCATAAATTTCCTGTCCCATTCCAGTTCTCACACCCACTACTCTGTTTTCCTCAGTGATTATCCCAACGACCATATCCTGCCAGAAATCCAAATTTGGCGTATTTTCGAGCATTTCCCGCCACTTAATAGAAAATAATACCCTGTCATTTTGTGCACGGGGGCTCCACATAGCTGGTCCTTTTGATTTGTTGAGCATGCGGAATTGGATGGTAGTGTGATCGGTGACGATTCCGGAATATCCTCCCAGAGCATCAATCTCACGCACGATTTGCCCTTTGGCAATTCCACCCATTGCAGGATTACATGACATCTGGCCAATGGAGGTCATATTCATAGTTACAAGTAAAACCTTTGATCCAAGGTTAGCGGCTGCGGCGGCTGCTTCACTTCCTGCGTGGCCTGCACCGACGACTATAACATCGTATTTATCGAACATTAGCGAAATGTTTCACGTGGAACAGTTGATTTATTGCTTTAGTTCATCAGGTCTCCATGATAAATGAAGATCTTCTGCCTCCCGCATTCTTTTTATACTTTTATCCGTTTTGTCGGAGTAACCACAGAGGTGCAAAATGCCATGAATGATGACCCTATGCAATTCATCTTTTTTGCTTTTTGAGTAAACTGCAGAATTCTCCATAACTCTTTCGTAACTGATGTAAAGATCTCCCGAAGCAATTCCATTTTCTGAGTTGTCGAAAGTTATAATATCCGTCAGGGTATCGTGACTAAGGAAATCTTTGTTCAATTTTAAAAGATATTCATCGGAGCACAGAATGATATTGATTTGACCAGGTATCTTATTTTCCTTTAGCACGGATCTTCTGATCCAGTCCTTTATCAGGCGCTTATTCCTGATACGATGAGCGACATCTTCGTTGAAGAAATTGACAGAGAAATTCATTCTGCGAGTTATTTTTCAAAACGGATAAAGTAATCTGAAACTTTGTTACGATAGAAAGGTGTGAGATTGGGGGGTAAAGTTTTGAGTAGTTCTACCTCCCGGTTTTTTAATTTATAATATTCCAATATTTCGTCAGGGTTGTTGGTTTTGTAATTACGGGCTTCACGCGACTCTCTTCTTTCTTCTTCCTCCCGCTGCATTTCAGCTTTTTCCGACTTGAGCATTCTGGTCATTATGTCTTTTTGCCGCTCAAGGGTTTCCTGAGTGATTTGACGATTTACAATGTCTTTTTCGGTTTTTTCCATTTCCTCGATAATTTTGGAAACGTTTCCATCGCTTTTCCCGGTTTCTTCACGCAGCTGATCTCTGAAAGCTTCCATTTGCCTTCGGATTGCGGCTTGCTGTGCAGCCATCCTGGCGAGTTGTTCGCTCATTTGCTGGCCTTGCTTCCCGTCCATTTTTCCTGGTTTTTGTCCGTCCCTGAGTTGCTGCAGCTGATCGTTCAACTGCTGTTGCAATTGCTGCATGGATTTCATCTGTTGCGAACCACCTGGTTTTCCTGGTTTATTGCATGAAGAATTACCAGCGGATTGCATGCTCATCATTTGCTGTTGCATTTGATTAAACGCCTCAAAAAGAAGTAAAGCAAGGTTGTTGATTGATGTCATGGCCAACTGTTGATTCTCCTGGGCTTTACGGTTTTGCCGCTCGTTCATAGCTTCGATGGATTGTTCGAAGCTGCGGTCAATAGCGTTTAATTCTTTTGTTACAAAGGACTGAATAGCCATCTGCCGTTTACTTAGTGCTTTGAGTGAATCGGCAACCATGCCCATGTTTTCTTTGATATCGAACTGATTCTTGATAAGTTCGGTATATTTTGGGTCATTTGAGTTGACATTGCCATAGTTAAGCGTCAGATTTTCCTGGTCGAACGATAGTGTAATTAGGTTATCAAGAATCTGCCTGAGTGCCTCGAGGTCCTCTCCCATCTGCTCCATCATCATTCCGTCCATCATTTCCTGCAATGATTCGGAAAGTTCTTCCATTTTCTGCGATGCATCCTTCTGTTTCTCGCTTGCCTTTTTGTTTTGCTGCTGATTTAGCTGCTCCGAACCCTCCTTCATCGAGTCTTCGATACTTTGTTCTTCATTTTTTGTGTCCTGCAATTGGTTGGGATTTTCGAGCTCTTCATTTTTCTTTCTCAATTCCTCCAGATCCTGCTTTACCTTTTCAAAATCCTTGTTTAACTCTTGCTGCTTTTTCCGTAAGTCTTCGCTGGATGATTTGTCAGCATTTTTAGTATCTTCGGCAAGTTTATCCTGTTTCTCCGATAGATTTTTCAGATTATCAATGGTCTCTTTTAATTTCTGCTCAAACTCGAGTTGTTTAAATATTTCAAGGCTCCTGTCGAGTTGATCTTCAAGATCTTTACTGGACATTTTCATCTCTTCAAGCATCTGGCTAACCTTGTCTTTGTCCAGCTCATCAAGGAGTTTTTGAATTTCCTCCATCATTTTTTTCATCTCATCCGTAAGCAACTCTTCCATCAATTGCCGGAGTTCTTCCTGTTTTTGCAGCAATTCTTCATCCACTTCTTTGTAAAGCGACTCATCTCGTAGTTTTTCATCGTTTACTTTCTGCATATTTTCGATTCGCTGCTGAATGGACATATGCATATTGAGCATGTTTTCCAGCTTTTGCCTGTCCTGCCAGTTTAAGGAGTTTTTCTCAAGCAATTGACGATTCATTTCATCAATATCACGCTGCAGCAAGTTGAGGTCTTTTAAAGCGCGTTGCATGTCGTCTTTTACCTGCTGATTGGAGTTATCAACCTTTTCGGCAAGTTCATCAAGTGTCGGAGTTTTAAAAATCATTTTCTGGGTGCGCGATGATTTGCTTCCATTTACACCGTCATTATCCCAAACCTCAAAATAGTATACAACTTCGTCTCCTGGTTGCAGATTGAGACTTACAAGATCGAAAAAATGAAAAAACTGTTGCAGATTTGAGCTGTTTTGAAGAGGCAGATTTTCAGAAGATAATTTGGGTTCTTGATTAAATGAGCTGGAATGCTCGTAATTAAAAGTAAGCTGACGGAAACCATAATCGTCCTTGATAAGACCCCTGAAGTAAACTCTTTCAGCGAAAACCGAATCCATAAACTCCTCAACTGTAATGGTAGGATAAATATCTGGAATAACACTAATGGAAAAAACGAGTGAATCGGGATTTTTTAAAAAGGTATTACTCGTTTTGATGTCGTAAGAAGTGCTTAACATCAATCGCTGCTTATGAGCAAACACATTTGCTTTTTCTGCAACAAGGGCATAAGTGCTGTCCCTGAAGGATATTGTAATTTCGTCAGTGTCGCGGGAAAAGAATTTCCATTTAACGAAAGTTCCTTCGGGAATAACCAGATCACCTGTATTTTCGAGGGTTTCATCCTTGCGACCGGTATGGGCGGGATAATCAAGTTCTGTTGAGAAGTTTAAAACAATTGGTCTTGGCAGAACTTTGATTGAAAATTCTTCGGATTTTATCCCGTCGGCTTCAAACCTGATTTTTTGATCCTTTTGAATGTTGCGGAAAACATAGTCATAAGTAGTGATGTTTTTCTTCCGCATCCTCATTGGACCGCTCTCGGTATTGACGAAAACATTTACCGGGACAGCATCTCCCTCAATACCAACTTCAAGAGTAAAATCTTCCTGCTGAATTCCGACCAGGTTTTCGGTTAAAAGAACAAACCGAAAAGGGGCTTCTTTTTCGAAATATTCACTATGTTTTAAAATTCGGTTGGTGGGCTCGGTAATTATGCCTGGTGCTGCCAAAAGAAAACCGATGAGCACCGCGAGTGGAGGAATGGCGAATTTCAGGTACTTTCGATTGCCTTTCAGGTCTATAGCGCTGTTGAAAGGAACGGGCTGAAGTGTCGCAATTCGCTGGTCAATACTTGCTTTTATGAGGTCAATGTTTTCGGTCGATTGTTTGCTTAACTCATTTAGCTGCAGTGTGTTAAGCAACCTGTCCTGAACATCCGAGAAATGATTACCGATAATTGCCGCTGCCTGACGGTGTGAAATGATTTTTCCAATTCGAAAAAGTTTAAAGATGGGTAAGAAAATCAATGAAATCAAAATAAATACACTGATTATCAGATAAGTATAGAAAAGAAAGGTGCGCGCTCCGGTATTCATCCAAGCAAAGTATTCAAGAAGTGCGACGCAGAGATAAAAAATCAGCAAAGCAGCAATACTATAAATTACGCCTCTGATAATCAGGTTTTTATAGTATTTTCTAATAAAACTATCGAGTTTTTGAATGAGTATTTGATAACTGTCGTTCATAATAATTTCGCTATGTTTTCGTCAGGGTAACTGAGTTGTAAAAAAACGAATCAACGCTTTTAAATATTACAGTGTAAGCCGGCAAAGGTAAAAATAACCCACGTTTTCACCTTAAAATCAATTCATTTCGAATTATCCTATTCCATGCAATCGTATAACTTTGCTGCATCTAATTTAAACTACTGGTTACTATGCGAAGACTTCTTGGATCTTTTTTACTCATTATCAATATTTTGTCTCTTTCATCACAGAACGTCCATGATTTTTCGGAGTTTATCTGCAAACATCAGCATCATCATCCACACAAACACAGTTTTGAGCAAAGTGATCGCCCCGACTGGTATGATGATTACAATGTCACCTTTTATTTGCTGGACATTCAGGTGGAGAATAATACTACCTATGTAGAAGGCAATGCTACAACAAAGGCTACCGTAAAAAGGTTGAATCTTAATGAGTTTAAGTTTGAGTTACTAGCTAATCTTACGGTGGATTCCGTGATTACCAATGGAAGTAACAGGCCGTTTACCAGGGTTGGTGACGAAGTAACGGTTGCTCTGCAAAATGTTTTAAATCAGGGAGAAACGTTAAGTTTTACCGTATTTTACAAAGGTCAGCCCCCGTCGGGTGGCTTTTTCTCCGGAATTTCGACTGCCTACATTCAATCGTGGGGAAAAAATGTTACCTGGACTTTGTCGGAGCCTTTTAATGCTAAACAATGGTGGCCATGCAAACAGGATTTGTACGATAAAGCCGACTCTGTTTACGTTTTTGCCACCACAAGCAGCATTAACAAAGTAGGATCCAATGGATTGCTGACCGCAGTTACTCCGATGCCAGGCGGAAAGGTACGGTATGAATGGAAATCCTATTATCCAATTGCTTACTACCTGATTTCCATTTCTGTATCGGATTATCAGGAGTATAACCTGTACGCCAAACCCGTTGGGTTGTCTGGGGATTCGATCCTGATTCAGAATTACATTTACAATTCACCGGGATGCCTTGAATTTTACAAGGAGGGCATTGACCGAACAAGCGCCTTCATCGAACTGTTATCTGAGTATTATGGCATGTATCCTTTCAAAGATGAAAAATACGGGCATTGCCTGTCGGGGATTGGTGGTGGAATGGAACACCAGACTATGAGCACGATGGGCGGTTTCAGCTTTGGCCTGGTTGCCCACGAGCTGGGACATATGTGGTTTGGCGACAATGTGACCTGCGCCACCTGGAGCGACATCTGGATCAATGAAGGTTTTGCCTCCTATACCGAATATCTTACTGCTTATTACATTCAGGGGACTAATAATGGTGCCTCATGGATGAACAGTGCACATAATACGGTCAAATCCTCTCCGGGAGGCAGTGTTTATGTACCACCCGATCAGGCTACACCCGACAATGTATGGAGGATTTTCGACGGAAGGCTTTCCTATAAAAAAGGCGCGGCCATTATTCATGTCCTCAGGCAGGAAATTCAAAATGACGAGCATTTTTTTGAAATTTTGCAGGAATTTCAGGATCAGTTCAGAGATAGCATGGCCACCGGCCTAGATTTTATGGGTGTTGCCAATCAGATCACTGGCCTAAATTTCAATTACTTTTTCGATCAATGGTACTTTGGCGAGGGATATCCGATTTATGACGTGCTTTGGAACCAATCGCCTGATATGCTTTATATTAACACAACTCAAACCACATCGTCATCGGTAACACCGCTTTTCGAAACCTATGTTGAGTACAGGGTGAACTACACCGACGGAACTCATGAAATCGTTTTGCTCCGTCAAACGGCTAATGTGAACGACTTCCAGGTTCCCATCGGCAAACCGGTGGCTTCGTTAGTTGTGGACCCAAACAACTGGCTGGTAAAGACAGTGAATAGTGTGATGGTTGGAGTTGCCGAGCATCAAACTCCTTTGTATTTTTCATTGGCGCCAAACCCATCTTCAGACCGGATTAAATTGTTCTTTGACCAGAATTTCAAATCCAAAGAATTACAAATCACCGATCTCGGCGGAAGAACAATTTATCAAACAAAAACAACCGAAAGTATTGTGAATATTGATATTTCCGAATTTTCACCGGGTGTTTACCTGGTAACAGCCTTTGATGGAATAAACAGCATCACCCAAAGACTCATCATGCAATGAAATGAATAGATCTCTTTCAATACCTAACTCTACCACTTCATGAAAAAGCACTTTCTCTTTGTTTACGCAGTATTCACAATCAGTTTGGCATCAAACGCCCAGACCGTTTACTGGCAGGAAGATTTTGATGTAAACCAGGGGTGGACATTACAGGAAAACTGGAGTTTTTCTGCCGGAAAAATTCGGTTTAATTGGACTCCGACAATAACCAATTTTGACTTATCCGCCATTTCGCCCACCATTGACCTGATTGAAAACACCAAGGAACTCTATGTAAATCAGCATCTTGATGCATACAATGCAAGCAATCCTCCCGAAGCTGCTGAGATATACCTGATTGCGGGTGGAAATGAATATCTTCTTTGGGATTACACATTGAACTACGGCGACTGGGGATTACCTTCAGGAAGTGATATTGCCTTCGATATCAGTGAATTTGCCGGACAAACGGTTAAGTTTAGATTTAGAACTTATGGCCCCTCTACTTTCCAGTGGAACTGGTGGGATGTTTTCAACCTGAAATTAACTGCACTTTTTCAGAAAGACCTGGCTGCAATTTCAGTAGATGGGCCAATGCTACTGAATCCCGGTGAAACCGGAACATGGAACATCGGGGTGAAAAACCTTGGATCGCAGCCGCAAAACGGTTTTACCGTTACACTTTTCAACCTGAAGGACGATTACACAATCGGAACCCTGGAAATCCAGGAAACTATTGCCCCACAGCAGACAATCAATCTTAGTTTTGATTGGACACCCGATATCGCCAAGAATACAGCCTTAAGCGCCAGGGTTGAACTTCCTGGAGATGAGTTTGAAGCAAATGATATTTCGAAGAGTTATTTCGTAAGAATAAAACCGGAAATTCTATTCAATGTTCTGGTTTGGGACAATGACAACGGAATCGAGACCATAACCGACCCGGAAGTTGGCGATCATATCGAACCCAGCACTGCCCTTACCCGGGCACTCGACAACACCGGGATTTCGTATCAGCTGGTAAACGTTTTACCAACATTTCTGGATAACTACGACATCATTTTTGCCACCATGGGCTGTTATTGTCTGAGCTGAGGTACAATAGCTCCTGGTTCTGTAAACGCAGCAGACCAGGCAAAATTGATCAGTTATCTTCAGAATGGCGGTAACCTTTATATCGAAAGTGTGAATATAGCTAAAGACCTTACCGGAACAGCCCTCAATGAGTATCTGGGCCTGGCATTTATTCATGATGGAAATGATAATGAGGTGGTTTCTCTTTTTGGAAATGATCTTACTCTGACATCACAACTGGAAATGAATTACCAGGGAGGCACCGATGCCCACTATAACGTTGACCGGATGGATACTTTCACCGGCCAGCTTTTGTTCCATTGCGACGGAGATTTTGGAAGAATGGTTTTAAAAGAAGGCGAAAACTTCAAAGTTGTCAGTTCTTCAGTGATAATGGGAGCTTTGAGCAACGGTTATTCGCTCAATCTCAAGCCATACCTGATTGGTGAAATGGTGAATTATTTCCTTGGCTACGATCCCACTACAAGTATACAAAACCCGGAGTTTGGTCATCAAAAGCCACTGATAAGCCCCAATCCCTTTTCATTCAATACGAGGATTAGCTTTTCGGTAAAAGAAACAATGCTTACCAGTGTGAAGATCTTTGACTCTTCAGGCAAATTGATTACAACATTGATGGATAATTTGCTTGCAACCGGTGATTATTCCGCAAACTGGGACGGAAGGGATTTTGCCGGTAACCAGGTCGAAAACGGTGTTTATTTCTGTGAAATAACTTCAGGTAGTCACTCAGCGGTTCGAAAAATTATCAGGATCAGATAAAGGAAACATTATTAAAATCACTTCTTACTATGAAAAGAAACAGGTTGTTATTGATGACAGTTTTTTGTGTTTTGGTTGTTGTGTCATCTGGGGTATATGCCCAAAAAGAGAGTAAAGCTTACATGCACCGTGATGTTCCGGGTGATCCCTGGTTGCCCAACGCTCATCAAAACAAAAAAACCGGGCCGGCCTACATGGTCAGGAGCAGCGGATTTTTTTCCACGCAGGTAAATGTGGATGAGTTTGGCGCTAATATTTATGATGACGCGGCCAATGAACCCTCCATCGCGATAGACCCGCTCAATCCCGACCGCATGGTCATCGGATGGCGGCAGTTCGACAACAAAAGCAGCAATTTTCGGCAGGCAGGGCATGCTTATACAACCGATGGCGGCGAAACCCGGACATTCCCCGGTTCGATAAACCCCGGCATTTTCCGGTCTGACCCGGTTCTGGACGTTGACGCTGACGGGAACTTCTATTACAACAGCCTCTCAGTGGATAACCAAAGCAACTACTGGTGCGACGTATTTAAAAGCAACGAAGGCGGATCAAGCTGGGATGAAGGCACTTATGCTCAGGGTGGCGATAAACAATGGATGGTGATTGACAGGACCGGTGGCATCGGTGACGGAAATATTTATTCCTTCTGGACCGCTTATTGGAGCATTTGTTATCCGCAGTCGTTTACCAGGTCAATTGATGCCGGGGCAAGCTACGAAGAGTGTGTGGAGGTTCCCGGAAGCCCTTACTGGGGAACGATGGCCGTGGGCCCCGATGGTGAATTGTATATTGTTGGTTCAGGCCAGTTTGGCAGCCTCACCGTTACCAAATCAAGCACAGCCCAAAATCCCGTTTTCCCGGTATCATGGAGTTTTACCACTCAGGCTTATGTGGATGGCGAGCTTCAGGGCTGGACCAGTGTGAACCCTGCTGGCCTGCAGGGTCAGGCCAATATTTGTGTAGATAATTCAGGAGGGCCCGGCAATGGCTATGTTTATGTGCTGGCATCGGTACAACGCCTTTCAAACGGCGATCCGGCGGATGTTATGTTTGCCAGAAGCACAAACGGCGGACAGACCTGGGACCCTCCGGTTAGGGTCAACGATGATATCGGAAATACCAGATACCAATGGTTCGGAACCATGTCAGTAGCTCCGGGAGGGCGTATTGATGTGATCTGGCTCGATACACGCGATGCTTTGCCGGGGGCCTATAATTCGTCGCTATATTATTCATTCTCATTTGATCACGGCCAAACCTGGTCGGTAAATGAGAGGCTCTCAGAAGCTTTTGATCCCCATATCGGCTGGCCTAACCAGGAAAAATTAGGCGATTATTTCGATATGAAATCCGATAATCAAAGCGCCCACCTTGCATGGGCAGGCACTTTCAATGGAGAGCAGGATGTCTATTACGGACGCATTACACCAACCATCACAGCCACACATCAAAAACCACAAATGGTAACCCGGCCGGCAATTTCCTGTTCGCCAAATCCATTTTCCGGACAAGCTACTTTGGTCTATTATGTACCAATTTCAGCAGAAACGGAAATTGCTCTTTTCGATGTTTTTGGAAAAAAAATCAGGGTGCTTGTAAACGGAAATCACCAGGCTGGAAGTTATACTTTACCTTTCAATGATGCTATTTTGACCGGCGGGATGTATGTATGTAAAATTACTACCAACGGCGCCAGCGCTACAACATCCTTAGTGCATCTGAAGTAACTTGTCCGAAGAAAAACGTCCAGGTTATTTCGGAGGTAAACGTTTTGCAACCAATTTTTCCGAAAAAAACGTAGTCAGCCTTTAATTTTACTCAAAGCCACCGAAATGACCAGATAAAGCAGTATTATCAACGGTAGTGCATGATACTTTAGCAGGAAAAAGAGAACAATGGCTGATGCCAGAAAAAGGTACCGCGGCAGGTTCTCTTTCAGGCTGATGGTTTTGAACTTAAAGGCCATGAGAGGTAGCGGCGAAACCAGCAGGTAACAGAAAAACATCGTAATGCTGAGTAAAACCCAGTAGCTGTTGAGCAAACCGGTGATGATGATCTGGTGCGAAAGTGCGGCCTGATGCGCTACAAGGGGTAATGAAGCAAAAAACAGCGCATTGGCGGGTGTGGGCAAACCAATGAAGGAGTCGAGTTGCCTGTCGTCAATATTGAATTTGGCTAACCTGAGCGCCGAAAATGCGGGTATAAGAAATGCCGGTAAAAGGGCTACGTTGAAATCATTGACAAAAACCATGGGAGTGTTCATGGCTTCTGTCATCAGGTGATAAACAATGAAACCCGGCGCCAATCCAAACGAAATTACATCAGCAAGTGAATCCAGTTGCAGGCCAATGGGTGAACGGGCATTGAGAAGCCTGGCCATCATCCCGTCAAGAAAATCGAAAATTGCAGCCAGGCCAATAAAAATTGCCGCCATCACCAGGTCGTTGCCAAAGGCAAAAACGATGGAAATGCTCCCGCTCAACAGATTGAACAGCGTGACGAAATTGGGTATGTTTTTTCGTATCATTGATTTTGATTTTATTTGCCCGGCGAAATTATCCTTTTCCCATAACCCTGTAACGCTGAAATTGATGACTCAGGAAGAATTTATGAAACAGCCGGCTACCGAACGCGCTTCGCAGGTGTTGAATGATGGAACAGAACTGATGGACAGGATTTATATCTACTACCTGATCAAACTCTACAGGCTTTTCGATTTTTATGTGGAATTGTGGTATCTGCCAGCTTCCAATAAAATTGACAAAGTGTATGCGGTAGAGCTGGATGACGTTTTGCATCTCTACGAAAAAAACATTGACATATCCGACCTTTTCAAAACCCAATGAATATCCCTGAAAAGCTAAGCCACCTGAATATTGATGATTTTGCCTATCCCCTCCCCGACGAAAGGATAGCAAAATTCCCGCTGGAAACCCGGGATGACTCAAAATTGCTGATTTTCGATGGCTCGGCTATTAAGGAAGATCATTTCCGGATCCTGGCCAACAATCTACCCGAAGGCAGTACTTTGGTTCTCAACAATACCCGTGTGGTGCATGCCAGGCTTTTTTTCCGGAAGGAGACTGGCGCAACGATCGAAGTCTTCTGCCTGGAGCCATTCGGGGAGATGACGGAAATACAAACCGCTTTTCAGCAGAAGGGAATGGTGGATTGGCGTTGCCTGCTGGGTAATGCGCGCCGCTGGAAATCCGGAAAATTGACCGGAAAATTCACTTACGGTGATATTGCCTTAACACTGCAGGCCGAAAACATTGAAAAACTCACCGATGATTACAGGATACGGTTTAGCTGGGAGCCGGCTGAAATGACCTTTGCCGGAGTGCTGGAGTGTGCCGGATCTGTTCCGCTGCCGCCCTATCTGAACCGGGAGGCGATGGTTAGCGACAACGATCAGTATCAGACAGTCTATGCGCAAATGGATGGCTCGGTGGCGGCACCAACAGCCGGACTCCATTTCACGAACGCGGTTTTTGAAAAACTAATTGCCAGAAATATCAGCACACAATACCTTACCCTGCATGTGGGCGCCGGAACTTTCAAACCGGTGGGCAAAGAGGGAATTCGTGCGCACAACATGCACTCTGAACAGGTTATTGTGAACCGCAATCTAATCGGGCATCTGGTGGAAAACTGCGGAAAGATCATTGCCGTTGGAACCACCTCCGTGAGGACACTGGAAAGCCTTTACTGGTTTGGTTTAAAGCTGAAAAAAGAAAGTAACGCTCAATTCATTGTTCATCAGTATGATCCTTATCTTTTTTCAAAAGTAGAACACATTCCGGTTGAAGAGGCGCTGGGCAATGTTTTGAAATTTCTGGAGAAGAACAACTTAGACAGACTTACCGGATCAACGCAAATGATGATTGCTCCGGGCTATGATTACCAGGTGATTAGCGGCATGGTCACCAATTTCCACCAGCCGCGCTCCACCTTGCTGTTGCTGATTGCTGCATGGCTGGGAGAGGATTGGAAGGAAATTTACAACTATGCCCTGAAAAACGACTTCAGGTTCCTGAGTTATGGCGATGCCTGTCTGTTTTTGTAAACGATTACCGTCCTGTTGGCGCTGAGCTGATGTAGTTAGTGGCTACAATCTGTCCATTCCTGATTTCGAACACTTTCCACGCATTTCCGCGGCCATCCTTTGGCACTGTAAATTGCTCCATCAATTTCCCGTTGCCATAAACTTTCACGGTAGCCCCAGATCTGGAGAGTTGGCGTGAATTGTCGTTGCCCAGGTTGGTGTAATCATGCACCCAATACTCGTAGCTGGCACTGGTTTCAATCTCCTTTACCGTGATGGTTTCCGGCCCGTAACCTTTCGTGTCGTCGCGGTCGAGCTGACAACTGCCATCCTGCGAGGTTTTCATATTCCGGAAGGAAACATGGTATTGACCCTTCTTTTCAAAATGTGCATCAAGGTCTTTGGGCGAGTTGCCCCAGTCGAGCACGATCCTGACCCACTCCATCGCCATTTCGGGTGATACTGAAATCCGGTTGCTGAAAATGGAACCCGCAATAATTTCCACGATTAAGCTGGTAGAAATGTAACCTTCAGCAGAAAAATGAACGCTGATTTTTCCCTCTTCCATCGTCCGCGGAAATTTGATTTTCCCCTCCGGATCGGTGACGAATTCACCGATTTCGTCAATTTTGATATTTGCGCCAAACACAGCGCTGCCGTCGAGCGCATTACGGAACCGGAGCGTGTAATTTTCCATGTCGGTTTCATCGTCCAGCACATCCAGCATTTTATCCACCTGGGCAAAGGTTTGCAGAAATGCAGCCATCAGCACCAAAATCAAAAGCAGTTTAGTTTTCATGATTTATAATTTTGAAATTAATATAGAATATCTTTCTTTAAGTTTCTCACCTGCTGAGCGTTATCGGTATCATAATCAAAAAGCAAATTGCCATTACTGCGATACATCAGCACATAATTCAGTGGATACCACCAGAGGGCTTTTCCCACTTTAACCCCCGAGAGGATATCCAGCCGGGCATCACCGGATTCGAGCATGACAATTTTTATTTTGGCATCTTTATTCACTTGCATCATATCAATGGAAAGCCCCTTTGGACTTTCGGTGCGTATGGTAACGATGCCATCTTCGTTTTTGATGAAAAGTATGCTGCCGATAACCCGGTAAATGTTTGGAAAATCCTTTTTGAAGGCCGGATTGTAACGGTCGAGGATCTGTTGAACTTCAACCCCGTGTATGCTGATGTCGCTGGATTTAATCAGGTTGATGGCGGCAAACATACCAGCGATGGTCTTCTCGTATTTCTGCTGAACCAGACGGTCGTTCTCTTCCTTCAGCATTGTGCTGAGGTCAAATTCGCCACCGGCAGCAAATGAAGCAGCGACCACGTTCATTCCTGTATTCCTGTTGAATGCGCCGGTTATCAGGATCTGGCCATCTGCGCTGGTGGAAATGCCAAATGCGTTGAATTCCGCACTTTCGAAATATAACTCATTGCCCACATGCCGGCCCGATGAAGTGAACTTGGCCACGAAATTCAGGCTGTTGTTCTGATTTATAGTATCGAGATTTGCTCTCGAAAGCCACTGAATATTACCTCTCCTGTCGAAGTTAGCGAGAAAAAGATCAGCGTTGTTTTCAGAAATAACGGAGTAACTGCCAATTTTCATTTCGCCCGAAAAAGTACCAGCTACCAAAGCATCTCCGGATGATGTTATCAAAGTTGTGTAGGCCAACGCTTTTCCTTTTCCCGAACTTTTGTTGAACCAAACCGGTTGCCCATTGGGATCAATGAGCAGAGCAAACATGGACGGATCATCGTTACCGGATTCTGCAATGGTTTTGTAATTGAAATTTTGAGTAAAATAACCGGCAACCAGCGCCTCACCCTCCTGATTAAAAGCAATATCCGAAAGATTATCTCCGCGGTTGCCACCTCCGGTAATCAGCCCCTCCCAAATTTCCTGCTTCGTTTTTGCATGGCTGTAAAAACTGTTCAGCGGGATAATTTCTGCTTCAACATTGGCAAATTGAGGCATGGTCATTCCAATCGGGGCATTTATAAAGGTAGGGTCAGCAATGACGAATTTCCGTCCGTTCACCATTACAAAATCACCCTGAACATCTTCGCTGAAGGCAACTGCGGTGGCCAGGTGGCCGGGATACTTAACACCCACCACATCCAGTCCGGTGAGGCTGCGTACTAAATATGCAAACAGCACCGAGCGGTCTTCGCAATCGGAATAGGGGTAATGAAACAGCTCATCGGAGAAGAAAAATTTTTCGAAACCAAACTGATCCTGGTCGGTCTTGTAGTCAAAGGCAGTCTGTACAAACCTGAGCAACAGGCTCACGGCTTGCGGCTCTGATTTTCCTGAAATGAGCGGGGCAAGGCTTTCAACCAGGGAATTTTTCAACTCAATCGAAATCATGGCTTCCAGATAGACTTTGATGTCGGCCTGGGGATAATCACTGTAGAAATCAATAATATGACTATTGTAGCTGATCTTCATTGAGTGCGTTTCATCATTTATTATAAAACTGAGATTTCTCGAATCCGACCCCTCCCCCATCATCAAAGCCTTGTAAATGTTCAGATCAAAAAGCCGGCGGGCATCAGGGAAATCATTTTCATAACTGAAAAGCTGCTCTGTTTCCCCCTCCATCAGGTAATATGGCTGATTATTAAAAGTGAAGAAACTTCGGCCGTAAACCTGGTTCGCTATAGGGAGAAGCAGGAAAATTTCGTTTTCATAATAGGCCAGCCGGGTGCTGTAACCCGAGCGAAGCAGCAAAAACCAGGTGAGAAATCTCGAATCATTCACGCTTTGATATGCAATGCCTCCGGCCAGTTTCAATACCAATTGGTAATATCCCCAATCATTGAGGTTCATCTGGTTACGGTACTCAAAAATCTGCTCAAGGAGAGAGTTATAATTCGTATTACTCAGCTTTTCGAATTGTTTGCTGATGCTCTCTTCATCAATTGCATCCAGGAGGTTGCCTTGTATATTCTGGTCAACCTCAAATGCAAGCAGACTGCCGTAAAAACCCACCTCGATGATATTCACGGGGAATTCAACAGGCTCACTTTTTATGACCCGGGGAGTCGTTGGGACGGGCTTTAGTGCGGGAGTGATTAGTGGCGGTTTCGTAATATAGGGAAGGGGTTTGGGCGGTGGAGTAGTATCAGGCTCTTCATACACCGGAATCACGTCCGGCTTTGGTTCGAACGGCCGCTCAATACCCCGGAATGCCTGAAACTGGCGCCAGCGTTCGGTAAGATAATCTGCAAATGCTTTATCCTGCTCTTTTACATAATTATCGAATTGCTTTGCAAGATCGGCCATCTGCTTTTCGCGGTCGGCACGGAAATTATTCATCTGCTGCTGTCGCTGTTTTTTCCATTCTTCAAAATCATTTTGCGAAAATACGCCGATGTTCAACCCGATAATCAATGCTGCAAAAAGCATAAACTTTAACCACAAAGTAAGTTTCATGACTTCATTTTTTTAGGTGGAATAACTGAAGATGAAAATGATAACAAGTTTACGAAAATTCTCAATAATCGCACCATTTCGTAATGCAGAAAAAAGAAAACCCGGAGAGCAGTTGATGCCGTCCGGGTTTACAATTTCAGGATCAATATTCTAATTCACAATCATTTTCTTCGAAATCACTTTTCCATCAATGCGCACATTGACGAGGTAAACTCCTGGGATCAATCCTGATAAATCAATCCTTAGCTGGTGTTTTCCCTCATTCATTTGCCTGTCGGCCAGTTTCCTTACCACCTGGCCGGTGATGTTGGAAATATCAACCTGAACGGTAGCAGCCGCCTGGGTGGTAATATCAACGAAAGTGTGTCCTGAGCAGGGATTGGGATAATTCTGAGAAACACTGAAATTGAACGATTCCAGTTCGGCGGTTCCCTGGATTACACCCAGATCGGAGTCGGTGAGAACAAAATTGTCCACAAACCAGAATTGAACCGGGTCGCCCAATTCAAGCGGGTTGATTTGCTGATAGACAAAAGGAATCTTATAACTTCCATTGCCCTGATCAAGAACATATTTTGATCCGGCTGCCATAAATGAATTGAACCATGCGGCCGAGAATTGGGAAACATTATAAAGGTTTGAATAGGTGTTATTGATCACATTGTAACCAATGCAGTAAATATCCGGTTGATCGTTAGTACTGTATTCTTCGATGTTCGTATCAATCCAGGAGAAGAAAAGCCTGGTTCCATCCGGCGTTGAGGCCACAAAGGGGCGATTATCCTCTGAAACGGGGTCTCCGCCGGAGTATGGAAATGAGCCGCGGAAGTTGTACATCAGCCCCAGATTGTTGCCCAGCCATTCTTCGCCGCCATCAGGAGAGAAAACATGAAGCATGGCAACCATACCATCGCATCCGGCGGCGCCTGTATGCGAAGTATAGATTGACCAATCCTGGCTGCCAACGCCAACACTGAAAATCATGTGAGGATTGCCGGCAAAGTCAACTGTTAATCCAAGTTCAAATGCCGTTGTGAACGGAATATCTTCGCGGTCAGGTAGTGGCGGTTCGAAAAGGATCTCTATCAATTCATCGCGCAGGAACTCCAAAACTATCGGTAAACCTCCGGCGCCACCCAGTTGCACGTTGTAGGGCCCATCCCATGACTGGCCGCCATCAATGGTTTTGTAAAGAATCGGGTAGTAGCAACCATCTGATTCGATGGTGTTTTCACCATTGTTGGATAAGTAGGCAATGTACCCGATTTGTCCGTCGGGTGAAAAGGCAACTTTGCAATCGGCAACACCCGCAGGATTTCCTGAAACAGGACTCACACCGCCGGCCGGCATGAACTCAAGATAACGATCCATGTCAAAATCACCGGTTTCGGGGTTAAACGGCCCCTGTGTAATCACCATAAAATCCTGGTATGGTTGCCCTACGCCATTGTTGGTCGGATCCACGCAAACGGCAAGCCCCTGTCTTGTAATTGTAAAAGCATCGGGCACACCCTGTAAAAATTCAGGAGTGGCAGCCACATTATGCTGTGTGGGAGGCTCGGCTGTTGAGAATTTGTGAGCGCCATATCCGTATCCGCCCCAGGTTCCACCGTTGGAGCCATCCAATACTGCGGCAAAATAACCAAAGTATGCATTGGTAGGATCGGTATTACCAGCAGGATTGTAAAACGCTCCCTGTGGATAGCGTGCATTAAAGGAGGCAGAGGGGGCATTGTAAACCTGGGTGTTGTTGTTCCAGGTAGCGCCACCATCAATCGAATAATCATAAGCCAGGAAACCGGAGCCGGGTCCGTTTGGTGGTACATTCATCCTGTGAACAAATGAAATTGCATTAATGGCCGGATCTGCCCAAAGATACTGGCGCACACCCAGGAACCCAAATCCATTACCGGATGTCCCCAATTGTCGCAACACAATTGCTCTTTCGCCGGTTTGTGCAGGTGCCGGCAGTGGAGCGGGAACGGGTGCATTACTCGACTGATCGGTAAAAGGACGCTCAACTGCCCGGTAATCTTTTAATCCCTCTCTGAATTGGATTTTTTGCTGCCCGAATACCACAACGGATAACATAATGCTCATCGAAATAAGTAAAGTTCTCTTCATAGTTTGTAATGTTTAATGATTAAATAATTTGCTCTGTAAAACTATAAAAATCTTCAGTTATAATTCTTTTTCGGAAAATCCAGTTCAATTCCGTTGGCTTCCAGAATATCCGGAGGCAGCGTATGACAACGCTTTAACCTGTAAATGAAAAAATTCCGGACGTGTTTTTCTCCTTTAAATCCCTGAATGATAACCGGTTCTTCTATTTCGGTGAAATAGGGCGAAAGCGTAGGTAAGGGGTCTTTGAAATCCCGGCTGGAGGTAATATAGTATGCGTCAGACGTTGGATATAGTCCAGGTCTCAATCGATTGATCCACGCGTATTTATGCAAATTTTTCAGCTCTCCCACAGCGATTACATTTTGTCGCGATGGCCTGGCAACATAAAAATCAAGATGAGCTCCCGGAAACCATCGTGTAATGATGATCGGGGCCATCGCCGACATTTCTCCTGCAGCAATGTCGTCAATTCTCAACCGGCGGAACTCCTCACCAAACGCTTTCCAACCCGACATATCGAGAGTTACATCGTGCCGGCCGAGTTTTTTAGGGTCCTCGACCGCCGGCTGGCCAACAAGACCGGTTTTGATTTCTGCCATACCAATACTCAGCCCCGCAATCAGCAAACCTGCACTTAACAGCAAGGGTAACGGCAAAAATGATCGCTTTTCATCGTTTTTCCGGGATAGATGAACTGCAGCAAGCACAATAAGCGAGATATACCCCGGACCACTCCAGTGGGGAAGGGTTTGCCTGAAAAGAGCAAAAAAGAGAAAAATGCCTATGAGTGGCAGTGAAGTAAGCAGCAA
Organism: Bacteroidales bacterium; assembly: GCA_036794825.1. Taxonomy (GTDB): domain Bacteria; phylum Bacteroidota; class Bacteroidia; order Bacteroidales; family 4484-276; genus RZYY01. Next base: position 33,571 of record DAIRGA010000018.1, on the reverse strand, counting down.
AATGTTTGTCAAATCAGGAGTCAACCCAATTTTCTTTTTCCAAATGGCCAACACCGCAAATACGATAATGACAAAATTCACGGGATTGTTATACAGTATCTGGCCGGCCAGTTCGGTAAAAAAGAAATCTGGTCGTATCCCGGATGAAAACAGGCTCACCCGGTCGCCATGAAAAGTGAAACTGATAAAATGATGTTGGTAATTCCAGTAAATCACCGGCATAAAAATCAAAGCTGAAATCAGCACAGAAACATACAACTCTGTTGTTTTCAACCAATTGCGATTGTATAGTAAGATGTAAATTCCAGTGGCTATCCAAAGCAGCGCCGAAGTATATTTTGATAAAAGAGCCAGCCCGATGGTTAAACCGGCAAGCAAAAGAAGACGCCGGTTTTTGGCCGTAAGTTCACGGTCGGGAAGGATGCGAAGCAGAAGCAGCAAACTCAAAATCCAGAAAAAAAGCTGCGGAGTATCGGGCAGGATGAAAATGCCGGCAATAACAAAACCATAAATGGAGGTAGTGTAGAGAAGTGCTGCATAGAATCCGGCCTGTGGATTTTTAAGATGATTGCCGATTCTGTAAATCAGCCAGGTATTTACCCCGCCAAGAAGTACCGAACTCAGACGCAGAAAAAACTCCTGATCCAGCAGCAAATTTTGCGTTGTCAACCAGATAAGTAAACCCACCATTGGGGGATGATCGAAATGACTCCAGTCGGGGTAAAGCGCATATGTCCAATAGTAAACCTCATCATTCCCCAACTCCAGGAGCCAGGCAAGTAAACCCCTGATCAGCAGGGAGATGAAGATCAGGATAATAGTGTATCTGCCATATTTTCCTTCACCTCGCGACAGGAAAACGTTTTTCGGTTGCAGCGTCATCTTTCAAAGGTTGGATTGCATTTGAAAACCAGCCCAAAAGTAATGAAAAATGAACACGAATTATGGGTGGAAAAATCGAAATTAACCGAATGGTATGACAATAAACACCATGATATCCCACACTGTATGGCTTACAATGTTTATTATCATCGAGTTGTATTTTTTGTAAAGCCATCCCCAGAAAATTCCGCAGGTCAATGCAGCAAGCACCAGTATCATGTTTCCGGTGAAAATGTGAACTCCGGTATAAAGGAGGGTGGCAATAATAAATCCGGTATTCTCTCCCGTTGAAACTCCCAGGCGACGCTGTAAAAACCCTCTCCAGAACAACTCCTCACCCGGCCCGATCACCAGCAGCATCAACACTATTATCCGCCAGTCGGGAGCATTTTGCTTAAAATCATAAACCTGTTCGATTCCCTCCCCTGCACCGCTGAACAAAATCCGGATAGCGATATTGCCAAAATAAAAGATCACAAAAAGCAGCAGCGCAAAGCCTAGTCCCATCATTATTTTTTTTAAAGGATGGGTTTTGAAGTCTGTTGTCAGCAGTTCAAGATTTGCTTTGTCGGAAATAAAAGCAACGGACAAGAAAAACACCAGGTTTGCGCTCATCCAGTACCAGAAGTCAAACCAGCCGGCTTCTTTCTGAACGAACATTACCGAGAAAGAAACAAGCGCCGGAAGCGTAACGAGAAAAGTTAGCCGGTCAGAAAAAAATCCCGCTGAATTGCTCTGACTCATCAGATCAGGTTTCTGAGCACCGATTCGATGACAAGCGCGCCGGTGCAAAGCAGACCGAATGCCAGATTGTATTGTGCCGTGGCGCCATCCAGCCCAACAAAGTCAATGGGATTTTTTGGCTGTTTGCGGTTGAGTGCTTTTTGCCAAAGCTTGAGCGCCAGAGGCAACGAAAGCAGGACGATCAGAAAACTGAAGGGCATAAATGGAAAGTCGGGAATGATAAAATATGGCACGAGAATCAGCGCCAATACCATGAAAAAAGGACCAAAAATCAGGAATCCGTAGTAGCGCAATGACCCTTTATCTCCCAACAGGGAAGCAATCGTGTGTATGTGCCCGTCCCGGTCGCTTGTGATATCGCGCCAGTTGTTGGCATGAAGGATGGCAATTACCAGCGTGGCAATGGGAACCGCCCAAAGAACCGGAATCCATGACATCGTTCCGGTCTGCACATACCAGGCGCCCAATGCTCCCAGAATTCCAAAATTCAGGAAAACAGCCAGGTCACCAAGAGCACGGTACTTAAGGGCAATACTCCTGCCTTTGGTGTAAAAAATTCCGATCAGAATACCTGGAATTCCAATTAACAGAAGTTTTGGATTTACCAGCCAGGCAAGTAAGAACCCAATCAATGTTCCGAAAATAAAGAGTACTGTGGATGCGGTGAAGGCCTCTTTAATGCTGATAATTTTTCTTACTACACCGCCGCTGACCGGGTTTGGCAATTTATCAAAACCATTTTTGAAATCGTAGATATCGTTCAGAATATTGGCGCCGGCATGTAGAAACACCATTCCGAAAAATGAGAGTAAAAACAGCCAGATATCAAAAACTCCTCCCCCGTAAACGTAGGCAAGCACGGTTCCGAAAACCACTGGCATTGTGGAGGCCGGCAATGAAAAAGGACGAATGCTGATCCACCATTTTTTGGCAAAACTCAGTTGAAGGTCGTTGGTCATAAAATATAATCTATTGTTTGGATTATTCGTTGTCGTTCAATAATACAATTTTGAGTGAAAATGTTCATTATCAAGCCAAAATAATCAATCCCAAAAAAGCCATCACCCAAAAGAATTTGAAATTATGGATTTGATTTGCTTGTAAAGAACAAGTTATCAGTCACTAAGAATGAAAATCAGCGAGAAAATTTTTCTGTTTCAAAAGATAGTTTTACTTTTGCGACATCAATCAACACAATGGATTTTTGCAGGTTAATATCAATCCTTTGCAGGCGTAATTATCTCAATATTAAGAGAAGAGACGCCTTCCTTTCCTGACCGCTCCGGCACTGGCCGGGGACACCATTTGTTTTTATCCCCCATCTTTTTTTATTAACCTTAAAAATTTAATATAATGGAATTACCATTTGCAGAATCCTATAAAATGAAAATGGTTGAAACGATCAGGAAAAGTTCCCGTGAAGAGCGTGAAGTATGGCTGAAAAGCGCCCGCTACAATCTTTTCAACCTCAAAAGCGAACAAGTTTTTATTGATCTTCTGACCGACTCAGGCACCGGAGCCATGAGCGACAAACAATGGTCGGAAATGATGCTCGGCGACGAAAGCTATGCCGGCGCCTCTTCCTACTACAAAATGAAAAATGCGATCCGCGATATCCTGGGTTTCGAGTATTTCCTGCCCACACACCAGGGGCGTGCAGCCGAAAATGTACTTTTCTCAGCCCTGATCAAAAAAGGCGACATCGTGCCGGGCAACTCCCATTTCGATACCACCAAAGGCCACATCGAATTCAGAAATGCCACAGCGGTGGACTGCACCATTGATGAGGCCTTCAGCACAACAGTCAATCATCCTTTCAAAGGCAATATTGATTTAGAAAAGCTGAAGTATGTCCTCAGCAACAATCCCGTTGAGCGCATACCGGTAATTATCGTTACGGTTACCTGTAACAGCTCAGGGGGTCAGCCCGTTTCGATGCAAAATCTGCGGGACGTTTACACGCTGGCTAAAAAGTACAATATTCCAGTTTTCTTCGATTCCGCACGTTTTGCCGAAAATGCTTATTTCATAAAACTCCGCGAGCACGGCTATTCCGGTAAAACCATCCGTGAAATCGTTCGGGAAATGTACACCTACGCCGATGGAATGACCATGAGCAGTAAGAAGGATGCCATTGTGAACATGGGCGGATTTATCGGTTTCAGGGATGAGCAACTTTGGAAAAAGGCTCAGACCTTCAATATAATGTTCGAAGGATTCATCACCTACGGCGGTATGTCGGGCCGGGACATGAACGCCCTGGCTCAGGGCCTTTACGAAGGAACTGAATTTGACTACCTTGACACGCGAATCCGACAGGTGGCCTACCTCGGGCAACGGCTCTCGGATTTTGGAGTCCCCGTGCAGACACCCTTTGGCGGTCATGCCATTTTTGTTGATGCCAAACGTTTTTTGCCGCATCTTCCCAAAGAAGAGTTTCCCGCACAAACCCTTGCTATTGAATTGTACCTCGAAGGAGGTGTGCGCGGGGTAGAGATCGGAGCCATACTGGCCGACCGCGATCCCGTAACCCGCAAAAACCGTTTCCCCGAACTGGAGCTGTTGAGGCTCACCATTCCCAGACGGGTATACACCAACAATCATATGGACTATGTGGCCGTTGCCCTGGCCAATGTCTGGGAACGTCGTCATGATATTCATTCCGGAGTAAAAATAGTAACCGAAGCCCCAATAATGAGGCATTTTACCGTTGAGCTCGAACGCACGCAAGCCGCGGTAATGGCGCCATAACCGGCAATTCTGGCTGAAGTCAGGATGGCTATGATGATTACTGAAATACCATCCCGGTTACAATATTTACATTTGCTGCCAAAAATTCAACCTTATCAACAATGGATACAGCCAAAAAAGAGGGCAGATACTCCCGGATTTATGAACAGCTGCAGGAGTTGCTCAAAGCCACACCAAACAAGGATGCACGAATGGCCACCGTGACGGCAGTTTTGCATCACAAAATGGACTATTTCTTTTGGACTGGCTTTTACGTTTTAGATCGGGGCGAACTTACCGTGAAGACCTACCAGGGCCCTGTGGCCTGCCAGGTGCTGAAGAAGAACACCGGCGTTTGCTGGACAGCCATCAACAGCAACCAAACCATTGTTGTTCCCGATGTTCACCAGTTTCCGGGTCATATTGCCTGCGATTCGCGGTCGAATTCCGAAATAGTGGTGCCCCTGAAAAACCAGGCCGGAGAACCAACCGGTGTTTTGGATGTGGACAGCAAAGAACACGGATCATTCGATGAAGTGGACGCTCACTGGCTCGGAAAGATTGTACTCTTAATCTGATAATCCCTCAAAACGGCCAATGTGAGTATTGTAGAGCTGATTATAGTTGTAGCCTTATCCACCGAAGTTTTTACAGTGGTTTTTATCAATGGATTTTTAAGAGAGGCCGGATTTTCCAAAGTTTTACTTGCCGGATTTATGGTTGCAATCATTATTGCGCTGCTGGCTGGAATGGGATTTCTCGTAGGATTAGAAATCAATAAGCTTCTCGAAAATTTTACCGATATTATTTCCACAGCAATCCTATTGGTGATCGGATTAAAAATCCTGCTTAAATCTATGAAAAGTAAATTTCAGGAAATGACCTGGGAACTCACTGAATTTAAAATTCTGATAGGTTTTTCGCTGGCGATGGGTATCAATTCTTTTTTGGCCGGAATGGCATTGGCCCGTTGGGAGACTCCTTTAGTGGCGCTGCTTTCGTTGTTCTTCGGTGTCTATTTCTTCGTAGTGTTAACCGGAATCATTACCGGTAAGATCAACCGCAATTTTATTCTGGCCGTCAGAACAAGTTTTATCGGAGGGGTGGTGCTGATGGCAGTCGCTTTATTTTCGTTCTTTTATAATCCAAGTAATTAATTTTTGCTATGAAAAATGTACTGATCTTCTTACTCAGCCTTGTTCTCAACCACGGGATTTTTGCTCAGATTCCCAACGGTTACTACGATGCAGCCAGCGGCCTCAACGGTACTCAGTTGCAACAGGCACTGCACAATATCATCAAAAACCACACGGTAGTTACCTACAGCTCAATCTGGAATCATCACGAAGTTACCGACAAGAAGCCCAACGGGAAAGTATGGGATATCTATTCCGACATTCCGGGAGGAAACCCACCCTATGAATTTACTTTTGGCGCGGATCAGTGTGGAAATTACAACAGCGAAGGCGACTGCTACAACCGTGAACACTCTTTTCCCAGTAGCTGGTTTGGCGGGACTGTAACCCCCATGTACACCGATCTCAACCATGTTTTCCCAACCGATGGGTTTGTCAATTCAAAGCGGGGAAACCTACCGTTTGGCGAGGTAAACAGCCCCACCTGGACTTCGATGAATGGCTCCCGTCTGGGAAACAATGCAACAGCAGGATATTCCGGAGTGGTCTTTGAGCCAATTGACGCTTACAAAGGCGACCTTGCCAGGATGCACTTCTACATGGCCACGCGCTACTACGGCGAAGATGGCAACTGGCCGGGAAGCCCCGCGGTGGATGGTGCGCAAATGAAACAATGGACACTGACCATGCTGTTCGACTGGCATGAAAGCGACCCTGTGAGTGCTAAGGAGATCAACCGTAACAACGCCATCTACTCCATCCAAAACAACAGAAACCCATTCATCGACCACCCCGAATATGCATCCCTCATCTGGTTCTATACCAGCATTGATAATGAAAAAAGCCCGAAAAGCAGCTTCAGCATTTATCCCAACCCGGCTGTGGACTTTCTAAATATTGAATGTAACAATCCCGGTGTCAGCGCAACTTTTACCATTACCGATCAGGCTGGAAGACTACTCCTTAGCGAAAACCTTGACGGGCAGGAGGTTAAAACCATTGATATTTCGTCCTTATCCGGCGGATTTTACCTGCTGAGCATTACCGAAACCAATGGACAGGGGGCGAAAACCTTCAAGCTGATTAAGTAAATCATCCCGAAAAACGCAAAAATCACCCACGGAACATCATGGCAAAAATCAGAATTACGAAAGCCTATAAATTTGATATGGCTCACGCACTGCCCGGTCACGACGGACTTTGCAAAAACATTCACGGTCATTCCTACGAGCTTCTGGTAACACTCATTGGCCAGCCGGTGAACGACCCCGACTCACCAAAAAACGGAATGGTGATTGACTTTAAGGATTTAAAAAAGATCATCAAAAACCTTATCGTTGACGAACTTGATCACTCACTGGTGTTGCGAAAAGACACCCCCGATCCCTTGCTCAGCCAGATGAAATCTGCTTACAGCCGTATCATTCTGGTTGATTATCAGCCTACCAGCGAAAATATGATTATCGACTTTGCCAACCGCATCAAAAACGAACTGCCCGACAACGTTCAGCTTCATCATCTGAAACTTTGGGAAACGGTTACTTCCTACACCGAATGGTACGCTGAGGATAATGAATAAATGGGTGTGATTGCGATGAATGTGACGGATCTCAATCTATCTTTGGGGGGTTGATCTTATCTTTGATCACAAATGCATTGGGGTATTCGACACTGATTTTTTGTAAATGGCCTTCGGCATCCAGACGCGTGCGAAAATCACCAACCCGCACTCTGTAATAGGGCTCACTGAATGAGATGTAGGCAGTATCCTCCGGAAAAAGCATCTGATAGCGCCGGGCTGCCTGATTGGCACGACTGAGCGACTGATTTCCGGCATCAAAGAAAATGTGAACCCGATAACCATCCGAGCCCTCCAAACTCCGGTTGTATTGAATGTGCCGGTAGATTATGGAATCCACCCGGCTGTCCTGAATAATTTTAACATGCCCTGGTTTAGACTCCTCCGGATTTCTTTTGTAAAGATAATCCTGGCCAACAATTCCAGTGGAAAAAATCGTTGAAAGGAAAATGAAAACAAAAAGGACTCGAAGCATTTGAAAGGGTTTAACTAAAACTTACCTGCATCAGACGGATGAACACTCAGCACCGGGATTGGAGAGTGATTGACAATTTGCTGTGCGTTTGGCCCGATAATCCCGCTGCTCGAATTACTCTCCTGCTCAGTCATAATAGCGATGAGATCAGCGTCAACACCTTTTGCATAGTCAATCACCGTCTTTGTGGCATTTTGCGAATCAAAATGCTCCCGGACATAGCGAACGTTTTCTTTTTCAAAGTATTTCATTGCCTTGTCGGCGAAGCTGTCAACACGCTTGTGCATGGTTTTGAGGTTGGTAGAGTAAATTGTTACCAGGTGTATCTCGGCACCGATCAACTTTGCCAGATTTGTGCTCACCTCCAGCTTTCCTAAAGTCTGGTTGGAATTATCTACCGGCAATACAATTTTCCAGCCCTCATCCTTGAAGGAGTATTTATTTCTGACGGTAATGACGGGGCATCCGGCATGGGCAACGATACGGTTGGCGTTGCTGCCAATCCAATACTCTTCAAATCCCGAAACGCCGTGCGAGCCCGTTACTATCAGTTCAGCCTTTTTGGATTGTGCAAAAGCCACCACTTCACTGTAAATTTTTCCGGTCCTGAGTTTGTAATCCATCTTTCCACCGGTGAATTCAGGTTTCAGCTGCTCTACCAAGTCATTAAAACGGCGAACCACTTCACCCCGATAGTTTTCCTGAGAAACCGAATACACCGAATCAGGCTCAGAGGTCTTGTCAACCCAAACCATAGTGATGTTGGCTCTGGCTTTATTGGCAATCCTGACGGCATATTTTAATGCGTGGATTGATCCGCCCGAAAAGTCCACCGCAACAATTATATTTTTCATGATAGTAAAGGCTTTTAAGTGAAATACTGCTTGTTGATTCCGGTTGCTAAATTACAGAAAATTAGTTTATCGCTTGTGCAACCGGGTGGCGATTTTTAACCTCTTACTTTTTCTGAAGAAAGGATGATCACAATCAATCTGCTTAAAAATCAATTTAATAAAGTGGTAGTTGATATTAATATTACGACTGAGCCGTAACCGGTTTAACGAGCTGGATGAACCGTTTCAAAGGCCACCTAAATCCAGATATTTTTGCCGCAACCCTTTTTATTGATCATAATTTTATACTTTTGTACCCTTTTTAAAAATTAGTAAATCAGCTTTTTAAATCATTTCAAAAAACTTAGCTATTGTAACATGAAAGTATATCAAACTGGTGAAATCAGGAACATTGCCCTTGTTGGAGGTGCAAAATCCGGCAAAACCACCCTTTCAGAATGTATGATCTTCGAAGGGGGATTAATAAACAGAAGAGGCACGGTGGACGATAAAAACACAGTTTCCGATTACAGGGACATTGAGCACGAACGTCTTAACTCTGTGTCATCAACAGTAATGTATGCCGAGTTTGAAGGCAAAAAAATCAACATCATAGATACTCCCGGTTTCGACGATTTTGTTGGCGAAGTAATTTCAGCTCTAAGAGTAGTGGATACCGCAGTGATGGTTATCAATGCCCAGAATGGTGTTGAGGTTGGCGCTGAAATCAGTTGGAGATATACTTCCCGCAACCACACGCCGGTTTTCTTTGTAGTTAACCACCTTGAACACGAAAAATCCAACTTCGAAGAGACCATCCGTCAGCTGAAAACCCAGTTTGGCGGGCAGGTTACTATTTGCCAGTATCCGGTAAATCAGGGTCTTGGATTCAACTCGGTTATTGACCTGATCAAAATGAAGATGTTCAAGTATTCCGAGGGTGGCGGCGAACCACAGGAGCTCGACATCCCGGCATCAGAACAAGCCAAAGCCGAAGAACTGCACGCCGAATTGATTGAAGCTGCAGCAGCCGGTGAAGATGCTTTGATGGAAACATTCTTCGAAAACGGAACCCTCACCGAAGAGGAAATGCTCAGAGGCATAAAAACTGGTTTGATTTCCAGGGGAATATTCCCGGTCTTCTGTATCAATGCCAAACACAACATGGGAGTGCGCAGGGTGATGAGATTTATCAACGACTCCGTTCCTGCTCCCAACGAAATGCCTCCGATCAAGACCACCAATGGCAAAGAATTGAAATGCAACCCAAGCGAGCCTGTTTCGCTGTTTGTGTTTAAAACATCCATCGAGTCCCATCTTGGCGAAGTCTCTTTCTTTAAGGTTTACAACGGTGTGATCAACGAGGCAACCGACCTCGTTAACGCCAACAACGGCACCAAAGAAAGGCTCTCACAATTGTTCCTTTTTGCCGGGAAAAATCGCGAAAAAATCACACAGGTCAACTCAGGAGATTTTGGCGCCACCATTAAGCTGAAAAACACCTCAACCAACGAGACTCTCACCCTTGCCAAAAACACGGATGATATTGTTGAACCGATAGTTTTCCCCTCACCAAAAATCCAAATGGCCGTCAAAGCCAAGAATCAGTCTGACGACGAAAAACTCAACGTTATCCTTAACGATATGCATAAAGTGGATAAAACTTTCCATATCAACTATTCGAAAGAGTTGCGTCAGTTGATCTGCGGAGGTATGGGCGAGCTTCACCTGAACCTCATCAAGTGGATGGTGGAAAATATTCATAAAATTCCGATGGAATATTTCACAACCAAGATTCCTTACCGTGAAACCATTACCAAAAGTGCTAAGTCTGTTTACAGGCATAAGAAGCAATCGGGCGGCGCCGGCCAGTTTGGAGAAGTTCACATGATGATCGAACCTTACACCGAAGGAATGTCATGGACAACTGAGTTTCCGGTTCGCGGCTCTGACGAGGTTATCCTTGACTGGGGTGGAAAACTGATCATGAACAACTGTATCGTTGGTGGTGCGATTGACGCCCGTTTCATGCCGGCTATTATGAAAGGTCTGATGGAAAAAATGGAAAACGGACCCCTCACCGGCTCTTATGCCCGCGATATCGTGGTATATGTTTACGACGGCAAAATGCACCCGGTTGACTCCAACGAAATCTCCTTCAAACTTGCTTCCCGCAACGCTTTCCGCGAAGCTTTCAAAAACGCTGGCCCAAAGATCCTCGAACCAATTTATGATGTTGAGGTAATCGTTCCCGAAGAAAAAATGGGTGATGTGATGACCGACCTCCAGGGACGCCGTGCAGTGATCATGGGAATGGATGCTGAAGGAACTTACCAGAAAATTAAGGCAAGAGTTCCGCTGGCCGAAATGAACCGCTATTCTACAGCTTTAAGCTCGATCACCAGCGGTCGTGCGATGTACTCGCTAAAATTTGCCGAGTATGCTCAGGTGCCTGGCGAAGTTCAGACCGATCTGCTCAAAGCCTACGAAGCCGAGCAGGCCGAAGACGAATAAAATCATCAGCAATGATAACAAAAACCGGATTGAATTTCAGTCCGGTTTTTTTGTTTGGAAAAATCCCATTACCACCAAAAAGAATCGAACCCGGCGATTTCTTTTGCCCCGACCTTCAGGTTGGTGTGTCCGGCAGGATTAAAGTTTGTTAAAACCCAAAATTTTTCTTGCAGTTCATTTTTTTATTTTACTTTTGTGATATCAATTTAATATCAAAAAAGTACTAAAATGGAAAACGAAAAAAAATTGTCGCCAAAAATGGGTTACTTTGGATTACTGATGGCTTTAGCGCTGCTAATAGTCCCGGTGTGGCTTGCCGTAACAACACAAAACTTCTTCTGGCTTTTGCTGCTGATAGCCGATGTGTTTTGCTGGATTGGCCTGCAGATAGTTAACCCGAACGAATCAACCGTGCTGGTGCTTTTCGGAAAATACTCCGGAACTCTCAAGCGAAACGGTTTCTACTGGATCAATCCCTTTTTCCACCGGAAACGGATTTCGCTGCGCGCCCGCAACCTCAACAGCGAGCCTATCAAGGTGAACGACAAAATCGGAAACCCAATCATGATCGGCATTGTGCTCGTTTGGAAAGTTGAAAACACCTTCAAGGCTGCCTTTGAAGTTGACGATTACATCCGCTTTGTGGATATCCAGAGCGAGGCTGCCATTCGTAAGCTGGCCGGCGCTTACCCTTACGACAACTTCGATGATGAGCAGTCGGAGATCAGTCTTCGGGCTGGGGGTGAGGAGGTGAATCAGCAACTGGAGGATGAGCTGCGCGAACGCCTCGAAATTGCCGGAATACATGTGATGGAAGCCCGTATAGCCTACCTGGCCTATGCCTCCGAAATCGCCGGGGCAATGCTTCGCCGGCAGCAGGCTTCAGCCATTGTTGCTGCACGCCAGAAAATTGTGGAAGGCGCTGTGAGTATGGTAGAAATGGCGCTGGAGCAGCTTTCTGAAAAGCAAATCATCGAACTTGACGAGGAGAAGAAAGCCGCAATGGTGAGCAATCTGATGGTGGTTTTGTGCTCGGATAAAGATGCAAGCCCGGTAATCAACACAGGAACTTTGCATCAATAGCAGGTTACAATGTCGAAAAAGAAATCTTTTGTTCTCAGGCTCAACCCATTGGCGATGGAAAAGCTGGAAAAGTGGGCTGCCGACGAGTTTCGGAGCATTAACGGACAGATCGAATGGATCCTCCACAATGCGCTGAAACAGTCGGGACGGCTTAAGGAAGATGTTGAGCCTGAGGAACAACAGGAAAAACCATCTGAACCATGAAAACCAGGATCAAGGATCGGCTCATTTTGCTCAGCATCCATCCTGAAAAGGGCTGGGTTAGATCGAAGAACGCCATCATCAATATTTTACTTGCCGCCGCGCTGATTGATCTGGCGCTGGAGAACCTGCTGACAATAGAATCCGGAAAGATCAACATCAGGCCGGCTGAATTGAATGACCCGCTCCTTGATGAATTGATTACTAAACTATCAGCCAATCAAGGTAAAAAACTCTCGTGGGTGTTGCCTAAGCTTGCAATGTATGGCAATCGTTACTACCGGATGCAAATGACCTATCTCGACAACACACATCAGATCAGCACCGAAAAGGTGGAGTGGCTGGGCATTACCTGGGGTAAAAGATACCGAGTACACCGGTCTGACCGGCTTAAACCTATTATCACTGACTTCGAGCGAGTTCTGGTTTATAGTCGGCAACCATCGCGCGAAACGCTGATTCTCATCAACCTTTTGGGCAGCGCCGAATTGATAAAAGCCTTTTTTGCAGGCAAAGAAATCAAAAGCCGGGCAGGAAAAAAGTACAAGGAATTAGCGGGCCTCCTTTCAGCAGAAGAGGATGAATCCCTGGTGGTAATTTTCAAAGTTCTGAGTGATATGCTGAAACAAAGCAAGGCCGCCAAAGGGTAAGTCATAAGCTGAAAGCATTACTTTATAAAAGTCTGGTGCTGAAACACCAACAATTAAAGTTCGCTGTCAGGGTTTTTGTAAATCTCCTTAAACTCGCTGATGGTCAGCGCATCTTCAAGCCTGAACTCGCCGATGGCTGTGCGGCAGAGTACAGAAAGATATGCGCCGCTGCCCAACGCTTTACCAAAGTCGTTGGCAAGCGCCCGGATGTAGGTTCCTTTGCTGCATCGAATCCGAAAATGAACCAGCGGCATCTCAATCCCGGTAATTTCAAACGCTGTAACCTCCACCTGACGGGGTTCCATCCTGAATTCGCTGTCTTTTCGGGCAATTTTGTAGGCCCTTTTCCCATCAACCCAGATAGCTGAAAATGAGGGAGGACGCTGCAGAATTGTTCCGGTTAATTGCTTTGCGGCATTCCCGATCATCTCCGGGGTGATATGTTCGGTAGGATAAGTTTGGTCGGGCAGCGTTTCGGTGTCCCAGGATGGCGTGGTGAGGCCTAAGGTGAAGGCACCCGTGTATTCTTTCTCAAAAGCCTGGAAAGTGTCAATGGATTTGGTCTGCCGGCCGGCGCAAACGATCATCAGACCGCTGGCTTTCGGATCGAGGGTGCCGGCGTGGCCAATTTTGATTTTTCTCAGCTCATACTCATACTTCAGGTAGATTTTGATGCTGTTTACCACATCAAATGATGTCCAGTTGATCTCTTTGTTGATGAGCAAAACTTCACCTGCGGCAAAATCGGGGTGGGAGGGAAGCGAGGTTTTTGAAATCATGAGAAAATGCCAAAAAGTATGGCAGTGAGGCCTACGATGTAACAATAGATTGAGAAGTAAATCAGCTTGCCCTTTTTCACAATGCCGATCATCCATTTGCAGGCAATCAGTCCGGAGATAAATGCAGCCAGAAATCCTACAAGTAAAGACATTGCGCCCACCTGGCCATTATTGGTCATTCCGCCACCCATCATATCTTTCAGGTTGGCGCCAATGATTGGGATCAAAACCATGAGGAACGAAAACCTGGCTACATCGGCACGGACATTGCCCAGCAATAACCCCGTGGAGATTGTGCTTCCCGACCTGGAAATGCCCGGCAGCACAGCAACAGCCTGCGCTATTCCGATGAAGAACGAGTCCAGAAAACCTACATGGCGGGTATTCGTTTTTTTAAAATGAGTGAAAAGCAGCATCGAAGCAGTTACAAGCAGCATGAAGCCTACCAGCACAAGGTTTCCGGTGAAAAAACTCTCCACCTCTTCTTTAAAAAAAAGACCGATGATGGCTACCGGAATCATCGAGATGAAAATTTTTGCCACAAACTTTGTTTCATCGTTCCAGCGGAAGGCAAACAATCCTTTAATCAGCCGAAAAATATCTTTCCAAAAAACCACTATCGTACTCAAAACGGTGGCGCCATGCACAAGCACGGTGAACATCAGGCTGCTTTCGGCTTCAACGCCCAGGATAACTTTTCCCAGTTCGAGGTGGCCGCTGCTGCTGACGGGGAGAAACTCGGTAAGCCCCTGGATCAATCCGAGTAAAAGCGCTTCTAACCAGTTCATTGTCTGTGTTGATTAGCTATTGTCTGTCGGATTGTTTTGGCCGCTTCATAATGGCGAAAACGCCAATGGTGTAACCGATGATAAGCAGGATGGGAGAAAGCGTAAGCCTTTGAAAGTTGAACATCTCATAGTTGAAAAAATCAGGACTGTCGCTGCGGCCGCCTACCATCAGAATAAAGCCGACAACCAGAAATCCAATGCAGATGAGCAGAAGGCGGAAGTTTTCCTTATCAAAAACAAACCCCGCACCGCCAATCTCTTTATTCTGGGTTTCTGTTTTTTCCTTGTTTTTAGCTGCTTGTTGCGTGCTTTCGAATTTAAATTTCATATTCAGCTGATTTTTATTTCTGTAAATCGGGGCGTAAAAGTACTCAATATAGGTCTTCTAAACTGATTTTGAGGTATTTTTTTATGGCCAGATGATTCGAAAGCCAGGTGATCAATATTCCGAAAAGGGTCAATGCCAGAGAGATTGATGCGACAAAGAGACGATTTTTGGCAAGGTGCAGTTCGGGAAATTTCGCAGCAAGCGTAAGCAGGGTCACCGAGAGCAACAGCGAAGCAATCACGCCGCCAACGAGTCCCTGCAAAATGCCGCCAATTACAAAGGGTCGCCTGATGTATCCCTGCGTAGCGCCAACCAGCAGCATGCTTTTGATGGTGAGGCGTTTGGCGTAAATGGCCAGGCGTATCGTGTTGTAAATCAGCAGAACAGATATTATTAAAAATATGCCGGTGAAAAGAAGCAGCATCTGGGTGAGCCGGCCAATGTTCTCATTCACTTTGGTTAAAAGGTTTTCCTGGTAGTAAACCGATTTCACAAACGGCTGATCTTTAAGCAGCGAACTGATTTTGCTCACCGAATCGGTATTGGTAAACTCTTTTTTCAGAATGAGTTCAAATGCATCCGGAAGCGGATTAAATCCCAGAAAACCGACAAAATCTTCACCAAGCTCTGATTCAAGGTTTTGGGCGGCCTCTTTTTTAGAAATAAAACTCAATTTTTCCGTAAAATAGCCGCTTTCCAAAAAGCGCTCCAAATTCTCGATCTCAGCATCGCCGGCGGTTTCGTACAATTCGATCCGGACGCCAAAATTCTCCCTTACATACTCCGCAAGCGCCGATGTGTTGTACAAAAAGGTCAGAAATGCCCCGAACATAAAAAGCACCAGAGTAATACTGAAAACGCTGGTTCCGTAGGCTGTCCGGTAGCTTCGCAGTCGGTATCTGTCTTCGGCGGTTCTCATAAAGCAAATATTTGGGCGAAAGTAAAAAAAATCGGGCGAGTAAGGGGGGAGTAATTAAATCATTGAAAATCATATTTTTGAGGTTTTCTGGCAGAAACTACTTAATTTCGCAGCCTTAAATTCAAAACTAATCACAATGAGCAACAAATTAATGGATCCCATTGGAAAGCTGATGGGATTGCGCTACAAGTCGCATCCGTGGCATGGCGTGGAAATCGGGCCAGACGCGCCCGAAACAATTACCTGCTTCATCGAAATGGTTCCGACGGACACCGTCAAGTACGAGATTGACAAAGAGACCGGCTATCTGAAAATTGACCGCCCACAGAAGTATTCCAATGTTATCCCGGCGCTCTATGGTTTCATTCCTCAAACCTTTTGCGCCGATAAAGTGGCTCAGTTTTGCATGGAAAAAACCGGTCGCAAGGACATTGTTGGCGACCTCGATCCGCTGGACATCTGCATCCTGTCCGAAAAAGCAATTGCGCACGGCGACATCCTGGTAAAAGCGAGGCCATTGGGTGGGTTCAGGATGATTGACGGGAACCAGGCCGACGACAAAATCGTGGCTGTTTTGGCTAACGACGCCGTTTACGGAGAATACAAAGACCTGGCCGACTGCTCGCTGATTGTGATTGACCGGCTGAAACATTATTTTCTCACCTATAAAGATTTGCCCGGACGCCCGCGGGATGCAGAAATCACACACACCTACGGAATCGAAGAGGCCCACGAAGTCATCAGGCGCTCCATGCAGGATTATCAGCAGAAATTTGAAAACCTCCGTATGATGCTGTCGAGCGTTTGATGTTTGCATGCTGAACACAGATGTAAAAATCATTGTTTTACTTTGCACGCAAATTTCAAATTTCCATTATGGCAAAAAATCTTGTAATTGTCGAGTCGCCGGCAAAGGCAAAAACCATTGAACGGT
Source organism: Bacteroidales bacterium (assembly GCA_036794825.1). Taxonomy (GTDB): domain Bacteria; phylum Bacteroidota; class Bacteroidia; order Bacteroidales; family 4484-276; genus RZYY01. The sequence continues at coordinate 16,996 of DAIRGA010000018.1, read as the reverse complement.
TTCTGGGCAGTGAGTACGTCGTAAAATCAAGTTTCGGGCATGTTCGCGATCTGTCGAAAAAACAGTTGGGTGTTGATGTTGCCAACGGTTTCAAACCCCATTACGAAATTTCTGAAGACAAAAAAAAGGTCATTGCCGATTTGACAAAACTTGCCAAACAATCTGAAATGGTCTGGCTGGCCACTGACGAGGACCGCGAAGGAGAAGCCATTTCGTGGCATCTTTTCGACACCCTGAAACTGGATGAAAACAAGACCAAAAGGATTGTTTTTCATGAAATTACCAAAACCGCCATTGACAATGCCGTTAATAATCCCCGTACCATTGACCTGCACCTGGTAAATGCCCAGCAAGCCCGCCGCGTTCTCGACCGCCTGGTGGGTTTTGAGCTTTCGCCGCTGTTGTGGAGAAAGGTAAAACCGGCGCTCTCCGCTGGTCGTGTGCAATCGGTAGCCGTGAGGCTGATCGTGGAAAGGGAGGAGGAGATTAAAGCCTTCAAAGTAACTCCCTACTTCCGCATTACCGCTGAGTTTGATGTGCAGGATGGAAAGAAAAACACTGTCCTGAGAGCCGAATTGCCCCAGCGTTTCGAAACCGAAGACAAGGCAAAAGCATTTTTGGTAAAATGCATCAATGCCGAGTTTACTGTCACCGACATCGAAACCAAACCATTTCAGAAATCACCGGCGCCGCCATTCACCACCTCCACGCTTCAGCAGGAGGCCAGCCGCAAGTTGGGTTTTAATGTTGCCAAAACCATGCAGATTGCCCAGCAGCTCTACGAATCAGGATGGATTACCTACATGAGAACCGACTCGGTGAACCTCTCCGACCTGGCGCTGAGCATGGCGAAAAATGAGATTATCAGTCAGTTTGGCGAAAAATATCATCATTCAAGAAAATATTCCACTAAAACCAAGGGAGCACAGGAGGCGCACGAAGCCATCCGACCCTCCTATTTCGACCGGCAAAACATCGAAGGAACCGCCGACCAGAAAAAACTGTACAGCCTGATCTGGAAGCGCACCATTTCCTCACAGATGAGCAATGCCCAACTGGAGCGGACTACAGTAAATATTGCCGTTTCCACAGTACCTGATTATTTCCAGGCAAAAGGCGAAGTGATTCTTTTCGACGGATTTTTGAAGGTTTACCTCGAATCCACTGACGATGAAGATTCGGAAGAAAAAAGAGGCATGTTGCCCCCGCTGAAATCAGGGCAAAAACTCCCTTTGATCCAGATGGATGCCACCGAACGTTTCACGCAGCCTCCCGCCCGTTACAACGAAGCCACGCTGGTAAAAAAACTGGAAGAACTCGGCATCGGAAGACCATCAACCTACGCTCCGATCATCTCCACGGTTCAGAAAAGAGAATACGTTTTCAGGGATGATGGCGATGGAACATCCCGCAGCTACAAGATTTTTTCGCTGGTTGGCGGAAAGATCAAAGAATCGCATAAATCGGAGAAAACTGGCCAGACCAAAGGAAAACTGGTTCCTACCGACATCGGTATTGTAACTACCAAGTTCCTGCTTCAGCATTTTAAAAATATCATGGACTATCAGTTTACCGCCACTGTCGAAAAGGAATTTGATGAAATAGCGATGGGGCAAAAGGTCTGGAACAAAATGATTGACGAGTTTTACCGGCCATTTCATCACCATGTGGAAAACACCATCGAGACAAGCGAAAAGTTCAGCGGCGAAAGATTGATAGGGGTGGATCCGCAATCCGGAAAAAACATGTATGCCAAGATTGGCCGTTTTGGGCCGATTGTGCAGATCGGCGAAACCGAAAGCGACGAAAAACCGCGTTTTGCAGCGCTTAAAAAAGGCCAGACACTCGATAACATCACCCTTGAAGATGCGCTCGACCTTTTCAAACTTCCCCGTACCATCGGTACCTACGAGGGCGCTGAAATGGTGGCTTCTACAGGAAGATTTGGACCTTATGTACGGCATAGTTCCAAATTCTACTCTCTCGGCAAGGCCCACGACCCCCTTTCCATTGACGCAGCAACTGCCATCGAGCTCATCGAGAAAAAACGAAAGCTGGACAGCGAAAAGACGATCAGCGTATTTGCCGAAGAGCCTGAATTGCTGGTGCTTAACGGACGGTGGGGACCTTACATCAGTTTTGAAAAGAAAAACTACAAAATCCCCAAAAATACTGATGCCAAAGCATTGACGCTGGAAGATTGCAGATGGATAATTGCTGAAACCGACAAAACAAATCCGGCGCCGGCTGTTAAAACCACCCGCAAAACGTCAAAAGCCAAAAAATAAATCCCGTACCGGATCATGGAAACTTCCCTCTTTTTTGAGAAAATTGATACTGAAAAACTGGGTTTTACCATTAATGAAGAAAAAATCCGGCTTGGCGATTACATCACTCACCTTCATCCTGAGGAGGCCGAAGACAAGCTGGCTTTAGCTGATATTGCGATCGTGGGTGTTAACGAGGACCGGCGGGCGGTGAACAACGAAGGCTGCGGACTTGCTCCCGACCAGGTGCGAAAGTACCTTTACAATCTTTACCCCGTAAACAAAAAACTCAATATTGTTGACCTTGGGAATATCCGGAAAGGCGAGCAGGTCAGCGATACATATTTTGCTTTGAAATCGGTGGTAGCCGAATTGCTGAAAGCAGATGTGATTCCCGTAATCATTGGCGGGAGCCAGGATCTGACCTATCCCATCTACCTGGCTTTCGAATCCATCGGGCGGATAATTAACCTCGTATCGGTTGACCCAAAATTTGACCAGGGCAAAGGTGACGATGAGCCAGACTCTCAGTCGTATCTCTCCACCATCATCCTGAGGAATCCCAATTTTATGTTCAATTTCACCAACATCGGCTACCAGTCCTATTTTGTTGACCAGGAGGAGGTGAAATTGCTTAACAATCTCTTTTTCGATGCTTACCGGCTTGGCGAAATCCGTACCGATCTCACCGAAACCGAGCCAATGGTGCGTAATGCCGACGTGCTTACGTTCGATATTTCCGCAATCCGTCAATCGGAGGCGCCTGGCAACGGAAATGCTTCACCCAATGGTTTTTTTGGCGATGAAGCCTGCCAGATCATGAGATATGCCGGTCTTGCCGGAAGACTCTCCTGTGTTGGATTTTTCGAAATGAATCCGCTGTTCGACCGCAATGGACATACTGCTCATCTCATTGCCCAGATGATATGGTATTTCCTGGAGGGCTACTCCATGCGACCCAACGATTATCCTGCTGAAACGGGTAACGATTTTATCAAATACATTGTCGCAATGCCGGGAGTTGAAAATGATCTTGTTTTTTACAAAAGCAAAAATACCGACCGCTGGTGGATGCAATTACCGGTGAGTGTTGACAAAGCTGCTTCACTGAGCCGCCATGTGATGGTGCCGTGCAGCTACAAAGACTACCTTAGCGCCGGCAAATTTGAAATACCCGACCGCTGGTGGAAAGCGTACCAGAAGTTGATGTAATCGGTTCTTTTTGAACATTTTAAATAAATTGCTCTTATCAAAATGAAAATTGCCTCTCTTGTTTCCGGAGGTGTTGACAGCTCGGTAACCATCCCGTTGCTCAAAGAAATGGGCTACGACCCCCATATTTTCTACATCCAGATCGGGTTGAAAGACGACCCGAATTGGGTGGACTGCCCGGCGGAAGAGGACATGGAGATTGTAACTTACCTGGCTAAAAAATATGGCTGCAAAATGGAGTCGGTTTCGCTGCAGAACGAATACTGGGACCTGGTTATCTCATACACAATCAACACGGTAAGGAGCGGATTGACACCAAACCCGGACATTATGTGCAACAAACTCATCAAGTTCGGGGCTTTTAATGAGAAATTCGGAAACGAGTACGATCTCATCTCAACCGGACATTATGCTACTACTCTCAACGTTGACGGGGAGAAGTACCTCGGAACAGCAAAAGACGCATTCAAAGACCAGACTTATTTTCTTGGGCAGATTTCCAGGCAGCAGCTCGGCAAACTGATTTTTCCCATTGGCCATCTTCTCAAAAGTGAAGTGAGGCAAAAGGCCATTTCGGAGAAGCTGCCCTCGGCCTATCGCAAAGACAGCCAGGGAATTTGCTTCCTCGGAAAGATCAATTATTCTGATTTTATCCGGCGCTATGTTGGCGAAAAACCCGGTAAAATAGTCGAACTGGAAACAGGCAAAGTTCTTGGCGACCACAAAGGAATCTGGTTTCATACCATCGGGCAGCGCAAGGGATTGGGGCTTGGCGGAGGGCCATGGTTTGTGGTTAAAAAGGACATCGAAAACAACATCGTTTGGGTATCCAACGGGTACGATCCGGTTGCTCAATACAAAGACTCCGTTCAACTGGCTGAATTTCATTTCATTAATGCCAAAGCCGACCGCGATTATTCAATGCCTCAGCCGGTGAAATTCAAGATCAGGCATCAGCCGGAATTTGCAACCGGAACGCTGATCAACAATGGCAATAGCTTTGTAATCCACTCAGAGTCACCGGTTTCGGGTGTGGCGCCGGGCCAGTACGGTGTGATTTACAACCCGGATTCAACCATTTGCCTGGGTAGCGGGGTGATTTGCTAAGCATCAGTTTTGTCTGCAACCTATTCCTTATTTCTAAAACCTTATATTTGCCCTGTTTTAAGCAGAAAGTTTTTAGTTCATCCATCTAATAACTGCCTCATGATAAAAGTAGTGATTGTAGATGACGAGCCTGTCATCTTTGACGTGTTAACTGACATGTTGCAAAAAATTGATCCTCAGATTGTTGTAAGCGGAGTGGCTACCAGCAAAAATGAAGCATTCAGGCTCATTAACAAGATAAACCCCGATGCAGTGTTCCTTGATATCAATTTACCTCTCGGAAGTGGATTGGACCTGCTTGACAAGTTCCCATCGCGCCATTTCAGGGTGATCTTTATCAGCGCTTACAGCATACTTGAGCCACTTACAAAAAAATATGAGCACCTTGGTTTTGTTGCCAAACCGATTGATGAAGACGAACTGCAAGACATGATTGCCCTCCTGAAGAATGACCTTAGCAAGGAAACCAATTAACTTTTTCGATCTAACTTGTGCAGGATAAAATGTGTATCCATCCTGATCGCCTGATCCTGATTTTCATTATTTTAAACTTCGTTTCCGGTTGCCGGCCTGTTGAACCGGTTATTGTTCCCGACGACCTGCCTTATGTGGGAAAATGGTCGGGAAATACTGCCCACATGACCTACATCGAGTTGGAAATCCGTGAGATCAACTCGCAGCAGATGCTTTACAGTTTTACCTTTAACTATTGGCTGGATAGCCTGCTCAAACAAAGAACACTCACCGGTGAGAAAGGCCTGTTCAGGATTGAAGAAAACCAGTTCACGGTGGATTTGCCTGATCGTGGCTATATTACTGGAACTTTTCAAAGCCAGAATCATCTTTCCGGCAAATTGCGCGTACTGGCCGAAAATGATGCCTACAATGAGTTTACATGGGACGCTACCCATCTCGACAGCATCGTTACCATCAACTCCATCGCCAGAGCGCGTTTTACAGCGAGGGACATCACCTATACCTACCAGCAGGTCATCAACGACTTTTTTCCTTACCCGGCCAACACGCTAAACGACACCGCCTTGTCCACCGGAGCCAAATTCAGGATCGAAAAAGGAATGTACAACGGGCAGAGTGTTTTTCTGTTTATTGCTAAAGGATTCAGTAATTTACAGGAAATCAGCCAATTTTACACTTCAGGTAGCAAGCGCTATTCTCCGCCTGAAGCAGTGGGTATCGAATACACTTTTTTCGATCCCGAAACCTACTGGGAAAAATGGTCCTCAGCCTGGGGCTGCGCCGATCAGCCGGGGAGCTATTTCCGGATCATCGAAACCCGTAATATCCCATTTTACGATGCCGACACCATGCAAAGGATGAAGATTTTAACAGAGTTTGGTTGCTACGTTTACGGTGTGAGAGGAGACACGCTTCAAATCAAAGATGGATTTTTCCTTGGATTTGTTGATCTTCCAAAAGCGGGGGGAAACAACAATTACAAGTAAATCAAGGCATTATACCACACTTTTTCTTTGTTGACCTAAAAATCACCCCATGACTGGCAGAAATTCTCCTTCACCTTTGCGTCCCTGCGCCTTTGCGTGAAGCAATTCACTACTCAACAGAGATTGTGCAAAGTTGCAGCTTTGCGCTGAAAACCGGGCGAAGCACATGTCCCGTCAGGACTCTTTTAGGATAGTTTTAGTACTTTCGCACCCTAATAATCGAAAAATACTCATTTGCGATGGATTACAATTTTACCGAAATCGAAAAAAAATGGCAGCAGTATTGGGCCGAAAAAAAAACCTTCAAAGTTGAAAATCAATCGGATAAGCCAAAATACTATGTCCTTGATATGTTTCCGTATCCTTCGGGCGCCGGATTGCATGTCGGACACCCGCTCGGTTATATTGCTTCCGATATTTATGCCCGCTACAAAAGGCTGAAAGGCTTCAACGTGCTGCATCCCATGGGGTACGATGCTTTTGGGCTTCCTGCCGAACAATATGCCATCCAAACGGGAACCCACCCCGAAATTACCACCAATCTCAACATTGACAGGTATCGCGCCCAGATGGATAAAATCGGATTTTCGTACGACTGGGATCGGGAAGTGAAAACCTGCGACCCGAAATATTACAAATGGACACAGTGGACTTTCATCCAGCTTTTCAATCACTGGTACGATAAAAAAAGCGATAAAGCGCAGCCAATCAGCCTGTTGGTTAATCATTTCGAAAAAAATGGCAGCATTGGCATAGAGGCAAAATGCGATGATCATTCAGCTTTCAGTGCCGAAGTCTGGCAACAGATGAACGAAAAAGAGCAGCAGACAATACTGATGAACTACCGACTTGCTTTCCTTTCGGACACGATGGTAAACTGGTGCCCCGAACTGGGAACGGTGCTCGCCAACGACGAAGTGAGCGAGGGAATCTCCATCAGGGGAGGACACAGGGTTGAACGTAAACTGATGCGGCAATGGTCGCTCAGAATTACCGCTTATGCTGAGCGGTTGCTCAATGGGCTGGACACGGTGGATTGGTCGGAATCCATCAAAGACGTTCAGCGCAACTGGATTGGCCGTTCAGAGGGCGCTTCCGTTGTTTTCCAGGTGGAAGATCACAAAGAGAAAATAGAAGTCTTTACGACCCGCCCCGATACCTTGTACGGCGCTACTTTTATGGTACTGGCGCCCGAACACGAACTGGCCATCGAAATCACCACACCGCAATGCCGGGGACCGGTAAGAGAATACATCGAAAGGGTGAAGGTTCGCTCCGAACGCGAGCGCATGACCGAGGTGAAGAAAGTAACCGGCGCCTTCACCGGTTCGTTTGCCATCAACCCGCTCAATGGCGAGCGGATGAAGATTTACGTTTCCGACTATGTACTTTCAGGCTATGGAACCGGCGCCATCATGGCGGTTCCTGCTCACGACAGCCGCGACTTTGCATTCGCAAAGCACTTTCTCCTGCCCATCATCCAGGTAGTGAAACGTCCCGGCGAAACCCTGACCAACCCACATGAGTGGGACGAATCCTATGACGCCAAAGAGGGTGTAATGATCAATTCAGGGGTGATTTCAGGCCTCGAAGTGAAACATGCCATCCACCGCATCATCGAACATATTGAGAAGCTCGGTATTGGCAAAATGCAGATCAACTACCGGCTCCGGGATGCTATTTTCAGCAGGCAGCGCTACTGGGGCGAGCCTTTCCCGGTTTATTACAAGGATGAAATGCCTTACATGCTCCCCGAAAATGAACTCCCGCTGGAGTTACCTCCAGTGGATAAATTTTTACCTACCGATTCCGGCGAACCGCCACTGGCCAGGGCACATAACTGGAAAACCAAAGAGGGCTATCCGCTCGAAACCAACACCATGCCCGGATTTGCAGGCTCCAGCGGATATTACCTCCGCTACATGGATCCGCAGAACGACCAGGAGTATTTTTCGAAAGAGGCCAACCAGTACTGGCAAAATGTTGATCTGTACGTTGGCGGCGCTGAACATGGAACCGGCCACCTGATATACTCCCGTTTCTGGAACAAGTTCCTCTACGACCTGGGTTTAGTAGTTAAAGATGAGCCATTTGCAAAAATGATCAACCAGGGGATGATTCAGGGAAGATCCAATTTCGTTTATCGGGTGAATGTGGAAAAAATGGCGGAGTTTCTCCTGTGGGAAGAGTTGAAAGATCGAAAGACCGGCGTGACATTTATCAGGGATTACCGGGATGGCCACCGGAAATTCGACTTTTACAGCGAGGAAGCCAAACTGCTCATCGAAGTAAAGAGACAACAATCGCTCGAAAAGCTCGCCGACCCTTATGAAGAATACACCCGTGCCAAAGGGTTGAAACTCCTGCTCATCCCCATCCGCGACCTGCTTAATAAAGAGGAGGTGATGGAGAGAATCAGGAAAGTGCTTGCTGGCGAGGATCTTCCGGCATTTGTTGAAAAAGAAGCGTTGGGCATGTTCCCGATCTTCGTTTCAAAAAATTATCCCGGACGCGAGAACTTCTCCGATCCTATCCATGTTGATGTAAACCTTGTGAACAATGATGTTCTGGATATTGAAGCCTTCAAAAAATGGCAGCCCCACCTGGCAGAATCGCGGTTTATCCTCGAAAACGGGAAGTACATCTGCGGCTGGGAAGTGGAAAAGATGTCCAAGTCGAAGTACAACGTGCAAAACCCGGATGATCTGATCGAAAAATACGGCGCCGACACGCTGCGGCTTTACGAAATGTTCCTCGGTCCGCTGGAACAATCCAAACCCTGGGACACCAACGGTATCGAGGGAGTTTTCCGGTTTATCCGTAAATTATGGCGGCTCTTCCACGACGAAAACAACAACTTCAGGGTAGCCGACGAAGCCCCCGCACCCGCCGAACTCAAAATCATCCACGCAACCATCAAAAAAGTGAAGGATGACATCGAACGGTTCTCCTTCAATACCGGCGTGAGCAATTTTATGATTTGCGTAAACGAGCTCCACGAGCTGAAGTGCCACAAACGCAAGGTACTCGAACTGCTGGTTAGGATCATTTCGCCCTACGCGCCACACATTGCCGAGGAGCTCTGGCATCTGCTCGGAAACACTACCAGCGTAGCCAGCGCATCCTTCCCGGATTACCAGGAGGAGTATTTGGTTCAAAACACTTTTGAATACCCGGTTTCGTTCAACGGAAAAATGCGTTTCAAAATGGAGTTCCCCGTTGATGCATCCGCCGGCAGCATCGAAAAAGCGGTTATCGAATCGGAGCAGGCTCAAAAATGGACAGAGGGAAAACGCATCCAGAAAGTGATCGTAGTGCCACGAAAGATCATTAATGTGGTTGTGGTCTGATCATTTTGAAAAAAATTGTCACCTTTAATTTATATAAAATAGGGACTGCTTAAAACAGATTTATAGTTGATATTTAACTTGTTACAAATGAATCTCTCAAATTTAGTGCAAGGCTTTTGAGCATCTATTAGTAAAATCCATGTACTTGATTATGGCAGATAATTTTTTCTCTCTGTGAAACTCTTTGATTCCTCTGTGAAACTCCGTGTAACAGATAAATTTACACAGAGAACCACGGAGAAGCCACAGAGAGCCACAGAGTCTCAGAAAATTCTTTTCTTTCTGTTTGAATTTTTCAGCAGCTCTAACAATAGTTCCACTCGGGTACATTTGGCCAATTATTCTATTGTGCCCTATTGTGCCTAATATGCTGAAAAAACTTCATTTTAGAATGATGTAATGACTTACCCTGGTAAACACTTCACACAAACCCAAAGACTTCTGGTTTGAAAATTGCAATTGCACGCTAAATGATTTCAGCAATGCATAACTACACGGGGCATAAAAAACAATTTTCGGTCTTTTCTTCAGTTAATTTGGAGATTTCCGGCCACCCGATCATTATGATATTTTCCAGATCAATACTAATACTCATCTGCCTTTTATTTACATCTGAGATCTTCCCGCAGACGACGGATAATTTTAGCTATCGCAGTGTGGAGAACAAAGCATGGGCGGTGGGTGAAAATCTGAAATTCAAGGTCTATTACGAATCTTTGCTTACCGGAAAAGTGAATGCCGGCACGGCTGAAATTGATGTGAAGCGATCTGTACGGAAATTTGACAACCGTGAGACATATCATATTGTCGGTACTGGTAAATCAAACCGGGCTTTCGACTGGTTCTTCAAGGTGCGTGATCGCTTTGAGTCCTTTGTGGATAAAGAAGCGCTGATACCCCATCATTTTGTGCGCCGCACCAGGGAAGGTGGTTATGTGAGGGACGACGATGTGGATTTCGATCACAATAGAGGAATAGCCACCAGCCGCAGAAAGACAAAACCCATTACCCCAAATGTGCAGGATATTATTTCGGCGGTCTATTATGCCCGCACGCTAAGCGCCGACACGCTGAAAGTGGGCGATAATATCTCCATCAACTTTTACCTCGACGACTCGCTATACGTTTCGGTGATTCAGTTTCAGGGCAGGGAAATTGTGGAAACCGATCTGGGGAAATTCAGGTGCCTTGCCTTCAAACCGATGGTGGTTACCGGCGAAGTCTTCAGCAATCCTTACCCGATGACCCTTTGGGTTACCGATGATGAAAACAAACTCCCTATCCTGGCAAAATCTGCAGTGATTGTTGGATCGGTAAAAATGGAGCTGACCGGGTATTCCGGATTGAAGAACCCCATCAGGTCGAAGATGGCCTCTAAATAAGAACTGGAATGCGCTGCCAGTATCCACGATCAACCCGCTGTAATCCTGACCTTTAGGCCGGGGATCTAACCCAGCAAAGAGATATTCCGGGCTTTTGCGCAATTGCAATGATTGCATCAACCAATCAGGGAGGTAATGAAAATGCCAGTCAAATCAAGTGATCTGTTTCGCCGGTTACTCATATCGCATTCTGATCTCCATAAGCCGATTTTCGTTTATGTTTGCACGAAATTGAGGTCAGTAAAAATCTACAAATCAGATGATTTTACAAAGATTAAGTTGTGCGGTGCTGGTAATGGTTTTCCTCATCGGTGAGCTGTGTGCCCAGGTAGTGATAAACGAAGGAAGCAACAGGAATTATTCCACCATTGCAGACGAAGATGGCGAGTATCCTGACTGGATCGAACTCTTCAATTCAGGCACAGATACGGTTAATCTCCTGAATTATTCGATCAGCGACAATGCCGCCAACCCGGTCAAATGGATTCTTCCCAACCTAAAACTTCCTCCGGGCGGGTACCGGACAATTTTCTGCAGCGGGAAGGATCGGAAACCACTCTCGGGATTTATTCATGTCGTTACTTCGGAAGCGTTTAACCCTGTTACCGGCTGGAATACACACAGTTTTACCACACCATTTTACTGGGATGGGATTTCCAGCATTCTGGTCAATACCTGTTCCTACAGCTCTGCGGGTTATACAACCAATTCGGTCTTCCGGCAAACCACCACCGATTTCCGGTCAACTGCCTTCAACTTCAACGATGGCAGCGCTTATTCATGCCAGGCTAAGTACGGTTCGCGGGCTTATCAACGGCCCAACATGAAGCTGAATGGCATCCAGGTAGGAACAGGCACGGTGCAAAACTCACCCACAGATTACCCGGCGCCTTATGGCAACTGGTACTGGTCGGCAAGGCACCAGATGCTGATCCAGGCTTCTGAGCTCACGGCTGCGGGGCTGACTGCCGGGGAGATTACAAGTCTTGCTTTTGATGTAGTATCAACAGACCCAAATACGGTGTACGATTACATTGATATCCACATGAAACTGGTCTCTATGAACGAATTGACTTCCTCCTTTGAAGCAGTGGACACAAGTAATTTCTTACACACCAATTTCAAAATTTCGGAATCTGGGGAGGCCGTTTTCCTGTTCTCTCCATCGCAGGTTTTCTTAAGCTCCATGCTCATCGAATGTTACGACCTGGACAATAGCAAAGGATCTTTCCCCGACGGCTCCACGGATCATTATCTTTTTCAATATGGAACGCCTTCATCCACCAATAACAATTCAAATACTTTTACTGAATACCTCAAAGCGCCTGTTATTTCGATCGCTTCAGGATTTTATCAACTGCCGTTTAGCGTAACCATCAGCAATCCCAACCCAGGATTGACTTCCATACATTATACAACCGATGGCAGCGACCCCACCCCATTGTCGCCCCTTTACACGGGCACACCGGTCAGTATTTCGTCTTCAACGGTGCTGAAGGCAAGGGTTTTTGCTCCCGGTATGCTGCCCAGTCCAAACGCGGTTTCTTCTTATCTGTATGGCGCTAATCACACAACCCCGGTCATTTCTGTAGTTACTGCCAATAACAATCTTTACGGCGAAAACGGAATTTTCGACAACTGGTGGTACGACTGGGAAAAGTCGGCGTATGTGGAGTATTTCGATTCGACCAAAAACCTGATTTTTTCCCAACGGGCCGGGATACAAATTGACGGGGGATGGGGCGGTTCGCGGTCAAATCCTCAACATTCCTTCAGGGTTGAATTGGCTGACGGGGTGTTGGGCGACGGGCCGGTGGATTATCAAATCATCCCCGGAAGACCCGACAGGATCAGGTACAGCAAGTTTTATCTGAGGAACGGCAGCAATCAATTTCTGGTGTTTCCATACAAGGATGCCTGTCAGGTTAGATTGATGGCTGGTGAAACCAATAATTATTACGCAGCCTGGAGGCCGGTGTCGGTTTATATCAACGGAAGTTATTTTGGGCTGTACGAATTGCGCGAAAAAATGGATACCGAGTACTTTGAAGTTTACGATGGCGCTGATCCAAAACAGATGGATATTTTGTCGATGAGCGCATGGTATGGAGGCGTTTTACGGGCAGTAGAAGGCTCGCTGGATGATTTTTATGACGATTATTCATCTTTCCTGCAATTCAATCCAGCCGACACAGCTTTCTGGAATTCAGCAGATAACTACTTCGACATGACCTGGTACACCGATTATATCATTGGCGTGTCGTGGATGGGAAACACCGACTGGCCCTGGAACAATATCAAGATTCACCGTTCGGACAAAACCGACTTCCGTTGGCGCTACTGCCTGATTGACCTGGAACTTTCCATGCATCCCAACGGCTGGACAGATTGCTATTTTGATCATATCGGGTACATGCTGAACTATGGTGATTCCTATCCTCACCTCCATATCTGGCAAAGGGGAATGCAAAACCAGCGGTTCAGGAATTATTTCATCAACCGCTTTGCTGATGTAATGAATACTGCCTATCGCTTCGATGTGATGTCTTCGATAGAGCAAAATATGTACGATCAAATGGCGCTGGAAATGCCCAAAGAATATGCCCGATGGGGCGATCCGAATAATATTCCGGGACAAATGGAGTCCTTTCACAACAACCACCTGACATTCCAATTCCAGCTTTCTGAAAGAACCGCCCAGGTCAGAAACCACCTCCAGTCGCATTTCAATTTGCCCAACCAGGTTGAGGTGATCTTAAACGTATATCCGGAAAATGGCGGAAAAATAAAAATCAGTACAGTTACTCCCGACGGCTATCCCTGGCACGGAATATATTTTGACGGCATCCCTGTAAAAATTGAAGCCCTGCCAAATGACGGTTTTAATTTCCTGCACTGGGGTAATAACGGATTGATTAGTGATACCCTTAACCCGGTGTTTTTGAATCAGTTAAACACACCCATCGCCGCCGTCAGCTTTACAGCCTATTTTGAGGACATGACCACCTCGATAACCAAACCGGCAGAAAGACCGGAATTTTCGATCCATCCCAACCCGGCCAATAATGCTCTTACGCTAACATGCGATGAAAATATAACCGAAAACCTTCACTATCAAATCATTGACCTTAGCGGGAAAATTGTCCTGACCGGAACATTTTCAGCCGGAAGCAGTGCAAAAGAAATCCCTGTCGGTTCTTTAGCCCCGTCAGTTTATTTGTTATGGATAAGCAACCAAAGGGAAACCATTCAGCAACTCCGGTTTGTGAAAATGGGTGAAGATTAAACAGCGGCTTCTCTTTAGATTTCCAAAAAGTCAGCTTAACCCATTCAGTTTTGGCTGGATTAAATCTGCTATAATCAGCCAAAACCATCAAAAAAAACCAGATTTGGCTGGATAAAGAAATTTATAATCAGCCAAAACTCCAAAAAAACAGCACTTTTGGCTGGTTTAACGTTTAATAGCTCTTGCCAGAAAGCATTTAATGTTGAAAATCATTGATTGCCCCAACCCTAAAGGGAGCAATGATTTTCAACGATTTACTCCCGGAATTTATCCCGAGAATTCGGGAGGGCGGGGTAATTAAATCGTTGAGTAGTGATAAATTCCGGCGCCATCAAAAGCCATCTTCAACACCATCTGGTGGCCTGATTGGGAATATTTACCCACATGTACAGCAAAACTTTATAGAAAAAAATTGTGGATTAAAAAGAGATTTTTTGCGAAAAGTACCGAATAATGACTACTTTCGCAAAAATTTACTCTTATTATGAAAGAGCTAACCAATAATCATATTGCCAAATGGCCGGAATTATTAATGGCTCAGGGCAGGTACGGTTTTGCCTTATCAGAACTGAAACTCAGCTACACCGAACTCAGCGATGCTGCCTTAAAATCGGCCTTAAAACGATTGACCGATAAAGGCAAGCTGTTACCTGTTTTTAAGGGTTACTACCTCATCATCACCCCACAGTTTGCTTCCAAAGGCATATTACCCCCGCAATTGTATCTGGATGCTTTTATGAAACACCTGAACAGGTCTTACTATGTAGCGCTGCTTAGCGCCGCTGCATTTCATGGCGCTTCACATCATCAGCCTCAGGAATACTTTGTTGTTACAGGATTACCTGTGCTGCGCCCGACGCAAAAAAAAGGCCTTAAAATCAACTACATCAGCATCAAAGAAGTTCCTGAACCACTCATCGAAAAACGAAAAACCGAGGCGGGTTACCTGAACATTTCAAATGCCGCCCTCACTGCGTGTGATTTGATTCGATTTCAAAAACGAGTAGGCGGAATAAATCGGGCGGGCGCTGTTTTGAACGAATTAGTGGAAGTAATCAGCCCGTTTGATTTCTCACCGGAATTGATGAAACAGGTACACGTTACTGCCTTACAACGCTTAGGATACTTGCTTGAACATGTATGCTTCAATCAGAAATTAGCTGATGCTTTATTTGAAGCCATGGAACGGGAAAAACTGAGTCTCTTCCGCATCCCTTTAAAGCCAGCCGGTGTAACTGCAGGGTTTTCTTCCGCCAACCGGTGGAAGGTGATTGTGAACCTCGAAATCGAGATTGACGAATGATTCCCCAGGCCTACATAACCGAATGGAGCCAGCTAGTAGCCTGGCAATCCTACGAGCAGGTAGAGCAGGACATGGTGATTTGCCGTGCCCTGATAGCAATTTTTTCTGACGAATGGCTGGCCGGTAGTTTGGCTTTTCGGGGCGGTACTGCTTTGCATAAGCTTTACCTGCACCCGCAACAACGCTACTCCGAAGATATTGATCTGGTGCAGGTGCGGGCTGAACCCATAAAAGAGACCGTGCAAAGATTGCAAGCTGCATTGGCTTTTCTGGGCGAGTCATCTGTAAAACCAAGAAGAGATGGAACCCAGATAATTTGTCGTTTTGACTCAGAGTTTCCCCCATTCGTCCGGTTGCGCTTAAAGGTGGAAGCCAACACGCGTGAGCATTTTAATGTGCTTGGGTTATTGCATTATCCTTTTGAAATGAAATCATCCTGGTTTGAGGGAAGTTGTAACCTGACTACCTACCGTTTGGAAGAACTCCTGGGTACAAAACTGAGGGCGCTGTATCAACGGAAAAAAGGCCGGGACCTCTTCGATTTGTTCTTTGCTTTATCCCAAATACCAGATTTGGATAGAGATGCACTGCTGAACAGCTACCGAAAATACATTAAGTTTTCGGTTGAAAAACCCCCAACCAGGCGAGAGTTTATTTTGAATATGGAAGCAAAAATGAAAAGCAGCGAATTTTTAGGAGATACCACCGCTTTGCTTAGGCCGGATGTACCCTACAACCCCCGTAATGCTTACGAATTGGTAAGCATACAATTGATCGAACATATTTGAAAAGGGGAATGCCGGGAAATGAATAAAAAGGCGACACCTTCGCCTTATCACTTAACCGAACTATCCCCTCCGGCCTCGCCAAAAACCAATTCGCCACCGAGCTGGTCGCCTGTGAAGTGACGATGGAGGGGGTGTTTTGATTTTTCAAAGTGACACCGTTTGAACCGAGGCGTGACCTACGTTCAGTCCGAAGTAGTCAAATGGAATAATTTTAGTTTTGGTTCATCACAGTAATGCATGCCTGAAAATGATAAAATAAAATCTAACCACAATAGGCACATTAGGGCCTGGCAAATATGAATTTGCCCATCGTTTTACTTCTTCCGATCTTATGCCTTATTCCGGCAAACTGCTCGAACAGGTGAGTTTCTATGTGTATTCGGTGAATTCTGATTTTGAAGTAAAAATATACATAGATGAATTTGCCGAAACACCACTCATTACTATGCCCGTAAGCGGCCTGACGAGCGACTCGTGGAATACTTTTGCTCTCCCCGAACCACTAAGTCTCGATCAGCTTGAATATTTGTGGATCGGATACCAGATTGAAGTAGTTGATCTTGAATTCATTGCCACTGTGGATGGCGGGCCAGGCATTACCGGTTCTGGTGATCTGGTAAAAATCGGCGAAACGCCCTGGACTACCCTGAGTGAATTTCAATTGCCTTATAACTGGTGTATTAAAGGGATTCTTAATGATAGTCAGGTAGTTGGCTTCTGGCCAAATGAACCTGGCAACCAGATTACCCTTGCAATTAATTTTCTTGGTTATAATGTTTATAAGGACGGGATCAAAATAACTGAAACACCAATTCTGGTGAATACTTTCACTGATGAA
>DAIRGA010000017.1:0-104224 GCA_036794825.1 Bacteroidales bacterium | reverse complement strand
TTACGGCGTGGACTACCAGGGTATCTAATCCTGTTTGATCCCCACGCTTTCGTGCATGAGCGTCAGTTACAACTTGGTGAGCTGCCTTCGCTATCGGTGTTCTGTGTCATATCTAAGCATTTCACCGCTACATGACACATTCCGCCCACCCCAACTGTACTCTAGAACGGCAGTATCAACGGCAGTTTCCCGGTTGAGCCGGGAGATTTCACCACTGACTTACCATTCCGCCTGCGCACCCTTTAAACCCAATAAATCCGGATAACGCTTGCATCCTCCGTATTACCGCGGCTGCTGGCACGGAGTTAGCCGATGCTTATTCTTCAGGTACCTTCAGCCCCGCTCACGAGCGCGGGTTTATTCCCTGACAAAAGCAGTTTACAACCCATAGGGCCGTCTTCCTGCACGCGGCATGGCTGGTTCAGGCTTGCGCCCATTGACCAATATTCCTTACTGCTGCCTCCCGTAGGAGTCTGGTCCGTGTCTCAGTACCAGTGTGGGGGATAATCCTCTCAGAACCCCTAGACATCATAGTCTTGGTGAGCCGTTACCTCACCAACTAACTAATGTCACGCATGCCCATCAGTGATCGCAAAAGCTTTAATTCAATTGAGATGCCTCATCTGAATATTATGGGATATTAATCCGAATTTCTTCGGGCTATGCCCCGATCAATGGTAGGTTGCATACGCGTTACGCACCCGTGCGCCGGTCGCCACCCGGTATTGCTACCTGTGCTGCCCCTCGACTTGCATGTGTTAGGCCTGCCGCTAGCGTTCATCCTGAGCCAGGATCAAACTCTTCATTGTAATTGTAAATCTTATTTGTGTCTTTCGGATCTACTTTCACATTCAATAAAAACTGACTGTGGATATTTGCTGCTTAAAAAACTTTACTTCAATATCTTCAAAGAACTTATCTGTCCGATTTCATTTTCGAAAAGGGCTGCAAAGATAATATGAATTTTTAACCTGCAACATTTTTCGATAATTTTTTTCAAACTTTTTAATGAACTGCTTTTCTGTTTTGAAAAGGGCTGCAAAATTAATTCTAATTTTTAAACTACCAAGCTTTTTTATAAAAAAATTGAGATTTTTTTTCTCAATCTTTTTAAGAAGCTGATTTTACGTTAATTATCAGTTTAACTTCTTTTGCCCATCAATCTGAAAAGAACTCCTTTTTGAAAAGGGCTGCAAAGATACAATCATTTTTTAATACCAACCAAGCTTTTTTCTGTTTTTTTTCAATAAATTTGTCTCCTTTCTAAAAAACGTAAAAGTAAATCAACCTATGTGTCTCTTTTTTAATAACATAGTAAATCTGTGTGAATTTATCTTTCTGTTAAAATGTTGAAACTATCATTTCTGCGTTATTCTCAGGTTACATTTCAAATCCAAATCTGATGTCAATCTCAACGAAAAATGTTTTAAAATTACACCTTATATTAATAGGGTTTCTTTTTGGATTCGATAGTGGCGCCCAGAATCCTTATCAAACAAAGAGTTTTGCCGACAGGCTGGTTTTTGAAGGCATCGTTGGAGTTCAATTTGGTACTTTTACTGCAATTGAAACCTCTCCAATGGTAGGCTACAAAGTGACTGATGATTTTATTGCCGGTGTCGGACTTACCTATCAGTACAGCAAGTACGATAACTTTTACATGAATACTGAGAATGGGTCTTTGTCGGACCGGAAGATCAACATTTTTGGTGGAAGGCTCTTCACTCGGTATTACTTTTCCAGTATTTTTGAAGGTCTTGGGTTACTAAGTGGGCTTTTTGCACATGCTGAATACGAATACCTTACCTATAATGAGAATTACAAGGTAGATTCTAACGGTAAATTTGTTGATGTGTATGGAATTCCCTACTCAACTGGTAATGAACATTTACGGGTTCCCGGTTTTCTGATTGGGGGCGGATTAAACCAAAGTATTGGGGGCAGAGCTTATGGTAGTATCCTTATTCTTTACAATCTGAATGAGACCAATAAAACGCCTTACAGCAACCCTGTTTTCAGAATAGGCTTCGGATTTGGTATTTAAGTCACCACTTAATCTGAGAGTCTTAATTCTCAGCGGGTATGCTTTTCAATATTTCGATTGTCCAATCCCAAAACTTCTGGACAGAACTAATCGAGATCCTTTCGTCAGGTGAGTGTGCACCCTTGATATCTGGACCAAAGGAGATCATGTCTATTCCCGGGAATTTTTCCCCGATCAATCCGCATTCCAGGCCTGCGTGCACGGCCAATACTTTAGGTTCAGTTTTAAAAAGCCGCTCGTAGGCGCTTCTTGCGATATCTAGAATTTCCGACTGCGTGTTGGGCGCCCAGCCAGGATAGCCATCGGTGTGCTTAACTTCTGCTCCGGCAAGGTGAAATACCGATGCGACCATATTGACAACATCATCAAGCGCTGAAGCCACGGAAGAGCGCTGGCTTGTTGTAACCAGGTAACAATCATCAATAACTTTTACGGAAGCAAGATTTGTGGAGGTTTCAACAAAATTGGGTATGTCTCTTGACATTTGGATTACACCATGAGGGCAGGCATAAAGGGCCAACATCAGCTTGTGCTGCGATGTTTCATCCATAACAAATTCCGGTATTTTGGCTTCTAGCAGGCTGATATTCAGATCTGGTTCGGTAGTTTTCAATTCATTCTTTACAGATTGACCGATTTCATGGACCAGTTGAGAGAAATCTTTCTCAGCAACATAATTAATCAAAACAACTGCCTCTGATTCACGGGCAATCGCATTCCGAAGGTTGCCTCCGGTAATATCTGCAAGCCTGGCACCAAACTTTTCTGAGGCAGAATGAAGAATGCGGACAAGTATTTTAATCGCATTTCCCAGGCCTTTATTAATATCGTCACCCGAATGTCCACCTTTGAGGCCATTTATGATGATTTTGAATGCAGAGAAATCTTTGGGAACACTTTTCCTTTCAAATTTAAGCATTGCTGTCGTGTCTCTGCCACCAGCACAACCAATAAATATCTGGCCATCGTCTTCTGAATCAAGATTTAATAAAATTGTTGATTTTAAAAATCCAGATTTTAGACCAAATGCGCCAGAGAGTCCGGTTTCTTCGTCAACAGTAAAAAGGCACTCAATGGGTCCATGCTCAATAACGTCAGATGCCAGAATTGCGAGCTGTGCAGCCATTCCTATCCCGTCGTCGGCGCCAAGTGTGGTTCCTTCGGCCTTCACCCAGTCACCATCAATGTAGGCCCTGATAGCATCGGATTCAAAATCGAAATCAGTATCCTTATTCTTCTCGCAAACCATATCCATATGGCTTTGCAGGCAGACTGACTTCCGGTTTTTCATTCCCGGGGTTGCAGGTTTTAGGATAACTATATTACCAATTTCATCCACTTTGTAATTCAATTGGTGTCTTTTTGCAAATTCGATCAGGTAGTTAGCAATTTTTTCTTCTTTCTTGGATGGACGGGGGATCCGGAGGATTTCACTGAAATAATTCCAAATTTCAACAGGCTGGATTTTGTAAAGGTTATTATTCATTTTACGGTTCGGTAATTAATGATGAATTGTTAAACGCGATTTTTGTAAAGACGAATCATTCACTGGAACCATATTCTTTATAGAAATTCCTGATTTCGTCTGCCAGATTTTCAAACAACACATAATGATTTTTGCAGCCTTTCCGGGAGCAAAAATCAATTTTCCCTCCGGCTTTAATTACAAATCCCGCCATTTTTGCTTTACATTGATTGCAAATGGTTTCGAGCATCAGGCTCTGGTTGCAATGGGGACAAAAGAAACGAACCACCTCATCTTCACGCAGTTCGATATTATTTTCATGATCATAACAATCGTAAATGGAGCAGAGCCAGATAATCCCTTTTGCCCTGGCGGTTTCGATATTCACCTTAATACTCGGGTAGCTATGTATCTGATGATTCATGTCCATCAGCGACTCGTTACAGTGGGGGCAATTAACGCCTAAAGAGATGTATTTTTTCATTTTTACAGTAAGTTGAGTTGACTTCGGTTTAAAAACTGGTGGTAAAATTACTAAAACACCAATAATTCCAGCCTTTTTAAATTGAGAAAAAGTCCAACACTGAAAAAATGATTGTAACTATCTGATAATGTGATGATCAAAAATTCCAATGGAATTTTCTGATAATTTTTCTAAATACCTTTGAATAGTTTTCTATTTTTGCAACCCGTTTTCAAAAACCGGGAATAGTTCTCAACATAGAAACGGCGAGGTAGCTCAGGTGGTTAGAGCGCAGCACTCATAATGCTGAGGTCGAGGGTTCGAGTCCCTCCCTCGCTACTCAAGTACCGCTAACATATTGATTGTTAGCGGTTTTGTTTTTTATGGGATTTTTGATTGCAAGCACTGGCAAGCTATGGTGTATCGGCGTTTTGCCAGCGATGGGGGGAAAAATGGATCGGAGAGGGAGGTTATTTCCTTAGCTTTTCCCTGTTCAGCCTTGAAGATGTAAATGCAATCAGCAGCAGGAAGGCTGACAGGAAGGCGCTTATCCGGCCAATGTAATCGCCATATTTGACGTAAAAAGTGACTTTTTCGTTCAATGTCAAATCAGCCTTTAAAACATCAGGTACCCAATACTCGGTGGATTGAAGTACATCACCGCGGGAGTTAATAACTGCTGAAATGCCTGTGTTTGCTGATCTGGCCAAACTTCGGCGCGTTTCAATTGCCCTCATGGGTGCAAACGAAAAATGCTGGCGGTGGCCTGCAGTATTTCCCCACCAGCCATCATTGGTGATGATGAAAAGCAAGTTGGCTCCGTTTCTTACAAAATCCGCAACAAAATAGCCATAGATAGATTCGTAACAGATGATTGGCGCAGCGTGAATTTTTCCATCTTTTGATGTAAAAACCACTCTTTCGTGCGACAAACCAAGACTACCCACAGTTCCACCCAAGTCAAAGGCGAATTCCTGCAACGGACTGAGCAAACGTTGAAAAGGCATCTTTTCAGGGCCTGGAACCAATTTTGATTTGTGGTACAGTCCGATCGGGGCGCTATCGTTGATAAGCAGTGCTGTGTTGTATGCTTCGTAATGCCTCTCAACATCAGTAAATTTCCTGGCGGTAGGGGTTAATGGCTCATTTTCATTAAAGAGTCTGAATGTGGATGCCCCTATAATTATATTAAGCTGAGGATGTTTTTCAAGAAACCGGCGAATGAGTACAACGCTGCGGGATTCCTCCATGGAACTGTGCCAGATACTTTCCTGGAGCGCTGATTCTGGACAAATAATAAAATCGGTACTATCGGTGATTAGCGGCTCAGCAATTCCAAAATTCTTCTCTATGACTTCACGAACCGGTATTGTGTATTGTTCGGAATAGGGATCAATATTAGGTTGGGTGATGATAACTTCTGCTTTTGGTCCTTTTTCCTCCCATTTATTGTAAATCCAGAGCGATATTGCCAAAGGAACAATCAGCACCAACAACATCGAAACAGAAACAGTAATGAGCCCGGTATGAAATGTCCTCTGCCTTAGATACAACCGTATAGCTTTGAATATCAAAATGTTCATCAACAATATCCAAAAAGTTCCTCCGAAGATTCCAGTGAATTCGTACCATTGAATCCACCTGGTGTACATCGCAAAGCCATTACCCAGGTTAAGCCATGGCCATGAAAGATCCCAGTCGAGGTGGAGATATTCGAAAGCAATCCAGAAAAAAATCAGCAGAAAAATGGAGTGATTGCGGTTTAAAAAACTTCGCCGGGCGAGATGAAATAACCAGAAAACCACTGCCATGAAAAGGGAATTAAGCACAACGGCCATTATAGCTCCAAAAATGGTTGAATTCCATATCCACCACGTTGTCAAGGAATTCCAGACAAAGAAAGCAAGATAGGCGAATTTCAGGATGGTGAATTTATGATAGTCGCCAGGGTTGGATTGTATTTTATCTTCGATGAAAAGCAAGGGCACAAAACCAAAAAAGAGTAAGAAAGGAAAGCCATCCATCGGCCAGCCCAAACTCAGGATTACGCCGGAAATCAATGACAAAAGGAAGAGATATTTCGGTTTCATGAAGGCTGTTGCTTTACGGTAATACTTTTAAACTTCAATATTGAAAGGGCTTTCGGTGAATGGATATCGGGTAATATGGATCTCTCTGACACTCTGATGAACAAGCATGCGCAGCTCATCCCAGTTTTCCTTTTTGAGCGCCGAGATGAATAGTGACGGCTGGGAATACCCGGCCATCCAGGTTCTTTTCAATTCTTCCAGCGTTGTATTCTCTTTTGTGGGAGGAGTCAGGTCATCTTCTTCCTTTTTTACCCACTGGTAAGCATCAATTTTGTTGAAAACCATGATAGTTGGCTTGTCAGAAGCGCCGATTTCGGCAAGAGTCTGATTAACCACATGGATTTGTTCTTCAAAGTCAGCATGTGAAATGTCCACCACATGCAAGAGCAAATCAGCTTCGCGGACTTCATCCAGGGTGGATTTGAATGATTCAACCAGGCTGTGTGGCAGTTTGCGAATAAAGCCCACGGTATCAGAGAGTAAAAATGGGAGGTCGGAGATTACTACTTTTCTTACTGTTGTATCGAGCGTAGCAAAGAGTTTATTTTCAGCAAAAACATCGGATTTGCTGAGTTGATTCATGATGGTTGATTTGCCAACGTTAGTATAACCCACAAGCGCCACTCTGATAATTTTTCCGCGTGATTTCCGCTGGGTAGCCATTTGTTTGTCAATTTGTTCGAGCTTTTTCTTCAGGATGCTTATCCTGTCGCGGATGATCCGGCGGTCGGTTTCGATTTCAGTTTCTCCCGGCCCGCGCAGACCAATTCCGCCTCTTTGTCTTTCGAGGTGAGTCCACATTCGGGTAAGACGCGGTAACAGATACTCATATTGCGCCAGCTCCACCTGGGTTTTGGCATAGGAAGTTCTTGCCCGGCGGGCAAAAATATCGAGGATCAGATTGTTGCGGTCGAGGATGCGGCAGTCGAGCGATTTTTCGATATTCCTGATCTGTGAACCATTGAGTTCGTCATCAAAAACAACAATGTCCACTCCGGCAGCTTTCACAAAATCAGCCACTTCACGCAATTTACCGGATCCGATAAATGTCCCGGGTTCGGGTTTGTCGAGTTTCTGTGTGAAGCGGGCAATGGTTTCCCCACCGGCTGTTTCGACCAGAAAGGCAAGCTCGTCAAGGTATTCATTGATACGGTTCTCACCATCTTTCCCTGAAATCACTCCAACTAATACTACTTTCTCTTTTTTGATGGCGGTATCAATATTCTTCGGCATAACTACGGATGAAGTGTGTTGAGATTGACTATTTAACTGACTTTCAAAATCTTTTGAAACCAATAATTTCCCGGGCTTCCTTCAATGTGCGGGCGCCGCTTTGGTGCGCTTTCTCGGCGCCAATTCGAGCTACTTTACTCAAGTAGGCTTCATCAGCCGAAATTTCGAGAATTCTCTCCCGCAGGGGTGCGGTGAAAGTAATGATATCCTCTGCCAGTTGCTTTTTAAGATCCCCGTACCTGATTTGCATTGTATTGTATTGATCTTCAAAATACTTCACAGTGTCGGGTGTAGAAACCACTTTTAAAAGCGAGAAAAGATTTTCCACAGCTTCGGTTTTGGGGGAATTTGGTTCGGTGGGGCCGGTATCGGTAACCGCTCTCATCACTTTTTTTCTGATTGATTTCGGATCTTCAGCCAAAAAGATTGCATTTCCCTCTCCCTCTGATTTGCCCATCTTTCCACTGCCATCAAGTCCCGGGATTTTTACCAGGTTTTCGCCAAAATTAAAAGCCTGGGGCTCAGGAAACATTTCAACATTATACATTCTGTTGAAACGGCGGGCAAAAGTCCGGGTCATTTCGAGGTGTTGTTCCTGATCTTTACCAACAGGGACTTTATGTGCTTTGTGGATGATTATGTCGGCTGCCATAAGGCAAGGGTAGGTAAGCAGGCCAGCGTTGATGTTATCCGGTTGCTTGCGGGCCTTTTCCTTAAATGTTGTAACACGCTCCAGTTCACCCATATAGGCATTCATGTTGAGCAGCAGATAAAGTTCGGCAGTTTCCGGCAAGTCACTCTGGATGTAAAGTGTAGCCTTTTCGGGGTCAATACCGGTAGCCAGGTACTCCACCAGCACCTGCTTTACATTTCCGTGCAGATCGCCAGGAGTGGGGTGGGTGGTTAATGAATGATAATCAGCAATAAAGAAAAAGCAGTTGTTTTCGTTCTGCATTTTCAAAAAGTTCTTGATCGCCCCGAAATAGTTTCCCAGGTGAAGATTTCCGGTCGGCCTGATGCCACTAACAACAGTCTCCATATAGTTGAATATAAATAAGGTATGATTTGTATTTCAATGAATTGGCGCAAAAGTACACAAAATCCGGCTTTGGCTGATAACCACTTTCCGGTGTCCCGATGAGCAATAATGCCGGTGAATGGATTGAAGCACTTTTAAATTCAGGTAAAGGAAATTTTGCAGAACCGACGGCACTCCCCGTTCCTGAAGGCATCAACTGGTGAGCTCCCTGAAAACCTGCTCAAGCGATGACGATTGTTTTTGCAGGGTAAGAACTGTAGCACCCTCATCCACAGCCAATTTGAAAAGCGTCGGGCGGATATCTGTATCGCCCGCATTAACGATTTTCCAATAATTCACTCCGGCCGGTTCCACAGATTCTACCTGCTTCAGGGCTTTAATTTTCCTGATATCAATGGCATGGCTGAACTCCACCAGCAGGGTCTCTTTTCCTTTTACCAGCTGCTGCAGTTTACCGATGGTTTCGTCAGCCGCTATTTTTCCTTTGTTGATGATTATCACGCGGTCGCAGATGGCCTCTACCTCCTGCATAATGTGCGTGGAAAGCATGACGGTTTTCTGGTATCCGATGGTTTTGATCAGGTTACGAATCTCGACGATCTGATTTGGATCGAGGCCGGAGGTAGGTTCGTCGAGAATGAGCACCTGCGGATTGTGAATCAGCGCCTGGGCAAGTCCGACACGTTGCCTGTAGCCTTTGGATAGCATTCCGATCTTTTTCTTTCGCTCCACCTCCAAACCTGTCATCCCGATCATTTCATCAGCTCTTTTGGCAGCGTTGTTTATTTTAAAAATTCCAGCCACGAATTCAAGGTACTCTTTAACATACATTTCGGTGTAAAGTGGGTTATTTTCAGGCAAATAACCCGTTACCCGGCGCACATCGAGGGAGTTTTCCATCACATCAAAACCGTTTACAAATGCTTCGCCTGAAGAGGGAGGGATAAAACAGGTCAAAATCTTCATCATGGTAGATTTCCCGGCGCCGTTTGGACCAAGAAATCCAACAATCTGACCGGGTTCGATGGAAAAACTGACTTCATCGAGCGCTTTCTGCTCGCCGAAAAGTTTGGAAATTTTACTTACTTTGATTGACATGATATGTACCCTGATTAAACAGCAAAAGCTGAAATTTTTCAGCTTCTGCGTTGTTCAATATTAAAAATTGATTCTTAATCGTTGAGCATCAGCGGCATGATGAGCATCAGAATGTCCTCGCTGGTCTTTTCTTCATCGTTCACCGGTTTCACCAGTCCTGCGCGGTTGGGTTGCGACATCTCGAACAGCACTTCGGTTGAGCCAAGATTATTGAGCATTTCGTGGAGGAATTTCGAGTTGAAGCCGATGTCCATATCTTCGCCGTCGTAATTGCAGTTGAGGACTTCGCGGGCTTCATTGGCGTAATCCATATCTTCGGCCGACAGCACGAGCGATCGGTTGGTGAGCGAAAACCGCAACTGGTGGGTTGATTGATTGGCAAAAATGCTGACCCGGCGGATTGCACTCAGCAAAGGTATACGCTCGATCTGCAGTTTGTTGGGATTGTCGGTAGGAATAACTGCCGAATAGTTGGGGTATTTTCCCTCGATCAATTTACACAGTAACTGGATGCGACCAAAAGCAAAGAAAGCATTTTTTCGATTGTAAATCACTTTAACCTCCTGGTCTTCTGCGCCTAAAAGATTCTTTATCTGGTTGAGCGGTTTGGTGGGAATGATGATGGAATCTTCGAGTTCGATGCCAATATCAAACCGTGTATAGCGCACCAATTTATGGGCGTCGGTAGCAACAAAGGAGGTGCTTTCGGGCTTCAGTTCGAGGAACACTCCGGTCATGACCGGGCGCATTTCATCGGTGCTGGCTGCGAAAACCGTTTTGGATATAGCTTCAGAAAGAACGATCGAATTGATGGTGAACTCTGTACCTTCTTCCACTCCCGGTGTTTCAGGAAAATCTTCGCCGTTATGCCCGTTCATCTTGTATTTTCCTTCGCCAGCAAGCATTTCTATGGCAAAGGTGTTGGGATCGATAGTAAAGGTTACGGGAACATCGGGAAGCGTTTTTAGGGTTTCGAGCAGAATTTTTGCCGGAATGGCAACAATCCCGGGCTCGTCAGCCATGGTTACCTTAAGGGTAACGGTCATCGTGGTTTCGATGTCAGAGGTAGTGATTTTCAGTTCTTCTGCTGAGAGGTTGAAAAGAAAATCATCCAGAATGGGCAACGAGTTGTTCGAACCGAGCACGCCGCTGATGGCCTGCAGGTTTTTGAGCAGAAATGTGCTGGATACAATGAATTTCATCTTGATATCTTGTTAAATGATTAATTAGCTGAGCTGTTGAAGGATTAAAAATGAAAAGTTTTATATATTTGATTGTCAAAACATTACTCAACTTGTCTGAGCTTAGTTACGAATGAAATCAAAGTCTTAATAAATGCTTAATCATCAAAGTCATTATTTTTCTAAAAAAGTGTACAAAGATAAAAACTGCTGTCAAAAGAAACCCTTCTTGTCAGGAATTTTTATGATAATTATTGATTTTCAACAAAATGGATTCATTTTTTCTTCACACTGATCTTGGATTCCTCATTTTTCAACAACCGGTGAATATTTTTCCGGTGAGTGATGGGTACAAAAATCCCCACAAACACGGACAACACCAGCAAAGGCGCCGACCCCGGATTGAAAAGGAAAAACACCAGGAACGGGAAAGTAATGGAGGCTGTAATGGACGACAGGGAGACATATTTGGTAATAATCAGCATTAAAGCGAAAATGACGACAGTTACAATCACTGCCTGCGGGTAGAGAGCAATCCCAACCCCAAGAAGTGTGGCAATACCTTTGCCTCCCCTGAATCCGGCGTAAACCGGGAAAACGTGCCCCAATACGGCTGCCACTGCTATGACAATCCGGTAAAGGTCCTCCTGATACGGGCTGAGCATTTCGAAAGGCAGGAACCGGAATAACCAGACTGCAAGCCAGCCTTTGAACACATCGAATAGCAGGACCGGAATTCCGGCTTTCAGGCCAAGCACGCGGATGGTGTTGGTGGCGCCCGCATTACCACTACCTTCGTTGCGTACATCAATCCCCCAAAACATTTTGCCAACCCAAACGGCCGAAGGTATGGAGCCAATCAGGTAGGCTATGGCAACTCCAATGGATAAACTTAATAAATCATTTGTCATATTATTCTTCTTCAGGTTCTAATTGTTGCATATTGCGCAAAAACCGGTTTTTGGCCTGGGTATCCGGCGAAATATTGAACCGGTAGGACGACTCGCCTTTAGCCTGGTCGTCGCGCCGGTCGGTGGTTTTAACATCCTTCATTGCCGAGTTGAAATCTGAGCGTGAGGAACTTGCCAGCATCTGGTTCGTTTTGTAGTTGAAAAAATACCAGTGACCCCGCCCGAGCTCAAGATAAATATTCAGCTCATCTCCACTCCGTCTGCGAACCACCTGAATATAACCGTCGAAATACTTGAAAACCGGGCTTCCGTTTATCATCACTACACCAATCGGTCCTTTGGAAACAAAAGAACGGGAGTCGCTATGATAGGTCATTTTTACATCGGTAAAAATAAAACTCTTCAGTAAAGCCGCAGGAATATTCCGGCTTTGCCCCGAAAGTGTGAGTTCGGAGTACATTTTCTCAACCGCCTGGGCACCGGCTGCCGCCGTAAGGCCCTCTTTCAGAAGCCGGCTTTCGATGTTCACCGGTGCTTTCTCAACACCATTAAGATCCTCGGCCATAATCAGGAATGCAGCTTCTGAAAAATGAAAATTAATCATTAGCATCAGGTCGAAAAATGTGGAATCGTTGAAAATGTTGTGATCTGCCTGACCGTAATGATCCATTTTAACCTGCCCCAAATCCTGCCCAAAGGTGATTCTTCCCCGGGCGGTAATCGTGCAGCGGTTGATATCCCAGCTCAGGAATGGCGCTGCGGGCTCTTCATCCTCCTCCAGGCTGATCTGATCATTGCTGACTATAAGAAGTTCAGCTCCGTTTTTACGATTTTTCATGATACCGTTCACCGAAAAGAGCAGCGAGTCGCTGTAATATGAACGGCGGGATAAAAATGCCGGATACACCCGGTTCTCTTCATTGGAATGAAAAAATCCGGCGTAGAGTTTCTTGTATTCGTGCTCCAACAATTGCTCCGGAACAGGCATTGTAAGCTCCTCAGCATCAATTCGCTGCTCAAAACTTACCCATCGTGAAAGAGAGGAATCGCAACTCTGGATCACCCGGTAGCCGCCTTTGAAATTCAGCAATGGATCGCGGGCATTCAGACTAATATCCCCCTTGAAGGCAAAACGGGGGCTTAACTCGAAGTTGTCCTCCTCCGTCACAGTTCCGGCAGCAACGGTTTGATAATCCTTATCCACCAAAATCTGATCGAAATTCACCGTCTGCACATCTCCTATCAGGTTGGTGAAGGCGTATTTTCCTTTGGCTTTGTAAGCATAACCCGACTCGATGGTAACCTCAGCCTCGGTAATTACGTGGTTTCGGTTAGCAGTATCGGCGATGATAACGGCATTTTGAATAGGGGTGATAACGGCATTTTCGCGAATCTCAAGCAGTCCATCACCGGGAAAAATGGCGGCATCGGCCACTTTGATAAGCTTCACATCCCTAGCCCTGAGGGTGTTTTCGGTGATGTTATAATTTGCCCTGTCTGAATAAAAAGACAAAGAGTCCTGCATCGGATGAAGCGAAATAAACCTGGCTCCGCTGAGCGGCTTGCCTATCATTTCGGCCAGTGTGAGAGTATCGTAACCCGACTCATCGGCCTTGGCATAGCTAAAAAGCTCCACCTCGTTGCGGTCGAAATACCAGTCGAACTCGTTCATAAAAGAGACATAGCGGATTACGGGCAGGTCAATTCTCGAGGTGATGTCGTTGGTTTTGAAGTTTCCGATTTTGGTGTTCAGGTCAACGTATGCGCGGTAATTTTCGGTATTAAACACCACTTTAGACACGTCCAGGTCTCTGAGGGTAAGTTTTGCCGTATCCGCTCTGAACGAATTTGCACTAAAAATGTAATGATCAGATTGTGCGGTTGCATTGAGAAAATCGAGTTTGCCTGCACCGCTCATCACACCGGGGGTGAGGGTGAGTGAACCCTGCAGCGCTGCCCGTTCGTCGAAGAGTGCGATCTGTGAATCAGTAGTGCTAACGGTAATCGAGTCTGCGTAGGGTTTCCAGTGTTGATTGAGGTTAAACCCTTTTGCGGAAGGGAACTCCGCCTGGCCTGAAATTTTTGGCAGAACCGTAAATTCTGTCTTTGTGGCAGTGGCCGAATCGAGGTAAAAAGTGAAATCAGGACTTAATGAGGTAGAGTTGAGATAGGTAAGCCGGCCATTTCCCTTCAGTCCGGAAAGACTTAAGGATATCTCATCAAAAAATCTTCCCTTGCCCTGATACACCGGATAACCCTCTGCAGGAACGGTTCGTTTAAAACCCAAAGAATAATCTGACATTACCACCAGTGGTTCGTCAATCTCAGCAGGAAAGATCCCTCCCGAATTCAAATGCCCTTCAAACCGTATGGATTCTGTTTCGAATTCTTCGAGGCTTTCGAGCGTAAAAGGCTTCACAAAATAGTTGAAAAGTTCACGATTGTAGGCCTCCCTGAACTTTTCGGTGTGATCGTAATAGACATAGGATTCCTTGTTGCTGGTAAAAATGGGATACCGGGGCTGGGGCACCAAACCGCTTTTGTTGCCGGGATGGTCTATCAGCATCTGACCGCTGATTCCGGTGATCGGCGTTTTTACATCTACCAGCCGTTCTTTACCAAATTGATCCGCCTCAAAGGATTCTACCTTGAAACGCATGGTATCAATGGTGGGCAGGTTAATTTTAAAAGTGTCATAATTGAACGAACAATCGGTAGCCTTGAAATCGAATAAACCCGCCTGAACAAGACCTGAAAAAACAAAATCGCGGTTTTTCCTGAGCGTAATCTCCTGGCCAACCGGACGAATTGAGACCTTTTTAGCAGTGCTAAGCGACACCTGGGGTACACCTTTTATATTGAGGTCGAAATTTTCCAGTTTCAATTCGGCGTTGATGCGGTCGTTCACATTTGACTCCACACCAATTACATCGTAATCATTAAGCTTGCTCTTGGCGAAAATGTAATGATCCACTTTATCCGTTATGTATGCTTTGCGCTGAAGGATGTCGTAATGAACGAACCCCTGAGATGCCAGCCGGATTACCAGCGACTCGGTCTGATTTTGGGGCATTCGCATAAAGTCAGCCATTTGGTCAATCCCGAACTCCCTGGTGTTGAATGCTTTACTGTAATCGTGCAGCCACAGCAGCGGATGCTTTCGGTCGAGGCCGTGCAGCATATCGAAATGGGGTTCAGAGAAATACTTGTCCGAAACGAAAGTGGCTTTACTCTCGGTTTTCAGTCCCGGCATCACGCCCAGCCTGATAACCTCATCCTCCATTTTCCAATAAAGCGCTTCGGTGTCAAACTCAACCTTGTGAAAACTATCAAAATAGGGGCTTTGCTCGATTCCCTGGCTGGTGCGCAGCAGCATTACTTCGCGGCCGGCTGGGGTGAAGCGGAACTGCAGCCCGGTGTGCACTATTGAATCGTCCTGGTGGGTGAAGGTAACAGCAGCACGCTGAGCAGTCACCCTTTCGGGGCTGATGATAAATTCGTCGGATCGGGCAACCAACAGATTATATTTCCCCGCTTTGTCGCGGTATGGGCGCATGAAAGTCAACGTCGCCGGTTGGTTATCCGAACCGCTGCCAATCACCCTGGCGCCCCGAAGCATAAAACTACCTTCGTAATCCACATCCTTGTATATACCGGGAATGATAAGATTTCGGATACTAGATTCAAACCTTGGGTAGAGTGCATTTTCAGGCTTCACTGCATCCGTGGAAGCCCGCTCAGTAAGCTTTCCTTCCAATGCTCCGTTGAAATATTTTTCGTAATGAAAAGTTACGGGGGAGGCTTCATAAGCTGAGGTCTTCATGTCAATGGCATACTCGCGTAGCAGCGCATACACCTCGTTTTCGGGTAAATTTGCGCGTTTCCAGGTAACTTTCCCTCCTTCGCCTCTCCAGGTTTGCGTTTCAGGGAAATAAAAACCCGATGTATTTTGAATTACGGCAGTATCATTGCGTGTGCAACAGTAAAGATGAAACCGGTCAATACGGACAAAAAAGGTGGAATCGCTGCCAAATCGGAATGGCGAGCCCCCGGTAACCCACGAAAATATTTTGGATGAGTTCAAAACACCGGATTCAAGAAAACCAGTGGTAAAAGTCACGACCTCAAGAAAAGACTTTGTGTTTCGGCTGTTTTCGATCATTTCATGAGTAGCTTTCAGCCAGGTATCGAGGTTTTCGGTGCTGATGTTTTTTTCACGGAAGGCGATGAGCGCTGAAAGGTATTGTTCAAAATCCGGAAAAGCCCTGAGTTTGCGCTGTAGCATCAGGTCGGCGGTTTGGTAGATCATCTCCTGCTGTTGCTGGTAAAAATTGCCGGAGTTCCAAACTTCAGAGAATCTTTTTAGTGTGGCAAGGGAGTTTTCTTTATTCTCTTTGATCTGAATGGATTGAAAGAGCGTATTCATCTCGACCAAAAACACGGACTGATCGCGGGTAAAGGATTTCATGGCCTGACCGTGAACCAATGATGTGGTCAGCCAGGCTAAAATCATCAATCCTGCAAATCGTCGGAGCATCTATCTTGAATACTATTGATTTTAAATCTGGATAAAAGCGGCAAAATGACCGAATTATTGCCCTCAGAATTTTTCCGGATTACCGGGCTGACGAAAATCATTTTTCAACTGATCTTAAAGGGCTTAAAGGCGATTGGACTGTTTGCCGGGCGCATACTGGCATTTTTTGCGCACCTTCTTTTAATCAATTCTAAGTCAATTAATAACAAAATCGTAATCAAAACTCCAAAAATGTTACAAGTTTAAACCAGATTATCGGGGTAATACCCATCCACCTAAATGGGTATTTCCGGTATTACATTCCCAAAATAGTGTATTTTTGCCCGATTCAATCCACAATCAGTGGGAAACCAAACTGCTACAAGGATTCAAGGAGAAACTCCCTACTTTTTGTACAATAAACGATTTAATTTGCTTATTTTATGATGAAGAATTTTTTCAAGTCTTTTTTTTCGATGCAACTCACTGTAGTACTGCTGCTTATGTTTGCTCTTTCGATCGCAATGGCAACTTTCATCGAAAACGATTATGGCTCTGTAGCATCCAAGGTAGCCGTTTACAATGCCACCTGGTTTGAGGTTCTCCTGCTTGTGCTTGCCATCAATCTGGTTGGCAGCCTTATCGTGCACAAAATCTGGCAGCGAAAAAAATACACAACCTTCCTGATGCACATCTCTTTCGTGGTCATCCTCATCGGTGCTGCCATCACCCGTTTTATAGGTTATGAGGGCATGATGCACATTAGGGAGGGAGAATCTTCCAGCGTTATGCTGTCCGATAATACCTACATCACAGCCAGATGGGGTAATTCTGGAAATGAGTCATCTGTTCATCAAAAAGTTATGCTTTCAGGGTTTGGTTACCAGGCATCACCATTCACAATTGATAATGCTGGCGAGGTGCTCAGGATCAAAACTTTAGCTTTTATTCCCAATGCTGTGCCGATGGTAAAATCTATGCCCGGTGGCGAGCCGGTCATCTCGCTGTTTGCCCTGACCAACACCGAAAGAAAATCCATCATCTTGCGAAAAGGAGAGATGGAGAAGCTGGGAGAATTTTTCATTGGTTTTGATGAACTGCAAGACAACAAAGGAGTCAAACTCAGCATTATCAACGACAGTCTGTATTTTGTTTCAACGGATACCATTTTTCAGACTTCAATGGGTGGCCGGGAATCGGAGGCTATTCCTGCCAATCAACCAGTACTTTTTACGCCTATGAAATTTTATGATCTTGGGGGCAACCGGCTTGTTCTCAGAGCCTTCGAATTAAGTGGCGAGATCGTTCCCGTTCAGGCCGATGTCAAAGAGCACGGCCCGGGAATGGATGCCGTTGTGGTGAAGGCCTCCAATAACATAAAGGAAAAAAATATTGTTCTTTGGGGAAAACGCGGCATGCTGGGCGAGGAGGTCGCGGTGAGAGATTTCGGCATTGAAAATCTCCGACTTTCTTATGGATCGCGTCTGATCGAGCTGCCATTCAGCCTGCATCTCAACAAATTTGTCCTCGACCGTTATCCAGGTTCCAACAGTCCGTCATCCTACGCCAGTGAAGTTACCCTGAAAGACACTGAAAAAGGCATTTCTTACGATTTCAGGATTTTTATGAATAACATCCTGACGCACAGGGGCTATCGTTTTTATCAGTCGTCTTACGACCAGGATGAAAAGGGAACCATCCTCTCGGTAAATCACGATGCGCCGGGAACAACAATCACTTACATCGGCTATGCACTGATGACTTTTACCATGGTATTTATGCTGATTGCCCGCAAAACAAGGTTCCGTTATCTCTTGAAAACCATCAGCGAACTGAGGGTACAAAAGAGTAAAATCATCTCCGCCATCGCTCTGCTTGTGCTGATTCCGTTTTCGCAAACATCAGCCCAGGAAGTGAAATTAATCGGCGAATCGCAAATTAGCGTAATTTCGGAATCGCATGCCGACAAATTTGCCCGTCTGACAGTTCTTGGGCCAGGTGGCCGTTTAGCGCCGGTGAATACGATGAGCAGCGAGCTACTAAGAAAGGTTTCGGGGAAAAGTAAATTTCACGGGCTTAATCCCGACCAGGTAATGCTTGGAATGATGATCGAATCGCATCAGTGGCAGCACGTTCCTATTTTCAAAATCAAAAATAAGGAGTTGCGCAAGGTGCTGAATATTTCGGGAAGTTATGCCAGTTTCACTGATTTTTTCGAAATGAACCAGAATTACAAGCTGGGGCAATACATCAGCGAAGCATTCAGGAAAAATCCGTTTGACCAGAGCCAGTTTGACAAAGATGTAATTTCGGTGGACGAAAAAGTGAACATTTTCTACATGATGCTTACCGGGAATTACCTGCAGGTGTTTCCTGACATCAATACACCTGAAAGCAAATGGTACCATGCCGGAGCCACAATCGAAAACTTCCCGGAAGCCGACAGCAACTTTGTAAAAAATATTTTCCCCGTTTACATTGACGTTTTGGGGGAGGCTGTCAAAAGCAATGACTATTCAAAAGCTGATGAGCTGATAGACGGGATTGGCATTTTCCAGAAAAAGTACGCCGGGCATATTATCCCTGCCGAAAAAAGGCAGAATGTGGAAATCATATACAACCGGGTGGAAATTTTTGAACGGCTTTACAAATACTTCGGGATGATCGGGCTGATATTCCTGGTGTTGTTATTTATAAACCTCGTGAATCCAAGATTCAGGATCGGAATTGTAAGCAAAGCGATTACCGGTTTACTGTTTGTACTTTTCCTGATGCAGACTGCCGGGCTGGCTGCACGTTGGTATATCGCAGGCCACGCACCGATGAGCAACGGTTACGAATCGATGATTTACATTGGCTGGGCAACCATGCTGGCCGGTTTCATCTTTGTACGAAAATCGTCTATTGCGCTGGCAGCCACCACCGTATTGGCCTCGCTCACACTCTTTGTGGCCCATCTCAACTGGATGAATCCCGAAATTACCAACCTTGTGCCAGTTCTCAAATCCGTCTGGCTCACTATACATGTGGGAGTAATCACTGCAAGTTACGGATTTCTTGGCCTGGTAATGATAATGGGGATTTTCAACCTGTTGCTGATGATTTTTCAAAACAGGAAAAACTACCATAGTTTCCAGCTCACCATTAAAGAAATCACCCTAACAATCGAACTTTCGATGACTATCGGGCTGTACATGCTCACCATCGGGTCGTTTCTTGGCGGTATTTGGGCCAACGAATCGTGGGGGCGTTACTGGGGATGGGATCCAAAGGAGACCTGGTCGCTGGTAACCATACTGGTTTACACTGTTATTCTGCACATTGGTTACGTTCCGGGTTTGAAAGGCAGATATCTCTTCAATGCCTTGTCGGTAATCGGCTTTGCTTCGGTGTTAATGACCTATTTCGGGGTGAATTATTATCTCTCCGGACTTCACTCCTATGCGGCAGGTGATCCGGTTCCGATTCCCAAATTTGTCTATTATTCAATAGCTATCCTCTTTGTAATTCTGGTTGTGGCCTGGGCAAACAGTCAGAAGCTGAAAAACCTCGAAACCGCCCCTGAAGAAAAGGAATAGCCCTGTTTGATCAGCTTAAGCGATTGATTTTAAAAGCAATATTCAGCTAAAAAATCAGTTTTAGGTTAATCTTTTTCCAATCACTATGAATTCAATCGTAAAGTTCTCATTTTTAGCACTGTTTGTGTTTTTTCAATTAACAGTAACTTCCCAGACTGCAATCGGCGAATGGCGGGACCATCTTCCTTACAATCGTACCATCAGAGTGGCTGATGTTGGAAATTCGGTTTATTGCGCCACCAATTACAGCATTTTCGTCTATGACAAGGAAGACCAAAGCGTATTGCGTAAATCAAAAGTGAACGGGCTTTCTGACGTGGGTATCAGCGCAATTTCTTACAGCGATGCCTACAAAACGCTTGTAATTGCCTACACAAACACCAACATTGATTTGCTAAAAGAGGGTCGCATCATCAACCTTTCGGACATAAAACGCAGACAGATCCTGGGCAACAAAACCATCAACAACATCACCATCAACGATAGCCTTGCCTATCTTTCCTGTGGATTTGGCATAGTTGTACTGGACATTAAAAATGAGGAATTTCCCGAGCCTACCTACTATATCGGACCGGAAGGCAGCCAGGTAAACGTACTCGATATCACCTTTGGCGCCGACTCTGTTTATGCAGCCACCTTCACCGGAATTTTCAAAGCCCCGGTGTCGAGTCCAAACCTTGCCGATTTCAATGCATGGACAAAGGATACGAGGCTTTACCCGAACCTGAGTTTTAATGCCATTAACTTCTTCAATAACAGGCTTTTCGTCAACAACCACAACGAAGGCTATTCCACTGATACAGTTTTTATGTACAACTATTCGACACATCTTTGGAGCATACTGCCAGGTAGTACTTTTTTGAACAAATACCGCTTGAATGTTTCAAACGGACAGCTGATGGAAGTAACCGAATTTGGTTTCCAGATTTTTGACGAGAATTTCCAGAAAACGGCCGTTATTGATAATCCCGGCGGGGTTGCCCTGCAATCGCGTGATGTGGTGATCGACAAAAACAACACAAAATGGATTGCCGATAATCGTTACGGTCTGGTTTCCACCGACGGGCAGCAGAGCACTTTTGTCGTCACACCCAACGGACCTCTCTCTCAACGTGTTTTTGACATGGCGCTCGAAGATCAGAAACTATGGGTAGCTTCAGGAGGGAGAACCTCAACCTGGGGAAAAATGTATGTTGCCGACGGAGTCTATTCCTTCAGCAACGAATCGTGGAATACATTCAACAGCAGCACCGGTTACAATACCTTCGACACCATCAGCGATATGACCTGCGTGGCTGTCAACCCTAAGGATAGCCGTCAGGTTTTTGTCGGAACATGGATGACAGGCGTAATCGAATTGTTCGACAACGTGGTAACCAATGTTTACAGTACAGGGAACAGCTCGCTGCAATTATGGCCTACGGCCAATTATGTGGCGATAAGCGGGCTGGCATTCGACAACAACAGCAACCTATGGGTGGTTAACTCAGGCGCCCCCAGGCTGCTCTCGGCAAAAAAACCCGATGGGACCTGGAAAAGTTTCGACCTTGGCTCAAGCGCCAGCAATATTGACGCTGCCGGAGTGGTGGTTGACAGTTACAACCAGAAATGGGTGATGGTTAGGGCTGACCATAAATTGGTGGTTTTCAGCGAGAATAATACTTTTGAGGATATTTCTGATGATCAGGTGAAAATTCTGTCGAATGCCCCCGGGAACGGAAACCTTCCGGGCAACAAAATTTACAGCATTGCCGAAGATCGCGATGGAAGACTATGGATTGGCTCCGACCAGGGAATCGGAGTGATTTATTCGCCCGGCAACATCTTCACCGGCGGAAATTATGATGCACAGCGCATTCTGGTAGAAGTGGGGGGCTACGTTCAGTACTTGCTCGAATCGGAAGTGGTTACTTCTATTGCCGTGGATGGCGACAACCGGAAATGGATCGGTACCGAGCGTGCCGGCGTCTTCCTCATTTCAGCCAACGGAACCGAACAGATTTACCACTTCACCGACGAAAACAGCCCACTCTTTTCCAACCTGATCATTGATATTGTTATCAACCATAAAAATGGCGAGGTCTTTTTTGCCACCGACAAAGGCATCATCTCTTACCGCGGAACAGCCACTGGCCCAAACCCGACCAACTCCGATGTAGTGGTTTATCCCAACCCGGTGCGTGAGGGCTACTCCGGCGCCATCGCCATCAGCGGACTGGTGAACAAGGCCGATGTGAAAATTACTGACATAAGCGGCAACCTGATTTACACTACAAAAGCAGAAGGCGGCCAGGCTATCTGGTATGGAAACAACATGACCGGAAGACGCGCCAGCTCCGGCGTTTACCTGGTGTTTATTACCGATGACCTGGGAGAAGAAAAGATGGTAACCAAAATTCTTTTCATCAAATAGTTTCCCTTAGCAAGGATGATTTCCAAGACCAGCGGCATTGTTTTCAAAACAATAAAATATTCCGACAACAGCCTGATTGTTAAGGTTTATACCGAAGTTTTTGGCCTCCGAACCTACATGATCCGAGGCCTGAACAACAAAAAATCATCCGCCAGAAAAGGGGCATTCCAACCCTTATCAATCCTCAGTCTGCTGGTGTACGAAAAGGAAAAAGGCGGCATCCAGAGCATCCGTGAACTGGAAAACGTCTATGCGTACCGTTCCATACCATTTAACATCCGTAAAGGCTGTATCGCCCTGTTTATCAACGAAGTAATTTATAGCGCCATCACCAGCGAAATCGCCGATCCGGCACTTTACCATTTCCTTCATAAAACGCTTATAGAACTGGACGAAACCGAAGGTCATTTCGAAAACCTGCACCTGCGGTTTTTAACCGGATTGACCAACTATCTCGGAATTGCCCCCAGGAACAATTATTCACCCGCAAACCAGGTTTTCGATCTTCAGGAAGGAATATTTGTGAGCCAGCCACCCCTGCATGTCAACTGGCTGGATGAAACACTCAGCCGAAAACTCTATCAAATGACAACGCAGCCCGGTGATGCAGACTACCTTTTTGTAAATTCTGCTGCCCGCAACGAATTTATGATCAGGATGATAGATTACTACCGGCTGCATATTCCAGGTTTTGGGGAAATGAAATCCCCGGCAATCCTCAGCGAAATTTTAACCTGAACAACCATGAATCAACCTAGTATAATACGACCGGTTTTACTTTTTCTCCTCATTGTGTTGATGGCTTTGATTTCCTGCTCATCAACAAAAAAATCAGGTAAGCGGCGGGATTGTGACTGCCCGAGATGGAGCCAAAAAACAGAATTTGAAAACAACAAGACGATTCTGGTAGTGAACAACTTAGCAGTGATTTCCAAAAAAAGTCAATAACCAGTGGATAACAAAATCGAAATATTAAAAAGATATCTTCCCGAAAAGGCCGTAAAGCCGGTGTACGATCTCATTTTGAAGCATCAGTTTCAATTGGTCATCACCCGCCATCGCAAGGGGAAACTCGGTGATTTCAGGCCACCGTTAAATGGAAAACCTGCCCGTATCACCCTGAATTACACCATGAATCCTTACAATTTCCTGCTCACTTTCCTGCATGAGCTGGCTCATTATCTTACTTGGATTAAGCACAAGCGCCGGGCAGCGCCGCATGGTGATGAGTGGAAAAATGAACTGAGAAAACTGCAGGAGCCCTTCCTGACCACTGATTATTTTCCCGATGATATTCTGGACCATCTCAGCAGTGAAAACCAGCGGATCTACGCCTCCTCCAGCTCAGATGTGATGCTGGCTCGTACGATGAAAAACTATGATAAAGGCCAAAAAGGGGTGCTCGTGGAATCGCTGGCAGAAAATGCAATCTTCAGAACTGCCGATGGAAGAAGATTTCAGAAACTGCAAAAACGCCGTAAAAACTTCTTCTGCCTTTGTCTCGACAACCAGCGGGGATACGTCTTCAACCCGATTGCAGAAGTTTATCCCGAAGATTGATTTCGCAAAGGGCTATTTGTTAAATTTGTAGCCGGTTTCCTGAACAACTCGGCAAACCGGTTTTTCATTCGAATCAATATTAAACCGTAAAAAAATGAATAGCAACAACTACTGTGTGATTATGGCCGGCGGCATTGGAGCGCGATTCTGGCCGATGAGCCGCACTACACGCCCCAAGCAGTTCATTGATATCCTCGGCACAGGCGAAACTCTGATACAGCGTACCTTTAAACGTTTTGAGCAGATCTGTCCGAAGGAAAATATTTTTATTGTCACCAACGAAATTTACGAAAACCAGGTTAAGCATCAACTGCCACACCTGCCGGTAAACAATATTTTGCTGGAACCGGCCATGCGCAACACCGCACCCTGTATCGCATATGCCAATTACAAAATTGCCGCCATCAATCCCGACGCCAATATCGTGGTGGCTCCCTCCGACCACCTGATCCTCGACGAAGACCTTTTCGCCGAAAATATCAATGCTGCACTGAAGGCTGCATCCGAAAACCAATGGCTGATTACGCTGGGTATTAAACCAACACGTCCTGACACAGGTTACGGCTACATTCAGTTCGACGATACAATCCGCCACCCTGAAAACCACCACCTTCGCAAGGTGAAAACTTTTACCGAAAAACCCAACCACGAACTGGCCGAAAAATTCCTCGCCAGTGGCGATTTCCTCTGGAACGCCGGTATTTTTATCTGGTCACTCAAATCCATCCGCCAGGCCTTCGAAACCTACCTCGACGACATCAACGACCTGTTCAAAGAAGGACTCGGACTTTACAACACCGATAAAGAAAAAGCATTCATTAACGAAATTTACACCAGTTGCCGAAAAATCTCCATTGATTACGGCATTATGGAAAAAGCAACCAACGTTTACGTGCTTTCCGCAGATTTCGACTGGTCAGACCTCGGCACGTGGGGTTCGCTGTACGATACCCGCAAAAAGGATGAAAACAGCAACGCTGTGGTTGGTGATGAAGTTATGCTCTACGACACCTCCAACTGCATCATCAACATGCCAAAAGGAAAACTGGTAGTGCTGCAGGGAATGAACGACTACATCGTTGTGGAGGAGGACAATGCGCTGCTCATCTGCCGGAAATCGGACGAACAGGAAATCCGGAACTTCGTCAACGACATCAAAGCCAAAAAAGGAGAAAAATTCATTTAATCACTTAATAAACGTTTATCAAGGATGAAAAAAATCAATTTATTGTTGCTGACTCTGCTGCTTACCTTAAGTTTCAGGAGCACGGCCGACGAGGGAATGTGGCTTCCACTTTTTGTTGAGCGGCTCAATTATGCCGACATGCAGAAAAAGGGATTGAAATTAACTCCCGAAGAGATTTACAGTGTTAACAATTCGAGCCTCAAGGATGCCATCATCATTTTTGGGCGGGGTTGCACCGGTGAAATCGTTTCACCTAACGGGCTCATTTTTACCAACCACCATTGTGGTTACGGGCAAATCCAGTCGCACAGCACCGTAGAGCACGACTACCTCACCGACGGTTTTTGGGCCATGAAAATGGAAGACGAATTGCCCAATCCCGGCCTTACTGCCACTTTTCTGATCAGAGTTGAAGATGTAACCCAAAAAGTGCGGGCTGTGATCAACGACAAGATGACCGAGGAGGAGCGAAACGGAGAGATCAGAAAAATCAGCAAAACCCTGACAGATGAAGCGATAAAAGATACCCATTACGAAGCCAGCGTCAGAAGCTTTTTTGCAGGAGATGAGTTTTATCTTTTTGTTTACGAAGTCTTTAAGGACGTCAGGCTGGTGGGAGCACCCCCCTCATCCATAGGAAAATATGGCGCCGACACCGACAACTGGATGTGGCCGCGTCATACCGGCGACTTCGCCATCTTCAGGGTATACTCCGGACCTGACGGCAAACCCGCCGAGTATTCCAAAGAAAATATCCCTTTCAAACCGCGGCATTTCCTTCCCATATCTATTGATGGAGTCGAAAACAACGATTTCACCATGATTATGGGCTACCCCGGAAGCACCGACAGGTATCGTTCGTCCTGGGGAGTCGAGCAGGCCGTGGAACAAAGCAACCCGACCGTTGTCTCCATCAGAGAGCAAAAACTCAACATCATGCGCAAATACATGGATGCCTCCGATGCCGTAAGAATACAGTACGCATCCAAATATGCCGGCACATCCAATTACTGGAAATATTTTATTGGTCAGACACGCGGGCTTAAAAGGCTGAAAGTGGTTGACAAAAAACGCTCGGAAGAGGCTGCCTTCACCGAATGGGTAAACAGTAACCCCAACAGGAAAGCGCAATATGGCGAAACACTCACTCTGCGTAAAGAGGCCATCAACAAGCAAAGTGGCATAAATCTCTCACAAATCTATTTGAATGAAGCCATCAACCGGGGTAGCGAGATTCTGGCTTACTCGCGCAGGTTCAGTAAATTAACCGAACTGCTCGAAGCCAAAACCCAGGATAAAGCGGCCATTGATGCCGAAGTTAACCGGCTGCGAGAATCAGCTACAGGCTATTTCAAAAACTATCATGCCCCGCTGGACGAGGAGTTGCTGGGCGCAATGCTGCAAATGTACCATCAAAACGTACCGAAAGAACAGCAACCAAAACTGATCGGCGAAATCTACAGCAAGTACAAAGGTGATTTTACAGCATACGCCAGGATGGTATTCTCCAAATCGAACTTTGTAAGCCTTGCCGGTGTGAACAAACTGTTCGACAAGCCTGCGGCAAAAACCTTTAAGGCCGATCCGGCAACACAACTGGCCGGCGCTTTTGTTGAGATTCAAAACCAAATGAGACCCATGCAGACTGAGATCAGCGAAATGGCTGCCAAAGGCGATCGCCTTTACATCAGGGGATTGCGCGAGATGATGGGAGATCAGAAAACCTTCTATCCCGACGCCAATTTCACCATGCGCCTCACCTATGGCACCATTGGCGATTACTACCCCGCCGATGCCGTTCATTACAACTATGTGACTACCCTCACCGGAGTAATGGAAAAAGAAGACCCTTCCAACTGGGAATTTGAAGTACCCGGAAAATTAAAAGAGCTTTACCAAAAAAAGGACTACGGCCCCTATGGCAGTAATGGCGAAATGATTGTTGGGTTTATTTCGAACAACGACATCACCGGCGGAAACAGCGGCAGCCCGGTAATGAACGCGCGCGGCGAACTGATCGGGATCGCGTTCGATGGCAACTGGGAAGCAATGAGCGGCGACATCGCTTTTGAACCCGCACTGCAACGAACCATTTCGGTTGACATCCGCTACGTCCTCTTTATCATTGATAAGTTTGCCGGAGCCACCAACCTGATCAACGAGCTCACTATCGTTTCTAAAGCCAACCGGGCATCAGATAATTAACACAAGCATAAGATGAGATAAAAATTTGTTTTTCAACAACTCCTGATCTCAGAAAAAACACGAACGGGGC
The DNA here is from genome assembly GCA_036794825.1 of Bacteroidales bacterium. Taxonomy (GTDB): domain Bacteria; phylum Bacteroidota; class Bacteroidia; order Bacteroidales; family 4484-276; genus RZYY01. The sequence goes on along the minus strand of DAIRGA010000017.1, from coordinate 77,172 downwards.
GTCTCCTTGCGGAAACGTCCCGTTCGCTATTGCAGCAAAGTGTTTTTTTACTTTTTCTCCTGCTGATTGATTTTCTCCAGATTGTCCAGTCCCTGTACATTCATCGTGCGGGCAATTTTTCCGATGGACTTCATGTTGATTTTTCCGGTGATGCTGATAAAACCAGCCTCCTGGGGTTCATAAACCAGTAGAAGTAGCTCGTTGATGTTCTCTCCATCCTTTTTGGCATAAAATTTCACCGTTTCTTCTTCATCTTTAACCACCATCAGTTCGCTGTATTCCGATAGTTTGATGGTATTTAACTCCTCCTTGAATTTATCAAGAAAAGCAGGATCGTCACCTTTGTTGGCATCATACATCAGTATGTTGATGTACTCCAGGTCCTTGATTACCTCCTGCATTTCCTTGGTGCTTTGGTCGTTGGATTCGGCGCTGATTTCAGCCAGCAGGGTAAACAAATCCTTGTTGACGGTTACGACGGTAAAACCTTTGGCCGAGCTGTACTTCTCGTACATTTTTTTTGTTGTCTGTTGCGAAAAACCCATGAGCGACAGGCACATAAGTGCGATTACTGCAAAATAAAACTTTGAAGTTTTCATTGTAAATGATTATTGGTTTGTAATTAAATTAAGTTTCGAAAGTTTGTTCAGCTGCCCCAGTCCTCCATCCACACGCGAAAAACCGCTCTGTATTTGTCCCATCCCCTGATCTAACCGGGCGATACTTTCGAGAGCCTGGCGGGTGTAGTCAATTTTCCCCAATTGGCTGAGTTCATCGGTTCCTTTATTTAATTTCAGAGAGATGAAATTCAAAGCTTCAGTAGTCTGTAAAAGAGCCAGCTGAACCTCATCAGGGGAATAATTTTTACTCAGCGATTTGTACTCCCTCTCGTTGAGAAAGATAATAGAAAATACCAGGAGGATGGTGGCTGCAATGGACGAAATCCAATAAAGACGGCGGTTGGAATAAAATGGGTTCTTTTTCACCGGGCTGATTTTTTCCATCAGCAAAATTTCGTGGTCAACCGGCGACTTAATGCCGGCCTCATTTTCGATAGCACTGAACAGCGACTGTAATGATTTCAGGTGATTCGGGAGATTTTTGCCCTGAAAAAACCTGCGCAAAATTCTCTCCTCCTCCACTGTTGTTGAAGCTTCGAAGTACTTTTCCAGTAAAATTTCAATCTCCTTTATATTCATAATTCTGAATGGTAATCAATTTTTCTCTGATGAATTTGCGAGCCCTCGACAAATTCACCCTTACGGCGCCTGCATTCATTTCCAGAATCTCTGCAATCTCCTCAAATTCCATCCCTTCGATATCTCTCAAATGAAGTACAGTCCTCTGCAATTCGGGGAGTTGATTCAGCAATTGGTTCACCATCGCCAGTTCATCTTTTTGTTCGGCAATTCTGTAAGGCGATTGCTCATCCACAGGTTGTTGAACTGTCTCCAGTTTTGTGTGCTGGAACCCTTTTGCTTTCAACCTGTCGAGGCAATGATTTCTGGTGATTACCACCGCAAAGGCCTCAACACTCCGAAATGATTCCAGCTTCTCTTTTTGCAGCCACAATTTGTAAAAGACCTCCTGAACGGCATCAACGGAATCTTCAGTGTTATTGAAGTATCGCAGGGCCAGCCGGTAAAGCTTATCCTGCAAAGGCAAAACCCGGTTGCTAAACTCATTGGCCGTCATGTAGCATCAAAGACGATTAAGTAAGGGTTGTGTTACATAGAAGGGAGTCGGCAGTGGGCAGTTCCCAGTAGGCAGTTTCCAGTAGGCAGTGAGCAATATGTTGTAAATGAGTGTATTGGGGGTTCTGATCAAGATGGGTGGCGATATTAAAAGACTGATTGTCAATTTTTTAATCAAAATTGATTTTTAGAAATTTCAACTTGATTTCGGCTCAGATTATAGTTTGAAAAGATTCACATCCTCATCGGGCAGGTCAAAATCTATCTGCTGAAGAAATTTTACCGAAGCATTGATGTCTTCGTACATGATTTTGTCGTTTTCGATGAATCCGACCCTGAGGCGATACTGCGCCACAAAATTTTCGAGGTAGGGTGAGGTTTTTACCGGACGGCGGAATTCAAGAGCCTGAGCGGCGTTGAAGAGTTCGATGGCCAGGATGCGTTCCAGGTTTTCGAGCACGCGGTAAGCTTTGGTGGCAGCGTTGGCGCCCATGCTCACGTGGTCTTCCTGCCCCTGCGACGACTCGATGGTGTCCACCGAAGCCGGGGTACAGAGTTGTTTGTTTTGGTTTACGATGGATGCTGCCGTGTACTGCGGGATCATAAAACCCGAATTAAGACCCGGATTGGCAACCAGAAAATGGGGAAGTCCACGCTTTCCTTCCAGCAGTTGATAGGTTCTGCGCTCGGAAATATTACCCAGTTCAGCCATGGCGATGCACAGGTTGTCGAGCGCCAAAGCAAGCGGCTGCCCGTGAAAATTCCCGGCAGAGATGATCAGATCTTCATCCGGAAAAATGGTAGGATTATCTGTTACAGCATTGATTTCCATCCTGAAAACATAGGAAACATAATCAATCGAATCTTTTGAGGCTCCATGAACCTGCGGGATGCAGCGAAACGAATAGGGGTCTTGTACATGTTCTTTGTGCCTGGAAATCAACTCGCTGCCTTTCAATAGGTTTCTGATGCGCCGGGCGGTTTTGATCTGGCCTTTATGGTGGCGGATAAGTTGTATCAATTCATGAAAGGGCTCGATTCGCCCGTCGAATGCGTCAAGGGATATGGCTCCGATGATGTCGGCAAGTCGTGATAATTTAAAAATACGCAGACACAGATAAATGCCGTAAGCGCTCATAAACTGGGTTCCGTTGAGCAGTGCCAGCCCCTCTTTGGATTGAAGCTGGATTGGCTGCCAGTTCATGATCCGGTTAACTTCTGCAGCGGGCATCTTCGCACCTTTATAATACACCTCTCCCATTCCGATCAATGGAAGGCTGAGATGAGCTAGCGGGGCAAGGTCTCCGGATGCCCCCAGCGACCCCTGCTGATAAACCACCGGCAGAACATCGTTGTTGAAAAAATCAATCAGCCGCTCAACTGTGGCCACCTGAACACCCGAATGACCATAAGACAAACCGTGTGCCTTGAGCAACAGCATCAGTTTTACAATTTCACGCGGCACTTCATCTCCAATTCCACAGGCATGCGACATCACAAGGTTTTCCTGAAGCTTACCCAGGTCGGCTTTCGGTATCCTTACATTGTGTAAGGCGCCAAAGCCTGTGTTGATACCATAAATCGGCTCATCACCCACAGCCATTTTGCGATCAAGATAATCGCGGCATTTCTGAATTTTCTGTATAGATTCGCTCGACAGCTCAAGCCGATAGTTATCGCGTATGATGCGGTGGATGTCTTCAAAATTTAATAAAGCTGCGCTGATTTGATGAAGAGCCATTTTAGTAAAATATTTAATGTGCTGCAAAAATAGGGAATTATGATTTGAATCCTGAAGGCCTGCCTGCCCTCCAACACAGCTAAGCAAAAAAGGCTAAATAACTGATTTTCATTGATTAATGCCATTAACATTTTCAACTTCACCACCATTGTAAACTGTAGCAATCATCCGCTGTCTGAAAAGATGGATTTTTGGCAACATATCAACACAAATTGCTGATTTACAGTAAGTATGATTTTTAAATTAACCTGTGGAATTTCGCAAAAATGTGTACTTTTGTGAACTGATTAACACAACAATATTTTTTTTACTAAATAATTAAACATGATGGAAGCCGTAGAAATGAAACAGATGCATAAGCTGATCAAATCCTGGAAATACCAGTGGAAAGCGTTGGATAAAGGGTATACCGACAAGATTCTCTACCTGAATCTGAGCAACAATGCAATTGAGGAAAAAATTGTGCCCCCTTTGATGAAGCAAAAATTCATCGGCGGACGCGGTTATGGCCTGAAGTTGCTGTGGGATGCCACCAAACCCGACACAAAATGGAACGATCCTGAAAATGAGATCAACATCGCATCTGGTCCAATCGGTGGAATCACACAATATTCCGGCACCGGAAAATCAATCTGTGTCTCCATTTCACCCCAAACCGACATTCCAATCGACAGCAATGTTGGCGGGTTTTTCGGCCCGTTCCTCAAATTCTCAGGATTCGACGCCATCGAAATCCAGGGAAAAGCCGAAAAAGAGGTGATTATCTTTATTGACGGTGTAAATCACAAAGTTGAAATCAACGAAGCCCCGTACGATCTGGTTGACAGCCACTTGCTTGCTGAGGCGCTCACCGAAATGTATGCCGAAGACGAAAAAGACAAAAAAAATATTGGGATTGTGTCCACCGGAGTAGCCGCTGACCATTCGCTGATTGGAATGCTCAACTTTACTTTCTATGATCCGAAACGCAAACTCGTCCGACTGAAACAGGCCGGGCGCGGTGGCATCGGAACTGTTTTCAGAGATAAAAAAATAAAGGCTATTGTTTGTAAAATCCCCGGCGTAAAAGGAAACCTCAACAATGTGGTTGACCTTGAAGCCATTATGGAACGTGGTCGCCGCTTCAACAAAGAGATGCGCGACTTCGACGACAGCCAGGCTGAAATGCGCACCAAAGGCACTGCGCACCTCACCAACATCATGAACGACTATGACCTGCTGCCAACCAACAATTTCAAGTTTGGCAGTCACCCCGATGCAATAAATATTCACTCAAACATCTATAAAGAACGCTTCACTCAGGGAGTTCCCGACGGATGCTGGATCGGCTGCAACATGTCGTGCGCCAAGGGTGTTGACAATTACATTCTGCGCACCGGACCCTACAAAGGACAATGTGTTATTGTTGATGGCCCTGAATACGAAACCGCCGCTTCACTCGGCTCATGCGCCGGGATTTTTGATCCGGATTTTACCATCGAAGCCAATTTCTACTGCGATACTTACGGCATCTGCACCATCACCTGGGGCACAATCCTCGGTTTTGTGATGGAATGTTACGAAAATGGAATATTAAATGATGAGCGCACAGGTGGTGTGAAACTCAATTTTGGCAATGCAGACAGCGCTATGGAACTGTTGCATCAACTGGCACGCGGCGAAGGTTTTGGAGTAACAGCAGGGCTGGGTGTTCGCAAAATGAAAGAGATGTTTATCGAAAAAGGCTGGGGTGATCCGCAGTTTCTTCAGGATATCGGGATGGAAAATAAAGGACTCGAATATTCGCAGTATGTCTCCAAAGAATCGCTGGCACAGCAGGGCGGATATGCCATGACCAACAAAGGCCCGCAACACGACGAAGCCTGGCTGATTTTCATGGACATGGTGAACAACCAGATTCCGACCTTCGAGAAAAAAGCCGAAGCGCTGCACTATTTCCCCATGTTCCGAACATGGTTTGGGTTGCAGGGATTGTGCAAACTTCCCTGGAATGACGTGGAGCCCGAAAACAACGCACAGACCGACGAACCCGCCAAAGTCCCGGAACACGTTGACAACTACGTGACCATTTACCGCGCAGTTACCGGCGATATGAGTTTTGATAAATATGAGATGATCCGCCAAAGTGAGCGCGTTTACAACTTCCAGCGGATTTTCAACATCCGTCGTGGCTATGGCCTTCGTAAACACGATGCCCAGCCCTACCGCGCTGCAGGCCCTGTAACCGTTGAAGAGTATGAATCAAGAGCCGAACGCTACGACAAGCAGATGAAAGAGATCATCGGAATTGACCCCACCGGAAAATCTACCGAAGAAAAAGTAGCTATCACCCGCAAATACAGGGAAGATCGCTACGAGCAACTTCTCGACGCTGTTTATTTCCGCCGTGGCTGGACAAAAAATGGCGTTCCGAAGATTGAGCACCTGAAAGATCTCGGCATGGATTTGCCCGAACTCATCGAAATTATCAAAGATAAACAGGATTAAGAGCTATGTTTAAAACCAACGAATACTTCGACGGCAAGGTAAAATCCATTGCTTTCGATACCACAGAAGGCCCTGCAACCGTAGGCGTTATGGCTGCCGGCGAATATGAATTCGGCACCTCCACGGTTGAGCACATGACCGTCACTTCAGGAACAATGGATGTGATGCTCCCCGGCGATACCCAATGGAAAACCTACAAAGCATTCGAAACTTTTATTGTCCCGAAAGACATCAGATTTAAAGTCAGAATGCAAAGCGATACCTCCTATCGCTGCCTGTACAAATAAAAAAAGAGGCTGTCTTTCCCGGGCAGCCTCTTTTTTTTAATCGGACTTAAAACTCAGTAAGTCATCTTAAATTATTGACCATCAATAGGTTTGATTTTGATTTCGGCAGAATGACGTAACCACAGGTAAATGACTGACAGCGCAACCACCATGGCAATGAAAACCGTGAGATTCATCCCATTGCTGCGGATAAAACAGACCACAATAAGGTTAACCAATAACTGAGCAAGAGCATAAACCGCCGAAACCTGCACATGTGGCCATTTCAATTCGTTGGAGAGCTTTTGGTAGAGGTGAGAACGGTGCGCCCGGAAAATATTTTCGCCGCGCTGCAGCCGGAAAATGATCGTGAAAACACTGTCGAGGCCATACACAGCAAATAGCAGTATGTACTCAAACCGTCCGGATTGCAAAATCAACGCCATCATCATCCACCATAGCAAAAAGGCCAGGCTCACGCTGCCCACATCTCCGGCAAAGGTCCGGGCCTGCTTTCGTGCATTGAAATAACTGAAAATGAGGGTTGAAATGATAAGAACAACAATAAGCTCCTTGTGAAAAAATTGAATTTCCAGGTTTAAAAACCAAAAAGTACCCAATGCCGAAAGGCTGTAGAACGGGGTAATGGCATTGATTCCATCCATAAAATTGAATGCGTTGATCCAGAAAACCGCCACCAGGTAAGCTATTGCCAGCCAATACCAGTACAGATTGAACATGCCGGCGCCATAAAACAGCAGGCTCACCGCAGCAATGTGCACAACCATTCTCACTTTCCCGGAAAGCGGCCTGAGATCGTCCAGAAAGCTGATGACTGCAATAACCAGCAATCCTGCAATAGCCCAGGCACTTTCAAATCCATAAAAACCAAACCAGAGTAGAGCAGCCACCGGAAAAATGATCCCGCCGCCGCGTGTGGTGATATAGCTGTGCGAACTGCGCTCGTTGGGTTTGTCGATGATGTTGTACCGGTCGGCCAGCCTGAAATAAAGCAGGATTGCGACCATGAGCAACGCGGTTATTATGAGGTAAATGAGCATGGTTCAGTTTATGAAATCAATTCGCCACCCCACAGTTTTTCGAGAAAAATGTTCCAGGGCAAAACCAACACATCTTCCAGCTGTCTGGGGTAATTATCGTTGGTAACCAGGATTTTATGCTTTACCGTGTATTCTTCAGCAAAGCTTTTCAGACCGGAAATGTGCCGTTTGTGCGCCATCGTGGTCGCTTTCACATCCACAGCCACTTTATGGTCGCCAAGCACAAAATCAACTTCGATCCCCGATGCAGTTTTCCAGTAATGAATCGGGTAACGAATATCACTGTAGCTGCTGTGGGCAAAAATCTCCTGATAGATCAGGTGTTCAAAAGCCTTTCCGAACGCTTCGCTGCCCATCTCAATTTTTCCCCTCTTTGCAAGGAAATTGGCGATACCCACATCGAAAAAATAAAACTTGGGCGACATGACGATACGCCGCTTTGGTTTTTTTTGAAAAGATGGTAAAAATCTACCCGTGAGCGTGTCCTCTAAAATCTGAAAGTAGGATTTCACTGTGGGAGAGCTCACTCCACAATCTGATGCAATATTGGAAAAAACCACAATTTCGCCATTAGAAAAAGCTGCCGCATCTAAAAATCTTGAAAACGATTCAATGTCCCTGACCCTGACTTCGTTAAGGATTTCATCTTTAAGATAACTTCCAATATAGGCCTCATGCAACTTTTTGGGATTTGACGAATTATAGTGACGCGGGAGGAGTCCGTTGTTAATCGCCTTAAGAAGTTCAAAATCAGGTATTTCTTTAAAAATCAACGGGTACAATTCGTATCTCAACGCCCGACCGCCAAGAAGGTTTCCTCCCGATTGAAGAATCTTTCTCGGACTTGATCCGCTCAAAACGAACTGTAAGTTTCTGTTAACCATGAGCCAATGGATATCATTCAATAAGATCGGTATCTGCTGAATTTCATCAATGATCACCGGTTGAACTGATTGAGTCGCTTCTAGTATATTCTTTAAAAGTGATGGGTCACGTTGAAACCGGCTGAACTCTTCATTCATCAACAGATCAAAATAGGTTGAATCAGGATAAAGCATTTTGAGCAACGTACTTTTTCCTGTTTGACGAGCGCCCCACAAGAAAGCGCTTTCATTCCCCAATCCTTCAAATAGTTGTTTCCGATTGTACATGTAAAACTAAGTTTGAACTTTAAAAATACATGTATTTTTAAAGTTGTGTTTTAATATTACATGCAAAACTAAAATACACAATCTTTATTTTATTCAATGTAAGATATTTACAAGAATATTCTATTTTTTGAATCAATTCGAATCATCGTTGATAAGGAAGCGAAAAACTCTTCAGCGTCTCCATCATTCCCTCACTTGCCGAAACTGGCATCTTTTCAATTTTCAAAACCGATTTGATCTTTTCGTTGGAAACCACAAAAGACTCTGTGAGCTTTTTCAACCGTTCGGAGTTTAGAGGTAATCTAAAAACATCACCCGATTTGGCCAGGGTGGTGATGAACCCTTTCGGCAAATTCCAGATTTTTGGCTTTATGCCCAGCGATTCTGCAATCAATCCAACCAGTTCGTTGGTTGAAAGCGGCTCATCATCAGCAATCTGGTAAATTCCTGCCGGGATGGATTCTTCAATGAGTCGGCGGACAACATATCCGACATTGGCAATCGAAGCAAACGAGCGTTGGTTGTCAAAAGCTCCCAGCGGCCAGGGAATCCCTTTTTGAACCACCTTGTAGAGCAGGTTCAGATTCCCTTTGTTGCCCGGCCCGTGAATCATACCTGGCCGAAGAATGTAAATCCGTTTACCTTCGGGGAGTTTCTTCGATAAAATGTACTGCTCGGCAGCCAGCTTCGATCTGCCGTAAGCAGTTTTCGGGTCAGGAGTTACCTCTTCCGTCAGCACTCCTTCAACGCTGTCGGCCACAGCCTTTACGGAGCTGAAAAAGATGAATTTTTCAGCATTTGATCGCAGGAAATGGTCAAATATCTTTTGGGTCAGTCCCAGATTTACTTCAAAATATTCTGCTTCTCCAGTGGAATCCGAAGTGTCGTGCGCTTTTCCGGCCAGATGAATGATGGCATTCACCTCCGGAAGTTGATCGGGGTCATCCCAACTGAACACCCTCTCCTGCGGAAATCTGCCCCCTTTCGTTATGTCCAGCCCAAACAATTCGAAATCCTGATGAAATACATCATAGAGGTTCGAACCAACGAAACCGGAGGAGCCGGTGAGGAGGAGGGTTTTCATTGTCTGGGGTTCTTTCTGGTTTTAGTCATTTGTTGCTTTTCTCCGTTTTGGTGCACGTTTTTTCACCAGCAGGCCTGCATCCTGTAGTTTTTGCCCCAGCAGGTCATCTTTGGCTACCTCAGCCAAATCTTTTTCCAATCCTAAAACATGCAACACCTGGGCATAAATTCCCAACGAAACACCGGGCTGCCCTTTTTCCGCTGCATTCAGTGTGGAGCGGGAAATGCCGGCGCGCTCACTCACTTGCATGGTAGAGAGCCTCCGGCGTAATCTTGCCAGTTTAATGTTCTCGCCAAGTGTTACAAGGATTCGTTCAGTTTTTGGTAACAAAACCATTTGATTTAAAATTATAATGTCTGTTATTCCGGACAAAAGTATGCTAATTGTACGAGATAACAGACATTATGCTTTGTCTGAACAAAAAACATCATCAACTACCTCCCAAACCTGCCTCGACCTCATGTAGTATCTCTGTGGCTTTCTTTACCGGAAATCCTGTTTTGCGAGCCACTTCCAGGCAGTCATTTGTTGTTGGATTTCCCTCTCCGTTAACTGAAGTTGTGTGCTGGCCACCAATGCCATCCGAAGGCAGAAGGTCATAAGCCGGTGAGAGCTTCCATTTTTTATTTTGAAAAATAAATGCAAAATTCTTTGCATGGTCATCTTTATTGCCGATCAATACATTGAAAACCATCAACCTGAACATCTTCGAAACTTCTTTAATATCGCTTGTTAAGGCAAATGTAGCTTTAATCAATTCGGTATAATCCAGTGAAGGTAGTCGGTGACTTGCATAAAGCAACCCGGAAGCAGAATGGACATGAAAACGACTTCCTTCAACAATATCAAACCGACGCACACCAAACCATTTATCATGAAACAATTTGACTTCCGGCATTTCAATTCCACATTTTTTGGCCAGGTTAGCATAATGATACTCAATTTTTCCTACCTGATCAGGGTCAAGTGTGGATTTGAATTTAACCAACCATTCTTCATCATCAATTTTTATCAACACTTTCGGGCGTGCTCCGATGGATGACCCTGCCGTCTTCATCATTTGATCCAATGAATCTACGTCTTCATCACGGAGGATTTTCTGCGCTTCATTAGAATAAAAATCAAGCGGTAACTGGTCAAGTCTGTCAAAAGCATTTTTATCAGGCTTGTAAGTCAAAGCTCCCATACCGCTGCTTCCAACCAAAGACAGACGATCCAGAACAGTGATTGAGTTAGGTTGGATGCCCTGTTTGCGCAACCATCGGTCGGTAAGCAATTTGCCCCATCCATCAGGCAGGCTGTCGTTGAATACCCCAAACAACCCATCAAAGGGATGTGGTCTGGCTTTTTGAACGCCGGGCTTCAGAGGCAGATAGAAAGGCGAAATGGAAAAGCCCGTCTGTATCCATTCAGGGTCATACTCAAACACGCAACAATGATCGGGCGCTAAAACCAGCCTTCCAACCCGGTTTTGAGCATAAAAGACATCAATCTGTTCAACGGCTTTAAACACTTCTCCTCCCCCTTTTCCTCTTTTTTGCAGCCTTTGCCTTCAAAACCTCTTCGATGCTGTTGAAATGCCTGCCTGCGAACAATTCAGCAAATCCGGCTGCGTAATCCAGCGCTACTGCCAGCAGCAACAGGTTTTTCAGCGAAATCTCATAATGCTGCTCAAAGCGTTTCAAACTTCCCAGGCTCACACCTGATCTGTCGGCCAGAGCAGCCTGTGTCAGGTTGTGTTCGAGCCGCCGCTGCTTTAGCCGCTCAGCGATATCCTGCGCAATGGCAAAAGGATTAAAAGCATCCAGTTGGTAATCTTTATCTGATAAAATATTAGTCATTAACTAAATAACTATGTATAAAGGATAATATTTTATCTTTTATGTTTTTGAATTACTTCAAACACCAGGGCTTCAAGTTTCGATGTGACATCCTTCCATTTAAGATCACGAGTTCCAAAGTGGTCGGGTCAACTGTGCCTTTGTGTAGCATTTGAATTTTTCTAATGGGGTTTTGAAGAGTTTTGAAACAAAATTCAATGTTTTGGGGTCGAGGTAATTCACTTTGCAAAGCGTTTCAACAATTTGTTGGTCGCCATAAAAATCAATCAGCATCGCTATTTCTTCAAGATATCCGAATCTAAACACACGTTCGATGATCAGCCGTTTTGATTTTTGTGCGTCCAGGCTGCCGGCATCCACATCCCAGAAATAAACTGGTTTAAGGGCTTTTAATATGTCGGGTTGGTTTTTCATTTTGTGCTGAATTAGAGAAATCTATTTTCAGCATATTTTTTAAAGCTTTGCCAAATTCCTGATAAAACCTGACTTTGCATGTAAAGCTCATTAAGTCCATTAACAAGCTCTTCGGTATTATGCGGATACTCATGTGAAATTTGGTTTCGCAATTCCCTCAGAGTAAACCACTGCTCCTTACTTTTGATTAATCGCAGTTTTTCCAATTTATGCAGCAAATCAATGAAAGGAACATTTTCCACTTCTTCACCTAATCCGATCAAAATGAGCCTGAACAATTTCCTTCCTATTAAATCCTGCAATTTTGAAAAACGATAGATCAACTGGTCAGTGAAGCTAATTTCTTCCGGGGTGAGATCGCTAAAACCCTGTAATGTGATTGGTAACAAATGTTGCATTTTTTCAAGTGCAAAGTTCATACGTTGATGATGAATATCACCGGCAGAAATAGTCTCAATTACTCGGAGCTGGAAATCTTTTTCTCTCATAAGGGTATGCTATGTTCTTTAATCTGTTGGAGAAAATATTCCTGATTTTCATTGCTTTTATCAAAAACCACGTCAATTTTTTGATCACCTATTTCAAGTTTTAAATCAACCAGGAACAAGAGCCTGGCTTTGTAAGTCATTACCTCCTCATCTGCTTTGATCAAAAGATCAATATCTCCTCCTTTTCGCCGGTCGTCGGTTCTGGAACCAAATAGAGACACCTGAGCCTTCTCTCCGAAATGTTTTTTTGCTATCCGGAGTATTGCATTATGTTCTGTTTCTGTCAGGCGCATGATGATGATTAGGTTGGGTTATCTGTTTTTAAATCACAAAGATAAGGCTTTTGGTTGATATTTATTATCGCATGTTTTAAAACCATCAGTATAAATTTTCACCAGTGTGATTTGACGGACAAACACCAATTCTCCCTCAACTCAGCTATTTTTTACCCAAACAACAATTCTTGTGTTTTTTGCCGCTGCCGCATGGACACGGATCGTTGCGGCGGACATATCTGCTGGGATCTGGAGGTATTTCTTCACCGGCTATCTGATAAACATGGTCACTGTTTTTATTGCTCTTTTTTCTACTCTCTGTTCTTATTTCGTTTGCAATCCTATCTTTCCCATCAATTGTTGGCAGTAAGTTTTTGATTTGTAATATTGAAGTTTGCAAGTCTTTTCTGTCAATACTTTCGAAAAAATTATCCGGCAGTTTTAGTAAGTTGGATTCCGTGTCCGGCCAGTTAAGAATAAACTTCAGTTTCCAGGCCTCCCGGCCGGCAACGGTAAGGAAATCCATTTTCAGCCATGCAAGATTTTCCAGCATCATTTTGTAATAGGCGGTTGAGATCAACTGATGTTCATGAAGAAACTCATATACATAATGTAAACCCCACAACTTCCCGCCTAACGCGATGAGATTGCTTCTAAAAAAAGTATCGAGGTTTTTCGTAACATGCTGGTCAAGTTTAGGATATGGAATATAAAACCAGGCATCTTCCTCTTTAATTGATCCGAACAAAGATTTATCCATCATCAAATAGAACAATAAATTGGAGTGCATAAAGGGAATGCCGTATCTGTGCTTCATATACTTAAAGAAATGATAAAGCAGTCCGATGAAGCCATAACCCGGGTTTTCCTTAATTTGGTGCAAAATCTTTTCTTTTTCCAAATCAGAAGTGAGCGCTTGAAAAATCCTGCTAATTCGCTCTTCCTCGTTATCAAATCCGTATGTCTGCATTCTTACATTAAAGTCCTTCCATCCGGAGGTGTCGCCCTGGCAGATAAGTTCATATTGCTCTTCGGCGCCATTCAAATAAAGAACCATCAGGAAATGCACTTCCGGCTGCCCCCAAATCTCCTCGCTATTACTGATCGGTTTCCACACCTTTTCACAGTAATCAACCGCCTCCCGATACATTCCAAAATATATGAGCCGGTACAATGTTAGCATAGTCACCGTATCTATTCCTTTTGCCGGATTTTGCTCAATCACTTCAATGCACCGGCTGATAAACGCTTTATCCATGGTATCAAAAGCATGATCGGTGAGCTTCAGTTCAATAAACTCATACTCTTGTAGATAATTGTCGGGGAAAATTTTGCGATACCTCTCGGCAAATTCAAGAATAGCCTCATAATCAGAGTTGTTAAACTCAGGAGTTTGCTCAAACATTTCAGCAAGATTCAGATCTGTTTCAGCACAATCATCCAAAATGCGATTGATAAATGCAAGACCATCTTCTACACTCACATGCTCTTCGTAATAATCGTAAATCTCATCGTCGGTCATTTTTTTCAGACTGGGGAAGGATGGGGGTTTCACTGAAATTTATTTTTTATTACAATTCTAACTATATCTTATCAAAGGGATACTAATACACGCTTTTGATCACGTCAGCCTCAACGCCCTCAAAAAGGTTAATGAAATCAATGATCTCGTCTTTCCGGGTAGAAACAAGCTCTGATTGTGCACATCTCCGGTATATCATTGTGCATTATATAGGTTTTTTGCTGTGCAAAAATTAAACTGTTTCGGTTGGTTTGGTTTGGGTTCGGGATTCTTTGTTTGTTATTAGCCAGTTTGGCGTTGGACGTTGGACGTTGGGCGTTCGGCGGTCGGGGTTAGCTTCCTACGCTTCTTAGTACACTGATGAAACTGATTTTATATGGTTTTTTGTTCGTTGTTTTTTGTTTGTTGTTCTTTGTTCGAGGGTTTGGGGTTACTGGTTACGGGTTCTGGGTTGCTGCTGACTGTGTTCTGCTTACTTTTTCCTTGCTCTGCGTTAAGGGCTGCTTTCTATGGACTGTTTTCAAACACTGCCTCCAAAAAATCCGCTGCCAGCTTGTTGTAATCCCTGTTTTTGATAATCCACTCCCGGCCTTTGGCGCCCATTTCAGCTCTTTCTTCCGGAGTCAGGGCTTTCATTTTTAGAATTGCTTTGCTTAGCTCTTCAGGAGATTCGGCGGGGCAACTGATGCCGGCGCCACTCTCTTCTACAATGTTGTCCGGCGCTTCGATGGCATAAATAACGGACTTGCCGGCCAGCATAAAGTCGTTGGATTTGATTAAATTATTACATTTTTGATAGCGGACATTTTTAAGCGCGCGGGCTTATGCAAGATCAATGTGATCAAAAGTAGCGGCTTGTAATAAGCCCTAAAAAGCAAGCCTTTCTTTAAAATCATTCCAAATTTTCTGGTGTTTGGCAGGGTTTTGTGTTTTGAGGTGTTGTATGTTTAACAATTTCCATTGCACGGCAGGAAAAATGCTGAAATCATAAAGGCGCCAGTCGGGGGTTCCTTGCTCAAACATTAATAAGAAATGTTTGTCTTCAGATGTGAGCGACACATGTATTTTTTCAATCAAATGGAGTCTGGTGCTTTCGTAGTCTTCATAAGTAAAAGTTTGCCGGGTCATGCCTGAAAAATGATTCGTAAAGGCCTGTTTGTGATCTATCAGGCTTGGGAACAGCATTTCGGCAAGGGGTCTTCCAGAGCTCACCAGATAAAAAATGAATCCCTTTTTTAAGGCGCCTTCAAAAGTTTGAGTTTTGAACAATTGCTGTATATCGAACAAATCTCTTGGATGCTGCCTGTCGAGTGCAGCGCACATCTTGCCACCAAACAAGTGGGCTTTGTCAACTACCTGTATTTCACAAAAGGCATCAAATTCTTTTTGCGCCTTATCGCATAATACCTTAATTTCAGGCGGACTATAACATCCCCGCTTTATGGTATTCACCTCAACTTTAATGCTGGCTTCCCTGTTTGAAATAATGAGCCTTGCATCCGCCTGCCTGTGTTCAACAAAGGTTTCGGGCAAAGTAGCCTCAACTTGATTAGCAATTCGCTGCAAAGCATCTTTAATGCCAGCCAATGAATTAACCCTGGTGTCAACCGGAAGATACGTAAGGTCAATATCTACCGAAAGGCGGGGCATGTTGCTGTGGAACATGTTGATGGCAGTACCACCGTGCAGGGCAAAGTTACTTTCCCTGGCTACCAGGGGCAACACTGAAAGCAAAAGGTTCGCCTGCTTGTTATAATCCGGGGTTTTCATCAGCTTCCAACTCTTTTGGGACTGTAATGTTGTAATCTGCAATGTAAACACCATTGGAAACCACACTACGGTTGCCTTTTCCCAGGTCTATCCTACTTTTGATAAGATGTTTATACCACGCGTGCCCCGCCTTTTCTGCCATATAAAGAAACAGCCTTTTTACCTTAACCGAAGTACAATTCTCTAATAGTTCCTGTAAGTTTGCCGGGTTCAGGTTGTTTAGCCCCTGCATTATTTCGAAGCACTCCGTTAGTTCTTGTTTTTGAGGCGCCAGGTACAAACATTCCATAATTGCCCTTGCAGGCGATGAAATTTTTACCGCGAAGTTTTTATGCTCTATTTCAACAAGACCCATACCGGCAGGCAGGATACCAGATGTAAAATATTGTATTTCAACACCCCAATGATGGTTTTTAAACCATGATGGCAGACGCTCCCCGGTGCTGCCAAACAAATAAACCACATTGCTGCCCATGCCCAGATAATGGCTTTTTCCCAAAAGAGTCAATGCTGTTTTGGCAGCAGGATGTATGCTTAAATCCAATTGTTGTTGCAAGGCATATATTGCCCCTGCATAAACAACCGAATCACCAGCCCTTACCATTGCTCCGCTGCCAATTGCCTCCAACCAATGGCTGTTACGGTAGGTCCGCAAAAGCCCGGGGCTATACCCCTGCCTGAACAACCAGTTGCTAGTCAGCACAACACCAGGCGGCTGAATATGCATCAACTTGTTTATTTTAGAACCATTTTCTGTAGCCATAATACATTTATTGGTGCAAAAATAAACAAAAACTTCTTTTTGGTTTAAAATGACCATGAAAAATGTAGGGGAACAACATTTTTTCGAACAAAAATAAACCTGGCGGTAGAAAGTGTTCGGCGTTTGAGGTTCAGGCTTGCTCGCTAAGGGCTATTCTCAAACACCGCATTCAAAAAATCTGCTGCCAGCTTGTTGTAATCCCTGTTTTTGATGATCCAATCCCGGCCTTTGGCGCCCATTTCAGCTCTTTCTTCCGGAGTCAGGACTTTCATTTTTAGAATTGCTTTGCTTAGCTCTTCAGGAGATTCGGCGGGGCAACTGATGCCGGCGCCGCTTTCTTCAACAATATTACCGGGCGCTTCGATGGCATAAATAATGGGCTTGCCGGCCAGCATAAAGTCGTTGAGCTTGGTAAGGCTCATACCAAAACGATATAAGGGGCTTTTAATAGCGCCGGCATAGGCAGCATCAATACGTTGCAAAAAATCCTGTACCTGGTTTTTATTTACCGGATCTAGAAAAATAACCCGCTTATCCAGCCCAAGTTCCGTGGCTTTTTGTCTTAAATTATCACTGTCAGCGCCGGAGCCTAAAAATGCCACTGCAATTTGCTTGTCATCCAACAAATGAATGGCATCCAGTAAAGTGGGCAATGCGTTTGAAAGGCCTGTTTTTCCTGCATAACCAATAATAAATTCAACCTGGTTGCGAAGCAAATCCAGTTTTTCTATATGTGATGGTGGCAAAGGCAATGGGGTAGAATTTTCGTCTATGTGAATTCCATTCGGAATGTACACAAACTTTTCGGGTTTCATTCCACGACTAATCATATAATCCTTTGAAGCCGGTAAAACAGAAACCACACGGAAAGCATGGTGATAAGCATAATCCTCTGCCCTTTGCATCATCCAGATTAATGGGTTGATTTTTGACAAACCACCCAGTTCTATCAGCGTTAAGGGCCATAAATCCCTAACCTCAAAAACCAGCGGAGCCCTGTATTTGCGCGATAGGTGATGTGCTGTGTAAATTGGAAAAGGATGGTGCGATGCACAAATCACAAGATCGGGAATTGGAAATCTTGATTGGTAAAGGATTAGTTTAAAGGCAAATCCAAGTATGTTTTTTATGCGCTGGAATGCTGATTTTGGTTTATAGGCTTTTGCCGGAACCCAAACATAATTGATACCATCAATATTTTCGTGGCTTAATTGCTTCTTTTGCTTTGGCTGCTTAGCGCGAACATGCGAATAAGCTGATGCAACAATGGTAACCTCATGCCCCATTTTCACCCACTCCCGGGCCAGGAAATAGTGGCCAAAAACCATCCCGTGATAGGGTGAACCGGCAAAGTGAGCGAGAAGGAGGATTTGCATTCTTGTCAAATAAATAATTACTTCAATAAAGATTCGTAAAGATCAATTAGTTTTTTTTCTTCAGACTTCCAATTGAACTTTTCATTTACTGCCCGCTTACCGTTTTCTCCCATTTCTCTGGCCAATTCAGGATTACTAACCAATAAATCAATAGCATTTGCAATTTCTTCAGGTTTGGTTGGATCAACACATATCCCACAGTTATGCACTTCGATGATTTCTTTCCAAAGTGGAAAATTAGAGGCGATAACAGGTAAGCCAGCAGCCATATATTCAAACATCTTTACGGGTAAAGAATCAATATAATTTTGAGTCGGATGGAGTGTTACCAAACCAGCATAACTATTTGATAGCAATTTACTAACTCCAGCTCTGTCAAGAAATCCCAAATTATCTACTGAACTCCATCCGGGAAGAGACTTAACCAAAGAATCAAAACCAGGTTCATTGAAACAACCACCTAGAGATAGACGAACCTCACCTTGCACCAACGACATAGCAGATACAATTTCCTTAATGCCCCTCGTTTGCGAGAATCCACCTATATAGCAAACCTGCTTACTTTTTGAACTCCAGACATGCTGAACCAAACTAAACTCATCAAGAATTGGGAAATTATTTATGTTAACTACCTTCCTGGTAAAAGTATTAAACTTACTTTCTATTTTAGGAGTAGCAGTAACAACGGCCGACAATTTTGAACAAGCATACTTTAAATAGAGGTTGGTCAAAATGGAAAATATTCTTCTTGATAAGCCATTTAGGTATGGTTTGCTGAGCATTTGAAGCGGAAGATCTTCATGAGCATCATAAATCACAATCTTCCCTCTTTTCGACAAATAAAGACCTATGGCAATTAATTCAGGGTCATGCAAGTGATAAATATCTGAATCTATTTCAATTGCTTTCCTAAGAACTGCTTTTGAACGTTTGCGCATTCGTTGCAGCCTGCTTTTTATAGGAACATTTAGCGATATTCGCTTAACCCCGTTTTGAATATCTTCATATGCCGTATCCCCACATGCAATTAGTGTAACATCAAAGCCATTGGCAGCCAGGCTTGTGCATTGTTTAACAAAAATGCGTACATCATTAATAGGGTGTACTGAAGTTAAATGACAAACTTTTATTTGCATAAATGTTAATAGAATATCTTTTTGAAAAGAATATAAAACTTATCGATTGGATAGTCTGAATGCTGTTTTGGTTGACTACTCATGATTGTTTCAAATTCCTGATTCGGAATTTTTAATCTTTTACAGATTTGAGTTATTACCTCATTCATTTCATTTTCTTCGTACAACGACTTTTGCAACTCTGATAAGGCTTTTTCCCGTGTCATTTGGTTTGAAACAATCATGCTCGATAAGTGCGAACGACGTTTGTCCACTTTAAACTTGTTGTAAAACCAATATGTCTGAATAAATTTTGTTAAATTGTTTTCTAAATGCTTACCGCCATAATATTCAAAATCACAAAAATCAGCCAATTCCTTTAATGCCCTTTCGCTGTTGTAATCCATCAAATTTAAAGGCCGATGGGTTTTTATTTTTAGTATTTTTTGGTCAATAAATCTTCTGTAATCCGATAGTAATTGAAGTTTATCCAAGGACTCTGTTCCAAACCGCTTATGAATTGCTTTAATGTTGGTAACATCAAACATCCGGTAAGTATTGCCTTTTTGAAGTATTGATTCGGTAGCAAAATTACCACCTGATAGAAAATTATTCAATTTGTGTTGCCGGGCGTACCTAAACAAATAAGCAAAAAGGACATTGTCTTGCGGTATGGCCAAATTCGGAACACCTGCCATTATATAGGCTCTTGTTAGCGCATCAAATTGTGTGGCATCTGGTTTTTCTACTATAAAGTCAACATTGGTTGCTTTAACCAATTTTTCAATATTGCGTTGTGAGATATCAGTATCAAATCCATCATCAATGTGCACAGCCAAAATACGTAAACCCCATTTGCTACCCAAATACGTTAAGTATGAAGAATCCAGACCACCACTGATACCCATTAAACAGTCGTACTTTTTTCCTACACCTTCCTTTTTGAGATTCGTTATCAGCGATTCAAGTTTTACTTTTCCCTCATCATTGGGGAAATAGGTATATTTCATTCGTTGCAATGCATCAGTACAATAATTACATAAGCCATTTTTATCAAATGTAATATAAGGATCTGAATCATTATTCATTACACAGCGCTTACATTCCTGATTTTTTTGTTTCATAGCTACTGCTTTTTAATAATTTTCTCATATTCTTTAATTAGTTGATTGGCAATGGTGCCAGGGGAAAATTTTGACCTACACTGTTCGGAAATAAACTTTCGGTCATAATATTCAATGTTGTTTTTAATTTTTGACAGCGCTTCAGATAATGAAATAATATCATTAACTGGAACTAAAATACCATTGCTCTTGTTTACAAACTCATCCGGGCCTCCGCATCTTGTTGCAATAACAGGCAAACCAGCCGCCATGGCTTCAATGTAAACTACACCAAATGTTTCTGCTCTTGATGCCAGAACAAAAGCATCACTTTTATTCATCAACTCATTGATTTCAGATCGTGTTTTTCTGCCAGGCAGATGTACCTGGTCGCCAAGGCTTAAATCATCAATTAGTTTCTGAAGTTTCGAGCGTTCGGGGCCTTCGCCTACAATCAGTAACCTCAGGTTCGCTTCCTCTAACTTGCTGAATGCTTTGATGAGTAAATCAAAGCCCTTAACATGCAATAAGTTGCCAACGGAAATAAACTGAAAGTGGCTATGCTCCTGTGGTTTATGATGAAAAGTTTCCAGATCAACAATGTTATTTACTACCACACTGTCAATATTAAAGTGATGCAATAATCTTTTCGACAAACTCTGAGATACGGCAATGACTTTATCTGCATTACCATAGGCCAAACTCCCGGATGTTCTGGTTGTTTTGTCCAAAACATCTTTATGAATCAAGCTGCTATGCTCTGTAACAATTAATGGAATCCTGTATTTTGTTTTCAGAACTGATGCAATTGCTGCAATATTTGTAAAATGCGCATGTATAAAGTCGGGTAGGCCATGTTTTATTAAAACATCTTTAAATATTGACTTAAGCACCAACTTACCAACAGTAATAAATAAACTGGGGGGTACATTTCCTAGTGGAAATGAAATGTTGAAAATATCGAAACCTTCAATATGATGAAATGATTTTCCTAGTTGGCGTTTTCTGCGTATTGACTGAAGGTCAAGTGAAATAAAAACCACTTTATGCCCGGCATTGTGCAGGGCTTTGGCCTGGTCGTATTCGAAAATGCCCATCAATGGATGTTTCTTTGTGGGATATCCACCGGCAACAATTAAAATAAACATTCTACCAATATAAAATTTTCCACATTCGGAGATTGTAATTATCGAAAACTGACTTTTTGTTGCCGTTTTTAATGATACCAGTTGAATAAAAGCGCATAAGCTTTGGGCCAGATATAAAAGAGATCAAGAGCCAGTCTTGATTTCAGGCTGATTGTGCTGATAACTTTGCTTTTTCTGATAATGGGATAATATTCCTTAAAGGTTGCTATCAGCTCATCTTGCTGTGTTTTGAACTCCGTCAGCTTTATTGACCATGAGTAAAGCTTAACTGAATTCAATACAACAAACAATGACCAATAACACGCAAGATCCGGGAATTTTTGGGTAATGTATTTATGCATTAGTTTCCCGCTTTTAATTACATCCATTTTTTTCAGCGAAAACGATGAGCGGCTTAGGCTTTCACTAAATTGTACGTACTTATAAAAATGTTTATTTATTATGATTGTCCTGTTGCAATGGCAGAAGACTTTAAGCAGAAAAAATGTGTCCTCTGACGCAAATAATGAGGGTAATCGTTTATTTCCAATCAGTGACCGTTTAATAAGTTTGCAAGGTAGGTAATTGTTAATGTCTTTTTGTGCAGAAAACTCAAATGCACAGCTATATGCCCCCTCAATTATTCTTTCCGCATAATTGCTTCTTTTAAAAGAAATATTTTCTGGAGTAACATGTTCATAACCACATTGCACAATATCGGCATCATGCATCAATGCGGCATCAATCATCGCCTGATACATGTCTTTTTCAATGTAGTCGTCGCTATCAACAAATCCGATGTATTCTCCTGTTGCAATATCAAGCCCTGCGTTTCTGGCATTTCCAGGTCCTGAGTTTTTTTGGTGAATTACTTTAACCCTTTTATCATGTAAAGCAATTTCATTAATAAGAGGAGCTGTTTTGTCTGTGGAGCCATCGTTTACTATAATGATTTCAGTATTGGAGTAGGTTTGATTTAGAATTGAATCTAAACAACGTGTAATGCATTTTTCCTGATTATGAACAGGAACAATGATGGTTATCAAACATGAGGAATTACTCATCTGTCTATTTTAAGGATTAATACATTGTCGGACGAAACTTAATAGTTACAAAAGCGGATTCTTCTTCTGTTTACGGAACTCGTAATATGATTCTCTTGAAACTCGAAGAATGTTTTTATTACTCAGTGCAATTTGATCCTGCTTAAGTATCAGTGCAATATAATACCTGATTTTATGGTGAAAGCAAAAAAGTGCATTCAAAAAGCAAACTTTGTATGCAGAATATATCTTGGAATAATATACTTGTTTTGAAAAATAATAATGTCGGGCTTTTGATTCAGGAAAATCAAAACTTTTGCTTACAAGATGAATTAATTGCGCTTCTGGAATTGAATATATCGTGTAACCATATTTATATACTCTATAGGACAATTCAGTTTCCTCAAAGTAAAGAAAGAAATCCTTATCAAACACGCCAACTCTATCGAGCACTTGTCTCTTAACCATCATATCAGCTCCTGAAACAAATGCAACTTTAATGGGTTTACCAGAATTATTATAATAAGAATTCTTTCCATACCGAAGACGCTCATAACGATGCCCTGTTAAAGCACTAAATTCTTCAACGAATCCTGGAAAAAATCTTGCAAATGATTTTGTCGGCTGAGATTTTATATCAATCAGGTTGCCCCCACAGGCTCCAACTTTCGGATTGCTATCCAAAAAATCTGACAATATTTTAACAGCATTATTTAACAAAAGGGTGTCAGTGTTTAAGAACAAGACATTTCTGCCTGTTGACATTTTAATGCCCAAATTATTTGCATTTCCAAAACCAATATTTTCTCTACTTTCAATAAACTTAATGCGCCCGTCATATCTGAAATGAACACTACTTCCATCTGAAGATGCGTTGTCTATAAGAATTACCTCAAAACTTATACTATTTGTTTTAGCAAAAATACTATCGATACAATTAGATGTGATTTGCTTTGTATTGTAATTTACCAATATAATGGAAACATCCATAAGATAAAAATCTACTTGTTAAACATTCTAATAGCATCCCGCAATGCAACCAAATACGAATGTCCCCATTTTTCACAAGGCTCAAGATGATTGCCCTCCGCCCATTCATTCCAGGCATTAATAAAAAGAAAATTCTCTTCATCAAGTCTATGATTAAAATTTTCCAATTTGAACAAAACCCACCCCTTGAATAAATCAGGATTCATTTTATTAAATATCAATGCTTTATTCTTAGGCCTTCTTGAAGAATTGTCCCACCCAGGGCATACGCCTGGAAAAACTTTTAATTTTGAATGATTGTTCGATATTTCATAATTCACAAATCTTTCAAAATCAATTATACGGTCTTTAATATTCCTCGATTTCGCAACACCGAACACTTTTCTTGAAACAAACGATAAATAATTATTTAGCACAAAGTATTTTTTGATTCCTCTTGCTCTATGATTATTATAATCAGAAAATTGTCTTGTAAAAGGTTGAAATTCGATTGCAGCATCGAAACCAAATGAAGTATAATCCGTAGATATTTTTTCATTTAAATCAAATTTGCACAAGTAAAGCCCGATCCCATGTTTGCCCGCCTCTTCCCTGAATATTTCCAAAGTCCTCTTGATATCAGGAAACAAAGCATCCTTGTAAATTACAAACACCGGCTTCCCATCCACTTTTATGTACCGCTCATCTTTGAAATAGGGAATAAGGGCGCGGATATGATTTTCATCATCATCGTGACTATATTTTTGCTCAATCAGAATTTCATTTTCACCACCATCCCAGGCCCGGGTCCAATTTTCGTTTGCCCAGCAAAACATAAAGGGCAGGTCTTCCTTTGGATTTTTTATCTTCCGGTCTATGGGTTCATTGAGTAGGCGCTTGCCATTAAACCAATAATGATAGTAACAAAAGCCATATATACCATATTGCTTTGCCAACGCTTCCTGAGCCAGGCGCGCTTCCTCAAGACGGAGATCGTAGAATCCAAGATCAGCCGGCAAATGTGGTTGATAGTGTCCTTTAAACCGGGGTTTTGCTTTTACTACATTTCGCCACTCTGTAAATCCTTTTCCCCACCATGCATCATTTTCCGGAATGGGGTGATATTGTGGTAGGTACATGGCGATTGGGCGGATTTTGGGGTTTTCCATTTATTTGTTCTATGTTTTTTGCTCGTTATTCAGTTGTTGGCGTTATGCTTATTAAAGGAGGGCTTTAATTTTTCCATAAATCAGTTTCAAATATTTCAACAAGGTCAGATAAGTGATGCGAAAATATACTACGATAATGTTCCGCTCAAAAACTCCGAACTTCACCTGGTTGTGTTTTTTGCAAAGCAGATCGTACTCCTCAGAAAATTCTGAAAAGTTTACTTTCTGAATTTCAATAGCATTTAAATACCCCTGTTTCATAAGCTGATTGTCCCGGCACATTGAATCTTCTCTGATTCTATATGTTGCCAGCTTTTGGTCAACGTAAACCACATCAGGCTTAAGCTTAAAAATATTCATCCAACAATCCCAGTCTTCGTGGTTGGGCAATTTTTCATTAAAGAGAATGCTGTGATCAAAAAATAACGCGGCTTTGAACAGAAAGCAATGTACTGGAATGGATAGTTGTTTTTCCCAATCAGTAATTAATTCCTGAAGATGATTTGATGTTTTAAACCATGGGGATAAATAGCGCGAGGAATGCTTTTGAGTAAGATCGGAGGCTATTGATGAAAAGTAATCAGAGATGGATAGTGCATGAAGGTCGGTGGAATCAAGTGCTTTTATTTGAAGAGCAAATTTTTCCGGATGGATTGCGTCATCGGAATCAAGAAATTGTAACAAACTACCTTTTGCCTCTTTAAGGCCAGCGTTACGGGCCGAACTTAATCCTCCATTCTCCTTTTTGATATATTTAAATCGTTCATCCTTCGTCAACCACTCCCTTGCCACTTCATCTGTCTTATCGGTGCTGCCATCATTAACAATAATACACTCCCACTGCGGGTGCGTTTGAGAAAAAACACTTTTCAGGGCTTCAGGCAGGTATTGGGCCTGGTTGTAGCAGGGGATGATGACGGAGACCAAAGGGTTTATTGCATTCATAAATTTTGCCCTCATTATTTTTCAATCGTTATTAATGCTGGCATTGATAAGGTCAAGCCACTTAGGTATTATTTTTTCAACAGCAAAATTTTCAGTAATCCGCTGGTGGTTTTGGTTTCCAATTCCTTCAAATCTTTTTTGGTCAGCAATTATCCATTGCACTTTATCAGCAAAACCGGCAGCATCACCCACTTTAAAAAGACATTCATTTTGGGATTCGCCTAACAAATCCCTGATTCCGGGAATGTCGGTACCAATAACAGGTAGCTTCCAATACATATATTCCATCACAGCATTTGGCATGCCTTCGGTTTTTGAAGACAAAACACCGATATGAATTTTACCGTTAAACCTTTCTGTTATTTCTTTCTTACTCATTGATTCATAATGGGTAATCGTTTCATCAACACCCAGCGCAAGAACCTTATCGTTAAAACGCTTTTTTTCTATGTCATTAATAAATGCCCCGACCAAATGAAAATGCGTCTGAAAATTTCTTTTTTTAAGCACAGCCATTCCTTCAACCAGGGTTTCCCAATCTTTTTCAGGAAAGAAATTGGCCAGTTGAAGCAACTCAACGGTTTGTTGTGGACTTAACGCTGCTTTTTTCATGTTTTTATCTGCGCTATCAGGCAGATAAACGTTGTTAATGATCTTTACATGGTCAGTCGGTTTGTTGAATATTCTGCTTAAAAAATCTGCGCCGCCCGATGAATTGGCCATAAATACCGGTTCAACTTCAAGGATTCTTTTTATGATAAATGGGGAATAATTAAAACCGGCATTGTCATTTCCCCCGCGATGATTCCAGATAACCGATTTCGCTTTTAACTGTTTTTTTAGCAATACCGATAGCATACATGCCGGAACGGTGAAAGGTATGATGACATCAAAGATTTGATTGGGTGTAATTTTTTTTATTTGGTTCAAAGGCCGATACCATGAATGGTAATAAGAAAGCATCTTACGCAACGACCAGGGTTTTTCAGCAAATCCCCATTTGTATTTTGGCCAGAGGGGGTATTGAAAACAACTTATTCCCTCATTTGTAAGCTCTTCGGTATTAAACGGAGAGATTGATTTTATGGGAGGGAAGGCCCAAACATGCACATCATACCCGTGTTTTTTTAACGCCTTAGCCAGAATCATACCCTGCTTTTCGGCGCCACCGTGGGTGAAGCATGGGATGAATATGAGTATGCGGGGAAAGATCATTACTCTTTAAGGGTATTAAATATTGACAATAAGTTCGAAACAGTGTTTCTAATGTTATAGTGCTTGTGAGCGAATGAGTGAGCATTAAGTCCAATTCTTCGACGTATTTGAGAATCCGATAATTCTAATAAATATTTAAGCCATTCATCATCTCTACTAGCGATATAACCATTTTCCCCATGCTCTATCACATCACAATAAGAAGGTAATGGCGAACAGATAACTGGTATACCCAGTGCCATAAACATAGTGATCCTGTTATTTGACTTAACCAGAAATTCAGGTTGCAACAGATTGACAGGAACAATCCCAACATCGCAGGCTAGGATATTATCCCATACTGTTTCTAGTTGCCAATTAATGCTTGCCTCCGGATGATTCGAAATGGTTATTAATTCATAACAACTTAATTGGTCATGCTCTTTAAGAAGCCTGCGGATTGATGATAAAGTTTCCCAATGCCCCTGCGCTCCTACCCAGACAAGTTTAATAGTTTCCTTCTTATCATACGATTCATAATTCTTTACAAGTGAAGGAGGCGTTTCAACAGCATCTTTTAAGACAAATATTTTGTCGGCTTGAAATCCAGCCTTATTAATATATTCTTTTAGATATTTAGATGGAGTTAAAATAAAATCAACTTCTTCAAGTATATCAGCATGAAACAAATCTGCCATGAAAAAGCCACAAAGTGTACCATTCTTTTTAAGTTTACGACAGAGCCTAATCGCTTTTTCATCATAAACCCTCTGAAAGATGACTATATCAAATTTGGCTGAGGTTACGAAAAATCTTTCAAGCTTGTTTAACTCAAGTTTCTCGACATAGCCATTTGGAGTTTGGAGCAAGCAGGATTGAATACCAGCCTTTAATAATCCTTTATGCAAATTAATGCCATGTATCCTGCTACTTCCAACTTGTTCATTGCCACAGAGAATCCAACCAACCATCATAGTATTGCCTATGTAATTATTTATTCGGGTTTTAAATAGCTTAAGCTTGTTAATTCTTCCATTCATTGTTTCAACAGTCTCAAAGTAACTAAGAAGTTATTCTTTTAGCTCGTATGAGGCCTTTTCTAAAAAATGGAGGTTGAATATTATTATCGTAATGAAATAGCATAAAACCATCAGAGAATTCAGTATTATACCCCAATGCTGAAAAAGCAGATTCTAATTTCTCGGCATCATCGTGATGATGGTAAGTGCAGCAAGCAAGTCGAATATTCTTATTCAGAATTAGAATTGCTTCATTCTTTGCAACTACCTCTTTTTCTCCGCCCTCAATATCCATTTTAATAAAAACAGAGTTGAATTCAATATTCGCAAGACAATGTTCAATCGTAACATTTTCAGAATCATTAATATCTGAAAGCCGTTTATTGATAATAATCACCTTATCCTTGTATGGCTCAAATGTTGCTTCAAGTGGTTCCAACCATTTTGAATTTTCTTCTATCACAAAAATCTTTTTAGCAAGTTCGACACAATCCAGAGCGAAAAGAGCCTCGGCTGAACCAATATCAAAAACAATGTCTCCTTCAATAACTTTAATATTTTCGCTTTGATATTGGTGTGGGGATTTTTCGCAAAAGTTTCCACCAAGTAAATTTTCAACTTCGATGTATTTGCAATAAGTTGCTTTGGCCATTTCAACAGTCCATCCTTTAGGAAAATAAAGTTTCTTAGAATCTTCATGGTAAACATAGGGCATTTTTTTTTGGGCATCATATTCTGCAATAACGCGCTCCAGCTTTTTTATTTGAAGGTAAGGGAAAACCTGAATGCTTCTTTTCGTTTTTAAGAAGGCTATTTCAGTATGATACTCTTCGAATGGATTAGAATAAAAGTAATCCATTATTCGATTATATAGTGCGCTTTTTCTCAAGGATTCTATTTCTTTCATTAATTCATTAAGCTTTATATTAATGATAATTATTTCATTTCTAATATCCTTATGAATTAACAACAGAAAATTTCTTAATATATTACGAATACTTATTAAGTGCATGATGTGAAATATTCTTCTCATAGTTGTCTAAACTTAATTATTCAATAGAATAAACCTTTTTACTGAATCCATTCATAATTTCCAAATATGCATCCATAATCATAACTTCCATGCTTAGTTAGCGACGATTCATTGTCGATGATTTCAAACTGACAAACACCATCCACTGTATGTTCACTCTTCTTTCTGGGAATATTTATCATTGCATAGATAGAATAATGCCCCCTGACAAGCAGATTTGATTTAATTTTCAGAACCATGACTTCACTTATACGATCACATTCTGCTGCAAATATGCGATTCTGTCTTTTATCAAGTATCATACAAAATAGTTCATAATTGCTCTGGTTTCTAAGAATTTCCAATTTAAACAGCACATAAATGGATTCGTTAATGGTGAAAGTTGATTTATCATTATGATTTTCATCTACTATCCTGATTTCTTTAAATCTGGCATCTTTTTCCTTGGCAGATTTACTCTCATCTATATAGTGAGATGACTTGGATAACATAATTAAATACCTATCTATCACTTTATCTACATTATCATTAGAGGCAATGAAACCATCAGTTAGCAGAATTCCATATGAACATAGCTGCTTTATTGAAGCCATATTATGGCTTACAAACAACACTGTCCTTCCCCCGCCCTTGCTCACATCCTGCATTTTGCCAATGGCCTTTTTCTGGAACTCGGCATCGCCCACGGCCAGTACTTCGTCCACCACCAGGATTTCGGGCTCGAGGTGAGCGGCCACTGCAAAGCCCAGGCGCACAGTCATGCCGCTGGAGTAGCGCTTTACGGGAGTGTCAATGTATTTTTCAACACCGGCAAAGTCCACAATTTCGTCAAACTTGCGGCGTATTTCAGCTTTGGTCATGCCCATGATGGCGCCGTTCATGAAGATGTTTTCACGTCCGGTCATTTCGGGGTGGAAACCGGTACCTACTTCAAGCAGGGAGGCTATGCGGCCATTTACTAGTATCTGCCCGGTAGTGGGGGCGGTAACACGGCTTAACAATTTGAGCAGAGTAGATTTTCCGGCGCCGTTTTTTCCGATAATGCCCAATACCTCTCCTTGTTTCACTTCGAGATTGATGTCGCGTAATGCCCATACATAATCGCCTTCGGCTTTTGCGTCACGCCTATTCTCCTGGCCAATTTTCATATAAGGGTCTTCTTTGCCCCTGAATTTTGCCCACCATCGGTTCAGATCGTGGCTGATGGTTCCGGTACCTATTTTTCCTAGTCGATATTGCTTTGAAATATCTTCAAATTTGATGGCGATGTCACTCATTTTTTTACTTATTGGGTTTACACCACATCCATAAACGATCGTTCTACCCTGTTGAAAATGAATATCCCCAAAATCAAAACCACGATGGTATGTATTGCGCTGTAGGTAAGTGTTTGAAGGGTGAAGGTACCTTGTCCGAGAAAGCCTGCCTTAAAAGTTTCGAGTATGGCAGTCACCGGATTGGCCTGCATGATCCACATGTATTTCTCAAAACGGCCCTCCATAACCGAGAGGGGATAAATCACCGGGGTGGCATACATCCAGAGGTGGACGCCAAAAGCAATCAGGAATTTAAGGTCGCGGTATTTGGTGGTAAGTGATGAAATGATTATGCCATATCCAAGTCCGAGCAACCCGAGCATCAGGATCAATAAAGGGAAAAACCATGCGTTGGCGTTAATGGTATTGGGCATCCCTTTTGACACAAACCAGATATAGGCGGCAAAGAACAAGCCAAGCTGTATGAACAGCTTTAACAGTCCTGTTATGACTACCGACAAAGGCGCAATCAGGCGTGGAAAGTATACTTTTCCAAAAATTCCCTGGTTGACCAGAAAAGTATCAGAAGTTTTTATCAACGATTCGCTGAAATAGTTCCACAGGCAAATTCCTGAAAGGTAAAAAAGCGGCTGGGGTATGCCATCGGTGGAAATCCCAGCTAATCCGCCAAACACAAACATGTAAATTACGGTTGTAAAAACAGGCTGTATGAAAAACCACAGCGGCCCCAGGATGGTTTGTTTGTAAAAAGTAACAATGTCGCGCCTGATGTACATTTCAAGCAGATCGCGGTAGCGCCATATCTCTCTGATATTGAGGCTGAAAGGGCTGCTTTTAGGTTTGATGACTAATGTCCACTCGGAATCGTTATTCATTTAGAATTTTTCGCTATTTAGTAAAATTGGTATATGTTCAATTAGGGTTAAGTGTTGACGCCCATCCCAATTTTCTGAATTTTCTTTTTTTAAAAAGGGAAATTGAGGGGGTTTAAAATCAACGATTTCCTAATTCCAGTTAGAAAATGATCTCTCTCTCATTGTGAGGGTTTATGGTTTGTTTTATCTAGGTTTGCTCCTTCTGCCTGAATTTTTCCACCCATTTTCCCAACCTTCCCCGCACTATCCCTATACCATATCTATGATGACTCCGGTACAGGTTCGGAGTTGGTTCGAAGTTCGTTCGTTATTTAATCGTTTTGGCAGCGCTTTGGTATAGCCTTGATTGCTTGAAGAATGGTTTTGTGTACGTGGAAATTTCGTCTTTGGAATGGTTGTGGTTTACCACTGGATGGATGAATATTTTCGGATTTTGACTTGGAATTGCGGCAAAAAAACTTCCTTCGGGCACAGCACCGCCCCGTCAGTCACATGGGGCGAACTAACTACGTTTGTTTACTGGTGCGGCTTTCAGAAGATCGGGCTAACAGCTTTGTGGTTTCACATTTAATCTGTCGGCTCATCAGCCCAGCGCGGGCTGTTTTGGATCGGAATTTAAAAGTATTTGTTCTTCATCCTGTCGTATCAGTAATTGTTATTACCAGCAAAAATAGATAATAAAACCAGATTTAGCAGGAAAATTTGCAATGGTTGGGCTATGTTCATGGATATCAGGATTTTTCATTCCAGAGAAAATTAATCCAACCTCAAAGGCTTGCGTCTTTTTTTCGATAAAGCATTGCAATGTGATTATCCTGTGCAATGGGGGCTAAACAGCCTTAAAGTATGGGAAAATAAAAAAGGGTAACTCATTTGTAGATAGGTTACCCTTAATTTCATACCAACCGAAGTGCAGCCCCGGTGGCCTAAAGGCTTTCAGATTCTAATAGCTGTATGCCTCCTCCCAATTTTGGAAAAGGTTGTAACACAGGGAGAAGTAGAAGATGTTGGATTTAAAATCGTAAGGCCTGGTATCAATTCCATCAACCTTTGCCACATAGTCGCGGTTGTGGAAGTTGCTGAAATAGTATTTGAATTTAACGGTGGCGCCATAGGGCAGTTGAACACCTGCCAATACCGAATGCTGAAAAAATTCCACTTTGTCCGAAAACCAGATCAGGTCTTTTCTTTCTTTACTTTCATTCACAAACTGTTTCTCTTTATAGGTTATCGGGAGTTCGATCTCGTAACCTCCAAAAAAAAGCAAATCACCCATTTTCCCAATTTTGAAACCAACCGGAACGCCCAGGTTGTAGGTACGGAATTTAAACTTTGTGTTATTGGGATCGTAAGGATCTTCGTAGATAAAACCCACGTTGCGCACTGCAACCCCGGTGAAAAGCCCAAACGATTTATTCAAATCGTAGTTGTACATGGATTGAAGGTTAAAAACCGGAGACCAACGCATGATATTGCCCTCTTCATTTCCTGCATTATCTAACTGTGCAAACGAAAAGATCATCTCGGAGGCAAACGACCAATAGCCGGATTTTGCCGGTTGACTTTCCTGGGCATGAAGACCAATTGCCAGGAATAAAACTGCAATTAACAGGACTTTTTTCATACTTATTTTTCTTTTTTTAGGTTGAAAAAATGATTTAATTTATTGATATTTAATTATTTATCACTTTATTGGACTAATCTTTCAAGGCGCAAATGTAATTTTTTCCGATGTATGACCACTGAATACAAAGTTGTGCTGTTGGGAATGTATGTAATCCCGTATTGGATTATTTTGATTAAAAACTGTATTTCAACACTTTACAACGTTTGAACGGGTTCCTTTGCAAGGCAACCAAAGCTCCGGATAATTATTTTATGGGGTGCAAATTCAATTTTCGGGAATTTTGGAAACCTGGATTTACATGTTAATAATCTGCATGTTAGCTTAAATGAAGCCGCTAAATCCATAACAGGAGCAGACAAATTCATCAGTGGTTGATGTTTCTGACTTTTATTAAGGCCTACAATTATTAACTTTGCCAAAAATGATTAAAAATGACGCAACCATTAAACATCCTGGTAGTGGACGACGAAAAGCGCATCACCTCGCAACTTGCTCATCACCTATCCCGCAAAGGATTTAACGTACTGGAAGCCAACGACTCGGCAACAGCATTCAACATTATGAATTACCAGTCAATAGAAATCGCCCTTCTCGATTTTATGATTCCCGGCGACATGAACGGGATTCAGATTCTGAAAAAGATCAAGCAGGAATATCCGTCAACAGAGGTGATTATGGTGAGCGGGCAGGAGGACATTGATGTTGTGATTGAGTCGCAGCGCCAGGGAGCCATTGATTTTGTGCGCAAACCCTTCAACATCTCCGAAATCATGTTTGCCATCGAGCGCACCGGGAAATACGTTCAGCTTGCCCGAAAGCTGAATTCGGTTGAAAATCAGCGATCCCTGATCTCGAGGGAACTGGAGTCGGTGATTGAGCGGGAATTTATCGGTCAAAGCAGCGCAATTCGACGGGTCACCGATATGGCCATGCGTGTTGCCGCCGACCCTGATGCCAGCGTGCTGATAACCGGCGAAAACGGCACCGGAAAAGAGATCCTTGCCCGTATCATCCATTATGCCAGCGACCGCAAAAAGAAGCCTTTTGTACCGGTTAACAGCACGGCAATACCGGATACGCTGATTGAAAGCGAGTTTTTTGGTCATAAAAAAGGAGCCTTTACCGATGCCAAAGAGGATAAAAAAGGGTTTTTCGAACTGGCCAACGGAGGCACACTTTTTTTGGACGAAATTGCGGATATGCCTTTCTCACTCCAGGCAAAACTGTTGCGTGCCATGGAGGAACGCAAAATTACTCCCGTCGGAGGGGGCAAAGAGGTGAATGTGGATATCCGGATCATTTCGGCCACCAACAAAGATATCGAAAAACTGATCAGCGAAGAGAAATTCCGTCTTGACCTATTTCACCGTATCAACACATTTACCCTGCATATCCCTCCATTGCGCGATCGCAAGGAAGACATCGAACCATTACTCAATCATTTTGTGAACCAGCTTTGCAACAAGAAAAAGCGCAATATCCCTGTGATAGATAAAGGGGTAATCCTACATCTGAAATCCTACTATTTCCCCGGAAATGTGCGCGAGTTGCGGAACCTTGTCGAACGGGCGCTGATACTATCCGATGGCAAGCGCCTCACTGTAGATGATTTTGTGATCAAAAACGACAAAAATCAAAAGGCAGAGCCGGAAGCCTTCAACCTCGATGAAATCGAAAAGTCCGTCATCGAATCGGCGCTTCGCCAAACCGGCGGCAACCAGATCAAAGCGGCCGACCTGCTTGGCATTTCACGCGATGCCCTTAAGCACAGGCTCCAAAAGCACAGCATCAGTATTCTTAAGGTGGTGGAGTAATCAAAGAACGCCTCATCAATAAATTCAGGATCAACAGGAATCATTATGTGGCTGCTGTGCCTGGTTTAGTTTTGATTAACAATCGGAACCACATTGTTGCGTTACTTTTGCCACAAAATAATGTTAGATGAAGATATTCAAATTTGGCGGTGCATCGGTCAACAGCGCTCCGGCAGTGCGTAATGTAGCCGGCATCATTGCAAGTTACCCGGGTGAAGAGCTGGTAATGGTGTTTTCAGCGATGGGTAAAACCACCAACGCTCTTGAAAAGGTGGTGAATGCCGCTTTTTATCAACTGCCGGATTTAAGCAGGAAAATTGACGAAGTACGGCATTTTCATTTAGAAATTATCAGCGAACTTTTTGGTTCTGAGCCCGGTATAATCCTAAATAGCGTAGAAGAAATTTTTGAAGAAATTTCAAAAGCTTCGGTTCCTTCAAATTTTGGCTTTGACGAGTTTTACGACCGGGTAGTGTCGCTTGGGGAGGTTTTGTCCACAACGATTGTGAGTCATTATCTCGAAAAGTCTGGAATACCAGCATTGGTAATCCCTGCACGGGAACTGATCATCACCAATGACCGTTTCAGGGATGCTTCGGTGGATTGGGAAAAAACAGAAACGCTGGTCAGGAAGAGAATTGCTGATGATTCACGGCCTGGAAAAATAAAGTTCCTCATTACACAGGGCTTTATTGGTTCAACCACCGATGGAAGACCAACTACATTAGGACGGGAAGGTTCGGATTTTACGGCATCAATCCTTGCCTATTGCCTGAATGCAGAGGAAGTATATGTGTGGAAAGATGTAGAGGGACTGCTTAATGCTGATCCTGAGCATTTCGCCAACACCATCAAAATTGACCAAATCTCCTATCATGAAGTGATTGAGCTGGCATTTTTCGGAGCTAAAATTCTTCATCCCAAAACGATTAAACCCCTGCAAAACAAATCTATTCCGCTCAGAATCAAATCGTTTTTCAATCCGGATGCCCCGGGAACGTTGATTAACAACCAGGCCACCGGCAGTTCAACTGTGCCTTTCCTGATTAAAAAATCCGACCAGGCGCTGATTTCTTTTTTCTCCAGAGATTTCTCCTTCATTGCCGAAGACAAACTCTCCCGGCTGTTTGGGGTCTTCAACCAAAACAATATCAAAATCAACCTGATGCAAAACTCCGCCATCAGTTTCACTATCATCACCAATGATCCGGCTGATAAAATGGAATTGCTTTTAAGGGAATTGAGGGATGAATTTGATGTCCTTTACAATCGCGGGCTGGAACTGCTCACGGTCAGAAATTTCACCGAACCCTTGCTGGAGCAGCATCTTGAAGGGAAAAACATCCTGCTTGAACAGCGCAGCCGGAAAACCATTCAGGTTGCTTATATTAAGCAACAGGCGTTATGATTGCTGGGTTAAGTTGAGTTATTGTAATTTTGCGTGCCAATTATTCATTTGATGGAATCAAAATATCTACGCTGGTTTTTCTATCTGACTCTGTTTGCTTTTCCTGTTATAGCTTCCGGCAGCCAGCCCGAAGGAAGGAGCGGCAACGAAGATGTTTTTCTGATCCATTACTGGTTTTTCGGAAATTCGATCCCGGAAGCAACACCGCTGGTAAATATCCCGGCTTCCTACGGGCGGCTGAGCGGCGGCATTCTCAAGTTCCAGTCCGCATTAGCCGGTTACCCGTTCACCCCTTTCCACCCTAACTGGCGTAAAGCTTCGATGGAGAGGATCACTGCGCCAACCCCCCTGAATTACAGGCCTGAAGGGAATTTTGAAATCCCTTACTCATCTGCGGAGATGAAAGGCATACAGATAAAGCAGCCATTTGCAGGTAACGGCGGCGAAAATACGTTGATTTTCGAAGTACCATCAAAAGGTTACAAAGAGCTGGTTTTCAGTTTTGCAGCCAGAGATGGCGGCGCGGCGGATGCTGTCAGGGTTGATTACTCAGTTACAGCAGACACAACTGAATGGATTACTACCGGGCTGATTACCAATGTGATTCCATTGCCGGATAATTATTCTCTGTTTGAAATCAATTTCACGGAAGAGGCAACCCAATCTCCGCCGCCACCACCCTCGCATGGTGAAGGGGACGACCAGATTCCGGTGGCTACTGTAATGCTGGTGAATGATAACCCCAATTTGAGAATACGAATCAGGTTCCTGGGGAGCAACATGACGATCAACGAGAATAAAAACGTGGTTTTCAACAACTTCAGTCTTGAAGGAAAAATTGCTGCAGAGGATTACCAGGTACTTACGATTGCAGGGGGTTGGAGTGGGATTTCATCATTCGTAGTTCCCGATGATGCGCTGCTGGAAAAGATTTTTTATCCTGTGATGGACAAGCTGATTATCATGCAGAATTTTGACGGATTCTGGTGGCCTTCCACAGGGGTGAACAACCTGATGAACTGGAATGACAAAAAAGGTTACAGCATCAAAGCCCAAAGCCAGATGCAACTGGTACTGGCAGGTCATAAGCAGGAAAATCTTACCCTGAATCTGCCGCAGGGCTGGAGCTACATGAGTGTGCTTACTCCTTGCAGCCAACCGGTCAGCGAGCTTTTCAGCCCGGTAATCAACCAGCTTGTTGTGGTGAAGGAGGTTGCCGGAAGCCGGGTTTACTGGCCATCCATGGGCATCAACAGTCTTGGGGTGGTGGAAACGGGGAAATCCTACCTGGTGATGATGCAAAGCGCCGGCAGCATTGAATTTCAACCTTGCGAAAGCCTCACATCTCCACTGATAACAAACTTTGAAAAGCCTGACCTTCGCAGATTACCCGCTATAAACCGCACACCAAACACCCATTTAATTGCCGTACACTCCGATACTTCAACAGAAATTAAGGAAGGAAATCTTCTTACTGCTCATGGTGTTGAAGGGAAAATCTATGGAGCAGCAGTTTGGCAAAACGGTAATTTCGCTGTAACGCTTTATGGCGATGATCCTGCAACACCGCAAAAAGATGGTTTTTCGGAAGGCGAGCCCATTATTTTTAAGATAAAATCTTCGTTTCCGGAAAGTGAATACCTGCTTCAGGCTAATTTTCATCCGACATTTCCACAAACTGAAGCCAGATTTGTTACTCATGGAATATCAGCTATTTCAGCTTTATCCTTTGCCGGCGGTTCCGGATTCACTGATGGTGCAGGTCAAATTCTGATTTTTCCTAACCCGGCTTCGGAGGAGATAATACTCAGCCTTACCGATTTCAAAATAATACCTGAAAAAGCCATCATTACCAGTGCTGACGGGGTTTTGGTAAAAGAGGTCGGGTTGATCAGCTCATTTCAGGCCATCCCGCTAATTGACCTCCGGCCAGGGGTTTATCTTCTGCAATTGCCGGGGATTAAAGGCGTAAAACGATTTGTAAAAATTTAAACTACTATTCATGCTCATTTCAATTTTACTGCTCACTGCAGGGCTAGTACTTCTGATAAAAGGCGCTGACTGGTTGATATCCGGAGCTTCGGCGCTTGCAAAAAAATACCATGTTTCCGACCTGGTAATCGGTTTGACAATTGTTGCATTTGGAACATCGGCCCCTGAACTTGTGGTCAATACTTTTGCCGCATTCGAGGGGCATTCGGACATCGTGTTTGGAAATGTCATCGGCAGCAACCTGTTCAACCTGTTTGTAATTCTGGGGATCTCGGGTATCATAATGCCGCTGGCCGTTCACGTCAGCACAGTCTGGAAGGAAATCCCATTTTCGCTGCTGGCTGTTTTTGTGCTTTTTCTTTTGGTCAACGATCATTTTTTCACTGACTCTGCCGACATGTTATCAAGATTTGACGGCATCTTGCTGCTGATCATGTTTGGGATTTTTCTTTTCTACATTTACTATCAGATCAAAAACAATCCACAGGTACCCGAAGAAGCGCACAAGAACTACTCAGGGCTCAAACTGGCAACGTTAATTATTATAGGCCTGGGTGCGTTGGTGGCAGGTGGTAAACTGGTGGTGAACAGTGCAGTCGAGATTGCCACGGTAATGGGAGTGAGCGAGAAAATCATCGCGCTTACCATAGTAGCTGCCGGCACTTCGCTGCCCGAACTGGCTACCTCCGTTGTGGCAGCCGTGAAAAGAAAAAGCGACATCGCCGTGGGAAACATCATCGGTTCGAATGTCTTCAACATTTTCCTGATTCTGTCGGTGAGTTCAATAATCCGACCCGTATCCTACAACATTTCGTTTAATACCGACCTGTATCTTCTTACCGGAGGAACTTTGCTGCTGGTTTTTGCCATGTTCACCGGGAAACGTCATAAACTCGACCGCTGGGAGGCAATCCTGCTGCTGCTGGCTTATGTGATCTATACCTTTTTCCTGCTATCCAATGAGGCATAGCCCTGCTCCCATCTACTGACTAAGTACTTTTACAAACTGTTTTAGACACAATGTCATTTATGAAAGAAAAATTAGCCGCTTTCGAGCGCCTGCTCAAAATTATGGACGACCTGCGCGCCGGGTGCCCCTGGGATCAGAAGCAAACCCTCGAAAGCCTGAGATATCTCACCATCGAGGAGACTTACGAACTGTCGGATGCAATCCTTGAGAAGGATATGACCGCCATCAAAAAAGAGCTCGGCGACCTGATGCTGCACCTTGTATTTTATGCGAAAATCGGCTCCGAGACAGGCCATTTCGACATAAAAGATGTATTGGACAGCATCAGCGAAAAGCTCATCGAGCGGCATCCGCATATATACGGCGACGTGAAAGTAGCCAGCGCTGAAGATGTAAAAAACAACTGGGAGAAGATTAAACTCCGGGAAAAGGATCGCAAATCGGTGCTTGATGGCGTACCTGATTCGCTGCCGGCTGTGGTGAAAGCATACAGGATGCAGGAAAAGGTCAAAGGCGTCGGTTTCGACTGGGAAAATGCCGGCCAGGTGTGGGAAAAAGTGAAAGAGGAGATGGATGAATTGCATGCAGAGGTCAAAAGCGGGGACTCCGTGCAGATGGAGAAAGAGTTTGGCGACCTGCTGTTTTCTCTTATCAACTATTCGAGGTTCATCGGGGTAAATCCGGAGGACGCACTCGAACGAACCAATAAAAAGTTCATAAAACGTTTCAAATACATCGAAGAGCAAACCAGATTGCAGGGTAAGAATCTGAAAGAGATGACCTTACAGGAGATGGATGCTTTTTGGGACGAAGCCAAAAAATGCGAGTAGAAAATTTGCTTTACCAATGTAGTGGCTGGTTTTGTTCAAACCTAAAACCACTATTTTAGCCCTACATGGTAGCGACAAGTCAGCATAATTCCAATTACATATCACTACACGATATTTTTATATTATTGATTTTGCGTGTATTATAACTATGGTTCAACCCTACACGGATCAGTGCCCTGTTTTTGGATGGAATAAGGTGAATGACACTGAACAAAAATTCTATTTTACTTTTGCGCGGCAAAAAATCCAACCGCAATGCTCACTTTCAAACATGCTACCAAATCTATCGAACTCATCGAGCGGTTCCTTGCACAGGTTGACCAGGGCGTTCTGGTTTTTCAGGAAGGAGTTAAAAATTACCTGAGCGAAAGCCACGAGAGTTTTTCGGATAACCTGCGTACTCTTTCAACGCTCGAAACTGAAGCTGATATTATAAAGCGTAAGATCGAAAATCTGCTTTACACCAGGTCATTAATGCCACAGCTCAGAGGTGATATCATGCGGCTGCTCGAAGATATTGACAACATTATTGATCTGGCAAAAACCAACCTCTACCAGTTTGATGTTGAGGTTCCCTATATTCCGGCCGAACTGCATCCTGATTTTATCAAGCTGACTGAGGTAAGCGTTGCCGCAGTGGAAACGGTAATCCCTGCAGCCAGGGCTTATTTTCGCGATCCGGATGCTATCAAGGAGACCATTCACCGGGTTTATTTTTACGAAAAAGAGGTGGATAAAATAGCCCAGAGTCTGAAAAGAAAAGTTTTTCAGGAGATGACCAACCTTAAGCTGAGCGAGAAATTTCACCTGAGGTATTTCACTCTGCACATCGAAATTTTATCTGACGCAGCCGAAAAGGTAGCAGACCTGCTCTCGATCATGGCCATAAAAAGAACGTTGTAACGCATTCATAGTCAACAGATATGCAAATCCGGAAAAACTCCGTGTCCGGCACCACCAGACCAAATTCATGGTTTGAGAAGTCAATCCTGCCGATTTGCAATTCGGGTTTAAATAATTTCTGGTCTTGTTCGGGTTTTTAATTTAAAATGCTAATATTGAGTAAATTAATACACTAAGCCTTGTTACTCTTCCTGGTTTTCATTTCAAGTGGTTTATTCCTGGGCTGGTCGTTAGGAGGAAATGACGCTGCCAACATTTTTGGGTCGGCTGTTGGTTCCAAGATGCTCAGTTTCAGGAAGGCAGCTATCATAGCCTCAATTTTTGTGATCCTTGGCGCTGTTTTTCAGGGGCGCGGGGGGGCAGATACGCTGAATGCACTTGGCACTGTTGATGCCCTTGCAGGAGGATTCACGGTCTCGTTGTGCGCTGCTTTTGTAGTCTTTTTGATGACGAAACGAAGCCTGCCGGTTTCAACAAGCCAGGCCGTGGTTGGCGCTATTATCGGCTGGACATTTTTTACCGGTCACGACCCCGACACCAGGGTTTTGGGCAAAATTGTAACCACATGGGTTAGCGGTCCAATTCTCGGTATGGTTTTCTCGGCAGGTTTGTATCTTCTTGTGCGGATGATACTTCGCCGGGCAAAAATTCATATCATCAAGCTCGATCATATTATCCGGGTGAGCCTGATCCTTGCCGGAGCTTTTGGGGCATACAGCCTGGGCGCCAACAACATAGCCAATGTGATGGGGGTATTTGTCAGCGCTGCACCGGATATTTCACTCGATTTT
The DNA here is from genome assembly GCA_036794825.1 of Bacteroidales bacterium. GTDB lineage: Bacteria > Bacteroidota > Bacteroidia > Bacteroidales > 4484-276 > RZYY01. The sequence continues at coordinate 36,035 of DAIRGA010000017.1, read as the reverse complement.
GGTCTTTTTATCCTCGATGGTGTTCAGCTTCTCTTTCTGGCTGGCGGAGTTGCAATTGCAATCGGTGTTTTTACTTACAGCGAGAAAGTTATGAACACGGTTGGAAACGGGCTTTTGTCTCTCTCTCCGGAAGCCTCTATTGTTGTGGTTCTCTCTCACGGACTGGTGTTGTTCTTGTTTTCATCCACCTCATTTTCAAATGCATTTCAGGCAATCGGCCTGCCAGCCATACCTCTCGTTCCGGTTTCGAGCACACAGGTAATTATCGGTTCGGTGCTTGGTATTGGAATAATAAAAGGCGCCAGGGAAATCAAACTAAAGACGTTGTTCGGCATTGGCCTGGGCTGGATAGCTACTCCGGTAATTTCGGGGATAATTACCTTCTTCCTTTTGTTTTTTGTAAAAAATGTCTTTGGATTGCAGGTAACAAGCAGCCAGCCTGCTGCCGAGATCCCCGATACAGTTAATGAACTGGCTCCCGAAGCAATAAGGCACATCAACATGATACTACCGGGGATTCTGATACTCGCCGGCGTCATCATTTTTGTGTTGATCTGGCTGGTTTTCAGGCAGCAGCAGCTTCGTCTAAGAGCCGAAAACGATCTGCTTATTCAGCAAAATCAGCTTTTCTCATCTCAGAAAGCAATCAACGAATTTGAGATCAACGCCATTCAACGCGAGAAAAACCTGTTAAGCGCCAAGCTCGAACTGAAGAAGAAAGAATTTACCGACGCTGCCCTTAATCTGACCGATCAACGGACATTTTTTGAAAAACTTCTGGCAGATGTTGAAGATGCCAGGCAATCAGAAAACCTGTCCGAGGCACAGCAAAAGCTAAAGGAACTTGCACTGCTCCTTCGGCAGCGAATGACTTTCAACAGCGAAAAAGGAGAGTTGTACAGCCAGGTGGAAGAGGTTCACCAGGATTTCCTTTTGAGGTTAGGAACCAAATTCCCCAAACTCTCGGAGAACGAGAAGCGACTTACTCTGTTTTCAAGGATGAATCTTTCCACCAAAGAGATTGCCACCCTGATGAACATTTCGGCAAAAAGCGTTGAGGTGGCACGTTACCGGTTAAAGAAATCATTTGGCCTGACAAAGGCTGATAATTTAATTCACTTTATACATAACATTTAATCATTTAACATGAAAAATTTAAAACTGATGCTCGCCCTGATCATGAGCCTTGGATTGGCAGTGGCCTATGGGCAAACAAGAATGGTAACCGGTAAGGTTACCTCGTCGAAAGACGGAAGCGCAATAGCGGATGCAGAAGTGAGACTGAAGGGTGGATTAGCCCTTGTCAAAACAGACGAAAGCGGCAGGTTCTCCCTTGAAGTCCCGGCCAGTTCATCCGATGTTCTGGTCTTTACACATCCCGATCACGATGAAGTAGAGATGTTTCTCAACAACAGAAGCGAACTGAATGTAACTATGACCGAAAACGTTCGCTACAACCAATACGGAGTGCGGGTAAACCGAAATCCGCTTTATGTTGAGGAGCGCAATGGAATCCTGGTACACGAGAGCAAAAACAACGACTACAAATTTTGGTTTGATGCCCGTGTGCAGGTGGATGGTGCGATGTTTTTCGGGGGTAATAACGATGGTAAGCCTTATAACGCTACAGGAAACGGTACATCCATACGCAGGGCACGTTTTGCAGCCAAAGTTGAATTTCAGAAAAACTGGTATGCCGAGATTGATATGGACATTGCCAACTCACAACTCGAACTTAAAGATGCTTACCTGGCTTACACTTTCGACAACGGCCCTGAACTGAAAGCAGGTAACTTTAAAGAATCGTTTTCGATGGAAGCAACCACTACTTCACGCTACTTAAGCTTCATAGAGAGACCTATGGCTGTCAACGCATTTGCTCCATCAAGGCATGTCGGAGTTGCAGCCAACTACAACAAAGATTGGTTTTTGGCTATTGGAGGAGTATATTTTCAGGCAGTGGATGATATCGAAGAGCGTCAGTTTTCGCTGGATAACAACAAGGATTACGGGGTTGATGAGGGCGTTTCTTTTACAGGCAGACTGGTAGCAATGCCTTTTTATGATGACATGGATAAAGGATTGCATTTTGGTGTTGCCGGTTCATACCGCACCCCAAAATCGGATGCTGAAGTTCCCGGTACTGTGCGCTACAGCACAAGGTCTCTCTCTTCCATCAACCGCAAAAAGTATATTGACACCGACCTGATGGGCAATGTTGACCATGAAGTATTGGGCGGTCTGGAACTGGCTGGATATCATAAAAACCTGCGGTTACAAGGCGAATACCTGATGGCCAGTGTTTATAAAAACGACGACCTCCCTACTGAAAACTTCAACGGATTTTATATTTTCGGAACCTATCTCTTGTTTGGAGGTAGTTACAATTACAATACCAGCGAAGGTGAGTTTACACAGGTTAAAAGAGGGAAAAAATGGGGAGACCTTGAAGTAGCCCTCCGTTATGATTACCTGGATATGAACAGCGATTTTAACCAGGTAATGGGTGGCGCCGGCGAAGGATTCACGCTGGGACTTAACTACTATGCCAACAACAGCGTAAAAATCATGGTCAACTATGCTTATCTCAACCACGATCGTTATGCCAGCGGCAAAAACAAACTTTACGTTGGCCACGACATCAACGGAAACCTGACATCAAATCCCAAGCTGGTAGCTGATTCGGAAGGTAAAGCCGGCGAAGACTACAACATGGTGAGCATCAGGCTCGAAGTTAATTTTTAATCAAAGAACATAAAAACAATAATAAGATATGAAAAGCAGAACATTATTTACATTGGTACTGACCTTAAGCCTGATCATTACAGCGTGTGTTAAAGATGAAGTGTACAAGGGACCCCCGGTTGTTAATCCTCCAACGCTGACACCCCAGGCTCCGATCGAAGACCAGGAAGTTGTGGTTACGGTTAAAGTAACCGATCTTTATGGCGTGAAGGCCGTGACGCTTTATTACCGTGCCGGTACTTCAGGTGAATTCACAAGTGTGGTAATGACAGCGAATGGCGACACCTACACAGGAACCATCCCCGGGCAGGATTCGGACGTCACAGTAAAATATTACCTGATGGCCGAAAATGAGTCGGGACAAAAAGCCTATTACCCGGCCGGAGCGCCTGACGCAACTGGCGCCTACACCGTAGGAGCGCCTTTAATTGTGATGAACGAGATCTACTCACGCGGCGTCCTTGAAGACCCCGATTGGGTTGAAATTTATAACGATTCTGATGTAGAAGTTGACCTGACAGGTTATTTGATCTATGACAACGGTGGTCAAGCAGGAGCAAAACCTAAACTCGCTTTCCCGGAAGGAACAAAAATACCCGGTAAAGGATTTTTTGTTATTGTTACCGATATAGGTGGCGAAACAGGTTTCGGCCTATCAAGCGCCGGCGAGGAAATCTGGCTCGAAAATGCCAATGGAAACATCATAGACAATGTCATCTTCACTGCTATGGATGTAACGCAGTCCTATGGCCGGAACCCAGACGGAAGTCCAAACTGGGAATTGCTTAACACGATCACACGCGGCAGCGCTAATTCTACCTCAGCTCCGGTTCCGGTTGTAGTGATGAACGAAATCAATAGCCAGGGAACAACCGAAAATCCCGACTGGATTGAGCTCTACAATGCTTCAAATTTTGAGGCAAATGTTGGCGGTTACAAGATTTATGATAGTGGCGGACAATCCGGTTCTAAACCCAAGAAGGAAATACCCGCCGGAACAGTCATTGCCGCCAAATCATGGTATTACATTGTGGTTGACGATGGAACCGAAAGTGGTTTCGGATTGTCGAGCGGTGGTGAGCAGGTATGGCTGGAAAATGCCGCCGGAACTGTTATTGACGATGCAACCTTCCCGGCTCTCGAAGCTGGTCAGTCGTTTGGCAGATACCCCGATGGCGAACCCAACTGGCAGGTACTTTATGTGGTTACTCCGGGTGCTGCCAACGACAACTCTACTCCTCCGCCTCCCGGCGTAGCCCTGATGAACGAGATCTACTCACGCGGAACGGTTGAAAATCCGGACTGGATCGAAGTTTTTAACCCAGGCACAGCCGACCTCGACATCAGCGGCTATAAAGTCTATGATAACGGCGGGCAGGCGGGTACCAAACCCAAAAAAGAATTCCCCGCCGGCACAGTAATTCCTGCAGGTGGATGGGCAGTAATTGTAGTGGATGATGGCGAACTGAGCGGCTTTGGTCTGTCAAGTGGCGGTGAAAAAGTCTGGTTCGAAAATGCTGCCGGCACCATTCTCGACAGCATTCAGTTCCCTGCACTCGAAGAAAATCAATCCTATGGCAGATACCCTGACGGAAACGAAAACTGGCAGGTGCTCAACACCGTAACCCGCGGTGCAGCAAACGACAACTCAACACCTCCGCCAGCCGGCATTTCCCTAATGAACGAACTCAATTCACGCGGAACGACCGAAAATCCTGACTGGATCGAAGTGTATAATCCATCTTCTTCACCACTCGACCTGACCGGTTTTAAAATTTACGACAGTGGCGGCCAGGCCGGAACCAAACCCAAAAAAGAGTTCCCGGCCGGTACTATTCTCCCGGCAGGAGGTTGGTATGTGATTGTTGTTGATGACGGCGAACTCAGCGGATTCGGTCTTTCGAGCGGCGGCGAGGAAGTGTGGCTGGAAAATGCTGCTGGTGAAGTGATTGACAACATTGTTTTCCCTGCAATGGACGAAGGTCAAACCTATGGCAGATATCCTGACGGAAACGCCAACTGGCAAATCCTCTATTTCCCGACACCGGGCGCTGCCAATGACAACTCCTCTCCACCTCCGGCAACCACATTTCTGATGAATGAAGTGTTTTCGAGAGGAACCACCGAAGACCCCGACTGGATTGAAGTATACAATACCACCGGGAATCCGCTGGACCTTACTGGATATAAAATTTACGACAGCGGCGGAAACACCGGAACAAAGCCCAAAAAAGAGTTCCCCGCCGGTACTATTGTTCCTGCCAATGGCTTTTATGCTATTGTTGTTGATGATGCCGATCCATCAGGCTTTGGGTTGTCAAGTGGCGGCGAAGAGATATGGCTTGAAGACCCGAACGGTAATATAATTGATAATTTTGCTTTTCCGGCCATGACTGAACCAACATACTCCTTCGGCCGTAAACCGGACGGATCATCCACCTTCTATATTTTTACCGAAATAACAAAAGGTGGCTCGAACAATAACGCTGGTACACTTCCAAAAAGGAGATAATTTCAAAGAATCAGGGCTGTATCCGTCTGGTATCGCCCTGATTCTCTCACTCTCAATTAGTTAAACTTTTAATCCTTCAACCTTTTAAATTTCAAACCACAAACTTCAAACAATAAAGATGTCAAAAGAAAAAATGGAAATCGGCGCAATCTCAAAACCGCGCTTTGAATTCAGATCGTTTGGTCAAAATTTCGACCGGGCACACTTTCGAATGGCGCGTCTTTCAGCGCCGGTGCCCGAAAAGGTATGGGAGCGTCATTCCGACGAAATTTACATCCTGTCGCGCACCAACGATATTAACAACACCAAAATCCGCGATGGCAAAATGGACATAAAAACCTATGTGCAAACCGTGGATGGTCTCGAACAATGGAACCCGCTGATGAAGGGTGAGTTCCCGATTGCAGCGGATGTTCTGGCTAATGAAGTTTTCCCGGCTTTCCAGGTCGAAATGCCAGACCTTGACAAAGAGGTGTACACTTTCGAAGAATTTATCCATCTCATTGATATTCATCCTGATCTGCAGGCCGTTAGGGTACACAAACAACGCCTCGGATACATGGTCAACGACACCATCTGCGAATACGGCGCTGTGCTGATTAACGGTGCGCGCGTGGTAACCATCAACTCGGAATCAACCGAAGTGGAAGACATCAAGAAAACCATCAGGGACTGCGGTTTGGAAGGTGTGGAAAACATCAACTACCCGCAGGCTATCAAGCGGGTTATTGGCATGATTAACAAGCCTTTAGCAAACGAATAACGATATAAATGTAAAACACACAGGTCAAAGTCATCGGGTGGCTGATAAGCAAAATTCAGCTCACCCGCTGATTTTTCCTTCAAAAAAACAAATTATGGCACAGGAAATCGAACGGAAATTTCTGGTAAAAGGTGATTTTAAACCTTATGCTTCAAAAAGCACCCGGGTAACACAGGGCTACCTCTGCTCAGTACCCGAGCGAACGGTAAGGGTACGCATCAAAGGTGAAAAGGGTTTCATAACTATTAAAGGTATTGGCAACAAGGATGGAACCAGTCGTTACGAATGGGAAAAGGAGATCCCCGTGGCAGAGGTCGAGGAGCTGCTCAAAATCTGCGAACCGGGAGTGATTGACAAGACCCGCTACCTGGTTTCATCGGGCGAACACACTTTTGAGGTGGATGAGTTCTATGGCGAAAACCAGGGATTGGTAGTCGCTGAGGTTGAACTGCAATCGGCTGATGAAGCTTTCGTAAAGCCCGAATGGCTGGGCGACGAAGTTACAGGAGACGTGCGCTACTACAATGTAATGCTGATGAAAACCCCCTACACTACCTGGTAAACAATCAGGATTTAATACAGTTATTTAAAGAAAAACTGAAGCCGGCAATTAATTCAAATAAACAAAACCAGCTCCGATGCAAGAAAACGCTTCAATAAAAACCCAGGTGTTTGACCCGTTGGATATGAACAATTACAGGGTGGAAAAGCTGCCCAAACGCATTAAGTCGCCGGTGGAAAAGTGGCTGGCAATCATCGGCCCGCCGCTTGCCCTGCTGGCTTTTGTCTATTTTGGGTTTTTTGCCGATTTGTCCTTCCTCAACACGCTCGATCCATCAACCATAGTTTCAAAGTCAGCCTTAAAAGCCATCGAAAAAAACGGCTTCGAAGCATTCATCCGCAGCAACTATCTGATGCTGGCCATTTTTGCAGCTTCCATCATTTTATGGATGACCGAGGCCATTCCCAACTATCTCACTTCGCTCATTCTGATTATCAGCCTTGTCCTTACCGGGGTTTTGCCCGAAAAAGAGGCTTACGCCCAATTGGGACACCCGGTGATGTGGCTGAACATTATGTCGTTTGTGCTGGCAAGTATGCTGGTGAAAACCGGAGTTGCGAAGCGTTTTGCCATTTGGTTCATACTCAGATTTGGCAAAAGCGCTGGTTCAATCTTTTTCAGCTTCATCGTAATCAATCTGGTTCTATCTGCCTTTATTTCGGCCACCACCGCCAAAGCTGCCATACTACTTCCGATCTTTATGGTAATTGCTGCTATTTATGGCGCGCGCAGCGGCGAAGGAAAGAATAATTTTGGCCGGAGCATCGTGCTGCAAAACCTGCTGAATATTAACCTGGGCGCTGGAGCATTTGTTACCGGATCGGGCGCCAACCTGCTTGCCGCCGCATTGATCGGTGGAGCAATCGGAGGCCAGATCTACTTTGCCGACTGGATGATGGCTATGTTTCCGATCATGGTGGGACTAATGCTGATCGGTTATCTTCTGGCACTAAAAGTATTCTTCCCACTTTCGAAGGAAGAAAGAATACCACAAATCGAAGGTGGTATGGAAAGACTTCAAAAGGAATTTGATGCGATGGGACGACCTACAGTTGACGAAATCAAATCGGTTGTGCTTTTTCTTTTGATCCTTGGATTTTGGGCTACCGACAAACTTCATGGTATCAGCGCAACTGCAGTGGCTTTTGTTGGCGCCATCATTGCTCTGCTGCCCGGCATAGGAATCGTAAAATGGAACGATGTGGACATTCCCTGGCATCTGATGTTGTTCTCAGCAGGCGCTTATACACTGGGTTCGGGGCTTGATGTCACCGATCTCCCGTCCATTGCTGTCAATTCTTTCTTCGATCATCTCGGTATTAGCGACCATACTTCGTTCTGGCTGCTATATGTACTACTCACCGGCGTAATGGTCTTCAGCGCACTGCTATTCCAGTCCAAAACCATGCGAACCATGATCTTCGTGCCCATTGCCATCGGCGTGGCTGGAAGATTTGGATTTGAAGTGGTGAGCCTGGCGTTGCCGGTAGCTTTCATGATCGAACATGTGTATGTTTTGCCGTTCAACAGCAAACCTGCTGCGCTGCTCTATGAAACCGACATGTATTCCTATTCCGATACCTTCAAATTCGGGTTTGCGATGATGGTGATTTCCTGGCTGGTGATTATACTTGCCGGCGAAACCTGGTTCAGAGTACTCGGAATCACACCTCATGGCGTGTTTGGACTCTTTTAGCCTGAAAAATTCTTTGATCATAGCACATATTTGAAAAACAACAAATTGCTTTACCCCGACCTGAAGGTCGGGGAAATAGGAAGAATTAGAGAGGCCAAGGGCTTCAGCCCGTTATCTCTAAGTTTGTGAATAATAAAGGTTAGGTCATTTCAACGAAAAAAATCTTTTTCCTCAATAGTATGATAGAAGAGTCGGTAAAAATTCACGACAAATTTTCGCTGGAGATCAAACTCGGTTTCCATGCAAGGAAAAAGAAGGAGATCAGTGAGTTTGCGTGCAACACCTGGTTTTTTATCCCCAACAGCCTCGACATCAACGCGGCCACTTACCAGAAAGCAGATTTTTACCGCGATATCAAATCCAACATCCGCCTTATCACCCCGCTATTTCTGCTTCGCGATATTGCAGATCGCAACATTCCACCTTTTTCGCTGCTTGAGCAATCATTTCAGGAAATGGCCTCCAGTCCGCTACGATCGAAAATTGCGGCCTACGAATACCAGATCAGGATGTTTTTGTCAATCCTGAAAAGCTCTCTCCGCAACGAAATCAACCATATTCTGGCTAATAAGGTACCCGCCGACACTTCCTACCTGATCGCTACATTTGTTGAGAATTGTGAAAAAATCTCCGCCAATTACCGCTCGCTGAGGCGCGTTATCAATGTTCCCACGGTGTCGGAGGAGGTGATGAATTATTACTTTTTCGGGGATGAATTTATCAGCAATCTCTTTGAACAACACACTTTCCGGTTCATCAGCGACCTCGCGAAAGCCTATTTATCCGATGAAGTATCGGTTCATCAGCTTCGAAACCTTATCAACCGGGAAATAGAATACAAAAAGGAAAATGGATATCCCATTTTCCTGAAAAACAAAACCAAACACAACAGGGAATTGTTTTTCAGGCTGGGGCTATTGAAGAAATATGCCGAAAATGAGCTTTTTCTGCAGGTGGATAAAAAGCGTGACGGGGTGTTGGCCGAGCAGGTATATTTCAGCCTCGCAGCAGGGCTTTCGATGATTTTTGCCACAGCAGTCGCTTTTTCATTTCAACAGCATTACGGGAACCTTACCATGCCACTTTTTGTTTCGCTGGTTATCAGTTATATGCTGAAAGACAGGATAAAAGAGCTGGCGCGGTATTACTTTGCCCACAAACTCGGCCGTCGTTATTTCGACAGAAAAACCGATATCAGGCTCAATGAGAATGATATAGGATGGAGCAAAGAGGCGATGGATTTTATTCCTGAATCGAAAGTTCCGTTTGAAGCGATGAAACTCAGGGCGCGATCAGCCATTCTCGAAGCCAACAACCGGAATAATACCGAGAAAATCATTCTTTATCGAAAACTGCTCAGTTTGAACCGAAAGAACCTCGACAAGGGCAGCCGGTTTTCCACTGCGGGAGTGAATGAGATCATTAGGATAAGTTTCATAGGATTTTCGCCAAAAATGGATGATCCCGTTGTCCCTCTCTTTCTTCCGGATACGACTAAAGAAACGGAAATTCTGAAGGTGGAAAAAATCTACTATGTCAACCTGATTCTGCAGCTAAAATGCGACGATCAATTTGAATACAAACGCTACCGGATCTCGATCAACAGAAAGGGAATCAGGGAGGTTGAATCTTTCGCATGAACTTTTTCAGAAAAATAATCCCGCTGAATCCGAGTTATTACTCATCTGATTAACAAGTTGCTGCCTGGTTATGAATAAATTAATTTTTACACTTCTCGCCCTTTTCCTGGTTTACCCAACCCCCGATTTGATTGGTCAATCTTCGAAAAAGCTGAAACTCAAAAGCAATTTACAAACCATTCATGCCCGGCCAGTAACAGAGGTTCCTCCGGTACTTAAAGAGAGCTCCGGAATTGCTGTTTCCAGTCCTAACCGGATCTGGTCGCACAACGACGCCAACAACACCAATCAGCTCTTTTGTTTCGATACCACCGGCGTCTTAGTCCGCACGCTCAACATCATCAATGCCACCAATGTGGACTGGGAAGACCTCACCAGGGATGATGAGGGGAGGATTTATATAAATGATGCCGGCAACAATGAAAACAACCGCAAAGACCTGAAAATTTACCGCATTCCGAACCCTGATGACATCGCAGGAAATATTGTCCAGGCCGATGTTGTCAGTTTTATTCTCGACGACCAGTACCAGTTTCCTCCGCCATCCACCAACCGGAACTACGATATTGAGGCTATTCTCTGGAAAAGTGATTCGCTTTATTTGTTTACAAAAAACCGTAGCGACCCGCAGAACGGAACTTGCAAAATGTACAGATTGCCGGCTATCCCGGGAACGTACATCGCTCAACTGGCAGGATCGGTAAACCTTGGTCAAAACCACGACGAAGCGAGAGTAACCTCAGCCGATATTAACCTGGGTACAGGCGAGGTGATTCTGTTAACATCCACCAAAATTGTCTCTTTCACTGATTACCCGGGCAACAGTTTTTTTGACGGGGACATGAAAGAATTTTATTTTTCGTCTGCAGTAGGACAGGTTGAAGGAATCCAGTTTGTGGATAACAGCCGTCTTTTCATGACTGAAGAAAAAAGCAAGCGGAGCAATGGTCATTTGTATGAGATTTTGTGGCAAAGCTCAAGTTCGGCTGAAAACCTGGAATTAAAAGGCGTCAGTATTTATCCTAACCCGTTTACCAACGATCTCATAATTCAGAAGGAGATCGAAGAGGATCTTCAGTTGGATATCTGGGATATTCAGGGAAGAGTGATCCAGCACAGCGAAAAAGCAGATTCTGTAATCCATCTGCAACACCTTCCTTCAGGGATATATTTCATCCGGCTTTCGGGCAAAGTGCAATCCATTACTACCCGTGTGGTGAAACAATGATTTCGTAATCAAGAGTTCGGTCTAAAAAGCCCCCCAAACTGCTGATTTTTATCGTTTTTACCCCTGACCCAAATGGGAGAACGCTAAAAATCAGCAGTTTGGAAAAGTCCCCATTTGGGGATTTAGGGGCAAATGGGCTTTTTAGACTGGACTCAATCAAGTTATTAACACGCTCTCGTTGTAACAATTATTTTGCTGATCTTTGCACCAGACTTTTAACCCTGCATTAGGTTAGTTAAATTGCTGAAATCCAATTTTATAAAAATAAATTTCTAAGTCTATGAAAAAGAATTACTCAGTACATCTTTTTGTACTAATGATCTTTACGGCATTACTCATTTTGCCCGCAATCATCAACCAGGTTTCCGGACAAGTAACCATTACCAAGTGGGATTTTGATGCAGATAACCTGATACCCGTCATTGGGGAGGGCACAGCCGAAAATGTGGGAGGAACAACCACAGCCTATGCAACCGGAGTTGGCGGAGGCAGAGCCTGGAACACGGCTGCCTATCCTGCACAGGGAACCAACGAAGCTACTGCAGGTGTTCAGTTTATCGTCAGTACCGATGGTTATCAGAATGTAACCGTGTATTGGGATCAACGCCACAGCAATACTTCGGCCAACCGTATCCGGCTGCAGTACACGCTGAATGGCAATACCTGGCTGAATTTTGAAGCCAGCAGCACCAATGCCGTAAACACGCTTGGGGGTAATGATGTTGGTTTTGACAATGGCCGTTACATCGCCACAGCCGGCGATTCATGGTATGTGCGCAGTGCTGATTTCAGCGGAATTTCAGGCGCTACAAGCAACATAAACTTTGCCGTGAGAATCGTATCCGAATTTGTTGACGGCGCTAACTACGGCGCTGCAAATCCCACCAGTACATATTCTCCCAATGGTACGTGGAGATTTGATAACATGACCATTTCAGGTGTTGAGATTACCGGAGGGAATGCCGTAAAGCTGGCCGTTAATTCGGTGAATGGCGGTGCTTCTCCCACTGTGAATGCTCCATTCAACGTAACGGTTCAGGCTCAGGATGCAGATGGTTTGCCCGCTAACGTCAGCACCGACACACAGGTAACCCTCACTAAAGAAACCGGAACAGGGGTTTTTGGCGGAACACTGGTTGGAACAATTGCCTCGGGTACCAACGCTGTTACTTTTTCCAACATAACCTACAGCGTGGCGGAATCCGGCGTAAGCATCAAAGCGTCAGCAACCAGTGGAATGACCCTTACTCCCGGCATCAGCGCTCCATTTAGCGTGCTTGCTGCTGCAACGCAATTGAAGTTTGTCAATTTTCCGGCCAACGGAATTGTAAATCAATCGGTTGCTACCTTCACTGTTGAAGCCCGCCGCCCTGATAATACAGTGGATGTTACCTACACCGGAACAATTACCATCAGCAAACAAAGCGGCCCGGGCAACATTGCCGGAACAACCGCTGTGGCTGCCGTTCAGGGCGTGGCCACCTTCAATGATATCTCCTTCAGCGCCACCGGATCATACACACTGGCTGCCAATGCTACCGGGCTCACTGCAGACATCAGCTCTGCCATCACCATTATTGATGCACCTCAAATCACAACCGTTATCCTGCCACAATACATCAGTGGCGCCGATCCGGTGGACAGCCGTTTGCCTTTCGCTTTCAGGGTTACACTCACTAACCTCTTTCCAAATTCTACCTACAAATTCATTAACCAGGCAATTATCACCGGCGATTCGCCCACAACCAACGGCGCGGGTAATGTGATTTTTGTTATGCCCGACGGAACTTTCACCCGCACTTCAGCTCCATCGTTCGCCACACCCGGATTCTATGGTGAATTCACCACTGACCAAAATGGCTCCTACACTGGTTGGTATATGCTCGAAACCACCAACAACGCAAGATTTACGCCCGGAAACCACATCTTTATGCGCATCAGGATAAATGATGGCGCCGGCGGAAACGCTGTGTCGCATTTCCTCACAACAGCGGACTCTGTGAAAGTGATCGGTTTTTCGGCAAATGCTGATCCAAACTACGGCACCGGCATCCGTGGAATATCCTTTGCCACACCGAAAAACTTTGCCTTCCTTTATGATAATACCGCCGGAACCGGACGCCCGTTGTTTGGTACAAGTATCGAAACGGTCGGTTTGGATTACACAGCTATCCCGCAATACACTGCCTTTTACCGGGAAAATGTTTCAGGTCAGGATGGCGCCTGGGGAGGAATCGTTCCCAATGTGAATCCCAATGGCGTCAAACTGATTCAGGAACGCAACCTCGCCGATGGAAACATTGCCGGAACCCACGTTTCCAATACAGGAATCTGGGGCGATGCCAACACCGTAAATCCTGCGGGTGGATTGGAAAATATTCTTGTAATTAACCTGATAGACGTTCCTGTAATCTTTGCAAATCCATCGGTACTAAGCGGATTTACTTATGAATTTGGCCAGGGACCTTCATCTGCTCAAACTTACAGCGTTACAGGGCAGAATCTTCTCGGACAGGGCTTTGTAACCGTAACAGCGCCCTCAAGCTATGAGATTTCGCTCAACGGCACCTCTTTCACCAATACCTTTCAGATAGAATATAACAACGGGCAGATTGTCAATCAGCCGGTTACCGTGCATGTAAGGTTAAAGGCCGGGCTCAATGTAGGCGTTTACAATCTTGAGCAGATTACACACACCTCATCAATCACCAGCCAGGTAAATGTTACCTGCAGCGGGTCAGTTACCGCCCCTTATGTTCCGCCGGTGATCACTTCAGCTATTCTGCCGCAGTATATTCAGGGGCTGAACGGAACCAACGAAACCCGCGTGCCTTACGCTTACTGGGCTACCATTGCTGACCTCCAGCCCAACACTACCTACCGTTACATCAACCAGGTAGTAAACTATGCCGACTCTCCAACCACCAACGGCGCCGGAAACGTTATCATTGTTAACCAGTCAGGCCCTTTTATCCGCACTTCCAGCCCAAGCTTTGAAACTGCCGGAAATTATGGCGAATTTACTGCAAGCGCCAGTGGAACCTACTCCGGATGGTTTATGACCGAACCCACCGGTAATGCCAGGTTTACCCCCGGAAACTATGTGAAAATGCGCATCCGCCTCAACGATGGGCAGGGAGGAACCGTTGCAGCGCATTACCTAACCACCGCCGACAGCGTTAAGGTAATCAACTTTGGCACATCCAACGACCCTGCCATGGGTACCGGGATCAGAGCAATTACTAGTTATGAAGCTAAAAACTTTAGCCTCATTTATGATAATATTGCCGGAACCGGCCGACCTGTTTACGGAACCAATGTAGAAACCACCGGGGTTGATTTTACTCAGATAGCTCAATACCCGGCTTTCTATAAAGAAAACGTTTCCGGCGTCAATGGCGCCTGGGGCGGTATTGTTCCCAACCAATTAACCAATGGAATTCGCAGGATTGAACAAAGGAAACTCAGTGACGGAACAGTGCAATCCTCCATTACTTCAGTTAATGGTGTGTGGTATGGAACTACAACTGTTAATCCCACAGGAGGAATTGAAAATATTTTGGTGATTGATTTGACAACTTCTGTGTCATCCTATCAGAATGAAAGTCCGGTCAAAGTTTATCAAGCTTTCGATCAATTGGTTGTTCAAACTGACAACGACAGCCCGATCACTATCCATGTAACCAATCTGTTAGGTCAGGTTATGATTAGCAAAGAGTTGAGAGGCAGCACTTCATATCAGATTTCAAACCGGTTGCAAACAGGCGCTTACATCGTTACAATTACGAGTGGAAGAACAATTTACAACCATAAAATTGTAATTCAATAATTATCTCGTTATTCTTGAAAAAAGCCGGGGACATTCTCCGGCTTTTTTATGCTTGTAAATAAGCGGATTACATTAAAACATGTTTGAGATTCCTCGCTTCGCTACTAATGACATCGCATTGCAAATGACTGATTATCTGTATGTAGAGGAGATATCTCACTCCCTTCGGTCGTTCGATATGACAGGCAAATCTGGTATCTAGGGGGGTAAAAATAAAAACCCCTTGAAAGCCATGTCATTTCGATGCCGCATGTGCGGCAGAGAAATCTCTCAGTTATCGTCGGTCAGTAGTGATAAAAAAATCATTCTCCCCCAAAATTTAACCTTAACTTAACACACAGTATTGCAGGAGATTATAATTTTGCCGCCAGAAAACAGAGACAAAGATAATCTCTGCGGAAATAAAAGCGGTGGCGGCCAAGCCAAAGCTCGCTGTCGCGCGAAGGCGATCCTAAAAGGAACCTTTTTGAAGATGCTGGATAAATCCGGCTTTTTTTATGCCTATCCGTCAGCTTTTCTGAAAAAGCCACTTCAGCCCGAAACAGTTCCCAATTCACCTTGAAAAACCATTCCGCTTACAATCCCTTTACTGGTGTAATCCCTAATGCAAATTGGATATTTTTGGAGTGCAATTCCAATAATATCGGATATTTTTGGATATTAGCTCCAAAATTATCTGGTTTTCGTATCTTTGCCAAAAACAAAACAATGTACATCAGCAGGAAAATTGAGGGTAAAATCAGGAATCACATTCCCAGAAAGGAATACACCATAATCACAGGCGCAAGGCAATCGGGTAAGACGTCTCTGGTGCGGCGATTATTTGCCGAAATGCGCGAAAGCAATCCGAACGTCTTCTTCGTCACTCTGGAGGACAAAGAGGCGCTCTTCGCAATCAACGAAAATCCGGAGAACATTTTCAGATACGCGGCCAGGCCTGACATCTTAAACAAAGCGCCCGGCAGCGGCGTTCAGGTGTTCATCTTTATTGATGAAATTCAATACGCCAGCGATCCCTCCAACTTCCTGAAATACCTCTACGACAAATATCTTGACACGCTGAAAATCATAGTAACCGGAAGCAGTGCATTTTACATTGACTCGTCGTTCAACGATTCTTTGGCTGGCAGAAAAAGGTTGTTTACGCTCCGAACTCTCTCTTTCGAGGAGTTCCTGATATTTAAAGGTAAAGATGCGTTGTCTGGCGAACTGGCTCTTTTGAGAAATCAACCCGATTACCAATCAATTTTTAAAAACGAACTTTTAACCCTTCTGGACGAATTCCTGGTTTATGGCGGTTATCCGGAGGTTGTGCTTGAAAATGATTTGACCGAGAAAAAAGAACTGCTCAAAGAAATCAAGGATTCATTTCTGAAAAGGGATATTGATGAATCCGGTGTGAGCAATTCGGAAGCTTTCTACAAACTTTTTACACTCCTTGCCGGCCAAACAGGGTCGTTGCTGAACAAAAACGAACTCTCGAATACAATAGGCGTTGATAATAAAACCATTGATAAATATCTGGCTGTTTTACAAAAATGCTTTCATATCGGGCTTGTTAAACCCTTTTCGACCAATCTGAGGAAAGAGTTGACCAGGATGCCGAAAATCTATTTTTATGACCCTGGAATGCGAAACATTTTGCTCAACAGATTTTCTGACTTCCATCAGCGTGAAGATCAGGGGGCGCTGGTGGAAAATTTCGTTTTTTGCAGATTGGAAGAGCTCCATGGAACAGATTTGATCAAATTCTGGCGGACCGCCGATGGCAAAGAGGTTGATTTTGTGTTGACATCTGATTACGAGACCGGAAGCGCTTTTGAAGTAAAAACCAACTGCAAGAAAGGTTCCGCAAAGGGATTTCGAAAGTTTGGAGAATTGTACCCCGGTTTCTCGCTGGAATGGCTCACCTATCAGTTTTGTGAAGACAGCAGGCAGTTGTTCAAAATTTAAAAGCCCCTTGTGATGCCACAATCGGATAGGGCATATTGATAAATTTGTCCGATCCACTTCTAATTGCTTCATCAACAATCATCAGGCTAATGTGGTTCTGAAACATTTCGCTGATTTTGGTTGGTGAATTGAATTGGAAAAAGAGGAAGCACCTATGGATTTCTGTCCTGTTTCTCTAATTTGGCGCCGATCAACGCACCTGCCGCCATTCCAACGCCAACACCCAGAGAGATTCCAAGCGCCAGATTATTGATGGCAATACCAATAGATACGCCAACTCCGCAACCCAGTGCTAATCCCATTGAAATGCCAAGCGCCAGTTTATTTTTATCCTTCTTGTTGTCAGGTGTATTCTTCATTTGAATGGATTTGACGTAGTATTAATTGATGGGAAACTGGAGGCATTTAATTACCACTATTTCTGGTGCGACAAGTCCCCGGTCACAGAATTCAAACTTTTGAAAAGGTCATGAGTGGCTTTATGTAACGTTTAACCGTTGCAGTCATGTAACCTTTAGCAGCAGGTTAATCCAGCGCAGGAGGTATTCTACACTACCTAACCTGCTGTTATCATGAACTTTATCGCTTCGGCTTATGGTGTCGGCAGTGGTTTTCGAGAGTGTCGGTTTGGCGGGAATTACTTTGTCCTCAGTTTTAATATCCTCTTTAGCCGAAGGAATGGACAACTGTGGATTTTTTGGTTTTACCAAAGTATCGGCAGGCAAGGGCGGCTTCTGGAATAGTGCTGGCGGAGAGAGCCCATCATCAGTACTCTGCACTTTGGGGGCGGGAATCCCGCTGTTGGCAAGTAAAGCAACAGCGAAAAGCAGCATGGTGATTATCAGTAATGTTTTCATAACGGTAAGGTTTGATATCGGTTGCTCCATTTTTATGCCAAGCCTTAATACTACTGATTGACAGCATTTTACACTATCATTTCAACCAAAATATGTTCGAAATTAAGATTCTGATGTCCAAAACCGTACATATTGAGCCGGGATTAGCAAACTATCTTTTAATCAATGATTTATAAATTGTTATTGCCAGAAAACTTCCCAAGATAGATTTTCAACAATAGTAGTTTTCTGGTAATGAATAAATAATTGGCAGATTCCGCTGATTGCAGTTCCAAATCCCTCTGAACACCTACTTTTGTGCCAATGAAATCTCAAAGCAAAGCTTTTACATACGCAATAGCAGCCACCCTGCTCTGGTCAACCATCGGATCGGCATTTAAACTCACGCTCAGGCACATAGCCTTCGCCGATCTTTTGCTGATTGCCACAATAACGTCAACTATTGTGCTTTTGGTAGCGCTGATCGTCACACGCAAACTTTCGTTGCTGAAAAGCCTCACGCCGATGGATTATCTCAAATCGGCCGCATTAGGAGGACTCAACCCGTTTCTGTATTATCTCGTTTTGCTCAAAGCCTATGAATTGCTGCTAGCACAGGAAGCAGGCACCCTTAACTACATCTGGCCGGTGGTGCTGGTGCTGCTCTCCATTCCAATGCTGAAACAAAAGATCAGTTGGCTGAGCATTGCGGCCATTCTGGTGAGTTTTGCGGGAACCATCGTTATCGGTACAAGAGGAAAACTATTTGAGTTGCATTTTGGAAATCTTAACGGTGTTTTACTGGCCGTTTCCAGTGCATTCTTTTGGGCTTTATTCTGGATTTTCAACGTAAAAGACAAAAAGGACGAAATGTTGAAACTTTTTCTGAATTTCTGCTTTGGCTCGGTATTCATCCTGATTTATATCATAGCAACCACAGGTCTTCAGGTTCCTTCAATGTGGGGACTTGCGGGTTCGGTGTATGCGGGGATCGTTGAGATGGGAATTACTTACATTATCTGGCTCAAGGCTTTGCAACTGTCGCACACTACCGCCAAAGTCTCCAATCTGGTTTATCTATCTCCATTTATCTCACTGGTAATCATTCACTTTGTGGTGGGTGAAGAAATTCTGCTTTCCACTTTCCTTGGTCTGATTCTGATCGTTGGGGGGATACTTTTTCAGCAACTACTGCCAAAAATCACGAAATGATTTTTTGCCAGGCGGTAACTCTTTGATAAAATGAGAATAACCAAAGTTACTTATTGAGAGGACAACATTAAACCCCTCATTATCATTTACTTAACAATATTTAACGGCCAGGACAAGCCCGTCAAAAAAAAGTCCGAGGTTTTTATGTGTACTTTTGCGCAAAATTTAAAAAGAAAAAATCATGAATTACGATCTCATAGTAATCGGGAGTGGTCCCGGAGGATATGTTGCGGCTATCAGAGCTTCGCAGTTGGGAATGAAAGTAGCCGTTGTGGAAAAGGAATCACTGGGCGGCGTTTGCCTTAACTGGGGATGCATTCCCACCAAAGCGCTGCTGAAAAGCGCACAGGTGTTCAATTATATGAAGCATGCCGCTGATTATGGAATTAAGCTTGAGAAATCTCCTGAGCCGGATTTCGATGCCATGATAAAACGCAGTCGCGATGTGGCCTCCGGTATGAGTGCCGGTGTTACTTATCTTTTCAAGAAAAATAAAATTGAAGTTCTGTCGGGTTTTGGAAAAGTGAAGCCCGGAAAAAAGGTAGAAGTAACCGATGCCGAAGGCAAAAAGCAGGAATGCACTGCCAACCACATTATTATCGCCACCGGCGCCCGTTCCAGGGAGTTGCCCAACCTGAAGCAGGATGGCAAAAAAGTGATCGGTTACCGTCAGGCCATGACGCTGGAGGCAAAACCCGAAAGCATGGTGGTTGTAGGCTCAGGCGCCATTGGTTCCGAGTTTGCTTATTTCTACAATTCCATCGGAACACAGGTTACGCTTGTCGAGTTTATGCCCAACATCATCCCTTTGGAAGATGAAGAAGTTTCTAAGCAGCTTGCACGTTCTTTCAAAAAAGCCGGAATCAATATCATGACCGACTCCACAGTGGAATCGGTGGATGCATCCGGAAAAAAATGCAGGGTAACCATCAAAACCAAAAAGGGACAGGAAGTTGTGGAGGCTGACGTTGTTCTGTCGGCAGTCGGAATCACCACCAACCTCGAGGGCATCGGGCTGGAAGAGGTGGGCATCAGGCATGAAAAAGGCAAAATCGAAGTGGATTCATTTTACCGGACCAACGTTGAGGGATATTATGCCATTGGTGATGTGGTGAGCGGCCCGGCTCTGGCCCACCTTGCTTCGCATGAAGCGATTACCTGTGTTGAGCAAATTGCCGGAAAAGAGGTTCATCCGATTGATTACGGCAACGTTCCCGCCTGCACCTACACCAACCCCGAGGTAGCCTCGGTGGGGATGACGGAAAAGCAGGCCAAAGAAGCCGGCTACAAGATCAAAGTAGGTAAATTCCCCTTTTCAGCTTCCGGAAAAGCAAGTGCCGCCGGCAACAAAGAGGGTTTTGTGAAGGTGATTTTCGATGCAAAATACGGTGAATGGCTTGGCGCTCATATGATTGGCGACAATGTTACGGAGATGATCGCCGAAGTAGTGGCAGCCCGAAAGCTTGAAACTACCGGCGAAGAGATCATCAAAACCATCCATCCGCATCCCACAATGTCGGAAGCCATCATGGAAGCTACTGCAGCAGCCTATGATGAGGTGATCCACATTTAGTCCCGCCATATCGCAAAGGCTGGCCTGCAGCTAAAATTCATGATAAGGCCCAAAATAAAGAATAGCAACGCAATTTTGATTTGTGTTGCTATTCTTTTTTAATGGTTAATTCCTAATCCACAGATTTCTTAGGATCAGGATAAAAGAACTCATTCTTAAAATTGATCAGGAAGACCTTGCTGGTGGCCCGCGTGAGTGCAGTGTAAAGCCAGCGAAGAAATTCCACATCAGCCTTATCATCTTTCAGCCAGGGCTGATCAATAAAAACCGTATCCCATTGTCCACCTTGTGTTTTATGGCAGGTAAGGGCATAGGCAAATTTCACCTGCAATGCGTTGAACCAGGGATTTTTCTTTACTTTTTCCACTTTTCCGCGCCGGCTTGCCACATCGTCGTAATCCTTCATGACTTCGTCAAAAAACTGCTGGTTTTGTGCAGCAGTCAGCGCCGGGCTATCGGTGGTGAGGGTGTTGAGCAACAGGTTGACTTCGATTTCGTGTTGCTCGGGGTAATCCACCATCCGGATAACGGCGGTGGCAAACCGGAATCCGTACAACTCGCTGATTCTCTTCACCTTCAATACCTCTACGAGATCTCCGTTGGCAATGAAGCCGGCCGGTGATTCGGCCGGAAGCCAGAAATAATTGTTTTTGACCACCATGAGCATGTCGCCGGCCGAAATCTCTTCCTCGCGGTAAAGTACCCTGCGCCTGATTTCCTGATTGTAGATGTTTGCTCTTTTGTTGGATGAAGTGATCACAACAGCTTCCGAACCACCGCCCCTTCCGAATGCATCGTTCAGCTCATCCTCAAGCATCGACCCGTCCAATCGCCTGATGTCATCGTCTCCGTGGAGATTGAAAAATGGCGGTTTAAATGATTGGTCAGCCAGTTTTATCCGCAGAAAAGTTGCGTTGGCCAAAATACCTGACCACCTTGCCTGCCGCATAACCTCCTTCAACTCGATCACGCGGGTTCTCAGACGATAGGTGTTTTTCAGGAATTCGGGTTCCATGGCGGGTGATACAGAGAGTCCTACGGGCGGGAGCTGGGCGGTATCCCCAATGAGAATCAACCGGCAGTTTTTTCCCGTCTGAACATATTCAATCAGGTCGGTGAGCAGATCGGTTTCCGAAAAAAGGCTGCTTCCGCTGGAAAGTCCATGAATCATCGAGGCCTCGTCAACAATGAAGAGGGTCTCTTTGTGGTAGTTGACCAGCCTTGCAAAAACCACTGATCCATCCTGCTGGCTGCGGGGTTGATAGAGTTTTTTGTGGAGGGTAAAAGCATGCTTGCCCGAATAGCCTGCCAGCACCTTGGCAGCCCGGCCGGTAGGGGCCAGCAGAATCGTATTCTTATGCATAAAAGGGGCGGCTTTTACCAATGCGCTGAGCAAAGTGGTTTTGCCCGAACCGGCATACCCTTTAAAAAGGAAAACCTCATCAGCAGCACTGTTGACAATAAACTCGGTCAGCGCAAGAATCAGAATCCGTTGTCCTTCAGTGGGTTCGAAGGGAAAATAACGGAATATCAGGTCTTCTATTTCCCGGATTTGCATAATGCGAAGATAGCAGAAAGAAGGGAATTGCCCCCCGTTATTCCGGAAAAAGACTCCCGGAAAGTAAATGATGGCAACAGTGCAGCATGACCTATGTTATAATTTTCACCTCTACATCAGAGGAATTACAAATGCCGGCCGGGTATTATTTCAATCTCCATTACAATCTGACAAATGCATAAAATATAATGACTGCAACTCCGTTTGTTACGCTGTTTAAATCGTTATATTAATGACAATAGCTAATTATTTCAATTTAAGTAACTTACATCAAAGAAAAATCACTACTATGAGAAATTTATTGCTTCTGCCAGCTCTTATGCTGCTTATAAGTTGTGCCGGCCCACGGATTGCATTCGATTATGACAAACAGGCCGACTTCACAAAGTATAAAACGTTTTCGATAAGCGAAGAAACCCAGAATTTGCAGATTAATCAGCTGAACCGCGACCGAATCATTACTGCCATTGAGAATGAAATGGCGTTAAAAGGATTCACCAAGAGCGACCAACCCGACATAATTGTGGACGTTGTGCTCAAGGGTGAGGAGATTACTACTGCTACCGCCACCTCAACTGGCTATGGCGGCCCATGGCGTTATGGTTACGGCGGCGGATTTGGAACCACTACCATTGACTACAACACCTATGTGGAAGGAACAATGTTTATCACTTTTGTTGACCAGGTAACCGAGAAAATCGTCTGGCAGGGCACAAGAACAAAAACCATTGATGAAACTGCAAGTGCCGAAAAGAGAGAAAAAAACATCAATTATGTTGTCCAGAGAATCTTAGCTAACTATCCACCAAAATCGAAGTAACCGGGGAAATGCGTTGAAAACCTCACAATATCAGACCAGGCATAACAAACGAAAACCTTCTGTAAATCGCAAACAGAAGGTTTTTCTTTTTTGTATTGGTTTCGTTTCCCTGATAAGCCAGGTAGCATTATTGCTAAAAAATTAGGATCTACGGGTCTCTTGTAAAAATCCAATTTCAAGTCCAAGAGATTTCATAGCGCTTTCCGGTAAATGCTGAAAAACTACCCGAAATGATTGTAACCCTGAAAATTATGGGGATTTGGGAGTGGCATGCCAGATCATCATCCTGCTGCTACAATCCCTGTCCGATCCCCACATAAAAACCCGAATCTTTTCTGGCAATGGCAAAATCGAGTTTCAATCGTATGTTTCTGGATGGAAGTATGTTGACATAAGTGCGCAGCCCGCCAAAATGCAACCAGACTGACTGGCCGAATTTTTCCGGAGAAGGAAAAACTTTGCCGGTTCCAAAATATCCCCCGAGCGCAATAAATTTCCATGTTTCCCGGCGCACTTCAACCTGAGCGGCAATTTCAGAGTTATCAATGTATTTGCCGGCTCTGTAACCTTTAACATTGTCCGAACTTCCGTATTGGGCAAGCCGTGAATACGGAATTTCACCCCAGCCATGTTGCAAATACAGGTACCACGCCAATGTGAGGCGGTCGTTATCTCCTTTTAACTTGTGGTAACCCGTTACAGAACCTACAATGACCTGAAATTCATTAACATCACTAAAAAAACTGTCCGAATAATGAAAATTAAGTGTTGCGTAATATCCCCGGTTACTCCAAAAGATATCGTTCCGGCTATCCCATACAAGGCTGGGAATCAATATACTGGTAACAATCTTTTCGCCGGGATTAATTCCTCCTTCCATCAGGCTTCCGTAATTGGCTGTATCATCAGCATCAATAGTATAATTTTGAAGGCCATACTCCAGTCCGCCGTAAAAAGATCGAAACAATCTCCGGTAGCAACTTACCGAAAGAAATCCACCATCAATATCCGACCAGAAAAACTGTTCGGGGTCGTTGCTCAGAACAACGGTATCGTTACCAATGCCAAAGAATCTGCGGTTCATCTTTCCGTAACCTGCACTGGCAAAACCCCTCCATTTGTTCTCACCCCAATAAAGGCTTTGATTAAAGGCCACTGTCCAGCTACCATGAAAATCAAAAAATACCATGGCCGCCGACGAAGAGGGTGGTGATAGCATATCTTTTTTATCAATATTATAGAAGTACACAGGCAAAATCACAAAACCCAGCTGGGCTGTATTACCATAAACCGGCCCCGGCACGATAACAAAATTGGGGTTGGGGTTGATTTTGTTGAATGCCTCTTCGATAAGCACCAGTGTATCGCCTTTTACCAGAGGGATCTGGGCGTGGGATACGGATACTAATACAATCAGAAAGATAACAAGCCAGCCAGCCTTGAACGAAATAGCGCTTTTTGCAGAGAGGGTTTCCATTTTTTTAAAAATCTGACCGGGAATAAGGGTCTAAATCTGACCTGATGCAAACATAGAGATTTTATCAAAACTATTATTTGGGTGTAAAAATAAAGGCCGGAGAAAACTGGATTTTTCTCCGGCCTGCTATAAGTCACCTTCAGCAAATTACCACACAAAAAATGTAACACCCACTTTCAGGTTCAACATCTGCAGGTTGGTTAATTCGGTTTAATAGAACTCTATTCTGTTGGTAGTCCATTTATAATTGAAAGCAAGAAACCCTCCCCACTGAGCATCTCTTCCAAACTTGGCATTCATCCCCAGCTCGGGAGCAAGCGAAAAGTCCCACCGGGTATCGTTCAGGTCAATTTCCTGCACCAGCAGATGATGTTCGGCATAATCAGTACCGATGCCAAGCCCGAAATAGGGGGAGATCAGTCCGTCGGGCATTGGGTGATAGGCAACAAGCGCCTGCACTGGCACCAGCCAGGTCATTTTGTAGTTGGTGGCGGTAATGGCCAATCCCTGATCAGGATCTGAAAAGGTTTCGTTTTCGTAAATCTGCGCAACGCGCTGCCATCCCAGGTTAAAACCTGCCATAAAGTTGTCGCTGATTGGATACATTCCACCAAAGTCAAAACCGGCGGGGTCTGGCTTATCCACCCAGGTTTTAAAGTCGCCCATTGGGAAAGCGGTATTCCATGAAAACGTATAGTAGGAAGTTAATCCCTGACTGGAAGAGGTCATTGGCACCTGGGCATTTACAGCACCCATGGTCATCGAAAATAGTATGGCAAACAGAAATATCTTTTTCATCCCTTAAGGTATTAATTGGTTTTCAAAGTAGGTGTCTGTTCAAATGCCTGGTCAATACTGGAGGTAATTTCGGCATTGGAAGTGTTGCCTGAGAGCAGGCCGCGGATAAATACCGACCATCTGATGGCGAGTTGCTGATCGCCGATGTTCGGGTTTTTGAGATCCAGCAATTCGGTAACGAGCAGGCCCACTGTGTAGCTTCCATAATAAACCGGCGGATAGTAAGGGTAGTAATAGCCCCACCCCGGATATCCCCAGTAGTAGTAATCATAGTAGTAGTATATATTGGTGTTTTCAAAGTAGATAACGGATATGCCCAAATCGGCTTCAGCCACGGTATTTACTTTTTCGAAACCTCTGGCGGCCATATTCGTCTGAATCTGTTGCAATACCAGATTGGCTGCAGGAGTATTGAGCGACATAGTATCCTCGTCGGAGATTTTTGTAACCGACTCAACAATAGCGTAGGTTTGATAGTCGCTGAAATCAACCTGGGTATCCACCTTGGTGGCAACGGCAAGGTCTTCGGCCAGCCGTTCGGTGTCGTTGGGATATTTTGTGCAGGAAGTAACCATAACTACCCCAAGCACGAGAATCAAAAGCTTGAATTTTGCTTTCATAAGCCGATGTTTAATGATTTGAATTTAGATGAACTGTATTTATAAGGTACCTTTTTGATGGCAGATCTGCCCAAAAAGTCTTTGGCAAAAGTAGTTTAATACACACATATCAAACTTAAATACAGGGAGAGATATCCAAAATTATTGCTTAAAGCCGTCCACCCTGCAATAAAAGTTTACTTTTGTGCGCTTTTTTGCGAATTCATTCCGGATTAAATTTCAACGAAATTTTTTACATAACTCATTAATTTCTAACCTATTAATTTTTTTTCAATGAAAAAACAAATTGTAAGCATTGTTTTCCTGTTGTTTGCTGCAACAAGCCTGTTCTCCCAGGTTAACGAAGGAGATATCAATCTGATTCAGAAGCACTTTGGAGTTCAAAAAATTGCTCTTTTGAAGGAGTACATGGAGTTTACACCTGAGCAGGACGCAGCCTTCTGGCCGGTTTTTAACACCTACGAAACCGAGCGCCAGGCACTGGCACAGCAGCGCATCCTGCTGGTGGATGAGTATATGAAAGCCATCGAAAACGTTTCTCCGGAGAAGGCAACTGAACTGGTAAGCAAAGGCGCTGACCTGGAAATTAAATTCAAAAAACTGCAAAAGAAATATTTCAAGGAACTATCCAAAAAAGTAGGTCCTGTCAAGGCTTCGCAGTTCTATCAGTTCGAAAATTACCTGAACAACCTCACCAACCTTCTCATTCAGCAAAGCATTCCCTTTGTTGGCGAATTGCAGCAGAAGTATCCGATCGAGATGAAAAAGTAATTGCAGTCATATCTCCCTTATTTACTTTCGGGGAAAACACGAAAAGCCGGGTCAGCCTGGCTTTTCTTATTTTCATAAACAGATGTTCGGAACCGGACTGGAAAAACATCAGGAGTTTTCGAGAATAACGATGGCAACCGAAATAAAAAACCCAAGTACGGTAAAGACTCCTGCCAGCTTGCCACCATGCTCGTAGGCTTCCGGAATCATCGAGTTGGCCAGCATCATCAGGATGGCGCCGCCGGCAAAGGCCTGGATAAATGAGAGCCAATATGCTGAAGCGCTGCTGAAGAGACTGAACCCCGCAACTGTTGAAAATGCACAAAACAAAGCAATACCCAGCCAAAGAAGCGTGATTTTTCTTCGCTGTATGCCTGACTCCTTCATACCCACCGAGCCGGCTATGGCTTCAGGAAGGTTTGAAATAAATACTGCAACAAGCATAGCCATACTAACTACTCCTCCTTCAAACAGCCCCAGACCAATCACAATGGACTCCGGAACCCCGTCGAGGATGATCGCCAGCACCATCGGTACCACCAGTCCGGAAGGCCCCGATCCTTTCATGGCCATCCGGTTACCGGCGCCAAAATTTGAGATTATCTTATCAGCAAAGAAAAACACAAAAGCTCCCGTAAAAAAGCCAAACGCAGGATAACCAGATCCTTTTGCCAAAATTACCGACTCATAAACCAATTCGTATGAAACGGCTGAAATCAGCGAACCGGCGCCAAAACCCATAATAACGCCGATTGCCCGTTTACTCAGCTTAAATCTGGTGGCTATTATCCCGCCCATAATAAGCGAGGAGGTGGCCAGTAATCCCCATAAAAATACGTTTAACATGATGGCTGGTATTTAATTTGGGCAAATATAGAATTAATGCCCGCAACCAAAACTCGTCAGTTAAGAAAATTAACCCTGCATAAGGGCTTTCGGGCAATTGAAAATATGATCAGCGGTTGAGAATCATGCCGGAAAAAATAAGGCTTAGCCGGCTGATTTTGGAAAAAAATCCGGTGGGTTTATTTTTACTTACTTTAGCGCTCAATTTTCAACCCATATTCTAAATCTGAAATGTTATGAAACGGTTTCTGTCTCTTTTCATTATCCTCATGCTGTCATCAGCGTTGAGCGCGCAGGTAATCATCTCGCTCGTGCTTGGAGATGCACTGAATACGGATGAAGTAGAATTCGGGCTCGCAGGCGGTATGAGCCGCTCTTATATCAAAGACATCACTACATCGGAAGGGCTTAACAGTTTCGACCTGGGATTTTATTTTCATATCCACCTGATGAAAAGCTCCTATCTGAGTACCGGTGTGCATGTGAAATCGAATGTAGGCGCCAAAGGAATGCCTGTGTATCCAATGGGAGATGCGGCTTTTGATACCATTTACCAGGGCGGTTCCCTGACGAAAAAAATCCCCTGTTTCTACGTTCCAATCCTCTTTCATCAGCGTTTTCACAACAACCGCTGGTATGCTGAACTTGGCCCGACACTCGGCCTGATTTACAAACCCGTTGACATTTTTGAAACCTCCAAGCTGGATGGAGATCTTACCTATACACGAGATGTGCTGGACGAATACAAACGGATAGATGCGGGGCTCATGGTGGGTGCGGGATACAAATTTCAGAAAACAATCAAAAGCATGAGTGCCGGCGCCAGCTATTACTACGGACTGGTGAACGTTAGTAATAATCCCGATAATACCATTAAAAACTCTGCCTTTTATTTTTTCATCAGAATCCCGATTGGCGCAGGGCCAAAACCTGAAGCAACCGAATAGAGCCTGGCAGAGAAAAAGATGTCAATCTTTAGCAGTTTTTTAGCCCATATCTTCAATTGGCTAGAAACTTACGAGCAATGATAAGATGCAACATTCTTTATTTTATCGCCGGTCAATTGTTGGACGAAACTGAAGGATTAAATCATTTTAGGCTCATGTGCTGTATAAAGCCATGATCTGCTTTTTATTTCTCCTTCTGATAAAGTAACGGCGTCCTAAGATCGGGCTTGTGTAAACAAAAATGATTTTGAGAGAACTATTTTCATTGGCCAGGCGGAGATTTTTGCTGCGGGCAATTTTCAAGCAATCAATGGCTTTGAACAAAAAATCGCCCGATGATTATTTTTCCCATCGCATGGGCGTGTTGAAAATATGCAGCGGAAATAAAGCTGCCATTATGTTTGAAAAAATTATCTTAAAGAATGTTGCTCGTTTGGTTCAGGCGTCCCGACTTTTGAAGCCAGTTGGGTCAAGAGTTCAAATCTCTCACTGCCCAAATATTCCTAAGCTCCATCCATCTCCGCTCTGGTAATGCTCAACCTTGCAGATTGTTGAACAGGCATGATCCATTGGAAAGATTCATAAAAACAGCATATTATGGAGGAAGGCAGTAAATGCGAATAGAATCAGCCACCCCCACCATGGCAAATCTTTTTTGGGGTCATAACCCACTCTTTTGTAATCCCTTTCTCTGGTCTCTTTATCTGTGGAAAAACGATACCATAAATGAAACCATAACATAATTACCAACAGAAAAATGACATACAAGGTAAACAAGAACCAGATGATTTTGATGAAAATCAGCCAGAGAGGAAGACTGAACAACTCCCGTAAAAATTCTGATATGCTTAGAAGTAACATAAAGCACGAATTGGTGTAATCATAAACATTCCAGTGCTTTGCGAAGAAACCAATTCCTTACCCAGCTTCATTTTGACCTTTATTATTGAATTTGCCATCGGTATTAATCAAGAATCGTTTTTTCCACCTGCTCAAACAGCGGCGCCAGTTTCTGCTGGATTTCGATGGTAGCCGAAATGGCTGTGGCAATCCTGCAATAGGTGGCCGGATCGTCCATTTGTCTGCCTTTACGGTCTTTCAAATACTTCTGCATCACCTGATAGCCGCCGATATGGTACTCCCACACCTCGCGGCTGACGCCCTCAAAGTATTTTGTCGGGTTGATGAAAACGCTTTTGCGCTCTTCGTCGTAAACCGGTTTTCCGATCGTGTCCTCGCCGCCGCCTCTGTATTTGGTAATGGGATTATTCAGCGCTTTGCTTTTGAGCAGATGCAATGCGGCCAGTTCGCTGCCCAGTTCAGCCATTTGAACGAAAAGCTTATGATCGCTGGTAAATGGAATACGCGGGAAGTCAATCTTCAAAAACTCAGCATATTTCTCCCGGTAAATGTTGCTATACAAAACCGCGTAGCAGTAGTAAAGAATTTCTTCCGGCGAGGGTTTTCTGCCGTAAGCCTTTTTCAGCATTTCAAAAACCTTTGGGGCAATGTTGGGCTTTTTGCCGCTGCTGCCATAATCCACTTCCGGCTCAAACACCATCATGCTTTGAATACCGAACTTTTTCTTTTTTTCCTGGGTGGGTGGGTAGAGGTAGAGGGGGAATAACAACTCGCCACCTCGATAAAACAAGTTAAAGTCTATTATTTCTTCAGTTATCAAGGCCAAATTCCACAGATATTCAGCGCCAACTACCTGACCTTGTCTGCCAACTGCCAGTCCCAGATTGCCCTTCAAAATGTGCTGCATAACATTTCTTTGTGGACTACTAAACAGTCCTCGGGAGTTACCCGTATAATATGTAAATCTGTAATCAAAAGGCCTATAAAGTATCGATGTTATAAGTTCTTTTGAAGCTCCAGTGTTTTGAAAATCATTTTGAGCATTGGCAATTTTCCAATCTCTACTATCTTTACCCAAACTAAAAGTATGTCTTGCAATATCTTTATCCATTCGAGAAAAACTGTTTAACCGATTCCAAATCTCAGTTGGATTAAATCCAATTGTAAGAGAATCTCTTCCGGTAACAAAGCCCACTGTATTTACGGGAAAAATCTCATTGATTCTTAACCAATTGTTATAATGCTCAATCTCTTCTGTATTCCTCTCAATAAAGAAATACCACGGACTTTCAGGTTTTAGTTGCAAGTAATCGCTATTTGCTAACTCGTGCTCATCCAGCCAAGTGTATTTATTCTCCCGTTCGCCATACAAATCAGTATGAAGAACTTTGCAACCTTTTCCTTTTTCTTGCTTGATAAAGATCGCGATTGCAACACCCTGCTGAATATCAAAAACATTCACATCTTTGCTGCCATCAGGGGCAGTTTCTTTTTTCTTGCTGTTTCCGTGGAGATCAAGAAAGTAAATTTCGTTGAACGTATGCATCAGGCTCTGTCTCATACCGCGGAAAGTAGGATTGTCGAGGTAGCTGTGGTTGGTGATCAGGGCCACAATGCCTTTACCTGCTTTATGGATTTTCCATTGGGCAAATCGCAGGAACTTAACGTAATCATCCTGCAACCAGAGTTTCTTTTCAGCAAGCTTCTTACCGTCAATCTCATAGTAGCTTTGGGCGCCATCGAGGTTGGTCTTTAAGAGTTTATCCGTCCATTCACTCATATTTGCTGAAATACCGCTATACGGCGGATTCCCCATAATCACCAGAATGGGGTCGTTCTTTTTTATTTTTCCGGCTTCGTGGCTTTCCTCGCTCAGGCTTCCCAATCCCGGGATATGCGTTTGTTGCAGGTCTTCCATGTCGAGGGTGTTGGTGAGATAGAGTTTGAAACGCTCGTTGTCGCTGAGGCTGTAGCCCAATTCTTCGAGCAAAAAGCTCACCTTGATGTGGCCAATGGCATAAGGCGCCATCATCAGCTCGAAGGCATAAAAGTTTTTGAGCACGTGCTCGCTGATGAGCTTGTGTATGCCGCCTTCGCCGTATTTGTCGCTGAATTCCTTCACCGCCAGTTTGATGGCTTCGGCGGGGAAAGTGAGCGTGCCGGCGGCCGGATCGAGCAGGGTAACTTCACGGGAGGCAAGTCCGTCGGGCAGGCCAAAATGGGTTTTAAGCAACGCGTGAACGCTGCGCACAATATAGCGTACAACCGGTTCGGGAGTGTAATAAACGCCGCGCTTTTCGCGGGTGGCCGGTTCGTACTCGGCCAGAAAGGTTTCGTAGAAATGGATGATGGGGTCGTCGCCTTTGCCCGCCCTGTAATACTGATGCAGGATGTTTTTCACATCTGCCGCATTCAGCACCTCGGCAATGTCGTCAATCATCACCTCCATGTTTCTGGGCAGGTCGCCCTGTGAAACAAACCGGAACACATTGCGCAGGATGCCGATGGTTTTTGGGATCAGGTCGTAGGCCAGCTTTCGGTTGAACCCGTTCACGCTGCGCGTGCGGGCGGCAAACAGGCCGTAGGTGATGGTTTGCGAAAAGAGGTCGGCAAAGTCGTCCTCTTTCAGGTTGGCAATCAGGAACTTTTTAAAGGTGTCGTAGAACCCGTAAAGCTCGCCTTTGCCCTGTTGTTGTTGTTCGATCTCGAGCACAATCACCTCATCGCGCAAAAAGCGGGTACGTTTGGCCAGTTCTCGCGCCAGATCTTCGGCAGTGCGTACCTGAGGCAGCGAAAATCCGAAAAACTTTTGCAGCAGCGCGCTAAACTTCTCTTCATTTTCGGCCGGCGGCGCAATGCCTTTCTTTGCCAGCGCACTTCTGGCAATGAAGGTTTTATCCACCAGTTCCCCGTTTCGGTAGAGCCGGAACTCATAGAAATCGGTAAGAATGACATTGGGGAATGTTTTGCGGTAGCGTTTCAGTTGCTCGCTGTTTTCGATCAGGTCGAGGTTTTCGCCCGGTCTTTTTGCTTCGATGTAGCCCACAATGTTTTGCGTGCCGTCCCAGATGCGGAAGTCGGGGTTACCGGCGTCGGTTTTCTTGGGAAGGGTGGTGATCTGGATTTCCTTCCTTCCGATGCTTCCGGCATAATCGTAAAACAAAGCGGCAAGAGCGCTGTAGTAGCTTTCCTCACGAGCGTCGCCGCGTCCGGTGGTTTTGATGATTTCGCTGAGGTAGTGTTTTGTCATGGGTTGGATTTTTGGTTTGGCTAACGATCCGTGATCATGATTCAATGTGGCGAATTCTGAGGTAATCTTTTAAGGCATAAGGAATTATATCAACGGCTCAAATTTACATGAAACTTCCCACTTACACCCAGGTCTGTTAAAAACTATTTTCACCTTGAATCCGGGCAATACTCTACTGACAAGGAAAAAAAACACAGGTGTCAGGAAACACGACACGGAGCAATATTAGTGAGCCGAAAAAGATGCTTGTGCAGGTTTAGATCAATTGACAATAATCCATCCAACAAATTAGTTTAAAACGATATTTTTTCAAGCCTGAATCTTAATGACAGTCAATAAAAGACCCAAACGGGGCATTCTTTTACCCCCGGCAGTCGGATATTCGGTTCAAATACTTGCCGGCCTTTGCAGAAAAAACAAAGTTTCTCCGAAGTATTATTTCCGTTTGGTGGCTATCTGGATCATCAACCTGATCAACTGGCCCTTCAGAACCTACGAAAGGCTTTTCATCAACCCAAGAATTAAAAACCTGAAAATCGCAAACCCGCCGGTTTTTATTATCGGCCACTGGCGCAGCGGAACCACACATCTGCACAACCTGCTTTGCCAGGACAAGCAAATGGGGTTTGTAACCACCTACCAAAGCGTTTTCCCGGATACTCTTTTCAACTGGATTGGTCGCTTTCTTTTTAAAGGATTCACACGGCTGCTTATCCCCGGAACCCGCAAAGGCGATAACGTTGCTCTGGGTACCGAAAATCCGCAGGAAGAAGAGTTTGCCCTTGGCGATAAAACCCCGGTTTGCTTTTACTACTTCTGGATGTTCCCGAAAAACATCCGGAACTATTTCGACAGGTTTGTCAGATTTGAGGAGCTTACCGCCGCAGAAAGAGATTCGTGGAAAAAGGATTATGTCCTGCTTGTCAAAAAAGCCCTGAAAAACACCAGAAGAGAGCGTTTCCTCTCGAAAAACCCGCCAAACACCGCAAGGATTAAGACTTTACTGGAGCTGTTTCCGGATGCAAAATTCATCCATATTCACCGCAACCCGGTAGAAGTTTTCCTCTCCACTCAACATTTTTATGCCAAAATGCTCCCTCATCTTCAGCTGCATGTTACCTCGCAGGAGGAAATTGACAATCACATCTTCGAAATTTATAAAAGTCTGATGCATGATTTTCAGGAACAAAAACAGCTTATTCCGGAAAGAAACTTTGTCGAAATTGCTTTTAGCGAGCTTGAGCGTGATCCGGTATCTAATCTAAAGGTGGTTTACGAAAAGCTCGATTTAAAAGGTTTTGATGAGGCATTGCCATATTTCGGGCATTACCAGAAAAGCATGGAGAGTTACGAAAAAAACAAACATTTCATCAGCCGTGAGCTATTGGAAAAAATTGAGCAGGAATGGGGTTTTGCGATAAAACTTTTCAACTATCAGAGGCCCGAAAACATCACGATCACCAATGAATAGGAGCAATGTCTTTTTTTTGGTAATTGTTTTACTTGTCACCGGTAACATCCTTATGAGTCAGGTGGCGGATGGCTGGGAATTTTCAAAATCCAGGAACGGGATTGATATTTTTACCAGTAAGTCGGAAACATCAGATTTCAAAGCTTTTATGGCACGCATGACCATCACCGGCACAATCGAATCTTTCGTTGCAGTGCTGCAGGATATAGATGGCTTGCCCGATTGGGGTTACAATATTAAAAGTTCCCGTTTGCTCGTGCAGGCCGGCGACACCATTCAGATTTACTGGGCTGAAGCATCTGTTCCTTACCCGTTTTCGAACCGCGATGGTGTTTACAGGAACACATTCAGATGGGATCGCCAAAGCAGGCAGCTAAAGGTTGATATTAACCTTCTGCCTGATTACATAGAGGTTAAAGAAAACCTGGTAAGGGTTAAAGGAAATGGGGACTGGCTGGTAAAGACTATGACTAATGGCAGGCTTGACATTACTTTCCGTATGGAGGTTGATCCCGGTGGCGGCATTCCCGCCTGGCTGGTCAACACATTTATCGAAGACACACCTTACGTTACGATGGTCAATATCAGAGAGATGATAAATAAAACCAAGTACCAGGGTAAGAGGTTTGGTTTCATCAGATAACTTCAGCGGGCAAAATATCCATATAGAAGCCCGGTTTGCCTTAATCCTGAATTAACCCCTCTTTACGCAATTTATCGAGCAATAACCTTGAAAATCCGTTGAACCAGGTTTCCAGATCAACAGGATTGTATGCTTCCGAGCGGATAGACCAGATTAGTTCATCAGTTCCGACATCATAAAAGTTGGTCTCGATCAGGTAAGTTTTATCAATTGAATAGTAACCGGAAGAATAAACTACCGGATAGTAATTGTTGTAAAATCCGTAGTACCCGCCATAACCATAGCCATAGCCAACGGGCGCCGAAGAAACAACCGGGGGCTGATAGGTCTCGACGGTGGTGACATCGAGCAGAGCCATGGTGATAACGCCGTCACAGCCAACGCCCGCAATTTTTTCAGCAAGTTCCTCTTTGGACAACTGGGCTTTACCGGTGAACGACGGAGGAAACAGATCGGTGAATAAAACTGCTTTTCTGCCCCGTGAATTGAGCACATCGGCCATTTTGCTTTCAATATGCGATTGCGCTGATTTGTTTTCGGTCATTGCAATGACAAAAATGGATTTGTAAGGGCCTTTTGGCAAAGCCTCTTTATTAACCCAATAACTTGCAATTTTTTGCTGCGGACCACATGCCGATAAACCTATTGCTACTAAAAGGACAAGAATTATTGATTTTTTCATGACGAGTAAATTACCTGAGTTTATAAACTAATCCACCGGAGAAGCCAAACTGCCAGAAGGGTACATATCCACCGGCGCCGGCATAGGTTCCGCCACTGCTGCTCCAGCCGAAAGTAGCGCCAACTGATGTAACCGGAAAATCGAGATTGGCCTGGACTCTTATCCCCACCTTATCGTTTACAAAATATTTGATGCCGGCATTTAGTCCCATGGCAAATTTGGTAACCGTGCTGAATACATCATTTTTGGAGGTAA
This sequence comes from Bacteroidales bacterium, assembly GCA_036794825.1. GTDB lineage: Bacteria > Bacteroidota > Bacteroidia > Bacteroidales > 4484-276 > RZYY01. The sequence continues at coordinate 487 of DAIRGA010000017.1, read as the reverse complement.
TAAATCCAACGCCCAGATTAAGCCCACCGGTAAACATTACACTTTTGGAAAGAGGCGCCATCCGGTTTCCGGAAATAAAAACGTAGTTGGTGCTGACGGGCTCTTCAAAAGACTTACTCAGATAAACTGAATTTGCAGTCATTGTGCCGTCCATCCTTCTGTAAGTAAGTTCGATAGAATTAAAACCCTGCGGAATGATAGTTATGGATCCGCCGTATGACATACCATCGCTGATGCGGGCTGTACCGCCATCAACATTAAACTTATCGGCAAAATTATATCCGATCATTGGCGAAATCTCAACGCTTTGTGCGAGAGAAAGTGATGCCATAGCAAAGGATAAAGTGAAAAGGATAAAAAATCTCTTCATAAATGATTAATTAATTTGGTTGTGAACTCGAAAATAAAGTCGGCAAATATCTGCATTTTACATTATCACTACTGTCCGACTAAAAAATGAGAAAATAGGGGCAGTACAAATTATATA
>DAIRGA010000002.1:132808-240002 GCA_036794825.1 Bacteroidales bacterium | reverse complement strand
GAAATGGCTGCGAAAATTTCACCACCCAGGAGGTTTTTGTGGATGACTGCACAGGGATTCCAACTCCTGAAAATTCCGGTTTTTCCATCTTCCCCAATCCGGGAAATGGGTTGTTTACTGTTCAATTTGATCAAAATATATCCGGAAGTTACAGGATTGAAGTTTTCAACCTGAACGGCCAAAAGGTTTTCAGCGATGTAGCTGTTTTTTCGGAGATTTCATCAACCCAAATTCTTGATCTTACTTCCCGACCCGAAGGTGTTTACTATCTGAAAATTACTGGCGGCGGCGCATCTGTTGCGGCCAAGCTGGTGGTGAAAAGATAAGTTGACACAAACCAAGTCACCCGGTGAGTTCTAATATTTGCCCTCAAATCTTGAAAGTTCGGATTATCGTTTCAAATGACTCACCGGGTGATTTGTACCCATTTGGCTTTTAGAGTTTGATAATCTTTTTGGTGATAAGTGATTTCCCATTTTTCATACTCAGGAAATAAATCCCTTTGTTAAGCGACTTGAGATTGATACCGAAGGACGGTTGGTTGAATTGCTGTCCGTCGGCTACTGCCTTGCCCATCAGATCATAAACTGTCCAGATAACGGTTTCATTTTGCAGTCCGGTATCAACAACCAATGCATCCTGAAACGGATTCGGGAAAACTTTGAATGAGATTGTTTCGGGTTTGACCTCTTCTGCATTAAGCGACTCGATATAAAAATCCCTGATTTCCTGAATGCGCTCTTTCAGCATCGCCACGCTGGAAAGGTTATCTCCTTCATAATCCCTTGCAAACACCAGGGCAAAGGTAAAATTCAATGTATCGGATGGTACAAATTCGTAAGGCCCTGACGACACCAATCCGCGACGGTCGCCGGGAGCGATATTTTCAACGGCTTCTGACCATTCGGCTGGATTTGATGGATCTCCCGGAAAAATATATTTAACAGGGACGGTGCCGCCATAGCCATTGCCTCCGCTGGTCAGTAAAGTAGAATCCCGCCACATGCACTTCATGTAGTTGTAGTACTCGGATGGGGAGTATGGGTCTGTCATTGGCGACTGCCATGCATTGTTGAAGTGAATAAAGCCTGTCATTTCATAATTGAGACAGGTAAACGACTGTGCTGGCGGACGTTCACCGTAAGTTCCTTCACTGCCGTCGCCATCAACAGGGTTGCCATTGTAAACAAATCCTGAATGCAGCAATGTATCGCAACCTATGTAATCATCCCACCAGTGCCCCAGGTCATAATCGAGGAAAAATGCCGTGTAAACATCGGAGTAATGTTCTGATGATCGGTTGATGATGGTATAATCGCCAAAAACAGTTTGATTCAAAGCAGAGTCTTCAGGTTGATTATAAGCATAATAAAGGGCATGGATTTCGACTCCGAGTTTGCTGCCGCCGGTTTCGCCATGCTGCCTGTCGTCGTTGAAGATGGAAAAAATAGCCTGGTCGCCTTTGATCAGGGGGAAGTCGCCATCGGCGGCATCATATTTTCCATCGCTGTTCCAGTCGTAAAATGGCGCAAGCTTTGCCGCCTGTCCCAATGCAGGATCGCCGTTGCCCGGCCAGTTTATGATGGCATCAACAGGTACATAGCCGTTTTGATCCCAGTTTTCCCGGTGATATTCTATTTCCTCTTTGCTGAGCTTCCAAACACGATACCAGTTAATATCGTAATCCTGTGTGTAATGCTCCGGATCAGAAACCGGCCCTGCAAAGTAATCATCGCCAAGTTGCTTGTAACGCTCTCCGGCAAGATGCAGCCCGCCATTTTGATCAAACCCGCCAATCCAGAAAGATTGGGAGAAAATGCTGTGTATCCCCGATCCGGCAGGCGCCTCAAAACCATCCATATTTTCCCCATCCCAAAATTGCAACCCGTTGGCTATGATTTTACAATGGATATCATTCTGATCCAAAAAGCTGAACCCGTGGTTTGTCACCTCAATATAAATTTTGGCAATCGGCGACAGCAGGTTATTTTCGAGGTCAACAATCCGGTAACGCAATGAGTCAATGCCGCTGAAAAAACGTTTTGGAGTGTAAAACACAATTGAATCGTTGTAGGTTGAAAATCCATTCTGCGACCCAAAAACTATTTGTATTTTGAAAGGATGATCGTCGTAAGCGAAATCATTATTCAGCACCGGAATCTCAATAGTTTGTAAAACCAAAGCTTCGGCGTAATCATCCATGGCAACCGGTTCTTTGTCATCTGCAATCAACGATATACTAACCAATAAAACCAACAAGAATAATAAAAATGCTTCTTTCATAATTTTGATTTATCATTTCGTTTTCATAATTTTTTGCTTCCATTGTGACTTCTCATTACTTAATGTTAAAAAATAACATCCTGCCTTCAAATGCCCCAATTTTAATGACAATATTTGCTCGTTTCTCACTTTTTCACTGCAAATAAGGTTGCCAAGAACATCATAAACTGACCAGAAAATGATATCATCTGTCAACCCTGTTTTGAGGTAAAGAACATCAGAAAACGGATTTGGAAAAATACTCATTGTCAAAGGCTTAGTTGCAATTTGTTCAACCCCCGATGATTCTTGATAAAAATCCCTGACATCATGGATACGTTCTTTTAGTAATGCAACGCTTGAAAGATTGTCTCCGTAATAATCCCGAGCAAAAACCAATGCAAAATCTAAGGTTAATGTATCACCTGAGTAAAAATCCTGCGGTTCCGTAATAATCAAGCCCCTTCGGTACCATTCAGGTGAAAAATCTAATGCATCATTCCATCCCTCGCCAATGTGAGGATTTCCTGAAAAAAAGTGATTTACATTTTGACTACCTCCCCAACCATTCCCACCATAGGTCAAATGGGAAGAATCAAGCCAAAAACAATTCATATAGTTATAATATTCATTTGAATTAGATGGTGTTACCTGATATGGAACCGTTGGTGAAGCAAAGCCAAATGTCATGAATCCATGCATTTCCCTGTTAAGTAATGTAAACGCTTGTGCAGGTGGATGATTTCCGTAAGTGCTTTCATCACCGCTGCCATCTATAGGTTGTGAGTTGTAAACATATGCGGAGTTTAGCACCGTATCACATCCCATAAAATCATCATAAGCAAATCCAAGCCAATAAGTTACATGAAAAGCTAAGATCAAATTATAATAATTGAATGAAGACCTGTTTATTATATCAATTTTACCAAAAGTTGTGTAACTGACTGCCGAGTCATCAGGATTATCATAAGCAAAATATTGTGCATGAATTTCAATACCTAAAGGTTTGCCTCCACTCGATAAATGTGGACGTCCATCGTTATAAACTAAATAAACCGATTGATCACCTTTAATTAGTGGAAAATCACCCTGTAAAGGATCATAATAACCATCTCCATCCCAATCATAATAAGGTGCAATATTAGCTGCCTGACCAATTTCGACATTTCCATTTCCCGGCCACTTCTTAATATTCTCTATTGGTTCGTAGCCTGGTTGCCCCCAATTGTTTCGATGGTTATCTATTTCTTGTCTGCTTAATTTCCATACCCTGTTCCATTTTATGTCGAAATCAATATCAATAAAAGCAGAGTCGGTAATTGGACCAGAGTAAAAATCAATAAAATTCGAAAATCTATATATATCACCTGCAAAATGCAATTCATTATTCTCTGCATTAAATCCCCCTATCCAGATTGTTTTTGAGTCAATGCTCATTAGTCCTGATCCTTTGGGTACTTCAAATGTTGCATTGCCACGGCCATCCGTAAATTGCATTCCGTCAGCATTTATGCGACAATTTACCTGATTTAAGTCAATAAAATCAAAGCCGTTGTTCTCTACGTTAATAAAAACTTTTGCAAAGTTTGAAAAAAGTCCGTTTTCAAGGTCTCTAATTCGGTACCGAAGTGAGTCAATACCCCTAAAGTACTTTTTTGGCGTATAGTAAATAACGGAATCATTAAATGTAAAAGAACCGTTGGTTGTCCCCGTTACCGATATTATTCGAACGGGATTGTTTTCATAGGAATAGTCATTTTCCAACACTCGAATTTCGATTAGCTGCATGGCAAGGGTTTGAGTGTAATCATCCACAGCCACAGGGTCTTTTTCATCTGCAAAAGATGCAGAACCCATTACAAGGATCAGAACAAAGAGGTAAATTTGTTTCATAAGATAAAAATTAAAGCTTAATAATTTTATAATGTATTATTTGCTGTCCGACATTGATTTCGAGCAGATAAACACCCTTTTGAAAATTTTTCAAATTCAATGCAAGTTCCGAAAAAGCCTGCTGATTTGTAAAAAGTTCTTTTCCCTGCAAATCGAAGATAGTGCAGGTGAAGTCATTCAGTTCATTGGTTTTTTGACGAATTACCAATACATCAGTTACAGGATTGGGGTAAACGGCAAAATGATGTAAGAACCTGCTGGTAATGCTCTCAGCCGAAGCATGATATTGCAATTCCCAGCCAGCATGGTTTTTAAGATGGTCGGAGAAGAAGGTGATCAAAACGCGATTCGAGCTGATGGTAAATGGTGGGGGGATGGTATTCCCTGTTATTCTCACCGGCGCAGAATAGGGTTTGTTAAGATCGCGGATCAGCACATAATCATAATTCAACTCCATGTCAACTTTGGTGAACTCAATGGTTACGAATTCAGCTTCGGGGACTTGAATTTTCCAGTGACAAAAAGTGTTGGCGTTGTAATGCTTGTCGCCGCTGCCATCTTCAATGATTCCGAACGATTCTGTCAAAACCGTTGTGTCGGTGCAATAAACCGGCGGAACGGGTGTGTAATTCATCTCCCAGCCAGAGGCAGAGTCGTTTTCGTTAGTACGGAAGTTGAAGAATAGTTTTTGTCCTGATGATGTAAACTCAGGTGGCAATTCGTTTCCGGAATGTGAGGCAAGGAGTGGTGAGGAATAATCGCTGCCATCATGGACAAAAAGCGTATCGCCCGATGCCAGGTTGAACCCTGTAAAACGTATAATGATTTTCTCAACCGAGTCATATATCGGAACTTCGGGCGCAAGCAACCAGGAGCAGTCCATTTTATTGGAGTAATTGAAGTAGTCGCTTCCGTCGTTGAAAGTGCCCTCCGGGGAAGAGATCACGGTTAAGCCCTGGCAAAAGGGTAGGCTAAAAGCATGATAATTCGCCTGAAATCCTTTTCCGGTCATAGTTTCAGAAGTTTCAAGACGGAGAAAAAGAGAGGGCTGTGCAGAGATGATTACCGGCGGCAATGTGTTGCCGGAAAAACTACCAAGAAGTGGTGCGTTAATGTTTTCACCATTATAAACGAAAAGGAAATCACTTCCTGGGTTGAGATCGAACATCGAAAAATCCAACCTGAGGTTGGTCATATCAGGATCATCCGGTTTGATCAGCCACGAACAGGAAGTACCGTTCTGGTAATTCAGAGGACCGCTGCCATCGGTCAGACTTCCGATGGAAGAGGTCAGCAGCTTTCCTTCCTGGCAAAATGCAGGGTAGTCAAACAGTGTGGTATCAGGGTAAATGTTGAAGATGCCACCCTGGTTCTGCGTAAGATCGATGCCGCCGGGAATCAGTTCATCAATGTAATAAAAGCCATTATGGTTTCCCGACCACCCCCAGTTAAAATGAAAATGTACCGAGTCAGCATAGCCATCACATACATAAGCATGACCCTGAAACCCGTTATTGCTGAAATATAACAACGGCTGACCATTTTCAAGGTTGTTTACAATCATCTGCTGCCAGAGTTCATAACCTCCGGCATTCTGTCTTAATACGACCTGACTGTTGGGCAAATAATTGAAATGCTGATACATAGCTGTGGCTGCACTGGTAACATTTGCTCCCGATGACATTGGAGTAAAAGCCATATTCACCGCCACTGCTGCATGGTAGCACAACTCAGCCACTGCATGATTATCAGTCAGACATTGATCCACCATCTGATTCCACTGATAGCTTGTATTTGCGAAATCAGCATACTGAAGACCATAAATCCCGTTGTTGTATGCCGGTGTGTAAGAATGGAATCCCTTTCCCTGCTCCGGAAACCTGTAATAATACATGATCTGCGCCATTGCCACGGCCACGCAGCCCACCGGAACATGACCGTTAATACCGTCGGGATCTTCGGGACACAATGCATTGAAAAATTCTCCCTGATCCCATTTGGCTGTCAGCAGTGGCTGAATACCTTCCGATAAGCTACTTTTTGAAGTGTTTTCAAGTAAAATCAACCAATCATTTTCAAAATCAAATGCTTTAGCCTGAGAATCATTCTTCAGTTGCAAAATCTGTTTTTCATACCAAGTCATCCAAACTGCACAGTTTTCGGGGATTGAAGAAGGATCAAACTCTCCTACCGACGACCATGCAAGAACCGGAAAAATCCGCTTATCTGCGGAGGTGATAACAAATCCCCCTTCCGCGAGATTGAAAATGTACCAGAGAGTAACCCCATCCACGCAATGGGTGTAAGTTTGCGCTATTTTGTTATCCAACAATTTTTGTTGCGGGATTTCAGATTTTGAGGCTATAAAATGGCTGGCAACTTTTGCTGCCTCTTCCGGTAATATCTGCCCTACAAGCCGGGCGGGTATTAACAGAATAATGAGACTGATAATATTTAAAACAATCAACCTCTGCATAAACAGTGAATTGGACGCCCAAATATCTGCTTTTCAAACTACTAATAGCAATAAGTTCAGTTAAAGGCTGGCGGAATTAAGTTTAAGGCAAGCCTAGGGGTTATACCGCTGATTTGGAGCTAAATATCTCGTTTTGAGGAGGCTTTTGGTTAAGTAGGGAAATTTCACTGAAAAGACCGCCAGCCTCGGATTGCAGGCGTTTTTTGGCAAGTTCGCAATAGGCTGGATTGTTGTCAATCAGAATACAATTACGGTTGTTGGTTAACGCAGCAATGCCTGTGGAACCGCTCCCGCCAAATGGATCAATGATCAGTTGGTTTTCGCGGGACAAAAGTTTGATAAAAAATGCTGGTAATTCAACCGGAAAAACTGCAGGATGTCCTTTATTTTTTCCAACTAACGGAATTGATAAAACGTTGGAGGGTAGAACTTCCTTTTTCCCTACCCATTTCGAAATGTCTCTTCCGAAGCCGCTGGAATTCACAGAATTGTGCCTCGACTGATCATTCTCTCCTAATTTCTGCAACCTCTTGTTTACCCAATCACCAACCGGCACAGCCACTCCCCATTGATCCATATATGGATTCTTTGATTTTGCAAGGTGAAAGCAGTATTCCCATCCATCTCTTAGTCTTGTTGGCCAGTATCCCGGCATGGGGTTAGTTTTATGCCAGATATAATCCTCGACACAGTACCAGCCGTTATCCGCAAGCAAGTCAATTGTTTTCCACACATACCTGTGTTTCACTCCATCAACAACTTTGTCTTTGATATTTATCACCAGACTGCCATCATCTTTCAACGAATTCCAAAAAGCTTCATGAAACGAAAGGAACCAATCGGCAAATTCATCCGGGTCAATGCTGTCGTAATGCTTTTTCCTTGCATCAGCATAAGGTGGGGAAGTAACAATCAAATCTGCCTTCTCTTCAAGAGTCGGTAAAATGTTGCGACTATCGCCACAAATTATCCTGCAACTGTTCTTTTCTGTATGTAGAGAATTGTTAATCAACAATGTAGTTTAAAAATTTTGAGATGTCAATTTTGTTTTCCGAATTTATCAAATCCAGTTTTATTAGCTCAACTTTCAAAAGCTCGGAACATTCTCTTTTGTGGTTAATGCTTAAGAAAGGAAGAAAATCCGAAATCCGTTTTATGCTTCTTTGGTAAATTTCCAAAGCAGAGTGGCCCGATACAAAGGGGAATAGGAAACCAGGCCCCCAGAATTCGCAGTTCAATGAGTAGGTTCCACCTGTGTTGGTTGTCCGGATGGACCTGTCGTCATATCCTTTCAGTTTCCCTTTTGGAGGCGTTGCAATGCCAATCACGCAAAGATAGGGGCGATTCAAGTTTTTCTCTGCTTTGGCTTCGCCTTCCAATCTTCTGATTACTCCTCCCACATCCTGGCCGCCAACCGTATCTTTTGATTTTTTTACTGAAATATAAAGCCTGACTCCGGCATCAAATCCCGGTGTTTCTATATCAGCAACAATATCTCCTTCTCGCGAAGCATCAAATACCGGCCATGAATTTCTCATTAGCTCAAGAATCAAAAACTGGTAAAAAACACCAATCGTCATGCGGTGTCTTTGCATTTCATAACTTACAGCATCAAGCTCAAAAATGTTTTCAACATCAAGTAAACTCAGGAAATAGGGGCTTAAAATAGGGTCGCTTCTTTCCTTCAGGTGTTTAAGGGTTTGTTGAACAAGCATTTTTGGGTCAGAAGTCATTGTTTTGAACTCGCCTCTTTTATTCCTTAAACATCTTTGGAAGGCATTATCAACGGCGCTGTCAAGAAGGCTGATTTCAAATGGTGGATTCTTTTTTGGATAGAGATAATCCGCTGACAGCAAACTGGTTCCTGATCTTGGGTAAGGTTGCAATTGCAAATTCTTTTGTTTACCGGATGCCATGGTTGTTGTTTTTGAGAATGCAAATTTACTGATTTGCAAGCTAAGAATCAATAAACTGTTGATTAAATCTGAATACTGTACCAATCAATCCCCAACAACCACCCTCAGCGCCAGCGGAAGAATGGTTACTTCAAATGGCGCATGTCCGAGGCTTTCACCATCAGCTTCCATCATAAATCCGGGCTTTTTGGCCGAAATTTTTACGTTTCGTGCCGTGAAAGTGGCCACCTTCGGATGTTTAATAAACTGGCCGGTGTACAAGTTCCGAAGTTGAGCAATCACCGTTCCCAGTCCAATCTTTTTGATGATGGTAATGTCGAGCAGGCCATCATCGGGAATGGCATTGGGCAGTTGCATCATGCCGCCGCCGTTGTATTTGCAAATGCCGACACTCATGCTGAAGGTGTTGAAATTGTACTTTTTCTCATCAATTTCAACCTGGATAATTCGTGGTTGGTACTGAAACAGGCTGGTTACCATGTTTACAAGGTACGACAGCGCATTTCCCTTTCCTTCCGCTTTTTGTTTGTTGGTTTTTTGAGCTACCATTGCATCAAAGCCCATCCCGGCGATGTTCACAAAGTATCGTTTCTTCTGATGACCGCTGTCGAAGTATGTGATTAAACCAACATCCTGCACAAACTCTTTTCCATTCACAATGGTCTGAATGGCAGCAGCGCTCTTTTTGGGAATATTGAACATCCTTCCCCAGTCGTTTCCGGTTCCGGCAGGAATCAATCCAAGCAGGTACTCCGAAGCCCGATACCCTTCAAACCCAAGCATGGCATGGGCTACTTCGTTTAATGTGCCATCCCCGCCAATTGCCAGAAACTTCCGGTAGCCCGCCATCAGAGCGTTACCGGTCAGTTCGATGGCTTGCAGGGGACGTTCTGTCAAAACAAAATCAAACTCCAGCCCACTGCGCATCAGCGTTCTGTGAATGTTTTCCCATTCTTTGCCGATAGAGCGGTTGCCGGCATGTGGATTCACTACGGCAAACCACCTGTTTTTCAGTTCTTCATTTACCACCATCGCTATTGATTATCTGGATTTTGTTGTTTAGATCGGGGTAGAGGGTCCTTTTCTTCTCTTCCCAGTAAAAAAATCACCATAAAAAAAGAGTAAAACGTTACCCCGGCCTGCGTATCCAGCGTATCGCCTGTGATCATGCTCAGTGCAGCGATGCAAAAGAACGTAAGGAAAAAATAATCTCCAAACATTTTCAGCCGGATTCCGGGCCAGAAAAACGCAAAGATGAACCATGCAAAGCCAAAAACGCCAAGTGTGGCAAAAACCGTAAGGTATTGATTGTGAGTGCGCCACCACTGATCCGGGGGGAGCTGGCTTTGCATTTTGGGGTACATCTCTTTAAAAGCCCTGTCAATGTCGCCCGTTCCCACGCCAAGCCAGAAGTTTTCGGCAATAATCCTGGTTCCAGCGCGCCAGAATTCCAGCCTCTGTGTTACAGACTTCCCCCTGATGTAACCGGAATTCCGGTAGAGTTCGATTTCCCAGATAACCGTTTTTAGACGCCGGTTCAGGCTGGTTTCCGTGAGTTGGTTGATGCTCGCCACACCAGATTCGATGGCCTGAACATCCTCAATCGTCATCGAATTTACACCATCCGCATCCTTGCGCAGCCCTTTTGAAGTCATATAGCGGATAAGGGTAAAACGGACAGGGTTCCCGCGCTGGTCAAGCGTATCGAAGTGCACTTTGCTGCGGAAATTCCATTCATCCTTCAGTTCGTCAATGTTCAGGTATTGACCCACCCAGTGCCCGTTTTCGATCCCTATCAGGGTGCTGTCGTGGTAGTAAGGATTACCACGGCTAGTAAAACTGTCAAGATTTTCGTGAAAAAACGGCTCCCTGGGAACGATTTCGTTTCGTAACGAACGCAGATGGAGGAAAATAGAAACCGGAACTGCAATCAAAAAAAATGTTACTAACAACCTGATTGATAGACGCCTAAGCTGAAAAACCGAAATCGCAAGTAAAACCATCGTTGTGATTACTAATACGGTAATCCCGGTTACCGCTTCCATCAATCCAAGAAAAAAAATCAACCATAAAGCACTGATCATCAACAAAAACCGAAATCCCGCAGGGTAATATCTCTTTTGAAACGAAAGATAAATCGCTGTAAAAATTGCAACGCACACATTCAGCGCAAATCGGATGTGTGAAATGAAAACCGAAATATCGCGAATTTCGAATACCTCTCGAGTCAGCAACTTGCCAATGCTGAAAAAAGATCCGAAAAGGTTGGCTCCGATGAAAAGCAACATCAGGTTAAAGAATGTCTTTCGTTGCAGACGGGGTGTGGTGGAGATGATAACCGGCAGCGCGAGCAGTGGCAGCTTTATGCGAAGATCCTTCCAGGCGTAGTTGAAATCCGAAGTCCACAAAAGCCCTATGACATGAATGAAAAAAACCGAGAAAACCACCATTGCCGGCTTATTTTCGAAGAACCGGCGAAATTTTACTAAAACATTTTTATCAAGCAACCAATTGAATATGAGTATAAACTGGGCTATACTCATCAAAAATTTGGAGGTCGGCAAAGCCACCATCATCAGCGCCAGGCCAAACAGATAAATGTTTGTGCGACTGATCCATGCTGGAAATTTCCCGGCAATTTGCTTCATTTGGCTGGTATTGATATTCCTTAATCGCAAAAAAACTATTTTTACGGCAAAGTAAGTATCTATTGGAGTGAAAAAGAGTAAAAAACCATCAAACTCATTTTTCCGGAGGGTAGCTGTCGGCTTTCGCATACTGATCTGGATGCTTGGACTCGTCTCGCTTGTGATGATCGTGTTGAGTTTTACTTCGGTTCCTTTCAAAGTGTGGTACTGGCTGGGAACCAATCAACCCAAGCTCGAAGGAAAACCCGATTATATTATTGTGATGGGCGCAGGTGGGATGCCAGGTCCGGGAGGATTGATGCGCAGCCATTTTGCCGCTGAAGCCGCCCAGCTTTTTCCTGATGCTAAATTGATCATCGCTTTGCCGGTTGATACCAGTAACTTCGACAACAGCGATGCTTACCGGATGTTTGCTGCAATCAAACAATACGGAATCCATCCCGACCGCTTCATTTTCGAAACCACCGGAACCAATACATACACCCAGGCTTGTGAAATCCAGAAACTGCTTGATTTTAAAGATGATGCAAGTCTGCTGATTGTCTCATCGCCAGAGCACATATACCGGTGTATCCTAACTTTTAAAAATTGTGGATTTCAGCGTGTTGCAGGATTGCCGGCATTTGAGGCAGCCTTCAGCCAGGATTTACTGCTCACCGAAAAGGAGCGAAAACAAAAAATCAAAGAGATCGGGAGGAGCGTGAGCCTCAGGTACGATATGTGGAACTATCTCATCCTCGAAATTGCGGTAATACGCGAGTTTGTCGCGCTGGGATATTACAAGTTGAGAGGGTACATATAGGCTGAGGTTACAAAACTATCTCCTGAAACTACGGGTTCAATTTAAATCTCAGGGAGGAATTGGGTTGGGGTTCCCGAATCGCTTCGCTCTCGGGATTTCGCTGCTCTCAAATTGGGGAAATGAGGTGATGGGGTCATGTTACTTGCAGAAACTTTAGAATTTATTTCAAGACTTTTTCAATAGAAACTTCCTGATCTTCTGATAGTTTTTCGTAAAATCGAAATCTTTTAAAACCTTTTCCCGACCAGATTTTCCCATATCTATTCGCAAAGTTTCATCTTCAATCAGGCGTACAGTCTTCAGGAAAAGATCGTTTATGTCGCCAGGAATGGCCAAAAATCCGGTTTTTTGATCCTCCACGATCTCAGGGTTGCTGCTGTGATTAAAAGCCACGACTGGTTTTCCGGCAGCCATAGCCTCTGCCAGAACGTAACCAAATCCCTCCCAATGCGAGGTGAGAACAAAAATATCAATCCGACCCATGAATTCGGCTACATTTTCCACATTACCAATGAGTTGGATGAAATCTGTAAGTTCATTTACCCGTACTTGCTTTTCCAGGTCATCCCTCAGGCTGCCATCGCCACCAATAAGGATTTGAAAATGGCAACCTGACTCTTTTAGCATTGCACCAAGAAGGATAAGCAAGTGTTGAGCTTTCTGCTTTTCAAGCCGGCCAAGGTTTCCGATCACAACAGGTGCATTTGCTGACTTTCTGCTGATTTCCATTTGATCGCTAACCACGATTCCATTATAAATCACTATAATCTTTTCAGGATCAATAAGATGTTGGTTTCTGAGCAAAATGGTCCGCTTAGTTTCGAAGGAATTGGCCAGGACATCTGTAATGATATTTCGGAAGAGGAACCGGTTCAGGAAAGAGTTTTTCACCGGGATTGCACTGCCGCGGCGGTAAATGATCCTGTGGACCCCGGCAAGCTTCGCAGCTAATCCTGCGGCTTTCAGGTCCGAAGGAAGATTCAGCACAACGGTCCTGACGCTTTTTTGAACAAAGAATTTCCGAAGTCGAAGAATCAGAAAGGGATTGAGAAAACTGAAACCCGTGATTTTGAAGGAGAAGGTGGCCAGGCTATTTGCAGTTGCTTTTTTCTGTAAAACTGAATCTTTGCCAGCGGCAATTATCACCGGAATTCCTTCACTGGCAATCGCAGTAGCAATTTCGAGGTGCCATTTTTCACCGCCACCCCATGCATTGGTGCTGTTAAAAAAGCAAATCATGACCTGGAGGTTTGCTTTTGTTGAAGCTGCATCTGCCTGGCTTTGAAATACTTCAGAAAAGTTTGAAGGGCTGCCATCCGGCAGATGAAATAGCCATAGTAACCATCCAGGAATCCGAGATTGAGAAAATATTTCCGGAGAAATTTCGCTGCAGGACTGACGATGATTTTGAATAAGGAAATCTTCTTCCCTTTTTTAACCAACTCCTGGGCAGCGAGCGTACTGAATTTGTTGGTCTGGGCAACGTGTTCATCCACAGAATAATAGCTGTAATGCAATAAATCTCCTTTCAAAAATTCCACCTTTGTACTATTGTCGAATTTCAGTTCCTCATGAACGTCGCCTTTCCAGTAAGCCTGTTCCTTGTTGAAAATTCGCAGCTTGGTATCGGGATACCAGCCACAGTGCCTGATCCATTGGCCGCCATAATTGGTAAGCCGGTTGAAGCGGGCAAATCCCGGTTTTTCTGACGACTTCCATTTCAAAATTGACAATTTCAATTCCTCCGAAACAGCCTCATCCGCATCAACAGAAAGCACCCAATCGTTAACAGTCAGAGAATTGGCCAAGTTCTTCTGCCCGGAGTATCCCTGCCATTTTTCGGTGAAAAATTTTACTTCAAAGCTCTCACAGATTTCGCGGGTATTGTCGCTGGATAGTGAATCCACCACAACAATTTCGTCGGCAACGCCCTCCAGTGAAGCCAGGCAGCGGCCAATGTTGCGCTCTTCGTTGAAGGTGATAATGACTGCCGAAAGTTTTGTCATCTTCTCAATTCGAAATTTTGACCCAGATAAACTCTTCTTACATGCTCATCGGCAGCCAGCTCTTCGGCAGTTCCGGCTTTTAGGATGGAGCCTTCGAAAAGCAGGTAAGCGCGGTCGGTGATCGAGAGGGTTTCGTGCACGTTGTGGTCGGTGATGAGAATGCCGATGTTCTTGTCTTTGAGCTTGCTAACAATGGTTTGGATATCTTCGACAGCGATTGGGTCAACGCCGGCAAAAGGTTCGTCGAGAAGAATGAATTTGGGGTCAACGGCCAGTGCGCGGGCAATTTCAGTACGGCGTCTCTCGCCGCCCGAAAGCGTGATTCCAAGGCTTTTTCGGACGTGCTTCAATCCAAACTCCTCAAGAAGCTGCTCAAGTCGCTCCTTTTGTTCGCTCTTGTTGAATCTCGAAAATTCGAGTACACCTTTAATATTATCCTCCACGCTCAGCCTTCTGAAAACCGATGCTTCCTGCGCCAGGTAACCGATGCCGCGCTGGGCGCGCTTGTACATGGGTTCGAAGGTAATTTCGTTGTCATCCAGCAGCACATGCCCGTCGTAAGGTTTAATCAGGCCAACCATCATGTAAAAGGTGGTGGTTTTACCAGCGCCGTTCGGGCCAAGTAAACCCACAATCTCGCCCTGCTCAACGCTGACCGACACATCTTTCACCACCATGCGCTGCTTGTATTTTTTGAAGATATTCTTGGTTTGTAGTATCATCCTGTTGATTTTCAAATCAGAATTCAAAAGTAGATTAAAACTGGAACTGAAGGCTAACGCGCAGGCCGAAGGGCTGAATATTTTCATGATCCAGGTAGGAAAAACGCCAGACTGCATCCACACGCATCACCTTTAATATATTCTCCACACCGGCGCCGGCTTCGAAAAATGGCTTGTCGAGCGAGTACATTCCTTCGGGAAACACCGAATAGTTTCGGTTCTGCTCATCCAACCCTCCAACGAGCGCCCTGCCGTAAACCACTTCACGCCATTTCAACTTCCTGAAAAGTGGCACGCGGTTGAAAAAATATCCGTCGAAATGGTGCGTGTAATAAACGCTCAGGTACTTGTCGCTCACAAATTCATAGTAATTCATGGTGTTGTGCGAATATTCATCGAAAAAGAAGGTTTCGTTTCCTTCGTGCAGTTTGAGAAGCGGGTATGGCAGTTTTCCCCAAAACCTTCCGGCCTCGATGATGTATTTGCTCCAGCCGATATTCAGCACGTTAAACCAATGGGTAAGCCCAAGCTGTAGCTTATGGTATTCAAAATCGCCCTCCAGTTGCTTCGGGATTCCATATCCATAGCGAATTTCAAGGATCGGATATTTTGCTCCAAGGCTGATCCTTTCAAATTCGCCCATCAGAAAATTTTCACGATAGGCCAGCCGGGTATCCAGCCTTACTTCCGTTGTTGTCAGCACATCCTGGGCAGTAAAAACCTGTGTAGTGTCGTCGCGGAAGTAAAACTGAAACGATGTATTGGGCGGTGAAAACAAGTTCTGATGAATGAAATTTACCGTGTTCTGAAACCCGTTAAACCATTCATGTTCATAATAGAGTTTCACCTCCTCCACGAGCGAAAGCTTGTCGGCAGGATTTCTTCTGAAGAGGAAAGCAAGAAAGAAATCCTCTCTGAAGGCATTTTGGCTTGCACCGAGCTGCCGGATGTCTTTTTCGTAATATCCACCCAGCGCCCTACGGGGATTTTTGTTAAACATATAGAGGCCTCCAATCCCATATTTGAACATTTCATCATTCGTTCCGTAAGCCAGGTGGCCGTTGAGCATGAGCTTGGTGCTGAAGTCGTTACTGGTCCGTCCACCCATTCGAAAACGAACTCCTTCCACTTCGTTGAAGCTGATTAGTGAAGCGTAGGGGCCGTATTCGAACTTTCCTTTTACATAGTAACCCGTTGCAATCATCTGAAGAATATCCACATACGTATTGAAACGTGGAAGCGTCTTCAAAGTGTCAACCATGAAGTAGATGGTTTTTTCATCGCGGGTCAACTCTTCGTGGCGATTTTCGATCCAAAAATAATCAGGCTTTTTGGTGGCTGTTTCATCCACGATAACCGTGACTGGGGATTTGTAGAAATCATCCGGTCTTGGTTGATTTACCACATAGTTCCGGTAGGTAGTGGTTTTACGGCCAAAGAAACCTATAACCTTGTCGGTATTTTCGATAACGTTGAAATCGCCGATTGCATAGTCCTTTACGGGCAGCCAGTATTGATTGTCAATCAGATCGTAGGTTTTGGCAATGAAAAAGTCGTTGATATAGTTGATATTGGCATCATCGGCTATTTTGAGCTCGACTTCTTTTATGGCAAAAGTGGTGTCGTGCACCCAGTAATGACCGGTAAAGGTAAGGGTTTGCTTGCGGCGGGGCTTGAACATCACCTTGTAGCACCATTTATTTCCATGAAATGCGCTGTCAACCAGGTAATAACGGTAAAAATTCAATCCAAAATTGGCAATCGGGCTAACGAAGTTTTTCTCAAACAGCGGTATGTAGTTATCGTAAATATTGGTGTACTGGAATTTATCTCCCAGAAACTGGCTCATGCTCTCATTATCAATACCTGAGATTTTTGAGGCATGGATTTTTTCGATGAATTCCCGCGGGTTTTTTCGGAAATAAACATTTGAAATTGCTTCCGACAAAAACACGGGCAGATAGGTTTTACCGTTTACCGAGGATGTATCCACATAATCGAAGATAAATTCAAATGACCTGAAAATCTTTCTCTCCTTCATTTTCTCCGAGACATTGCTTAAATCCACCTGGATCTTGTTGTAGGCTTCGTATTCAAAAGCATCAAACTTACTGGGATCGTTATTTGGCTTGTTTTCGATGATTTTGCGCAAAAGAATTTCAGCCGGATTTTCACCAGCAATAATTACAACGGTTTGCAACTCGAATTCATGGGGGACCATCTCGAAGTTGATAATCTGAAACTTGCCCTTTTCCACCTTTTTCTCCTGCCTTTCGTAACCGATGAACGAGGCAATCAGGCTGTCGCCGGCAGTCTTGGTCTCGATCGAATACTTCCCGCTGAAATCTGTGGTAATCCCAATGGCTTTGTCGTTGAAAATGATGTTTACATAAGGCATTGGCTCACCGTTTGTCTTGTCAGTCACCGTTCCCATGATTTTGGTGAGTTGACCCAAAACAGGTTGCACCGTGGTCAAAAAAACCAGGAAAAAAAGCAAGCCGGAACGGGTAAAAAGCAATTTCATGGTGATCCCAAAAACTCTCAATAAACAGTAAAGCCCTGACTATTATTGCTGTTAAAGGATTCCTTCTTTAAGGATGTCGTGGATATGGATAACACCTAAGTAAGCATAGCCGGCCTGCACCGGCAACTGGGTAATGTTATTTTTGCGCATAATATCGAGAGCATCGGCAACCAGCATTTCCGGGTGAGCCGATTTTGGATTTTTGGTCATAATATCCGAAGCTCTCAATTCATGCATTGGCCTGCCCGATTGCATCATACGCCGAAGGTCGCCATCAGTGATGATTCCCACAAGCTTTCCTTCATCCAGCACACAGGTTGCCCCAAGCCTTTTCGAAGTCATTTCGATAATCGTTGACGGGATATCGGAATCTATCTCTACTGCCGGTTTTTCGTTGTTCGGAAACACGTCAGAAACCCGCAAAAAGAGTTTTTTACCCAAAGTACCGCCCGGATGGAGCATAGCAAATTTCTCCTGCGTAAAACCTCTGTATTCCATAAGACATACTACCAATGCATCACCCATTGCTAACTGGGCAGTAGTGCTGGTCGTAGGCGCCAGATTGTTCGATCCAACCTCTTTCTCTACCGATGTTCGAATAATGAGATCCGCCTGGCGGGCAAGATAAGAGTCCGAATTTCCTACCATAGCAATGAGTTTGTTACCCGATAATTTAACAAATGGCAGTAAAACTTTGATTTCCGGCGTGTTGCCACTGTTCGAAATACAAATAATCACATCATCGGGCTGCACAATTCCCAAATCGCCATGAACAGCATCAGCAGCATGCATAAATATCGAAGGTGTCCCGGTAGAATTAAGAGATGCAACGATCTTCTGTCCAATGATAGCGCTTTTCCCGATACCCGTGATTACAACCCGGCCTTTCGATTCAAAAATCAGCTTTACACATTCTGAAAAATGCTCGTCAACATACGCCGTCAGTGCATTGATAGCATCAGCCTCAGACCTAAGCGTGCCTTTGGCAATGGCAATGATCTCTTTGGTGGTTAGTTTATGCATCAGAAAATTTTTTACAAAAAAGATTTATTTTTATTGCAAAAATACTTGTTAAATAAAAATTGCTTAATTTTACTGAACAGATCAAGTCGTTTGGATGATCTAAAAAATAAATGTTTGTTTGAAATTGTAAATAACAGGTTTTATTTTGTGGTTTCTGAAAAACGCTTAGATTTGTCAATAAGAAAAAGTTCTCAGATCATTATGTAAAAATATAGTTCAGAATGCTGCGTTAACGTGCTTCTATTTTGACTGCCATTACATTTAGTAATAACGATAGGATTTAAGTTTGTATGTTGGAACAGGAATTAGCAATGACAAAAACGGAAGATTACCCGCTTCACCAGATGCTCAAGCGGTTTTTTGGGTTTGATAGCTTCAAGGGGCATCAGGAAGCGATTATCCGAAACCTGCTTCAGGGCAACGACACATTTGTAATTATGCCGACAGGAGGTGGAAAATCAATGTGTTACCAGTTGCCGGCGCTGATGAAAAGCGGCACAGCTATCATTATTTCGCCGCTTATCGCGTTGATGAAGAACCAGGTGGACACCCTACGAAATTTTGGAGCTAAGGAGGGGATTGCCCATTTTTTAAACTCCTCACTCACCAGGCAGGAAATTATACAGGTGAAAAATGATATGACGGATGGTTCTACCAAGCTGTTGTATGTTGCACCGGAGTCGCTTACAAAAGATGAAAATGTCGATTTTTTGAAAGGAATAGACGTCTCTTTTTATGCTATTGATGAAGCGCATTGTATCTCGGAATGGGGGCACGACTTCAGGCCGGAATACCGCCGTTTAAGGCCTATCATTGAGTCAATAGGCCAGGATGTACCGGTGATTGCTCTAACGGCAACCGCTACACCCAAAGTGCAGCAGGATATCCTCAAAAACCTGAATATCCTCAATGCCAATATCTTCAAATCATCGTTCGACAGGCCAAATCTTTATTACGAAGTAAGGTCCAAAACCACCGATGTTATCAAGGACATTATCAAATACATCAAGTCGCATGCGGGAAAATCCGGGATTGTGTATTGTCTGAGCAGAAAAAAAGTGGAAGAACTCGCCGAAACTTTGCAGGTTAACGGCATAAAAGCCTTACCTTACCATGCCGGCCTTGATGCCGTGACCCGCAGAAATAACCAGGATAAATTTCTGATGGAAGATGTGGACATCATTGTAGCCACAATTGCATTCGGGATGGGAATTGACAAACCTGATGTCCGTTTTGTGATCCATCACGATATGCCCAAAAGCCTCGAGGGTTATTACCAGGAAACCGGACGCTCAGGTCGTGACGACGGAGAAGGCAACTGTATCACTTTTTACAGTTACGACGATATCCAAAAACTCGAAAAATTCATGAAAGGCAAACCGGTTGCCGAACAGGAAATTGCCCAGCAATTGCTGCTCGAAACCGTTTCCTATGCCGAATCGTCCATCTGCCGCCACCGTCAGCTTCTCCACTATTTTGGCGAAGAGTACAAGCAGGACAACTGCGGCGCCTGCGACAACTGCCTGCACCCAAAAGAAAAAATCGAGGGGAAAAAGTACATAACCATTGCCCTCGAGGCAGTTCTCGAAGTCAAGCAGCTATTCAAAGCCAAACACATCGTCAATATTCTTGTCGGAAAAAATACCGCAACTCTCAAGTCCTATAAACACCACCTGATTAAGTCGTTCGGAAGAGGCGAGGAAGAGGATGAGAAATTCTGGAATGCCGTGATCCGCCAGGCATTGATCAGCAATTTGCTCGATAAGGACATCGAAAATTACGGCTTGTTGAAAATCAGCAAGAAGGGTTACCAGTTTCTGGATAATCCCTGGTCAATAATGCTCACCAAAGATCACGACTACGACAACCTGGATGAGGAAGTAGATCTGATAACCGGCGCACACAAAACGAGTTCTGCCGACCAGGCACTCTTTACAATGCTCAAAGACCTGAGGAAGCAGATTTCGAAAAAAGAAAACCTGCCGCCCTTTGTCATTTTCCAGGATCCATCACTCGAAGATATGGCCATTCAGTACCCGATCACGATGGAAGAGCTGACCAAAATAACCGGCGTCGGAGTTGGAAAGGCGCAGAAATACGGCAAACCGTTCCTCGATTTTATCAAAAATTATGTTGAGGAGAATGAGATCATACGCCCAAACGATATGGTGGTCAAGTCGGTAGTCAACAAATCCGGCCTCAAAGTCTATATCATTAAAAGCATTGACCGCAAGCTTTCACTCGAAGACATTGCTCACACCAAAGACCTTACATTTGATGAACTGCTGAATGAAATTGAGAGCATCGTGGCATCCGGGACAAAGATTGATATCAACTACTACATCAGCGAAGTAGTAGATCCTTATCATCAGGAAGAAATCATCGAATACTTCCAGGAGGCAGAGTCTGACTCCATAGAAGACGCGTTGAAGGAGCTGGGAGAGGATGAATTTAACGAATATGAGATTAGGCTGATGCGTATCAAATTTATGTCGGATATTGGAAATTAAAATTGATGATATTCAAGATAGGCGTGGCATTCAGAATGATGTGTGCTGCGCTTTTCTTTTTACGTATCCAAAAACATGAGAAAGGTTTTATTCCTGTTTTTATTGATTCTGACAGTTTTTTCAGGCTGCTCACCAGCTGAAGAGTCAAAATCCAGAAAAGTTCCCGCTGATGTACTTCAACCTGAAGATTTTGCCGAAATCGTAGCAGAAATTCAGATCGTTGAGTCCATCCTTCGCGACCAGAAGCGATTCGGGCAATACGATGATGCCAAAGCAGTTGATCTGATGGATGAGATTTTCGACAAGCACGGGATATCAAGAGAGAAGTATGTGGAGAGTCAGCAATTTTATGAGAATAACTTGGATCTCTACGAGCAGGTGTACGAAAAGGTGATTACCCTATTAACGCAGCGGCAGACCGAACTTACAAATCCGGCTCAGCCAGATTCTATCCGATAGGAAAATAATTGTCCTTTCTCCGGCCATCACACCTCTTTATCACCAAAAATAAGGGCTTCGTACACAAAAATTTCAGCCGACTTCCAGCCATCCCAGCCAATACGGGCCTTTTCGCGGGCACAATGCCCCAGCAACTCCTCGGTTGTCCAGTTGTATTTCAATGCAACCTGCGGCAAAAAAGTTCCGCTAATCATGCCCTTTTTCACGTAAATCCCATGCCTGCCCAGTTCGATCTCGTCAATTGAAGAAATTTTTCTCATTGGAGTGAGCACCGAAAGCTCCACCGAAAGTGAGTCCAGCTCGTCTGGGCGAATGGCCCGGAAACGACTATCCTCAGTGGCTGCAGAAACCGCCAGTTCTTCAACTGTTTTCCACAAAGGATCGGCTGCATTGAACCTTCCGATACATCCACGCAAGTCATCCTCCACATAAACTGAAACAAACAGGCCGGCATTCAATTTTAACCCCTCTGAAACTGGTTCATGAACAATTTTCTCACTATCCTTGTTCCAAATCGCAGCCATGATTGAATTTCTTGCAATCGAAATCAACTGCTGCTTTTCCTCATCGGTCAAAAAGACCTCCTGTTGAATTGAATCCTGATTATTGCCATAAAAAGCAATAGCCCAGTAGCCAACCACCCTGTCTTTTTCGCCGTAATATGCATCCCCCGAATTTTTGTAATTAATCGGAAAAATCTCAATATCATCTTTTTTACTGCTGATATTGAGCAAAGTAAGTACCGATGTCCAGCCGCAGATTGCTGTTGCCAACCCCGGGATGTTCTGTCGTTCGGTTTCCCGGATAGTTTTGAGGAATTTTTCGGGAGAATTGGAACCAATCGAAAGAGCAGTTTTCTCATCCACCGCAATTGCATTTTCATAGTTGGGATAATGAGAAAAATCGCTGCTGATGACGAAAAGATTTTTTGGGTTCAGGTAAGGCTTCAGGGCGGTGGCGATTTTTTCGATTAATTCAGGGTTTTGTGTGGCTATTATAATGGGAACAATTCTGAAATGCTTGCGAAGATGATATTGAAGGAAAGGAAGCTGAACTTCAAGGCTGTGTTCTTTTAAATCCGCTTCAGGGCGATAAGTGAAAAAATCATTTCCATTTATCAGTTCATCGGCAAAACGGGTATCCACTTCAACCCTCCCGAGCGGTGTAATGTAATCGCCCTGGTTATACACCGAGGCGCCTTCAAAGTAGTCCCTGTGACTCGAACCGATCATAAAAATCCTCTCGAACTCAGCATCCCTATCTATCTGATTATATGCTGAGGCAGCTACCTGGCCTGAAAACACATACCCTGCGTGAGGGGCAACAATAGCGAGCGGGTTACCCCTTTTACGCCCGGCAGCATCGGCAAACAAAGATTTCAGATTGGCCCGGAGCTGCTCCTCTGTGCCGGGGTAAAACTGACCGGCAACACAGGGCTGACGGTCATTTCGCCCGTCATCCAATCCCGAAGAGTCTCTTTTTCCGCGAAAAATCCTATTCAGCATCTTTTTATAACTCCTTTCCATGGATTAATTTGTGATGCTAACAAATTTACTAACAATTGGCCACAGAGTCTATGTGGGATTAAAATTAACTCGTTCACTTTGGCTGAAATAATCCTCCACCGCTTTTTGAAGAAGTACCGAAGCGTTTTTCAGCACGTCAACATTCAGATCTAAAGTCGGGGAGATGGGAATTATTTTATCGAATCCTCTTTCATAAAGCTCTTCAAAACCCTTATTGGTTATTCCGGTGAAAGCCACCACCGGTTTTTGGTGTTTAGAGGCCAGGCTGGCAAGGCGATACGGCGCTTTTCCATATCCGGTCTGACGATCCATTTTTCCTTCGCCGGTAATTACCAGATCGGTGTACCGGATTTTTTCTTCCAGGAAAATCAACTCACTTAAAACATCGAAGCCGCTTATAATCTCAGCATTCGCAAAAGCGACCAGAGTTGCAGCCAACCCGCCACCGGCGCCTGCTCCCGGCTGAAATTCAACTTCTACATCGAAATGATTCCTGATTATTGCTGCGTAATGGCAAAGATTCCGTTCCAGAATTTCTATGGAATCAGGAGTTGCTCCTTTTTGCTGAGAATAAACTCTGGTTGCTCCTTTCGGACCAGTCAGCGGATTAAGGACATCAACAGCGGCAATAATTCCGGAACTCTTTAAGTGAGGATTCAAACCCGAAACATCAATCTTCGAAATTTTCATCCATGTTTTTTGATTTTGACCTATTTCTTTATTCTCCTCATCTAAAAATCTCACCCCCAAAGCCCTGGCCATTCCAATGCCTCCGTCGTTGGTGGCGCTACCTCCGATACCGAGAATGATTTTTCTAAAACCAAGATCAAGCGCTTTCTGGATTAACTCACCCGTTCCAAATGTACTGGTGATGAGTGGATCAAATTCGGTTGGGTTCAGTAATGCCAATCCTGAAGCTGCGGCCATTTCGATAACCGCAACATCATCATTGCCCAAAACACCGAAAAACGATTTGATCGGCCGCATAAGCGGATCGTGCACCAACGTTTCGATTATTCTTCCGTTTGTTGCTTCAATGAGTGTGGTAACAAATCCCTCGCCGCCATCAGAAATCGGGGCTAAAGTTATCTGAGCATGGGGTAAAATTTTTAGAATACCCCGTGAAATGGCTGCTGCCGCCTCTTTTGCTGATAACGATTGCTTGAACGAATCCGGGGCAATGAGTATTTTCATACCATTTTTACCTGAGAATGGTAACCGATCCGGTGAGGGTTCTTTTGGTCAGACCCTCCAGCTGAATTTCGAACACATCGCACACATAAAAATAGACTCCCTCGCTGCAATCCTTATTGTTTTCCTGGTTTTTTCCATCCCAGCGAAACCATGGGTCGGTGGTCTGGTAAACGATTCGTCCCCACCGGTTGAAAACTGTCAGATTAATAGTTTCCACCGATGTAAATGCAAAGGCTTTGAACCTGTCGTTGTAGTTGTCTTCGTTTGGTGTAAAAACGTTAGGCAGCCGGTATGTACCGCATTGATTGATATCAATGCAAAACAATGGGTCGTTGATTTCACTGCGGTTGCCCACCGAATCCACAGCGATGATTCCGTAACATCCTGCAATGGACGATAGATTTTTATGGATGTAATTGGTTGTAAACGGGTCATTTATCGAATCAAGCAGCATTAGTTCACCCCCAAGCTGCGATGAGTAGAAAACGTAATACCGGGCGATATCGGACGGACAATCAGCAGGATTTGTCCAGCTAAGTCTGTTTTCAACAGCATCACAAATAGTCTCCACAGTGAGTATCTGGGGGCAGGGAGGTACAATATCCATCGGGATTCCCGTGGTGATTTGCGAAAAATTGATGATCGGGCTAACTATCCCAGGAGCGGAGTAGTTTCCTGTGCTTCTAATAAAATAGGTGTAAGGAATCCCGTTTTCCAACTCTTTATCTCTGAATGTGTTGGTTGTGCTGAAGCCGATCGAATCGAATGCGAGTGTTTCCGGATTTTGCCTGTAAATGGTGTAAAAGTCATTTTGCCACGGAGCATTGACATTCCAGTTCAGGGTCAATGCACGGTCGGATGGATCAAGTGTAAGAAACATTGACCTGGCAACCTGTGTAGAGCCAATGAAGAACCTGTTGGTGAGTGGCTGGCTGTAAAGATCAATCCGGTAGATATAGGTGTTATCTTTTGTATTTAGTTGTTTATCAATGTAAATGGTGTCATTGATGTTCAATGTTGAATCCGAAACTGTCAATGAAGCGGGATTAGCTGAATTAGCCCTTGTGATCAGATAATGATAGGGAGGAGGATATAAAATGGTGTCCAATTCCGTCGGTTTAGACCATGCCAGGTATATTTCGCCGGTACTTTGAGCAGTAACATCCACAGAAACGTTGGTGATGATGGGTACGTCCTTGTTCAGGCTGGCGCAGGCTTCCTGCGATGCAATACTCTTGCTGCCATCCGGAAAGAATGCGACCACAAGGTAACAGTAATCAATCCCATGAATGAGACCGTTTCCATTGTTGTTATCGATAAAAGTAGTATCGGCAATACCTTGTATATCAGCTATTTTTACATAACCAGTATAAGACGGCACTCCGGTTTCGCAAGGCTGGGGAATGTAACCGTAATATCCATTCCGACGGTATAGTTCATACTTGAAAACCTGTGGACAAATTGCCTTTTTCCAGCTCAGATGAATGGTATTACCAACAGGGGATGCACTGAAGTTTTCCGGAGCTGGGCTGATCACCTGGATATTCACCGTTTTGATATCTACCAGTTGAGGAAAATTCAGCGTGTCTTTGGCCGTGAACACAACCTGGTATGGTTGTAGCTGAACGTGCGAACACACTGGCGCCCAGCTGAATGTAGATTGAACAATGCCCTGGCCTGTAGCCGAAGGGAAAACCGCAGGATTTTGGGATAAAATCAACGGACCTCCCAAAGCTCTTAACGAAAGCCGATCGTTGTTGGGGTCGGTAGCTGAAACTTCAAACGATAGGGTATCCCCAACCACCACACAATAATCCTGGAGCGGCGCAATAATAGGTGGCTGATTGGCACAGGCTATGACGGTGATCTGCATGTCGCGGGTTACGTAACCAATCCTTACCCCGCTTCTCCACTCCTCCACCAGAAATGCAATATTGTACTCGCCCTGCAATAGCGGCTTATCCCAAAGGATGGTTCCGGTAACTGAATCAATTTCGAAAGTGGTCGGAGGCTCCGAAATGAGTTGATTGGGATAAACATAGCCCGGTATAGGCAATCCGCCAGCACCCCTGCACACAGTGAGTTTGTAGGATAGGCTGTCGCCATCAACATCATACGCAGCAGGATTGTGAAGATAGATGCTGTTCACACAGCCATTGTCAACAGGAGCAGCAAGAAGCTGAACGGAATTATTCGGACCGAGAAATGGATTGATAACCAGCTCTGTTTGCAAAAAAAAGGGAACGTTTACCGAATTTGGGATATTAAGCACACCATAGTTCCTGTTGGGGTCTTCGAGGCTGATGGTATATGCGCCCTGACCAGGGAAAGTGTGCTGCGCTCCGGCATAAACATTTCGGCTGATATTATTGGGTAAGTTTATCTTTTGTGTTCGCTGCACCATCGTAAAAGTTCCATCCCCCCAGTTTACAAGCAATTCCGGACGGTCGGCCGGGCTTGGCGTGTAGGTATAGGTAACAATCCTGAATTCGTATTTCAAATCAGAAATTGCCGTGTAAGTAATCTCCCCCGCACGTTGGTGGGTACCAAAAACAAGAGTGCTGATAAATAACAAAGACAGAAGAAAAAGTAATTTTTGCATCAATAAAACCACCTGATTATAAGGTTTTCAAAAGTATTCTTTTTCAAAAACATCAACGAACATTGACGATCTGACAATGAAAATGAATAAGCTAACGAAAAAAAACTGCGGTTCATTACAAATTTCGTGCGCTGTTGCATGGTTTTCATAAATTTGTAAACTCACTTAAACAAGCACATTCCGACAAAGTATGTACGATCAGGAGGAACTCATAGAGATAGATAAAAAGTACCAGGAACTTCTTGCTTGTTGGAAAAGCCGGCGCAATGATGAGGAAGCAGAGATGGTTGACCAGGCTTTTAAACTTGCCGTTGAAGCCCACAGCGGCATGAGGCGCCGGTCGCGGGAACCTTACGTTTATCATCCCATCGAAGTGGCCATGATCTGTGCCAAGGACATGCGTCTCGACGGCACTTCGATTGCCTGCGCACTGATACATGATGTTGTTGAGGATACAGAGGTTACCCCCGAAGACATCCAGAGAATGTTCAATCCAAGGGTAGCAATGATTATCAGCGGATTAACCAAAATCAAAGATGTACTTGACGACGGAACCCGTTCTTTCCAGGCTGAGTATTTCAAGCAAATGATCCTGACCCTGGCTGAAGACATGCGGGTGATCATGATCAAAATGGCCGATCGGCTGCACAACATGCGCACCCTGGAACACATGAGCCGGGATAAACAACTCAAAATCGCCTCCGAAACCCTAACTCTCTATGCACCACTTGCTTACCGGATGGGACTTTACAATATCAAAACTGAGCTCGAGGACCTGTCACTGAAGTTTACCGAACCTGAAGTTTACAACCACATCCATCAACAGGTCGAAAATTCAGAGCCTGACAGGTCAAGATTCATCCAGCATTTCATCACACCCATCAACGACAGGTTAAGTAAAGAAAAAATCATAAGCCAGATCCAGGTACGCACCAAGTCGGTGTACAGCATCTGGCAAAAAATGCAACGTCAGAACATCTCATTCGACGAAGTATATGATGTTTTTGCCGTCAGAATAATCCTTGATGTTGATATCGAACAGGAAAGGCTGGAATGCTGGAAAGTCTATTCGCTGATTACCGAAATTTACAATCCAAAACACGACCGTCTGCGCGATTGGATTTCGATGCCCAAAGCCAATGGCTATGCCGCATTACACACCACAGTAATGAGTAATTCCGGAAAGTGGGTCGAGATACAAATCCGGTCGAAACGTATGCACGAAATTGCCGAAACAGGCTTTGCATCTCACCATTACTATAAGAATATGGCCGACGAGGGAAAGGTTATCGAAGGCTGGCTCAACCGAATCCGCGAGCAGTTTCAGAATGCCGACAGCGACGCACTAAGTTTTCTTGACGATTTCAAGCTCGATTTGTATTCCGAAGAAATTTACACATTCACCCCAAAGGGCGATATGATAAAACTTCCGGTCAACTCAACTGCCCTCGATTTCGCATATTCCATCCACACCGAGATTGGCGAACACAGCATTGGCGCCAAAGTAAATCTTACCCTTGTCCCACTGAAGCACCCGCTAAAAAGCGGCGACCAGGTGGAGATCATCACCTCAAAAGTGCAAAAACCACAGCCGGAATGGCTCGATTTTGTCAAAACCATCAGAGCCAAATCTTACATCAAAGAGGCTCTGAAAGCCGAGAAAAAGCACTATTACAACGAAGGAAAGCAAAAACTCAAAGAGCTTCACGATGCCATAGGTGCCGAATTCAACCGACAGAATATCAAAAAACTACAAGATTTTTATCAGATCGAAAGTGTGGTTGACCTATTTTATGATGCCCATACCGGCAAAATAGGACTGCCCGAAATGAAAAAATGCTGGAAAATTGCCGAAAAAAGTCCCTGGTTCACCTCACTAAATCCTTTTGCAAAAAGTAAATCTCAAACTGAAAAAGAGCCACTGGAGCTACTAACAGAAAAGATTCGGAATAAACCTGAAGAAGTGATTCTCGGAGAGTCAATCAACACCGATTACAAAATTGCCAACTGCTGCAATCCGATTGCCGGCGACGACGTCATAGGGCTGATTACCCCCAGAATGCCAATACTTGTGCATCGCGCCAACTGTAAGAATGCCCAGAACCTGATGTCAAGTTTTGGTAACCGCATTGTTAAAGCCAAATGGACTAAACAGGATACCGTGCTTTTCCTCGCCGGAATCAAATTTACAAGCATTGATAAGATCGGTTTGATATTTCAGCTGGCCGATATCATTTCTAACAAATACAACCTCAAAATCCGCTCATTCAACCTCACGAGTTCCAACGAAGTATCGGAAGGAAAGATCATGCTTTATGTCCGGGACACACAGAATCTCAACGACTTGATCAACGAAATCAAGACAATAAAAGAGATCAAAAAGATCAGCCGGATGAACCCCGAATAAAATTTTAAGCTTTTCCGATTTTAATTCCTGATATTTAAAAATTGATATTTTTGTAACCTCTATTTTTATTTTGACTAAATTACCAAAATCAAAATTCGGGTTATGTACAGCGAACTAAAAGATCAGAATGTAACTTTTGAGTCCATCAAAAAGATTTTTATTGACTATCTTGAACAAAAAAAGCATCGTAAAACACCGGAACGCTTTACAATACTCAAAGAGATATACAACACCAGCGGTCATTTTGACGTGGAAACGCTGTACATCCGGATGAAAAACAATAAATACCGGGTTAGTCGTGCCACACTTTACAATACCATCGAATTGCTTCTTGACTGCGATCTGCTTATCAAACATAACTTTGGCAGCAATTGCGCCCAGTTTGAACGTGCATTCCGTTTCAAAAAACACGATCATTTCATCTGCATGCAAACCGGCGATGTAAAGGAGTTTTTCGATCCAAGAATCCTCGAAATAAAACATGCCGTCGAAAAAGAACTTGGAGTAAAAATAACACATCACTCTCTTACCTTTTATGGCGAGTGCAACGGTCACCCCCGTGAAATCTTCATTGACACGGGAAATGGAAATTGAATTTTGCAGTAGGCTTACCAATAACCTGCCACCAGACAAGCCGGGATCTTTTCGAGAGTTTCCGGCTTTTTTGTTTCCATTTATTTACTAACAAAGAGGTTTCCGAAAAAGTAAAATATCTACTTTTATGCCTTCATAAAAATCAACAAGCAAAATAAATAACACAGAGATGAAAGTTGATGTTCTGTTAGGATTGCAGTGGGGCGACGAAGGAAAAGGGAAAATTGTAGATGTCCTTTCGCCGGGATATGAAGTCATTGCCAGATTTCAGGGTGGTCCCAACGCCGGTCACACCATCGAATTCGAAGGAATGAAGTTCGTACTTCACACCATTCCATCCGGAATCTTTAACCCGGAAAAGGTCAATGTAATAGGTAATGGTGTAATTCTTGACCCTGTTGTTTTTCGCAAGGAGATCCATCAACTTCAGCAAAAACAGATCAACCCGCTGAGCAACCTGCTGATTTCCCGTAAAACCCATCTCATTCTGCCCGGCCACCGCCTGCTCGATGCTATTTATGAAGCCTCAAAGGGCAGAACGATGATTGGATCAACATTAAAAGGCATCGGGCCCACTTACACCGACAAAATTGCCCGGCAGGGTTTGCGAGTCGGCGACATAATGACCCCATCTTTCAGGGAAAAATATGACCAGCTCAAAGCGTCGCACGACCGTATTATCAAATCCTTTGACGCAGATGTCAGCGGTTTCAAAATTGACGGGATGAGTTTTGGCGAATATGAGCAGGAATGGTTTAATGCGCTCGGGACTTTAAAATTGTATCAACAGATTGACAGTGAATATTTTATCCATCAGTGCCTCGCCAATGGCAAAAAAGTGCTTGCAGAAGGCGCCCAGGGCTCAATGCTCGATATTGATTTTGGCTCCTACCCTTTTGTTACCTCCTCCAACACAATAAGTGCGGGAGTTTGCTCTGGACTTGGAATTTCTCCATCCAGGGTGGGAAAAGTATTTGGAGTGTTCAAAGCTTACTGCACGCGGGTAGGAAATGGTCCATTCCCCACAGAACTTAATAATGAAACCGGCAAGGCAATGCGCGACATCGGCCATGAATACGGAGCTACTACAGGCCGCCCGCGCCGCTGTGGCTGGCTCGATATCACAGCGCTTAACTATGCCATCATGCTCAATGGCGTAACCGATCTCATCATGACCAAAGGAGATGTACTGAGCAACTTTGACAAAATCAGTCTCAGCACCAGGTATATTGCTGATGGTAAAATGATTGATCACATACCTTTTGATGGCAATCAACTTCAACCGGTTTACGAAGAGCTGGCCGGATGGAACTGTGCCATTGATGATGTTCTGGATTATCAGCTTTTACCTGAGGCGCTGAAGGACTACATAACTTATATTGAAAAGCTTACCAGCACTCCGGTTTCGATTGTTTCGGTGGGTCCCGACAGAAAACAGACCATTATCCGCAACTGAATTCACTTTTTATAAAAACCCATCTCTGCAAGGTATTTCCAGACTTTTTCGGGAATCATGTAGCTTACGTCTTTACCGCTTTTTAGGGCATTTCTTATAAACGTGGAAGAAATTTTGAGCAATGGGGCCTCGAAAATTTTCACCGTATTGTGTCGGCCAAATTCTCCAAGGTCATACTCAGGACGATTGTAAATGTAAAAACTATAATCTTCAAGAAGTTGTTGCCAGTCTTTCCACTTTATAAAATCTGAAAAAATATCCGTTCCGGCAATGATAACAAACTGACGATCAGGGTTATTCGACTCCAGCTTTTTCAATGTGTCAATGGTGTAGGATGGCCGGGGCAGGGCGAACTCCACGTCGCAGACTTTTAGCAACGGGTTACCTTCTACAGCAAGTTGTGCCATTTTCAGCCGTTCGTTCTCGTCCAGCAGGTCCTCAGCCGGTTTGAGCGGATTGCGGGGAGATACAACCAGCCATACATCTTCTAAGTCAGTAAATTGCTGGATGTATTGAGCAATTATCAAATGGCCGATATGAACAGGATTGAATGATCCGAAAAGTAAACCGGTTTTAATCATAGCAATTCCGATGTGAATGAGGATATTGCCTTGTAGGTCTCTTTCACAGCCATATCAAGATCATCGTTGATGATTATCTTATCGAACTGATTGGCAAATGTAAGCTCGAAAGCTGCTTTCCGGAGTCGTTTCTGAATGGTCTCTTCCGAATCGGTTGAGCGTCCCCTCAGCCTCTTTTCAAGTTCTTCTACTGAGGGAGGTTGAATAAAAATGGACAAACAGATGTCAGGATATTTCTTTTTAATATTGAGCCCGCCCATTACATCCACATCAAAGATCACGTGGTGGCCAGCAGCCCATATTCTCTCAACTTCACTCTTCAATGTGCCGTAAAAACAGCCTTCGTAAACCTCCTCCCACTCCACAAACTGACACTCGTCAATTTTCTTCCTGAAATCCCCGGCCGAAAGAAAATAGTAATCTACACCATGCAGCTCTCCGGCTCTTGGTGTGCGACTGCAAGCAGAAACCGAAAACTCAAGACGGAGATCAGAAACAAGCATTTTTTTCACTATAGTGGTTTTGCCTGATCCTGACGGCGCCGAAACTACAATCATTTTCCCCTGACTCATTATAAAATGTTGTAAAGTTGTTCCTTTATTTTTTCCAGTTCATCCTTCATAAGCACCACCAGGCGCTGGATATTCCAGTCGTTGGCCTTTGAGCCGAGCGTGTTGATTTCCCGCCCGAGCTCCTGAACGATGAATCCCAGCTTTTTTCCTGCCGAATCATCCTGTGACAGAGTTTGCAAAAAGTAATCGCAGTGACTTCTGAGCCTCACTTTTTCCTCGGTAATATCAATCTTTTCGATGTAAAAAATGATCTCCTGTTCCAGCCGGTTTTGATCAATTTTGTCCGATTCAAAAATAACGCTTATCTCTTTTCTGAACTTTTCCCTTATCTTTCCAATGCGCTCACATTCAAAAGGCTCGACCTGATTAAGCAAACTGATAATCAGTTCGATGCGATTAGTAAACTCTGACATTAGTTTTTTGCCTTCGTCAATCCTGCTGCTATCGCACTTGTTTATGGTCTCGTTGATGATTTCCTGGATTTTTTCCCAATTCTGATCATCGGCTATATCATTTTTCAACTGAAAAACTTCCGGCATCCGTAGCAGTGCACTCAGCACAGACGATTCCTGATTTTCCAGCCCAAGATCGTTTTGCAAAGCGATGACCTCATAATAATATTTCTTCAGCAGGGATTTATTAAGTATAAGATTCTGGGTGTTTTCCGACTCCTCGATGTTGAGGGTGAAGTCAATTTTCCCACGTTCCAGCTTTGCAGATAACAACGATCTTATATCCAGCTCTTTACTTTTTAAACTTACCGGAATTCGGATCAGCGGGTCGAATTGCTTACTATTTATCGCCTTTAATTCAGCAACGTATTTATTGCCATTGATAAACTTTTCGGCTTTCCCGTAGCCCGTCATTGACCTGATCATAAAATAATTTTTCAGCAAATGTAAATTAATTGGGAAATGGACAAAACAAGTCAATAAATTCTATATTTTTACCATCGAAATCAGGTAACATTTTTCCCTTTGAAAATCAGAACTGTATTAATTGAGGACGAACAACATGCACTTGACCACCTCAAGTCGCTGCTGATGAGTTGTTGTCCCAGTGTTGAAGTTGTTGGACAAGCTTCGGATGTTGCCAGTGGGTTTGATGTCGTCAGCGAATTGGCCCCCGATCTGCTGATTTCCGACATTAAGCTTCCTGATGGAACAGCCTTTGATTTGTTAAACCGTTTCAGCAAAATTAATTTCAATATCATTTTTGTTACTGCCCATTCGGAATATGCAATTAAAGCATTTAAAATCAGCGCAATGGATTATCTTTTAAAACCCCTTGACATTGATGAACTAATACAAGCCGTGCGCAAAGCTGAAGATGAACTTAAGAATCAATCCATTGAATCGCGATTAAAAGCTTTGGTTGAGAACATTTCGCATACGGATTCAAAAGGAAAAAAAATTGCAATAAGCATCAATACGACTATCCATATTATTCCTGTGAATGAGATTATCTTTTGTCAGTCGGATGGCGCCCGTACGAATTTCTACCTCGAGGACGGCCGAATTCTGGTTGCTACAAAAAATGTAAAAGAGTATGATGAAATTCTGTCCGATTATGGTTTCTTCCGCACCAGCCGGCAATACCTGATCAATCTTCAGCATGTCAAATCTTACGATAAAAATGAAGATGTACCCATCAAAATGTCCAATGGAATTAATGTGCTTCTTTCAACAAGAAAAAAGGATGACTTCCATAGGTTGATTTCGGAGTATTATTGATCTATTGATGCAGTACAAGCCTTT
Organism: Bacteroidales bacterium; assembly: GCA_036794825.1. GTDB lineage: Bacteria > Bacteroidota > Bacteroidia > Bacteroidales > 4484-276 > RZYY01. The sequence continues at coordinate 206,072 of DAIRGA010000002.1, read as the reverse complement.
GCCCGCCAGAAACCCAAAGATTTTTTTGTTGGTTTGAAACGAAGTAATACCTTTGCAGCCCTGTAAAACTCACCTTTTTTGAGTTGTTTACAACGGGCCTATAGCTCAGTCGGTTAGAGCAACTGACTCATAATCAGTAGGTCGCTGGTTCAAGTCCAGCTGGGCCCACAAAGTTTAAAAGACAAAGAATAAGGCAGCTACAAATTGGAATTTTGTGCTGCCTTATTTGTTTAAAATGAATTGGTTACACATTTTAACCTGGAATATTCATGAAATGCTTTCATTTTGGTGATTTTTAGAACCTTAGTGTCTTGGTGGCAAAATGAAATAGTTGACACTCACAAAATGATGCCTTTGGCAAAATGCTCAAAGTCACAAAGATTCACTAAGTTTATGAATTAATCAGGTTAAATGCATTGGCGCCATGACGATTTTTCGATTGGTTCATTTAAAAATTGTTTGCGGGCACATCAAGAATCTCTGATCAAGTTTTGGCTATTTGAATAAACTAATGATTATCAATACACTAATCTCATAATGAACATTGATCCAAAAAATATCAAAAACCTCATCCTCGACTTTGGCGGAGTCATCTACCAGATTGATCATCAGAAGCAAATTGAAGCATTTACTGCATTGGGAATAAAAGATTTTGGCGATCTCTATTCCCAAGCCATGCAAAGTGAACTTTTTACCGGTTTTGAATGTGGAAATTTAGCGCCTGACACACTCATCAGTGAGATTCTGGAAATATTGGGAAGGGACAAAGTGAACAGGGAGCGGGTAGTTGAAGCATGGAACAGCATTTTGGTAGGTTACCTGGATGATGCGGTGAATCTGCTTGAAAAACTCAAATTCCGGATGAATCTTTATCTGTTGAGCAACACCAATGAGATTCATTATGAGTTATTTACTGATGAATTTCGTGAGCAGCGCGGGTATGATTTCAACTCACTTTTTGTGAAACCCTATTGGTCGTTTAAAATGGGAAAGCGAAAACCAGATATCGAAACTTATCAATTTGTATTGAACGACAGTGGCTTAAACCCCGATGAAACGCTCTTTATTGACGATAGTCCTCAAAATATCAGGGCATCGGTTCTGGCAGGTTTACCAGCTTACCATCTGAGTCATCCTAAAATGCTTACTGATTTGTTCAACAACGATTTAAGACTGAATTTATAGTTTAAAATCATCCTTTATCTGTTTGAATACAACCTCAAGTGTCGCATTTATCTTTGCGACAATTCCGGGAAGCTGATCTTTGATTTCAATGGCTTTGTAGGGTTTATCAATGCTTAGCATGATTTCTCTGAGTGTATCAATGCGAAGGGTGGCCAGCGATGATTTCATTTTGTGGGCAAGGGCTGCAAATTTTTCAAGGTCACCGGCCTGGAAAGCCTGATTCAGATCATTCAAATCATTCGGTGTGTTATCAACGAATATTTTCATCAGGTCATTCAATACATCGGTGTCATCCCCTATTACCTCCGACAAATAGGCGAGACTGTAGAGTTTATCGATTTTAGGTGTCATGTTACAATTCTTTATTTTTGAGCATCCTGTAAATAGTTGATTTCCCGATGTCAAGCTTTTTGGCGACCTCGAGGATGTTGTTGTCGTGCTTTTCGAGATAGTGTTTAATGATTTTTTTGGTGTATCCGTCGAGCGTATCCTCTTCGTCGAGCAGAAAGTTTGCCGATCGGGTGGCCGAAGTCAGCGATATATCATTATCTTCGATAGCTTCCCGGTTTGCCATCACCACCGCAAGTTCCATTATTGCTTTCAATTCCCTGACATTACCCGGAAAATCGTAGTTCATGAGTTTCTCCTGCGCATGTTGAGAGAGATTTTTCCTGGGAAGGTCATTTTCCTTGCAAAATTCATCTATGAAATACTTGGCTAGCAAAAGGATATCATTCCCACGGTCTCTTAACGGTGGAAGGTTGATATTCAAACCAAGCAACCTGTAATACAAATCCTGCCTGAAATGCCCTTTTTTCACCTCTTCGGCCAGGTTGCGGTTTGTAGCTATTATCACCCGCGACTGTACTTTGACCACTTCGTTGCCACCAACGCGGTTGAGTTCTTTTTCCTGCAAAACCCTCAGCAGTTTCACCTGCATCTGGTGATCCATTTCGCCTATTTCGTCAAGGAAAATTGTGCCTTTTCCTGCCTCTTCAAATTTCCCGATCTTTCGGGTGTTGGCTCCGGTGAAGGCTCCTTTTTCATAGCCGAACATTTCACTCTCGATCAACTCCTTGGGAATAGCCGAAACATTTATGGCGATAAACGGAAAATTGGCTTTGGGCGAATTGTAGTGAATAGCCTTGGCAACCAGATCTTTACCCGTTCCGGTTTCACCGGTGATAGATACGGTGATGTTGGTTTGGATGGCTTTCTCGATAAGACTGAAGATCTTTTTAATGCCGGGACTATTTCCTTTAATGATGTTACCAAAAACATATTTTCGTCCGATTTCTTCCTTCAGGCTGTCAATCTCTTTCTCGAGATTTAGCTTTTCTCTGATCTTGTTCAGCGAATTCCAGATGCGATCCTTGGTTTCTTCATTTTTGACAAAATAGTCGTAGGCACCCTCTTTCAGCAGGTTGACGGCGGTGGAAACATCTTCCTGACCCGAAACAATGATCACCGGAATTTCGGGATTGTAAGCATTGATTTTTTTCAAAACGTCGAGGCCGGACATGTCAGGGAGCGAATAATCGAGCGAAACAACCGATGGATTACGGTGCAGATTATTAAGAAACTCCTTTCCGGTCTGAAATTTCTCCACGCTGTAGTCGGGGTTAAGACTCACATGGTATTTCAGCATCTCGCCATAAAACGGATCATCTTCAACAATAAAAACTTTAAATGTGTTCATGGGTTGCTTTTTCAATGGAGCCAAAATTAAGTTTTTTCTTTTTATCTCAAAATTGGAATGGATTTATTTTCTGCATTTTTTGTCAAAATTGGAAATGAATTTCTAAACTGAGGGCAGCAAGTCGTTAATAAATCTTAATTTTCCAATCGAAAGCCTTTCGCTGGGTGGTGTTTTCTAATTTTGCATCGAAATACTTTAATTATCTTTCTCTAACCAAATCCCGATAATGAAGAAAATTTTTGTTCAAAATCCAGTCGTGGAACTCGACGGCGATGAAATGACCAGAGTAATCTGGAAATTTATAAAAGAAAAACTCATTGTTCCTTACCTCGAACTGGATATTAAATACTATGATCTTTCCATCCAGAGCAGGGACGAAACCAACGATGCCATCACGGTTGAAGCTGCCGAAGCAATCAAAAAGCACAATGTCGGCATCAAATGTGCGACCATCACCCCCGACGAAAAGCGTGTGGAGGAGTTTGGGCTGAAAAAGATGTATCGCTCGCCCAATGGAACTATTCGTAACATACTGGACGGGACTGTTTTCCGCGAGCCCATTCTTATCCTTAACATTCCGCGGTTGGTTCCAGGGTGGAAAGCGCCGATCTGCATCGGGCGTCATGCCTTTGGCGACCAGTATCGAGCAACCGATTTTCTGGTGAAGGGCAAAGGAAAACTTACCATTACATTTGAACCTGAAGATGGCGAAAAACAGAGCTATACCGTGCATCAGTTTGATGGTGACGGCGTTGCACTGGGAATGTTTAATACCGACGAATCCATCAGAGGTTTTGCCTATTCCTGTTTCAACATGGCGCTGCAAAAAGGCTGGCCGCTTTACCTCTCGACCAAAAATACCATTTTGAAAAAGTACGACGGGAGATTCAGGGATATTTTTCAGGAGGTTTTTGAAAACGATTTCACGGAAAAGTTTCATCAAGCCGGAATCACTTACGAACACCGGCTGATTGATGACATGGTGGCAGCAGCTTTGAAGTGGGAAGGTAACTTTGTGTGGGCATGTAAAAATTACGATGGTGACGTGCAGTCGGATACGGTGGCTCAGGGATTTGGTTCTTTAGGATTGATGACCAGCGTGCTGGTGACTCCTGATGGAAAAACACTGGAAGCTGAAGCAGCACACGGCACCGTTACGCGCCATTTCAGGATGCATCAAAAAGGATTACCCACATCCACAAACCCGATTGCTTCAATTTTTGCCTGGACCAGGGGGCTGGCTCATCGTGCCCGGCTCGATCAAAATCATGAATTGCTCAAATTTACTGAAAACCTTGAGCAGGTATGCATCAGCACAGTGGAAGAGGGTAAAATGACCAAAGACCTTGCAATTCTGATACACGGTGAAAATCTCAAAAAGGATCATTACCTCAATACCGAAGATTTTCTCGATGCGCTGGACAGCAATCTGAGAAAAATTAAACACGATTAATCAACACCCACCAACTGAGTGTACAGCAGTATTAATATCTTTGAAAAAAAATCAAAAACAAGAATAAGATGTCAGGTTTAAAGGAAAAGCTTCACGAAAAAATATTGGCCCATCGTCCGCGGATTCAGACTCTGTTAAGGGATTATGGCGATGTGGTGGTTGACAAAGTAACTATTTCGCAGATTATCGGCGGTATGCGTGGAATTAAATCGCTGATTACAGATATTTCATACCTCGATCCCGATGAAGGTATTCGCTACCGCGGATATACTCTACCGGAGGTTTTTGAAAAACTGCCAAAGCCAAAAGGTGCAGAAATGCCTTACGTCGAAGGGCTTTTCTATCTGCTGCTTACGGGCGACATACCAACCAATGCCGAAGTTATGGATGTAGTGGATGAATTCCGCAAACGACGCATTGTACCCAGGTATGTGTACGAAGTGATAGATGCAGCGCCATGCTGCAGCCACCCGATGGCCGTTTTTGCCAACGCCGTGCTAACGTTGAGCCGGGAATCATTTTTTTCCAAAAAACTCACTGTCGGCATCGAGAAAACCGATATGTGGAGCCCAATGTACGAAGATGCCATGAATTTGCTGGCAAAGCTGCCCGAAATTGCATCCTATGTCTATGCAAAACTTTATCGCGAAGGGAAAAGAATACAGTCCAATCCCGGTCTTGATATTGGCTCCGACTTTGCCCACCTGATGATGAAACCTAAACCTTACGATGAAGTTTCAAGGTTGAATTTCATCATTCATGCCGACCATGAAAGCGGAAACGTAAGTGCACACACCGGGCACCTGGTGGCCAGCACTTTAGCCGACATTTATCAATCTATTGCAGCAATGCTCAACGGCCTTGCCGGTCCGCTTCACGGCCTTGCCAACCAGGAGTTTTTGCGCTGGCTACAGGAAGTGCGAGAGAAGATGGGAGGCCAGGTTCCAACGGAAGAGGAAATGAAGCAGTTTGTCTGGGATACCCTCAATGCCGGACAGGTTATCCCTGGCTACGGACATGCTGTGTTGCGCAAAACAGACCCCCGTTACTCAATTCAGCGTGAATTCTGCCTCAGGCACATGCCTGATGATGAACTTTTCCAATACGTGGAGATGCTCTACAAGGTGGTTCCGCCGATACTTATCGAACAGGGTAAAGCTAAAAATCCATGGCCAAACCTCGATGCTCAAACCGGTGTTATCCAGTGGCATTACGGCGTAACTGAATATGATTTTTACACCGTACTTTTCGGTGTTGGCCGATCCATTGGTATTGCAGCAAACATAATCTGGGACAGGGCGCTGATGTACCCTCTCGAACGCCCAAAGTCAATAACCACCGATATGCTCGAAGAAATTGCCCGCAAATCAAGGCAAAAGGAAGAAAACTAAAGACAAACGACTTCAATTTTTAACCTGTGAATTATGGAAAAAACAATTCTTGTACCTTATGACCTCACCGATGCCGCCCGCCGCGCTTTGGATGTTGCGGTTGAAATTGCCAAAAAAGGCGGCTTGAAAATCACCCTTCTTAATGTTCAAAAAAGCGAGAAATTGACTCCACCAGACGATGAATTGGAGAAATTGACCTCAACAATCTCCGGCAATAGCGGCATCAAATGCGACTACATCATCAGGAGGGGAAATTTGTTTACCGAAATCGAAGAGGAGTCAGGCAAGACGAAATACAATTTTATGGTCGCTGGTTCGCACGGCTACAAAGGTTTTAAGGACAAATTCCTTGGGATGGATATTCTGAAACTGGTGAAAAATATTCCCGTGCCTGTGCTCACCGTGCAGGAGGGGTATCAATTGCCACACAATGGAATCAGAACCATTTTGCTACCTGCAAGTTCTCACGAAGCTTTCGGAAAGAAGATTGAAGCAACCGTTTACCTTGGTCATCTTTTCGATGCAACCATTCATGTTTACACTGTTGAGAAACCTGGTTTTGATTGGTCGCAAAAGCTTAAAGAGAATATTGTAAAGACTTTGACCAGCCTTGAGGCAAACAAAATAAAGTACGAAAGAGTAAACGAGCAGCAGACTGTTTATTCGCCGGGCTATGCAAGGCAAATTCTGGATTATGCCGGCAGGATCAGCGCTGATATTATTGCCGTGATGTCGGTGGCTACCGATGAATATTATTACATTGCCGACAGCGACAAAGAGCGCCTGCTTACCAACGATTCCAAAACGCCTGTCCTGTGTGTGAGCGATAAGAAAAAGATATAGTTCTTCCACGTCCCTTATTCATCTCATTATCAGCGAAATAAATGATTCGCCAGATCGAAATTCATTTGCCTGCGTTTAAAAGGGGTTTTCACCTGGTAACCCATTTTATTGAGCAGCACCTCAACGAATTGCCCAAACAGGGTATTGCACACTTATTCATCAAACATACTTCGGCCGCTCTTACAATTAATGAAAATGCGGATCCATCGGTTCGAAGAGACTTAGACAACTATTTCGACCGGATTGCACCGGAAAATCAATCCTATTTTGATCACAACGAGGAGGGGCCGGATGATATGCCTGCCCACATCAAAGCATCGCTAATCGGATCTTCGGTAACCATTCCAATCACAAATCACCAGCTGAACCTGGGAACATGGCAAGGGATTTTTCTCTGCGAATTTCGTAATCACGCATCATCCCGCAAAGTCGTTATCACGATCATGGGGGAGTGACTTTTCCGGCAGTTTTAAATCGTCAAGCTGTTGCAGCATTTCCTGAGCATAGGCGACCAAAAGAGGGAAAAATTCTTCAAAATCCTGACGCAGTTCCTCATAATAAAGTTTAAGCTCTGTAGCGCCGTTTTCAATTCCGGAATCTACGTTGATTCTTGAACTCATTCCTTCGAGGGCAAGACCGATATTTTCCACTTTCCTATACGAAAACAGCCAGTTACCAGCAGCCATCCAGGGCAGAATTCGCTTCAGCCGCGGCGGCATGATGAAATAGTATCGGAATAAAGTTTTGTAAGAATTCCTGGTAAATTGTAAAAATGGTACGGCGGAAAACTCTTCCCATTTTACCGAAAGGAAATGATCGTAGTACATATCCACCACGATCCCTGAAAATTTTCCGTAGCGCGCTCTGATCCTCGCTTTGCTCCTGCCCGCAATGGGATGATTATCGGTAAATGAATCAATCCGGCGGTGCAACACAATCCCCTTTTGGATTCCCGGCGGATAGTCGAGTACCTGCCGGCCTTTGACCTTATCGGCAATGAAATTTCCGACCAGGACTTCATCGTTGCCAAACGAGAGATACAAATGGGCAAGGTAGTTCATTAACAAGGTTTTGAGGGGGATTTTTTTTCATCAAAATAGATGTTGATGAGTTTTTGCGCTGCAACGTAGGAACTGATTTTATCATTGAGCATCTCTCCCTGAATTTGTGGCAATAGAATTTTGATTTTTTCGGTTGAGTAAAAATCAGCTTTCAGTCCTTCGGCAATGGTTTCGAGCATAATGAGGCTTTTCTGGTACAATCTTTTCCTGTCGAAGTAACCGTTTTGGCGGGTAAATGTTTCGTACTTTCCGATTACATTCCATACTTCAGGAATGCCTTCCCTGGTTCTGGCTGAACAGGTTCCTGTCGCAGGTGTCCAGCCCGATTCAGGTGTTGGGAAAAGGTGCAGCGCATTGGCGTATTCGAGCCTCGACTGGTTGGCTTTCCATCGGTTATCGCCATCTGCCTTATTGATAAAAATGGCATCGGCCATTTCCATGATCCCGCGTTTGATACCTTGCAGTTCGTCGCCGGCGCCTGCCAGCATCAGCAACAGGAAAAAATCAACCATTGAATGCACGGCAATTTCAGATTGTCCGACACCGACCGTTTCGACAAAAATCACGTCAAATCCGGCAGCTTCGCAAAGGATGATGGTTTCCTTGGTTTTGCGCGCTACTCCGCCCAGCGAACCTGCTGAAGGAGAGGGCCGGATAAACGCATTCTCATTCACCGCAAGTTCCTCCATCCTGGTTTTATCGCCAAGAATGCTGCCTTTCGTTCGGCTGCTGCTCGGATCTATGGCAAGCACGGCAAGCTTATGACCCTGGCTGGTGATATGAACCCCAAGGGCCTCGATAAAGGTACTTTTGCCCACTCCAGGTACACCAGTTATTCCTATCCTCAAAGATTTTCCGCTGTAAGGAAGGCACTTCTCGATTACACGTTGCGACAGCTCCTGGTGAACACCGCTCATGCTTTCGATCAGCGTAATAGCCTTGCTCAGCACCACCCGGTTGCCGGCCAGGATTCCTTCCGCAAACTCATCAACACTAAGAGTACGGTGACGCAGTTGCCTGGCCCGCTCAAGCGCAAGCGGATTGACCTGTTCGGGCTGGTTGATGCCTTCTTTTACTTTCAGTGCTGAATCCTCCAATGAATCGTTCTCATTCAGTTCCATCAGGAATAATTTTTGACAAAAATAGGCTTTAAACCGGATTTGTTCACCAGCGCTATCGGGTGGATAATTACCTTTGCATCCGGCTATACATTAAATGACCAGCAAAATTATATTACAACTGACTTACGATAAAATTGTGCTGTCGCAATTCCCGGATGCGATGAATATGCGGGATGCTTCTGTTCAGCTTCTTGGCAGGCTTAAAAATGAGTTTGGCTTCAAAATCTCAGATACGCTGATGGCTGAATCCATTTGTGCCGATGAAATAAACCACCGCAATAAAGCCTATTTCAACGTTCTTGGCGAACCTTTTGAGATGGGTGGGCTTGCCGGGATTCCATTCACCGGCCCGGTTGGGCTGAAAGCGTATGCTCATCATATCCCCGACCAGGGTTTTGGACTGATCTTTTTTGGTGCTCATCTGGGCATAACCACTGTCGGAAAGTTTGGCGAAGTTTGTCGTCGCGGTCGGAGCCAACCAGGTACTTCCTGCGGCGCACTGATGATCGTGCTCAACTATTTCAGATCAGGAGAGAAAATGCCTGTCGATTATACGAATGACCCCCAGATTGTGCAACTTTTCCAGTGGTTAGAGCCCTACAAACACAGAATCCTGCAGTCTGAAAACCCTGAAATCACAATCACGGATTGTGCTTACGAAATTATCCGCAGCAAAACTTTTGCGGCTTATGATGCGGCCAGGAGTGAGTTTCATGTCAGAAAAACTGCCTTCATTGGAGGAATTACCATCAATACAGAAAAAGGCGCTGACGATTATTTTGTACTACGTGATTTTGAAGTCATGGAAAATCAGGGTTGATCACAATAAAACCTAATACCCCAGCTTTTCGATAAAATAAGGCAGCATTTTTTTCCACCAGGGCCAGTCGTGATTCACGTCGTGCCCCCAGATGTCAATCATTGCTGGAACTCCTTTGCGTTCGAGAATTTCCTTCATCTGGTAAGTATCGTCAAGCATCTCCTCTTCCCATGCGCCCTGCCCGCAGCAGATCACAATTTTAGACTGACGATACATATTAAGTATGGCTTCGTCCTCGAGGTTGCTTAAAAACATGATCGGCGAATTGTAATAGACATGGTTGTCAACGTAATCGCCAACAAAGGTTTTCAGGTCATACAATCCGCTGATGGCAATGGACGTGTCGAACACATACGGATGGCGGAAAAAGAAGTTGGCAGCATGATAGGCTCCCATGCTGAATCCTGTGAGACCGATTTTGATATCATTGCTCTGGCAGTGATTCCGGATAAATGGAACCGCTTCCATCAGCACATAACTGTCGTATTGATTGTGGCGTGCGCCCCTGATGGAAGGATGCACCCCGAAATTTGCCCAGGATTCGTTGTCAATACCATCCAGCGTAAATACTTTAATGCGTCCGGAATTGATCAGGTGGGAAAGGGCATCTATCATTCCAAAATCTTCTGATTCGTAAAACCGTCCACCCTGACAGGGGAATATGATAAAAGGTTTGCCACTATGACCGTAAACCTTAAGCTCCATATCTCGACCTAACCGGTCGCTGTACCATTTGTGATATTCGATATTCATTCTTAGTTATTCATTTGGTGAATTTCGCGCTGTGCTTCAAAAATCTCATCTAAACTCTTACTTCTCAGCAGATAGCCATAATTACCCAAAGCCAGAGCCAGGGCCTGGTCCACAGGTTCGTGATGAACGATTAACCCGGCAAACTTCTTCAATACCTCCTGATGAGAGATTACATAACTTTTGTTGTTCTTCCTGCTTACGTAGCAGATGTAATACTTACGCATGTAATCGTCTGATAGTTTGTTGTTTACGATTACATTGGCCCATTCGAAATAGATATCAAAGTCGCAGGCATAATTGAACATGTCTGTTGTAAATCCTCCCGGCGGCCTCATATTTACCTCAAGTGCTACCAGTTTGTTATTGTCGAAACGCCTGAAAAATTCAAAATGGAAAAACCGCCCCTTCACTTCAAAGGCTTTCAGAATTTTTCGGCCGGCGGTTTCCAGGTCTTTGGGAATATCAATGAATGAGTGGTAATAAATATGTGTGTCTTTGTTTACAACCTCCATCACTCCCCGTTCATAAACATGTGAAGTAAAAAAAACCGGGTTGCCATCTTTATCGGTAAGTCCGTCGAAAGAAACGATTTGCCCGTTGATGAACTCTTCCATGATGTAATTCACCTTAGGCTTGGTTTCAAAAAAGTTGACCAGCTCCTCTTCATTATGAATTTTAAAAGTATTGGCAGCGCCTACTCCGGTATCAGGTTTGGCCACCACCGGATAACCAGTCTCCCCGATGAGCTTTAGGGCTTCTTCCATACTGTGAACCACCATTCCGCGGGCAACGGGAACCCCTGCCTTTTTGTAAACGGTTTTCATGTCTGATTTTCTCTTGATCATGTGTAGCTTGTCCAGCTTGATTCCATCAATGTTGAAATCGGTTCTCAGCCGGGCTTCTGTTTCAAGCCAATACTCATTGTTGGAGTCAATGCCATCAATTTTTCCGTATTTGTGGGTAAGATATCCCAGGGCCCGCACCAACTGATCGTAGTTGTGCAGGTCATCCACTTTGTAATACTCAGTGAGTGAATCTTTTAGTTCCTGGCGAAGACTGTCGTATGCAACATCGCCAAGCCCCAGAACATTCACGCCTAATCGTTTTAAAGCACGGCAAAAATTGAAATAATTCGGGGGAAAATGCGGGGAAAGATATACATAGTTCATACTTATGGCTGGGTTAGGTTAATCTGAATACAGGGCGGCAAAAATAAGGGTTTCTTTGTTTTATCAGTAAACGTATACCTAAATTGTTGTTAAAATCAGGGAGTAATGATAAAAAATATGCTGCCGGCATCGAAAAGGGGCCCATCGTAGAGCTCGATAATGTCAAGGCCGGCACCGTTTACGAATTCTTTTACATTTTGACCGCCCTGGTGATATTTTAGGTTTCCGCTCAGCCATAACTTTTTGTCGAAAACACCGCAGCATCCCCCAAAAAACCCATTTCCGAAGCCCGGCAGAAGAATGGTTTTCGGATCAAAATGGAGCACTTTGATGGTTGCATCTGAAAGTTTTTTGCAAATGCTGAGATCGGAAGAAATTGCACGATCGTGGGTGATGAACACCAGGTTGCAGCGGGTGTAGCCCTGCTTTACGTTGATGAGGGTCTTATCTCCGGCAAAATTCAGCACGGCTGAATCAGTTATGCTCAGGTTGTGGACAAGAAATTCGGAAGTAGCGGCTGCATTGTAAATTGCTGAATGCGGATAAGATGTTCCAACAGGGTTTGAGCCCTCAAGAAATTCTACTCCGAGCGATAAGAGCCTGGTTTTGAATTTCTCAGGAAGATTAGGTGCGATGATGAGCTGGTCGTCAATTTGGGTGAAAAAGATATCCGGGTGACCCGAAATGGCATCATAAGTTATTCCGATAGTTTCCAGTTCCAACAACCAGCCAGATTCTCTGAGCCTTGCTTTGGCTGGTTCGGGCAATTTTTTATCAACGATAATCAACATGAAACTCCCTGTTTTTCAATGAATCGGATGTTTTAAAAACAACTTTTTGAAAAGAGGCCTCCAGCATTTTCCGGTTTGATTTATTAAATCCCACGGCAAAATTGATTTCGCGGGGAGCTACTGTTAGGGTGATTTCGTTTGCCGGGCTGCTGCAAAGCGGACAGAGCAAATTGTTCCAGATCCTTGTATTTACCAGCTCTCTGAAGGAGTTGTGAAAGGGACCGGCCACCAATGATTCTCCATTAATCAATCCTTCGGAGGGATGCAAACCGACCCGGATGATATTTGTCCCGGCAGCCTCGAACATTTGAATGACCCCGGCAGTCGTGACAATTGCTTCGCCCAGCGACAAAGGCCGGTATTCGCCGGTTTGAAAGAGCTTTTCGAGCCATGTGCCGCGGATAACCAGGGTGGGATAAATCCTTACATCGTCGGCGGCAAGTTCAATGAATTTTGACGCCGTGAGGAGACTTTTCTCCTTTGAATCTCCCGGAAGCCCGATCATCATCTGCAGTCCAAGCCTGAGCTGATTCATTTTGATTAGCCTGGCTGCATTCGCCACATCTTCGGCTGTATGCCCCCGGGCTGTTTGCTGCAAAACATCGTCATCCATGGATTGGGCTCCCAACTCAATTGTTTTGACCGAATACTTTTTCAGCAGATCAATAACGATCTGGTCAATAAAGTCGGGGCGAGTGGATATCCGGACTGAGCTGATTTTCCCCCGCTGAATAAATGGAAAAACAACCTTCAGGTAATTCTCCTGAATCTCCTTTTTCAGGCCAGTGAAAGTTCCACCAAAAAACCCGACTTCCACCACACTGTGATCAGATGGAATTGTAGTTAAGTGCTTGTTAATTATTTCTTTAACCTCGTCAAACCCGGGCATCTTTGCATGTCCTGAAATTTTAACCTGATCGCAGTAAATGCAGTGAAACGGGCATGCCTCCATTGGTATAAAAACAGGTATGGTAAAATGTCGTTTCCGCATGAAAATTCATTTTCTGGACTTTTTGCAAAATAAGCTAATTTTGAACCATGAGATGGATGGATGATTTTGTCGGTTTGTTTTTCCCAAGAGTTTGCAACTCTTGCGGCGCCGTATTATTAAGGAATGAGGAGCAAATTTGCACACAATGCCTGATGTCGCTGCCAAAGACCAATTTTCACCTTCATCTCGAAAACCCTGTAACTGAGATTTTTGCCGGAAGATTTCCTATCAGGGCAGCTTCGGCCTATCTTTATTTTGCCAAAGCAGGAAGAGTACAGCGAATGATCCATCAGTTTAAATACAAAAGAAACCTCGAACTGGGCAGAGTGATGGGCAGGATGTTTGGGAATGACTTACATAAGTCTCAGCTTTTTAGCGGGCTGGACTGCGTGATTCCGGTTCCGCTGCACTGGAGCAAGCAGAAAGCTCGTGGTTTCAACCAAAGCGAAATTTTTGGAAAAGAGATTGCAACGGCTTTGAATATACCATTGTTCAATGGTGTCCTGGTTAGGGAAAAAGCAACCGAGACGCAGACCCGTAAATCACGATTTGAAAGATGGCAGAACGTAAGTTATGTTTTCAGGGTGGTTGAGCCGGAAAAAATTGCGGAGAAGAATATCCTGCTTGTGGACGATGTAATTACCACCGGCGCCACAATTGAGGCTGCAGCATCCACAATACTGGAGGTGCCGGCAACCAGTATCAGTCTGGCGTTTCTTGCCATCGCATCACATTAAAAAAAACCCCGCCAGATGGCGGGGACAAAAAATGAAAAATGAAAACACAATTACCCTCTTTTCTCTTCTGCTGAAAAACGAAACTGGTCTGAAAATATTTTTCTGAGATTTGATTAATTTTGGCCAAAAAAAAATTCCTAACCTAAATTTTAAAGTGATGAAAAACATTTACAAATTTCTTCCTTTGTTAGTTCTTCCTTTTGTGTTCATCCTTTTGGCAAACAACAGCGGTTCGCCGGGTGGCAGGACCGGTTCGCTTGGTGATGGTGGCCAAACCTGCACAGGTTGCCACACAGGTACAGCACAAAACTCAACCGGCTGGATCACTACCAACATCCCGGTATCAGGATACGCTCCGGGGCAAACTTACACTATCACTATTACCGGCACTCACACAGGAGTGGTAAAATTCGGCTTCGAACTAACTGCTGAAAACAGCATCGGCACTAAGGTTGGCACATTCGTGATTACCAATGCCACCCAGACCAAACTGGTTAATCAGAACAAAGCCGTTACTCATCAGGCAGCAGGAACTACACCAACCGGAAACACAAAATCGTGGAGTGTGAATTGGACAGCTCCTGCAACGGGTACAGGTCCGGTTACATTTTATGCTGCGCTGAATGCTGCTAACGGAAATGGTGGAACTGGCGGCGATGTAATCTACAAAACTACCTCTACGGTTCAGGAGCAATCACCCGGAGTGGATGTAACCTTCAGGGTTGATATGTCTCAACAGACAGTCTCCCCGCTCGGAGTGCACATCGCAGGAAGTTTCCAGGGCTGGAACCCGGCCGGAACGGAAATGATGACTACCGGCAATTCAATTTATGAGGTAACTGTAAATATTGCTCCCGGAACCACCGTGGAGTATAAGTTTGTTAACGGAAATGCCTGGGGAATGGAAGAATCGGTGGCTGGCCCCTGTACAACCGGCCCCAATAACAACCGGTTTTACACAGTTCCCTCTACCAATGTTACCTTACCGGCAGTGTGCTATGGAAGCTGCAATATTTGCAATCCGACCCAGGTTTCGATAACTTTCCAGGTAGATATGTCTCAGCAGACGATCTCGCCAAACGGTGTTTTCCTTGCCGGAACATTCAACGGATGGAATTCTACTGCCAATCCGATGACCGCCATAGGTAATGATGTGTATTCACTTACGCTTCAGCTTGGGAGCGGCGATTATCATCAGTACAAATTTATCAACGGAACTTCCTGGGAAACCGTACCAACAGCCTGCGCTCAGAATCAAAACCGTTATTTAACTGTTCCATCAGTTTCCACCACCCTTGATGCGGTGTGTTTTGGAAGTTGCTCGCCATGCGGGCCGCCGCCAGTGCCGGTTGAGGTTACTTTCAAAGTGGACATGACCAACGAAACTGTTTCACCGGACGGTGTTCATATCGCCGGCGGTTTTCAGGGATGGGATCCCGGAGCAACGCTGATGTCACCGGCAGGTAACAATATTTACACATACACAACCACTTTACCATCAGGAACTTATCAGGAATATAAGTTTGTGAATGGAACCACCTGGGATCAATCAGAAAACGTACCGGAGCCATGCGGCGTGAACAACAACCGCTGGCTGATCGTACCCCAAAACAATACCGTTCTTGATGTAGTTTGTTACGCCGAGTGCGATCCCTGCGGGCCACCACCAGTTTTTGTTGATGTTACTTTTACCGTAGATCTGGCCAACGAAACGGTTTCTGCTGATGGAGTGCATCTTGCCGGATCATTTCAGGGCTGGGATCCGTCCGCTAACTCTATGATTAATGTTTCTGAAAAGGTTTATCAGGTTACGATTTCAATTCTGAGCGGCACTTACATCGAGTTCAAATACATAAATGGGAATACCTTTGATGGCGCTGAATCAGTGCCTCAGGCCTGCGGAGTGGATGACGGATTTGGAGGATATAGCAGA
Source organism: Bacteroidales bacterium (assembly GCA_036794825.1). Lineage (GTDB taxonomy): Bacteria > Bacteroidota > Bacteroidia > Bacteroidales > 4484-276 > RZYY01. The sequence continues at coordinate 190,125 of DAIRGA010000002.1, read as the reverse complement.
TTTCTGACCGTTCCGGGAGAAAACACTTCGCTTCCGCTGGTATGTTTCAGCAGTTGCGAGCCATGTATTCCTCCACCACCATCGCACAGCATTACCTTTAAGGTTGATATGTCATTCCAGACTGTTTCGCCAAACGGCATTCACATTGCCGGAACTTTCCAGGGATGGAACCCTGCCTCCACACCAATGACCCCAGCAGGAAACAATGTTTATGAAGTAACTGTGGAACTTCAGGAAGGAACTACTCAGGAATACAAGTTCATCAATGGGAACACTTTCGATGGCGCTGAGCTGGTACCCCCTGACTGCGCCCAAAATGGAAATCGTTATCTCACCGTTCCCACTCAAAACCTTGAATTGCCGGAGGTCTGTTTCGGCTCCTGTGAGCCCTGCGGCCCCCCGCCATTGGAGGTACAGGTTACTTTCAGGGTAGATTTGACTTACGAAACCGTTTCACCTCTAGGTGTTCACATTGCGGGTAGTTTCCAGGGCTGGGATCCGGGAGCAACGCAAATGACCCATGCGGGAAGTAAAATTTATACCTACACAACAACATTACTATCAGGTACTTATGTTGAATATAAATTCATTAATGGCAATGCCTGGGGTATGGAGGAAACAGTACCCGAAGAATGTGCTGCCAACAACAACCGTTATTTTACCGTTCCCGATGTTAACCTTACCCTGCCGGCGTTTTGTTTTGGCTTATGTGATTATTGCCCGATTGGCATCAGCATGGTTTCAGCGGAATCAAAACCTGAGTTCTATCCCAATCCGGCGCAGTCTCAGTTGCATTTTATCCATAATGGAGAATGGTTGCACGTGAGCATTTACTCTATCGAAGGGAAAGTTATAAAAGATGAAATAGTCAAAAATCATCAGTTAGACATTTCTTCGCTTTTTACCGGTCTTTACTTTATCAGGCTGGAAGACAGGCAGGGAGAAACAGTTGTTAAAAAGCTAATTATCAAGTAGATATTATCAATTCAAAATTTTATATTATGAAGAAGTTTAAAAAGCTAATTATGATTGCAATGCTGGTTTTTTCGGTCGCCGAAATGTCAGCTGTTCAGGTTACTTTTAATGTTGATATGTCCAATCAAACCATTGCACCCACTGGAGTATTCATTGCAGGCTCCTTTCAGGGATGGAATTCTACCGCAAATCCACTGAATCCTCCGCTATTCGGAGCGGTGTATTCCATTACAATAGACATTCCGGCCGGCACTGCCATTCAGTATAAATTCCTGAATGGTTCGACATGGGAGAATTTTACTGGTCCCTGTACAACAGGCAGCACAAACAACAGATTTTACACCGTTCCGCAAGGTAATGTGGTGTTGCCTGCAGTTTGTTTCAATAATTGCAACATTTGCAATCCACCTATTGTAAATATTACTTTCCAGGTAGATATGTCGCAGCAAACGGTTGCACCCGATGGCGTTTTTCTGGCCGGAACTTTCAATGGCTGGTCAAACCAACCGATGATTTTAACTGGCAATGGAGTTTACAGCCTTTCTCTTCCGCTTGGCGCTGGCGATTATCACCAGTACAAGTTTAAAAATGGCGCAAGCGGCTGGGAAACTGTGCCAGGCACTTGTGCGCAAGCTGGCAACCGCTATGTTACGGTTCCATCCGTCTCAACCACTCTTGAAGCGGTCTGTTTCGGATCATGTTTCGCCTGTGGACCAGCCCCCGTGCCAGTAAGCGTCACTTTTCAGGTTGATATGAGTAACGAAACGGTATCTCCGCAGGGCGTACACATTGCAGGCGGTTTCCAGGGATGGAATCCTGGCGCAACACCGATGGTGGATGCCGGTGAAGGAGTGTACACCTATTCAACTATTTTGAATTCAGGTTCTTACCAGGAATATAAATTTGTGAACGGCACAACATGGGATGAAGGAGAATGGGTACCTGAAGCATGTGCCAGTGGTTCCAACCGCTATTTTACTGTACCGCAAACTGCCGTTGTGATTGACCTGGTTTGTTACAGCTCTTGCGAACCCTGTGCCGGTCCAATTCTGCCGCTGGTTACTTTCCAGGTGGATATGTCCGAACAGACAGTTTCTTCCGATGGAGTTCATTTGGCTGTTCAAAATGGTAATCCTTTGCTAAATCCCATGGAGCATATTGGAAACAATATTTACTCCGTTACACTGCCATTTGCTGAAAACCAGGTGGTGAACTATAAGTTTTCCAATGGCATCAGCTTGCCAGGAACTTATGAGCAAATACCCCAGGAATGCCGGGTTGGGTCTCCCTTTACTGGGGGTTACTGGCGAACGATGACTGTACCAGGCTTCGATCTGACAGTTCCGCAGGTATGCTTTAGTGAATGCGATCCCTGTACACCCGTTAATGTTACTTTCAGAGTAGATATGACCAATGAGACTGTTTCTGCGGACGGTGTTCACATTGCAGGCTCATTCCAGGGCTGGAATGCTGAATCAACGCCAATGACCGATGTAGGAAATGGAATTTATGAGGTAACGATAGTATTTCCGGCAAATCAATACATCGAATACAAGTTTATCAACGGGATATCTTTCAGCGTGGCTGAGTCAGTCCCTGAAGTCTGCGGTGTAGACGATACTTACGGTGGTTTTAACCGGTTTCTCACGGTTCCTCAGGAGGATGTAATTCTTGACGAAGTTTGTTTTGGCTCCTGCGAAGGTTGTATAGTTCCTTTGGAAGTCGAAGTTACTTTCCAGGTGGATATGACCAACGAGGTTGTATCTCCTGAAGGCGTTCATATTGCCGGTAGCTTCCAGGGATGGTCAACCAGCGACAGCCAAATGACTCACATCGGCAACAATATCTACACCTACACAACCTTGTTGCTCGAAGGTACTTACCACGAGTATAAATTTATAAACGGAACAACCTGGCTGGAAGCTGAAATTGTACCCGAAGCATGTAATGTCAACAGCAACCGTTTTCTGACTGTGCCTGCAGGTGGTGTGGTTTTGGATATTGTCTGTTTTTCAGGCTGCGGCGCATGCCCCATCCTGGTGCAGGTAATGTTCAGCGTGGATATGTCGCAGCAGGAAGTTTCGCCAAATGGCGTGCACCTGGTTGGAGATTTTCAGAACTGGAATCCCGAAGCCACTCCGATGAATTACATTGGAGATGGAATTTACAGCGTTGAAATAACCTTGCCGGCAGGATCTTACCAGACTTACCGTTACATTAATGGAAATACTTTTGACGCCGGTGTTGAAAATGTGCCGGTAGAATGCGGAGTAGATGATGGTTTTGGTGGGTTAAAAAGATTCCTCACTGTTCCGTTTGAATCCGTAAATCTCGATGTGGTATGCTTCAATCTTTGCGGTGCATGCCCCCAACTTCACAACATATCTATCCCCGCTGGCTGGAGCGGACTTTCGAGTTATCTAATGCCCAATAATATTGATATTGAAGAGTTGCTGAGCGACATACTACCCGAGCTCGTTATAATTCAAACGATGTCAGGGTTTTACTATCCCGCCGCTGGCGCCAACACGATTGGAGCCTGGCAGAGCCAGTCGGCTTATCAGGTCAAAGTAGCCAACGATGTCACGCTCTCGTTATCCGGATTTGCAGAGGAAAATAAAACTTTAGTACTCAATGAGGGATGGAATCTAATACCTGTAATTAGCAGCCAGCCGGTTGCTGCCGTTGAATTGTTCGCCAATGTTGCCAGCAATCTTATCATTGTGAAAGACGCTGCCGGGACAAACATTTTCTGGCCTGCTTACAGCATTAATACGATTGGATCGTTGCAGCCCGGTAAAGCTTACTTTGTAAAAATGTCCGCATCGGGCACAATAACCTTTCCCTGACAATTTTCAGAATAATTGACTAACAGGAAGCCCTGGTTTTCATCTTAATCCATGAAAATCAGGGCTTTTCTTTAAAAAAGCAGAATTCTCCAGATAGCGATTTCAACAATGAGTTCTGCTGAAAAAATTTTAAAAAGTAGATTATTTTTCAATTTTCCAATTCTGACAGGCAACCCTTACCAAAAATTCGGTCTAACCATCACATCTGGTTTCTGCTAAGTTGTTTCTTCTTTTTTCGTTCTTTCTACTGCTGGTTTTTAAATGCTGCACAACTGCGTATTACTGCTTGCTTCAATTCCTGGAAAGTGTCTTTGGATAAATAATTTTACTTACGCGTTGGATGGTGGCTCCCACGGAGTTTTCGCTGATCAATTCTATTTCTTACTAAAACTTCGCTGATTTTTTAATACTGCTTGTACTTTTCTGATTTACAGGAGATGCCTTGTGGGAGTTCCACCCAACGTAATACTCAAATGCTGTTTCAAAAAGCTCCTTGACTTCACTTTTCAGCCAGCGGATTTCCAGATTAATATTCATTAGGTAAAAAAGAGGCTGTCTTAACGGGCAGTCTCTTTTTTTATAAATACCCTTTGAAAACACATAACCTCTAAAAACAAATTTATTGGTGCTGTTAAAAGACCCTGGTTATGTCTGCCAGAGCAATACCGAATAGTACTTTCTGGCAGCCCAATCCGTTTCAAAAATCAGGCATGAAATTTATTAGAATAGTTGCACAAGTTTTTATCTACTTTCATGTGATTTCGTTGCATCAAGGTATGATATATTTTTGCAGCACATTTTAATACTCAATGCCATCAGTTATGAGAAAGATTTTTGTAGCCATTGTGGAAGATGACCCCGAAATCAGGGAGTTAATGAAGGATCTAATCCCTTTGGCTGGCGATATTGAATGCGTGCATGATTTTGAACGTGCAGAGGATTTTATGAAAAAATTCCGGGACATGATAGTGGATGTAGTTCTTATGGACATTACCCTTCCGGGCATTGACGGCATTCAATGTGTTCGGGAGAGCAAAGCGAAGCGGCCAGAGGTACAGTTCCTTATGTGTACTTCTCATAATGATGCCGGACGCACTTTCGATTCGTTGTGCGCAGGCGCTACAGGCTACTTGCTAAAAAATTCAACCCCTGAGCAGATTTTCCAGGCTATTCGCGATATTCATCAGGGTGGCTCACCCATGTCTTCTGAAATAGCCCGGATGGTTGTCAACTCTTTTCCAAATAAAAAACAGGACCAATCAATACTTGAAATGCTTACAACACGCGAGCAGGAGATAATCCATGAACTGGCAAAAGGTTATTCTTACAAGGAAATTGCAACTAAACTACTAATCAGCATCGAAACTGTGCGTACCTACCTGCGAAAGATCTATGAAAAATTACAGGTGAACTCGAAAATGGAAGCGGTGAACAAAGTTTTCCCAAAATAATCTCGTGTAGAAAAACAACCCGAACAATCGTTTTAGAACCAAACCAAATCTATTGTCGCCAAGCATTTTGTGTTTATCCTTTTATGCTCTCATTAATCCTGAGTATCCAGTTTAAAGGTGGTTTTTAAAATAGTTTTTCAGTACTGTCCGGGTAAAATTAATCAATCGTCCTGAAACCCTTGATTCCTTTAACATCTGCGAGGTATTTATAGAATTAGGGTGACCTTTTCCTACAATACTTACATCGCCTACAGCGAATGCCTCGTAGCGCCCGCCTGATCGGATGGGCAGGGATAAAGTATTGTAGCATAGAATTTTACAATCTGCAAAATTTCCACGTAGTGGATTTACAACTTTTAGTCGGTCAGCAGTGATAGATTTTATTCATGCTCATTTCGGCAAATTGGAATACCAATGTTTACACTCCTAAAACCTTTGTTCTGCTATTATTAAAGAGAATTGTTTCATCCTGATCATCTTGATGTTAAGTTAAAAAAACAGAAAAATTCAGGAACAAACAGTATTCATCCCTTCCAGTTTGTTTAATGATTGTCAATTCATTAATCAAAATCTTACCTATGAAAAACCACTACTCCAAACCTTTATTTGTCAATGGTTCAATTTGTCACAACTCATTACTTTTGATTTTGTTACTCTTATCCGGATCAATGTTTGCCCAACCCCAGGAAGCAAAAAAGGTGGATTCACTCATCCAAATTTCGGATACTCTTTCAGATTTGCATAAAAGGATGGAGAATTACCATAAGATTGCCACCTTTAATCTTAATTTCAACATAGCTACTGCTTACGATTACTCACTGAGAACCAGAAACCTTTCGTTGAAATTGAAAAACCGGGAATATGAATTGCTGGCATTGAAAAACATGACATCCTATTACCTCAGGACTGCCAACTACGATAGCAGCCTTTTACTTAATGGCGAAGCTATGCAATTGGCACAGGAGATCGGCGATAAGGCCATGCAGGCGCACTTGTTGAGAGATTTGGGGAGAGTGCTTTATTTACATGGAAAGCACCCTGAATCTCTCGAAGCCTCGTTCAAAGCAGCCGCTATCTTTGAAGAGCTGCATGATGTTTCAGGACTTGCTTCTACATACAATTCGATCGGCAACATTTACATGACTCAGAAAAATCATCTTAAAGCCATTGAGTATATGACACTTTCACTGGAAAATTGTCGTGAGATTAACGATCAGGTTGGGATGGTGATGGTGATGGGAGGGCTTGCAGCAAATTTTGCGCAGGCCGACAGTTCAGAAAAAGCCATTGATTACTATTCGCAAGCTATTGCGCTGGCGAGGGAAATTGATTTTAAAATGGGTTTAGCCTTAAGCCTTAACAACCTGGCTTTGTTTTACATGGATTTAAAGGAGTTTGATAAAGCGCTTGAAAATCTTTCTGAGTCCTATAAGGCATACCAGTCAATCAATGCCAGGGACGGGATGGCACTTTCGATGGGTAATATGGGTGTGGCCTATCATCGGAGTTTTAAATTTCATGACCAGGATGATTCTCAAGTAAGACTGATAAAAGGTTCTAAAGAAACGTTGCTGAAAGAGGCCATCGAAAAACTTACCGGATCGGTGGAGATTTATCATCAATTGGGAGAAAAAGACGCTATTATTTATTTTGCCAACGAGCTTTCGGAGGCGTATGCCTCAGCCGGGAATTATCAGCAGGCGCTTCATTATTACAAGTTGCGTACAACAACCAACGATTCCATTAAGTCCAATGAAAGCCGGGAGCGTATCGAACAGCTTACCACTGAACGAGAGGTGGAATTGAAAAATAAGCAGATCGAACTGGATAAACTGGCTGTGCAAAAGAAACGCAACGAGCGTGGCTATTTTATTGCAGGGATGGGGCTGTTGGCTATAGCCATACTTTTTATGTATCGAAATTATACCAATCAAAAAACAGCCAACAAGCAACTTTCCGATCTGAATACCCGGATTGCGACAACCAATGCACTGTTCGAACAGCGAAACTCAGACCTCACATCCACTCTCAATGAACTCAAAAACACCCAGGCGCTGTTGATCGAAACCGAAAAACAAAAGGAAAAAGCGTTGATCCGTGAGCGCATTTCACAGGATATCCATGACGACATCAGTTCAGGACTCGCAAAAATCTCCTGGCTGGCCGAAATGCTAAAAGTGAAATCGAAGCAGAACGCCGACATCGCGGATCTTAGCACAGTGGATAAAATTCTGACCTTTTCAAGAGAAAGTGTTTCCAGATTGGGTGAAATCATCTGGTCAACCAACCCTGAAAAAGACAATCTGGAAAGCCTGCTGGCCTACATCCGACGCTACGTTTCAGGCTACCTCGAAGATACACAGGTCAATTACCAGGTCAATTTTCCTGATGAAATCCCATCGAAACAGGTCAATCCGGAGTTAAGACGAAACCTTTTCCTTGCTTTCAAAGAGGCGCTGCATAATGCCATTAAGTACAGCAAGGCGGAGAAAATTGAAGTTTCATTCGAAACCGACTGGAACAGATACAGCCTCATAATAGCCGACAACGGCATAGGAATAGAGGAAGATGTTGTGCATGGAGGTGGTTTTGGATTCAATAACATGCGCAAAAGAATGGAAGCTATTGGCGGTAATTTCGCGCTCGAATCATCACCGAAAAAAGGTGTCAGAGTAATACTTGAAGGGAATTTATATTCTTGAGTATCTGAGGTGGTCTAATAGTACTGGACAATATTCTATACAAACATAATTGTGTTTGTTGAAATGGGGGGGTCTGGGGGAGACTCCATAACTTTGGATATTTGTTGATAACTCATGCTGCCCTCCTGTATGCATTGAGGGGCGTGATATTCCCGATAGATGAATGATCCCGCTTTTCATTGTAGTAGTTAATAAAGTGTGCACAAACCTCATGTAATTCATCCCCGTTTTCAGAATGTTGGTAAATCCTCTCGTATTTGATCGTGCGAAAGAAACGCTCGATGAAAACATTGTCTGTTGCCCTGCCTTTTCCATCCATTGAGATTTTGACCGATTCAAGACTTTTTACATAATCAACATATGCATCTGAAGTAAACTGAGTGCCTTGATCCGAATTGATAATTTCAGGCTTACCATATCCTGAAACGGCGGTTTTCAGGGTATTTACTACCCATTCGGCTTCCATTGTATTGGATAAACTCCAACCCACGATCAGCCGGCTGTAAACATCCATGATTGCAACCAGAAACATGTACCCTTTTGGCATGGGAACACAGGTGATGTCAAGTGTTTTTGGCCGGTAGCTTTCAGGACGAAAATCACTTTCATTTTTTACCAAATCAACTTCAATCCAATCGTATTTTTTTGTACTGCTCGGTGTATGATTTTTTACGGAAAGGAATAGGGTAAATTCTTATCCAGCTGCCATCTTCACGAAACCCTGCTGTGCAAACCAGTTCATCATATCTGGATGATAGTGTTGGATAAGTTCTTATTGTTTTTCGTGAAGCTTGATTTCTTTGAAGGCTGGCTTCCGCTGCGCCTGGCTTAGCGGCTCTTTGCCATGTACTCAACCCGGGGTTCGGCGGCCATCGAAATTGCTGTGGCGGTTTCTGTTTTCTTTTGCGGCTCGCCCCACACCCTGGCAATTCTGTCCCTGATCTTCTGCTCAAAGATTTCGATCAGTTGCTTGCTGGCATTTACTAATTTCTCCTCATTATTTAACTTATTGACTATCTGCATTTGAATTTCACTGGGTGGAAGAGGTATTTCAATGTCATTAAGAATTCCTTGTGAAAGGTTCCTAATATTAGCACCTTGACCTACGGTTTTCATAAGTTTACTGTGAAAATCAGATTTCAGAAGATATCCGATGTAAAAAGGTTCAATACTAGATTTCAACCTACATCTAATCGTAAAACCCGAAAATGATATTCTTTCATTTACTTCTGGAATCACAACACTTCTACCAACTAAATCCTTGTTTCCATTTGATCTGACAAATAAAATATCCCCCTTTTGAAGAAGATATCCATCATTTAGATTCTCGTTAATCTGCACTTCCTCAAGGTCGTCTAATGGCGCAATTAGATAATTTTTAAAATTGCCTACGCCAAAAACTTTAATGAATTCTCCTGAAGAAGATTTTGTGAAGTTTAACCCATTTTTGAATTCTGAAATGTCTCCCAGTTTTTTTATCTCCCACTTCGGGTCAATGTCAATTTTGGGTTTGTAGTTGGCTACTACGGCTTTGGCGCCATCAATAATCTTTTGGTAGCCCTCAATCTCGGCTACAATCTCTTCCTGGATGGATAAGGGTGGGAGGGGGATTTGGATTGACTCTATTTGATTTCTTGAAATACTGTCGAAAACTGCACCACCATTACCTTTTATTTTATCTTCTTGAGATTTTAGAAGATGAAATAAAAACTCTTTTTTAATCGAATTTTTTGCTCTTATTGCAGCTAAACCCCTACCAATACAGATGTGCTGTGTGGCATAATTGACTGGTCCGACAGGTGCGCGTACCGACATTAATATGTCATTTTCAAATGCCTCTTTTGTTACTGAAGTAGTCCATTTTGTTGGTGATCCAATATATTGATCTCCGAATTCTGTTTTCCCCTGATAAAAAGGCAGTCCTTCTCCTTCCTCATTATAAAAATCACTGCTGGGAGATTGACCAGATATTACTTCAGCAACCTCTTTTAGTTCAACGATTGGAAAAACAGAATTAATTAATAATTGAGTTTTGTACCTCTCCCCACTCAAATTAAAATCTCCGGTTTTAGCAATTTCGGATTTGGGGACAAGATGCATAATCCCCCCCTGCCCCCCCTGAAGGGGGGAAAGCGACCCCTGGCGGAAGGCGGTAATCATAGCAATGGCCTCTTCCAACTGGCTGCCTTTTACGGCGGTTCGCTGTGCGCCAAGGTTGTAGCCGTCGTTGTCAATTTTAATGAAAAGGATTTCATCCCGCTTTTTCGCAAGTTCCTTATCGAGCAAAAGAATGGAGGTTTTCACGCCGCTGTAGGGATTGAAAACGCCGGCGGGCAAACTCACCACGGCATACAGGTAGTTTTCCACCAGCATTTTGCGCAGCTCCCGGTAGGCCGTTCCGCTCTGGAAAATGATGCCTTCGGGCACAATGATTCCGGCGCGGCCGTTGGGGTTGAGGTGCTCGGCAATGTAATCCACAAACAGCACTTCGCTGCGGTTGCTGCTGATGGTGAACCGCTTGTGCGGGCGTATGCCGCCTTTTGGGCTCATAAACGGCGGATTGGCCAGGATCACATCATAGGTTTCGTTCCACCGCTCCTCGCTGCTCAGGGTGTCGTACTCGCTGATGCTTGGCGTGTTGAACCCGTGCAGGTAGAGGTTTACCAGGCTCAGCCGCACCATGTCGGGCGAAATGTCGTACCCCGCAAAGTTCTGGATCAGCTTTTTGCGCTCGTCGGGTGTGATCAGGTCGCCCAGGTTGTTGAAAGGCTTTTCTGCCAGCTGGTTGTAGCTAAAAATATTGTACTGTTGAGACGTATCATGCAACGTTTGTACAGCATGCTGATTGGCTTTGGTATGTTTGAGCAGAATGTGTTTGTAGGCCGAAATCAGGAAGCCTGCCGTGCCACACGCCGGGTCGAGGATGGCGTCGGTTTTGCCGGGGTCGGTGATGGCCACCAGAAAATCAATGATATGGCGGGGAGTGCGGAATTGCCCTGCATCGCCCTGCGAGCCCATCACCGAAAGGAGGTATTCGAAGGCGTCGCCCAGCTTTTCGCTGTGGGTGTATTCAAATTCGGCGATGGTTTTCAGGAAGAGCTTCAGCGTTTCCGGGTCGCGGTAGGGCAAATAGGCATTTTTGAAGATATCGCGAAACAACTGCGGGATGTTTGGGTTTTTCTCCATCCCCTGGATGGCTTCGGAGTAGCGCGTGAGCATTTCGGCTGCCGTTACTTTCGGGTTCAGCAGGTTGTCCCAGGCATACCTGCTGAACTCCACCACTTTGTCCTTGCTCCGGTCGTTGGGAAATTCGGGGTCGGGCGCCAGATAATCCGAAAAAAACTTGGACTTCCCACCCAATTCAATGGCTTCTTTGTCCATGTCGTCCATAAACTTGTAGATCAAGCCGATGGTAATCTGCTCTATCTGCGCTTTTGGGTCGGGGAGTTTGCCCACCAGGATATCCCTGCAATCGTCAATTCTTCTTTTGGTCTGGGTGTCTAACATGTTGCTTTTTTCTGAGTTGTTGTTGCAAACGTTTTCCTTTTGGTGTGAGGCGGTATTTTTGCGTTGGGCTTTTGGGTGAATCAGGCTGGGTCATTTCTGCCAAACCTGAATTCAATGAAGGGTTTAGATAATCATAAATTAAGGTAGGACGATGTTTTAATCCCAACACATTCAATATTTCTTTAATACTCATTTCATCATCCAACTGCATTATTAAACGGCTTACTTGTTCGGTTACTTGTTCGGTTACTTGTTCGGCTACTTGTTCGGCTACTTGATCGGTTACTTGTTCGGTAGCTAGCGATGTTTCCTGCGTGGGTGGCGCTGCTTTCATGGCTTCTTTAAGCTTCAAACCGTCGGTTGTCAGGCGGTAGGTTTGCGTTTTTATTGTAGGTTTATCAGGATCGCTCATTTCTATATAACCCTGCATTATAGATGGTTGCAAGTAGTATTCTGTAAAATTCCTTCTGCCTTTCAGGCTCAGTAAATCCATCAATTCGGAGGCTGACATTTCGCCCTGAATCTGCCGGATCAACTGTAAAATTTGTTCTGCTACTTGTTCCCTATCTTGTTCCCTATCTTGTTCCCTATCTTGTTCCCTAACTTTTTTCTTATGCCCATAAGCAAATAGTTTTCGCCAGAGAACAACCTTAAAGCTGTTTCTTGATACAAATACAGGTTCGACCAGTCCCCTCTTACTAATCTTATCAACCATCTCGTTAGTGCCGGTGCCGAAACGCTCGATGGCGCCGGTGAGAAAAAGGCAATTTGCCAGAAGGGAATTGTGCGGATAGGATGAATGTACCTTTTTGAGGTCTTCAACAGTTATTTCGTCGGGCAGTCGTCCCGGGTTTTCAATTTCAATGCGGTCGGTGAATACCGAAATCTGTACACTGCCCTTGCTGTAATAGTCACGGTGCGCAATAGCATTGATCACTGCTTCTGCCAGGGCCGCCCTGGGAATTTCATACTGCGTTTCGACGAGGTTGGCATGGTCGCGCGATCCGGTTGAAACATTGATTTTGGAGAGAATGAAGTCCACAGCACTATCGGCCATATCCCATACGGTGCCTCCGAATTCCTTGTAATCGGGTATTGGTTTTTGAACTTGCGTTCCGTGAAAATGCGCACATTTTACGGTTGCCGAAGGAAAAAACTGCTGTGGATTAGATGAAAAGAGCAGCAAAGCGCTGTTTACCACTTTCCCGTTGCGGGTCAGGTTCAGCCGTTTTAAAACATCAGCTTTGGGGGCATTGGGTTTTTCGGGAAAATTTCGTTTTTCGCGCGCCAAAACAATGAATTCCTGCAAAAGGTTGTCGCTAATGTCGTCAAACGTGGCATAGGGATGCAGTGAACTGTCGAAATCACTGTTTTCGATTTTTCCCTTCTGTTTCAAAAACTCAATACAGGTGTGATACACTTCCTTCCTGAGGCTTTCGATGTCGGAGAAAAACTTCCATGAAACTTCGCTGCTCACTTTCTCAATGAACCGCTCTTCCTTTTCATCCCTTTTTTCCGGTGTTTTTAAAATGTAAATCCAGCGTGGAATTTCTTTTTTCTTAGCTGCTTCATACTCTTTTTCGGTGGGCGAAACCCCATCCTTGTCTTCAAATCCGTACTTTTTACCCAACAGGCCAATATAGAGATCGGCTTTTTGCATCTCCCTCAGGAAGACACTTTCCGGCGGCTGACTTGTGGCAGAAATTCGTTCAAAAAGAAAGGTTTCGAAAAATAATTGCAGTAAAACATCCGATGAGAAGAATTGCTCCAGAGCAGCACGCTCCGATTGAAACTCATTTTGAACACTGCTGATAAAAACCTTGTATTTCCTTTCATTCATCAGGCGGCAAATTTATCAAGGTTAATGTAATCTTTGATGTAAACAGGAATCACTTCCCTGTATTTTGCCGCTACCGCCCTGAATTGTGAAATGGTGAGCGTTGGGTGGGTTTGTAAAGCATGGAAATCTTTGGTCTCAATAATTTTTCTGATGTCCTGGTCAATGATGTACGCCTTGAAAAAATACTTCAACGCCCGGAGGTTTACATCTTCCTCCGGTGGATAGATAGAGATGAACTTGTCGAATTCCTCTTCCAGCAGTTCGTCTTTTGACTTGAATTTGGGAATGATACCAAAGATTTTCTCCACGATTTCACGAATAGAAACTTTGCGGTCAATTTTGGCTGCCTTCCTTATTTTTTCAAGATTGAAGTATTCATGCGGTTTATCGAAAATCTCATGTTGAATATGACTTGCCACTTGTTCCCAGTTTCCGAGTTCCACATTATTTTTGATGATGTCGTCCATCACAATGCGGTCTTCGAACTTTTTGAACAGCTCGCGGTCAACCCGCATCCCTTCGTAACCAATTTCCTTTTCGTTTACGGTTAATAGCGGGTCAGGACGAAAACTGGTGTATTTATCGAGGTCAACGCCGCCGTCGCCACCCATGCCGGTTCCTTTTTTTGGGAGCGGAAGTTTCAACTTTTCATCATAGTCAAACTTCTCTTCAAAATATTCGCAGTTGGCGAAAAAGTCGAACAGGTAGAACACTTTTTTGTCGTGCCTGATGATTTCTTCGTCATTCAGTTCGTTTTTGAACTTGAACTCAAAGGTGTTTTTTCGGGTTCCCCTTCCTTTGATCTGCACAAAATCGGCCGGGCTGAAAATGGGTCGCATCATGCAGATGTTCATCAGGTCGGGGCAATCGTAACCGGTTGTCATCATCCCCACGGTAACGCAAACCCTTGTTTTACATGATTTATAGCCTTCGAGCCAGGTGGTTTTTCCGCTCAGATTGTTGTTGGTAAAGTTGATGGTCATTTGTTGGGCTTCAGCCACCTGAGACGTTACCTGCATGGCAAAATCGGACTGGTATTTTCCGGGAAAAAGCTGCCCGGCAAACTCATTCAGCATTTCGGTCAGCTTTCGTGCGTGGTTCTGGCTTACTGCGAAAATGATGGTTTTGCCGATTTCTTTGGTTATCGGATCGCGCAACGCATTTTCCAGAAACGTCTGGCAGAAAATGCTGTTGGTCTTTTCGGAAAAGAATTTCTTTTCAAAATCACGTGAAATAAAGGTCTCTGTTTCTTCACCTTCATCGGTCGGAATGACAACTGCATAACCTTTGTCAGAAAGCAATTGGGTGGTAATTTCTGTGCGGGCATCCAATACCTTTGGATTGATCAGGTAACCATCCTTCACTCCATCCAGCAAAGAATAGCGGTAAGTCGGATCGCCGCCTTCACATCCGAAAGTTGTGTAGGTATCGCGCAACATCCGGCGTTCGATTTCCCGCGGGTCGTTCTCTTTTACCTTTTCAGGATCAACGCCTTTCAGATAGTCTTTGGGAGTAGCAGTTAAACCTAATTTATATCCGTGGAAATATTCAAAAACTGCACGGGCATTTCCCGAAATCGAGCGGTGGGCTTCATCAGAAATGAGCAGGTCGAAATCAGTCGGAGAAAAATCATACCGGTACTTGTCGTTGTGCATCAGCGATTGAATGGTTGTTACCAGAATGTCCGCTTTTTGCCAGTCGCTTTTGTGTTCTTTAAAAATAAATGTGCTGTAATCAGGCTTCAGGTATTCGGTAAAAGCCTTCCAAGCCTGGTCTTCCAATTCCAGCCGGTCAACCAAAAACAAAACCCGCCTTGCGTTTTGGGTTCTCAAAAACAATCTGATTACAGCCGCAGAAGTCAGGGTTTTACCGGTTCCTGTTGCCATTTCAAAAAGGAATCTGTCTTTTCCGTCTGCTACAGCACCTTGTAAAGCTTGAATTGCTTTTAATTGATAATGTCTTAAAAATCTAAGCCCATTTGACCAGATAAAATCTTTACTTGCTTCAATGCTTCCGTTCCATTCAGGTCTTTCTGCATAGTCAGGCATTTGTACCCTGACGATGTAGTCAACCGTTACTTTTTCGCTGACTAAGGAATTTCTGTCAGGATTCCAGTTTTTGATTGCTCCTATTTCTTCGGGTGAAGGAAATTTGTAGATAGGTTTTGGGTTGCCCTTTGTTACGTCCCAGAAATAATGAACAATTCCGTTTGACAAAATCGCATATCTCGCGCCAACCGTCTTAGCGTACTTTCGGGCTTGTTCTTTGGCAACCAGAGGATGAAGGCTCTCTTTTTTTGCCTCAAGCACACAAACGGGCTTGTTGTCGCTGTCAACAAGCAGGAAATCTAAAGAGCCGGTTGTTGTTTTTTCATAATCATAGCCCCAGGCGTCAATTTCATGTTGCGTGATTTTCACATGGTTTTCGAGTAAGATATTCGCTTTGCCGTCCTCATTGTCAAAGAATCTCCATCCCGCTTCAGTCAGCAGTTGGTTTATCTTAATCCTTGCATGAGCTTCATTTTTCATTTCGCTTTTCAGTTTGTTTAAATGAAGTATTGGGGTAAATTGCCTCACATCAATTGAGGGCTATGATGCTTGCGACGCCCTGTTTGCGCTATTAAACGCTGCTCAACAGCCCTTCCCATCAGCTAACGTTTATCCCAGCAAAGATAATTTTTCTTGCTGGTGCAAACTAAAACCAGCAGATAATTATGGATAATCCTTTGTGGTGCGCAATGAAAGGAAGTGAAAGAGAATGGCATCGGTGTATGAAATGCGACTCATTTAGCAGGAGAATGCCTTCATTTCCATTTATCTACTTTCATGTGATTGACAAGCGCTTCCCGGGAGGATATTTTTGCCCCATAAAATTCCATGAAACTTTTTTTAGCGCTGAGTTTCGTGTTAAGTTACAAGTTTACTAACAGTTAATCATCTATTGTCGAACAAACACCCATTTTAAAATGAAAACAAGTTTTATGCTGTTGTTTCTACTCTTTATGGCCATTGGTTTGCAGGCGCAGGTATCGCCTATTGACACGGCCAGCCTCCATCGCCCTACCAATTTGCCATTGCAGCTGTCGCTGTGGGAGTTGTCGCTGGCTGCGCAGGTCGGCAACACTGCTGCTGTTGACAGCATTTTGGATTTGAAGCAGATTCCCCAACGCAGGGATGGCAAAATTGAATTGACCATCATCCATCCCGATATTACCCAGGGCCCACCCTCCAGGGTTCTGGAAGCCCTGAATATTGAAGTGGTGGCTATCGAAGCCTACGAGACCTATATTTACATAGCTCTATGGCAAATCATCGCCCTGGCCGAGGCGCTTCCGGAGGGCTATGTGCTTTACCAGTCAGCGCCTGCCGAGGCTTTTAACCAGGGGCCAAACAGCGACATTCACAATTCCATTTCTTACCTCAGCCCTGATGCACCGGGAGGTGAGGGAGTCAAAATTGCAGTGATTGACGTGGGATTCAGCGGCCTTCAAAACTCTATTGATAACAACTGGGCAACCGTTCCGGTTGATACCATCACATTCGCAACCACCCCCCTGATTAATGGCAGCAGTCATGGAACGCTGGTTTTTGAAACCATTTATGATCATGCTCCCAATGCCGATTACTATTTGTATAAAGTTACCACATCGTCGCAATGCATTTCCGCTCTTGCAAATGCAATCCTTATTCAGGATGTGGATATCATTAATATGTCGCTTGGATATCGCGGATTAAGCTGGACTGACGATGACAACAGTTTATGCACCTGGACCAATCTGGCAGCTGACAACGGCATATTGGTTTTTGTAGCAGCCGGTAACAGCCGGCAAATGCACTGGCAGGGCGTATTTGATGATGACAACAACAATGGCTTTCACGAATGGATATTATCCAATGAACTCAACACGATTACATTACAGGACAGCACGCTGTTCAGTGTCAACCTGACCTGGGATAATTCCCAGGGCACGGATTTGAATTTGATATTGTTTTCGGTAACCAACAATCAGATAGTTGATATGGACTGGAATCTAGGGACAACATTCGAAAGCGCCAGTTATTTCAACACAACTGGTAATCCTGAAACTATAGCTGTGATGGTATGGCGGTTCGCCGGACCTGCGGTTGAACTTGATATTCTTTGCCGCACTGACAGGGTTGGGGCAAATGTAACTACCGATCAACTGGCATTCTTCACGCCGGCGGGTTCCATTACCTGGCCTGCGGCATGCTCGGGCGATAACGTAATTGGAGTTGCGGCAGTAAACCGCGAATTATTCAACAGCCCTCCCGGCAGCGGTGGCATTAATACTTCCTACAGCAGCCAGGGGCCAACCAACGAAGGCAGGCAGGGAGTTGACATTACCGGAGCTACCCGTACTTCGGTTGGCACAGGGGGTAATTTCATCGGCACATCTTGTGCATCGCCCAATGCGGCTGGAGCTGCTGCTGCACTGTGGTCGTCGCAACCAAACCTGGACGCCGACAACATTCGCTACCTGCTGTACCGGAAAGCCAATTTATACAAAGACTGGGGAGCACAGGGACTTGATCATGTTTACGGTCATGGCGGTCTGTACCTTTACGATTTTATCCAAAACACCAAATACGTTGATAAACTGGTGAATAACCCCAATGGTTTTCAAAACATGGTTTTTCAACGCATCAACCACGCTTTTGACGCTGTGCCCGCCCCCCCGGCAGAAGGTGCGGTGATCATCTTTGGCAACGATTATCCTTCACCATTTGTCCCACTCAATTACATCATGAATAAAAACGTCATCATGAAATCAATAGATGGCGACTCATTTTTAGGTAACAATTAACAAAAAATTCAGTAAACAATTAAACACAGATAAATCATGAAAACTTTATTTACAGTATTTTCAAAATTCGGCCTGGTACTTCTCGTATTAATGACCATCAGTAGCGTAAACGCTCAAATAGGAATTGACAACAACAACCCCAATCCTCACTCATCGCTCGACCTGGGCGCAACCGACCGGGGATTGCTGCCTAACCGCCTTACTACAAACGAACGCTTAAATGTATTGACACCAAATCTTACTCCAGCCGAAAAAGGGCTTTGGGTTTACGACACTGACCTGAACCTCTTCTTTTACTGGAACAGCGCCGAATGGGTTAGCATGTCGTCGGGCGATTTTAATGGCAGCGGCACCGAGGGCCAGGTTGCACTTTGGGGAATGGGTAATGCACTCACCGGCTCTGACAACTTTGTTTGGGAAGAAAACAACATAAGGCTTGGCATTGGCACAAACGGCCCTGAAGCCACCACGCACATCAACACCACCGCAGGCTCATCGCTAAAAATCACAAGTTCAAGTCTCAGTGAAGTTGATGAATACATCTTTGGCATCGAAAGATCTATCAATCCATTGCCCGGAACACACTACCTGCAAATGAAAGTGCCGTTTGGCTCACACACCAACTTCGATTTCCTCAATCTGAAATATGGTAATCAGACTGTGTTGAAAATCAATGGCGATGGGCACCTTAATGCTTCAACCATCGGCATTGGAACTGACGATCGGAATGCCAGACTGAATATCAACGATCCTTTGTCCGATTTGCTCATTGATGTGAAAGGCGGCGGCACTCCAAGCGTTCTTGATTATCTGATCAATTTTGAGCGGACTGAAATCCCATTTTCCAATATCAGAATCCTCCGTATGAAACTTCCCCAGGGTTCGCCCGATAATACGATGTTTATGGAACTCGAACGTGGCAACGACAAACTGATCCAGATCAATGGCAATGGTGATATAGTTTTGAACAAAGGCGCTAAAATCATCGGCACATCAAATGGACTCAACAGTACTGATATTGAACTTAATGGCGGGAATGTAAAACTCCTCGGAGGGCAGCTTGAGTTAAATCAGGGAAGTAAGAAACTTGGAGAATTTATGTCTGCCATTTCCGGCTCATGGATCAACATGTTTAATAGTTCTGAAAAAAGAACTGTATATCTGAATGGCAGCGGCGGAGGAGGTGGTGCGTTAACCCTGAATAATTCAGATGGAACAACTACTGCTGTATTAACTTCAACAGCAACTGCAGGCGGCAGAGTGACCCTTTCCAATTCAAATGGCAGTTCAAGGGCTGTTATGGAAGCTAACCCCTCCGGCGCCGGCGGCCGGATAACCCTCAACAACGACAACGGCACTTCCACAGCCCTCTTAGAATCTAATAGCTCCAACACAGGGGGAAAACTTACCCTCAAATCAAACAATCTGGCATCGGAAATCATCCTAAGCGCAAATCATAATGGAACCGGTAAAAGCCGTATCACGGTGGATGAAATCCGCCTCATAGGTGGCGCCGACCTCGCCGAGTATTTTGATGTGTTGACCGATGATGGCGCTGAAGAATCAATTGAACCTGGAACCATTGTCTCCATCCATCCCGGCTTCCCCGGCAAACTCCAGCAATCCACACAGGCTTACGACAAAAAGATTGCCGGTGTAGTTAGCGGCGCCAATGGTATTGACCCTGGAATGGTGATGAGCCAGGACAACAGCATAGCATCGGGAAATCATCCCGTTGCCCTCACAGGCAGGGTGTATGTTAAAGCCACCGATACCAATGGGAAAATCAATCCCGGCGATTTCCTCACCTCCTCTTCAAAACCAGGCTATGCCATGAAAGCAAAAAACATGAAAAAGGCCAAAGGCGCCATCATAGGCAAAGCTATGACCGGACTTGAAGACAGCGAAGGCTATGTATTGGTTTTAATCTCCATGCAATAAGATCAACAAACGAACTTAAAAGCATAAGAGATGAAAACACTAATCAGGAACTTACTGCTCGCAACGATGGCTTTGGTAGTCCATCAGTTGGCAGGGCAAAATATGACACTGGACGGATCGGTAATTTTTATCACCGAAGGATCGTCCATCAAAGTGAAAGGTAACCTTGAAATTACAGCCCCGGTGGAGATAAACAACAACGGGGAGATCAGGGTTGGTGGTAACTGGCTCAACAATGGCCCGGATGGATTTTCACTATCAGGGACTTCGGGAAAAGTTATACTTGATGGCGAACAACCACAAACTATCGGCGGCGAGCTTCCGACAATCTTTTCTAACCTGCATCTGATGCAGCATGCGGCTTTGGATGCAGATATAAGTATTTCCGGACTGTTGCAACTGGAAAATGCAAAGCTTTCGCTCAATAAAATGGATGTAAACATCCTCAGCAACGCCAATATGGGGGGAATGGGAGCAGCAGCCTGGCTCGTTGCCAATGGCGAAGGAAAGCTTTTCAGAGAAGTTGGCGCTGATGAAGCGCTCTTTCCCGTTGGAACCGGCGATGCTTATCTGCCGGCACTCATCGCTAACACCGGCACTGTTGACAATTACGGAGTAAATGTTTTCGACGACGTATTAACTGATGGAACGCTCGGGAGCACGATTCCTCAAATAGAAAATACCGTAGTCAACACCTGGGCGATCACCGAAAAAACACCCGGCGGCTCCGATCTTTCGCTCACACTTTGGTGGAACTCCTCAATTGAAGGGAATTTATTCGATCGCATGCAAAGTGGGATTGGGCTTTATGCTGATGGCGAATGGCAGGCACAGGAAGCCGGAGCAGCCAGCGGCAACGATCCCTATTCCCTGACACGAACGGCAATCACCCAAACCGGCGCTTTTGCCGTAGGCGACATTAACTCGCCTCTGGCGTTCAGCGAATTCATCAACGAACAGGTGATTAATCTACCCGGTGGCTGGAGCGGATGGTCATCCTACATTGATCCTTCGCCCGAGAATGATTTTGCCTCAATAATGGCGACCGTGGTTAATGACATGATCATTTCCCTGCATTTCACTGAGTTGTATTACCCTTCGATGAACATCAACTCCATGAGTCCGTTTGGCAACCAGCATGGCTACATTACTAAAATGAGCACTGAGAGGGCTTTAACAATCCAAGGCATTATGGCTGAAAAAACAATCAACCTGAAATCAGGCTGGAACCTGATGCCGGTGGTAGCCACCTGCAACCTTGATGCTGCCGAAATACTCGCTCAGATCAATGGTCTCATCATTGCCTACGAGGTGGCCGGCAACGGAGTCTTCTTCCCGCAATATAACATCAACACTCTGCAAACCCTGGTTCCTGGTAAAGCTTACTATGTCAAGGTTCAGAATGCTGTGGAAGTAACCTTTCCTGACTGTGGGAAAAATGCTTCCTTCGGCAATGTACTACCTGTCAGAGCTACAAATATCACCCCCTGGAATGAACCCCATTATACCGGCGCAAGCCATCTTGTGATATTCGCTGAAAATGCTGTAAATCGCCTGCAACAAGGAGATATGATTGGGGCATTTACCAAAAACGGACTCTGTGCAGGAATGGCGCCGTTCAACGGCAAAGTTACAGCTTTGGCTCTTTTTGGAGATGATCCAACAACACCTGCAGTGGATGGTTTCAGCGTTGATGAGAAACTAAGTTTCAGATTGTGGAGGGTTAATGAAAATGCAGAATACCCGCTGGAAGTAATTATTTCAGGTTTTGCTTCAGAAAATGAGGTCTTTTTCGCAGCGAATGATGTATCAGTAGTAAATGCACTGGAAATTGTCTCGACCGGGATTCATACGGGAAATCTGTTTAATACGAGGATTTTCCCAAATCCATCCTCCGGACTAATTACCATCAGCAGCGAGATGGATCCTGCTGATGGTACTTTCGAAATCCTCAGTACACGTGGAGAAGTAATTGTAGTGGGAAATCTGAAATCATTTCAAACAATTAACCTGACTCATTTGCCAAAAGGCATTTATATGCTCAGGCTCGCCTGTGGTTCAGAAATCAAAATTGAAAAGCTTGTTATTCAGTAATTATGACTCCTTTTAGAATTAAAAATTGCTGAAGAATGAAATTTGTGTGAAAAACAAATTATGACCATCGTAAACCAGTGGATGTCTCATAAGTTTGGATTAAACACGAAAGGTTTAACACCTAAACCAAATACTTATGTGAAATCCACTTTTTTTTGATCAGATTTCCGGTTATTCATCCATCTTCATTACCACTCCGATTTTTTTCTTTCCGTCGGTTTTGATCCGGATCGGCTTGTCGAAACGAATGTGTTTGATAAATTCGTTTTCGAAGAAGGGGGCAAACTGCCCGAGGTAATCCAGGTCGAAGTAGCCATCGTTGATAAAATGATTGATGGTGAAGTAACCCACCCGGAAAGAGGTCAGGTTCTGGAAAAAGTGAGTGCCCTGGCTTGGGTCAATCCGGTAGTTTTTCATTCCGGATTCGACGATAATGCGTGCTGCCGAAATCTGTGGCCATTTCACCGGGATACCAAGCCACGGATCGGTTGATCCCCATCTGCCCGGCCCAACCAGCACATAATTGCTGCCTTCGGCCAGGAATCTGTCGTTGATCTCGCCCACCATCAGTGCAATTTCTTTTGTTTTGGAAGGATCGAAGTTTTCGGGCTTCACAAAAACAAAATCCCTGATACTGTCAATGCTTCCATTTCCCAACGCATGGTAGGCTTTGATAATCGTTCGCTGCTCATCAATATGTTCAAGGTCTTCGCCGAGGCACTCTTTGGTTTCCACAATCGGCCTGATTTGTAACGGATAGAATATGACCGGGTGGTCCTTCGGAACATGAAGGTCAACGGCAAATTCTATTTCAATCCCTTTATTCATTTCCTTTGAGCCAATGATGAGCAATTGCTGAACAATCTCCGCCAGCGGGAAAACATTGTTTTTCAATATATTGGCAAAGGTGATAATCTTCTTTCCCGGATAATTCACGCCGTCGCGGATGATGTTATTATTGTAATCAAAGGTGGAGGCAACCCAGCGCAGCGAATTGTCTTTTTCGGCATCGCTGATTTTCAGTTTCAGCATGTTAACAGCGTCATCGGTAGAGGGTTTGAAACTTTCAGGACGCAGATCGAGCGCAAAAAAAGTAGATTGTGTATCGCTTAGGGCCATGCTTGGTGAGGCCAGTTGAAGCAACTTTTTGGGATATCTTGGCGAAAATCTCAGCGTGTTGCCCCCTTCGACAATATATTTTCCCAGGCCAAATGCAACGTTTACAATTCCATCTTCCGGCTGCTCAGGATCAATAGGATAAAAATTTACCGAGCGTGCCACTCCTGAAATAGTGGGATAAAAACGGTCGCCGTATTTGCTGCCGCAAACCTCCTGCAGCACAATGCCCATTTTTTCTTCATCAATAACATTGAGGGTGGCTGTCATGTAGGCCTTGCTGTCCTTGTAAAAGGCGGAGGCGTAAACACTTTTGATCGCCATACTCAGTTTTTCGATCATCAGCCGCTCATCATCAGCAATGTTTGGAATCATATAAGTTGAATAGATTCCTGCAAAAGGCTGATAATGTGAGTCTTCGAGTAAACTCGAAGAGCGGATGGCAATCGGATTTTTAGTGATGGAGATGAACGTGTAAAGGTCTTCGTGGATGCGAAACGGCAGCCTTGCCTTGACAAATCGGTCGAGAATTTCCTGGTCTGATTTACCGGACAGTGCAATTTCGTAGAGTCGGTTTTCTTCCATAAACTCGTCGAAAACATCAGTTCCCAAGACCACAGTCCTGGGTATGGTAATGATGATGTTGTCGAATTGGTCGATCAGGTGGTTTCGTTTGATGAGTGAGTCAAGAAACGCCAGTCCGCGGGCTTTTCCACCAATGGAACCTTCGCCGATACGTGTGAAAGTCTGGTACTCGTCAAACCGGTCGCGGTGAAAATCGGCGATAACTCCCCTGCCTTTGTACATTCTGAATTTTGAAATGGCGTCATAGAGGTATCTCCGGATTTCGTCGAGGTTCGAAAAGTCTTCGGGATGAAACTGCTTGAAAAGGTCGGCCAGCGGGAATAATGCCCTTGCCTTCAGCCATTTGGAGATATGATTCCGGCTGATGTGGTATAAAAACGATTCATCCGGGATATCAAAAAGAATTTCCTGGAGATTTTTCAGATCCTTTGCCCTCAGCACTTCGAGGTTGGTTTCAGGATCAACGAAAACAAAATCGCCAAAAGCAAAATACTCCGATATAAAATCACGAAGTTGAATGGACAGGGTTGGAGAATTCTTGTTGAGGTAACCCACTTTCAGATCCTTGGCAATCTGCTTGACCCCAACATCGGACGACTGAAGCAGAATCGGCATGTATTTATCCTCGGCTTTTATCATCTGGCACAAGTGCAATCCGGCCTCTTTATCATCTACACCGTTGTGAGGATAGGTCATATCGGTAATTACTCCGAGGAGGTTGTTTTTGTATTTGTGAAACAAAATATCCGCCTCTTCGTAAGAGGTTGCAAGCAGAATTTTTGGTCTTCCCCTCATCCGGAGCATTTTCTGGTGCTCGTTCAATCCTTCGGTCATAAATGACTTGGATTGCTTGAAGATGATTTTGTAGATATTGGGGAGATAGGATGAGTAGAACCTGATCGAATCCTCGACGAGCAAAATGATCTGCACGCCCACCTGCATCACGTCATGCTCAACATTCATCTTATCCTCGATGAGTTTGATGATGGCCAGCAGAATATCGGCGTTGCCCAGCCAACTGAAAATGTAGTCGGCGCTATCCAGTTTTCCGGTTTCCATCTTAATCGAAATCTCTCTTGAAATAGGTGTTAAGAGAACAACCGGGATTTTTGGTTTGATTTTTTTGAGCCTCCTCACCATCTCCTCGTCAAAGGTGGTTGACATATAAATAACGAGATCAATATTCTCATTTTCAACGATATCGTATGCTTCCTCGTTTGAACTCGCCTGGATGAACTGCGGCGGGTATCTGAGGTTGAGCGACACATACTCGTTAAAGATCTGCTCGTCAATGCGGCCATCGTCTTCGATGATGAAAGTATCGTACTTGCTTGCTATCAGCAAAACGTGGTAAATCCGCCGTCTCATCAGAGTATTGAAAGGGGTTTCGGAATAGACGTACTTGCGGGAATAGAGAGGAGATTTTTTGGTTATCAGGCTGGGATTGAGCATAGTAATCCGGTTTAATTTGATCTCAAAAATAGTTTTTCTATCGGAATGATTGCATGTCGCAAAGCCTTTTATAAATTCCGTTATGGCTGACAAGCTGCTGATGTGAGCCTCTTTCGACAATCATTCCTTTGTCGAGGACAACGATCTCATCGGCATATTGAATGGTCGAGAGCCGGTGAGCAATTACAACAGAAGTCCTGTTTTTCATCAGTTTGATGAGGGCATCCTGCACCAGCCGTTCCGATTCGGTATCGAGCGCCGAAGTGGCTTCATCGAGAATCATGATTGGCGGATTTTTCAGCACAGCGCGGGCGATGCTGATCCGCTGCCGCTGTCCGCCTGAAAGTTTAACACCCCGGTCGCCTATGTTGGTCTGATAGCCCTCGGGCATCTTCTCTATAAATTCGTGAGCGTTGGCAATTTTTGCTGCGGCAATTACATCCACATCCTTAACATGAGTCATTCCGAAGGCGATATTGTTGAAAACCGTGTCGTTGAAGAGAATGGTCTCCTGGGTAACAATTCCCATCAATCCGCGCAAATGGTCAATTCTCAGGTCTTTTATGGTGATATTGTCAATTATGATTTCGCCTGTAGTACAATCGTAAAAGCGCGGCAACAGGTCAACCATGGTGGATTTCCCGCTGCCGGAGGCTCCCACCAGCGCAATCATTCGTCCTTTTTCAATTTTCAGATTGATGTTGCTAAGGACAGGCTCCTGCTGGTAAGCAAAATTTACATTTCGGTATTCTAAAAATTCCTTGAATTCACTGATTTCCAGGGCATCAGGTTTCTCTTCAATAACCTCTTCGGCATTGATAATTTCATCAATCCTTTCGGCTGAAGCGATTCCTTTTTGAACATTGTAATAGGCCACAGTAAAGGCTTTCACGGGAACAATCAACTGCGAAAAAACAACCACATAAAAGATGAAGACCGTTGCCGGAAGGCTCGAATTCTCGCTCAGCACCAATTGCCCACCAAACCACAAAATGACGACCAGCACGATGGTACTCAGAAATTCGCTCAGTGGCGAAGCGAGGTCTCTCTTGCGGTAAAGCCGGTTCATGACCCGGGTAAGCGCTGCATTTTGCACCGAAAATTTCTCATCAGCAATTTTGATGGCATTGAAGCCTTTGATGATGCGCAACCCTGAAATCGTTTCCTCGACAATGGATAGTATCAAACCCAGTTTGTACTGTCCTTTTGTGGATGTTCGTTTCAGGCTTTTACCGATCTGTGCGATCAGGAAAGCGGTTATTGGCAGCAGGACAGCGACAAAAATCGTCAGCGTTGGGCTGATAACGATCAGGGTAACCAGGAAAAATAGGATCGAAATTGGCTCCCGGAAAAGCATTTCGAGCGACTGCATGATAGACCATTCGACGTTGTTGACATCATTGGTAATCCTCGACATGATATCACCTTTTCGTTGTTCGGAAAAATAGGCCAGCGGCAGGATGAGGATGCGGCGGTAGATATTGTTCCGAATATCCTGCACCACACCATTCCTTAGTGGCGCCAGGTAATACATGGCAAGGTACCGGAAAAGATTTTTGATGAAAAACAGCGCTACAACAATCAGTGAGATGAATAGAAGAGCATCCACTTCCCCTTTCTCGATGATTATTTTGCTGATGAGATAATTAAAATAATCCAGAATTGCATCAGTATTCATCGCAAAATCAGGCGCTTCCCTTACCAGTTTTGTTTGATCGAAAAGCAATTGCAGAAAGGGAATAATCATCGTGAGCGAGAAAAGGCTGAAAACTACCGAAAGGATGTTAAAAAGCACATTTAGGGTGGCAAATCCCCAGTATTTTTGAATATACTTTAAAAGTTGCGTTGTTCGCTTCATGAAATGTATTTTTCGAAGGTGCAAGTTTACGAATATTAAACCTATCGGTAAAAAACGCACCCGGACCCTTGTCCGGAAACGCTGTCAGATGAAGTCATCAGCGGGAATCCCGACGACTGGGGAGACTCAAACTCATTGCGCTAATTTTTAATATTTTTGCGGCATGGAATCAACACGTCAGTTACGCATATCAAAGTTGCTTCAGCGCGAGCTGAGCACTATTTTCCAGCGCGAAGCGAAGGAGAAATTCGGCTCTGCAATGATTACGGTTACAAAGGTTAAAGTAACCAAAGATCTCTCCATTGCCAGGGTTTACATCAGTCTGTTTGCCACAAAAGACAAAAAATCGCTGATGGAGACCATTTCGCATCACACCGGCGAAATTCGTTACACCCTGGGAAGGAACATCAAAGACCAACTGCGCCAGATCCCGAACCTGGAGTTTTTCGAGGATGATTCGCTCGATTACATCGAAAACATCGAAAACCTTCTTCATCCATAAATCAACTAATAGATGCAGTACGATCCCATCAAGAAAGTTCTGGGAAACGTTTTTAATACCTCTCCTATTGGCCGGAAAGTATTTTACCGGTTGCTCGATGTAATTTTGCTCAGAACCTGGCACATTAAAAAAGTCATCAGGAATTGGGCAAAATCAGCAAAAGGCAACATTTCTGTGCTGGACGCTGGTTCGGGCTTCGGGCAATACAGCTATTACCTGGCAAGGAAACATCCTTCGTGGCAAATTTTTGGTGTGGATGTAAAAGAAGATCAAATTAGGGAATGTCGGGATTTCTTCAAAAAATCCGGGTTGACCAATGTGCAATTTGAACAGGCTGACCTGGTTACTTTCAATCAAACCGGGAAACATCACCTGGTACTCTCGGTGGATGTGATGGAGCATATCGAGGAAGATACTGTTGTTTTTGAAAACCTCTGCAAATCACTGAAACCCGGCGGCATGCTGCTTATTTCGACTCCATCTGACAAAGGAGGTTCGGATGTGGATCATAATCATGATGTTGCCAGTCCTCAATCTTCATTCATTGACGAGCATGTTAGAGATGGTTACAACATTGACGACATAGCCGCTAAGCTGAAAGATGCCGGCTTTTCGAAAGTTAACGCCGCCTACACCTATGGCTGGCCGGGAAAAATCTCCTGGAAACTTTCGATGAAATTCCCAATCTTAATGCTTAACGCATCAAAATTGTTTTTCATCATTTTACCATTTTACTTCCTGGCGATTTTCTGGTTTGTACTCATACTCAATTTCCTGGATGTCAGGCTAAAACATAGTACCGGCACAGGATTGTTAGTCAAAGCATGGAAATGAAACCATTTGAATTCATGGATGTAAGGATTATATAGATCACTAAAAATCAGCGACCTATCAAAGCTTTTCCATTCTATATCGCCCGGCGCTATTTATTTGCCAAAAAATCGCACAACATCATTAATGTAATTTCCGGAATTTCTGTGGGCGGTGTCACTGTTGGAACCATGGCACTGATTATCGTACTGTCGGTTTTCAACGGATTCGAAACATTGATTGTATCACTATTCAACTCATTTAACCCCGACCTGGTTATTACTGCTAAAAAAGGTAAAACCTTCTCCATATCAACGTTTCCTGCAGAGGAGGTGATGAAAATAGCCGGAGTAATTGCCATCACCGAGGTTGTGGAAGAAAATGCACTGCTGAAATATCGTGACAACCAATACCTGGCAACCATAAAGGGGGTAAGCAGCAACATTACGAATACAAGCGGAATAGATACCATGCTGATCGAGGGGAAATTCACCCTGTTCGAACTGGGCCAGCCGCGCATTATACTTGGCGCAGGGGTTTCCTACTATCTGAATGCAAGTCTCCACGACCTGCTTCATCCTGTAACGGTCTATCTTCCCCGGCGCGAAGGCAATATCGGCTCTTCGATCGAAAGGGCATTCAACAGCCAGAATATTTTCCCGTCAGCTGTGTTTTCCATTCAGCAGGATTTCGACACAAAATATGCTATTGTTCCTATTGAATTTGCCCGCGAACTGATGGATTACCAGGATGAGGTGACTTCGCTGGAACTGGCGATCAAAAAAAGCGCTAAGGCTGAAAATGTAAAAAAAGAAATTCAACACCTTATAGGGGATGATTTTGAGGTCAAAAACCGTTTCGAGCAACAGGCATTGCTTTACCGTATAATGAAGTCTGAAAAATGGGCTATTTTCTTCATTCTCACTTTTATACTCATCATCGCAGCCTTCAACGTCATCAGTTCACTCACCATGCTTATTCTTGACAAAAAAGATGACATTCTCACCCTGCACAGACTTGGGGCAGGCAACAAACTGATCCAACGAATTTTTATGCTCGAGGGAATGATGATCTCGATCGGCGGAGCTTTACTGGGATTGACTTTCGGAGGATTAATCAGTTGGGTGCAGCAGCAATTCGGGCTCATTTCGCTGGGTGGCGGATCCGGTGCTTTTGTTATTGATGCTTATCCGGTTCAATTGCAGATCAATGATTTTGTAGTGGTTTTTTTTACCGTGATTGCCATTGGTTTTTTTGTGGCCTGGTACCCCGTGCAACAGATTTCGAAAAAATACCTTCCCCGCAAAGCCTAAGCCCCTGAAATCTGATCAGTACCAGGCAACCATAAAGGGTTCTGACTGTCCTTTACACTGAATTTTGCAGTATGGTCAAATCAATAAAAAATTCATTTTCAATTACTTTTTTTGTTTTACCTTTGCAAGGTTTTCAAGTTCAATCAAACCATAGCTACTCAATTTCGAAAGAGGAATGATGATTAAACACACTTTCCTTAAACTGGCATCTGCACTGCTTTTTACAACCATGATAATGGTCGGGAAATTGATGTATGCACAGGTAATACCCGTTTCGCCGGGTAACACCATCACCCAGATTACCGAAAACAATTTTTCTGCACTGGGAATTTCCAACTCCATTTCCGAAATTCACGCCTCCAAAATTAAGGTAGATAATGGCGATTTTCTTCAGTTGAAGATTGAAGGGTATAGCATTTCCACCACAGTAGGTCATCCAGGATTGCCCATCCTCTCAAGGCTCATCGAAGTGCCCGTGGATGCCGAATTGGTTATTGAGATCGGCTTCAGCCGTTTCAAAGATATCTCCCTTTCTGAAATGGGTTTAAATGATCCTATCTTTCCGGCACAACCATCACTTGAGAAACTCGATCAGCCTGAATCGCCAATTTTTCAGTTCAATAATGATATTTATAATACCGATGATTTCCTGTTGAATGAGCTTGTACAAGTTGAAAGCATCGGCATTCTGAGAGGAGTTCGCGTTGCAAGAATTGTGATTTCACCTGTAAATTATAACCCGGCAGCAAACATTATCCGGGTTTATGATTATATCGAACTGAAAATCAGATTCAACAATGGTAGTAATGCCACTACGGTTTCGATGAAGCAGAAGATGAATCCTTATTTCTCTGCCATTAAAAACATCCTTCTGAACTATCAGGAGCCAGAGGAAACCGAAAGTCTTTTTCAGGCCGATCCGATTTCTTACATCATTGTTTCCGATCCTATGTTCCGGGAGGTTCTTCAACCTTTTGTAGAATGGAAAACCAGAAAAGGTTTCAGAGTAGTAGAGGCCTACACCGACAATCCTGAAATCGGAAACACAACAGCGAGCATAAAGAACTACCTCACAACTTTTTACCAAAACCCACCCGAAGGATACCAACCGCAGAGTTTTGTACTGTTTGTGGGTGATGTAGCCCAGGTTCCTTCATTTGCCGGCGCCACCGGGAATCATGTAACCGACCTCTACTACTGTGAATACACCGGCGATGTTCTTCCGGATGCTTTTTATGGTCGTTTTTCGGCCCAGAATATAGCCCAACTGCAACCCCAGATAGATAAAACGCTTGAGTACGAACAATATCTCTTCCCCGATCCATCTTTTCTGGACGAAGTGGTGATGATTGCCGGCCAGGATTCCTTCCACCAGCTAACCTGGGGAAACGGCCAGGTTAACTATGGGAATACCTATTACTTCAACGTACAAAACGGGATAAATTCTCATACTTACCTGCAGCCGGAACCAACAGGAGGCAATTATTCGTTTTCGATCCGCCAGAATGTATCCAACGGAGTTGGTTTTGCCAATTATTCTGCACACTGCAGTGCAGCAGGCTGGGCAAATCCTTCGTTTACCATCAACCACATTCAGGCGCTGCAAAACCAAAGCAAATATCCTTTGATGATTGGCAACTGCTGCTCATCTGTTGAGTTTCAGAATAATTCATTTGGCGAAGACATCCTGCGGGCTGCCGGAAAAGGCGCCATCGGATACATTGGAGGTTCAAACAGCACTTACTGGGATGAAGATTTCTGGTGGGCTGTCGGATTTAAAGCAGTTTCAGCAAACCCGCAATTTGCAAATGGTTCGTTGGGTGCGTTTGACCGAATACTCCACTCCCAACCTGGAATTACTATCGCCGACTGGCACATTACCCAAGGACAAATCCCGACTGCCGGCAATCTGGCTGTAACCCAATCAGGATCAACACTTACCAACTATTACTGGGAAATTTATCATCTGATGGGAGATCCATCGCTGATGGCATTCTTTTCCCAACCACCAGATTGCACTGCCGACTACCCTGCACTCATCCCTCTTGGCTCCAATTCGGTTACAATCAACTCTTTTCCACATACTTACGTTTCTATCACAAAGGATAACGTACTGTTAGGTGCTGGTTTTGCAGATGCAAATGGGGTTGCTGACATCAATCTCATCGAGCAGGTTATAACTCCCGGAGATGCTGAAATCATCATTACCGGACAGCAGTTGAAACCCTATTTTGGCACATTGCTTATTGCATCACCAGATGGAGCCTATGTTCTTGTAAAAGAGGCCGGTATTGATGACCAAGCCGCCGGAAATGGCAATGGATTGATGGAATATGCAGAGACTTTTTCGCTCAACCTGACTTATCAAAATTATGGTCAGGTAAATGGAGAGAACATTCAACTGATGCTTCAAAGTTCAGATGAATATGTTACCATAATCAACGGCAGCGCAGAAATTCAGAGTATAGAGGGAGGAGGAGAACTGAATCTCTCAGGCCAGTTTGAGATTTCTCTGAAGGCCACCGTTCCCGATCAGCATACAGTCATTTTTACGCTTGTTGCAACCGATGGTACTGACAACTGGAGCAGCAATTTTTCCCTCAAAGCCTATGCCCCCCAATTGGAACTTGCCGGTTTTGCTTTCCAGGAAATTGAGGGCAATAGCAATGGAAAATTTGATGCAAATGAGAAAGTCCGGATAACCGTTTACTCGAAAAATAATGGAAATGCTGCTGTGACGGGCACTTCAGGCCTTCTACTGTCAACCGATCCATACATATCTATCATCACATCTTCTCCGCAAGATTTTGGAGATGCCATTCCCGGGCAGGTAACACAGGCCAGTTTTGAGGTTTATGCAGATGAAAGCACTCCTCCCGGGCACCCGGCGAATTTCGTAGTTAACCTTTTCAATAATATTGGCGTTGAAGGTACAGGAAACTTCAACATAACCATCGGTCCTATTCCCATGCTCATTATTGACCTGGACGGCAATCATAACTCTGCCCCATTCATGCGCGAAGCCGCTAACCAATTAGGGGTTGTTTCCGAATTAGTGACTGAAATACCGGCCGATCTGAGCTATTTCTCCTCAGTTTTTGTAGCTTTGGGTGTTTACAACTCCAACCGTGTTTTGTCGGCCGTCGAAGGACAGCAACTTGCAGATTATCTCGCCTTGGGTGGCAAAGTTTACATGGAGGGTGGCGATACCTGGTATTACGATCCTGTGACCCCGGTTCACCCGTTATTTGGAATATATGCCTTGTCGGATGGCGCCGGGAATCTTGATTCGATAGTCGGAACCACAGGCGCATTTGCTGAAGGTCTCAAAATGAAATACACCGGCGACAACAACTGGATTGACCAGTTGCAGGCAGTAAATGGAGCGTCTGTAATTTTACAGAACAATAACCCCGGGTTTTCCTGCGGGATTGCACGCATTGGGAATGGATTTAAAACAATCGGAACTTCCTTCGAATTCGGGGGTCTGTTTCTTGAGGATCAAAGGGTGGAGCTAATGCAAAAATATCTGGATTTCTTTGAGATAAACGTTCCAGCCACACTGACATCAATAGCTTACACCCTGCAAAATAACCTTTGCAATGGGGATACCACCCAAATGTTTGTCAACATTACCGGAGGATCGGGAGACTTCACCATTCTGTGGACTCCACAAACCGGATTAAGTAATCCCAACTCGCGGCAGACCGATGCATACCCTGAAGTCACTACGGTTTACACCGCCGTTATTACCGACAATCTCACCGGAGTTTCCATGTCGCACCAGATCATGATTGTGGTGAAAGAGTTACCCTCAACGCCTGAGATAGTTCAGGCCGGGCTTACTTTGGTATCTGATGCAACAGCCGGTAACCAGTGGTACAATGACGATGGCATTATCGAAGGAGCCACAGGTCAGATTTTTACTCCAACCAAAACCAGCAATTATTACACTATTGTGACCAATTCCTTGGGTTGCACTTCCGAAATGTCGAACGTCATTTATTTCCAATCCACCTTTATTAACGAACCCATTCTTCCCGGCTCGCTCAGGATTTACCCCAACCCATCTGATGGTTTGGTTAATATTGATTTTGTTGGTGATGGCACGAAAACGCTGGATATCCAGGTTTACAGTGCTTACGGACAACCCTTGAAAGAATTAATCAAAGAGAGCCTAAAGCTATCAGCTTTTAGCACTATGATACTGGATATGAGTGGATTACCAGCAGGAGTTTACTACATTAAGCTTTTCGACGGAGAGCGCCTGCAGACCAAAAAACTGATCCTCAGTAATTAACCTGTTTTAAGAAAATTCCAAAATATCATTTGATCATCAAAATAAAAACAATAATTAATTCAATTTCAACTCGTTAACTTAAATTTTAATTTTATGAGAAATGTTTTCCTAAGCCTTTTGCTGCTTCTCGGATTTACCAGCCTGATGGCAAAGGATGGATACCAGGTAAATTACACCAGGATTTCATCCACCACCTCGCAGGTTGAATTTACACTTGGCGATTTCAGCCTGAGACCTTTAAATTTGAACGGTACAGATTTTACCAAAATTCAGTTCCCTGGCAGCGTTACTACAGAAGATGCCGGCTTTGCTGAACTTCCCTACATCAGCGCCAGCGTTCAGCTCAATCCCGACAAAAACGTCCAGCTTAAGATTATTTCTGCTGATTATGATGAATATCAGCTTTCCACACCCCTGGTTCCCTCAAGAGGAGTTATTTACCGTAATCAGGATCCGAGCCAGATCCCCTATGTTATTGCTCCCGAATCCATGGTGGATGCATTTTATCCTGGAACTCTCGCTCGTAATATTGATCCATACATCATTAAAGATGTAAGGGGAACAACAGTATTTGTGCAACCATTCCAGTACAATGCGGTTCAGCAGATTTTAAGGGTTTACACGAACGTAACCGTTGAGCTCGTCGAAGATAACTCCTCACCCATCAACCCGCTGACCAATACTTCAGGAAAATATTTTCGTGAAATGGAGGCACTCTATCATTCTGTTTTTCTCAATTACGAGTCCACAACCGATCTCACTATGGGTGAGGCCGGTGATATTCTCGTAATAACAACAGCCCGTGACGAAGCAGCTATACAACCTTTCATTGATTGGAAAAAAGAGAAAGGACACAATGTTTACAAGGAAGTGGTAGCGGTCGGCACCAACGTGAAATCGCTTATCCAACAGAAATACAATGAGAATAACTCTATTCTGTATGTACAACTTGTTGGAGATTGGGCTGATATTAAAAGTGATTTAGGCGGCGGCGCCAATGCTCCAATGGATCCTATGTTGGGTCGTGTGGTTGGAACAGATAATTTCCCCGACATTGCGATTGGTCGTTTTTCGGCTTCTTCGCCCGCTCATGTTACCACGCAGGTAAATAAACTTATAAACTACGAAAAGAATCCTACTGGAGCGTGGTATGACAAGGCGCTCAGCGTTGCCAGCCAGGAAGGCGCCGGGATTGGCGATGATGGCGAGATTGACTATCAGCACACCAATATCATTTACAACAATAAGCTTGATCCGTTCACTTATAATGGACATAGCACAGCTTATGAGCCCTCAGCAACTATACTTCAGGTGAAAAACGCCATCGAAAACGGTGTCAGCATCATCAATTATTGTGGACACGGCTCTAGCACATCATGGGGAACAACCGGGTTTAGCAACACCAACGTCAACCAGTTGACCAATGGCGATAAACTGCCGTTCATTTTCTCTGTAGCTTGTGTAAACGGTGCTTTCCATTCGGGCACAAGCGATTGTTTTGCTGAGGCCTGGCTGAAAAAAGAAGGTGGTGGAGCTGTTCTGACTCTGATGGCAACCATCAATCAGCCGTGGCAACCACCAATGCGCGGTCAGGACTATTTTAACGACCTTATCACAGGAGGTTATGATTACGCTGCCAACCCAGGCAACGGAATCAATACTACCGAAGGCCGTTCGATCCTCGGCTCAATCGTAGTAAACGGACTGGTATTGATGTACACAGAGGCCAACTCATCCTCGGATCTGGAGACCATCCAAACCTGGACAACCTTTGGAGACGCATCAATGCAGGTCAGAACTGCTCCGGCATCTCCTCTGACACTTTCGAGCAATATCATGCTGGTGGGAACACCATTTGAAACCACCATCACATCCAACGGACAGCCGGTTGCTGGTGCATTGGTTGCCCTTTCACAAAATGGTGTTTATGCAAGTGCTTACACTGATGAATCAGGTGTTGTTAGTGTTCCCAACGAATTCCTGCCGGGAGATGTGCTTCTTGTTGTAACAGCCTACAATATGGAAACCATCTATGAAAATATCCAGTGCATCCCGCCAACAGGTCCTTACGTAATTTTTGATGCCGTTGTAGTAAATGATGTCAATGGCAATAATAACGGTCAACTGGATTACGGCGAAACTTCCGACCTCAACCTGAGTGTGAAAAACGTTGGTGTATCATCAGCTGACAACGTAACCGTTACAATCTCTTCCTCAAGTCCTTATGTTACCATTTTAAATGGAACAGCCAACTTCGGAAGCATCCCGGCGGGCAACTCTGTAAATCTTCAGAATGCTTTTACCATTCAGATTGCCAACGACGTTCCTAATGGCCAGGGAATCTTGTTTAACCTGCTTGCCAGCGGACAGGAAAACTGGGAGAGCTCATTCAGCCTGATGGCATACAGTGCTGTTCTGGGATACGACAGCCACACCATCAGCGACCCTACAGGAAACAACAATGGTAAAGTTGATCCGGGTGAAACAGTGTCCATTATGGTAATGCTCAACAACACCGGTAATTCTGATGCAACCGGTGTTATTGGAACACTAACCAGCGCCAGTCCATACATCACCATCAGCCAGACCCAGGCAAATTATGGCAATGTTGCCGCAGGTCAAACGGCTCAGCAGGCTTACACAGTAACTGCTTCTGCATCAACACCGGCAGGCCAGATGGTGACTTTCGATTTTGCTATCAGCGGAGAACTTGGAATTACGGGTTCGGGTAGCTTTAACCTGGTAGTAGGACAAATTCCAGTACTAATCATTGATATGGACGGAAATCACAATTCAGCCTCCAAAATGGTTGAAGCCCTCAATCAAATCGGAATTTCACACGAACTGGCAACTGCTTTCCCAGCAAACCTTGGTCTTTACTCTTCAGTATTTGTCTGCCTCGGTATTTATTCCAGCAATTATGTTTTAACTGCCGCACAAGGCACACAACTCGCAGCATACCTAAATGGCGGAGGCAACCTTTACATGGAAGGTGGCGACACATGGTATTACGACACTCAGACAGCCGTTCATTCGATGTTTGGAATTACTGCAACAGCTGACGGATCGGGTGACCTGAGTACCGTCGCCGGTGTAGTCGGAACATTCACCGAAGGATTAAGCTTCCCATACAATGGCGATAATGCCTGGGTTGACCGTATTTCTGCAACATCAGGCGCCACACTGATTTTACAGAATGCAAATCCAAGCTATGGAACTGCCGTTGCCAAGAATTCCGTTTCTTACAGAACAATAGGTGCGTCTCACGAATTTGGCGGCCTCAACGGCGATCGTAAATCTTTGATGGAAAAATACCTTGATTTCTTCGGTATGATGCCCGCTACACTTGTTCCTAATTTCATTGCAAATGTTACCGAAGGCTGCGAAGGAATGGAGGTTCAGTTTACCGACCAGTCGCTGGGTGCAACCACATGGTCATGGACATTCCCCGGTGGAACACCCGCATTCTCCAACCAACAAAATCCGACAGTAACCTACCACTTCAATGGAGATTACAATGTTACCCTCGAAATTTCAGATGGCACAAACACTACCTCCATCACGCACAGTAATTACATTCACGTTATGACTGTACCCGGCCAGGCAGGTCCGATCAATGGCGACAATACAGTGGCAATGGGAGATGTTACTGAATACTTCGTGAGCGCACTCAGCACCTGCTCAATCTATGACTGGGTGCTCAGCCCGGAAGGAGCCGGTGAAATGACGATCAATATGAACAACGTGAGCATTCACTGGAGCGAGTCCTGGAATGGTAGCGCTACCCTGAAAGTTTGTGGTGGAAACGATTGCGGTATGGGGCCATTTTCAGAGAACTTCGAAATCATAGTTTCTGACCCTACAGGCATCAGCAAACTGAATGACAAATCACTGAACATCTATCCTAACCCAACCAAGGGCGAATTTGTTCTGGAACTGAATTCTGCTGATAACCAAAAATATCAGCTCACCGTGGTTAATCTTTTAGGGATTGACATTCTGCAAAAGAACATAGAAGTGAGCGGACAGTACAACGAAACCTTTGACATGGCTCAGTTCCCAGAGGGCGTTTACTACCTCTACCTGAGAAATGACCAGCAATCACTGGTGAAAAAACTCATCATTCAGAAATAAGACTTCTTTATTGAAAAGGGCCGGTGACCGTCGTTACCGGCCTTTTTTTATTTTCAAACACCCAACTTTTCACACCCTTGCAATACAAAGATTTAGAGGTTAAACTCCCGACAGATTTTGATGAGCACGATCTGCGCAAACTCATCAGCAAAAAGATTCAGGTAAAGAAATTCAGGTATGAAATTCTTCTGCAAAGCCTTGATGCCCGCTACAAGCCTGATGTTCACTGGCAGGTAAGAGTAAGGGTGATTTCGGACGAAATCAAAGGCAACAATTACGTGCCCGAGCCTGGTTTAGCCATTCCATTCAAAAAGCGAAAACAGAAGGTGGTGGTAGCTGGAAGTGGTCCAGCCGGTTATTTTGCAGGATTTACGCTGCAGCAAGCCGGTTTTGAAGTAGTTATCATCGAAAAGGGGCCAAAAGTTGACCGGAGATTTCGGGACATTGTCGAATTTGAAGCCGGTGGTAGCTTTAAGCCAGAGTCCAATTATTGTCATGGCGAGGGAGGCGCCGGTACCTTTTCAGATGGAAAGTTGACCTCCCGCACAAAGGGAATCGCCCCCGAGAAAAAATTTGTCTTCGACAGCTACATTAGAGCCGGCGCTCCGGCAGAGATCGGCTACCTGGCCAAACCTCACATCGGCAGTGATATTCTCCGCATTGTGATTCCCAACCTCAGAAAGCAATTTGAGGCCATCGGCGGAAAAATGATCTTCGATGAGGAAGTGTCGGGATTAGAAATTAAGCATGGAAAATGTACAGCCGTGCAAACAACAAACCATGGGATACCTTGCGACTGGTTTGTGCTGGCGCCCGGTCACTCATCCTACAAAACCTACAGGATGATGCAGCAGCATGGGATTCAATTCCGCCCGAAACCATTTGCTATTGGGGTAAGGGTGGAGCATCCGCAGGAACTCATAAATCAATCCCAGTGGTTCACCCCAAAACTAAGCGGCATAAAAGCTGCAGAGTACAAGCTCACCCACACGGCATCCAACGGGCTGCCGGTATATTCGTTTTGCATGTGCCCGGGCGGAAAGGTTATCCCATCGGCGCCTGCTGATTTTCAAAACATCGTAAACGGAGTTTCCGACTACGCCCGAAAGTCTCCTTATGCAAATTCAGCAATTGTTGTCGGAACTGACCTCAACAAAATTCTGGGAAAAGAGGCCGGATTTCATGAGGCGCTCGCCTGGCTTGAAGAGCTTGAACGAAAAGTTTATCGTCTCACCAATAGTTACAAAGTTCCGGGTGCACTGATCTCCGGTTTCATTTCCAAGAAAAGCACTGGTATCATCCCGGCCAACAGCTATCCTTTCGACGTTTTTCCTTTTGATTTTGATCAACTTTTCCCTGAGGATATGGTCACTGCCCTGAGAGAAGGCCTCACTGATTTTTCAAAGAAGATTTCCGGATTTGAAACCGGGTTGATGTTGGGTCTCGAAAGCAAAACTTCGTCTCCTGTACAGGTAATCCGGGACGAAAACCGGCTCTGCAGTGGATTTGAGAACGTTTTTATTGTGGGCGAAGGCAGTGGATATACCGGAGGAATAACCAGCTCGGCAGTTGATGGAGTCAAACTTGGCGTTGATCTTGCCAAACGAAGGTAATCCAATTTCATCCCCGCAACAACCAATCCCAGGTGAAAACAAAACGGCTGTTGAAAAAACTAGCAGGATTGATGCTTTTAAAAAGAAAAATGAATATTTTTGGGGCATTGTTTATCATTATCATTTTTTGGGAGCTCTGATTATGAACACAATCATCGAAAAGAGAGCGTATATTCGGTCAGTTGGAGTTGAAACAAAGGACGATTTTCTCTTCGATCTCTTGCACAACAACGAGCGGTTGATGTCGAGATTTGAGGAGTTTGTAAGGAGTTATGACCCGGGAACTGCACACACTGGTAGGGAATTGAATCTCATTTCGTTTGAAGATGAATTGATGGAGACCTACGAGGCTTTCAGCGAGGGGTTGGAAGGATTGGATTTGCCGGATCTGTTTCAGGAGTCTCTGCCAGATCAAAGCAGTTCAGAACTTGATGAAAATGAGATGTTTGCTGATTCAATCCCTGATTCCATCAGAGAATTCTATGAAGCCTGGCGAACCGATCTTTCCTCTGAAATTCGTTCAGGATATCATTTTCAGGCTATTGCAATGATATTTGGGATGTTGGCAGCTACCACAGAATTCGGTGTGTTTGACCCTCAGCAACAAGCCCAGTCCTCAGCCCGGAATCACCTGATTTTTCTGTTAAAACGCGACCTTAAGAATTTATTGAAAAATGAGTTTGAAGTGGTTACTGTTAAAGATCAAGATGTCCTTGTAATCAGCGAAATTACTTTCAGGTTTGCAAAAACTCACCATATTTCGGTTCTGAATTATTTTCAGCCATTTTTCGAAAAGATGGTCAGAACTCCGGCACTTAACACCTCAATACTTGAGAAGCTGAAGGAACATTCGATCCCCCTGATCGCAGTACCTGCAATCGCTGATTTGCTCACCAGCAGGACAGGAGATGAGCTGAGTTGGCTTAAGGCAATGGAATCCATCTTCCCCGATGACTTTGACATGGCCATCAAATTGCTGAACTACTATTTTGACCGAATCCCTGAAGAATTTGAGCATATGGCCGCTATAGCCTTTCAACAACATAAAATGGCTATGGTTGAATTTCTTGAAGGAAAACTTGAACCTGGCAGCAAATTGTATTGCCAGTTTTGGCTCACCCGCGTAGCCTGCACAATGCAGTTAGATCATTATGCCGAGGCCAGGAAATTCATAACCAGAACTGAAGGGATCAACTTCGCCAAAGAACAAGCCGATTTTGATTTCAAAATGCAACTCTTGGTCAGCGAAAGCGCATGGGATGAGATACTGGTAATGGCCAGCTCCAAACAGGCTGCCGATCAATTGCATGCTTTACTGCCCCACATCATGCCACACTATCCTAATGAGTGTTTTAGCCTGATCGAAAAAAATGCAGCCCATGTTTTGAAGCATCACCGCAATCGAGAAGGTTACAGTAAACTGGCGGAATTTTTAAAACTCAGCCGTGAAATACCCGGAAAAGAGGAAGAAACAGAGGAACTTATCAAAACTTATATCAGCACTGCTCATAAACTTCCTGCTATGAAAGATGAGTTGAGGAACCATGGGTTTCAATTGTAGTACAGTGCCTGAGTGAACCAACCCCAATTTTTATGAATATCAGGCGCCTCCATTGGATTTACTTCAAAGTCCTGAGGCAAAGGATGTGCGATGTTACCCCTATTGCAATCAGGATAAGCAGAATCCTCACCCACAATAATTCAACAGCCCAGAATGCCGAATAAATAATAGCAGTCCAAAGCATTAGCAATGCTCCGATTTTAACTCTCAGCGAAACTCCACGTTTTTCGTGATAATCACGGATGTATTTTCCAAAATAGCGGTGACGGATCAGCCAGTGATATAGCCGCGAAGAACTCCGGGAAAACAAAAATGCCGACAAAAGCAGGAATGGTGTGGTGGGCAGAACGGGAACCGGAATTCCGATAATCCCAAGGATCAGGGATAAAACACCTGCCATCACAAGCAACATCTTTTTCAGGGGGTGGATAGATGTGTCGCCTGAAACAACACCCTGATTCTGTACTTCCTTTCTTTTTCTGCAAAAAAACATAGCGGGAGCAAAGTAAATCAAAAATCGTTGAGTCATTTTAGTAATTTTGGCAGGACTTAAATTTTCAAAACATGAGAAAAAATTACCTCCTGCTGATAATTTCAGCATTGACAATTTTCCCTGTAATGGTATTAAAGGCGCAGACCCTCAGCTACTCCAGACTCACCAGCGGCCTGAACGTACCTACATTCGAAGGAGGCAGAACCGATTTCGCCTTCAACGACATAAACGACGACGGGCTTGTGGACATCATCTCCATCGGAGACCATGGAAATCCCAACATCGGCTCCACCCAGCAGGGTTTACTGATTTGGTTTAACCAGGGAAACGGGGTTTTCCAGAATTTCATGACCGGATATTTTGGATATGGCGGCATCGCGGTTGGCGATGTTAACAACGATGGGAAGAAAGACATCGGGTATGGAATGCACCACAATTATGCTTCGAGCAACTTTGGCGATCAGCTCATCGAAGTGGCGCTTGGTGATGGAACCGGCCAAAGCTGGATTCCATGGGATAACGGCTTGGCTTCCAACGGCGAAACATGGGGGATGTTCGGAACCGACCTGGCAGATGTGAATAACAACGGATGGCTTGACCTGGTGAGCATTTCGATGGGAAGCGGCGCCGGTATGCACGTCTACCTGAACCAGGGCAGTGGCACCTGGGTTCCTTCTTTTGGATTTCTTGGAAATAACTCCGACAACCTGGTTCATTTCTGCGATATCAATAATGACGGATTTATGGACATCGTTGCATCGCATGCCCAGGGAACAGCCTACTTCGGCGATGGAAACGGAACCTTTGTAAAAAATGATAACGGCTTGCCTGCTATCGGGAATTTCGATACCCGAAACGGAATTACGACCGGAGACATCAACAACGACGGTGGCTCAGGCTTGGCTTATGTAACCTATTCCGGAGGAATTCTTGCCTTCGAATGGGATAATATTCTCAACACATGGGTTGATTATTCCGGAAATCTACCCTCTACCGGCACGTTCCGACTGGCTCAGTTGTGGGACATGAATGCAGATGGATTTATGGATGTGATGGCATTTGGAGGAAGGACATTTAAGCTCTGGCTGGGTGATGGCGCCGGTAACTGGACTGAAGATGCCTCTTTTCAGACACCAAATACGCCAGGCAATGCAAAAGCATTCAGAGCCGGCGGCGATCTCAACAAAAACGGGATCGGCGACATCGTGATGCTGGTAGAAGAAGGCTCCTGGGTTAATTACAAAAACTATCTCTACGTTTATGCCGATAATTGGGTGGCCGAAAACCTTTCCATCCTGCCCCTTTATCCCAAAGGATACGAACGATTTTACCCGGGCTCGGCCAGGTTCATTCAGTGGGCTTCGGCAGTGCCCGGCGGTGTTCCATCCACCGTCAGGATAGAGATTTCTGTTTTTGGCCCGGATGGTCCTTGGTGGCTGGTTGCCGAAAATCTTCCAAATAACGGGAAATATCAGTGGATTGTACCCAATTACGGATCAACCGATTGCTACCTGAAACTGACGGTTAGTAAAGGCGTTGAAGTAGCCTCCTCGGTGACGACCACACCTTTTATTATAATAGGTGAACCCACTTCCAATCCGGAAAAACCTGTAACCGGCGATGAATTGGTATTTCCAAATCCAGGAAATGACAGGATATCAATCAATTTACACGAAGAGCAGTTTGAATTTACCATGTTGGACATTCGGGGACAATACATATTAAAGGTGTACAACCAGAAAACCATCCATGTGTCAAATCTTCCTGCCGGGCTCTATTTTTATGAAATCAGGGTAAAAAATGCAGACCGGATTACCGGGAAGTGGCTCAGGTTATAACTGAAGCTTTCGAAGCAGCTTCAGCATGATCTTTTAAACGACTGGCCAGCGCAAGACGAATTTCAGCATAGGAATAATTATCACCCAGGATCTCTTTGATCGGTTTGAGCTGGTTATGGTCGAACTCTTGGGCTACTCTTAAGATTTCAGCAACTTTAGCGGCAGCAACCAGCTGGTTTACATCCACCTTGCCGTCGGCGATGTACGACACCAGATGCCCTTCGATGGTTGATACTGAAAGATTTCGCGCGGCAGCAATCTCATACACCGTCTTTCCTTTGCTGAACATCTGGAAAGTAATTTCGCGCGTGCCGGCTTTGGATTCTTTTTTTTCTGCGCTTTTAGATTTCGAAACTTTCTGCGTCGCTACAGAAATTTTCTGCTCTTTTCTGTCGCTGTAGATTCCTGAAGGATCAAAATTTGAACGCGAAAGCTCTTCGTCCAGGAGTGTTGTGGCAAGCACAGCGCAGGCTTTGTGAATCAGGTAAATCTGCCTCAGGAAGGCCATCTCCAGCTCCGTAAGCTCGGTAAGGTAGGTTTTCACCTTTTTTCCTTCACCCGACACATTAGCTTTTTGCTTAAGAACCTTCGTAACAAATTCCCTGAGGCGAGGCTCGAAATATCCTTTAGCCGCATTAAGTCTTTCGTGAAGTGGCTGTAATCCATCCTTTTGAGCCTGGTAAACAATATAATTGATCTGTTTGATGAATTTATCAGACACCTCCTTTAACTCAGTAAGGGAGTTATAAAGCGAGGATGCCCACTTTTTGTGTTTCTGCTTCAACGACTTACTTTCGTCCTTGTCGTAGCCCTGATGATGATATTTGAGCAAAAGCTGCAGATCGCCCAGGTCAAAGGCCTTAACAGCCTGGTCGGTGGTGTAGGAATAAATGTCGGTTTTCAGGTTTTCGATCAAAACGCTGGATTCCTTTTTGTTCTCAGCATAGTCGAGAACCACTTTATCTGTCCTTAACCTGTTGAAATAGAGCGGTGAAGCGAGAACAAGTCCTTGGATTGA
Organism: Bacteroidales bacterium; assembly: GCA_036794825.1. Lineage (GTDB taxonomy): Bacteria > Bacteroidota > Bacteroidia > Bacteroidales > 4484-276 > RZYY01. The sequence goes on along the minus strand of DAIRGA010000002.1, from coordinate 145,348 downwards.
CTGAAGGCGTGAAAGAGCCACATAAATCTGCCCTGGAGCAAAGGCACCCGAAAGGTCGAGAATAGCCTGCGGGAAAGTCAGCCCCTGGCTTTTGTGCACCGTCACAGCCCACGCAAGGCGCAGCGGGTAATGCCTGAAAGTTCCCGTTACATGCTCCGCAATCTCCCCGGTTTCTGTATTAACCGAGTAGGATTTATTTTCCCAGGTATATTTTTCCACCAGCACATTGTCTGAGTCATCGTCAAATTCAACCTCAATTTCATCGTCATCCAGATTCACCACCGTTCCCAACTTTCCATTAAAATAGAGCTGGCTGCCGGAGTAATCGTTTTTGATGAACATCACCCTGGAACCCTCCTTAAGTTTCAAAACAAACTCAACAGGATAGAGGTGCTCCGGAAAATCCCCTTCAATCTCAGCCCCGTAGGTGTATAGCTTCTTTTTGAGTTTTTGCAACTCTTCCGTATTACGTTCATCAACAATGCGGTTGTGCGTGGTTATAAAGATATAATCATGACGGTGAGCAACTTCCGGCAGCTTTTCGCAGGTTGCGTTGAGTTGGTCCAAGTCGGCCTGGGTTGGACGATTATAGCGGAAATTATTCAAAATGCTGATAAACTTCGCATCGCTCTGGCGGTAAATTTTCTCCAGTTCGATGTACACCGGCGGGTTTTCCTGTAGTGCTCTGGCTTCGAAAAAGTAGGGCGAATTGTACCATCGCGAAAGGAATTGCCACTCGTTATCTTTAATTACCGGGGGCAACTGGAGCAGGTCGCCGATAAAAAGTATCTGCAAGCCACCGAAAGACTCTTTTTTGCGCCGGGCAAATCTCAGCACAACGTCTATCGCATCCAGCAAATCAGCGCGCAGCATACTTACTTCGTCTATAATAAGCAATTCGAGCTCACGCAGAAGGATCAGCTTTCGCTTACCGATGTGAAGTTCTTTAACAATGCTCCCGGGAGTTGAAATTTTGGTTGATATTCCTGGCAGATCATGAAGATCGTTTGATGGGATAAAACTCCCGAACGGTAACTGGAGCAAGGAATGTAGGGTAACGCCTCCTGCATTGATGGCGGCAACCCCTGTGGGTGCGGCAACTACACATTTTTTATGGGTGGAATTGTAAATCTCCCGCAAAAATGTTGTTTTCCCTGTGCCAGCTTTTCCTGTCAGGAAAACATGCCGGCGGGTATTGTTGATAAAGCGGGAGGCAATTACCAGGGGATTTTCGGTGTTAAGCGCCATGCTTTCAAATTTTGTTCATCGAATTTCGGTTTGCAAAGGTTAATACTTTGCAAATGCCTTTAGAGCCAGCTAAAAAATCTTTGGGTATTTCACCGGATTCACGTCGTGCATAAGGTTGTAGATTGTATCGAAAACATCTTCGGCATTTGGATTGGAAAAATAATCCCCATCCGTGCTATAGGCCGGGCGATGCTCCTGGGCAGTTATCGTTTTGGGCTCAGCGTCAAGATAGTAGAATCCTTTTTGCTCTTCCAGCACTTTTTGCATCATAAACGCTGTAGCGCCGCCAGGCACATCTTCATCAAAAAAGACGATTTTATTGGTTTTTTTGAGCGACTCGGCGATGGTGTGATGAATGTCGAACGGAAGCAAAGACTGAACGTCAATCAATTCCACATCAATGCCGAAGTCCTGCAACTGCGCGGCGGCCTCCTCGGCAATGCGCACACACGAACCATATGTCACCAGTGTAACATCAGTCCCGTGTTTGATAATTTCCGGAACTCCAATCGGAATGCGAAACTCACCGATATTGGCCGGAACTCTTTCGCGCAGGCGGTAACCATTGAGCGGTTCGATAATCAGTGCCGGATCATCCGAAACAAGAATGGTATTGTAAAAACCTGCTGCCTGTGTAAGATTGCGCGGCACCAGCACATGCACTCCCCTGATGGAGTTGATAACCATGCTGAGCGGCGAGCCTGAATGCCAGATACCTTCGAGCCGGTGGCCGCGTGTACTGACAATCAGTGGTGCTTTCTGGCCTCCCCTGGTGCGATAGGTAAGCGTTGCCAGATCGTCGCTCATCACCTGCAAAGCGTAGAGCAGATAATCAAAATACTGCACCTCAGCGATCGGCCGCAAACCGCGCATAGCCAGTCCTATGCCCTGTCCCACAATAGTAGCTTCGCGAATGCCGGTATCGAAAATCCTTAGTTCGCCATATTTCTCCTGAAGCCCTTCGTAGGTCTGATTTACGCCGCCGATCTTACCCACATCTTCACCAAAAGCAACAACCCGAGGGTTGGTATTGAAGATATGATCGAAATTGTCCCGGAGGATTTCCCTGCCGGGAATTGATTTTGCGTTTTCCGGGTAAATTGGCGGGATGGGTTCAACTTTCAGGGCTGAATGTTGATCTTCACTTAAGAGGTGCGAGCTGAAACGCTCTCTGTTTACGGCCAGCGATTCATCAAACCATTTGCTGATGTTGGTTTTGAGCGAGTTAGCGGGATTGCTGCACGAATTACAGATCAGGCGTAATGTTCGTTTTGCGTAGGACATGGTATCTTTTCGGATTGGCTCGGCAATTTTCTGAAGATCCTCCTTCAGTGCACTGATCCTGCGCGTTTTAGAGCAATTACAGGTACTGATGTCCGCCATCTTTAAAAAGTCATCACGCATTGAATTTAAGGGAGTTATAAAGTTTTCCCATGCCAATTTTTTTGCAATGCGAACATTTTCCACAGCCAGCTTTTCTATTTCATCCAATTCCTGGGTAGTGGCCAATTTTTCGGCGATAATCCATTCCCGCATCTTTTTAATTCCATCAAACTCCTTTTCCCATTCGAGCCGCTCCTTTGATTTGTATCGCTCGTGCGAGCCGGAAGTAGAATGGCCTTGCGGCTGAGTAAGTTCTGTGATATGGAAAAGGACTGGAATGTGTTTCTCACGACAAATTCCGATTCCCTCACGATAAATTCTGCACAACTCAGGGTAATTCCAGCCTTTTGCAGTCAAAATCATGAAACCCGGCGTTTTATCATCAGTCTCAAAACCTCTCAGTGCGTCGGAAATATTGCTTTTCACCGTTTGATAATCCTTTGAAACAGAAATGCCATAACCATCATCCCACACAGAAATGGCCATGGGAACCTGGAGCACGCCGGCAGCATTCATCGTTTCCCAGAAAACTCCTTCTGATGTACTTGAATCGCCTATAGTACCGAAGGCAACTTCATTTCCGCTCACCGAAAACCTGTTGAACTGCTTCAACTCATTATTATTACGGTAAAATTTGGATGCATAAGCTAATCCGAGCAAACGAGGCATCTGGCCGGCCGTGGGGGAGATATCGGCTGAGGAATTTTTCATAGCGGTCTGATCCAGCCAGGCGCCATCTTCATCCACAAAACGGGTGGCAAAATGGTTGTTCATCAGGCGGCCAACGGTTCCGGGATTGAACTGCTGGTCGGTATCGCCGTATAGTTGAGCAAAAAACTCCCGCAACGAAAATATTCCGGCAGCCATCATAAAAGTCTGATCACGGTAATATCCCGAGCGCCAATCTCCATTTTTAAAAACCTTAGCCATAGCAAGTTGCGGCAATTCCTTACCGTCGCCAAAAATTCCGAATTTGGCTTTTCCGGTTAATACCTCACGGCGCCCTAAAAGGCTCGCTTCACGGCTCTCCACCGCAACCTTGTAATCCTGCAATACTTCAGTTTTGTCGAAATGCTGTGAAACCTTGCCCTTCTTTACTTTTTTTGTGGTTGGCATAGAATGTTTGATATGGTTGTGAGCCACAAAAATAAGAAAAGAACAAATTCAATTAGATTTGGTGTCAGGAATAAAGATGGATGAACAATTGTCAAACTAGCAAAAACCGGTGTATCAGTGTTTGAATATTCAGGAGTTGAAGATTTTGAGTTGATAAGCAGGACGATTGATGGCAATGATAATGCATTTGCTGAATTGGTCAGACGTCATCAGCAAACGGTGGCCAAAACGGTGATCGGAATGCTGGGGCCGGGCGCCGATGCAGAGGATGTGGGTCAACAGGTTTTTATCCGGTTCTTCAGAGCGCTGGAAGATTTCAGGGGGGAAGCAGCAGTATCAACCTATCTAACAAGAATCGCCATTAATTTATCCCTGAATGAATTGAAACGCCGAAAGCGGACTTCGCAGTTCTTTTTAAAACCGTCGGACAACAACAGAAATGAGATCAATATGGCAGACACAAAAGACATAGAATCTGAGACAGATGCTGAGGAAATAGTGAATAAGGCACTGGATACGCTTGAGCCAAAATACCGAAGCGTTGTTGTGTTGAGGATGATACAAGGTTATTCGACCAAAGAAACCGCCGAAATGTTGAAATTACCACTGGGAACAGTTCTCTCGAGATTGTCGCGTGCCCAGGACAAATTAAAAGTGATGTTAAAACCTTCAATCCTATAAAATTATGTCCACAAAACTGAGAAATATGCTGAAAGCCTCATTCGACAGGGATTTGACGCCCGAAGAGGATATTGGATTGAGTAATGACCTGAATGATTCGGCTGAACTTCAGGAGGAGAAAAATCAACTTCAGGGGATCTGGGAAGCGATGAAACAATTCCAGCCATCCTTCAATTCCGGATTTTCCCGACAATTAATGTATCGAATTGCCGAAGAGAGGCAATTAAAAACATCAAGGGCTTTCGTGATAGCATTCCAACGAATTGCCCTGCCCCTGCTGGTTGCAGCATCCCTGTTTTTGTTTGTTTCCGTTGCAAAAAGTGGCGATTTTTCAGCCGAGTCCATCATCGGCATCTGCTCGTTAGATTCGGAAAATTTGACGCAATTTTTATTATTTAACTACTAACTTATTGACAATGAAAACGAAACCAGTTATTATTATAATTGCCTCCATCATCATCGGATTTTTGATTGGATTTGTAACCAACGGATTCATTACAAAATCGAGAATCGAAAAGTTCGTGAGATCCGGGACCCACGAGGGTTTCAAAGGAAAATACTACCGTGTGATTGATCCGGATGAAGAACAACGAAAAGCCATTGATCCAATCCTTGACAAATACGGTGAGATGATCCATGAAAACGTGGTCAATATGCAAAAGTCTATGAAAGACCTGCACGATGCCATGCTAATGGAAATCGAACCCTACCTTAACGAAGATCAGCAAAGCAGGCTTGAAGAATCCGTCAGAAGATTTGAACGGGATGAGAATTTTAGATCCGGAAGGCGGAGGCCTCCACCACCAGGACATCACGAAGGTGATCGAAAAAAGAGATACGATCAACAGCCACAAGAATAAACTAACACTATATCCAAAATACAACGCTGGATTGATTTGTATTGCCAGGTGATTATTCATTATATCTGCATCAAGGATTTGTAAACAATCCTGCCAAAAAGAAGTTAATTGTAAAAAACAATGACCCAATCTGATCATCTTTCCGGAGAAAAAAAAGCCAACCGGCTAATCAACGAAAGCAGCCCTTACCTTTTACAACACGCCTGGAACCCTGTTGACTGGCATGCATGGAACCCCGAAACGCTGCAAAAAGCTAAAGATGAAAATAAAATGTTGTTGATCTCTATCGGGTACTCAGCCTGCCACTGGTGTCATGTGATGGAGAGAGAATCCTTTGAAAATGAGGAAATTGCAGCATTAATGAACAAATATTTCATCAATATTAAGGTTGACAGGGAAGAGCGCCCTGACGTTGATTCCGTGTACTTAATTGCTGTTCAGCTCATTAACGGAAATGGCGGGTGGCCGCTGAATTGTTTTGCTCTTCCCGACGGAAGACCTTTTTATGGCGGCACTTATTACCGGCCGGAACACTGGCTCGAATTGCTCACCAGAATAGTGGAACTTCGCAAAACTCACTCCTCGGACCTTGAAAAACAAGCCGTTCAAATCTCAAAAGGTCTGCACAAAGACCCGCTGATTCCGGAGGTTGCCCCACAAACAACATTTTCGACTGAACTGCTGAACGAAGCCATGGGCAAATGGCAACACAGTTTCGACCTTAAAAACGGAGGATATCGTGGCGCCCCAAAGTTCCCGATGCCCGACAACTTCAGGTTTCTGCTCCGTTATTATTCATTTTCAAAAGACAAAACCCTTCTCAATTACATTTCGCTGACTCTTGAAAAAATGATGTCAGGAGGAATTTATGACCAGCTTGGTGGAGGTTTTGCCAGGTATTCGGTGGATGCTACCTGGAAAGTACCACATTTTGAAAAGATGCTGTATGATAATGCGCAATTGATTTCGCTCTATTGTGAAGCATACCAGGTGACAAAGAACCAAGATTTCCTCAAAGTGGCAGCCGAAACCGCTGATTTTGTGCTTGCTGAACTCACCTCGCCGGAAGGCATTTTCTATTCGGCTCTTGATGCCGACTCGGCAGGAGAAGAAGGAAAATATTATGTTTGGACTGAAGCAGAATTCAAAGAAATCCTTGTAGAAAATAGTGCAATAATCGGAGAATTTTACGGGTTGAACGGCCCCGGGTATTGGGAGGAAGATCAAAATATACTGGTCAGAAGTTTACCTTTGCATCAGTTCTGCAGCCAAAAGAGTCTGGATATAGATGATTTTGAAAATTTGCTGAAGCATTCAAGGATCAGATTGCTCGAGGCAAGACAAAAACGAGTCAGGCCCGGACTTGACGATAAGTCACTAACCAGCTGGAATTCTTTATTGATCAATGCATTGGCCGATCTTTACATAGCCACTGAGGAGATAAAATATCTAAATCACGCTATCGGGGCAACCCAATTCATCATTGATCACCTGGTTGAGTCGGATGGGAGTATTTATCATACCTGGAAAAACGGCAAGCGCTCAATTGAGGGCTTTTTAGAAGATTACAGTTTTTTCGCCGGTACGTTGTTCAGGATTTACCAGTTAACAATGGAGGAGAAATACATCTACCTGGCCGACCAAATTGTAAAATATTCAATCAGTGAATTCTATGACAAAGAGGATGGACTTTTCTGGTTTACAGATCGAAAAAGCCCTGAACTTTTCGTTCGGAAAAAAGAGCTTACCGACAATGTTATACCATCGTCCAACTCAATGATGGCTGGAGTATTGTTCAATCTGGGGCATATCATGGAAAATAATGATTATCAGCGTATAGCCGAAAGGATGGTGAAAATGATGGGTGAAAACATCCGTAATTATCCTACCTCATTTTCGGGATGGGCTGCGGTTTGGCTCAAGTTATCGGTGAATTATTCAGAGGTGATTGTATGTGGTGATAATGCACACAATCAGATGCTTAGACTGATAAAAGAGCCATTGCCTGTTAAAATAATAGCAGGCTCAAAAGGAGAAAGTACTTTGCCAATTTTCAGATATAGGTATTTTCCGGGAAATACCAGAATATACGTATGCCGAAATAAGGTTTGTAAGAATCCAGTCACCGATATCGAAGAAGCTGTCTCACAAATTATTGAATATCAATCGTAAGAAACATCCTTCAGCATCTTCCGGTAAACGGAGAATACGCGTGCTCGCGAAATAAATCCGACATATTTTTCTCCATCGAGCACCACAAGATTGAATTTATCCGTATTTTGGAATTTTTGGGCCACTTCACTCATCGATTCATTTATATCAATATTGGTTTCAGGCTGGAACATCAACTTGCTGATGGGAGTAATATCGTAAAGATCCGGCTTGAATATAATCTCACGAATATGATCCAAAAAGACTATTCCAAGAAACTTTCCGTCATCATCCACCACAGGAAACAGGTTTCGGCTTGATTTGGCTATCAATTGGACCAAATCGCCCAGATTGGCGGTTGGTTTTACAGGTAAGAAGTTGGTTTCGATCAGTTTGTTGGCTTGCATCATCAAAAGCACTGCTTTGTCTTTGTTATGGGTGATCAGTTCCCCGCGTTGCGCCAGATTCTTGTTGTACAATGAATAGGGTTCAAAATACCTGGTCGTAAGATAGGCAATGGTTGCCGTAATGATTAGTGGGGGAAAAAGCTCGTAACCACCTGTAATTTCGGCAATTAGGAATATTCCGGTTAATGGTGCATGCATCACACCTGCCATCACACCTGCCATTCCAACCAGGGAGAAATTGCTTTCAGAAACCGACAAACCGGAAACAGTATTGATTAACCTTCCGGTAAAAAAACCAATTACTCCACCCATAAAAAGTGAAGGGGCAAAGGTACCTCCAACACCACCCGCACCTGTTGTTGAGGCAGTTGCAATGGCTTTCAGAAAAATCAGCAGCAAGAGCAAAACCAGGAGCAGCCATTGATTTTCAGCCAAATTGCCAAACAAACTTTGGTTGATCACCTGCTCGCCATTACCGCGCAAGATATCCATCAAAGCGCCATAACCCTCACCAAAAAGTGAAGGAAAAATGTAAATCAGCAGGCCAAGTATCAGACTTCCAATAATTAGCCGGATTACTGGGTTTTTAACCTGGCTGTATTTACCCTCAACCAGCATCACTGCTCTGGAGAAATACAGAGAAGCGAATCCTGAAGTAACTCCAAGAAGCATATAAAAGGGAACATCGTTTATAATAAACGGATTTTCAAGATTATAGTAAAACAACACACTATTGCCCATGAAGAGCCATGCGACCAGCGAACCAGTTACTGCCGAGATCAACAATGGAATCAGCGTTGAAATGGTTAATTCGATCATCAGAATTTCGATGGTAAAAACAACACCTGCAATCGGAGCTTTGAAAATCCCTGCAATCGCACCAGCGCTACCACAGGCAATCATCAGGATCACAGTCTTATAATTCAACCTGAAAAGTCTGGCAAGATTCGATCCGATAGCAGAACCTGTAAGAACGACCGGGGCTTCAAGCCCAACAGAGCCCCCAAAACCAACCGTAAGTGAGCTTGCAACCACAGAACTGTAGGCATTATGGGGTTTCAGATAGCCTTTCTTTTTTGATATGGAGAAGAGGATTTTGCTCACACCATGCCCCAGATCATCTTTTATGAGGTACTTTACAAACAACACGGTGAGGATTATTCCCGTCATGGGAATGATGAAGCTTAAGACTACTTCCTTCTCAAAAGTGAATCCCTTCAGAACCAGTTCGTAAGTAGTGTGAGCAAGATTTTTTAGCAAAACTGCAGCAAATCCGGTCAGGATGCCAACCAAAACACTCAGGATTAAAATAAAATTCCAATCCGGGATATTTCTGATTCTCCAGAGCAGAATTTTTCCAAAAAGACTTTGTTGTGCCATAGGTTTTGCGAAAGTAGGAAAATCACGAATAATCCATCGCAGATTGATTTTTTTTAAAAAATCATTAAAACATTGACGCAGCATCACTTAAAAGAAAGTGTAAGCTATTGTTTAATGAAAAAAATAAATTATTTTTGCAGCTCGATGAACGGAAGGATGATCTCGCGAGATCATGTTAGGGTAATGAGTGAATTGTAAACCATGATTTTTTAGGATGATCCTATTTATCTGTAACCGAAACTTCTGCTTGTATTTACCACCCTGCCTCAGCAAACTTGATGGATATGTTTACCAAACCTTTTTAGCCAATTGTTAAGCATGCTAATGAAATAATTCTAACTTATAATTGCATTGAACCATGAAAAAGAGAATTTACCTTCAAGAACTAAAAAAGCACCAAACCCGGCTTATCGTCTGGCTGATAGCAGCGCTATTTTTGTTGCCATCATTTGCCATCTCCCAGCAAACCGGAGATGATTTGTTATTTGATGGAGCGAAAGTATCAGATTTTCCGACAGATACAGAGGCAATCTGGGAGATGATTCACAACGATCTGAACGGAGATCAGAAAACCAGTGGCGGATATCCTCCGATCTGGGATGTGCCCGTCAATACCGGCACAATTCATGGATATATAGTTCAATTATCTGCCAATCCCCGTGTGAACGATATTCAACTGCAACCGGGCGACTGGATCGGTGGTTTTTATCTTTTGAACGGAGTTCGCAAATGTGGTGGAGCCAGAATGTGGACAGGCACCGAAAACGTCATTCTTACACTTTTTGGCGACGACAATACAACTCCGGTTAAAGACGGTTTTAGCGGAGGAGAATTGATTCAGTTTCGTTTCTTTCTATGGCAAACACAAAAAGAGTACATCGTAACCATTACATCTTACTATGTTGCGGTGGGCTATGTAACCAATGGAAGGTGGTATCCAACATCACTTTCGATGTTTACAAATATAAAAGCCGTTACCAATATGGATTTTTACATCAATACTTCGGACAATCCTATCTGCATCAACAACGAGGTAACACTAAGTGCTGAGGAGTTTGTCGGTACGGGTGGCCCATACACCTACTCCTGGTCGTCATCTCCATCAGGGTTCAACCATAATGTAAAAAACCCGCCACCAGTTGTTTTAGATGTCACAACTGACTTTTTCTTAACGGTAACTGACCCGACCAATACCTCAAATCATCAGATTAAATTGATTGTTAATGACTATCCAACTGCCATTGCAGGATCAGATGGTACTATATGCGAGGATCAATCTTTCACCGTAAATGGCACTTCAACGAATGCGTTAAATGTAGAATGGAGTACAAGTGGAGATGGTTTGTTTAATAACCCTGCAAATGCTTCGGCAGTTTACACACCAGGGATCAATGATAAAACTACAGGATCAGTTGAACTTTCTTTCACTGCTGAGCCTTACAGTCCGTGTCAGGTGGAAGCTTCGGATAATCTCACCTTGCAGATTAGTCCGTTGCCAACTGTCAATGCAGGACCGGATATGAGTGCATGCGGAACGCAACCAGTGGATATTTTTGCAACCGGTGGTAATTATAGTATTGTTCAATGGACTACAAGCGGTTCAGGGACTTTTAGTAACCCAAACTCACTTCAGACTATTTATAATCCTTCAAATGCTGATGTAAGCAATGGTGGGGTTACTTTGTCGGTTTGTGTCAGTGCAATTTCACCTTGTACTTCCCAGGTATGCGATAACCTTTTGATGTCATTCCTTGCAGGACCAACATGTTCGGCCCCAACAATTATCAGAAGATGTGAAGGTGTAGCCTTCAATTTAAATGGAAGCGCAAGCAACAATTTTGGGGTTGAATGGACTACCCAGGGAGACGGAACTTTTGCAAATCCTTATGCTCTTCAGACTGTGTACACTCCGGGACCACAGGATATCGCCAATTTTGGCACAATCGTTACACTGACGGCATTTGCAATTCCTCCCTGCCAGACACATGCAACCAAAAACGTTACCCTTTTTATTCAACAACTCCCTCAAATCGTCACCTTTGGTCCAAATACCGATTTTGCCTGCAAAGACAGCTATTTACAACTTGCTGCACAAGTAACTGAATATACTTCAGTGTCCTGGACAAGAACTGGTGATGGAACATTTAGTCAGACCAATGTTTTGAATCCGAAGTACTATCCTGGTCCGAATGACAAAGCCATCGGTTATTTTACATTGACGCTAACAGCGGCACCAAAAACTTACTGTCAAACAGGAACCTCAGTAAGTAAAACCATACAGATCATTGACAATCCGGGCGTTCAGATTTCAACACTTCCCAATCAGCTTGTTTGTGCCGAACCGCCATTTCAGCTCCAGGCAACTGCAAGTTCATACAGCAATCTGCTATGGACAACCACCGGGGATGGGATTTTCAGCAACCCCGGGAATCTCAATACCTCTTACATTCCAGGCAACAATGACATGAACACGGGCGCGAATATTAAACTGACCCTGACTGCAGCACCTGTTGCACCATGTCTTGTTTCTGCTGAGTCATTTATTTATACCAGCTTCCAACGTCCACCATCAGCCAATGCAGGTGCTGATGCCACCATTTGTGAAAACCAGACTTATCAATTGAACGGTTCAGGCATATCCTATTCCTCGGTTTTATGGCAGACCAGCGGTACCGGAACGTTCAACAACTCAGGAAATTTACAGGCCATTTACACTCCTTCAACACAGGATGCTGCGGCAGGAGCTGTAGTTCTCACACTGATCAGCCAGCCTGTTTCGCCCTGCACTGTGGCTGCTTCAGATCAAATGACATTAACTGTTCAAAGACTTTCCACTGCTAATGCCGGAAGTGATTACACTATCTGCGAAAACAGCACACACTCATTGAATGGATCGGCAGTGAGATACAGTTCAGTGCTTTGGAGTACATCAGGTACCGGAAACTTCAGCAATGCCACAAGCCTCAACCCTGTTTATACACCAAGTGCTGCTGATAAGCTTGCTGGTTCGCTCACATTAACACTGACTTCTCAGCCGCTATCACCCTGTGCAGTAGCTGCCACCGATATCATGACCCTCACCATTCAAAGGCTTTCAACTGCGAACGCCGGTGTTGATGCAACCATTTGCGAAAATGTAACGCACTCGCTCAGCGGAGCTGCTGAAAGATATGCTTCTGTTTCATGGACCACCAGCGGAACAGGAACATTCGCCAATAATGGAACATTGACTCCTGTCTATACTCCGAGTACAGCAGACAAAAATGCAGGCTCAGTTGTTATTACCCTTACAGCGCAACCATTGTCCCCATGTG
>DAIRGA010000002.1:103051-132708 GCA_036794825.1 Bacteroidales bacterium | reverse complement strand
CACCAAGTGCTGCTGATAAGCTTGCTGGTTCGCTCACATTAACACTGACTTCTCAGCCGCTATCACCCTGTGCAGTGGCTGCAACCGACCAGATGATTCTAACAATCAATAATTTATCAACGGCAAATGCCGGTAATGACGTTTTAATTTGTAGCTCTGAAACCTACCAGCTTAGCGGGATGGCGCAGAATTATTCAGCAATTCAATGGAGTACGATGGGTACCGGCACATTCAATAATCCCGGCCTCCTAAATCCGGTTTACACTTTCAGCCAGGCAGATATTGCAGCGGGTTCGGTTGTTCTTCACATGACCGCTTTACCGCTTGAACCCTGTCAGCTGAGCGACACCGATGATATTACGCTGACCATTGAAATGCTCACCATTATGAACGACCAGGTGGTTGACCAGGAAGCATTCACCGGTAGCCAACTTCTCCTGGCGTTTGAGGTAGAGTCTTCAGGTAGTGGTTCTTACACATGGTATTTTAATGATCAATTGATTGAAAATGCCAATTCATCCACCCTTGTGGTCAATAATGTTTCTCAGGCTGATGCTGGATTTTACCAGTGCTTCTTCACGAGTAACTGCGGAATGGTCAGCAGCAACAAGGCGCTGGTGCAGGTGCTTCAGATTTCGACGCATCAAATGATTGTACCTTTCAACTGGAGCGGGATTTCTTCCTTTGTCACTCCTGATAATCCTTCAATGGACAACATTTTCTCTGAAATTACAGCCAGCATTGAACTGGTTCAGGACTACAACGGCGTGTACTGGCCGGGTCAAAATATCAATACACTGGGCGACTGGTCTGTTACCAGGGGTTACCGGATAAAGATGAATAACACCAGCGAGCTTAACATTACCGGTCTGATCAGATATCCGATGGATGAGCTTAGCGTTGCCAACGGTTGGTCAATACTTCCAGTTAATACCCCATGTGCTGTGGATGTCGAAGACCAGTTCACCAGTCTTTCAGCAATTACGATGATAAAGGAAATTGCAGGTGTCGGGCTTTACTGGCCGGCCTATTACATCAACACTCTGAATCAACTCCTGCCAGGGAAAGCTTATGAGATTTTCAACTCATCAGCACAACCCGTAGCCATTAAATACCCATTCTGTGATGAACTACCCGTTAATCCGGGGCTAAAAACTACTTACCCGGAGGTCGTTCATCCATGGAATCAAATACAGAAATCACCAATCAGTCATATCTTTGGCTTTTTAAACGATGCTACAGACCAGCTAAAACCTGGCGACATTATCGGAATATTCACTCAATCAGGCATTTGTTCCGGGGTGGCACAGGCCGTTGATGCCGGCAAAATTATGGTTCTCACCGCGTTTTCCACCGATCCGGTTTCGGCTCAGGCTACCGGATTTGAGCCAGGAGAGGTGGTTGAATTCAGGATGTTCAGACCTGCTACCGGTGAGGAATTTAGCCTTAATATTCAATATGCTGACGGAACTTCTCTCCAGACATTTTCACCAAATGGCGTAACCCTCATAAACGGGATTGAATTTCTTGCAACAAATATTGAAAACAATACCAGCCTGAGCAACAATTTCCAGATAGATATTTTCCCCAATCCGACTACCGGAATGTTTGATATGCATGTTACAACTGATCAGGTATTTGCAGGTAAAATTGTAATTTTAAGCGCTACCGGACAGGCAATTCAAAAAATTGATTTCGAACATGATGGCGGTGTATCTACCCGCGGATTTGATTTGTCAGGGAAGCCCGCCGGAATCTATTACATCCGGATTATTGGAGATAATGTATTAAAAATGAAAAAGTTAATTCTTAAATAAGAAATCTTTTTTAAGAATAATCCAACAAAAGGTGCTCCCTCTATCAGGAGCATTTTTTGTTTTAACCAGAAAGGTCTTTTCTTTGAGGGAAAAAGGAAAGTGCCATAAAAAATAATTCGAGGTTCTTAAGGTTATTAATGATAAATTCCAAATTGCAGATGATGCGCAACCGCTTGCTATTGCTGATAATCACAGTAATCTCCTCATTTCAAACTTTTTCACAAACTGAAAGCGGACCAATGCGTGTTGAAATAGAAGCACGTGCTGAAGTTTTTAACCTGATACCTTGTGGCGAGAAGGGAATTCTGGTTTTTTATGAAACCATCAACCAGGTGGATCAGCAAAACAAATCATGGTTTTTTGTACAATATAACACGCAGCTAAATACTTTGTGGACAAAGGAGGTCCCGATTCTGATGGATTTCAGGTTTCAATCTTACCGATTCGAAAGCGACCATATTTACCTCGCTTTTCAAAAAATGTCGAAAGCCCGGTCTGAAGATTTCACCTTTCAATTGATGAAATTGGATTTGCTCACCGGCGAGTCGGTTACTTATTCGATTTACACTCCATTTCCGGCTGAAATTGTCCGTTTTGACATTTCAGGAAACCAGATGATTTTGGGTATGAATTATGGAAAAGAGCAGGCCATGATTCTGATGAAAGATCTCACAACCGGCAGCGAAAACACAATCAAATTTGCAGACTACCCCACCTTTATAAAAGACCTAAAATGGAGTACAGAAACCGGAAAAATCTACACCACCCTCAATGTTTACCTGACAAAAAAGGAGAGTTCGCTCTATTTGAACTCCTACGACCTTAACGGACAACTTGCGCAAACAATAACCCTCACACCGCCACGGGTCTCAGAAAGGTTGATGAACGGACAGATACATCTGGATCAAAATGAAAATCTCTTTGTACTCGGAACTTTCAATAACCTCAACGGGAAATCAACAAAGAGCGAAACTACCGGAATAGGAGAGCAATCGGAAGGATTTTACATTGCCGGAATCAACGAAGGAAATCAGAAATTTCTGCAGACTTATGGATTGCTTGAGTTTAAAAACATCACCAATATTCTCAATAATCAGCAGCTTGCCGCAGCCGGAAATCTTATGAAAAAACAAAGCAAACAGGGCAAAGAGCAAAGCCTGTTGTACGATTTCCTGATTCATGATCTGCAGGTGGAAAGCGATAATTTCGTTATGGTGGCTGATGCCTATTATCCCGAATACCGCCAGATATCCACCATGAGTTACGATTTCTATGGCCGCCCGATGCCTTATTATTACACGGTTTTCGAAGGCTATCGCTATTTCAATGCATTTGTGGTGGGTTTCAACAGACAGGGGGAACTGCTATGGAGTAACGGAATTAAGATCTGGGACGTGCAATCCATGCAGCTGCTGCAAAAAACAGCCATTTTCATTGATGGAAAAGAATTGGTGATTTTTTACAATCACGATGGAAAAATCGTTTCGAAAGTGATAGAAGGTTACGATGACATAGGCAACGTGGAGAACACAAAGATAGCCACTGGTTTTACGGGCGACGTTTTGCTCGAAAACAGTCAGGGAAACATTTCACACTGGTACAGGGATTATTTCGTGGCGTATGGTTATCAGATACTCCAAAACAACACAAAGGGCGGCGAACGAAGAAAAGTTTTCTATTTCAATAAGATAGCTTTAAATTAGCAGCAAAATCTCTTCCTGGTCACACTTTCCATCGTTTCAAAACTCATCTCCATACACTCCAGTAGCCTGATTTGGTTGGCAGCACGGTGAAAATTATGCATCGGACTCTTTACTTTGAAATAAATATCTCCGTTAAGAAAATCGGTGAGGAATCTAACCGCCATGATATAGGTGAGCAACTTACAGCTAAATGCCAGCAGATCAATCTCAACAGCTTGAAGCATGCCGGAAGTTTCGCTCAGGTAGCCCCTGGTGAAAGCGTCAAATAGCACCACATCGAAATTTACTTTCGAAAGATCGCTTTCGTCCTCTGTGGCCGTGTTGCAAAGCGTGCGAATGGCATCGCCAAAATCGTATAAAACGCTGCCGTTCATCACCGTATCCAGGTCAACAATCCCAATAGCCGACTGGTTCTTATCAAATAGTATGTTGTTGAATTTCGTGTCGTTGTGCGTAACCCTGACAGGGATAAGGCCGACGGACTCAAGTTCGTGGATTTTCAACAGCTCTTCTTCCCGCTCTGCAATGGCTTTAACCTGATTAGCTGACAATTGCAACCGACCTGCTTTATTAGTCCTGACAGCCATGTTAAAAGCATCCAACCGCTTTCTAAGGTTGTGGAAATCCGGAATGGTCTCGTGCAACGCTCCTCCTGGCAAACACGACAGAGCATTCTGAAACCTCCCTATTGCTCTGCCTCCTTCAGAAGCAATTTCAATGCTCATTCTATTGACTGGCTGATGAGGGATATAGGAATAGCACCGCCAGTAATTACCCGATTGGTCTTTGAAAAAATTTCTTTCTTCCCGCGTCAATACCACCATCGGGGCCTTGAGGCTATTCCCTGGCGGGTTGTTGATACTGGTTTGATTAATGTGTGAAGTAACCCGTGAAATATTCTCCATCAGGCCGGCTATATCTTTGAAAATGTGATGATTAATTCGTTGGATGATAAATTCTTCCGCTGAATCTGTATTCAGATAAAAAGTGTCGTTAATGTGCCCCTCACCTATCACCCTGGTTTCGCTGATTTTGCCCGAAATCAGGAAATTGGCAGCAACAGACTGAATATCAAATGATAGAGACAGAGGCGCCATAGAGATTATTTCCACAAATTATCCGGATACACTCCTTCGGCTATTAAACCGGAAATTCTGTCGGTTGCCGAAGCCTTGTCATCACGGTATGTTACACCGAACCACTGTGCTTCAGATTTCAGTATCTGGACGGTTCCCAGCTTTTCTTCCATCATCTCCACCAAAGGCCGGGCGATATAATATTCAGCTTTCAAGTCATATTTTGCATTCTGTATGAACCGGCTAAAACCTTTACGGAAAATCCCGAAAATATCAGGGTAAAAACCCCAGGCATTCATCGAAACATACGTCCGGCCGTCAATAGCGATCCATCCTGAGTCGGATTTATGATAGCCAATCTCTTCATTTTTATTCTCGATGTTTGTAATTTCGGTAATGCGCTGTAGCAGCAAATCCTGGTTGTATTCACAAATTCCTCTCGAAACCGTTCCAAATTCAGATAGAGTCAGATGTAACGGGTAACCAATCATGCAGTGACGGGTTGGGTCGGAATTGGTGGCAAAGTACTGAGCTACTGTCTGGTAGGCTTCCATACCGTAAAAGTCGTCGGCGTTGATCGCCATAAAGGGTTCATGGATGGCTTTATCAGCTACCAGCACTGCATGTGCTGTGCCCCAGGGTTTCACACGTCCTTCAGGAACTGTAGCGCCCTCCGGCAAATTGTCCAACTCCTGGTAAACATATTGAAGCTCAATCTTTCCATCCAGTTTATTCCCGAAAAATTCCCTGAAATCAGGTTCCAGTTCGCGGCGGATTACCAGCACCACTTTTCCAAATCCCGCCCTGATAGCATCGAAAATGGAGTAATCAATAATGGCCTCACCCGAAGGTCCGATTTTGTCAATTTGCTTCAGTCCTCCGTAACGGCTTCCCATTCCGGCCGCAAGGATCAATAATGTTGGTTTACTCATTTTATGTAATTGTCTCTTTTTAAACTAGTTGATTTAGCTCTGATATCAATACGGGCGCTCATTGGCTAATCAAAACTCAGCCGCTTCCATGTTTTTGTCAAAATGAAGGCAGCGATCAGGGCAACCACTGACAGCACCGATGCCGTAGCAAATTCACCATAAATCCAGTAGCCTACCGCAAACAGTGCGCTGTAAATGGTTATGCTACCGAGCAACATGCAAAGAATTCCGACCGGCACGTCCCACGATTTATTTTTTTCTGAAACAATGGATATACCGGCCAGCTCCGCATCTCTGACAACTTTTTTCCAACCCGGGCCTCCCGGTTTAATCCTTTTGTAAAAAGACTGCAGGGTTGCACTATTTACAGGTTTAGTGAGATAAGTAACTGTGATCCAGGAAGCTGAGGTTAAAACGACCACACCTACCAATTTGATGATGTTCCAATAGGTTTCGGTTGTTTCGAAGCTAAATACCTGAACATTACCAGTCAGCCCGGTCAATCTTATCATGAAAAAATTCTCGACGATGATAAAACCTAGTGAAAACACTGATGCTGCGATCATGGCCGAAATTTCGGAGTAGGCATTTATTCGCCACCAGAACCAGCGCAATATATAGATCAGCCCAGTGCCGGCACCGATCATAAGGATATATTGAAAAGCCTGAAGGGCATTCTGTAAAACCAATGCGAGCAAAACGCCGAAAACCATCAGAACCACAGTGCTGATCCTGCCAAATAAAACTTTCTGCTTTTCGGTAGCTTTTGGATTATAGAAACGATGATAAAAGTCGTTGACCAGGTAGGATGAGCCCCAGTTGAGATGCGACGCTACCGTGGACATAAATGCAGCAATGAGCGAGGCAACCACCAATCCCAGTAATCCTGGTGGAAGGAATGTACGCAACATGGCGGGGTAGGCAAAATCCTCCCTGATGTACTGTTTGGCTACTCCGGGAAATGCACTCACCATAGAATTAATATCCGGGAAAATCACCAGCGAGGCCAGAGCCACAACGATCCACGGCCAGGGGCGCAAAGCGTAGTGAAAAAAGTTGAATAGCAAGGTAGCCCCCATTGCATGGCGTTCTTCCTTTGCCGACAGCATCCGTTGTGCAACATAACCGCCGCCACCCGGCTCAGCGCCCGGATACCACACAGCCCACCATTGCACGGCTATGGGAATGATGAAGATGTAAAGGAAAAGATCACTTTGGTTGAAACTGGGAAACAGGCTCAGTTTACCAGCTACATTTTCATGAGAGAGCAGCCCGGAAAGGCCGTGAACGCCTTCGGGTAATCCCTTCACAACCAGCACTGCCGCGATGACTGCGCCGAACATGGCAAACCCAAACTGAAAAAGATCAGTCCACAATATTGATTTCAATCCTCCAAGACCGCTGTAAAACACAACGATTACTGCAGCTATAATCAATGCCGGAGCGGGCTGGATTCCCATCATCACACCGGCCAGTTTGATAAAAGCGAGAGAAACGCTGGCAATCACCATCACATTAAAGAAAAAACCAAGATAAATTGCACGGAATCCCCTGAGGAAAGCAGCCATTTTTCCGCTGTAACGGATCTCGTAAAATTCAAGATCCGTCAGTACTTTTGACCGGTTCCAGAGCTTGGCATAAATAAACACCGTTAGCATTCCTGTTAGCAGAAAAGCCCACCACGCCCAGTTGCCTGCCACACCGTTTTGCCTGACGATGTCGGTGACGAGATTTGGAGTATCCGCCGAAAAAGTAGTGGCCACCATACTCACACCCAACAGCCACCAGGGCATGTTACGGCCCGAAAGGAAAAACTCGTTGTATCCCTTGCCAGCCGATCTCGACGTTAATACGGCGATTGCGATTAAAACCACGAAGAACAGAAAGATAATGAGCCAGTCAATGCCTACTAATACCATGATTTCGATTTTTCCGGCGAAAATAAGCATGTTTTCAACACAGAACTAAATTCACTGTGATTTGTCAAAGTAAGGAAGGTATTAGCCTGGAAGTGAGAAATAAAAATTCAAAATTGAATTTTGAGAGGAAGTTTTATTTTTACCAAAAAATCCTATCACAGTGATCACTCCACTTTATCTAAATCCAGGAGATTCAATCGGGCTTGTGTCTCCGGCAAGCCGGATTGATGCTTCAGCCATCAGCAATGCCACAGCATTGATAAAAAGAATGGGATACCGCGTGAAAACCGGAAAACATACTCTCGATCAGCATTTTCAGTTTGCCGGTAGTGATGAAGTACGTGCTGCCGATTTCCAGGCAATGCTCGACGACCCCGAAGTAAAAATGATACTTTGCACCAGAGGTGGCTATGGTATGGTGAGGATCATTGACCGTCTCGATTTCACCCGTTTTCTCGAAAGACCAAAGTGGATTGCCGGATACAGCGACATCACAGTGATACACAGCCACCTGACCACGCTTTTCGAAATTGAGAGCATTCACGGTATCATGCCTTACAATTTTCCGGATTGTGGAGCGGTTTGCTCGGCTATCGACAGGCTATTCCAGGTTGCCGGGGGCAAAAAACCGGCTTACAGGCTTCCGGCACACGATTTTAATGTTCCCGGAAGTTCCGGAGGCATTCTGGTTGGTGGCAACATCTCAATAATCACAAGCCTTATTGGAAGTGTTTCGGAACTGGAAACCGAAGGAAAAGTACTATTTCTGGAAGAGGTAGGCGAAAGGCTTTACCGGCTCGACAGAATGATGCACACACTGAAAAGATCCGGAAAACTTAGTGATCTCGCCGGGCTGATCATCGGAGGGCTGACCGAAATGACTGACAGCTCCGAAGGTTTTGGATTAAAGGCCGATGAAATTGTAAAAGATGTCATCGGCGATGTAAACTATCCGGTCTGCTTCGGTTTCCCGGCAGGGCATATTACCGACAACTATCCACTAATCATTGGGCGGGAAGTGCAACTTGAAATCGGCGAGCAATCAGCAAAAATTGATTTCAGATAAAATTCACAATGGCCGAACACAACGAAACAGGAAACCAGGGTGAGGAATTGGCGGAGAAATACCTTAGAAATCTCGGTTATGAAATCCTTGAGAAGAACTGGCGGTTTGGAAAAAACGAAATTGATATCATTGCCAGGGACGGAAAATTTCTGGTGATTGTTGAAGTGAAAACCCGAAAATCTACCTATTTCGGCGAACCTGAGGAATTTGTGAATCGCAGCAAACAACGCTCACTGATCGCAGCCGCCAATGGTTATATCAGTAAAAAAAATATTGACCTCGAAACCCGATTCGACATTGTAAGCGTGATCTTTGCCGGAAACAACTACACAGTGAGGCAGATCAAAGACGCATTTTACCCCATCTTGTAACGTCCGCTAACTCTCGTGCAGCGGTTTAAAACCTTTACCCAATACCTCATTGGCGTCAATCACCGTGACAAAGGCATTTGGATCAATTTCGCGGATAAAATCCTTCAAAATCTGGTATTCACGACGGCTTACATTGGTATAAATCATGTTTTTTTCATGATCCTGAAACATTCCCCGGCCAACAAAAATGGTTCCTCCACGGTTCAGATCAACAATGATTTTTTGCCGGATATCTTCGTACCGGTCGCTGATGATGAACATAGTCTTCTCATAGGAAACACCTCGCAGTGTAATGTCTATTACTTTTCCGGTAATGTAGATCACGATCCACGAATACAGCGGGATTTTCCAGTCGCCAAAAGCAGCCAACCCTACCAGCACAATTACCGAATCAACAATAATCATCAGTTGACCCAGCGGCAGCCCGGTGTATTTGTTAATCATCATGGCAACAATGTCCGAACCGCCAGTGGTTGCCCTTGACCTGAAGATCAATCCCAGCCCGAAACCAATAAAAACACCCCCGAAAATACTGGCAAGCAGCACCTGATCACCCAGATTCAGAGGATCGTCCTGCCCGATTAAAAAACCCAGCAAATCCATGAAGGTGGCCGTCAGAATAAAGCCAACAACGGTTTTAATTCCAAACCGCGGCCCAAGAATTTTAACACCGGCAATCGTCAGCGGAATATCCATGGTCAGTGCCATAAGTCCTATAGGAATTCCAAGCGGCCAGAACGAAAAAAGCCCTTCGGTGAGATAGTGAATTACGATGGAAATCCCGATCACTCCGCCAGGTACAATTTTGTAAGGATTGATGAACAACACATAACCCGCTGCCATTATGAAAGTGCCGATGAGGATCAGGCTGTAAACTTTAAACCATTCACGACTGAACGGTTTTTCTTTCGTGACAAAGCTCATATCTTGCTGATTGTAAGTTTGATAAAATTGAGCGCAAAAGTACTTCTTCCGGTCGGGTTGTTGGAACCCGCCTATTCTCTGGTAAGAATTTGTAAAGAAGTAGTTTTCAGATTGTCATTTGAAAAATTCCCCCGTCTCAGGCAACTCCTTATCAAGGAAGATTGCTATCGCCATAAACCTATTGGTTCGAAGTTTGTTTATTTAAAACTCTTACCCAACTTAATAATTCATCCAAATGCAGGTCACCATTTTAATAACCATTATTTTTGCCACCTTAACTCTAAACGCACAAAAGACGATGAATTACAATCCATTAACTCCTGAGGAGCAGTATGTTATAATAAAAAAAGGCACCGAAAGACCTTTCACCGGAAAATACGATAAGCACTTCGAAAAAGGTACTTACACCTGCAAGCAATGCGGGGCCGCGCTCTATAATTCCGATTCCAAATTTGAATCGGGTTGTGGCTGGCCAAGTTTTGATGACGAGGTAAAAGGCGCTGTGAAAAGAGTTCCGGATGCGGACGGAAGACGAACCGAGATTGTCTGTGCCAATTGCAGCGGCCACCTGGGGCATGTGTTTCTGGGCGAAGGCTTCACTCCCAAGAATACCCGCCACTGCGTAAACTCAATTTCTATGGAGTTCGTACCAATGCCGCAGGAAATCAAAACAGAGCGGGCGATTTTTGCCTCCGGTTGCTTCTGGGGAGTTGAATATCACTTTAATAAGGAAAAAGGGGTTATTGAAGCTACTTCAGGCTACACCGGCGGGCACGTAAAAAACCCCACCTACGAGCAGGTTTGCACCGGAAAAACAGGCCATGCAGAAGCTGTGGAGATCCTTTTTGACCCCACAAAAACCGATTATGAAACTTTGCTAAAGCTTTATTTTGAAACCCACGATTTCACGCAAATCGGCGGACAAGGCCCTGACATCGGAGACCAATACAGGTCGGTGATTTTTTATGTTGACGACAAACAAAAAGCCACTGCGGAAAAATTGATCAGGATTCTTGAAGGGAAGAATTACAAAGTTGCCACCAAACTCGAAAAAGCCGGTATTTTTTATCCGGCCGAAAACTATCATCAGGATTACTATTTCAAAAAGGGAGGAACCCCTTATTGTCATAGCAAGAAGAAAGTCTTCTAGGACTTTTTCAAGTCTTCCTATTTATTATTGTACTGGTTCATTGTGAGTTGTGTTCCGGCCAGCACAAAACTCCGGATCATCTCCACAGCCATTGGGATTTTTTCCAACATAACTTTTTCTTCGGCTTTTGACCATTTTCCGAGCACATAGTCCACTTGAAATCCTTTAGCGAAATCTTTCCCGATCCCGACTCTCAGTCTTGGAAAGTCGGTATGACCAAGAGTTTCGATGATATGATTCAGACCGTTGTGCGAGCCTCCGCTGCCTTTGGGCCTGAGGCGAAGTACACCGACATCCAGGTCGATGTCATCTACTACTACCAGGAAATTTTCGATGGGGATATTCTCTTTCTCCAGCCAGTATTTTACTGCTTTCCCACTCAGATTCATGTAAGTGGTTGGTTTGATAAGAATTAGCTGCCGGCCTTTAATACGACCTTCCGTTTGATAAGCATGACGCTGTACCGAAAAAGTGCTTTTCAATTCCTGCGCCAGTGCATCGAGCACCAGAAAGCCCACATTGTGGCGGGTGTTGGCGTATTCGTCGCCGATATTACCCAGTCCTATTATTAGATATTTCATCAGAAGTAAAGAATAAAAAAGGCACAAAGCCAATTTGACGCGCTCCGTGCCTTTTCTGAAATTATCAGAGTTATTGCTTTTGGATTATCCGGCAGCCTCCTCACCGGCCTCTTCTTCGTCAGCAGCTAGCGCTCTTGCAGCTTTCACCGCCACTACAATAGAAGTCGGAGGGTCGAGAAACTCGATGTTATCCAGTTTCATATCCAACACTTTTCTGGTTTCGTTCACATTAAGGCTGGTAATATCCACAACCACTTCATCGGGTAAATATTTTGGCAACCCTTTTACTTTCAGTTTTCTATACTTACGAATCAGCTTACCCCCACGGAGTACTCCTTTGGATGTACCTGTAAGGCGCAATGGAACCGAGATGGCTACTGGTTTGTCGTCGAAAATCTGCAGAAAGTCAACATGCAGAATGATGTCAGAAACCGGATGGTACTGGGCTTCCTTAAGGATAGCGTTGTACTTCTTCGATCCGATGTTCAGCTCGATAATGTAACTGTTTGGTGTAAAGATGATCTCTTTAAAACTCTTTTCGGGTACGGCAAAATGGATTTGTTCTCCGCCCCCATACAACACGCATGGAACGTTGCCCTCCCTGCGGTGTTTTTTAGCATCTTTTTTCCCTACGTTCTCTCTCAGAGAACCGCTCAATGATACTGTTTTCATGAATAAATGATTAATTTGAATAAATAAAAGTGATTATAACATTGCCAAAAAATCAAAATGAGTGCTGATAGATTTGTTTTTATGCACCCGTTTGATAACGTCGGCAAAAATTTCTGCGGTAGAGAGAACAGTAATTTTTCCTTTTTGTTCTCTATTGAGTGTGTCGGTAACCAAAACTTCGGTTAGTGCCGATTTTTCGATTTTCTCCATTGCATCTCCCGAAAATACCGGATGAGTGCACACTGCTCTTACACTCGAAGCCCCCATGTCCATCATCATGTCGGCAGCTTTGGTTATGGTTCCGGCAGTATCAATGATATCGTCAACCAATATAATGTCCCTTCCTTTCACATCGCCGATAATTCTGAGTGAGGATACCTGGTTGGCTACTTCACGATGCTTGAAGCAGATTACCAGGTCGGTATTGAGGAACTTGGCATAAGCTGCCGCGCGTTTGGTGCCACCAGTGTCGGGCGAAGCCATAGTAAGATTGGGAAGTTCCATGGTTTTCAGGTAAGGTACAAATATTGACGAGGCATACATGTGATCCACCGGAATATCTACAAATCCCTGTATCTGGTCGGAGTGCAGGTCCATGGTGATGATCCGGTCAACACCGGCAGCAACCAGCAGATTGGTCATCAGTTTGGCGCCGATACTCACCCGAGGCTTGTCTTTTCGGTCCTGTCTGGCAAAACCAAAATAGGGAATCAGCGCAACCACTCGCTTTGCTGAAGCACGCTTGGCGGCATCAATCAGTAGTAGCAGTTCGAGGATATTATCGGCGGGTGGATTGGTGGATTGAACAAGAAAAACATCATTACCCCTGATGGTTTCCTCAAAACATGGCTGGTATTCACCGTCCATAAAATGACTTATGGTTGATTTACCAAGTTCCTTTCCATAGGCAGCAGCAATTCTTTCGGCAAGATACCTTGAACCATCGCCGGAGAAAATGTTAACGTTGGATGCCATGAGATTGAGTTTTTTTTGATTGATTTGGGCTGCGAAAGTACAACAATTCTTTTTTTCAGCTCAAAAATTAGTTATCCAATTTGTTTTACCATGGCGGAAATTAATATTTTTGCAGCCTCAAAATTCAGCCATACTATTGCTGGAGCAAGTAACAAGCTGATTTTCTAGTTCTTTAAAAATCCTGCCCGAGTGGCGGAATTGGTAGACGCGTTGGTCTCAAAAACCAATGAGATTTTTCTCGTGCCGGTTCGATTCCGGCCTCGGGTACGCCAAAAGCCTTGTATTTCAATGATTTGCAAGGCTTTTTCTTTTTAAAGCAACAAAAACCATTGCTTATGGATACTGAAAATAACAATGATTTCCGTTAGGTTGCAGGTTAATGAATTCAAATCGCTAAGAATTGCCGTCAAAAAAAATCACTTGTGGTCATCAAGCCCCAATCTTTCAAGCAATCCGGCATCTCGGCGCAATCCCATCCACCCAAAAACCCTATTTTTGCCCGAATTTATATTAGCCGAGCAACCTGATGCAATTCAACATCGAATCCCGTGATCCCAAGAGTTCCGCCCGCGCAGGAACCATTGTCACCGATCACGGCATTATTCACACTCCGATCTTTATGCCTGTGGGAACAGCCGGCACCGTGAAGGCCATCCATTTCAGGGATGTGGCCGAAGATGCCGGCGCCGAGATCGTTCTGGGCAACACCTACCATCTTTACCTGCGGCCAGGGTTGGGTGTTTTGGAACAGGCGGGCGGGTTGCACAAATTTAACGGCTGGAGCAAACCCATACTCACCGATAGCGGCGGATACCAGGTTTTTTCGTTATCAGCGCAGCGAAAAATCAAGGAAGAGGGGGCTCATTTCCGCTCACACATTGACGGATCGAAGCACCTTTTTACACCAGAAAACGTGATGGAGATCCAGCGCACCATCGGCGCCGACATTATGATGGCTTTCGATGAATGCACTCCCTGGCCCTGCGACTATGATTACGCTTCAAAATCCCTCGAACTCACCCACCGCTGGCTCGACCGCTGCATCAGCCATTTCGAAAAGACCGGGCCAAAGTATGGATACGAACAAAACCTTTTCCCGATAGTACAGGGTAGCACTTTTGCAGATCTGCGCAAACGTTCGGCGGAATATATTTCGGGCAAAGATGCCGCCGGAAATGCCATTGGCGGATTGTCGGTGGGCGAACCGGCCGAAATGATGTACCAAATGACGGAGCTGGTTTGCGACATCCTTCCCGACCATCGCCCCCGTTACCTGATGGGCGTGGGAACGCCGGTGAACATTCTCGAAAGTATTGCCATGGGGATTGATATGTTCGACTGCGTGATGCCAACCCGTAACGGCCGCAATGCGATGCTTTTCACCAGCGAAGGCATAATGAACATGAAGAACGAAAAATGGAAAAACGACTTCTCTCCCATTGATCCCAACGGAACCTCGTTTGTAGATCAGGCCTACTCAAAATCATTCCTCCGGCATCTTTTTGCTTCTAGTGAATACCTTGCGCCGATGATTGCCAGCCTGCACAACATCGCCTTTTACCTGTGGCTGGTAAAAACCGCCCGCGAAAAAATCGTTGAAGGAAAATTTACCGGGTGGAAATCGGTAATGATACCAAAATTGAGCAACAGGCTATAATTTTCAGGTTGGCAATGAGTTAATAACCGCTAAGATCACCATGAAAATCATTGACCTTTATATTATCCGAAAGTTTTTAGGGACGTTTTTCTACTCCATTGCCCTGCTTTCGGTGGTGATCATCATCTTTGATCTTTCTGAAAAAATTGATGATTTTCTTGAAAAAGAGGCGCCCCTTCGTGCCATCGTCTTTGAATACTACCTCAATTTTATCCCCTTCTTTGTGAACATGTTCAGCTACCTGTTCACCTTCATCTCCGTGATTTTCTTTACATCCAAAATGGCCTCAAACACCGAGATAGTGGCCATCCTGAGCAGCGGCATCAGCTTCAGAAGATTTCTTTACCCATACTTTGTTTCGGCTGCATTCATTGGAATTCTATCCCTGATCCTGGCCAACTTCATCATTCCCAACACCAATAAAACGCTGTGGGAATTCGAAAAAACCTACATCAAGAACCCGATCCGCAACGAGGACATGAACATCCACATGCAGATCAATCCGGGGGTTTTTATTTATGTCGAAAGTTTCAATACCTCTACTAAAACCGGCCAGAAATTCTCGCTGGAGCAATTTGACAAAGAGGGCAAGCTGGTTTTCAAAATCAACTCCGACCGTTTCAGCTGGGTGCCGGAAACCAGCCAATGGCGCATCAACAACTATTACACTCGCACCATTGATGGCGACAGGGAGTGGATGGTGAAGGGGCTGGAGATGGACACAACGCTCAACCTGCATCCTTCGGAGTTTACCATCATCAGCGACGACATCAAAACGATGGATTATTTTGAGCTGAAAGCGTTCATCGAAAAGGAACGTCTGCGCGGATCACCCAAAGTGAACGAATACCGGGTGGAGCAATATCGCCGGTATGCTTTCCCGTTTTCCACCCTGATCCTGACCCTCATCGGAGTTTCGTTGTCGAGCCGCAAAGTGCGTGGCGGGATTGGAATGCACCTTGGAGTTGGCATTGCGCTCACCTTTTCCTACATTCTGTTTATGCAGGTTAGCCAGGTGTTTGCCGCAGTTGGCGGAGTTCCACCCATGCTTGCCGTTTGGATTCCCAATATAATTTACGGGCTATTAAGCATTTACATGATCAGGGTAGCGCCAAAATAAACCAGAAGCGTTTTCTACTCCTTACTATCACCTTTTTGCAAACTCAACAAATGATTCCGCTCGTCGAGCAGTTTGTCAATAGCTTCATCATTCAAGCCGGGGCGTTTCAGCATATCATCAATCAACCTGATTCTCTCTTCAATGTCAATGCTTGTAGTTAGCACGGGAGGTTCATAGGCGATCTGTTTCTGAGAGGTTTCAGGCAGTTGATTTTGTGGAACATAGGCTTCGCCAAGATCGCTTTTCATTATCTCAAGAAACTGCCGGATCATGTGCTGGAATTGAATTCCCATCGAATCAAGCATTTGAACTGAGATATTATCTTTAATATTTTCGTAGTTACTGATCACAAAATCAATGCTTTGCCTCATAAAAGGATCAAGATGATCGAAGCGTGGATCGTTCACATTGGCTTTGATCTGTTTGAGCATACTGATCAACTCATCCAGGTCTCTTTTAAATGATTCGTTGTTAGCATTCATTATTGGGGGCTGTTTAAAACGCTGCAAAAATACTCAAGAAATTCCAGATTGGTTTTTGGGTAAATCAGGTATTAAATAAAAAAGCTGCCTCCCGGTTTAGAAAGGCAGCTTCTTGTCGGCTGGAAATAAGGTTTATTCAGCCATCATTTCGGTGTAATATTTATAGAAGTAAGGAATGGTTTCGATTCCTTTGTAGAAGTTGAACAACGGGTAGTTCTCATTGGGTGAGTGAATTGCATCCGATTCGAGTCCAAAGCCCATCAGGATTGATTTCAGGCCGAGGATTTTTTCGAAGGTTGAAATGATTGGGATACTTCCACCGCTGCGCACCGGAACCGGCTTTTTACCAAAAGTTTCGGTGTAGGCCTTTTCAGCGGCAAGGTATGCTACCATGTCGGTGGGTGAAACGTACGGAAAACCGCCATGCAGCTCAGTTACCTTAACTTTAACCGATTTTGGGGCAATGCTTTCGAAATATTTTTCAAAAAGCTCTGCAATCTTCTTATGATCCTGGTTGGGAACCAGTCGCATGGATATTTTTGCATAGGCTTTTGACGGGATGACGGTTTTGGCGCCCTCTCCGGTGTAGCCTCCCCAAATACCATTTACATCCAGCGAAGGTCTGATTCCGGTGCGTTCGGGAGTTGTGTAGCCATCTTCGCCTTCAATCTCGCTGATGTCAATAGATTGCTTGTAAGCATTAAGATTGAAAGGAGCTTTGGCCATTTCAGCGCGCTCTGTCAGCGACACTTCAATAACATCATCGTAAAATCCGGGAACCGTGATTTTGAAGTTTTCGTCCTGCAACTGCGCAATCATTCTTGCCAGCACGTTGATCGGGTTGGCTACTGCGCCGCCGTAAAGACCGGAATGGAGATCGCGGTTGGGGCCGATAACTTCCACCTCCATGTAAGCCAGGCCACGCAAGCCTGAAGTGATCGATGGAATGTCCTGTGCAATCATACTTGTATCCGAAACAAGAATCACATCAGCCTTTAGCATCTCTTTGTGTTTTTCGCAGAATTTTCCCAGGTTGGGCGAGCCGATCTCTTCTTCCCCTTCGATCATAAATTTGACATTGCAGGGCAGGGTGCTGGTTTTTACCATAAGCTCAAAGGCTTTTGCGTGCATGAAAGCCTGGCCTTTGTCGTCGTCGGCGCCGCGGGCGTAAATCTTTCCATCCCGCACTTCCGGCTTGAAAGGATCCGACTTCCACAACTCGATCGGGTCAACCGGCATTACGTCGTAATGGCCATAAACCAGCACGGTTGGCTTTTTGGGATCAATGATCTTTTCGCCGTAAACTACAGGGTTACCATCGCTGGGCATCACTTCGGCCTTGTCGGCGCCGGCAGCCAGGATAAACTTTTTCCATTGCTCAGCAGCTTTTACCATATCCTCTTTGTGATCCTGGATGGAGCTGATGGAGGGGATGCTGATCAGTTCGAATAATTCCGACAAAAAGCGGTCTTTGTTCTCCTCGATGTACTTCTTTACATGTTCCATTGATAAATAGATTTATTATTGATTTAGATGATTTTAGGCTTGAAAATGTATCAGGGGCAGATTAATGGTAATTTTGCACCGTTCCAAAAAAAATCACCGGACAAAATTACAATTTTTACTTTGAAAATGAAGAAAATCAGGATTGCCATCAACGGATTTGGCCGTATCGGACGGGTATTTTGCCGCCAGATGCAGCGCTTCGAGTACCTGGAACTGGTTGCTATCAATGATCTTACAGATCCTCACACCCTTTGTCATCTCCTGAAATACGATTCGGTTCACAGAGCGTTTCCGGGAACGGTTGATTATAGCGATAGTCACCTGATCATCAACAACAAAAAGGTAGTCGTGCTCAACATTGCCCAACCTGAACTCATTCCCTGGAAAGATCTGGACATTGACGTTGTGGTGGAATCCACCGGCAATTTTACCTGTAAAGCAGATGCAGCAAAGCACCTTGCTGCCGGCGCCCGCAAAGTGATGATTTCTGCTCCTGCAAAAGGAGAAAGTGATGATATTCAATATGTTGTGCTGGGCGTTAATGACCATCTTATTAACTGGAATGTTCCCATCATTAGCAACGCCTCATGCACTACCAACAACGTGGCGCCGCTTATCATGATCCTCGATAAAAACTGGGGTATCGAGAAGGGATTCATCACCACCGTTCATTCATACACCAGGGATCAGCACCTGCTTGATGCGCCACACAAGGATTTGAGGAGAGGACGTGCAGCTGCTTACTCTATTGTGCCAACCACCACTGGTGCAGCAAAGGCGGCTACCCGAATTTTCCCGCACCTAAACCACAACCTCGGGGGGGCTGGCATTCGCGTTCCGGTACCCGACGGCTCTCTGACTGATTTTACCTGCACTTTAAAAAAATCAACCAGCATCGAAGAGATCAATCAGCATTTCAAAGAGGCGGCTGAGGGTAACCTCAGAGGGATTCTTCAATACACCGAAGACCCGATCGTAAGCACGGATGTGATAGGCAACACCCATTCGGCAGTGTTTGACGCGCAGCTAACCGCAGTTTTGGGGGACAAGAACAAGCTGGTGAAAGTAGTGGCCTGGTACGACAATGAGATGGGTTACTCCACCCGGCTGGCAGAACTTATCGGACG
The DNA here is from genome assembly GCA_036794825.1 of Bacteroidales bacterium. Classification (GTDB taxonomy): domain Bacteria; phylum Bacteroidota; class Bacteroidia; order Bacteroidales; family 4484-276; genus RZYY01. The sequence goes on along the minus strand of DAIRGA010000002.1, from coordinate 113,630 downwards.
GTTTGCCGGAAATTAACTCTTGTTGGAATGGGGCGTTGGGGTCATGGGTCAATGGGGCGATGGGTAATTGGGGAAATGGGTAATTGGGGTGATGGGAATGTGATACTGCCGACTGCCGACTAATGACTGCCGACTAATGACTGCCGACTAATGACTGCCGACTAATGACTTATTACTGCCAACTACCCACTGCCGACTCCGACTGTTTGCATTTTAATCAATCCACAAACAAGTTTTTCTGTCAAAGAAGAAACGTAGCATCTTTATTCCTGAGCTGGCGGCTTTCTGAGGTTTTTCTTCTCTGCCCTTCTGCGCTTCTCTTCCATACGCTTCCGGCGCAACGATGCTGGCAACCGGATGGGAATACGGTGTTTTTGCTCTTTCAAAGCAAAATCGAGGAGCCGGTAAAACTTCTTTACAACCAACTCTTTGTTTTTCAGCTGCGAACGACTTTCTCCGGAGGATAACACCAACACACCATCATCGTTGATCCGGTTGGCGAGTTTGAGGAGTATCTTATCCTTCTCAACTTCGGTCAGGAGCGCCGAATCAACAACGGGAAACCGCAGCTCAACTTTGGTGTTGACCTTGTTTACATTCTGCCCGCCCGGCCCACTGCTGCGTTGGGCCGTGAATTTGCATTCGGCAATCAGATTTCGGTCTTTGAAGGTCAAAACGGGCAATTTTTTAATAATTGTCGCAATTGTACAAATATTTTTAGTTTTGGGATGCGATTAATAGCAATCCTTTTTGATCAAAAATCATTTTCAATGAATCTCTACATCGAACAACTGCTGGAAGACATCCGACTAGCAACCGAAATCGCTCCAAAGCAGGAAAATTCAGAAGAGGCCTTTTCTAATGAGGACGAACCTGAGAGTTACTTCGAAGATGTCGGGAGATACATAAGCGGCGCAGATGAAAAGAAGCTTTCAGACATCCTGGGTATTCCGCTTGAAGTGCTGCCAAATCCGGGCAAATTAACCGAAAGGCAGATTGGTCTGATTACAGATGAGCTGATTAAGTTGCTCAATGCCTGGAACTTCTATCCCGACTTCCCGGATGGTCTCCCGGACCATCTGAAATACAAAGCCTTGCTTGGAATTTGGGAAAACGACTTCACTCAATTGAGCAGTGGGGAGACACATATCGAATTTTGCAGCTATGACCAAGAAAATTGCCCTTTTCCGGGATATTGCAGTGTATGTAATGAAATTATGGAGAAAGAACCCGGTTTGTATGGTTTGAATGGTGATACGTGCTGTGATTTGTTGGCCAACGAGAATATCAGTCAAGATAGATTATCTCTTCCTGAGGATTACCCTGAAGAAGAAATCTTCATTCCGGGAATTTACAACTACTGCGACGGCTGGTGCGAAAGATGCAATTTCACCAAACGATGCCGGAACTTTGCCACAGCAAGAGAAATTGAATTAGAGTTTGAACAAGCCGAAAACATTCAGAATAAAGACCCTGAGCAGGACCAACATCCTGAAATCACGAACGATAAACACCACGAACTATTTGACGAGCAGGATTTTAACCCGGAAGAAAAGGATGTATTTTTTAATGCTGATCCAGACGAAGAAGAGTACTACAGAGAGCAAAACGATTTCTTTTCGCCGCGTAAAAAAGCAGAGCGTCACCCATTAACGTCGCTAACCAACGAGTACTCAATGGCAATGCACGACTGGCTGAAGATCAATCACGGAAAATTCATGAAAAACCTCACCACCTGGCTGGCTAAAGGCTCTGCGGACGAAATGAACGGCGCGTTTGATAACCTCTTTTGGTATCATCTGTTCATTCATGTAAAAATGAGAAGGGCTCTTAATGGATATTATGAAGCTGAAAACCTTGAGGGTTCTGATTATGACATGAATGGAACGGCAAAGGTGATGCTGATCGGGATTGACTATTCGCTGGATGCCCTTCGGATTCTGCGCCGCTACCTGAAAACGGAAATCACAAAAATTGATCAATTTCGCAAACAATTGGAAAAGATCAGGTTCATGTCTGAAGAGTTGTTTCCGAAAGCCAGGAATTTCATCAGGCCCGGATTGGATGAATAAGGACAGTCGGGGCTTTCAGCAATATTGATGGCAACTAAGTAACAGCCGGTCTTTTTGCAGAATACTTTTTGAAAATCTCACCCCTTACGATTTCCTCCACCCTTTTGATAGCCCGAAAAATTTCCGCAAAGCTAGTGTAAAGCGGTGTAATTCCAAAACGTATGTTGTCTGGCGCCCTGAAATCGGGAATGATTACCGGATGATTATCCATTGGGTTGATGAGAGCCTGGCAGATCCTGAAAGCCTCCGGGTGTTGCAACGAAACATGGGAACCGCGTGTATCGGCATCGAGCGGAGTACCAAATGCAAAGCCAAACGGTATTAGAAAGTGATCTGCCAGAAATATCAGAAACTCTGTCTGCAACAGGCTTTTTTCCCGGATTCTCTCCATCCCAGCAGCAATTATCAGATCCAATCCCGGCTCGATGGCGGCAAGGGAGAGAATTGGCGGCGTTCCGATCATAAATTTCCCTATCCCGGCAGCAGGAACGTATTGATGATCAAAGTCGAACGGGCGGGCATCGCCAAACCACCCCCAGACAGGAGACGTTAGGCTTTTTTGTAATTTGCGGTTAACATAAAGATAAGCGGGTGATCCCGGCCCTCCGTTCAGATATTTATAGGTGCAACCAACGGCCATATCGGCATCGGTTGCATTAAGTTCCAGCGGAACAGCCCCGGCAGCATGGCTCAGATCCCAGATTATCAATGCTCCCTTGCGATGAACAAGCTCATTTACCAGCTGCATATCATAACAGAAAGCGCTTTTAAAAGCCACATGCGACAGCACGACCAGGGCGGTATCCTCGTCAACAATCTGCTCAAGATCATGCAGGCTGACCGAAATGCCATCTGTTGATGGCGACAGCACAAGCTCATGCTGATTCCCGAATTGATTGATAACACTTTGAAGTACATAGAGATCGGTAGGAAAGTTCAAAACATCGCTCACGATTCGTTTGCGCCCCTTTTGCAGGTTCACAGCCGCCCACGCCAATTTGTGGAGGTTAATCGAAGTGGAATCGCAACAAGCCACTTCATCTTCATCAGCGCCAATGACCCTGGCAATTTTAGCGCTGATTATTCCGGGAAGATCAAACCAGCCTTCGTTCCATGTTCGTATCAATCGCTGACCCCATTCAAAATCCACACTGCGTTGCAGCAGTTCACGGGTAGCAACTGGCAATCTTCCAAGCGAATTGCCATCGAGGTAAATAAGATTGTTTTCAGGAGTATAAAAGTAATTGCGAAAACCTTTCAATGGATCTTGATTATCAAGACTTAAGGCAAAGTCCAAATTCGTAGAAAAGGTGTTCTTCATCATTTCAGTCTGTCTTTTTAACCATAAGAACCGCCTCAGCTACAGGTAATATTTTCTCAACCCATAGCTGGTACATTTTCCCTGAGGGATGAAGGCTGTCGCCCACCAAAAGAGAACTGTCATTAGCGGCCAGACGTGAAATATCGGTTACATTGATGTAATGAGCATCGGTTTTTCGAGTTTCATCAACATTGATTGCATTGAAAGCGTCAATCTCATCGCTGACTTTCTGTGGATTCATATTGGCAGCAAATGGGGTTACGCCGTAATCAGGAATCGACAAAACAACAACCCTGGCGGCATCGCTTCCGGCAAATGCAACTGCTTTTTGCAGCAAGTCCCTGAACTCAAACCGGTACTGCGTTTTATCCAGTCCGCGGTACTGATTGTTCACCCCTATCAACAAAGTAACCAGCTGGTAAGAGCTATCGGGCTGAGCCTGTTCGATGGCAGTTATCAGCTGACCAGTTGTCCAACCGGTTTTGGCGATGATTCTGGTTTCGATCTTAACCTGTTTATCGGCTTCCAAAACGGAAGCCAGCCTGGCAGGAAAAATTTCATCCCTGGGCGCCCCTTCTCCAATGGTGTAAGAATCTCCGAGGGCAAGGTAGCGAAACGCCGCAGGTGAATCGCTAATTTCGCCTGAATTAAGACATGAATTCATAAGCCAAAGAATTAATGTGGACGCAAAGATCACTTTTTTCATAGTAAAACGGTTTGGTATTTTTTCGAATCCAGTTTAAAAGCATGAACTCACTTTTGAGATCAAAAGTAAGAAGCTTCTGATAGATCAGTTATTCCATACGCACAATTTTTGGGTAAAAAAGCGCCAGAACATCCACAAGATCTTTCTGCGCTTCCATAACGCGGTGAATATCCTTGTAGGCTAATGGAGATTCGTCCAAAGCGCCGCCAATCAACTCAACATTGTGCTTTTTGAGGAGTTTTTTCATACTCTCATGAGTGATTGTTTTTTTGGCGACATTGCGCGAAATCAGCCTGCCTGCGCCATGTGACGCTGAATTCAGTGATTCTTCGTTTCCTTTACCAGCAACAATAAATGCGGGAGAAACCATATTTCCGGGAATGATTCCCAAATCACCAACATTGGCCGGGGTAGCTCCTTTGCGATGGATAATCAGCGACCGGCCATCGGAAAGTTTCTCCTTCCAGGCAAAGTTGTGGTGATTTTCAACAGTTTTCAAAGGCTTGCTGCCTAATGCTTTGGATAATTTCGAGTGGATGATCCGGTGGTTGGCTGCTGAATAATCACCGGCAAGGGTCATAGCGAGCCAATATTCCTGACCCTCTTCGCTATCCAGGTCGAGCCAGGCGAGCTTGGCGCCATCGCCGCCGATGCCGAGCATCTTCTGCGCAATCTCAGTGTAATGCTTCGCAATCGCAGCCCCGAAGTTTCGCGAGCCTGAGTGTGAGAGGATGGCAAAGTACTCTCCTTCGGGAATCCCGAGTTCTTTGGAATGCTGATTTACAATGACATAACCCATATCAACAAAGTGATTCCCATGGCCGGAAGTCCCCAACTGATCGTAAAATGTTTTAGCAAGCGATTTCAGGAATTTGATCTCTGTGAACTCCTTGCGCTCCAAAAGCTCGTGGTTGCCGATATCTTTGAATTCGCCCAATCCAAAGCGGGTATTTTCGATCAGCATTTTTTTGAGCTGATCCGAATTTTTTTCGATAATATGCGGAGGATCAGGATAAATGGTCATGCACATCCGGCAACCGATGTCCATCCCAACACCATAAGGCATAACGGCGTTGTAGGCAGCCACCACGCCACCGATAGGCAGGCCATAACCCAGATGTGCATCAGCCATCAGTGCACCCTTAACCACCACCGGGATTTTCATTGCAGTGTACATCTGTTGCAGCGTTTCCTGGTCAATACCCTCCTCGCCGTAAATCTTAAAATCAACGGCGGATTTTCGCAGGCCGGGCTTTCCCGATTTTTTTGATACCGGCTTGGAATCCATCGAGTTAATCAATTCCACCAATGCCGAAAATACCTCATGACTGGCAAACTTCCCGGGGTCAATCAGCAATTCCTCGAGCAGGCCAAGCGCTTTGGTTTTGTCTTCACGCCGGTAATGCATTTCGATGAGCTGAGTGGCCAGTTTTAAAGGCTCGCCATCTGGTAACCCGATCTTTTTCAGCTCTCTGGCTTTGATTTTAAGTTTTTTCATGGGGTTGGTTTAAAGGTCAAAAATAGCGAATTGCCGGATAACAGACCTGACAGGTTTTAAAAACCTGTCAGGGCTCAATCCATTGAAAATAAGGTAATAAGGTTTAATAATTTGTGGGGTTGGTCATCTCTCTACTAAGGTTGTTTTCGGGAAATAAGGTTTTCTGATCCTAAAAAGCCATTATTGAAAATCGGAAATTACCAGGATTGCTTTTCATCCTCCAAAAAATATCCATGAAGTTTGAATTCAAAATGACCTGCCTGGGTCTTTTGGCTTCCCACCGGAAAAGCAAAAACCTTATCTTCTCCTCTGAACAAACGTTCAACTTAGGCTCCAGCCTGAGCTGCATCTATTTCTGCAGGCTCCAGCCCGCGTTTCTGATTATCAAGGTTTGAATTCAAATGACCTGGCTGGTTCTTTTTGCTTCCCGCCGGAAAAGCAAAAACCTTATCCTCTACCCAAACCTTAGTAGAAATGTTAAACCAATGAAAATCAATAACCTTATTACCTTATTGCAAAATCCATCTGCATTTTCTTCCGGCGGCGAGGTTTTGATTTCTTTCTGATTCTGCGGCGGGCAATAAACCTGCTGTAACCTTTGGCATAAAAAATATTCTCCCACCAGCCTGACAAGTGTTTGCGAATCATCCGCTTACGAAGGTTGTAGGTCTTGTAGTGTTTTAAAATACCCAGGTACGAGTTCATGCTGCTGAGGAAGGCGGCCTGTTCTTCTTTGGTCGGTTTGTGATCGCGGGCAATTTTGTTTTGCTTTTGGATGGCCTGGTAAAAGTTACCCTTGGTTCGATGGGAAATGTAGATGTGGTGCGGCTTGATGATGACGCCAAGAAATTTCACCCCTTTACTGAAATGCTGAAGGTAAATCTTGTTTGGGTGCAGTTGCAGGTGCAATTCATCGCGCAGGTAATCCCTGATTTTTGGGATGAGCGATTTGAGGAATTCTTTGTTTGGATGGACAATCACAAAATCATCCACATAGCGGCCGTAATAGCGAATGTTGAGGGTTGTTTTTATAAAATGGTCGAAGGGATTAAGGTAAAAATTGGCAAATACCTGGCTGGTGAGGTTGCCGATGGGCAGACCGCAACCTGCAGGGCTGTGAAACAGGCTTTTGTTGTTGGGCAAACCATCCCAATCTTTTCGTTTTCCTTTTACCCCGTTGGATAATTTTTGCTTCTTGTCGTTAAGCTTTTTGCAAGCCAGATATCCAACGGGGTGAATAATGCAGTTTTCGGCGGGATTATTGAAAACCAGTTTTTCACAAATTTCAAGAACAAGCGGCTTATCTTCTTCCTGGTAGTTTTTTATAATAAATTGTTTTAGCCTGCTGAAAAGGATGCGGCGGTTGATGTGCATAAAAAATCCGGCAATGTCGAGTTTGAGGATGTAGGTGTCCGTGGTGTAATTATCGGAGCAGGCTTTTATAAAATCATAAACCTGCTGTATGCCAAAATGGGTTCCTTTTCCGGTGCGGCAAGCGTAGCTGTCAGTGATAAAAATGCGCTCGAACACCGGGTTGAGTTTGGAAATGAGCCAGTGGTGCACCACACGGTCGCGGAAATCGGCGGCAAAGATTTCCCGTTTTACAGGTTTGTTGACAATGAAAGCAATAGAGCGGCCGGGTTGATAGGTTCCATTGTTTATTTCATCGGCAAGGTGCAGCAACTTGTGTTCGTAATCCACCTCAAAAGCAAGGGCATTATGGGTGTTTCGCTTGTTTTTACGGCATTGGTAATAGGCTTCGAATAAATCGCCGGGATCTATGTTCAGGTTGTTTTGGGTAACATTATTAAATAATGTGTATTGCATAAAGTTTCTTTTTATTTGCCCATGTGGGAATATCTTTATCCGCTCCATCCTCCAAAGTTTTTTGGAGGAGGACTACGTGGGAATTTTGGCCCCGATACATCATTTTCCATAATACCATAACCCTGCCTGACGGCAAGGCAGGCTCTACGAGGTAAGGGTGGTTAATTTGGATACCATTAATACCGTAACCTCTACGAGGTAACCATGATGCTTGTGTTATGCTTTTTCTACAATACCTTAACCTCTACGAGGTTTATTTTTCGCCGTAGGCGATAGGGTATTGTAGAAAAACCAATTCGTTGAAACCCAATACCCCGTAGGGGTTTCACGCTGATTTTGACGTTAATAACAAAACAATCAAAAATGCCCGGATGTTTCCACCCGGGCATTGAGGCATGGTGAAAATCCCTGACCGCCCTTACGCGGTTGTTGTTGTTCTTATTGTTGTTGTTCTGGTTGCCATTGTTGAAGTTCTGTTTCCAGGCGTTGTTGCTACTGTACTCCGAAGAGCTCCAATAGTAGTCGGCAGCAAAACCACCAACAAGTAATATAAAGGTGTTAACATTCAGCAACTTTCGCCACCTCCTGTTTCTTTAGTGGACTGCATAGCCCACTCCCTTTATCGCTTTTCACACATAACCATGCTCTCTTACCAGAGCCGTAACCCTGGTAATTCCGGCTTTTACGGTTGCGCAATTCGACAGGCTCATTGCAGCGCAATTTGATGCTGTTTATGGCTGCGCATTGCGCCATCCCGTAATTTGTCGTCCGATGCCATCCATAAGCACGCTTATTTCGGCCTGCCTGCGGATGGCAAGAATTTTCATATCTGTGCAAAGGCGCAGTTCCAACTTTAAAATTTCAAAATCGTCAAGGAACGCTTCTAAGTATTGCTTTTTGTCTTTGGCTTTATTGGCCCTGTAGATGCTGCGCACAAGTTGAATTGCATCCCGTTTCATATCCTGCCCAAGTGTGTACTTGTATTCCCGGGGAAAATCCTTTGTTACCTCAAATACAATAAGGATAAGGTTGTACACATCCTTAAACACATTCAAATCATAATACAAAGCCATTTTTTTACCCCGTTAGATAATTCGTTAATCTGCTTTTAATGTATCTTTTACCCCATGAAGTTTTTAAATATTTTTCTCGTTTTGTAGCATCTTGCTGATGTAAGCAACCTTCAAAATAAATAAGCTTGAGTGGTCGGCGGTTTATTGTCGACTTAACTAAACCATGTTCATGATCTTTAAGCCGTTTTTTGAGGTCTTTAGCAAAGCCAACATAATTATTGCCGTCTTTTTCACTTCTCAAAACATATGTGTAATAATAACTCATATCTAACGGGGTGAAAAAATTTTTTCCGCTTCGCGGGGTTGTACTAAATAGTTAAATAGTTAAATGGTTAAAAAGCCCTGACCGCCCCTACGCGGTTGTAGCCGTGCTTACTGGTGGTGCCCTGGGTGCCAGTGAGGAAGTACTGTAGCCAGGCGTAGTTGCTACTGGACTCCGAAGAGCTCCAATAGTAGTCGGTAGCAAAACCACCAATTGCCGCTTTGTTAAGGTACAATTTGTTCAGTTCGTCTTTGCTGGGAAGGTACCAATCGCTATAACCATTTAATTCGAGGTCGTTGCAAATTTGGGCTGCGATGCCTGCCGTGCTGCACCCTGCAACAATGTCGAGGGTGTTTTGGTAGCCGGTACCCAGGGCCGTGCCATCGGCGCCTGGGATTAAAGTGCCGGAGCATCCCCACTGGGCGCTGGCGCTTTGGTCGCTTGCCGCGGCAATGATGCCATGGGTTTCGCCATCAATATAGCCGGGGTCGCCGGGCTGCAGGATGTAGGCAATGATGCCGCCCTGGTAAGGCTCGCCAATTTGTATATTGGCAAAGATCACGGAAATGGTATCGGCGGATGTACCGCATTCTGTATTTATAGCCCATTGGAGGGTGTAGGTTTCGCCTGTATTGCCAGTAAAAAGAGAAGATGGATTTGTGGCATCAGCCAAAATACCACCTTCACCGCTTATGATCGTCCAAAGTCCTTCGCCCATTTCAGGCGTGTTGGCATACAGGTTCAGCGAGGTAGCTCCGCCGCCAACAATGGTATCGTTCCCTGCATCGGCCGCTGTAGGCGTGGCAAAAAAGGTGATATCCACCTGGTCGGCGCTGGAACCGCAGGTGTTGGTAATTGTCCACGCTAAGGTGTAACCGGTGCAGGGCTCACCGGTGAAAATGGCCTGAGGGTTGGTAGCATCGTCAAAACTACCGCCGGCGCCGGTTTCGACAGTCCACAGGCCGGTGCCGTATTCGGGGGTGTTGGCGGCAAGGTTGGCCTGGGTGGTTTCATCGGTAAAGCTTTGGTCGTTACCGGCCACAGCCTGTGTTGGCTGCGGGGTGCAGGTTCCACAGGCTTCAAACCAGTTGTTAAGGTAGTAGTAGTTGATGCAGTTGGTGGTGCTGTTGTGCACGGTAAGGCCGTTGTAAGGCGTCATGGCGTCAATCTCAGCCTGGGTATAGGATTTTACGCCGGTCATAAAGGAGCCGCCGCCCTGGGAAAGGGTTACCTGGTAATCCTGCTCGTTCACGGTTTGGAGTTCGTTCACAGGGTCGTTGTCATCGTCGGCCACGCTGATGGTTCCGCCACCCTGGGAGAGGGTTACATCCAATCCGCTACGGGTGATGTTCTGCAACTCGTTGGAAGGATTATTGTCGTTGTCGGCCACACTAACGATTCCGCCGCCTTGCGACAAAGTAAGATTGAGTCCGCTTTTTGAAATAGTTTGGAGTTCGTTTGCAGGGTCGCCATCCATTTCAACGGTAAGATAGTCCTGCAGATCAATGATCTGGCCTTCGGTAATCACGATGCCGGTGGATTTATCCCAGGCGTTGAATTCCGGGTCAAACTCCTGTGTGAGGTACTCCTGCAGATCAATGATCTGCCCCTCGGTAATCACAATGCCGGTGGATTTGTCCCATGCGTTGAAATCGGGGTCAAACTCCTGCGTAAGATAATCCTGCAAATCTATGATCTGGCCTTCGGTAATCACAATGCCGGTGGATTTGTCCCAGGCATTGAAGTCAGGATCAACCTCCTGTGTGAGGTACTCTTGTAAATCAATGATCTGGCCTTCGGTAATCACAATGCCGGTGGAT
>DAIRGA010000002.1:50861-102951 GCA_036794825.1 Bacteroidales bacterium | reverse complement strand
GAGGTACTCTTGTAAATCAATGATCTGGCCTTCGGTAATCACAATGCCGGTGGATCTGTCCCAGGCATTGAAATCAGGGTCTGTTTCGGTAAAGGTTTCTGTGGTTTTTGAATGCAACGCATATGGCACGCTCAGAAACTGCGTAACGCCCAGCACCTGAAACGATTTGCTGCCGGGGAATTCAACGGCAGTTTCGAGGTAATGCGCATCAGCTCCCCAGTCAATTGCAGCAAACTCGCCGCTTTGCACTGAGCCGCTGCCAATCACCAGGTTCACCAGCCCGAAGGCGTTGGTGGTTGCTGAGTGGGTTTCGGAATAGACCACCGCGCCATCGGGCGCGCCCGAGCGGATGGTCATTTGCAGGGTTAGCTCCGTGTCGGGCAGGATTTCGCCGGCACCATCACGGATCACGGTTTGGTAATTGATGCCCATCGGGGCCTGAGCCAGCAGGGTGAGGCTCATAAGGATTGCTGTGAAGAGAACAGTAAAATTTTTCATAATTACTTGTTTTTGTGATTATTAAAATGTGAGTTAATTCTATATATCAATGCCTGCATCTTTCAAAATGCTCATTAAAGTTCCCTTTGGGATATCCTTACTATGGACAGGAACGATGATGATCTTATTGCCTGGCTTCTTGTAAATTGCATGTCCGCCTGTTTGCCTGACGAAAACAAAGCCATGCCTCATGAGCAATTGAATCAATTCTCTTGGTTTCATGAGGCCAATTCAATTGATTTCAAGGCAATTTCTTCTTCAATCAAAATTTCGAGGTAAAGCTGCACCGCTTCTTTCAGGTTTTCGATAGCCTGCTTAACTGTTTTCCCGTGTGTATGACAACCGGGCAATTCAGGGCACCAGGTGTGAAATTCATTACCATCACGTTCAATTTCGAATGTTAGTGGTTTCATATTATGAGGTTTTAAATTGCTGATATTCTCCCTCCTTTCAATTGCCAATTCATCCGCTTTCTTCTCTTTTATGCCGTAATCAACCGATACATCGCTGATGCGGCTATTTTCCTGAGCGCTTAAATGATGTTCAACGATTGATCTCAAATCCTCAAAACTCATGTTTTCAGCTTTAAAACCAAGAGTTTCAAAATCACTTTCGGAAATGCTGATCTTCAGTATTTTCATTTTTGGTCCTTTATCAAAATTAATATTCACAGTGAGTTAGTTCATGACAATCTTCCTCACCACGGCCAGCCCACCTCCATTGATCTTAAGAAAATAAACCCCCTTTGGCAACTGCGAAATGTCAAAAGTTTGCGAGTGGTCGTTTGGCTTGTTGTCAAATTCATAGATTTTGATGGATTGACCTCTCGCGTCAAGCAACTGGATTTGGGTCTTTTCCGGCCAAACGCTCATGGTCAGATTGAAAATGCCGGTTGAGGGATTTGGGTAAATGTTGATCTGGTTGTTTGCTAATTCACTTACAGCCAACGCTTGCAGCTTCAGGCTTTTTACTGCCGATAGTCCGTTGGGGGCAAAGTTGGCCATGTTTGGCAATGCCGGATCAAAATCCACTTTCAGCAGCATCTCCTCGCCAGTGGAAGGCCGAAAAACTTTAAACTGGAATATTTCGCCGTAATCAAAGCCATCCTTTTCAGAAGAAATTTCATCATTTCCAAAGGCAACCAAAGCCAGTCCTTCACCTGGTTGCGTGACTTCAACCTGTCCGGCGCAAAGATCGTCGTCAGAAAAAGCACCGATTACGTCGCCTGGTAAAAGTCCGGATTCGGTAAGAACATTAGCAGGAAATGCCACCGCATGGGAGGCTGAAGTTGGGTTGAGGTCGTTCCAGGGTGTATTGTTAACCAGTTTAGCTGCTGGTGTTGACGTGTACCTCGATTTTGCACAAGCCGGAAAGGTTGCTTGTCCATCGCTGGAAGCTGCCACAAAATAGGCTTTGCCGGGGATAAGATTTCCCAGGGTGTTGATGTTATAGGCCGGCCAGTAAAGATTTACTCCTGCCACCTGCTTTACAATGATCAGGTCAGGAAAAGCGGAAAACAATTCCTCCACCGGGGTTTCGCAGGCCACTAACACCGGCAGCAAGCTCCAGCCTGAAGGTATCGAAACCGTGGGATCGGCAATTTTTGTTCCGGTTAGGGTGAGATCAAAGTCATTCAGCGCCTTCACCTGATAGCCGGTGTGGTAATCCCAGTTGACAATCGTATTGATGCCGGTTTCAGGCCAGTACATTCCGGTCATCGAAGCAAGGATGATAAGGTCGTTTTCCCAGGGAGAAAAAATCCCTTCAACACCTTTATTTAATGGATCAATGTAGCCCGAAATCCCACTCCAGCCCATGGGAATGTTCAGAATTTGCTGAAGGTAGAAACTCCAGGGCTGCTGGAATCCCTGTGTGAGAATCACATCGCCGGCTGTAAAGGTTTCGATCACCGGCTCCCCGACAGTCCAGCTAAGGGAGATGTTTTCGTTTTCGTAGTAGCCGCCTGATGTGGCGATAACCTGTTGGGCGTTGGTTTGGTTTGCAAACAGAATCAGCCCCGAAATGGTGAGAAGAAAGAATAACTTTTTCATTGTAATTGAGGGTTAAGTGAGGAAAATGATTTGCTTTCAAAAGTAAAATTATTTCTTCACAAAAAATGATGTTTTTGTTGGAGTTTTTAAAGCAGCTAAATAATTGAGTGAAATTTCGTAACCGGATGATTACGATTAAATCTGATGAAAATATCATTATTTCTTGCTTACAGCATTCCTTTCTTGAAATCCAAGAATTGATTTGTTAGAGGATGGTTTAGACTTGAGATGGGATTAGTTTTCGAAGTGGTAGGGGTTTGTCTGTAAATAAATCTGGCTGAAAAAACAAAAGCCCGCAAACGTAGTGTTTACAGGCTTTTTTGTGGTACCACCTGGAATTGAACCAGGGACACACGGATTTTCAGTCCGTTGCTCTACCAACTGAGCTATGGTACCTTGTTGGGTTGAGGCTGCAAAAATAACCTCTTTTTAAATTATCGGTGAATTTTTTTTTGTTTTCCCCTAATTTAAAAAAAGTATAAATTACTTTTGTGAACGATTTGATGTTTAAATCACTGTAAATGAGTATCAATAGCGAAGATATCAGAACTACCGGCCCAAGGCTGATTATTGATTTTGGCAACACGCTTACCAAAGCAGCCATTTTCGATAATGGAAAAGTGGCAGCACTAATGAAGGTTCCGGTATTAACTTTTCATCATCTGGAAGAACTTTCGTCTGGAATAGCAATTTCGAATGCTATCACTTCCAGTGTGATTGATATCCCTGAAGATGTAGTTGCTTACCTCTGCAAGCAATTTCATCATATCTCGCTAGATCATACTACCCCAGTCCCGATCATCAATCTTTACAAAACTCCTGAAACACTCGGAAAAGATCGTTTATCCATGGTGGTGGCGGCTGCATCTCTCTTTCCTGCAAAAAATTGCCTTGTGATTGGCGCCGGGACCTGCATCACTTATGATTTTATTGACTTTAAAGGTCAATACCACGGGGGCTCGATTTCACCAGGGATCAACATGCGGTTCAGAGCATTGCATACTTTCACCGGGAAGCTGCCGTTAATAAGCCCTCTGGAAGATGTTGAAATCATCGGCAGCACTACTGAAACGTCGATTTTGTCAGGAGTTTTAATTGGCTCGGTAGCCGAAATTGAGGCAATAATTGACAAATACCAGTGGTTGTATGATGATTTACAGGTAATTCTTTCGGGAGGCGACATGAATTATTTTAAGGAAAGGCTAAAAAATCGCATCTTTGCAGCCGAAAATTTGGTTCTTACCGGCCTAAATGTAATATTGGATTTTAATGTCAGGAAGCAATAGGAAAGGACATCAGCGTTTAATTCTTCTTTTAGCATTTTTGATCATGGCCGTAGTTGGCTATTCACAGGTCAACATCAATTCGCCTTACTCGCGTTTCGGAATGGGCGAGCTGGCGCCACGCAAATCAACCTACAACTTCTCGATGGGGGGCATCGCGAATGCTATCAGCAGCCCACAGCACGTAAATCCTTACAATCCGGCAGCCAACGCAGGTCTTGACACTCTTTCCTTTGTTTTTGACGGCGGGATCGTTAGTATGTTCGGCAATGTTACTTCCGATGAGCTTTCGAGAAAAACCAACTTTGCCACTCTCGGTTATCTTTTGTTCGGGTTTCCGATTTCAAAAAGAATAAAAGCAAGCATTGGGCTGACACCTTACAGTAATGTGGGCTACAAAGTGGTTGATGACGAAATTGTTGAGAATATCGGACGAACAGGATTCTATTTTGAAGGTACAGGCGGCGCCAACGAGTTTTTCCTTGGCACTTCATTTCAACTCCACAAAAATCTTGCTCTCGGATTTAGGACATCCTACATGTTTGGTAAATCCGTCAGAGCATCCGCTGTCTTTTTTCCAGACTCCATCGGCCTGATTAACACACGCGTTGACAATCATGTGGATGTTGGCGACCTCTATTTCGATTTTGGATTTCAATATCAAAAGCTGCTCAACAACGGTATGACGCTTGGTGTTGGCGGAATATTTGGCCCTTCACAGAATATTTCGGCAGAACGCAAGTACCTGGTACGCTCCTTCTTTTCCACTGCCATCGGGATTGAATCATTTCGCGACACAATTGACTATGATTTCAGACGCGGCGATATAGTGATCCCTGAAAAGTATGGCTTGGGTATCATGTTGAAAAACAAACAAAAATGGATGATTGGCGCCGATGTTGACTGGCAAAACTGGAGCAAATTCAAAGCATTCGGGGTACAGGACTCATTGGTAAACGAATTTCAGGTTTCCGTTGGCGGCGAATATTTCCCAAGCGATCGCTCAATTGATGGATACTGGAAAAAAGTAAAATACAGAGCCGGGTTCAGGTATCACGAAACCTATTTATTTTTGCGCGATACACATATTAAAGATTTTGGTATCAGTTTTGGATTTGGCTTCCCGTTACCTCGTTCTTTAACAACACTGAACTTAGGATTTGAAATAGGAAAGTACGGTACAACAGAAAACAATCTCTATCAGAACAACTACATAAAGATCAATCTGGGCGTGTCGGTTTGGGAAAGATGGTTTGTTAAGCGTAAGTATTACTAACCTGTTTCTTTGAAATCCAATCAATCGAGCAAATACCAACAAAAACTTCAATACAATGAAATCAGTAATCAAATCTTCAGCAATCGGTTTACTATTGCTTCTCACCTTCTCGGTTTCACTTAGCGCTGAAAGCGGAATCAGAACCTCTACAGCGCAATTGTTATTACAGCAGGACCCTGGCAAATACGGAAGCGACAGCGCTACCTGTGTAATGAATCTATCACTTTACCGCGAGTTTTACAAACAATGGCGGGCCAGCGGGTTTACCAGCAAGGCTGTTTACGACGCCTTAACTCCCTGGCGGTGGGTATTTCTAAATTGTCCGGCAGCTTCTCAAAACACATACATTGACGGTGCTGCCATCATGGAATATTTCATGAAAAAAGAAAAATCAGAGGAAGCAAAGGACAAATATGTTGATACGCTTTTGATGATTCACGATCAGAGAATTGCAAGCTTTGGACGTGAAGGGTTTGTGTTGGGACGTAAAGGGTCTGATCTTGCCAAGTATCGCCCGGATGCTTACAAACAGGCCTACCCGATCTTTAAAAGATCTGTAGAATTACAGGGTAACGAATCCGAATCCTTCGTGCTGGCTTACTACTTTCGCTCTGTCACACGAATGGTTGACGATGGTTCGTTGGAAAAAATTACTGTTGTCGAGGTTTATGACCAACTGATGCAAATTGTGGATTTCAACATACAAGCCAGCAAAAACGACGCTGAAGCCCTGGCATCATGGCAAAATGTAAAAGGCAGCATTGATGTTTCATTCGAACCATATGCCACCTGCGAAGATCTGATCGGTATATACCAGACAAAATTTGACCAAACCCCGAATGATGTCGAACTTTTGAAAAAAATGACAGCCATGCTCGACAGCAAAGGCTGCACCGACTCAGATTTGTTTTTTCATGCTTCAGTTAAACTGAATGAGTTGGAGCCATCACCGAATTCAAGCCTGATGATTGGCAAAATGCTGATCAAAAAAGAGAAGTACACCGAAAGTCTCCCTTATCTTGAAGAGGCCCTGAAAATTGACAATGAGATACTGAAAGCTGATATCCTTTTTATGATATCCAACGTTTATCGTCAGCTAAAAAACTATCCAACCGCGCGAAAATTTGCGTTACAATCACTCGAAATTAAGCCCAATAATGGTCAGGTATTTATCTCGATTGGCGATATGTATGCCTCCAGCGCTCATGATTGCGGAGATAACGACCTTACCAAAAAAGTAGCCTACTGGGCTGCTGTTGACAAATATGCGCGCGCCAGGCAGGTAGATCCTGAAGTTGCAGAAATAGCACAAGGCAGAATTTCTACATATTCCCAGCAATTCCCGAGTTCTGAAACCATATTCTTTTACGACCTGAAAGAGGGTGATGATTACACCGTTGAATGCTGGATCAACGAACGAACAAAGGTAAGAGCCGTAAAATAACAAAACCCCCCGTGCACCTTTTCGCCAATGTGAACGCAATCCAAAAAAATATCGCAGGAAATTTTGCAAGGATCATTGCTCTTGTTTTTGCAGGAGCAATGATCTTTTCATGTAAAAACGACATGAAAACCATTACTTCCCTCACCATTGACGAAAATGCTCCGATCGAAACAGCTTCGGATATCGAACTGATATACAGTGATTCGGGAAAACTAGTGGTTAAACTGGTCACTCCAAAGCTCAACCGCTACCTCGAGGAGGCACCACACCTTGAGTTCCCCGAAGGTCTCGAACTTCATTTTTATGATTCAGCCATGAATGTGAAAACCACTCTTACCGCTGACTATGGCGTGAGCTGGGAAGAAACACGAATTATGGAGGTGAAAAATGATGTGGTTATCAACAATTTTGATAAAAATGAAACCCTTAACACCGAGCATATTATCTGGGACCGAAAGCAGCAGAAAATCTATTCCAACGTCTTCGTGAAAAGAACAACCCCGGATGGAGTGCTTTACGGCGACGGCTTTGATGCTGATGAAAACCTCAAATCCTATTCGCTGCGAAATCCGCGCGGAATGTTTACCATCGAAGAAAATGAGCCTGAATGATGATTGATGACTACCTTTTTATAATACTGTCGCTGCTTTTATCCGCATTTTTCTCGGGTATGGAGATCGCTTTTATCAGCGCAAATCGCCTTAGAATCGAAGTAGATAAAAATAACGGTAGTCTGGCCGCCAGAATACTTTCGAGATTTATCCGTATCCCATCCAAGTTTATTGGAGCGATGCTTCTTGGAAACAATGTCGTACTGGTCATTTTTGGAATTTTGATGGCAAAAGTTCTCGAAGAACCAATCCATAATCTTCTGCCTCCTCTGATACAAACTGAGTTTTGGTTACTTCTTATCCAAACAATCATTGCTACCCTGATCGTCTTAATTGTAGCGGAATTTATTCCGAAGGTACTTTTCAGGATCAATCCAAACCAGGTTCTTTACATTTTTGCCATTCCCATAGCCATCTTTTACTACACCTTTTACCCTGTAATTCAAATTTTTATCGGTTTTTCTGAATTTGTGCTGAAGAGATTTGTCAGGATTCAGTTTTCGCGCGACCATCTGGTTTTTAGTCTTATTGACCTTGACCATTACCTTAAAGAATACTCACAGGATTTAGACCAAATGCAGGAAGTAACTCAGGAAATTCAAATGTTTCAAAACGCTATAGACTTCAGAAACATCAAACTCAGAGAGTGTATGGTTCCTCGTACCGAGATTCTGGCCCTTGATGAACTTGAACCTGTGAGTAAATTGCGCGACGCTTTTATTAGCTCCGGCCATTCCAAAATTCCCATTTACCGGGGCTCGATTGATAACATCATTGGATACACCCATTCGGCTGATCTGTTTAAAAACCCGGCCTCAGTAAAATCAATCATGCGCAATATTATCGTTGTACCCGAGGCCATGCTTGCCAGTACCGCCCTCACCACTTTCATCCAGGAAAATAAAAGTATTGCATTGGTAGTGGACGAATTCGGAGGAACCTCTGGATTGGTGACAATGGAAGATGTAATTGAAGAGATTTTTGGAGAGATTGACGACGAATTTGATGTGGAGCAACTCATCGAAAAGAAGCTGACTGATGACGAATACATCTTTTCGGCCCGCCTGGAAATTGATTACCTGAACGAACACTACGATTTAAACCTTCCTGAGTCTGAAGAATACGAAACATTAGGTGGATTAATCATTCACTATCATCAAAGTATTCCCGATTCAAATGATAAAATTTTAATTAATAATCTGGAATTCAACATACTTGAGGCAGCAAACAATCGTATCGGAACAATTAATCTGAAGATTCGTAAAGACCTCGACCAATAAGTTTATCCCATCTTTTGGAAAAAAAATTTCCGGGTTAAATTATCTATTGTATTTTTGCACCCTTCAAAAAATTCGATCAAATGGCAGTTATAGGACAAATCAGAAAACATTCAGGACTACTTGTAGTCATTATTGGTATCGCTTTGGCAGCATTTGTACTTGGCGATTTTCTTCAGCCGACGCAAAACAGACCAACATCCATCATAGGTGAGATTGACGGCACAGAAATACCTGTTCAGAATTTTAACGACAGAGTTTCGGAACAACTCCAGAACCGCAGAGATCAGCAACAAGCCGAAAAAATATCTGCTCAGGAAGAGTTTCAGATACGCCAGCAAGTGTGGAATCAATTGATTGAGGAAGTAATTCTCGAAGATATTTACGGGAAAATCGGCCTCGCCGTTACCAAAGACGAGCTTTCAAACGAAATCCTTGGCGAAAACCCAAACCGTTTAGTTCAGCAATCATTCCGCGATCCCAACGCCGGAACTTTCGATCCGGCCACAGTCCGCAATTTCCTTCAAAACCTCAGCCAACAGAATCCTGATATGAAAAGGAGATATCTCAGCCTTGAGCGGATGGTGAAAGACGATATTATTAAAACCAAATTCAGGAACCTGATTCTGAAAAATTATCATATCCCTGTTGCATTTGCCAAACTTGATCATCAGACCAAAAATCAAAGCGCTGATGTGATGTACGTTGCAGCTCGTTATGCCGATGTTGCTGATTCACTTGTGAAGGTTAGCGACAATGACCTGAGAAATTACTACAACGAATTCAAACACAATTACAAACAGGAAGCAAACAGAACTTTCGATTATGTTCTTTTCGAAATTATTCCTTCGAACGAAGACCGGATGGCAGTAAAAAATGAGATTGACCAGCTTTACGTACAATTTCAAAATACTGAAGACCCCGCAGCTTTCATCAATTCGGTTTCCGATACAAAATTTGACAGCACTTATCTGAAAGAATCAGAATTACCGGCTACTGTTGCACAGGCAATTACAGCAGCGCCTGTTGGTACGGTTTTGCCTCCATACATGGAAGGTGACTCCCATTTTATCGTAAAAGTATTGGATAAACAGCAACGTCCCGACTCAATCAAGATGAGTCAATTGTTGATTTCTTACAACACAGCTACTGCAGGCTTCCAACTCAACGAACGCACCGAAACTCAGGCAAAATCACTGGCTGACAGCATTATGGCTGCCGCCAAAAAGAATCCTGCAGTATTCGAGCAACTGGCAGTCAAATATTCCGATTATCCTTCAGCAAAAGAAGACAAGGGTGAACTGGGCTGGATGACCGATGGAAATCCAAGTTTCGGCAACTTCTTTAAAGAAGGTATTAACCTTAAGGTAAATGAGCCGGGAACCATGGAAACCGGGTTAGGTATTCATGTGCTGCTGGTTACCGATAAAACTGCTCCGCTGCCAAAAGTAAAAATTGGGAAAATTACCCGTACTGTTGAGCCAAGCAGTGAAACTTATCGTCAGGTATTTGCACGTGCCAGTAAATTTGCCAGCGAAAACCGCACTCTCGCAAAATTCGATACTGCGGTAGTTAACCAGGGGTTGAATAAAAGAACTGCCGAACGCATCACCAGCATGACTAACCGTATTCCCGGTGTTGAATTCAGCAGGCAGATTGTACGCTGGGCATTTGTCGAAAACACAAAGATCGGCGATGTTTCCACAATTTTCGAAGATGAAAAACAATTTGTAGTAGCTGTTCTTAAAGAAATCAGGGAAGAAGGTTACACACCTTTCGAACAGGTAAAAGAACAAGTAAGACCGCTGACTATCAGCCGATTGAAAGGAGAGCAGTTAAGCCAAAAGATCAACGATATAAAGGCAACCAACCTGAGCGACCTTGCTTCGAGATTGAGTGCAAAGGTGGATACTGCAAGAAACCTGTCATTCTCGGCCAGGAATATTCCCGGATTTGGAAGCGAACCAGCTGTAATTGGCAAAATATTCACCCTCGAACCACAGCAGATTTCAGCACCTATTGCCGGATACAACGCTGTTTTTGTAGCTAAAGTTGACCGGTTTACTCCAGCGCCAGAACTTACTGATTTCTCTGCAGCTATTTTCCAGCTTCGTAATTCCTTCGAGTCGAGGGTTAATGCCAATGCCTATATCAGAGCATTGGAAAAAGAGGCTAAAGTAGAAGATAACAGGTTGTTATTTTATTAATATTTAATGCGTTCTCATATCAGGATATCATCTAAATCCTGATTTGCGATCAACGTTCAAATTTCTTTTTCATAGCGCAAATTAAAGGGCTGCAGTTAATTGCAGTCCTTTTTTTTGATGGAATTCCTGGATGTGAAACTATGACTAAAAAGGAAAATTCTCCCTCACATCCCCGGAAAAATCAATAACATGACCTGCCCAGGCATAAAGACCAGGTTGATAGTACAAATTCGAAAAATAAATACCGGGATCTGAAGACTTACTCTACTGTAACCGACTTTGCCAGGTTGCGGGGCTGATCAATTTCGCAATCGCGCATCACAGCAATATAATAGGACAGCAATTGCAGCGGGATTACCGAAAGAAGCGGCGAAAGTAACTCATCCGTCTGGGGAATTTCGATTACATAGTCGGCTAACGATGAAACGGTGACATCGCCTTTGGTGACAATGGCAATAACCTTCCCTTTGCGGGCTTTTATCTCCTGGATGTTGGAAACTACCTTTTCGTAAGTTTCCGAGTCCGGGGCTACTACTACGACCGGCATTTTCTTGTCAATCAAAGCAATAGGGCCATGTTTCATCTCTGCGGCAGGATATCCCTCCGCATGAATATAGGATATCTCCTTCAACTTCAGAGCTCCTTCAAGAGCAACGGGGAAATTGATGCCCCTGCCCAGGTAAAGAAAGTTCCTGGCATAGGTAAATACCTTTGACAAATTTTTGATTTGATCACTGAATTCGATAGCCTCTTCCACTTTGGCAGGGATGCGATCCAGTTCGACCAGCAACTGCTGAAAACGGGTATTGGAGATGGTTCCCTTCTTTTTTGCCAAAAGCAAAGCCATCAGCACCAGCACGGTTACCTGAGAAGTGAATGCCTTTGTGGAGGCAACGCCTATTTCCGGACCAGCGTGTGTATAGGAACCGGCATCAGCAGTACGGGCAATAGTAGAACCTACTACATTGCATATGGCATAGATCAATGCTCCTTTTTGCTTCGCTAATTGCATGGCAGCCAGGGTATCGGCAGTTTCGCCCGACTGTGAAATGGCAATTACCACATCCTTTTCAGAAATGATAGGATTGCGGTATCTGAACTCCGATGCATACTCAACCTCAACCGGGATCCTTGCTAATTCCTCAAAAAGGTATTCACCAACCAAAGCTGCATGCCATGAAGTACCGGCAGCCGTAAAAATTATTCTTTCTGCCCTCAAAAACCGGCTCTCAAAATCAATAATACCGGCCATTGATATGATATTCAACTCTGCGTTGACCCTTCCGCGAATACTGTCGCGTATGGACTTAGGCTGCTCAAAAATCTCCTTTAGCATAAAATGGTCAAATCCGCCCTTTTCCAGGGCGTTGAGATCCAACTCAAGTTTTTCGATAAAGGGTAGTTTTTTCTGATCCGAAATGGTGGTAATCAAAAGTTCTTCTCCTGACCTTATCACGGCTATTTCTTCGTCGTTAAGATAAACCACCTTGCGTGTGTGTTCAACTATCGGCGACGCATCAGAGGCAAGGAAATACTCACCTTCGCCTATTCCGATAACCAGTGGACTGCTTTTACGTGCGGCAATGATTGTATCCGGATTATTCCTCGAAATGATTACGATGGCATAAGCACCGATTACCTGGCTGAGGGCCAGTTGAACAGCCTTTATCAAATCAATGTTTTCGTGTTCCAGCAGGTATTCGATAAATTGAACCAAAACCTCACTGTCGGTGTCGCTATTAAATTGAATACCAATATCCTGCAGTTTCTGCTTCAGGATATGATAGTTCTCGATGATGCCGTTATGGATCAACGCCAGGTTTTTGGAGTTGGATAGGTGCGGGTGAGCATTGATGTTGTTGGGTTCGCCGTGTGTTGCCCAGCGTGTGTGAGCAATGCCCACCGTACCCTCAATATTTTTATCTTTTACGAAGCTTTCAAGCTCACTTACTTTGCCTTTGGTTTTGTAAACATTAATACCTTCGTTGATAAGCGCAACACCGGCGCTGTCGTATCCACGGTATTCCAGCCGTTTAAGGCCGGAAATAAGGTAAGGGTAAGCTTGCTGAGGGCCTATATATCCAACGATTCCGCACATGATTCAGAGTTTTAATTGAGGAGTTTTGTGTATTTGAGCTGTAATTTTATTCGCTTGTCCGACAAATTCTCATCGGATGGATTGGTTCCGGGAAAAACAACCCTGTTTGGGCTTAAAGAAGCGCCTGATATTCCCATTGAAAAGGCGGTATTTTCTTTATTACCTTGTATGACCTGTTGCAAATGCTCGGTAATCCGGAAATAATAGGAACCACTTTTCTTATCGTACTGACCCCCGAAATAGGTAGCTCCTTCATATTGATCATCAAGAAAGCCTAGCGCACCGTCTTCACCGTAAGAAAAGAAAAAGAGTTCGTAAGGTGGTTTGTAAACAGCTCCTGTGTCGATATTATAAAAAACAATCTTGGCTTCATTGATAACGATCTTCTGGTCTTTGAACCAATCGGTTATAAATGGAAATGAAATCCTGGCATCTATTCCGCCTAAGGATTGGAGATAAAGCCTCTCTGCGCCCAATGCCGTATTACCTTCCAACTGTTCGTACATATCCGGATTGCCAAGGCTGTAATCATGGTCAAAGTTCATAAAGCGTGCACAGGCAGTGTTGATAAAAAACACATAGGTTTTTGCCTCCCCTGCAGCATTCTTATAATAAAGGTTAAGGCGCGACTGGGCATCAAGAAGATCAAAAAATACAATTGCTCCCCCTGTGCTGACGGGTTCGGGCCGGATGTACAACCCTTTCATAAAATCAAGAAATCCTTGCACTGATTCTTTTGCTTCTGCAGGAGCGTTGAGGATGTTGTTGCCAAATTCGTCGCTCAGCCTGATGCGTAACTGGGGCTTTACTAAAACTGTATCAACCATAATGCTATCCCGTGGCCTGAAATCAGTGGATAAACTAGCCAGCTCTGAGGATTTCAGGGCAACAGACGTAGAGGAGTAATAACTTGTGTCGTAAACAAGCGATTCGTCCAGTTCGAAAACTTTAATAGTCTGTTGCGTAGTTGTATCCCCGTAATAGTAAAAAGGCAGATGACCAGAGGAAGAAAAAAAAGTATAGCTCATCGAAAGTACAATAGAATCCAGAACGGGGTTTTCGCCAAAATCGAGCGAAACCGTGGAAAGCCTTACCTGAGTAGCAATGCTGACGGTATTCAAACCAAACACCGGATCAAGATAACTACCCAGCATGCTTTTGGTAGTTTCGTCGGTTTTAATGGAATCCGAATATACCGAATGAACGTGAACTGTTGTGGTATCACTTGCCATCAGGAACAGCTTTTCGGTACCCGGCATCAGCCCGATCCCGATTCGGTCAGGATCGTTTTCGCATCCGGCAGCAATCAATCCAAACATACCAATCAACATCAACTGACGGCCAAACTTCCGAAGATAATAAAGGGAGGATTTACCTGACCCGAATCTGAAAATCATCAATCTCTCTTGTTTTTTAATAATTTGTCGTAAAAATCATTGTAAGCTGCTATGTAAGTCTCATCGCTGTGGTACTCCAGCAATGGTCGCTCAGCGCTACGAGCAAACTCCTCAAGTTCGGGATTTATTTTTTCGCTTCCAAAAATGATGGCATCGGAATACTTGATAGCTGCTTTGGAAAGCTTGGCAAAATCAGGGTTTCTGTAATTTTTCAGATCAACTTCCTTGATTTTGTCAAATTTCAGTTTTTTAATCAAATCCTGGCTTAGCTTTTCGTCGAACTCATCGTCGTAAACGGAGTAAATTACCGTTGAACTTGAAAAGAGCGGATTATCCTTAAATGCCTTTTTAATATAAAGCGGGACAAGGGAAGTAAACCAGCCGTGACAATGAATTATATCCGGAGGCCAGCCCAGTTTCCTGACAGTTTCGATAACTCCGCGGGCAAAAAATATCAGTCGTTCATCATTATCTTCGAAAAAAGCTCCGTTTTTGTCACGAAATATGGCTTTACGGTGAAAATAATCTTCATTATCAATGAAATAAACCTGCATTCTTGCCTGCTGAATGGACGCCACTTTGATGATGAGCGGGTGGTCAGAATCATCAATGATAAGGTTCATCCCTGAAAGCCTTATTACTTCATGAAGTTGGTTACGCCGCTCGTTAATGTTGCCGAATTTGGGCATGAAAGTTCTGATTTCTTTGCCGTTTTCCTGGATCCCCTGGGGTAAAAAACGTCCGACTGTACTGATCGGATTATCCTTAAGGTAGGGAGTGATCTCCTGCATTACATACAGAACTTTTGTTTTCTCTACTTTAGAAATCATATTGGATTGATTACAATTTGCAAAAGTATATAAAATTTACCTATTACTTGTACAAGTCTATTTTAGATTTTATTCCAACAAATTGATATCGTGTATTTTACAATGATAATTATTATCAGAATTAACTCATTAATGCCATTTTCCAATCCAATCGCACCTGTATTTGCTTGCGTCATGCTGATTTCTTCCAGGAAAAATTATTTACATGGAGATCCTCGGGAAAAATTCGAATTGATGTTACATGCCAACCAGAATGTTGATGGATATTGAGAAACAACAATAAAGCCATGGCTATTTGTTAGCGCAAAACCTTGTCTATTTGAGTTTTAACAATTTTTACAGCGAAGTTGTGGTTTCTAACGGCTACTTTTGCGGTCTGTTTTATCCCTCAGTTACGAACTAAACGATTAAAAAGTGAACAATAAGGAAATTGACTTTAGCACACTTGATGGAAAACGTTTCTATTATAGTTTTCTGGCCGGTTCGCAGCGATTATTCGATAATCAGGTACATCTTAATAAGATAAATGTATTTCCGGTAAAGGATGCCGATACGGGCACAAACCTCGTTTCCACGGTGCGTTCGATAATTGATTCGATTATACCCTCCGAAAATTTTAGCGAAACCGTTAACGCCGTTGCAGATGCGGCACTTGTGGGTGCAAGAGGTAATTCCGGGATTATTTTTGCCCAGTTTCTCTACGGGTTCAGCACCGAATTTCGTGATGAATCGGAAATTGACATTAACCGTTTTGCGGCTGCCATCAACCGGGGAGTTCAGCAATCCTATGAAGCCATATCTAACCCTGTTGAAGGAACCATGATCACGGTAATAAGGGAGTGGGCAGAATATATTCAGAAGATCAAAGATAAATTCAACAATTTCAACCAGTTGATCACTGAGTCCTATCATCAGGCCAAGCAATCGTTGATGGAAACTCCGCAAAAGCTTGAGGTTCTGGCTAAAGCCAAGGTAGTGGATGCAGGTGCAAAAGGATTTGTGGTTTTTCTCGAAGGTATGATTGATTTCTTTAATCATGGCGAGGTGAAGAAAATTATCGGAGCCCGAAACATAGTGAAAACCACCGCTCTTGAAGGAGTGCATGAACACGAAAATATTACTTACCGCTACTGCACCGAAGCCATGCTGGTTGGCGAAAACATCAACCGCGATATCCTCCGCAGCAAAATTGACCATTTGGGTGATTCGCTAGTTATTGCCGGTTCTCCCAAAAAGATGCGTATCCATATTCATTCCGACACGCCCGATATTCTGTTTTCGAAGATCAGCGAATTCGGCAATATCACCTTCCAGAAAGTGGATGACATGGTGATGCAGATGAACATTGCCGAAAACAGGAAATATCCGATCGCGCTGGTAACCGATTCCACCTGCGATCTGCCTCAGGAGTTCATCGAACAGCACCAGATCGTAGTAATTCCTCTTACCGTTCATGTTGGGGATACCTATTATCTTGACCGGCTGACGCTTAAGCCGCAGGGCTTTTATAATCTGATTAATACCTCTCCGGTTTATCCCAGCACTGCTCAACCCTCGTTCAAGGATTTCAGCAATACCTATAACTACCTTAGCACCCACTACGATTCCATAATCGGGATACATATCAGCGAAGCCATGAGCGGCACCTGTTCCAACAGCAGGAAAGCAGCAAAAACGATAAGCAGTTTTACCAAAAAACCCATTACTGTAATAAATTCAAGGAAATTGACAGCTGCTCTGGGGCTGATTGTTATGCGTGCAACCGAGGCTCTTCAATCTCCGGTGACTCATGAGGATTTGACTAAAAAAATTGAGGAATGGACTTTAAAGGCGGACATTCTGGTTACTACCAAAACTATGAAATACATGGTTAAAAGTGGTCGTGTGAGCGCAGTGAAGGGCTTTGTCGGAAATTTGCTGAAAGTAAAACCCATTGTTACAGTTAACCAAGAGGGCAGGTCAGAGTTGTTCGGTAAGCCATTAACGGAAAAATCGAGTATGAAAATGGCTATCAAAACAATCAGCAAAAAACTGGAAACCAAAAAGTTGTGGGGATATGCCATCACCCATGCCGACAACCTGAAAACCGCCGAATGGTATGCAACAGAGATGCGGCGTTTAACAGGTATGGAGCCCCGCTATTTGCAGGATTGCTCGCCGGTTCTGGGTGTAAATACTGGTCCGGGAGTTGTCGCAGTGTCGCTGATGTATGAATAAAATGGGGCTATTCGTACCGTAACGACTCAATAGGATCGAGGTTTGCAGCCTTAAGAGCCGGAAGGATTCCTGAGATCAGCGCCACGCCAAAACATAGTGAAATACCAATAATGATCCATGCCCAGGGGATTAGAAAACTTGTATCGGTAAAAATGGTAACTATGTTGCCTGCCATTATTCCGAGAATAATTCCCAAAATACCACCCATCTGTCCAATCAGTACCGACTCCACCAGAAACTGATTCCTGATGGCCAGTCGGGTAGCGCCCAACGATTTGCGGATGCCAATTTCACGCGTTCGCTCAGTCACCGAAACCAGCATTATATTCATCAGACCGATTGCGGCTCCCAATAGCGTAATCATGCCAATGATCAGGGCAGCAAATTTGATGTTCTTCGTATTCTCCTTCAGCATCTCCATCAGCTGATCACTTTTGGAAATGTCAAAATCGTTCTCTTCAAAAAGTTTGTTTTTCCTGATCACCCTCAGTTGCCCGGTAGCTTCTCCGATGGCATCATCAATCTGACTGAGATTATCGGGCATTACATTTATGCTGAATGACATATTGGAACGCGAGAAGAAATGTCGGGCATTGGAAATTGGAATAAATGCCTGGCGATCAGGAGTAAATCCCATACCTGTTCCTTTTTCTTTGATGATGCCAATAACTCTGTATTTTCCCGAACCAACCGTTATAAACTGATCCAGAGGAATCTCTTTGTTTTTGAAAAGATTCTTTGCAATCTCTGCCCCAATGATTACCACATTGCTACCCAACAAAACCTCCTGCCGGCTGAACGACCGCCCTTTTTCAAGCTCAAGACCGGCCGTCACCAGGTAATCTTCATCTGTTCCTATTACTCCTATGTTTGGGTTAGTGGTTTCCGATTGAAATCGTATGGTAGCGCCCCAGGTAGCAAAAGTGTAAACCGAAACCGTAGCCGGATATTCGTAATTCTCTTTGAAATCCATTGCCTGCCTGTATTTGATCGGTTCAAAATTTTTCGATCTGTGCACATTCGATCCGATTTGCACACGCATTGTACGATTTCTGATCGTAAACGTATTGGAACCCATCATTTGCAGGTTTTCGGCAAGACTGTTTTCGAGCGCGTCAATGGCTGTCGAAATGCCCACCAAAGCCATAATTCCGAATGCGATGATCAACACGGTCAGGATTGTGCGCAGCACGTGGCTTCTGATGGCTTCAACAGAAATCTTTACATTCTCGAAAAATACCTGGTTTATCATTATTTCTGTGGATTTACGTTGGCGGACGAACTCAACTGATAACGGTATAACCCCGGAAATGTTGGTTTAACGGGGGGTTTCTTTTGCATGCTTCCAGCGGCGATGCGACCATAGCCAGTATTCGGGTTGCTGCCTTATGGTGTTTTCGATCACCTCCACAACCTTCCGGGTAATTTCATTTTCTGCTGTGGATGAAGGATCATCACAAAGAAGCTCAAACTCTACCTGGTAATATCCTCTGCTTTTCTTATTTATCTGGGCATAAAACACAGGATGTCCAAATTTCCGGGCAACTTTTTCGAAACCGTTGAAAAAGGGAACCTCCCTATTCAAAAAACTGATCCTGAAAGGATAATTTCGTGGTGGCGACTGATCGGCAAGAAACCAGGTCAGAATGACCTGTTTCTGCTGCAAATACTTAATAATTACCCTGAAAACCTCATTCATCGGAACCAGTTGCACACGACTCGAATAGCGGTTCCTCATTTTCAGAACCAGTTTGTTAAACTTTTCGTTTCGCAATGGCTTGTAAATTGCCAGGGCGTGGTGTTTCAAAACAGCAGGTGTATTCGACATCCATTCCCAGTTTCCATAATGCCCCGATACCAGAACAATACTCTGACCCTTCTCAAAATATGGGTATAAAATCTCTGGATTGATATACTTAACCCTTCGTTGAATTTCGTCCTGGCTTAGATGAATTGTTTTGGCTGTTTCGACCATAATGTCACAGAAGTGTCGGAAAAATCTCTTTGAGAGCTCATCTGTTTCTACCTCGGATTTCTCAGGAAAGGCATGTCTTAGGTTATCTTTTACAACCTTCCTGCGATATCCGATAATATAGTAAACTATCAGATAGAACAAGTCCGAGATTAGGTATAAAACCCTCATTGGCAGAAGGGTAAACAGCCAGATGAAAGCAAATCCGATGTAAAAACCAATAATTTTCATTATTGGCGGGCAGCTAAAGTTTATTACCAAAAGCAAGGTCGCCCGCATCGCCCAGACCAGGTACAATGTATGCCTGTGCGGTGAGTTCGTCGTCAATAGCACCTACCCAAAGGGTAACTTCGCTGCTTGAGAAATTTCGTTTGATATAATTTACCCCTTCCATACTGGCAATGATGGCAATCAGGTGGGTATGCTTTGGTTTTTCTTCATCAATGAGCTCGCGGTATGTAAGCGCCATCGACATGCCTGTAGCCAGCATCGGATCCATCAGAATCAAGTCTTTATCTTCAAGGGAGGGCTTGGAAACGTATTGAATGTGGATGTCAAAATTGCCATCCTTGTAATATTTGCGGTAGGAGGAGATAAAAGCGTTGTCGGATCTATCGAAAAAATTGAGAAAACCATGGTGAAACGGCAGGCCGGCGCGGATGATAGAGGCAAGAACCGGATAATTTTTCAACACCTGCATTTCAGCAGTTCCCAGCGGAGTAACCACTTCCCTGGTTTCGTATTCCAGCTTCTTGCTGATTTCGTAAGCGAATATTTCGCCGATGCGCTCGAGGTTCTTCCTGAAACGCATAGTGTCTTTTTGAATTTCGGCATCTCGTATCTCAGCAATGAACTGGTTGAGCAGCGAATTTCCTTTTCCCAGATTATTTACCATAACTTTGCATTTTGCGCAAAAATAGGCTTTTAAATTAATGAGCTATTTTCTTTATAACCACTTTTCCCATCGCGCATTGAATTTGCATGACCTATCAATGCTAAAATATCCAAAATTGAACTTAAAAATTAAGACTTTGTTCTATTAACTTGATTTTCATTAATTTAAGTAATCTACAGCGCAATGCTTCTTTTAAACTCGAATCAAAGAACCGGTTTTTTGGTAAAAATTCCAGATTTTATACAGAATTGTCATTTATCATTGTGAAAAATTTTGAGAATGAAATTATTAGTCATAGAGGACAATCCAGATTTGCTGGATTCGATCACAAGTGCACTTGAACGCGAAAAGTTTGTTTGCGAAAGAGCTATCTCCTTCGGGGAGGCCGAGGAAAAAATTCGTCTCTACACATACGATATACTGATTGTTGACATCAATTTGCCCGATGGGTCGGGACTCGATATAATCCGAAATATTAAACAGCTTGATCCATCAGCAGGCGTGATAATTGTTTCGGCCCGTAACTCCCTGGATAATAAATTAGAAGGACTGCAATTGGGAGCTGATGATTATCTGACCAAACCATTTGATATGGCTGAGTTGACTGCACGAGTCAGGTCACTCATCAGGCGGAGAAATTTTTCCGGAAGTGATAAAGTCAAATTTGGTAACATTACTATTTGCACGCAAAACAGAGAAGTTTTCGTTGGTGAGAGTAAAATCGAGCTTACAAAAAGTGAATACGAGATCCTTTTGTTCTTCTTCTCAAACCCCAATCGGGTACTTTCCAAAGAGCGACTTGCCGAGCATATCTGGGGTGATCATATGGATCTGACTGATTCATTTGATTTTATTTACTCACACATCAAGAACCTGAGAAAAAAAATTGTCTCCAAAAGTGGTTCTGACCTGATCAGGGCCATTTATGGGATTGGTTACAAACTCGATCTTTCCTGATGAATATGAAACTAATCAATAGAACTTACCGGCTCATGCTCATCTGGTTATTACCCGTTCTGATTGCAGGTAGCATTTTTTCATTCTTTGCCATCAACTATATTGTTTACGAAGAGGCTGATGAGTTTCTGAGCTATGAAATGAACCGGGTGATACGTTATCACAAACAATACAGCGATTTGCCTGATTTATACATTGTTACCGATATTAAAGAGGGATTGGAATATGTTGTTCCAACCTTCAGGGATACTTTAATTCTGGAAACCGGCGATAACGAACTTGTACCATATCGAGAACTTCACTTCCCTTTAGAACATAAAGGGGAACATTTTACCATTGTACTCAGACACCTACTAATCGGTAAAGACGACATTATTGAGGGAACAATGATTATCAGCGGGGGTATTTTACTGCTTACAGCCCTGACTCTATTGCTCTTTACCAACAGCATTTCGAAAACACTTTGGAATCCTTTTTATCAGACTTTAGACAAATTATCAGATTTTAATGTTAGACGACCAGTTCCTGAATTTACGCGGTCAGGTATTGAAGAATTTGATACGCTCAACTCAAGTGTCCGCAACCTTCTCCAAAAAATCAGTGCTGATTTTAAAAGAACCAAGGAGTTTAATGAGAATGCTTCACATGAACTGCAAACCTTGCTGGCAGTAATCAGAATGAATACCGAGGCTTTGATGAATGAAGATTTAATTGATATTCACAAAGATAAAAATGTACAGGCAATTTATAATGCCACGGTAAAACTTTCTCAGGTTCAGAAATCCCTGCTGCTTCTCAGCCGGATTGGTAACATGGAATATCATAATCAGATCCAACTTGATCTGGCGGAGATCGTCAGACAATCGCTGGATGTTTTCCAGGAAGCTATTGCACTAAGAAAAATTGAACTACGCAAAAATGTCGAAAAGTGTTTAGTGATGATTGATACCGGGTTAGCTGAAATACTGGTAACCAACCTATTAAAAAATGCCGTAAAGCATAACATCCAGAATGGATACATTTCAATCACACTTGATAAGGAAAAGCTGGTGGTCGAAAACAGTGGTTTACATTATAAAGGTAATCCAAAAATGCTGTTTGAGCGGTTTGAAACAGGGAATTCAGGGAACTTTGGTATCGGACTGGCAATAGTAAAGCAAATTTGCGAGCTGAGCCGGTTTACTATTACCTATAATATCACCGAAAGAAAAGCCCACATTTTGAAAATTCTTTTTCATCAGGCCTGATATCCAAAATCTCTTCAGAATCGCTATCTACTTTTGTCGCGGTATTCAAACTGAGTTTTGGTACTCGGAGTATCCGAAAATCCGTTGAAGAGTAGGACAATTTAAACTTTTAAG
This sequence comes from Bacteroidales bacterium, assembly GCA_036794825.1. Classification (GTDB taxonomy): domain Bacteria; phylum Bacteroidota; class Bacteroidia; order Bacteroidales; family 4484-276; genus RZYY01. The sequence goes on along the minus strand of DAIRGA010000002.1, from coordinate 80,577 downwards.
AAAATGAAACTATTGGTTTTAATGGCATTAATTTCAGTGAGTCTAATGAGTTGTAAAGATGAAAAAGTGGTTCCTGCCAGCGATTTACCTTCTGAGATCAACAGCTATATCGAATCACATTTTTCCAGCTATCCTGTTGTCCAGGTAATCAAGGATAATGATGGATTTAAACATTCTTTCGATGTAACACTCCGGGATGGATACCACCTTGAATTCGATTCTAAAAACAGAATTGTTGACATTGAAGGTATGCAACGATTGCCAGACACCGTGATTCCTGAAAAATTGCTTCAATACGTCAGCCTGAATTACCCATCAGGATTTGTAATATGCTGGGAGCTGGACAATCTCAATCAGCAAATCAAACTTGATAGCCATATTGAGCTGATTTTCAATATGGATGGTGACTTTTTGAGAATAGATTATTAACCCGGAATCAAATTTTGATAGCATGAAAAATCATATTGGATATTTCGCTATGTTATTGTTGCTGTTGGCTTTAGCAAAACCATCGTTCAGCCAGTTTACCGGTGAAGGCAGTACCGGAAAATTTTACACTGCTGCCGAGATCAAAGACGACGCCTCACGGCTTGACAGGTCAGATGCCCTTGTAAAGTTGAAAGGCAATATCGTAAGTCAGCTTAATAAAGACACCTACATGTTTCAGGATACAACCGGAACTTTAAAAGTCGAAATTAAGCAGAAATATTTGCCGGCTACCCCATTTGATGAAAAAACAATCATAGTACTCATCGGAGAAGTAGATTATGATTTCCTTGAAGGAACAGAAGTTGAAGCCGAGCAAATGATAATAATTGAGGATGGAGCAAAAACTCCGTAGAATATTTTAGTATAAGATTCAAAAGGAAGAGGTTGCGTTAAAAATCCTGGATAAAGATTTCCGTGTTTCGGGTCTGAATCGGGCTTTTGAGGCAGCCTCTTCATCTATTTACATTCGTGATTATATTTGCAGAAAAATCCACCATCTTGAGCCGAAAGCATCTTACACGAATGCAAAAATTTCTACAAGGGAGAAACATAGTCATATTTTACCTGATTATGCTCCTTTTCCCCACAATGTTTTCAGCTTTTCCCCAGAAAACCAGTCTGAATTTCAGAACTCAACAGTCAAGACTTGAAAAGGAACTGGAATCCACGGGCAGCCTGATTGACAAAGCCCGTGATACCAAACACACTACACTCACCGACATTGCCATATTGCAATCATCCATCAGAGGCCGGCAGCAGCTTATTATGACCTACCAGGCGGAGCAAAGAAAGCTTTACGATACGATCTTTTCCAATCTGCTTTATATCAATACTTTAAAAGAAAAAACCGATCTCCTCCGGCAGGAGTATGGGCGTATGATTTATTCAACCTATCGGCAAAGTGGTGAAGAAAACCTACTCCTCTTTTTACTTGCCGCTGAAAATCTTCAGCAAGCCTATAACCGCTTAAACTGGTTCAGGTCTTATTCGGAAAAAAGAAAAGAGCAGGTGGCGTCAATCGAAGAATTAGAGGAAAAATACGCAACAGAGGTAGCTCAGCTTACACAAAAAGTTGACTACAATCAACAATTGATCAGCAAGTTAACTTTAGAAACAACGAAACTTAGCCTGGAGAAAGATTATAAAAACCGGTCGGTTGCCGCTCTGGCAAAGCAGGAGCAGTCGCTCATTCAACAGTATTATCGGTTGCGTGAGAATTACGATTACCTTAAGCAGCAAATCGAAAATTCACTCGATCAGGAATATGCTGCCGAAAATTCTTCGGGTACTCAACCCGCAACAGAGACTACCACAGAATTATCAACAAATTTCGAAAATAACCGGGGCAAACTACCCTGGCCATCGGAATTTGGAGTGGTAACCACGCCTTTTGGCGAACACCAGCATCCCGATTTCAAAAAAGTGAAAATCAAAAACAACGGGATCAATATTGTTACCACACAAGGTTCGCAGGCAAGAGCAGTTTTCGATGGGGTTGTTACCCGTGTGATGGAGGTTTCCAATTTCAACAAAGTGGTGATAATCAGACATGGAGATTACCTGACGGTCTATTCCAATTTAAGTAATGTTCGCGTCAAGCCCGGCGATTTGCTGAAAACCCGGCAGGATATCGGCGCCATTTATACTGACCTCACCAGCAATAAAACCGAGCTGCATTTCGAGCTTTGGTTAGGCAAAATGATACTCGACCCCCTTCAATGGCTGACCAGTGAGGAAAATTCGGTTCAGGCCTATTGACCGGGACAAAAAGCCGGTTAAAACCACGATGCGCTATATTTGCCAAAAATTTTCCCATGAGAAATATCCTTTACTTTTTGTCGGTGGTTATTTTTTTGACTGCGTGTTCTGGTTCAAAAAATGTCAGCCGTATCAATACTCAACATGGTTTTACAGCGCTGGAAATGAGCATAATCCTGGAAAAAGACAGCCTGACGCCAATGCGGGTTTTTAAAACCGTTAATCCTACTGATTTGCAACTGCTGAAGAGTAAAAGTACTGATTTTGAGGCCGATCCTGACGACCCGACATTGCGGCATTTTATCAGCCGGCTTTACCACACCGTGCAGGACAGCGCTTCTCGCGGAGTGGGAATTGCTGCTCCGCAGGTGGGTATTCTGAAAAACATCATCTGGGTGCAGCGCTTCGATAAAGAAAACAAACCCTTCGAAGTTTACCTGAATCCTAGGATCATCCAGTATTCCACCCTTAAGCAGGAATGCCGCGAAGGTTGCCTTTCGATTCCTGATCGCATGGACACGCTGAATGTGCGATCGTACGCCATTCTTCTAGAGTATGAAAAAATGGACAGAACTCGTCATATTGAGATGATTGAAGATTTTACCGCCGTCATTTTCCAGCACGAAATTGACCATCTCAACGGGATTCTTTACACCGACCGATTAGAATAGTTTGTGCCGGGTAATGCCTACAATCAATCTTTCAGCCGGTATCTCATTCACAACCAGTCAGAAAATATTTTCGCAGGTCAATTTGTTATAATAATTCAAGCCATTAATATAATCTGTATGAAAATCATCCCGATAGCTATTTTACTGATCTTCACACTATTAATCGTACCACTGGTCAGTTATTTTTTCGGAACACCCCCCGGAGCGACTGAGTGGGAAGCACTGCACAAAGTACTTGTCATCGCTGCCGGTGCGGCTTTGGCTACATTCGTCATTGGCGAGCTTACGGGCAACAACAGCCAGGTGGACAAAATCTGGAGCATCATGCCAATTGTGTATGCCTGGCTGGTGGCCGATTATGGCGACTATTCTCCCAGGCTTGTATTGATGAGCATTCTGGTCACTATCTGGGGAATCCGGCTTACTGCCAATTTTGCCCTTAAAGGCGCTTACCAGTGGAAATTTTGGGGTGGCGAGGAGGATTACCGCTGGCAGATCCTGCGAAAAAGACCCGAGTTTAATCCCCGGTGGAAGTGGACGCTTTTCAACCTGTTTTTCATCTCAGGATACCAAAACATGCTGATACTGCTTTTCACACTGCCAACGGTTGTGGCGCTGCAGTTTAACCATCAACCGCTGGATGCTTTTGATTTTGCCGTTGCCGGCTTCATGCTTTTTTTCATTGGTTTTGAAGCGATTGCCGACATTCAGCACTGGAAATTTCAAAGCCGGAAAAAGAAATTTATCCATTCAGGACAAGTATTAACCGGTGATTACAAAAGAGGATTTCTGAGCAAAGGCCTTTGGGCACTAAGCCGTCATCCCAACTATTTTGCCGAACAGGCTATCTGGATCAGTTTTTATCTTTTCAGCGTGGTGGCCAGCGGGCAATGGCTCAACTGGAGCATTGCCGGATGCCTTTTGCTGGTTGTACTTTTCCAGGGTAGCTCAGGACTGGGCGAGGAGATCAGCGCTTCCAAGTACCCTGAATACAAAGAATACCAGAAAAGAGTTCCCCGCTTAATACCGTTCTTCAATTTGAAATCGAATTAAATCTTTGTCTGAGAAGAGTGGATTCTTCTCCTTAATACGTAAATTTCACTCATCTTAAAATTTTTAAAAAAAACTGACAAGCCATCATGAAAAAAATCATTAAACCTGAACTTTTCAATTGGGGTCTTTTCGGATCAATATCTTTCCTGGTAATCATTATCCAAATTTTTTCAGGCTGTAATTCATTCAATTCCAGGCAAAAGGAAAAAGCCCCAACCCTTCACATTATTCACGCCGGAAGCCTTACTTATCCCGTAAAACTCATTTCTGAGAAATTCCAAAATGAAAACCCGGACGTAAAAATACTCTCGGAGGCATGGGGAAGTAAGGCCGGAGCAAGGCGAATTATGGAGATCGAGACCCCTTGTGATGTCTATCTCTCGGCGGATTATGCTGTCATAGAGCACATGCTGATTCCGGATCACGCTTCGTGGTACATCAAATTCGCGTCCAACGAAATGGCCATAGTTTATACTCCAAAATCGCTTTATGCCAATGAGATAACGGTGGAAAACTGGTATGAGATACTGTTGCGCCCCGATGTTCGTATAGCCCGCAGCAATCCGGACCACGATCCATGTGGCGTAAGAACGGTGTTTACTGCAAAACTGTCTGAGATTTTTTACCAGTCGCCGGGACTGGCCAGCAGCCTGCTCGAAAAAGACCTCCAGAATGTCCGGCCAAAAGAAACCGACCTTATTGCGCTGCTGGAAAGTGGCCAGGTTGATTACATCTTTCTTTACCTAAGCGTTGCGCAGCAACATCAGCTCTCGTGGCTAAGGTTGCCCTCAGAGCTTAATCAAAATGACCCGACAATGGAAAACTGGTATAGCCAGGTAAGCACCGAAACTATGGGAACATCGCCGGGTAGCACAATTACCGAAACCTGCAGGAGTATGGTTTATGGGCTTACAATCCCAAAAAAATCCGAAAATGCAGAGCTGGCCCTTCGTTTTGTGGATTTTGTCCTCGATGAAAAGAAAGGAATGAAAATCCTTGAAGAACTTGGTCAACCATCAGTTATCCCCTCATCATCAGCTTATTATAACGAAATTCCTGAAGCGTTACAAAAGTTTGTCATTAAAGAAGAATAACCTGAATTGCAGAAATGACAATCAAAGAGCAAGTTTGATCCCGGGAACGGTTTTTAACTCTGCATAAAGATTTTTCATCAACTCCTCGCTTGTTAGCACAATTTCGATTGTAAAACTGACGTACCGCCCTTCAGCGCTCAGTTTCGAGCGCCAATTGGCACTGGAAATGCCGAGCCTGGAGAAAATTGCACGAAGATGAGCCCGGGATTGCTCCTCTGGATGCAGGGTTTCGAGAATCACCATAATATCAAAGGTAAGCGGGAATTTCAATTTTTGATGACCATTGTGGCCATTGGTTTTGTAAAGCGGAAGATTTTTCAATGGATATTGATTTAAAATTCCAGATGGATAGTAAACAATCAACCAATGATATGGTTTCGATTCTTGCCCGATCGTTTTTCAACCCTGAAATAAAAGCAATTGGCTGAATGCTGAACTGAAACATGCGATTCTGGTGGTTGGAAACCATTATAGCGTAAACAAAAAACCCCGGTAACTCATGGTTATCGGGGCTTTCAGCAATGATATCCTACTTCTATTGAGCTTTCTTGATTACAGTTCCGGTAATCTGGAGAATCGTGGGATTCTCGGAAGCATTGGTCTGCACGGTGATGGATTTTCTGAATGCGCCATTGCCGCTTCCGTTGAAGGTAACAGCCATTGTTGTTGACTTGCCGGGGAGAATGGGTTCCTGCGAGTATCTTAGGTTGGTGCACCCACAGGATGCACGTGCGCTGGTAATCAGCAGCGGCTGGTTTCCGTTGTTGGTCAGGACAAATTCAGCGTCTTTGCTTACCATGAAATCTACATTACCCAGATCAACCGTGGTTGCATTCCAATCTGCTTTCGGACCAACGGCAACTTCAGATTTAACAGGAGCATCGGCTTTTACGGCAGTAGGAGCATTCTGTGCAAAAATTGCAACCACCGGTAATGCCATCATAATCAGCATAAAAATTGACTTTTTCATCTTTGTAAAGTTTTTAGTTTAAAATTGAAAATTTGATGATGCAAAATTGAATCAACTCCCTGACATAGCATGTTAATGAAAATCAAAACTTTGTTAATGAAATGTAAACATACGGCAATCCAGCCCCAAATCGTTTACTTTAGCGATCTGAATCAAACTGCAACATCTGATAAATGAAGCGAAATCAAATCCGGTTCATTGTTGCCCTGGGGGCATTTGCCATCATTGGCATCATCATCGTGCAGGTTTATTGGCTGCTCAATGCCTGGAATATTAAGGAAAAGCAGTTCAACCAGACGGTAAATATCGCCTTGCGGCAGGTAGCTGAAAAAATGAGCCAGTACAGCCAGTCGGTAATGCCGGGCACAAATCCTGTAAGTCAGTTATCGGCAAATTACTTTGTGGTGAACCTCAATAGCATGATTGACGCCAACATCCTGGAGTATTACCTGCAAACCGAGTTTTCGGCGCATAACATCGAAACTGATTACGAGTATGCAATTTACGACTGCCACGACGATAAAATGGTTTACGGAAGGTATATTTCGATTAAGGGTGATGACAATCCCATCAACCTCACCACCAATCTGCCCAAATACAGCGATTACGTTTATTATTTTGGTGTCAATTTTCCTTCAAAACGCAATTATCTGGGCTCCGACATGACGCTCTGGTTTGTGTTTTCGGCCATTTTGCTTGTATCCGTAATCTTTTTTGGTTATGCCATATTTATCATTTTGCAGCAAAAAAGACTTTCCGAACTCCAGAAGGACTTTATCAACAATATGACCCATGAGTTTAAAACGCCGATTTCGAGTATCAATATCTCTGCAGACGTGCTCTCATCTCCGGGTATCATCGATCAACCCCAGCGACTGAAAAACTATAGCGCCATCATCAAGCAGGAAAATAACCGTCTTAATAACCTGGTGGAGAAAGTTTTACAGATTGCACGGATCGAAAAGGGCGGTTACGAGCTGAAAATGGAAACGGTGCATCTGAACGATCTCATTTCCGAAGTTGTCGGCAATCATCGGAAACAATGCGAAAACGAGAAGAGCATAAATTTCCGAACCGATCTCGATAAGGGTGTGAATGGTCTTCAGGCGGATAAACTTCACCTCACCAACATCATCTACAACCTTATCGACAATGCTGTTAAATACTCCGGAGCTGAACCATCGGTTACCATCGCTACACACCGGAATCAGGATAAAATCGAATTGAAAGTCTCTGATAACGGACCAGGAATAGGGGCAGAATATCAGAAAAAGGTGTTTCAGAAGTTTTTCCGTATCCCAACCGGCAACGTACACAATGTCAAAGGTTTCGGTCTGGGGCTATATTACGTACGCAAAGTTTGTGATGCGCATGGATGGACCATCAAACTGGAAAGCGAGCTGGGTGAAGGATCAAATTTTATCATCGAAATGAAAAATTATGGCTAAAGCTAAACTCTTGTATGTGGAGGACGACACCACACTATCGTTTGTTACCCGCGACAATCTTGAGCTGCACGGTTACGAAATTGATTTTTGTGAAGACGGCGAGCAGGCGCTCAGGCTTTATGCCGCCAATCATTACGATCTTTGCATTCTCGACGTGATGTTACCAAAAATGGACGGATTCGAGGTAGCCGCCAGGATCAGGCAAAAAAATACCGATATCCCCATCATCTTTCTCACTGCCAAATCTACCAAGGAAGACAAGATACACGGGCTTCGTTTGGGTGGCGACGATTATATCACCAAGCCCTTCAGCATCGAAGAACTGGCGCTGAAAATTGAAATCTTTCTGAAAAGAAGCGGACAGCGCAACCAAATACCATCAGAATTCTTCCAGATTGGAAAGTATAGTTTTAACGTTGTTAATCAACGACTTAAATTAGAAGATAAAATCAGGGAGCTCACATTGCGGGAAGCCGTGCTGCTTCGGATTTTTTGCGAAAACACCGACACCATCCTCAAACGAGACGACCTGCTGATGAGCGTTTGGGGCGACGACCATTACTTTGCCAGCCGCAGCCTGGATGTTTTTGTGTCGAGGCTGCGAAAATATCTCAAAGAGGATCCCGATGTGAAGATCGAAAATATCCATAATGTCGGCTACCGGCTGACAATAAAAGCCGGGCAATAATTTCTCCGGTTGTGCATCAATCAAGATTTCCGATTAAATTTGTCAACGGTTTCAATAATTCCAAAACAGGTTTAATCCAATTCGATGCTATGAAGATCTTTACCATTCCTCTACTTTGTATGGCTTTTACCCTTTTTACCACCAAAGCTTTACCTCAGCACAGCAACCTTTTCGGCGATATCGAAAATCCGCAGGTTGTCGGCAGAAACAAGCTTCCCGCAAAAACATTTGCAATCCCCTACTCCACTGTTGATCAGGCATTTGAGAATATCTGGGAGAAATCTCCGTACTTTCAGTCGCTAAATGGAAAATGGAAATTCAAATTTGCAGAGCGACTGGATGAGCGGCCTGAGGGCTTCTTTGTCCCGGGTTTTGATGTCAGCAAATGGGATGAAATACCCGTACCCTCCAACTGGGAAATCCAGGGATATGGCGTCCCCATCTATGTAAACATACCCTATGAATGGACTTACGATCCCCAACCGCCCAAAATCCCGCACATCGAGAATCCTTCAGGTTCTTACATCACCAGCTTCAGGATTCCGGAAAACTGGGAAGGACGCAAAGTCATTCTGCATTTCGGTGCAGTAAAATCGGCAATGTATGTTTGGGTCAACGGAGTTGAAGTGGGCTATAGCCAGGATGCAAAACTCCCGGCTGAATTTGACATTACCCAATTCATCAAAGAAGGCGATAACAAGCTTGCAGTTCAGGTAATTCGCTGGAGCGACGGTTCGTATCTTGAGTGCCAGGATTTTTGGAGAATCAGTGGGATACAAAGGGATGTATTTCTTTACAGCCAGCCCGCTTTCCACATTAGCGACTTTGAGGTAAATACAGGTCTTATCAGCAACTACCGCGATGGTCAACTGGATGTTACTATTAAAATGGACAATGAAAGCGCAAAAAAAACTCCAAAACTTAACCTTCTGGTACAACTACTTGGGAATTCTTCCAGGGCTGTTGTTTACCAGTCTAAACAAACATTAAAGCTGGGAATTGATGAAAGCCGGGAGTTGAAGTTCAGTGCCTTTTTACGAAACCCGAGAAAGTGGAGCGCCGAAACTCCGGAACTATATAAATTGGTCATTTCGCTTTTAGACAATAAGGGAAACACTTTGCAGGTGCTGTCGTCAAATGTTGGGTTCCGGACTTCGGAAATTAAAAACGGGCAGTTGCTGGTAAACGGAGTTCCGGTGACGCTCAAAGGGGTAAACCGCCATGAGCATAATCCCAAAACAGGGCATGTGATTTCGGAAGAGCTGATGAAGGAAGACATTTTCCTGATGAAGAAAAACAACATCAACGCAGTCCGCACCAGTCATTATCCCAACGATCCTCGCTGGTACGACCTGTGCGACAAATACGGTATTTATGTGGTGGACGAAGCCAATATCGAGTCGCATGGTATGGGTTATGGCGAGCGAAGTCTGGCCAAAGATCCGGTTTGGGAAAAAGCCCATCTCGAAAGGGTTGAACGAATGGTGGAACGCGACAAAAACCATCCATCGGTCATCATTTGGTCGCTGGGCAACGAGGCCGGCGATGGGGTGAATTTTACTACTTGCTATCAGTGGCTCAAAAAGAGAGATCCTTCACGACCGGTTCAATATGAACGTGCGCTTCTTGGCCCAAACACCGACATTTATTGTCCTATGTATGCATCGGTTGAATACATCGAAAGCTACGCACAGAAAAAGCAGGACCGGCCGCTCATCCTCTGCGAATATGCTCATTCGATGGGCAATAGCACCGGCAATCTGAAGGAATACTGGGACGTAATTGATAAATACGACCAACTCCAGGGAGCATTTGTCTGGGATTGGGTGGATCAGGGATTACTCAAAACATCTCCCGGTGGAACTGAATTTTACGCTTATGGCGGCGATTTTGGTCCTCCGGGCACGCCAAGTGATGGAAATTTTTGTATTAACGGGCTGGTCTCGCCCGATCGGACTCCCCATCCCGGCCTTTACGAAGTAAGGAAAGTTTACCAGAATATCAGCGTAAAAACGATAAACCCTCTGGCAGGCCGGTTTCACATCACCAACAAATTTGATTTTACCAGCCTGAAATTGTTTTACCTCGAATGGCAGGTCAAATCGGAAGGGAAAGTGATTTTGGAAGGAAAAAATGAAAACCTGATGTTGGAACCCCATGACAGTCAAACCTTTGAGCTGGATTTCTCATCATTGCACTTCACACCAGGAAAGGAATATTTTATTCATTTCAGTTTTAAAACCAAAAATTCGGATGAGATCGTCCCGGCAAATTTTGAAATTGCTGCGGAACAAATCCAGATTCCAAATTACGAACCGACAGATTCAAGGCCAATCCGCAAGTTGCCGGAAATTACGACAATGGAGTCAGGAACAGATCTGATTATTAAGGGTGTGGATTTTCAAATCACCTTCAATAAGATGTCCGGTGATTTGACCACTTGGCTGATTAATGGTACATCCTTAATTGATGAGCCAATAAAAGCGAACTTCTGGCGCGCTCCAATTGACAACGACTTTGGAAATGGCATGGACAAACGCTGTGCACCCTGGAAGGATGCTTCCTATAACATGCAGCTGACGACCAGCCGGCTGAAAAAAATCAGCCAATCGGAGGCTCATTTTACAGCTGGGTATTTTTTACCTTCTGTTAATGCGCAGCTCAGGATGGACTATACGATAAATGGATTGGGAGAAATTACCTTAGAGTCGTCTTTGAAAATGATGGAACTACCTATACCGGATGTTGAAATTCTGGTTGACTCGAAACAGGATTTTGGCAAAGCGCTCGATTTTAATGCTTTGACATCGCATCTTCAACTCAACAACCCGGGTTACCTCGACCTGGATGAGTTTACTATTGAAGTCCTGGTCTATCCGACTGCTTTTACGGATAAGAACATGATCTGGACCAACAAAGACTGGGAACGAGGTAAATTACACTACGAATTCAGGAATAATGGCAAACTCTATGCATTTATCGGCGGCAACGAAAACCGGGCATTTGATTATACTTTTACGACTCATCAATGGTACTTTCTATCAATGGTTTACAGCATTTTCGACAAAACACTTCAGTTGTATGTAAATGGCGAGCCAGTGCAAACCATGGAGCTGGAAACTGCCGAAGCCGTCAACATTTTCGGCATTAGCTACCTTGGGGGTAATCCAAAAGGTGAAAGACTCTTTAAAGGCAGAATGGATGAATTTAGGCTGTGGAACCGGAAACTTTCTGCGGATGAAATCAGAAATAACAGTCAAAGCGCCATCTCGAAGGATAACGAAGACCTGTTGCTTTACTTTGATTTTGAAACGATGAACAACTCTAGGATGGATGCCCGGGTTGGAAATGAAATGACCCTTTCTCATATTGATTTGAGATCGGTCAGGCCTGAAATTCCTCGTTTCGGAATTCGATTTGCCATGCCGGCGCAATTCGGGGATTTCTCCTGGTTCGGACGAGGCCCACACGAAAATTACTGCGACCGCAACAGTTCCGCTTTTATTGATCTTTACCAGAGCAAAGTGAGTAAGCAATATTTTCCGTACATTCGTCCGCAGGAAAATGGCTACAAAACCGACAACCGCTGGATTACTCTTACCAACTCATCCGGAAATGGCCTGATTGTCATAGGCAGCCCGCTGTTTTCTTCTTCCGCATTGAATAATTCCATCGAAGATTTCGACCAGGGAACCAAACAAAACTACCGGCACACAATTGACATTATTCCCCGGGATAAGATCTTTGTTACCGTTGACCTGATGCAGATGGGCGTTGGCGGGGACGATAGCTGGGGAGCGCTGCCCCATCCACAGTACCTGCTGCCAGCAAAGGATTACACATTTAAGTGCAGGCTAATCCCATTCAAAAAAACGGACAATCCCTTCGAACTTTCGGCGGAATAAAGAAACCAGCGGTTCTTTGGATATGGTTTTAAGTGGGGTTTCGTGGAAAAATTGTTGGGGTGCTAAAAGTTGGCTTTTTGAGTCTGATTAACAGAAGTTTAGTTGAGTATTTCAAAGCCAGGATTCTACTGTCGTGCATAATATCTTCAAAATGGCAAAACAGAAAATTGAAACCGAAAGAGATAGGATTTTCTTTTCCTACGCAAATTTGGACATGGCTCATAGCGCTGTTGCCAGAAAACAGGAAAAATATGGGCAATTCAATTTTATGGTAAGAGCCCGTTTATTCAAAGGTCTGAAAGATGGATCAATGAACATGCGAACCATCTTCGATGATGAAAAGATTAAGGTTCAAACCGGACGAATTTGTAACTACTGCGGATCAACCGACAGATTAGCCTTAGACCACATATTTCCTCAAAAATATGGAGGACAGGACAATGCTGATAATCTTATTTTGGCTTGCCGGAAATGCAACAGCTCGAAAGGCAAAAAAGATCTGATGGAATGGATGAATAGCCGGGGACAGTTCCTGCCTTTAATGGTTATCAGAAGGTACTTGAAACTGACTTTTAATTATTGCAGTGACTTTGGGCTAATTGATAGGATGATAGAAGAGCTAAAGGAAATGGAATTACCCTTCAAAATCGACTTGCTTCCAACAAATTATCCTAACCCAGATGAACTGATTTTAACCATAAATGAAGGAGAAATTACTCTGTAACAGGCCATGACTAAAATAGGCAATAAGATGACAAAGTTCAATTGTGATCAAAAATTCATCATCATGTTGGCTTGAAAATTCAAAAGAAGTCTCAATTAATCAACGGTTTACAAATAACCAGGCAAAAAAAATCCCGGAATTGCTCCCGGGATTCTTTGTTTTATTATTAAAACTGAATTACTTCACCAGTGCCTGGAATTCAGCATTGTTGAAATACTTGATAAATTCTCTGTCAATCTTTGCTTCTGCTTTGTACTTATTGTCAACCCTGATGGCTTTCTGCAGGTTGCTGATCATCATAGATTGGTTTCCGGTACGTGCACCAACCACTGCCATCAGGTAGTATGTTGCGCCGTTTTTCCTTGCACACTCGAGGTTACTTGAAGCAGCATTGTTGTTGCCATCAATCAGATTGGCAAGTGCTACATTATAGTTACAGCTTACACCGGCAAATTTGCTGATAGCGCCCTTATAATCAGCTTTGTGAATGGCAACCAACCCTAGGTTGTAGTTGTTGTCAACGCCCATCTTATTGGCATTATTGAGATACTTTTCGGCTTCGGTGAAGTTGCTCTGATAAGCATAAACCACACCTATATTATTAGCTATCATACCATTATTTGCGTTGAGTTTTTCGGCTTTCAGGAAGTAATCCTTTGCTTCGTTCACTTTTCCGAGTTTCAGCGACATGTAACCAGCATTGTTCTGAGCTTCCCAGCTATTTGGGAACTGACTTGCAGCTGATTTGTAAACATTGTACTTGGTTTCCCAATTTTCGGTAAGTGTGGCTGCATACAGCAACTCGGCCTGGCTGAGCTCTGAAGGATTGGTAGTAGAAAGACGAGCGATTTCTTCGTCGGTTTTCTTGGGTTCGAAGCAGGTAATCACGATCTCAGCACGACGCAGTGGAGGCAGGATGCTCTTTTCGAGTTCGGGGAAAATGAGGATCATGTTTCTGATCTCTTCCTCACGCTGTTCTGGCCTTGATGATTTGGTTACATTGAGAATCTGTTGTTTGTCTTTTACATCAGATGCTTCAACTTTCTTTGTAAAACCATTCCAGTCCGGACCATTACCAACCTGCTTGAAGTTGATTTCTTTGGACGATTTGAATTTTACCAGTGTTCCTCTTTCTTTAGCAATGTTATCAAAACTCTTAGAAAGAATTCCGAACGCCGTTGCAGCACGCCTTTCGGAGAGGCCGTTGTTGCGGGTTTCTTCTCCTTCGGGGGATGCCCATCCGGTAATGACAACATCTTTAATTTCCCAACCCTTGCGAACAAAATTGTAAACTTTGTCCAACTGGGCAGTTACGTTTTCTTTCTTGTTCCATTCGAGATTTGCATTCCATTCATGACGGTCTTTTGCATAATAGATAACTGCATTTTCGCTGGCAAGGGTAACTTTCTCATAACCGTGAGGAGCAAGACGGAGCAGGTTGACTTTATGCTCGTCTTTCACCTGATATGCTTTCAGGTCAATATTACCGTTGGCATCGCGGACGGGATTCTCTTCGCCAACTTCAACGAGTTCGCGAACTTCATTTTCAACATTAATTCTGTGGGAAGTGAAGATAATACCATCAGCCAGTTTCTTCTGATCAAAGGTTACTGATTTTTTCATTGCACGTGCCTCTTCAATCGTCATTCCGGCAGCGATGGGCTGCTTGGGAAGGAAAGCAACGCTGTTGATCATCAGCTCTGAAACTTTCATGTTATCCTTGAAACTGAATGACTCAGTGTAGGTGAAAGACCCACCTTTATCGTAAGAAATGGTTGTTCCTTCACCCGACACTCTTTCTCCTTTAAGGATCATAGGTCTGAGTGCCAACTGACCACCTTCATACTCAATGGTTGGCTGAATAACCACACCGGCTTTTTTGTTGAACAATTTGGCAGGAATATTGGCTTTCACTGTGAAAGTAACAATTCCTCCTTTTGATTCCAACACCTCAGGTGTAACCTCGTAAGTGATTGAATTAAACTGCTTGGCCATCTTGTTCAGGTTATTACACCCAACGATAAAAGCAGCTATCAAAATGATTGCTGCGAACCTGGCGAACGTTTTTCTTTTACTCATTTTTCTTATTTGTTAATAGTTAGTAGATTAATATTCAATTAGTTTATTAATATTCTTAATTCAATCGGATAAAGGTGCAGATATTGATATTTCGTACCTATTCCAAATTTTTGGCAAAAATATGAAATAGTAATGATTTTCAAAGAATTTTGTTTAAGGAAGCGATCGTTTTTAAGAATTCTTAGTAATGGCAAAATGGACATGCCAGACTACAATACCAACACTAACAGCCACATTTAGAGAATGTTTTGTTCCGTATTGGGGAATTTCAATGCAAAAATCGGATTGATTTACCACCTCCTCACCGACCCCGTTTATTTCGTGGCCGAATACCAAAGCGACCTTCATTCCACGTTCAATAGTGAGTTTCTCCAGACTAATAGCACCTTCTACCTGCTCAACAGAAAAGACTGTAAATCCCTTTGATTGTAGTTCGGTTATTGCATCCAGAGTATTTTCGAAATACCTCCAGTTTACTGTCTCGGTGGCGCCTAATGCGGTTTTGTGAATATCGCGATGAGGCGGACAGGCTGTGATCCCGCACAAGTAAATTGCCTCAAGCAGAAAAGCATCAGCGGTGCGAAAAACTGACCCTATATTATTATGACTGCGGATGTTATCCAGAACAATAACCATTGGGAGTTTTCCAGCCTGCAGAAATTCTTCTGTGGTCATGCGGTTTAACTCGCTGTTCGTGATCTTTCTTTTTTGCATAAAAGTCCGAATTGATAGAATGCAGCAAAAATAACCCAATCTCATGTCAACCTGCGATGGCCCGATAATTAAAAAGAATAGGTATTTGATATTATGTTATTGTTTATCAATGTATTAAATTAATCGGCTTTCAGAAATCCATCGCTAAAAAATAGCCTGTTTGTTCCAGCCGTTAGAAAGTGGTTATTTTTGCACCCGTCAAAAAGGAGAACTTTTATGGAAATCATCAAACAATCAAAAATAGTTGACCTGCTCAAAAGCAGCGATTACAACCGGGAAGTGAATGTAAAGGGGTGGGTTAGAACCAAAAGGGGGAGTGCAACTGTTGCTTTCGTTGCCCTTAACGACGGATCGGTGATTCACAATATTCAGGTTGTGGTAGACATGCAGCAATTCGATGAAGAGCTACTGAAGAAAATCACAACGGGGTCAGGTATTTCGGTCAACGGCGTGCTTGTTCAGTCACTTGGCAAAGGCCAAAGTGTTGAAATACAAGCAAAAGAAATATTACTTTATGGCACCGCAGACCCTGAAACTTACCCTTTGCAGAAAAAAGGTCACAGCCTCGAATTTTTACGCGAAATTGCCCACCTGCGCCCGCGCACCAACACTTTTGGCGCTGTGCTTCGCATCAGGCATGCACTGGCTTTTGCCATACACAAATATTTCAACGACAGGGGATTCTATTATCTCCACGCACCCATCATTACCGGATCGGATGCTGAGGGCGCCGGAGCTATGTTCAGAGTAACAACGCTGGATGCTAAAAACCCACCGTTGACACCCGATGGAAATGTAAATTTCAAAGAGGACTTCTTTGGAAAAGCCACAAATCTGACTGTTTCAGGACAACTGGAGGCTGAGTTGGGAGCCCTGGCGCTGTCGCTGGTTTATACTTTCGGCCCTACTTTCAGAGCTGAAAACTCAAATACACCGCGGCACCTGGCCGAATTCTGGATGATCGAACCCGAAATGGCCTTTTATGAGATTCAGGACAATATGGATCTGGCCGAGGACTTCCTTAAATACCTGGTAAAGTATGCATTGGAAAATTGCACCGACGACCTGGAGTTCCTGAACAATATGTACGATAAAGAGCTGATTGACAGGCTGAAATCAATTGTTGAAGTAAAATATGAGCGACTCAGTTATACCCGGGCTATCGAAATCCTGAAAGCTTCAGGTAAAACCTTTGAATTCCCGGTTGAGTGGGGCGTTGACCTGCAGGCCGAACACGAAAGATACCTGGTCGAACAGCATTTCAATAAACCCGTTATACTCACCGACTATCCAAAAGACATCAAAGCATTTTATATGAAGCAAAATGATGATGGAAAGACGGTGCGCGCAATGGATGTTCTTTTCCCAAAAATTGGTGAAATTATTGGCGGCTCCCAGCGAGAAGAGGTTTTGGAGAAACTTGTTCAACGCTGCCGCGAAATGCACATTCCCGAAAAAGATATCTGGTGGTATATTGATACCCGTAAGTTTGGAACCGTTCCCCACAGTGGTTTTGGGCTGGGGTTTGAAAGAATGGTACTTTTTGTCACCGGAATGAAAAATATCCGGGATGTCATTCCATTTCCCAGAACACCACAAAATGCAGAGTTTTAATCAGAATCAATATCATTTGTGTGCACTTTTCATTTTGGAGTTGTAAATTTGCTGAGATTTTTCAAGTAACAATCAATGGGTAAACAGGGTTTATTTCAAAAGCTTTCGCTGCAGCAAAAGCTATCGCCGCAACAGATTCTTCTGATGAAGATGCTGCAGATCCCTACTATTGCCCTTGAACAAAGAATCAAGCAGGAAATCGAAGAAAACCCGGCATTGGACGAGTTGCCCAACTACGACGAAAGTGAACCTGAACCAAACAAAGACGACGAGTTCACCAATGATATGGACAACAGCGACAGCGATGAGTTTGACTTTAAGGATTTTATCGGTGAAGATGATATCCCAGGTTACAAGTTGAGCGCCAACAACTACAGCCCTGACGATGACAACAAAAAGGAGATTCCTTTTTCGGTGGGTAAGAGTTTTCATGACCAACTTATTTCTCAACTGGGGCTGCACAACCTTACCGACAAGCAAATGGTAATCGCCACAACCATTATTGGAAACCTGGATGAAGCAGGCTATCTCAGGCGTGAAATTAGTTCGATGGTTGACGATCTCTCGTTTTCACAAAATATCAGTGCTAACCAGGCAGAGATTTTGGATGTTCTCGAGGTGATTCAGGATCTCGACCCCCCCGGTGTTGGCGCCAGAGACCTCAAGGAATGCCTGATTTTACAATTACGACGGGCCCAGATTGATGAGCCGGAAGAAGATTTCAGCCTCGCAATTCTGATACTCGAAAGGTACTTTGATGAATTTGCCAAAAAACACTATGATAAAATCCTCAAAAAAATCCGAATCACCGATGAGGAGCTGAAGGAAGCCGTTGAACAGATACTCAAACTGAACCCGAAGCCCGGAAATTCGATGGGTGAAACAGCGAGAACAAGCCAGTATATAGTGCCTGATTTTATCATCAACAGCAACGAAGGCGATCTGGAATTAACCCTTCACTCGAAAAACGCCCCTGAGCTGCGCATCAGCAAGCAATATCTTGACATGATCGAGAATTACATGCTCGACAAGTCGAAAAAATCGAGACAGCAAAAGGAGACCATGCAGTTTATCAAAAGTAAAATAGAATCGGCCAAATGGTTCATTGATGCTATCAGGCAAAGACAAAATACACTGCTTGTGACCATGAATGCTATTATGGAATTTCAAAAAGATTACTTCAGCACGGGCGACGAAACCAAATTGAAACCAATGATTCTGAAGGATATAGCCGAAATCGTAAGCCTCGATATTTCAACGATTTCAAGGGTTGCCAACAGTAAATATGTACAAACACCCTTCGGAACTTTCCTCCTAAAGACCTTCTTTTCCGAATCTATGCAAACCGAATCCGGTGAAGAAGTTTCTACCAGGGAAATCAAAAAAATCCTGCAGGATTGCATCGCCGAAGAAAATAAGTCCAAACCTGTTACTGACGACCAGCTTACCGAGATTCTGAAAAAGAAGGGTTACAACATTGCCCGCAGAACTGTTGCCAAATACAGGGAACAACTCAATATTCCGGTGGCAAGGTTGCGCAAAGAACTCTGATTACTTATACTTCCGCCTACTTCAAAACCTTCTTTACAGATGAATGTACCACGAGCAATTTCAAGTTTCCTCAACCCTTTATTTGTTTCCTTTTACTTCTTCATTATTACACTTAATCTTAGCCCTCATGTAATGACGCCTTTACCAGAAAAGGCCAAGTGGATGATTTACGGGCTGATCATAATAACCACCTACATAATACCCGGTTTGTTTATCACACTTTACGGAAACTTAATTCAGCGTGTTTTCAATTATGGCAATAATGAAAAAAAAATGAGCCATCTGTTTATTGCCGCAATTTTCTACTTTCTCACTTATTATTTATTACGTCAAATCAACCTATCACCAGTTTACACACTATTTGTGCTGGGGAGCACCACCCTGCTCGGGGTCAGCATCTTCATCACACTTTTTTGGAACATCAGTATCTATATGCTTGCTATGGGAGCGTTTTCGGGTGCTATGATCGGAATTTCGATGATTTTCAACATTAACCTTCTTTTCCCGATTTTCATGGTAATATTGCTTTCAGGATTGCTCGGGTATTCAAGGCTTTCATTGGGCGAACACAGGCCGCTTGAGGTTTATGGAGGATATCTGATCGGCCTCTCAGGAATGATACTGCACTATTTTTTCTTTTAAAATGGCATCAGAGAAATACCAAAAGAGATGGGATACATTTCCGGCCCGCGATTTTTCTCAAACAAATTGGTGAAGGAATAAAAGCCCATAACATTAATGTACCTCCAGCCAAATCTTGCCGAAATCCCGTAGCGCAGATTTTCAATGTTGTTGATATCCTTTATTTTAACAAAAAGATCATCATCAGTTCCCGCAATATAGTCATCGCCCTTGTATTTTGAATGACTGTCGATCAGCACGCCGAATTTGAAACCAACCGCTGCCCGGAAATCAGTTTTTGTCCTCATTCTGAGTTCTATCGGGAAGTCGATGTAGGTGTATGACAATTTATTTTTATCATGGGAAGTCCCAGGGTAAAGTTTGCTGATTGGCCTTAATCCTGAAACATTATTGCTGTCGGTAACCACGAAACTGTGACTGTAAAAGTTGTGCGTTCCAAGTCCGGCGCCGATGGCAGCACTAAAGTTACTGCTCCCGAAATGATGCTCAAAAAATCCGGAGAAGCTCATTCCACCATTAAAAAATCTTCCATCCACCGAATCAGGAACATTAATGTAAACATCGTTGAAAACATCAATCACGGTACTGAAATTACGGCGTGTGGACTGATCCGCACTTTGGGTGAATCCCTGAAAACCAATAACCACAGCGATCAAAAAGAATGTGAGCTTTCTCATGTGTAGAAGATTTTTGGCAAAAATAGGATTATTTTTTGGTAGTTTCTGTCTAATGAAGTGCTGTCAGGCAGTTCCAATCAACTCTGGCAAGGCTAAGATAACTGGAAATCTGGGATAATATTTTGAAAAATCTACCAGGAATTGATCTTAAATAAAGGCTTTCCGGATTTCGAAGCAGGCAAGGAAAGGGATACGGTCATTTTTTATACTTTCGCCGGCAAATCTTAACATTAAAATTATGTACAGAACACATACCTGCGGAGAATTGAACCTGTCATCTGTTGGGCAGCAAGTAACCCTGAGCGGTTGGGTGCAACGCGTAAGAGATAAAGGCGGCTTGATCTGGATTGATCTCCGTGATCGTTATGGGATAACCCAGTTGATACTTGAGGAAGGCAAAACCAGCCCAGAGTTGATAAATGAGGCAAAAAAGCTTGGCCGGGAATTCGTAATCAGCGCCACCGGCAGGGTGATAGAGCGAACTGCCAAAAACCCGAAAATGACCACCGGCGATATCGAAGTCTGTGTTGAAAAACTGGAAAGCCTCAACCCGGCAAAAGTTCCGCCATTCACCATCGAAGACCAGACCGACGGCGGTGATGAGCTCAGAATGAAATACCGTTATCTTGATCTGAGAAGAACGCCGGTTAAAAACAACCTGATGCTGCGGCACAGAATTGCTATAGAAACCCGCAATTATCTTGATCAGCAAGGATTTATAGAGGTGGAAACTCCGGTTTTGATGAAATCCACACCCGAGGGCGCCAGAGACTTTGTGGTACCATCACGAATGAATCCCGGTGAGTTTTACGCGCTTCCCCAATCACCACAAACATTTAAGCAATTGTTGATGGTGGCCGGGTTTGACCGTTATTATCAAATCGTTAAATGTTTCCGCGACGAAGATCTTCGTGCCGACCGTCAGCCGGAATTTACCCAGATTGACTGCGAAATGTCGTTCGTGGAACAAAATGATATTCTGGATACTTTTGAAGGTCTGATAAAATACCTCTTCAAATCAGTTAAACAACTCGAATTTCCAGAGAAATTGCCGAGGATGACTTTCGATGAAGCCATGCGGTTGTATGGCAGCGACAAACCCGATATTCGTTTTGGGATGACCTTTGTCGAAATCAATGACCTGGCAAAAGGAAAAGATTTTAAAGTGTTTGATGATTCCGAGCTCGTTGTGGGTATCAATGTTCCTGGCTGCGCTGATTACACCCGCAAGCAACTCGATCATTTGACGGAGTTCGTTAAAAAACCTCAGATCGGCGCCTCAGGCCTGGTGTATGCAAGGTTCAACCCCGATGGAACAGTGAAATCATCGGTAGATAAATTTTTTAACGAAGAACAACTCAGGGAATGGGTCGCAGCTTTTAATGCCCAGCCTGGCGATCTGATGCTGATTCTTGCCGGCAAAGCCACACCCACCCGCAAAGCACTGAACAGCCTCAGGCTCGAAGTTGCTGATCAACTGGGACTTCGCAAACCGGATGAATTTGCTCCGCTCTGGGTAGTTGATTTTCCGCTGCTTGAGTGGGATGAAGATTCCGGGCGCTATTTTGCCATGCACCATCCATTTACCTCACCCAAAATCTCGGATGTTCATTTACTCGACAGCGATCCTTCGCTGATAAAGGCCAATGCTTACGATCTTGTAATAAATGGTGTTGAAATAGGTGGCGGCTCCATCAGAATTCACAATAAGATTCTCCAGGGAAAAATGTTCCAAATACTCGGTTTCACCCCCGAAGAGGCTCAAAACCAATTTGGGTTTTTAATGAATGCTTTTGAGTTTGGTGCGCCTCCTCATGGTGGGATTGCCTTAGGTTTCGACCGATTGGTTTCGTTATTTGGCGGATCTGATTCGATCCGGGACTTCATAGCATTTCCAAAAAACAACGCCGGCAGAGATGTGATGATTGACGCCCCATCAGCGATTGCAAGGGAGCAATTGGATGAACTTGGGCTGACGATAGTGACCAAAAACAAGTAAATTAAAAAAGGGGTGACCAACCGGACACCCCTTTTTTACATACTTTGCAGGATCAAAGCAATTTTCCAAAATTCAATTTTTCAACTTTTCGTGTTGAATAGTTGATTCTGAAGGCGCCGGCTTTTCTAAGTTCCTGTTTAACGTCGGTCACAATGCCCATACTGATATCCTGGTCAACCTTAAGGGAGTTGGTAATGAATCTTCGGTCAGCCTCATCGCGCGCCTGGCGTTCTGAAGTGACAAAAGCAGCAATATCAGAAACTCTGGCAAACTGATCATTTAACTGGATACGTGGTTTTGTGCCAAAAAGATTGGCTTTCACAGGTACGCCAATGTAGATATAGCTTACAAGCGCTTTCTTTTCAAGTCGTTGCACCTCTGATGCTTCCGGTGGCTTTACCTTTACAATGAGAGTAACTTCACGCATAACGGTGGTTACCATGAAGAAAAACAGTAGCATGAAAATGATGTCGGGCAAAGATGCCGTACTGATGGATGCTTGTCCGGATTTTTTTCCTTTTTTAAATCTTGCCATGGTTATTCTCCTCCAATATCTACGGGTTCGGCTTCAGAAATAGGTATGGGTATTGCTGACTGGATGGCTTCGATTTGCGCTTCGAGTGTTAATTCAGAAAATCTTCTTCCGAATTTCTCAAGAGCCAACTCATTACGAAGCTCGGTAACAGCGGCTGTTAGTTCATTCTGAACGGCAATATACATTTTATATGATGTTCCCCTGTCATTCTTTAAAGAAATGACGGCATTCTTTGGCACTCTGACCGCCCCAAGCTCAGGGATGGTTTTCATGATCATCTCGGGCAGGTCTTCCGTATTTCTTGGGTTCGACAGGAATTCTTTTGTTTGCTGACGAAGGGTACGAATATCTCCCGGTCTTCCTTCCACAAACAACCTGTCGCGATTGTTGATCAGGACGGTAAAAATATTGCGCTCGTTAATATCCGGTGGTTTTTCATCTCCGGTTAGTGGCGGGGGCAGCCTTCTCCCTATCCCTGAATCCACGTCCATTGTTGTGGTAACAAGGAAGAAAATCAGCAGGAGAAAGGCAATGTCAGCCATTGATCCGGCATTGATCTCTTGTATTGGCCTTGGCATAGTTGTGATCGTTTTTTATTTGAAAAAGCTTGATATTCCCGAATAAACAATTGACAATACTGCCACTAATGCCAATATGTAAGTTAGGTTAAGCATCCCTCCAATAAATCTTGAAGTGGCTTCTGAGATGCTAAAGGTTTCATAAACCTCTCCCTGGATGCTGCCTGATGCAATACTGTAGGCAATCACAAATAATACGGCAAAACCAGCCAGCCCAACTAATACCGTCTTTCCACTTTTTGGGTTGGAGATAATGTAAACTATTGGAAAAATAATTGTGACTAACGTGGTGATTACCAGGAGAATGTAGGCCCATGACAGAACAACGCTGGTAAATCCTTCACCATTGGAGTAAAAGATTACGAAAAGCACTGCCGAAATGGCCAGCAGCACGGTCAGGAAGATCCTGAGTATGGTTGCGACTTTATCTTTCATGATGGAGCCTTTCTTTATTTTTTGGACAGTTTATGCTTTGTAAGAATATCGATAAATGAAATGGAACTGTCTTCCATGCTGTTGACAAGACTGTCGATTTTTGATACGATGTAGTTGTAAAACAACTGAAGGATGATGGCAACAATAAGACCGAAAACAGTGGTGAGAAGAGCTACTTTAATACCGCTTGCTACGATGGTAGGGGAGATGTCGCCTGCTGCAGCAATAGCATCGAAAGCCTGGATCATCCCAACAACTGTTCCAAGGAAGCCAAGCATTGGCGCAAGTGCAATAAACAGTGAAATCCATGAGAGGCCTGATTCAAGTCTTCCCATCAAAACACTGCCATAGCCAACAATTGATTTCTCGACGATGTCCAATCCTTCATTATATCTTTCAAGTCCTTGATAGAAGATACCAGCAACAGGGCCACGTGTGTTTTTGCAAACGTCTTTTGCTTTTTCCACGCCTCCAGTTTCGAGAGCTGCCTCAACTTTGTTAAGTAGTTTGGTAGTGTTGGTGGTAGAAAGATTAAGGTAAATAATTCTTTCGATGGCAAGAGCAAGACCGAAAATGAGGGTGAGCAACACGATCCCCATAAACTCCCAACCTCCTTCAATGAATTGTTCTTTGATTACCTGGTGAAACTCTTTCTCAACAACCGGTTCAGCCTGCAATGTGGTTGCGGGGCGAACGTCTTCCTGTGCCTCATCCTGAGTTTCAGTCTGTGTCATTTCGGTTGAGGTTGTCTCGTCCTGTGCAAATGCGGTTACTGCAATTCCAAATGAAAACAGTGCAGCAATGGTCAAAAAAGCAAATAATCTTTTCATGGTTTACTTTTGTTGATTAGATAATTAAATGTTTCCTGTTTATTAAGTTTAAAAATAATTCAAAATCAGATATTTAAATCTTGCGGAGAGGAAGGGATTCGAACCCTTGGTACGCTTTTGGCGTACACACACTTTCCAGGCGTGCGCCTTCGACCGCTCGGCCACCTCTCCAATCTTTCAAGGCTCAAGTCCTTTCTCCAAAATTCGAGCGGCTAAAGTAAAAAAAATATCTTACACAAAAATTTATAAACTTTTTTTTCAACATATTCGATTGATTATCATTGAAATAGAAATTAATAAAAATCAGCCAGGCCAATCTGGTCGTCATTTGTTACCTCTCCGGCAATAACTGAAGTGAGTGCAAAAGCAATATCTGAGTATTTCTGATAATTACCCAAAACGTACATTAGCTTTGTGACTGCTGCTTCGGTAGTGATATCGTTTCCGCTTAAAATCCCAATTCGTTTCAATGCGAACCCAGTCTGATATTTTTCCATTTCAACACTTCCTCCCTGGCACTGGGTAACATTTAATATGGCAATTCCCTTCTTAATGGCTTCTGATAACGCACCAAGCAGCCAAGGTTCTGTCGGGGCATTGCCTGTACCAAAAGTTTCCAACACAACTCCGCGTAATCCCTCAGTATTGAGAACAGCATTGACGGTTTTTTCTGTGATCCCCGGGAACAACTTCAGAATGGCGATGTCTGTACAAAGGTTGGTGTTGAGGCGCAGTTTTTTGAAGTTGGGCTTACGGATATGGGCATAGTTGTATTTAATGTGTATGCCAACGGTTGCAAGTGGCGGGTAATTCGGAGAGCGAAACGCTTCGAAGTTTTCAGCATTGAATTTGATAGTGCGGTTGCCGCGCATCAGCTGATTTTCAAAATAGATGGCTACTTCAGGGACGATTGGGGTTTCATCAGCATTGGCAGCAGCAATTTCGAGAGCTGTAATGAAATTTTCCCTTCCATCGGTGCGTACCATTCCGAGAGGAAGCTGGGAACCGGTGAGTATCACGGGTTTATTCAGGTTTTCGAGCATAAAACTGAGCGCCGAAGCGGTGTAAGCCATGGTATCGGAACCATGCAAAACCACAAAGCCGTCATAATCTTCATAGCGGTCGTATATTACCTTAGCAATCTCAATCCAGTAGCGAGGCTGCATGTTGGACGAATCAATGACAGGATCGAAACAAAAGTGCTCGATTCCGAAATCAAACAGTTTAAGAGAGGGCAAATGATCGTAAACGCTATCGAAATTGAATGGCTTCAGTAAACTGCTTTCGGCATCCCTGATCATGCCGATGGTTCCACCGGTGTAAATGACAAGGATAGAACTTTTGGCAGTGAGTTTCATAGTAGTTTATATTAATTCCCTATTAGTCAAATAAATGGAAACCTGAACAATCGAACGGCATTTTGAGTGGTAACTTTTGCCACTTCCTCCACCGAAATCCCTTTAATTTCTGCCAAACGTACAGCCACAAAACGAAGATAGGAACTTTCGTTACGCTTGCCTCTGAAAGGATTAGGGGTTAAAAAGGGGGAATCGGTCTCAAGAATTAAATGTTCCAGATCAATGTCGGAAAGCACATTATCAAGACCAGCGTTTTTGTAGGTTAAAACCCCTCCTATTCCAAGCATGAAGCCAAGATCAATTGCTCTTTTAGCCTGCTCTGCGGTTCCTGTAAAACAGTGAAAGACTCCGCCAGGTCGTTGATCAGCATTCTGTTCAAGAACTTCGAAAATCTCATCAAACGAATCTCTAACGTGCAACACTATTGGTAATTGGTGCTCCAGGGCAAGATCAATCTGAAATTGTAAGGCAAGTTTTTGTTCAGTCAAAAATGTTTTATCCCAGTACAGGTCAATCCCTGTTTCGCCGATCGCATAAAACCTATAAGATTGCAAGTGAGCCATAATTCTCGTCAACTCATCCTGCCAGTCTGCCTTCACATCAGTGGGGTGTAGTCCAATCATGGGAAAGATATTGTCGGGATAACGGGAACAGAGACTGAGCAATCCAGGTAAAGACTCACTGTCAATATTTGGCAGCAGCATGTATTTCACACTGGCATCCAGTGCACGGCGAACCATTTCGTCGCGGTCAAACTCAAATTGCTCAAGATAAAGATGCGTGTGCGTATCGGTAAGGATCATGCCGCAAAAGTAAGCGAAAGTTTTCACCTGTCAGACACAGGTGCTGAGGTTACAAAACTAACTCATACAGGCATGGGGCAATGGGATGTTGGGTGATGGGATAATGGTATGTGATACTCCCGAGTGCCGACTTTTTGCAATAAAATCAATGCTCTTAAGAGTGATCTGACTGTTGCCCGGGATAAATAATCCTTCCGACTAATTTGTCATGTCGGGTTTCATTTTGAGTAAGTAAATTTAATAACCTCTAATTTTCACCAGAAATCTGTTTTCCAAAAATCTCCTCAAGCTTCCTGAACCGGTAATCGAAAATCTCATTTACCCTTTTCTCAACAATTAGGTTCTCTATCAATCTTCCAAGCCAGCCGAAACCAAATGAAAAATGAACAATATCAGTCATTTTAATACCTGTGGGAGTTTCTTCAAAAATGTACTGGTGATGCCAGATTTTGAAGGGACCAGATTTCTGATTATCAACAAAAAAGTGAGGGGCTTCGAAATGCGTAATTTCAGTGATCCACCTGAGCGGAACATTGAACAAAGGTTTTACCCGGTAGGTGATTATCATTCCTGCATACGCCTTATTATTAATACAGTCGGAAGTAATGTCGAAACCCATGTAAGGAGGGGTAATTGTTGCCAGGTTGCGGGGGTCGCTGAAAAACTCCCAGGCGTGGTGTAACGAGATCGGTAAATGTTGCTTTCGAATTAGAACCATAATTATCTTTGTTTAATGGATTGATCTAAACAATAATCATTTTGTAAATGTTTACAAAACGTGTTTTAAATTTATTATTATGATTATCAGATTTTTATATTTTTTAAACAGATACTTAAATCAAAATAAATGTTAATTTCGATACATTTTGTTTAATTTTTTGATCCTTTTGTTGAACATAATATTCAACATATGGTTTCTATAGCGATAATCAAATTAAACACTTAACTCAAAACAATTTTTACTATGAAAACTCTTAGAAAAATCTTGATGGCTTTCACCATTGCTATCTTGCTCGGATCTTCATCAACCTTTGCTCAGACTGCCAAGGTTCAACTCATTCATAACTCTGCTGACGATTTCACTCAAATCGTGGACATTTTCGTAAATGATGCTTTGTTCATCGAAAACTTCCAATTCCGAACAGCCACCAAATTCTTTGATGTACCCGCAGGTGTTGATCTTAAAATTTCCGTTGTCGGAAAAAACGTGGATCAGATCAACAATAAAGTTTGGGAACAGTTCGTGAAGTTTCAGCGCGACGAAAAATACATTCTCATTGCCAATGGCCTGACGAATGAAACACGTTATTCTCCTTTTGTGCCATTTTCAGTATTTCCATTTGCCGGCGCCAGAACTCAATCAATCACTACCAATTCAGTGGAAGATGGCGTTCAGAAATTCACTGATGTTTTGGTTTTTCATGGCTCAACTGATGCACCGGCTGTAAACGTCGTAGAATCAGGAGTAGGCGCCGGTACAATCATCAGCAACTTTACCTATGGAAATTACTCAGGATATTTGTCACTTCCGACCAACGATTACACACTTCAAATCAGAAACACCGACGAAACGATTGTTGTTGCTCAGTATGCCGCTCCTTTGAAAACGCTGGGTCTTGAAAATGTAGCGTTAACTGTAATTGCATCGGGATTTTTGAATCCGTCAGAAAACGGTAACGGTCCTGCTTTCGGTCTTTATGTTGCTCTCCCTTCAGGTGGAAATTTGATTCCATTACCTTCTGTTAATGAAAATGAAAAAAACTCAGCACGCATTCAGGTAATTCACAATTCGGCTGATGCCGCTGCTGCAAGCGTGGACGTGTGGCTCAACGACACTAAACTCATTCCTGATTTCGCTTTTAGAACTGCTACTCCTTTTATTGATGCTCCTGCCGGCGTTGAATTCACCATCGCAATCCAGGCGCCGGGAAGCACAAGCCCCGAAAACCCCATCTGGTCACAAAACTACACCCTTGCAGCCAACGAAACCTATATCCTTATCGCCAACGGAACGGTAAGCCCTTCAGGTTACGATCCGGTGAAACCCTTCAATATTGATGTATACCCAACTGCCCGCGAAGCTGCTGCCTCGGCAGGTAATACCGATGTTCTGGCTTATCATGGCTCAACCGATGCACCAACGGTGACTGTTTTCGAAACCGGAGTTGGAGCAGGACAAATCATCAGTGATTTTGAATACAGTGAATTTGCAGGATACCTCGAACTGCCCACACAGGATTACGTGCTTGAAGTTCGCGATGAAACCGGAACCACTACTGTGGCAGCATATTCTGCTCCCTTGCAAACGCTCGGACTTCAGGGTGCGGCTCTTTCGGTACTGGCATCCGGGTTCCTGAATCCGGCAAATAACAGCAATGGCGCTCCTTTCGGACTCTATGTTGCTCTTGCTTCTGGTGGAGATCTTATCCCATTGCCAGTATACCAGCCGGCGCAAACCGCACGCGTTCAGGTAATTCACAACTCAGCCGATGCAGCCGCTGCAGTGGTTGATGTTTGGCTTGACGACACCAAGTTGATCGAGAACTTTGCTTTCAGAACGGCTACACCATTTATAGATGCTCCCGCCGGAGTTGAATTCACGATTGCCATTCAGGGTCCTGGCAGCACCAGCCCTGAGAATCCGATCTGGTCCCAAAACTACACCCTTGCAGATGGGGAAACCTATGTTTTAGTCGCCAATGGCATTGTCAGCGCTTCGGGTTACGAGCCTTCACAGCCCTTTGATATTTATGTTTACGGAATGGGTCAGGAAGCGGCCATGCAATCAGGTAATACCGACGTTTTGGCTTTCCACGGCTCAACCGATGCTCCGACAGTAACTGTTTACGAAACCGGAGTTGGTGCAGGACAAATCATCAATGATTTTTCCTATGGAGATTTCGCAGGATACCTTGAACTGCCCACACTTGACTTTGTACTTGAAGTGCGCGACGAAACCGGCACTGTCACCGTAGCTGCTTACGCTGCTCCGCTTGCAACCCTCGGTCTGGAAGGCGCTGCCTTGTCAGTGATTGCTTCTGGATTTCTGAATCCGGCAAATAACAGCAATGGCGCTCCTTTCGGACTCTATGTTGCTCTTG
>DAIRGA010000002.1:0-50761 GCA_036794825.1 Bacteroidales bacterium | reverse complement strand
TCCCATTGCCAGTATACCAGCCGGCGCAAACCGCACGCGTTCAGGTAATTCACAATTCGGCTGATGCCGCTGCTGCAAGCGTGGACGTGTGGCTCAACGACACTAAACTCATTCCTGATTTCGCTTTTAGAACTGCTACTCCTTTTATTGATGCTCCTGCCGGCGTTGAATTCACCATCGCAATCCAGGCGCCGGGAAGCACAAGCCCCGAAAACCCCATCTGGTCACAAAACTACACCCTTGCAGCCAACGAAACCTATATCCTTATCGCCAACGGAACGGTAAGCCCTTCAGGTTACGATCCGGTGAAACCCTTCAATATTGATGTATACCCAACTGCCCGCGAAGCTGCTGCCTCGGCAGGTAATACCGATGTGCTGGCTTATCATGGCTCAACCGATGCACCAACGGTGAGCATTTGGGAAGTGGGCGCCGGAGCAGGCCAGATAGTCAGCGATCTTTCTTACAACGAATTTGCAGGCTATCTCGAACTGCCCACCGCAAACTATTCTTTGCAAATCCGTGACGAAACGGGAACAACTGCAGTAGCTACATTTGGCGCACCATTGCAGACCCTTGGATTGGAAGGAAAAGCGATCACTGTACTTGCAAGCGGTTTTCTCAATCCTGCAAATAACAGCGATGGCGCTCCTTTTGGGTTGTATGTGGCATTGGCAACAGGTGGCAATCTTGTCCCACTTACCAACACAAGCAGTATCGAAAACATTGTTGATGTGAATAGTCTGACCATCTATCCTAATCCGGTTTCTTCGCAGGTTAACGTCAATATCAACCTGAAACAAAGCCGCAACCTTGAAATAGGACTTTACAATCTGCTTGGTTCAAAAATGATTGCTGAGACCATTTCGGAAAGACCAGGTAATTACACTCACTCCATTAATGTGGATAATCTTCCCGAGGGATTGTACATCATGGTATTGAGTGCCGGTGACGAAAGAGTCTCAAGGAAAGTGCAAATAGTACGATAATTCTTCATTTGATTTTCGTTTTTCAAAATCCCTCCTCGTGAGGGGTTTTGATTTTCGGACAGAATGGAACCCCTTAGTAATCGAAAACCTATAAATTTGCAACAAAATGAATATCATGGATAATGTGATCATCAACAGTAAAACCAAAAACGACTTTCTTCTCGAAATGGCGCGTGAAAACGAGATGGACGGTTACGAAAAAATGGATCTTTACAACCAGGAAACCATTGATCGTTTGGGCTTCCATTATTATGAAATTCTCAGATTGATCGGTGAGAATCCTGAAAGAGAAGGTTTGCTCAAAACTCCTGAACGCGTGGCCAAAGCCATGCAGTTTCTCACTCACGGATACGACCTGGATCCCTCTGAGATACTTAAAAGTGCTATGTTTAAGGAGGACTACAAGCAAATGGTACTGGTAAAAGATATCGAAGTCTATTCGATGTGTGAGCACCACATGTTGCCATTCTTTGGAAAAGCTCATGTGGCTTACATTCCCAACGGTTACATTGTCGGGCTGAGCAAATTGCCCCGCATCGTGGATGCATTTGCCAGAAGGCTGCAGGTTCAGGAGAGACTGACTACCCAAATCAAGGAGTGTATTCAGGAAACCCTCCAGCCACTTGGCGTTGCGGTAGTTATCGAAGCCCAGCATATGTGCATGTCCATGCGCGGTATTCAAAAACAAAATTCGGTAACTACAACTTCTGATTTTACCGGCGCTTTTCTCAGCGAAAAAACCCGCGCGGAGTTTATCCACCTTATCGGATCAAACCTCCACTAAATCAAACAGATAAAAAAAGGCCGGCATCAGAAATTGCCGGCCTTTTTTTGTGGTTCACCTAAGGCTGCTTAGCGTAATGGTTTAATCCAGCGCAAGCACCATGAACCTTGAATTTTTCCAGAACTCATCTTTCAGGGTAATTTCAAAACTCACAATCCGCTTGCCGTCATCGCTCTTCCGGATAATATAGCTATCTGAAGGATGTACCGAAAGCAGATCAGCTTTTTTGGCGTCAATAGCAAAAACATCCGCTTCACGAATATCAATAAGAGTAAAATCCGCAGGATCGAGACCTTCGGCCAGCTGATCTACTTTTCCGATACCCAAAACACCGCCGCTGCGGACTATAATTCCTCTTTCGCGAAGCTCTTTGGTGTTCCCGATCAGGTAGTAACCCTTGTTCAACTCTTTGTCCTGCAGGCCAATCACCTGATCCCTTTCCGCTTTTTCGATTTTCAACTGCGAAACAGATGAATACAAATCGTTGATTTGCATGTCTTTGTCCTCAAGATCAGCCACCAGTTTCTGAATCTCCCGGTCTTTACTCTCCACCTGTGCATTCAGATTATTAACCATCTTTTCGAATTGCTGCTTTTCACCGGTTACTGTTTTTAACCTTTGGCTCAGTAATTCAAGGTTTTCCTTGTTTTTGCGCATCAGCTCATCAATAGCCATGATATCGCTTTTGATGTTATCCACCTGGTTAGCGCTGCTTTCGACACCCGAAGAGGCTTTCAGAATTCTCTGCTCCCTCATCCGGATCCCTGACAGGTTGTCTTCGATTTCGTTGAGCAAAGAAATAATCGTATTAATTTCAGCATCTTTCTGTTCGACAACTGCCTGAAGGTTTTGGTTCTCCTGTTTAAGTCTTTCCAGCTCTTTACGGTTGCAGGATGACAATACCGTAAGCACTAACAACAATAAAATCAGTGGGTTTTTCATAGTGGTAATTTTTAAAGTTTGAATATTAGTAACGAAGGATTGAATAAAATCGTAAGTAATTGATCTTTTGACGGAAATATTTCTCAAAGTAACCAGAGATCAAACCTGGCCAACTGAAGTAAGAATGAGGGATCATGTGATTATTCCATTAACTTTAAAATCAGCAATAAGTTGATCTGCTGTTAATTATGATTACGCAACCAGGTGTGAGGTCATTAAAACAGGTTGGATCATTAATTAAATGCTATTTTTGCGGCCTCCAAAATCAATAGGAACAAAAAGGATTTTTTTATGAAAGCTTACGTTTTCCCCGGGCAGGGTGCTCAGTTTGTGGGTATGGGTAAAGACCTTTACGATAAATTTCCCGCAGCAAAAGAATTGTTTGAAAAAGCCAATAAAGTTCTCGGATTCAGGATTACCGACGTGATGTTTGAAGGCGCCGACGACGATCTGAAAGAGACCAAAGTAACCCAGCCTGCCATTTTCCTGCATTCGGTCATTCTGGCAAGGATGCTGAAAGATGATTTCAAACCCGACATGGTTGCCGGTCACTCTCTCGGAGAATTTTCGGCGCTGGTTGCCAACAAATCGCTCTCGTTTGAAGATGGACTGAAACTCGTGAGCAAGCGTGCGCAGGCGATGCAAAAAGCATGTGAAACCGAGCCTTCAACGATGGCGGCCATCCTCGGGCTGGATGATGCGGTGGTTGAAAAGATATTAAAAGAATCAGGCGAGATGGTGGTTCCTGCCAATTACAACAGCCCGGGACAGCTGGTGATTTCCGGCACTGTAAAAGGTGTGGAAACGGCTTGCGCAAAACTCACCGAAGCAGGTGCAAAACGCGCTTTGCTGCTCAAAGTCGGTGGAGCCTTCCACTCACCGCTGATGGAGCCTGCCCGTGTGGAACTTTCCAAAGCCATCGAGAGCACAAAGTTTGTAAAAGGTATTTGTCCGATTTATCAAAACGTCACTGCACAGCCGGTCACCGATCCCGAAATAATCAAAGCCAACCTGATAGCGCAGCTAACAGCACCGGTCAGGTGGACACAAATCATGAAAAACATGATCGCCGACGGGGTGAAAGAGGTAACAGAGGTCGGGCCGGGAACCGTTTTACAGGGATTGTTCAAAAAAATTGACAGGAATCTGAGCGCTGTCAGCGCTTCGATCCCCGAAGAATAGTATGGGCAAGCGGAAACCCATACAAACCCTGAGCAATTCAGCACCGGATAGAACCGGCACGGAACCAACAAGATACAGGAGCGCTCAATCAAACCTCTTAAGCATAGCTCATTAGCTTGTTTCTCAACCTGGTATTTAATTGATTCCAAGCGGAACAAAAACATTCACTATTTTTGTTTGTTTTTAAACGGCTAATAATGAGCGTTATGAAAAATAGAATTTCAGCAATTTTCTCGTTTCTGGTTATCAGTCTTTTGTTATCTCAGCCCTGCCAGGCGAGTGAGAAACAGGATCCTTTTTCCGACCGGGAGAAGGAATATAAAGTATATACATTTGAGATCAAGGAGATGATTGCTCCACCGGTTTGGCATCTCACCAAAACGGCCATGAAAGCTGCTGAGGAGAACTCGGCTGATTTGATTCTCATTCACATGAATACATACGGCGGGATGCTCGAATCGGCTGACTCAATTCGCACGGCGCTGTTGCAATCCAAAATACCGGTCTGGGTGTTTATTGATAACAATGCAGCTTCGGCCGGAGCGCTGATCTCGATTGCCTGCGACAGCATTTACATGCGTCCGGGCGCTAACATCGGCGCAGCCACAGTGGTAGACCAGGCAGGCGAAGTGGTTCCCGACAAATATCAATCCTATATGCGCTCGATGATGCGTGCAACTGCTGAAGCCAAAGGACGAGATCCAAAGATTGCCGAAGGTATGGTGGATCCAAGAATCAAGATACCTGGTGTATCAGACTCGGGGCAGGTAATCACATTCACCACTTCCGAAGCCATCAATTTCGGATTTGCCGAGGGTGAGGCCGAAAGCCTTGAGGGTGTATTAAAAACCGCCGGCCTGAACGAATTCAAAATCATCCGGCATCACCTCACTATTGCCGACCGGATTATCCGTTTCCTTATCAATCCTATTGTCTCAGGCTTATTGATAATGGTCATCATCGGCGGAATCTACTTCGAATTGCAGACACCCGGTGTCGGTTTCCCGCTTGCTGCTGCCGTTACTGCTGCCCTGCTCTATTTTGCCCCCCTTTACATCGAAGGTATTGCCACCCATTGGGAAATTATCATCTTCATTATCGGAGTAATTTTGATTGCGGTTGAGATTTTTGTCCTGCCCGGATTTGGTGTTGCGGGGATTTCAGGGATTTTGATGGTCATTCTTGGCCTCTCGCTCGGCATGGTTGAGTCAGATGGCTTTGAACTGGGGACATTTCCTTTTGATAAGCTAATAGTAGCCCTCTTTACTGTCATTATAGCTTCCTTTGTATCACTTGCCCTCTCTTTCTGGATCAGCCGGAAGTTATTTACTACGACCGCATTTGGCGAACTGGCACTTGCCACCACACAGGATCGTGATGCCGGGTACACCTCTGCACAAGCTTCTTATGAAAAAATGATTGGTGCTGAAGGTGTTGCAAAAACCGTACTCCGGCCCGCCGGAAAAATACTCATAGGTGATGAAACTTATGATGCAACAGCAGAGTCAGGTTTTATCGAAAAAGGCGAAAAGGTGAAAGTCTCCTCTTATATCAATGCGCAGCTTTTCGTGAGGAAAATTTCTTAGCCCGCCCGCAAACAACCTAACCAGTGGCGATAGTGGATTGTAATCCTGAAATCACCCTGAAATAATTACTTTTGCAAAAATTTTTTCTAAATATCTATGCTTGAAAAACTTGAGGCCATAAAGAAGAAGTGGAAGGACATCGAACAAAAGATGAACGAGCCAACGGCGATGGCCGACATGAAGATGTTTATAAAACTCAACAAAGAGTACAAAGACCTTCAGCCAATTGTGGAGGCATATGACCAGCTGAGGCTGATTGCCGGCAACATCGAATCGGCGAAGGATGTGCTAAGGAACGAGAAAGATGAAGAGTTTCGCACGATGGCTAAAGAAGAGTTGGCCACACTCACCCAGCAGCGTGAAGAGCTGGAGGAGAAAACCCGTCTTATGCTTATCCCTGCCGACCCCACCGATGGCAAAAACGCCATTGTGGAAGTAAGAGCTGGAACCGGTGGTGATGAAGCCAGTATTTTTGCCGGCGACCTTTACCGGATGTATGTAAAGTTTGCCGAATCCAAAGGCTGGAAAGTGGAGTATGTGGACTCAGCCGAGGGCACTGTTGGTGGATTTAAAGAAGTTATTTTCAATATTATAGGCGAAGACGTCTACGGACAGATGAAATATGAATCCGGCGTTCACCGGGTTCAACGAGTTCCGGTAACAGAAACACAGGGGCGAGTGCACACATCAGCGGCCTCGGTGGTAGTGCTGCCCGAAGCCGACGAGTTCGATATTGTTCTCAACCCATCCGACATCCGCAAGGACACCTTTTGTTCATCAGGTCCTGGCGGCCAGTCGGTGAATACAACCTATTCCGCGATCCGTCTGACGCACATTCCGACAGGAATCGTGGCCTCCTGCCAGGACGAGAAGTCACAGATCAAAAACTACAACAAAGCACTTTCGGTGCTCCGGACAAGGCTTTACGAGCTTGAATACAAAAAATACCTCGACGATATCTCCTCCAAAAGGAAAACTATGGTTTCCACCGGCGACCGGTCGGCCAAAATCAGGACATACAACTATCCGCAGGGACGCGTTACCGATCATCGCATCGGACTGACACTTTACAACCTCCAATCCATTGTTGACGGAAACATCCAGGAACTGATTGACCAGCTTCAACTGGCCGAAAACGCTGAAAGGTTAAAAGCCGAAATTGAAACCTCCTAACATCGCTCATTAAAAAATAATCTGATTTAAGTAAATCAAAATCAATACAATAACAAGCATGGAATACAACTCACAGCGCGAAACCATTACGTTGCCGGAGTATGGAAGAAACCTGCACAAGATGGTCGAAAAAGTGGTAAATACCCCTGACCGTGAAAAAAGAACCCGCTATGCCCATCAGCTGATTGAGGTTATGGCTCAGTTGCATAACACAGCCAAAGACTCTCCCGAAATGCGGCACAAGCTATGGGATCACCTGCACATCATGGCAGGATTTCAACTCGATGTTGATTCGCCATTTCCTCCGCCCAGCCAGGAGGTACTTCACACATTGCCAAAACCACTCGCCTACCCCAAAGGCAACCTGAAATACAATTTCTACGGAAGAAATATTCAGGATCTGATTAACAAAGTAGCTGGTTTGGAAGATGGCCAGGAGAAAGAGGTTCTGGTGCGAAACATTGCCAACCAGATGAAAAAGTCATACTTGTTGTGGAACAGGGACTCCGTTGAGGACAGCCTGATCGCCCAGCATCTATGGGATATGTCTCACCACAGGCTTAGATGGTCTGAAAATTTCCAGTTAACGCCCACTCATGAAATTCTTGGCCTGCAGCAGCAACCCAACAAGAAAAAATCCAAGTCAAAATCCCGTCACGACCGGGCTAAAAAGAAAGGAAAATTCGGGCAGCAGGTATAATTTTAACAACCATCCACAAAAGTGGATTTTTAATACGATTACAGGTGGCTTGGTGGCATTAATTCCTGTAATTTCATTTTTTGATGAAGAAAATCCGAAATCATCAACCTGCTCCCCAACACCAAGCCTAATAAATTGATTTTCAGGTAATAATAAATCCACAGACAATGAGCTCCTTTGTTATACACGGAGGTAAAAAACTAATCGGCGAAATTACTCCACAGGGCGCCAAAAATGAGGCTTTACAGGTAATCTGTGCTGCACTTCTCACCCCTGAAAAGGTTACAATTTCCAACATCCCGCTAATCAATGATGTAATCAACCTTATTGATCTTCTGCGCGATATGGGGGTAAAAGTTGGTAAAATAGACCGGAACACCTTCACTTTCGAAGCAGTGGACATCAACCTGGAGTATTTAAAATCGGATACTTTCAGAAAAAAAGGCGCCGCACTCCGCGGTTCCATCATGATTCTCGGCCCGCTGATCGCACGATTTGGAATGGGCTACATACCCCAACCCGGCGGAGACAAAATAGGCAGACGAAGGCTTGACACGCATTTTATTGGTTTACAAAAACTTGGAGCTAAGTTTGAATACGACCTTAACCGGAATTTTTACAAGGTTGACGCTTCGAAACTCACCGGAACTTACATGCTGCTCGACGAGGCGTCGGTAACCGGTACGGCCAATGTACTGATGGCCGCTACCCTTTCAACCGGAACAACGACCATCTTCAACGCTGCCTGTGAGCCTTACCTGGTGCAACTCAGCAAAATGCTCAACCGCATGGGAGCAAAAATCAGCGGTATCGGCTCAAACCTGCTGACAGTCGAAGGCGTGGAAAGCCTCGGAGGCTGCGAACACAAACTGCTGCCCGACATGATCGAAATCGGCAGTTTTATCGGGCTGGCCGCAATGACGCAATCCGGCATCACCATCAACGGTGTTGATCACAATCAGTTAGGGATTATTCCGGATGTTTTCCGCCGGTTGGGAATCAGTATTATTGAACAGGACGACCGGCTGATCATCCCCGAACAGGAATTCTATGAGGTAGAGACGTTTCTGGATGGCAGCATCATGACCATTGCCGATGCTCCCTGGCCCGGATTCACCCCCGACCTGATCAGCATTGCACTGGTAACCGCCGTTCAGGCCAAAGGAAGCGTGCTCATTCACCAAAAAATGTTCGAAAGCCGCCTCTATTTTGTGGATAAACTGATAGATATGGGCGCCCAGATCATCCTGTGCGATCCTCACCGGGCCACCGTGATCGGGCTGGGGCGCAATCACCAGTTGAGGGGACTGCGCATGAGTTCGCCCGACATCAGAGCCGGGGTGGCTCTCCTCATCGCCGCACTCTCGGCATCCGGCGAAAGCATCATTGACAACATTGACCAGATTGACCGCGGTTACCAGGATATTGATGTGCGGCTGAAGGCTTTGGGTGCAGATATCGTAAGGGTTTAAAAATATTCGACCTGCTTTCGCATTAACTGTAAATCACTGTATTTCATTTCATTATAAAATATTGACCCCAAATCAGAAGATGATGGCCATGACCCGACTTTTCACCATCTCGATACTCACAATGTTTTTTACCACCAATGCATTCGCCCAGCCGCCGGTAACCGGGATTGAAGTTGGAAACACTGCGCCCGATATCAGCCTGAAAAGCCCCGGTGGAGAGACTTTCAGCCTTTATGACTTCCGCGGCAAGGTGATTCTCATTCACTTCTGGGCATCCTGGTGCCGGCCATGCAGGTATGAAAACGCCGAACTGGTTGAAACTTACCATACTTTCAGGGATAATAAATTTGAATCCGGCGATGGTTTTATCATCTTCAGCGTTTCGCTCGACAAAACCCGCGACAACTGGTTGGCTGCCATCCAGAAAGACAGATTGGTCTGGAAGGAGCACGTCAGCTCACTGCAAGGATGGGAATCGGTGGCAGCTAAAACCTACGATATCAGAGCCATTCCGGCCAGTGTGCTGATTGATGGCAACGGAAAAATCCTGGCCAAAAACCTCAAAACAGAGCAGCTCCATCAAATGCTGACGCAAATGACCAGGTAGCGCTGTTAAAGATGAAATACCCTGACAATCTGACGCAGCCAACGCCATTGGCAATACTTTTGATAGTCAGAGTAAAAATTGACCAAATTTGTAATTAATTGATTTTTAGCAGATAAGATTATGGCAGAAGATAACAAAATTGATCCCGGTCAGCAAATCGAAGAGACAAAAGCAGACATTGGCGATGCAAAAGGGGAAAAAATGAAACCTGAGTCTAATCACCATGAGGAGGAAAACCAGTTGAAATCCCCTTTTATGAAAGGCAAGAAAGCCATCAAAAAATACGAAGAGAAGATAAGCGAGCTGGAAGGTAAGGTTAATGATCTGAACGACAAGTATCTGCGATTGTTTTCGGATTTCGATAATTACCGCAAGCGTACCGGCAAAGAGCGCCTCGAACTGCTCAGCACAGCTTCGGAAGAGGTGATTACCAGTTTGCTGCCAGTGGTTGATGATTTTGAAAGAGCCATTGCCGCGATGGAAAAGAACGGGACATCGGGGCCTGACCTGGATGGCATCAAATTGATTTACAACAAATTATTGAACACCCTGAGTAAAAAAGGTCTTACGCCGATGAATTGCAAAGAACAGGCATTCGACACCGACTTTCACGAGGCGTTGACCATCATTCCCGCACCCACCGATGAGCTGAAAGGTAAAGTAATTGACGAAATCGAAAAAGGATACCTGCTCAACGGCAAAGTAATCAGGTTTGCCAGGGTGGTTGTTGGCCAGTAGCCAGTCTTACCCATCCCATAACACATTTACAACATGACAAAAAGAGACTACTACGAAATACTGGAAGTACCCAGAACTGCAAGCGAAGCCGAAATCAAAAAGGCTTACCGAAAAATGGCTTTAAAATTTCATCCCGACAAAAACCCGGGAAACAAGGATGCCGAGGATAAATTCAAGGAGGCTGCCGAGGCCTACGAAGTGCTGAGCGACCCCAACAAGCGCGAACGTTACAACCGCTACGGACACGATGGAGTTGGCAGTCAGGGTGGCGGTATGTCCATGGACGACATTTTCTCGCACTTTGGCGATATTTTCGGCAGCGCATTTGGAGGTGGGTTCAGCGGTTTCGGAGGAGGTTTTGGAGGGGGAACCCGCCGTCATGTTAACCGTGGCTCAAATCTTCGGGTAAAAGTAAAACTGGGACTTGAAGAGGTTGCCGAAGGCGTTGAGAAAAAAATTAAAGTAAATAAATATGTAAAGTGCGAACCCTGCTCAGGTAGCGGGGCTCAGCACGGGTCGTCCTACAGCACCTGCGGAACCTGCCACGGGACGGGCCAGGTAACACGTGTCACCAGCACCTTTCTCGGCCAGATGCAAACCAGCTCCACCTGCCCGTCGTGCGGCGGCGAAGGCCGTTCCATCACCCAGAAGTGTACCTCCTGCGGCGGCGACGGCATTGTAAAAGGCGAAGAGGTGATTAGCATCAACATCCCGGCCGGCGTAGCCGATGGCATGCAGCTATCGGTGAGCGGAAAGGGAAATGCAGGTGCAAGAGGCGGCATCAACGGCGACCTGATTATCATCATCGAAGAAAAAGAACACGACGACCTGGTGCGCGACGGCAGCAACCTCATCTACGAAAAATATATCTCATTCCCCGAAGCCGTGCTCGGTTGCCAGGTAGAAGTGCCCACCCTCGAAGGAAAAGCCAGAATTACCCTCGAACCCGGAATACAAAGTGGCAAAGTGCTGAGGCTCAAAGGAAAAGGACTGCCCAGTGTGGAACGCTATGGCAAAGGCGACCTACTCATCAATGTAAATGTATGGACGCCCGAAAGTATCAGCAAAGAAGAAAAAGCAATACTCGAAAAACTTGCCCTTTCGCCCAACTTCAACCCAAAACCCTCCAAAGGACAGAAGAACTTTTTCAGTCGCATGAGGGAATATTTTCAGTAAAAGTCCCCCATCCGTCATTGCATGGCTCCAGGCCATCCCATGTCTAACAAAAACACCCATCTTTGTTTGATTAGCGATAGGATCGCCGGGAGCGATACTATCGCCAAAATTGGCTCCCAGCCATCCTATGACTAAACATTTACCCAAACCGTTTCCGGCAAACCCCTCAAACTCCTAAATAGTCCCAAAAATTCTTCCGGTTTACCGCATGAGTTGAGGCGCCAGGGTAAGCTCTTGTGAAAGTTAGCGGGAAACTGACCCTGCGATCAGGGTTCCATTTAACTTCAAATGCCGACAAGTTTCCATCCGCTTCTTCGATGTAGTCAATTTCCTGCTGTTGCGTGGTGCGCCAGAAGAAACGCCTGGAATAATGCTGATTGTAGTGCAGGAATTTGGCGCGTTCGGCAATGAAGAAGTTTTCCCACAGCATTTCTTTATCCGTGCGTGATTCAAGCGCGCTAAAGTTACCAAGTATGGCGTTCCTCACTCCGTTATCGTAAAAGTAGATTTTCCGGCTCCTTTTCAGCTCATTGCGCAGGTTTCGGCTGTAGGAACGAAGCCTGAAAATGATAAAAGCTTTTTCGAGAAGGCTAATATAACGCTGAACGGTATGAGGATCTGTTTTGAGCAGTTGCGCCAACTCGTTATACGAAACCTCCGACGCCATCTGAAGGGCAAGTGCTTCGAGGAGTTGTTCGATGAATTCGGGCTTGCGTATATCCTGAAACATAAACACATCTTTGAAAAGATAGCTGCTTACGAGATTATTGAGAATTTCAGGCTCGTGTCCGGGATTGTTAACCACATCGGGATAAGTTCCGTATATCAGGTGCTGCTCCAGTTTGCGGTTGACTTCAATAAAGCCAAAATGGTCAACCAGCTCTTTTAAGGTAAGCGGATAGAGCTGATACTCAAATTTTCTGCCAGTCAATGGTTCATTTACCATATTCGACAAGTCGAGTGACGACGAACCGGTAACAACCAGTTGTACCTCGGGTATCTGATCTATGAACAGCTT
The DNA here is from genome assembly GCA_036794825.1 of Bacteroidales bacterium. Taxonomy (GTDB): domain Bacteria; phylum Bacteroidota; class Bacteroidia; order Bacteroidales; family 4484-276; genus RZYY01. The sequence goes on along the minus strand of DAIRGA010000002.1, from coordinate 38,394 downwards.
CAGGGTAAGGCCGATGTTCAACACCCGCTGTGCCTCGTCAATACAGATCACCTCGCTGTTTCCTGCCAATCGGCGCAGGTCGTTGATACCGGGTTCAGTTAATAATTTCCTGGTGTCGTTGTTATCACAGTTGAGATTGAGCACCTTTTTATCAAGCCCGGACTGCAACATCTGCAAAAGCGTTGACTTGCCCACCTGCCGCGGACCTAGAATAATGATGGCCTTGCCCTGAAACAGCCTCTGACGAATGATGTTTTCCAACGTTCGATTGATCATCTCTCAAAGAATTTGATGACAAAAATAATAGTTATTTGAGTTATAACTCAAAAATATTATGTTTTATTGGAGTTACGATTCAAAGAATCAATATCTGATTGTTTGGATGAAATCCGGCGCCAGCTTGTGATAGTATGGCTCCAAGCCATGCTATGACTAAAAGACAGGAGTTTTGGAATAGCGATAGGATCGCTGGGAGCGATACTATCGCGTTTTGATAGTCATAGTATGGCTATCAGCCATCCTATGGCTAAAAAAGATTGCATTGGTGGTTTAGCGATAGGATCGCCGGGAGCGATACTATCGCTTATTGATAGTCATAGTATGGCTATCAGCCATCCTATGACTAAAAAAAATGCTTTTTGGTTTTAGCGATAGGATCGCTGAGAGCGATACTATCGCTGAAATTGGCGCCAAAGCTCTCCGATAGCTATAAACCAACAATTCACCAGGCGCAGATCATCCTCCATTGAACTGATATAAGCTGTTATCAACATTTTCAACAAAACAAATGTGCTCACTTAAAAATTTTCTCTAAGTTTGCCAATTAGATGTTTTAAACATGATTCGTAATACAGGCTAAAATGAATAAAATACCTCACATACAGCTCACCCACGAAAATCATTCTGGCATTAGGCTGCAAACATTCAAGCGGAGGGAGAGATGAAACACAACAGGCATTTTTTAAACCAGATTTTTATCAGGTGTTGTTCCCTCCTTAGGACGGGCGATTCTAATCAATTAGCAAATCGTTTAAAAAAAGTGATGTGAAAATATTTAACTAATGAAACATGCAGTGGTTTAATTTAAAAATGAAACAAGCTATGAAAAATTTTACTTTAAGTATTGCTTTGATGTTGATGGTGCTGGGCGCTTTTGCGCAAAAAATTACTCGTGGGCCAGAAATAGGAGAAATCTACTTTTTAGGCCCTACAGCAACGGTAATGTACGATGCTATCTACCGATCTACTGACTTTGGTGTAACTGCTGTTTGTGTGGATAGTGTTTCTGCATTAAGTAATACAATTGAAGCAATTGTTGCAGATAAAACAAGTGGGTCTCTATACTTTGGAACCATGTTAGAAGAATTATACTACTCGGATAACTTTGGACAGACTGGAAGTTGGGTATTTCGTCAAGGTGATATTTACCCTCGGTTATTAGGAGGAAATATTGAAGGTCATATTTTTGAACACATTGAAAAACATAGCGAAGACTATGGCAATAACTTTATTACACATTCGGTAAATGGTTTTTTTGGATTTTTAGTTGATGCAGAAATAGACAATCAGAATAACTATGGATATGCATTGTTAAAGAAATGGGGTATTTATGATACATTGTATTTAATGATTACCACTAATAATTTTCAAAGTATAGAAAAGCAAAATATTTTCGTAAAGAATGAAAATCCTTTGGATTTTTTTAGTAGAGGAGTTGAAGATGGAGAGGTTTTCACTTTTATAGAGAACCCTAATTGTATGATAAGATATAGCTATAATTATGGTTATTCCTGGATTACAAAAAATCAATTATATTTCAACAATTATGCTACTGTTGATTTTACAGGAGGGAGGCAAAACGGAGAATTTTATTTTCTAGTAACTTATTTACAGTTGATGGGACAGATAAAGCATGTTTTCATTTATCATAGTTTGGATTATGGAGAAACATTTACAGTTTATCATCCATTTGGTTATGGTCCTAATCCGTTTTATGTCGCATTCGAAGCCGATAATAATACAGGATTTGTACCACTAACAATACAATTTAATGATGAATCCAGTGGTGAAGACCTTTCCTGGGAATGGGATTTTGAGAATGATGGTATAATTGATTCATACGAGCAGAATCCAACATTCATTTATACTGATACCGGTTATTATGATGTGAAACTAACTGTAACAAATCCATACAATCAGTATTCATTGTTAAAGGAAGTTTTCATTCATGTAAAAGACACCATTACATCCTTTACAGAAGATATTTTACAGGAAGTAAAAATTTTCCCTAATCCTTTAAATGATAAATTAAGAATTGAAATACCAAAAACATCACCTGAATCAAGAATCTTCATTTATAATTTAATTGGGGAAATAATATTTGAAACCGAAATGTATCAAAATACTTTTGAAATAAATTTTACTAATTGTCCGAAAGGAATTTATATAATCTGCATAAAAGATCATAGAAAATCAATTAATTACAAAATCATAAAAAAATAAAATGCTATGAAAAGAATTACAATTTTATTAATCACTTTGACTTGTACATTTGCTGCAAAAGCACAAGATTTCGTTGAATTTACAGCAAGTGAATCAACTAATCCCAAGTATGATATAATTCACTCAAATGATACAATGGTTAAATTCAAGGTATTAGTTCAAGGTATGTTTGAAACGATTGTAGATACTTTTAATCGGGTAAATATTAAAGAACATACTAAAATGGATTTTGTTGGATATCCGGAAATGCCCATCATCTCATTTCTCGTTGCTATCCCAGATTGTGATAGCGTGTATCTAAATATTGCTTTATTGGATTCAGTTCAATATACAGGATATAATATTTATCCTGCACCAGAATTGGTACCGGATACTATAGCAGGTGGTGGAATTGCATTGGTAGAACAGTTTGCATACAATAGAACAGCATACGAAACGGACGAATATTTTCCCGGTTATTCTGCTGAAACAATTGATAAAGGTGCAATCAGGGCACAAAATGTTGTTAGGGTTTTATTATATCCGGTACATTTTAATCCGGTAAAGAAAACTATTAAAACATTTTCAAACTTTCAAGTTACTTTAACCTTTAATAATCCATCAGGTTCGATTAATAATGATGTTGGGATATTTAATGAAGTTGTTGGAAATACGCTCATTAACTACAATTCTAATGGGCTAAATGCATCTCTAAGCTGTGGGGCTGGAACAGATAATATTTGTTAACTTATGCTTTAATTTTTAAAAACATATTACTATGAAAAAACTAGTACTTATTTCCATTTTAATTTTTAGTTTAAATGCTTTTGCTCAAACGATTACAAGAGGACCTAATATCGGTGAAGTATATTTTTTTGGTTTTACTCTAACACAAGGTGATGATGGCATCTATCACTCTACCGATTTTGGTAAGAGTGCAACTTGTATGGACAGTTTATCACAATTATCAAATAATATAGTGTCTATTACCGCTGACAAAGTGGTGGGAGGACTTTATTTTGTTACAATGGGTGAAGCATTGTACTACTCCGGTAATTATGGTCAATTTGGAAGTTGGGAATTACGGAGTGGAGGAATTAAAAATAGAATTAGCAGTGGTAGATATGAAGGTGAAATCTATAATAGGATAGGTTCTCACAGTATTGATTATGGGTTAAGTTTTACAACTCATAGTTGCCAGGGTTTTTTTGGTTCAACAAAAGCTGTTGATGTAGATGTTTCCTATGATATCGGGTACTGTGTTTCGAAAAAATATAATATTAATGATACTTTATATTTTTTTAATTCATTTAATAATTTTAATGACTTAGAAGTAGTCAAGAAGTTTAATTTTCATGGTTTGGATAACATTGATATCACCAGGGAAAACAATGAAGGAAACATCTTTTTATGCAATCAAAATTCAAATGAGATTTTATTTAGTTCCAATTATGGAAATGATTGGGAGCTGAAAAATCATTTATCATGCCCAAACATACCAATAGTTGGGATATCTGGTGGTCGTCAAAATGGTGAACTTTATTTGCACGTTGTTTATACACAATTAATGGGACAAAGAAGGCATGTTTACATCTATCACAGTTTAGATTATGGGGAAACATTCACTATTTATCACCCTGTTTCTATTGGCCCAGACCCTATTTATGCAAATTTTATAGCAATTGATACATTGGTTGAGCCGGGTGATACTGTACAGTTTACAGATTTGTCAAATGATGCAGAAACCTGGGAATGGGATTTTAATAATGATGGAATTGTTGATTCCTACGAAAAGAATCCAACTCATATCTATCAGGATACCGGATATTATTCTGTTAAACTTTCAATTAGTGGAGCAGGCGGGATAATCCAGGATTATGGGATTAGAAATAATTATATACATGTGGACAATCTTACAAGTATCTCAAACAAAACAAAGGAAAACATTATAATCGTATATCCGGTACCTTCAAAAAACCATCTGACCATAGAATCGAATAGTGACATAACCGGGATTTCAATTTTTGATTTGAATGGCTTGCTGATAGAAGCATTCTACCCCCCGAATTTCATAGAGCAAAATGAATTAATTGCTTTATCATTCTATCACTATAAGTCTGGTGTTTATTTCATCAAAATCGAAACAGCTCAAAACTCACACCTAAAAAAAATCGTCATAAACCACTAAAAACAAAAACATGAAAACTACTACATTATTTATCTTATTATTTTTTGCATTTCAAACGACTTATCCACAGACATGGATTGAATTTACTAAAAGTGAAAGCACGAAACCATTCTATGAACTATTGACGTCCACCGACACAATTGTTGAGTTTAAAATAGTTGTCCCTGGGATGTTTTCCACTGTTATTGATACTTTTAACAGGGTTCAAGTAACAGGGCATGCAAGGATGGATTCTGTTGGACACCCCGAAATTCCGATAATATCATACCTGGTTGCTATCCCAACCTGTGATAGTGTAATCATGAATATTGAACTTTTTGATTCGATAAGATATTCAAACGTAAACATCTACTCTGCACCGGAACTTATACCGGATACAACAGCTGAAGGTAATATAGCTTTAATTGAACAATTTGCGTATAACCGTACGGTCTATGAAGCGGATGCCTGGTTTCCCGGTACTGTAGCTGAAACTATTGATAAGGGAGCCATTAGAGCACAGGCTGTTATACGAGTCTTATTTTATCCCATACAATTTAATCCTGTGAAAAAGGAAATTTGGGCTTATTCACAAGCAAAGATTAGTTTAACCTTCTATAATTCTTCAGGTACATTGCAGAAGGAGGTCGGCATATTTAACGAGGTTGTTGGAAACACACTTATTAATTATAACTCAAATGGGTTAAACGCTTCAGTGAGTTGCGGTGCAGGTTTGGAAGACGCAGGTACAATAAAATGGGTTACCTCATTTCCAAATGGATATGTCGAAGATACTTGTGACTACTTAATAATTACACATCAGGATTATTATACTGATACAGTAGCAAGAAATGAAATTGAAGCACTTGCTCAGCACAGGGCTAATTTCAATGGTTTTGATGTTGTTATAATAAAAATGATAGATATAGAGGAAGAGGATACACTTGCAGGTTTTAATAATAAAGATAAAATGCGAAATTTGATAAGCAATACCTTTTATCAGGGTAACGCAAACCATTCTTACGATGGTAAACTAGCTTATGTGAATTTATTTGGTGATGCGTTCTTTGGAAATAATCCAGAAGATGAATGTATCCCCACCCACTTGGAAGGCTACGACATCTATTTCACCCGCCTCACTCAGCAAAACGGTAATTATGATAATTACCCAGATATTATGATAGGTCGCTGCAGTGTGGATGACACCGAACAGGTACAAAATGTGGTGCATAAGATATTTAATATTAATTATTACTGTTAATTTATAAAACATAAAACTATGAAAAAAACAATCTTTTCAATCGTGTTAGTTTTAGCATCCATGATTTCCTTTTCTGACTATTTCATTACGCGAGGCCCTTCAGTTGGAGAAATTTATCTTATTGGTCCTACATATACAGGTTTGGCATTGTACCGGTCGATTGATAATGGGCAAAGCATAATATGCATAGATAGTATTAATGCTTCAAACATGATGGCAATTACAGCAGATAAAACTCAAGGGATAATTTATTACACAACAATGCAGGGCTCATTGTACTTTTCGGATAATTATGGAATGCCAAGTAGCTGGATGTTAAGACATTCTGGTATCAGCGCTCCTTTATGCAATTCTGAGAATATTGGGTTTGTGTTTGAACATGCTGCGGCACATAGCGAGGACTTTGGATACACATTTATAAGTCATACAGGTAACGGCGCCTTTGGTCTTTTCAAAGAAGCTGAAAATGGTTTCAGTGATGATGGATATTTTCTTTCATATAAGGACGAGGTTCAGGACTCCCTATATTTATTTGTCACGATGGATAATTTTAACAATTTAGAATTAATAAATGTTTTAAATTTCCAATGGAACAATCAAATTGAATTAACAAGAGGTAATAACTTTGGTGAAATTTATCTTTGCAATTTATCATCCAATATGATTTATTATAGCGCTGATTTTGGTTCAAATTTTATTAATACTAACCACTTAAATCTTGAACTTGATTATTCGAAAGAAATTGTTGGAGGACGACATAAAAATACTCCCAATACAGCCCCCCCCCCCCCGAAAATCATTCCGGCCGTAAACCACAATCCAGTAAGCGGAGGGAGCTATGAAACACAAAAGATACTTTTTATGCCGGCCGGGTACCGGAAGTTGTTTCCTCCTTAAGGTTTTGTCTTTTAAGCAGAAACCGAAACTAACAAATTTTTAATGATAATAAAACAAATCTAAAAACTATGAAAAAAATTCTACTTCTAGCGATTGAACTGATTCTTATGTACCCTTTTGGGGTACTCATTCCTCAAAACTATGTCCCTTTTCCTGAAGAAAATGCACTTTGGGTTGTTTCAGAAGTGAGCCCCTCCTTCCCATTTTTAAATCGTAATTGCAAATACTATATTGATGGCGACACAACCATAAATTCATTGCAATATGTCAAAATATATAAATCAACCAGAGATTTGGTCTTTGGTGATACGACTACACAATTGCATGTTTCGATGAGACAGAGCGCCGAGGAGAAATTGGTTTACTTTATCAGACATTTTTGGGGTGATGAAACAGAGAAAATTGGTTACAACTTTAATGTTTCTGTTGGACAAACTGTTTCACTACCGGCATTCTATTTTAATATTCCTAACTATAAAGATAGCCTTTTTACTTTATTGGAAATAACCAATATACTGCTCGAAAACGGTGAACATCGAAAACAGTACCGGTTTAAAAAAGGAAACTATCCTTATCACTATTTTATAGAAGGGATAGGATATCTCGAGCATCCAATTCCAAACATAGCCGATTATTCCCAGTTATATTGTTTTACTGTTGAAAATGTGTTCCTTTATGGAGTTGAAGAAGAATGTGATTTTACGATTGTTGATATTGAGGAGCTTGATTATTGGTACAACAAAAGTGGTCCAAAAATATCTCCAAATCCTGCTAATGATGAAATATCCATTGAAATATTATCTGAGCATGTTGGATTGGTTGATGTTGAAATATTTAACAATGTTGGCAAATCTATTTTTCAGCTACATGAACAAGATTTGCAAAACCCCATTAGTGTCAATACATCCGCCTTCATGGATGGCATTTATCTGTTGCGAATTTCAAATAAATCAACTTTTATTCAATCATCAAAATTTATCATAAAACATTAAAGACATGAAAAACTTAAAACTATTCCTGATCATATTCCTGTTTTTTCAGTTATTTAATTTTTATGGCCAAAATCAAAATTTAATTTTCCAATGAAATATTTCATATTCCTCTTTTTACTTTTCTGGTTAATAATCCCTAACAGCCTGGTGTTTTCACAACAAACAACCCAGCAAAAAATCACCATTGATACGATTTGGGATGATGAAATGGAAGTCAGTCATGAGGTAGTAGTAGTACAAAATTGTGCTTCACTGACCGTAACCGGCCGGATACGAATGGCTGAAAATGCCAGGATCATCATCGAACCCGGAAGCAAATTAATCCTTGACGGAGGAAATATTACCAACACCTGCGGCGACTTCTGGCAAGGCATCGAGGTGTGGGGCGATCCTGAGGAATCGCAGCATACGCCGCTCTATCACGGGATGGTTCAGATTATAAACGGTGGGCGAATTGAAAACGCTGTGATCGGAGTGCGGGCAGGCTCGTCGGATACCCCCGACAAAGAAGGAGGGATTGTGCTGGCTACGGATGCCGAATTTGTAAACAACGGAATCTGCGTTATGTACGATCCGTATATTTATACCAACTCCGGCCATTTTACCAATTGTACCTTTAAACGATCGGGTCCCTTATTTGGTCAGGGCGATTCGGAAGTGTTCTCGCTGGTCAAACTAAACGATGTACACTACGTCAGGTTTGAAAACTGCAGTTTTGTAAACGACACCTATACAGATCATGTGGGATGCGGTATCGAAAGCTTCAACTCGATTTTCAGGGTATTGGGCGAGTGTACCAATTATTCGGGAAATGAATGTACGGAATGGGATTATGGCAGCTTCACCAATCTTAATTATGGTGTATATGCCACAGCCGCAAACGCAACCGATTTTGCCGATATCCGTCATACCAACTTCAACGACAATTTTCGTGGGGTTTACCTTAGCGGTATGACTTTACCAAGAGTAACCTCAAATAAGTTTTTTCTGAATGGCGCTGCTGTTAACGAAAGCTACGGACTTTACCTCGACGGTTGTACACAATATTGGGTGGAAGACAACTCCTTTAAAAAATGTGCCGAATGTGGTCACCCGACCGGAATAGGGATTTATGTAAATGCTTCGGGCGAACAACCCAACGAAATTTACCTGAATAATTTCGACGGTGTGGAATACGCCGTGATCACCCTGGGTGTAAACCGTACCGGTCGCAGTCCCAGTGTTGGATTGGTAATCCGTTGCAACAACTATAATAATACCCTTTTCGATGAAACCATCATTTACGATGGCTGGGTTACCCCACCTTCCAATCATGGAATCTCGAAATACCAGGGTAGTAACACACTAACTCCTACCGACTTGGCCGGAAACCTGTTTTATTACAACACCTCCGTTTCAGGCGACTTTGATGACATCAACAACCAATCAAACCACTTTTATTATTATTATTCAAGTAACGCGGCTGGTTATAATGTTGAACCACAGGATTACACGGTAAGCACAGTTACAATAGTACCGAAGTTTACTACATCCTGGACTTATGAAGGTGGTTGCCCCTCTAACCTGACAACCGGCGGAGGTGGCGGAACCGAAGGATTACGCTCGTCCCTGACTGAAGCCCAATCGGGCATCGAAAATACTGAAACCATTCTAACTGCCTTAATTGATGGAGGGAATACCGAAGTGTTGAATACCGAAGTTGAAACCAGTACTCCACCCGAAACATCAGAGATTTACACCCTGCTGATGAATGAGTCGCCCTACCTCTCGGAAACTGTGGTGGAAACCAGTATCGTAAAAGAAGAAGTACTTCCCAATGCCTTGATCCGCGATATCATGGTAGCCAATCCGCACACCTCCACATCGCTTCAGTTGTTGGACAAACTGGACGACCGCACCAACCCCTTACCGGCATATATGAAGGCTCAGATTCTGGCAGGCCGAAGCATCCAGTCATTGAAAACCGAATTGGAAGGACAGTTGGCAAGCTATCATACAAACAAATTAAGGGCAATAAACAGCCTTTCCCGCTATTTTAACCAGATGCCTGAAAACCCGGCAATAACCGACAGCCTGATTGCACTGTACCAGTCCGACAATACGGTCAGCAGCCGGTATATGCAGGCATGGTTGTATCTGCAAAATGGGCAGTACATGCAAGGACAGAGTGTGATGGCTGGAATCCCTGCCGTATTTACCCTATCTGTGGATGAATTGGCTGAATACCAAAACATGCAATGGCTTTACGCTCTGCTTAAAGGGCTGTTCGAATCAGATAATGGTCTGGATGACATAAGCGAGGCGCAAATCAATCAACTTCATTCAATTGTTGCCGACGAAACCGCTTTTGCTTCCGTTTACGCCCGAAACATCCTTTTGGCAATTGATGAATTGGAATACCTGGAACCGGTACTTTTACCCAACGATTTGAAAAGCGCTGAAGTTGAAGAAGCATACAATGAAGTACTCAACTCACAGGCGCCATCCATACTGGAGGTGTATCCCAATCCATCCAAAGATTTCGTCATTATCGGCTATCAATTTGATAAGGAAACCAAAGGTATGATTGAGATCAGAGACATAACTGGCAAACCGGTTCAGAGCATACCATTCATCGGGATGCAGGATCAGGTAACCATTACAACCCGTGGATGGACCGCAGGCGTTTATATTCTCAGTCTTATTGTAAACGATAAGGTGATCGAAACCACCAAATTCACATTGGTTAAATAACAACAAATCCAAATGCTCTCCCGGTATAAAAACAGGGAGAGTATTTGTTTTCTAATCTTTCTGACAAATGAAACAAGTAACAATAATTGTGTTTATCATACTTACAGGCCTTTCATCTCACTCCCAAAAATGGGGAAATCTGATAGGAGTACCGGGAAGGGAAGATTTTCCAATGAACATTTTGGAACATTATGATGGTGGTTACCTGATTTCAGGTAATATTTATTGGGGCGGTGATAATAGTCATGGATGGCTGATCAAAACTGATATCAATGGTCAGGTAATATGGGACAAGGTAATAACTACACTCCCTAGTAAAGCATTGATCTCCAAAACACTTTTTGATTCGACGGGAAACATCTATATTTTCGGATGGTTACTTCAGAATCAACCCCACGAATTTCCTTTCGTTGTCAAACTGGATGCCTGCGGTGAATTGCTATGGTGCAGAATGTTGGCGATTGAGGGATATGAGTATGGTTTCACCACCGATGCTTTATTCCTTGAAAATGGAGACTTATTAAGTCTTGTTTTTTTAACAGATCCGGATTACAAAAAGATGGTCTTTTTATTCAGGATGTCTTCCGACGGAGATTTGATATGGCAAAAAGAATATGCATCGCTTGATAACCACCCGTATTATGGTACCAGAATTGGACAAAGTATCAAAATGTTAGGCGATTTGATAGTTATTACCGGATATGTTTATTCTCCCTATCCCAATAGCCCCAATCCGTACCATGTTTATCAGCGGCCGATGTTTATTGGTATTGATGAAAACTTTGAAGAAAAATGGATTGTCGAGTTTGGAATAAATGATTCTCTTCTGGGTAGGGCTGAAACAGTTGTTCCAATTAACGATACACTGTTTATGGGTGTTGGACGGTACAGATATGTAGATGAAACCGGAATGTTGACCGCAAGTGCTTGGATGATGTTTTTTAATATTAATGGCATACAGGTTGGTCACAAAATACTTCCGGATGAACAATTCGGTCTTGACTTTTTAGGTAGCGCTATTATTGAGGTTGAACATATCGCAGATGACAAGTACTTTTTAGCATCCAATTTTATGTATGCAGATGAGAATTTTTATATAAACGGTGAAATAATTGTTGACACATCTGGAAGCGTGTTCAACAATGCCATACGTGAAAATACTTGGGGAGGTAGTATTTACCAAGTAAAAACTTTTGATAAAAAGTACACTCTCACAACAAACTACAAACTTCCCAGCCAAACCAAACACGATATTTATCTTTACAAGATCAACGAAAACTTAGAGCATGATACCCTGTATCCCGGTAATTATACCTACGATAGCCTGTGCCCTTATGCCATCCAGTCGGGTGTGATAGACCTCGCTGGCTGCGGTGTAATAACAAGCATAGGGGAAATACCTACCCTGGAGGAGTACCGCAAAAACATGGCAAAAATCAATATTACAGCCATTCCCAACCCATCCAGCACAGGGGAAGTAGTTTTGGAATTTGAAAACACAAGTTCTTTCATCAACATGGAGCTGCGTGTGTTCGATGCGTTTGGCAGGGAAATCCATAGCGAAACCGTCTATCCACACCAGGGCGCATTACGCCTCGATGTCGGCCACTGGCCGCACGGCCTGTACCTCGCCGTAATTTATAGCAACGGCGGCGCAGTGGGACGCTGCAAAGTGGTGGTGGAGTGAGCAGGAAAATTCACCCCGTGAATTGCCTGCAAAAGCCACTGCAGTTTAAAGTTTGGCGGGTGATTGGTAGAATTCACGGGGTGAATTGGAATATTGAATTTCGAATTAAAAACAGTCAATTAGTGAGATGTAAGATATTGCACTGTTGCTTATCTTTTGTGCCGGCGAAAAGTTCCTATTTTTGCGGGGATTTTTAATAAAAACCTACTCTACATGGAAACACTCAGTGTAAACAACGTCAGCAAGCAGTTTACCGGACACAGAGCGCTGAACAATGTGAGCATCAGCGTTCCGAAAGGAAGCATATTCGGGCTGCTCGGCCCTAATGGCGCAGGCAAAACCACGCTGATCCGGATCATCAACCGCATTACCGCTCCAGACTCGGGAGAGGTGTTGCTGAACGGTCATCCTCTCCAAAGAGAAGACATCAGCAAAATCGGCTATCTTCCCGAAGAACGCGGCCTTTATAAAAAGATGAAGGTAGGCGAACAAGCGCTGTACCTGGCCCAGCTCAAAGGACTGAGTAAATCGGAAGCCCTGGAAAGGCTGAAAATTTGGTTCAAAAAATTTGAGATCACCACCTGGTGGGATAAAAAGGTGGAGGAGCTTTCGAAGGGGATGCAGCAGAAAATCCAGTTTGTGGTAACTGTGCTGCATAAGCCTGATTTGCTGATCTTCGACGAGCCTTTCAGCGGCTTCGACCCCATCAATGTAAATCTGCTGAAAGATGAAATCCTTCGCCTGAGGGATGAAGGAGCAACCATCATCTTTTCGACGCACAACATGGCCTCTGTGGAAGAACTCTGCGACCACATCGCACTGATCAACCAGTCGGAGAAAATTCTCGACGGCCGCGTGGACGATATCCGGCAGTCGTTCAAGCAAAACATTTATGAGCTTACCTATGTCACCACTCCCGTTTCGATTGCCTCCGGACTGCCCTCAGGATACCAGTTGCTGAGCGAAGTCCCTCAGAACGGAATGACCAGGGCAAAGATCAGAATCCCATTGCAGGACTCCCCCAACGAGCTCCTGAAATTTGCGATAAAGGAGATTGAAGTGCATGGTTTCTCCGAAATTCTGCCTTCGATGAACGATATTTTTATTTCCAAAGTGAACCAATACAAAAAATAGCTGGCCATGAACAAGATCAAAATCATCATATTGCGCGAATACCTCACCAGGGTAAAGAAAAAATCCTTCATCGTGATGACCATCCTCGGGCCGATCCTGATGGCCTCCATTTGGGTGCTGCCGGTGGTGCTGGCCACGGTGAACACCGACATAAAAAGCATCCAGGTGCTCGACGAAACCGGTCTTTTTGCCCACCGGTTCACCGACACCGAAACCATGAAATTTGTCCCGGTGACGATAGATGTGGAGATTGCCAAGAACAACCTCCTGAAAAGCGGCGACTACGGGCTGCTGTGGATACCCAAAACCGAACTGAGCGTCCCCTCAACGGCCATGTTTTACTCCTCCGGCCAGGCCTCGCTCGAAGTAACATCGCACATCAAAGGCATAATGAAAAATGAGGTGGAGAGCCTCAAACTGGAAGCATCGGGCGTTGACCCGTCCATCCTGCGCTCCATCAAATCCAACATCATCCTCAACACCATCAAAATTACCGAGAGCGGCAGCGAGGAGAAGAGTTTTACCGAGATAAGCATGGGAGTTGGCCTCTTCTCCGGCGTGCTGATCTATATGTTCATCTTTATCTTCGGCGCCCAGGTGATGCGGGGCGTGATGGAAGAAAAAACCAACCGGATCGTTGAGGTAATTATCTCATCCGTAAAGCCTTTTGAACTGATGATGGGGAAAATCATCGGGGTTGCCATGGTTGGATTAACCCAGTTCGGGCTTTGGATTGTCCTCACACTTGGCATTGTTACGGTACTTCAGGCAACAGTGCTCGACACCAAACAACTCACCAAATCGGAACAGATTTTCACAGGACAGGGAAAAGTGCTCAACGAAGACCAACTGAAGGATATTTCGGCTCAGATGCAGGCCGACGACTCCTTCAACATGCAGATCATCGAAGCCATCACCTCCATCAACTACGGGGTGATGATCGGCGCTTTCCTGTTTTTCTTTCTTGGAGGATACCTGCTTTACGCCGCGCTGTTTGCCGCTATCGGCTCGGCGGTGGACAACGAAACCGACTCTCAGCAATTCATGATGCCGGTAACCATCCCGCTCATCCTCTCGATGGTGATGCTCGGGATGATCATCAACAACCCATCAGGATCGGTAGCCTTCTGGTTTTCCATCATTCCGCTCACCTCTCCCATCATTATGATGCTCAGGATTCCTTTTGGAGTGCCGGCCTGGGAAATCGCCCTTTCAGCCGGACTGCTGATTTTGGGATTTCTTTTTACCACCTGGTTTGCCGCAAAGATTTACCGCACAGGCATTTTGATGTACGGCAAAAAGGTGAACTACGCCGAACTGTGGAAATGGCTGAAATACGAATAGAGCATGAACTATTACAGCGTAAAGATTTTTGTAAAAAGTGAATTATCAGAAGGTTACGGCGAAATTATTCCTGCCTGGCTGAGCGATTACGGGTTTGACAGCTTTACCGAAGAAGAAGATGGAATTACAGGATTTATTCCTCAGCCGGATTTTGACGAAAAACGGATAACCGGTCAGCTCGAATGGATTAAGCAGCAGGTGGATATTACATGGGAAATCAGATTCATTCCGGATGAAAACTGGAACGAAGAGTGGGAGAAGAATTTTGATCCGGTGGTTATTGCTGGCCGGTGTATGGTGAGAGCACCGTTTCACCAGCCTTTGCCGGATGTTGAATTTGATCTCGTCATCATGCCAAAGATGTCGTTCGGCACGGCACATCACGAAACCACGCGGATGATGATCGAATTCATCCTTGAGCAGGAATGGAACGGTAAAGAGGTACTCGATATGGGCAGCGGCACGGGGGTGCTTGCCATACTTGCCGTTAAAATGGGCGCCAAAAGCGCGCTGGCCATTGACAACGACGAGTGGGCCTACGAAAATGCCAAAGAAAACATCGCCCGAAACGAGGTACCCGAAATCACCTGCCTGCTTGGCGACGAAAAGTTGATTGCCGGAAAGGCCTTTGATATCATCATTGCCAATATCAACAGAAACATACTCCTGCAGCAACTTTCCGAATACGCTGCTGCTTTAAAACAAGGAGGCAAAATCTTCCTGAGCGGTTTTTACGAAGAGGATATCCCCGTGCTGATGGCCGATGCGGAAAAATTCAATCTGCATCTCCAGCAAAAGAAGGTTCTGAACCATTGGGCAGCCATCAGTATTGGCGAAGATTTCAATAAAATCCCCGTCTTTACTGGAAAGTGACTTCCACGAGGTCAATTTGTCAGTCAGCATCCTGTGGCATGAATTTTAATGGCTGGCAATCCAAATTGAAAAAATTCCAGCAAAACATGAGATTCCAGCAGGTTACCTCCCACGAGGATTTTATTTCCAAAAGCGGTCATTTGGGCAAAACCTATCTGATGCTGATAAAGAAAGGTTCGTCAATCAGCGACTGCGCTTTTGATAACCTTTCGAAAGTTGAAAATGACGACATCCATCTTTTCGTTGCCGATGTAAGCGAAGTCAGGGACATTCACGAGCGATACGGCATCAAAACCGTGCCCTCGCTGCTGTCGTTCAGCGGCGGGAAGTTTCAAAATGTGGTGAAGGGCTGCAACAACCCCGATTTTTACCAGTCATTCTTCGAAAACACAGCCTTGCAGGCCAATGCCGACGAAGAGAGCAGGCAACCCTCCGTAACCGTTTACACCACGCCCACCTGCAGTTGGTGCAATACGTTGAAATCCCATCTGCGCAAGCACAAGATCCATTTCACCGAAATTGATGTTGCCGCTGATCCGGCGCTTGCACAGGAGCTGGTCAGAAAGAGCGGGCAGCAGGGTGTACCGCAAACCGAAATCAACGGCGAAATCATCGTGGGTTTCGACAAAACCAGAATCAACAAATTATTAAACATAAACTAATCATTATTAAGGAGATAGAAAGATGAAAGAACTTCAGCCATTAAATCAGAATGTGATTTTGAACCTCGATGCCGACAAATCGGAGCAGAAAACCGCCGGTGGGATCATCATCCCCGACACTGCAAAGGAAAAGCCACAGATGGCAAGGGTTGTAGCCGTGGGCAACATCGAAAATCCCGGCATTGCCGTTGGCGACCTGGTGGTTTACAAAAAATACTCCGGTACCGAACTTGAGTTTGAAGGGCACAAATACCTCTTCATTCCTTACGCCGACCTTCTGGCAAAAATCGTTGAAACAGAGGAGATTTAGACCGGATTTTTGAAACTAACGAGCCTGCTTTTCACAAAGCGGGCTTTTTTTTGTTTTTTCCGGATGATGTAAAACCGGAGAGCGACCAACTAATGCATTCAGACCTCCTGACCTGATGCAAAAGTCAATGTGGTAAGTTTGAGATTTCTCCCCTCAACACTTCGCTTGGCTCGTGTTGGCGGTCGAAATGACAATATTGTTCGTTTATGGATGCAGGGGGTGGAGGGCGGCGCTTTGCGCTGCCCTCCACCCCCTCCAATTCCGCATAAAAGAATGTCATTTCGACTGAGCGAAGCGAAGGAGAAATCTCAAACTTGCGACATACCGATTTGCGATTCAGTCTTTGTAATTGCCTAAAAACCAATAACAGATCAGGAGGTCTGACATTTTACTTTACTTTGCTTAAAAAAAGCTGTGATATATAGATTTCCGACACGAGAGGTAAAAATCGGCAGGGTGGGTGTTGGCGGGAAAAACCCGGTAAGAATCCAATCGATGACCAACACCAACACGCTCGACACCGGGGCTACTGTTGATCAGATCCTTAGGCTTGCCGACGCCGGGTGCGAAATTATCAGGCTGGCAGTGCCCGGCACAAAAGAGGCCCGACACCTGGAGGTGATTAAAAGCGAAATGCTTAGATCAGGATGCAGCATCCCGCTGATTGCTGATGTTCATTTTAATCCGGAAGCCGCATTGATTTCGGCTGAACTGGTTGAAAAAGTGAGGATAAATCCCGGAAATTATACCGACAGAAACACCGGAAGGGTCAATTTCAGCGATCAGGATTTCCACGATGCCCGGGAGAGAATCACTGCCAAAATTGCCCCGCTGATCGAAATCTGCCGGAAAAACAACACTGTGCTCAGGATCGGTTCCAATCATGGCTCGCTTTCCGAACGCATTGTTTCGCGCTATGGCAATACCCCTGAAGGTATGGTGGAGGCTGCCCTTGAGTTTGTACGCATTTGCCGCGATTTTGATTTTCATCAGATTGTTCTTTCGATGAAAGCGAGCAGCGTTCGTACGATGGTTTATGCCAACCGGTTGCTGGTAAAACAGATGCTGGCTGAAGGGATGAATTACCCAATACATCTGGGCGTAACTGAAGCCGGTAATGCTGCTGAAGGGAGGATAAAATCTGCAATTGGTTGCGGAAGTCTCCTTGCCGGCGGAATCGGCGACACGATCAGGGTTTCGCTCACCGAAGATCCGGTGAATGAAATCCCGGTTGCACGCGAAATTGTTGAATATTTTGAGCGAATTCCCCATTGTACCGACAAATCCGGCGACCATTTCACCCATCTCGCCCATTCCTATCAGCCCACCGAATCTGACATGTCATTGTTTAAGCTCAACGAAAAATCACCGCTGGTTGTCAATTTCCCGGATAATTATTTGGGGTTGAAACCTGATTTACAGCCCGATGCAGAGCAGCTGCGTGTTGATTTTTCACCAATCCAGGGCCTCGCTGACCTTAACGAAGATTCATTCGCTAAACAGCTTCCAATAATCTTTGAATCCATTGAAAAGGAAGGCATTGCAGAGTTTGAAGAGTTCATCAGCAGGAAAATCGCTGCAAAATCTTCCTTACCAGTGATTTTAAAGAAATCCTATCAACAAAAAGATTTCCTGGTGGAAGCAGCCATTGATTTTGGCCCTTTGTTTCTGGATGGCCTTGCCAATGGCATCTGGATCTGCAGCGAGAATACCACAAACCATGAATTGGTTGATCTCTCCTACATGATTTTACAGGCCTCGGGTGCGAGGATTTCAAAAACGGAGTACATCGCCTGCCCGTCCTGTGGCCGCACGCTTTATGACATTCAAAGCTCGCTAGAAGCCATCAAAACGGCTACATCTCACCTTAAAGGGCTGAAGATTGCTGTGATGGGCTGCATTGTGAACGGGCCCGGCGAAATGGCCGACGCCGATTACGGCTACGTGGGGATGGGCGCCGGAAAGGTTGCGCTGTTTAAAGGCAAAAGCCTGATTAAGAAAGCAGTACCGGAATCAGAAGCGATTGAACAGTTGGTCGGGATTATAAAAGAAAACGGCGATTGGATGGAAATGGAGTGAAATTTACCTCAATAGCAATTTTTCGGTGGTAAGAAAGCTATCTCCTTCGAGTTTCACAACATAGAGCCCTTTATGCAAATCGCTGAGATCAATCTGTTGGTTCCCTGTATAGTATCCTTTATAAATATCATTCCCCAATACATCAATAACGGTCATGGTGTAACTGCTCGGCGGAGCAATTACATTAATGATTCCGGTTGCCGGATTGGGGAATATCCGGGGGTTTTGCTGATTCATCCCACCGGTTCCGGTTGTGGTGGCATAAAGCCCTGTGATGAGCGATAGCCCGTTGTCCATGAAATTTCCATCAGCCGAAACCATTGTGGGGTCAAATTCAGCCAAAAGGGTGAGGATTTCGCCTGTGGCAGATTTGTACAGACGGAAAGTTATCGGTTCGCTCTGCTCAAAACCTGTTTTTGACAGGGAGGTGACGTCATTTCCGAAAAGGGTAATCCCGGTGTTTTCGTACAATGAAGAAATCTCCGTCAAGCCGGCACAAATTCCATCCTGCGTAAATGCGCCGATGTAATCACCCTCTGAGAAATCTTTTAGCGCATCCACATGGATGGCGATGGTATGGTTTGAAGGGGATTGGACAGGATCGGGCCAGCTTGTTCTGTTGATCTGGATTGCATTTTCACCTTCAAAACCTGATTTTTGATTGGTACAGGCCGGGAAAGTTACCGTTGAGCTTTGGGTGAGCGACACCATGTAGGCTTTGCCTGGCTCCAGAACCTGCAATGTAGTTATTCCCATTGATGGCCAGAAAACATTGTTACCGGCAACTTCTTTCACAATGTTGACCCGGGCCAGGATGGCGCTGAAGAGCTGCTGTACCGAAACATTGCACTCACTCTTCACCGGCATAATGCTCCAGTTAACAGGCAGCGCCTGCGACCTGTTGGTAAGCGCACATCCCGGCAAACTAAGGTTAACATTCTGGTTTACTTTGATTTTATATCCGGAATTTACATTCCACGAAGCCAGAGTGTTTATGTTCTGCGATGGGTAATACATTGTTGTAAGTCCCTGGAGGATTACCAGATTGCTTAAAATTGGTGACATTAAAAACTGAACCTGCGTTCCGGAGACATAAGAGGGTTTTGCAACAGGAGTAACATAGCCTGAAATACCACTCCAGCCGGATGGTATCTCAATTAACTGGCTATGGTAGGCATTAACACCATTAACTATTGACAATCCGCCGCTGTACCATTTGTTATCAGCCACAAGGTAACCTCCTGTCTGATAGGTTGGATAGACTACATATTCCTTTTGATCAGAAGTCCATGTAAAAACTCTCCAGTTCATTGATTCACCATAGGAAAAACCATCCTTTTGTGAAGTGTAGGTATCATCACCATTTACCATTACCGGGGTGTTGCTTATTCCTGTCCATTCCCCTGCTCCCGCACAGTAAAATTGACCGTCTGTGCCTTTATAAAATACACCAATATAATCGCCTTGTTGAAGTGGAACCCCACAAAGATTAGGGTTGGAAGATGTAAAAACCGAGATGATATGCACTGTTCCGGTATTCACATATTCCCAGCCCGGAGGTAAACCAAATGATTTTTGTAAGTAGCCGAAATCCTGGCCTGTAAGACTAGAGGTTACGCCGTCAAAATACCTGTATGCGGGAGTGAAGTTCCATTCGGTGGATACCGGCCTTAGTGTGTCACGCCAACAGGGGGTAACCGTTAATGTGTAACTTCCTATGGCATCAGTAGTTACGCTCATGCCATTGGCAAAATTCACCAATGTATTGGCCAGTGGCGCTCCCGTCTGGCTGTGGGTAAAACTTCCTGAGATTGTGAAAGTTTCCAGTTGAGTGCCATTAAAATTCTGCTGTGTAAAATGCTTTTTTACCGTGGTGAAGGCACGCTGAGCGGGTTGGAATCCAAAGGAAGTGCCACAATAGGAAGGAGTTACAGTTCCGCTCCAGTTATGAGGAACATCGTAGCTATAATATCCAATGGCGTTTGTATTAATACTTCCAAGACCACTAAAGCTGACGGTTACACCAGCAAAAGGAACCGATGTACCGCTGCCCAGGTAAATATAACCTGAAATATTCCAGTAAACACCTTCACCATCCGATAGTTGATAAGACTGCTGCTGAAATTTTTCTTTAGAACTGGCTTTTTCTCCTCTCACATTCCCAAAAAGTGAACACGACAAAAGAAATAATAATAAGATCTTTGGTATGGTTAAGGGCTTCATATTCGTAGCATTTTGATATTTAGCGATTTAATGAATGAACTCTCCAACTTAATTAACATTGGTTTGATAAGCAGAGCAAAATTAATCAATTTACAAATTAAGTAGTTTACTATCTCATAAAAAAACGGTTGCAATGAAAACGCTCAATGCAACCGCTTAATTATCAGGTTAAAAGATAGCAAAAGGCTATTTTTGCAGTATAATTTTTTTACTTAGATTGATGTCTGATCCATCCACCCGCAGAAAATAGACGCCGCTGCCAAATCTTGATAAATCCAGATCAACAGAAAATGAAGACGAAATCATAACGTCATTCATCATGAAAACCTTTTCCCCATAAGAATTGACTACAGTGAGAGATACCGGTTTTCTGTTCTGTGTAGCAAGGTTAATATTGAATTTTCCTGTTGAAGGATTGGGGAACACATCAACTGACCAGGTGGCTGAACCATCATAAATACCTGTACAATCTTTAAATTCGACGGTGATGTTATCAGTAGCCGAGCAATCATTGGCGTCGGTTACCTGCACCCAGAAGTTGGCCGAACCAATTCCAATACCTGTAGAGTCAACCACGATTGTCTGGGTAGTTGCACCTGTTGACCAAAGATAGGTGGCGCCAGGGTTTCCGGCGTCGAGGATGGTTGAAGTATTGGCGCAAATAGTCTGATCTTCACCAAGGTTGACCACCGGAAGAGCATTTATGGTAACTTGTAATAGTGGTGAGGTGGTACCGTTTCCACATGAATTGACACCGGTAACCATAATTTCGGCGATACCGAGGAAGGAAGCATTCCAGGTTACAGTGCCGGTGAGGCCGTTTCCGGTTATTGTACCTGCTGAAGCCGGCATTAATGACCAAACATAGGAAACTGCCCCATTGGCTCCTGCTGTATTGAATGAGGTCTGATAGGTACCAGCGCACACTGAATTGGGTCCCGCAGGAGCAGCAGCCATAGTTGGAACGGTATTCACCACTACGGTAGTTTCACCGTTAAGTGTTGTTTCGCCATCACTTACTTCAACATAATAAACTGTTGTAACTCCGGGAGTAACAACCGGGTTGGGCAGCGTGGAGGTAAATCCGGCTGGATTGGAAGTCCAGAGATAAGTGTATGCTCCGGTTCCGCCCGTGGCACTTGCATTGAGCTGGGAAGTCTGACCTAAACAGACAGTTGAAGGATTAGCGCTGACGTTTAATGCCAACGGGAATCCACCACCTACATTCAAGGTAACCGGAACATTCACGGTTGCATTGTCAGGGTCGTTGCTTTCGACCTTTACATTACCATAGTAGGTGCCTTGGGTTAGATCATTGGAATCAAAATTGACCTCGATGATTTTGGTATTGCCTGGTGCAATGGTATCTATTTCTCTGGTAACAAACATCCATCCTGATACATTCACGGTGTAATCTTCGGTTTCGCCATAAGACATCCCGCTGCAAGGGTCGCCCGGAACATTCTGCCATTCTGCTTTTACTCTCATCCTTGCCTCACCGCTTTCAACTCCGTCAGGGATAGTAATTTGTGTTGTGTAAACCTGGTTTGCATTTGCAAGGTTGAACCCATCAAGCACCTTTTCCGATGCATCGAAGGTTTCATTTTTGTTAAAATCAATCCAGATCGTTACAAACTGGTTGCTATAGCCAGTTGACATGCTTGCAGTGTAGCTTTCGCCAATCTGAACCTCGGTGCTCATGGCAGTAAAATTGCCATAGGCGCCATTACTGCAGCCATTGTTCATATTCATAATGTCGCCCATCGAAAAACCGGTTAAACCATCACCCCATGAGCAGTTTCCTGATGGAATACAATAGTCTTTTGCATCACGGGTTGGTTGGGTTGAGCCCGAAACTTCATAAACCAAATCCAGCTGGCCGACATTCTCGATGGTAATATAGCGGGTTGATGTGCTTTGCAAGGGAATATTCTCAATAATCTCAGCCGGGGTAACTGCAATGTGTGCATCACCCCATTGCAATGAAGCGCTTGCTCCTGAGGATTCACCTTCGGTGTGCATGGCTGTAACAACAAATTTGTAAACACCGTATGCAGGAAGGATGTCGGTGTAAGTCAGGTTGGTTGTGGTTGCAATTTCTACATTGTCGCGGTAAATGACGAAATACTGGAAAGTAGGAACATTTTCGAACTGCCAGTTAAGCTCAACGGCGCCGGTTTCGAAAGTAAGCGCTGCAACGAGGTCGGAAGGGCGAGGCAGGTTATTGGTTTCATAGGAAGAGACATATGCCATGGCAACGCCTGAACGGTTGTCGGTCCATACCGGATACACCTTTGCTCCGCGTGCTGCAATTCCAAGGTAATCGCCCATGTAACCACCGGCAAGTCCGGCAATTGGCGCTGGAGTGAAGTCCACATCGCTTACGCGAAAATCTTCCCAGGTATCGCCGCCGTCGAATGAATTGGAGCACCATACTTCGCATTTGGTACTGGTGGTATTCCTGTCATCATAATAAACCACGCTGAGCGCTCCGGTTTCAGGATCACAGGTTATCCACGGAAAATAATGCTTTTTGCCCAATCCGGTAGGATCCTGGTTTACCTTGATCGGTGTTGACCACGTTTGTCCCTGGTCGGCAGAGCGGATCATGTAAATATCTGCTGAAGTTCCGGTGTTAACTCCCGGAACACCGATGTTTGACCACACTATGTAAATATTTCCGTTGTATGAGCCTCCGCTGATATCCACTGCCATGGAGGGAAATGAATTAACGC
Source organism: Bacteroidales bacterium (assembly GCA_036794825.1). Lineage (GTDB taxonomy): Bacteria > Bacteroidota > Bacteroidia > Bacteroidales > 4484-276 > RZYY01. Next base: position 14,816 of record DAIRGA010000002.1, on the reverse strand, counting down.
GGTGATTTTTTCCAACTGTGCTTGTACGTATACCTCTGGTGTTGTTGATTATTCTTGTAGCAGGTGTGTAGGTAACGCCGCCATTGGTAGATTTTGCAAAACCAAGAGCTTTTTCATCGGATGGCCATGAATCATAAATTGACCACACGACATATACCTCACCATTCGGACCAGTCTGGATGTTAACTCCCTGGTTGTGGCTGCCGGCATTGACGGCCGAACTGATGTTTTGTTTGCCTGTCCAACTTACACCGGCATTGGTGGATCTCATAATTTCAATATCGGTATCGTTTGGACCATAAAAATCAGTCCAGGCATTATACAAATTACCCACATACGGGCTGGTCGGGCTGTTATCAATCCACATGTGGTTTTTGTCGAGGAGGCCTCCACCGCTTGCATTGGCGCACAAAACCGGAGTCCATGAGGTTCCGTTGTCAGAATAAGAAACTCCTTGTCCGCCATTGCTGTGGATATAACCTACAAACTGACGGCCATTGAGGTTGATGGCTGTTGTCGGGTCGCCTGAATTGGCTCCGCCGGCGCCCTGAACCGATCCTCCCCAGGTTTGTCCAAAATCAAGAGAGAAAAAATAGTTGGCGCCATATAACTGACCAACAGGATTTTGGGTAGAGTTGTTGGATTGAAGAACGTGATCGGTATTATTGGGATTAACAAAGATCGAATTCTCGCTCTGTGTCGAATTGACATTGGTAACCGGTACATCCGGCGAATCGTCACGAACGACCCCTTTAGCATTAATCCGGCTTCCTTTGAAATCTCCCATGGGTACAGGATGGTAAGGCTCGACGGGTGTGAGTCCAAGTTCGGCAGCTTTACGCCAATACTTCATTTTGTCAATACGGGTATCGAGCACCTCGTAAGGATTGAGCTCGCCCATTTTTTTACCATTGTGGATTCTTTGATCTTCAGTGGTCTGAGTAGTGTTTTGCTGAGCCTTCAGGGTCAGCGTTGCAAATGGTATGATCAGGATCAATACCAGAAAGTTGATTTTTTTCATGTGCGGAATTTTACTTAAAAATGAATTGTTTATTATTTAGAATGAGTTTGCGAAAGTAGGATTAAATTTTAACATTCAGCACGTTACGGCTTTTTTTGCTGAATTTTAGGTGCTATTACTGATTAATGACCAGCTTTTTTACTGTTGATTTCAGGCCATCATTGAGAACCACAAAATAAACTCCCGGCGAGGCGCCTTTGAGATTGATTGAAATTTCAAGCTGATTTGGCACAGCATCATCTTCAAAAATGATGGTTCCTTTGGCATTAAGAATCTTAATTGCAATTTGTCCGGCAGTCTGATTTGCAGGATAAATATTGATCTGACCTGAAGCCGGGTTTGGGTAAATCATAAAACTGCCGGCACTGATCTCGTCTATTCCTGTGCAATCAAGCACTGAAACAGTGTATCCTGATGAATATTCACCATACCCACAACTGTTTGCTCCCCGGACTTTAATCAAAGCATCGCCAAAATAATTCTCAGCCCACTCAACTGTGATTTCCGTGTTGTCCTGCAAAACAATTGTACCGGCTTCCATGGGTTCAAGGCTCCATTCGTAACTGGCTGCATTAGCTATAGTTTCACAGGTATAGATTTCGCTACCTCCGGCGCAAATTATGCCAATTCCGGAGATTTGGGTGCCTTGGGCCGGCAAGGGATTGATGGTCAGTGTCAATTGGTCACTATCTGATGTTCCGCCCGTACCGTAGGCTGTCAAAGTAAGGATGACGGTGCCTGTGCTGATGTCGGTTGAGCCGGGTGTGTAAATCGGTGTTAATGAAGAAGGGTTGGAAAATTGACCGTTTCCTGAGGTTGTCCAAAGCACCGAATTATAAAGTGTTGCACTTCCCTGGCACTGATGTGTCTGGTTAGCGCAGATCTGGGCATTTGGCCCAGCATTGGCATTTACAGCCGGCGATGGCGGGAAGATGATAAAATCAACCCAGGCACAGTCAGATCCTGAAACAACAAAAACATCTTTCTCATAAACCCATTTGAAAGTATTGGCGCCAGCGCTAACCGGAAAAGAAACTTCTGACCAGTTCACCTCGCCCGACCATTGCCCTACCATTTGGTTATTAATATAAAATTTCAGATAGTCATAATTTGCCTCAGAAGAAACTTTGCGATAGAAAGAGATTGTGCCTGCATTGGCAGCGGTCATGGTGTAGATCATCTGCGAGGTCTGGCTGTTTCCAATATTCCCTGATTTTGCGGAATATTGCCCATCCCAGGATGCAGTATTCACAATAGCCCAGTTGGCATTACCGGCGAAAGTCCATCCTGCAGGAAATACTCCGCCCTCAAAACTTACTGCATTGGTCTCGGTCAGTTCAAAGTTGGCCACATTATTTTGAAGGTCAATAGTAACCTCCTGGATAAGAGTGGAATAATTCAATGCCCAAACTTTAAAAGAATAAGTATTCTCAAAAATTTCGGGGATAGAATAATAACCATTGTTGTCGGTGTAATACACCGGCATGGGTGTTCCAAGTACCTGAACAGAGGCGCCGGCAATCGGTTCGCCGGTGTCGCTGTCGGTTACTGTTCCCGACACAGTAAGCACCTGGCTTGGCACAAGCGAAACATCCAGCATGGTTTGTCCGGCGTTATTAATGTTGACATTGGTAAAAGTTTGCGAGATGTAACCAAATGCAGAAAAAGTGACCGAATAATTGCCATTGGGCAGCATGCGGTAGTACCTTCCGAAAGATTCATTGCTCTTGTAAGGTTCCCGATGCAATCCGGTGTTATCTATGCCCTGAACATAAACTTCAGCAACAACCGGTTGTCCGGTGCTGGCATTTGTAACCAGCCCGGTGAGCGTGGAAGTGTTCACCCGGTTTAGCAGAATGAGCGCAGCCTGCAGGTTGGCCTGGCAGATCGGAATTACCTGGCTTGCCGGAGGGATAAACTGGGTAGCAAGTTCGATGCAATAGCTAAAAATTCCATGCTTGCCATAAGCGTAATCATCAGTTATTCCTGAGGCAGGATAAAGCGCCCAGGAGGGCTGCGGAGTATAAGTGCCTCCTCCCAATTTTGGTATCGAATTGCCCATTGCCGTGCCCAAGGCCGCAACCGCTGTATTATCGGGAGTAGTTGCACCTGTGGTATAGCCGTAAGGCCAGAGTACAAGTTCGCTGTAAGTATGATAGCTAATTCCTGCTACGAAATGTCTTGCGGCAAGCAAATCGCGCATTGCGGCAGTTTCGGACTCCGAAAAAGCAGATGGACCATGATAGGTCAGTTCGCCCGGGTCAGAACTGGCGCCTTCACCGCCAAATTCCCATCCATAATTACGGTTGGGATCAACGCCGTCAGGATAGCTCCAGCCCCCCGAAAAGGTAATCTGGTTATTGTTGTCGTTGTCGCGGATATTCTTACGCCAGTTTACATCTATCTGGTCCAGAACAATTTTTTGTCCGTCAGGATTGACAATGGGGATAAACCAAATTTCTTTTGAGTTGACATTAGCAGTAATTGAAGGATCGGTTCCGTAATTGTTCAGAATATGGTTCAGAACATAAAATGCAACTTCGGTACTCAGCGGCTCGCGGGCATGATGAGCACCCATGTAAAAAATTGCCGGTTCATCTTCATCCTGCTCCACATTGTCCGAAACCTTTAAAGCCCAGATATCGTGCTGGTAATTCACATAATTCTGCTTGCCCTGGTTGTAGTATATTTTTCCCTGACTATCGCCAAGATCATAAAGTTTACAAATGTTAGGGTAATTGGCCTGCATCTGTTGCAGTTCGGCCAGCGACTGCTGGTAGCTCCTGTAGCCGGGGATGTCGCCATCGCCCATCAGGTTAGCCCTCATTTCAGCTTCAGTCTGCATAATTTCAGCCTGATATCCTTGTGAAAGCAATTGCTGGTAAACATCCTCAGTAACCACAAGATCGAGAAATACTCCCGGGCTGTAAGCTGCGATGTCGTAATTGTTGGCTGCAAAATGCTTCACGATCACCGGATCGGGGTTGGTGAATCGGATAATCACTTTCTGCTGCGAAAAGATTGTTAACGAGCATGTTAACATTAAAAATAAAACAAAGAACTTTTTCATGTCTGAGAATAAAATATTAAGTGAATGAGATTCATGTGGATTGAAGTAATTACAGGCTGAAAACAGAGTTTGGAATCAGACTGTTGTTCAGTGCAATAGTTTACTGAAGGATGGTTATTTTTTTAATCATCCAGCTTTGCCTTTGCTCAAGTTTCAGATAATAGATGCCGGCGGGAATATTTTTCAATTCGATGCTGAATTGATTTCCAGCGGCAGATTTATCCAAAACATCACTTCCGGACAGGCTGGTGATAACAACCCGGACAGGTTCATCTGTATCCAAACCGGTTTGGATGTGGAGCAATCCTTTAGCAGGATTAGGATAGATTTTTATGTCGTTCTCAGAGATATTTCCAATCCCTGTACAGTTTTCGACTAGAATAGTAAAATCCGGCGACCAGTTGCCGTTTCCGCAGGTGTTTGTACCTCTGGCTTTTAGCGATGCTGTTCCCTGATAAGTGCTGCTCCAGGTGATCTGGCACTGGTTATCGGTAATGATAATGGTTCCGGCGTTCACTGGGGTTAAGATCCACTCATAACCAGTTGCATCAGCAATTACAGGCATTTCGTAGATGTTCACGTCATCCTGGCACACCTGATTATCGCCATTTATTGCTCCGGCGGCAGCAGGCAATGGCATCACTGAAATTTCAAGCTCTTCTGAAAATTGACTCTGCCCGCATAAATTTGTGGCGGCGACTTTAAGGAATGCGGAACCTGAGAATGCCTCATCCCAGTTGACTTCAACATAAGGCCCAAATACTGTTAAGACGCCGGCATTTACAGGTTGAATTTCCCATACCCAGCCGGTTGCATATCCCGGAGCGGAAGTAACATTATAGGTTGTATTGGGATTATTCTGGCAAAGGTCAGTGTCTCCTGAAGGAATGGCGGGTGTTTCGGTATCGCCATAAACAATTACCCATGGCATTTGGGTCGTATTTGAATTGGTCCCGTTGGTCACAGTAAGGCTTACATAGTAAAAACCGGCACTGAGATAGGTAACCACCGGGTTTTGTTCGGTTGATGTTTCGGGAGTTCCTCCGTAAAATGTCCAATCCCAACTGGTCGGATTGCCGGTTGACTGGTCGTAATACTGCACCTGGCCTCCGTGGCAAATCTGAGAAACATTGGAAGTAAAAGCAGCAGTAAGCGTACTTCCCGGAAAGACGACAGTATAATCCTCCGTTTCGCCATAACTAAAATTGGCGCAGGGATCGGAGGATGAATTTTGCCAGTTAGCCCTGATCCTGAGTCTTTTCTCACCGGGCATCACACCGGCGGGCAGACTAAAATTGGTTGTGTAGATTGTTCCTGAATTAGCCATCACGAAGTTAGTAATCAACCGTTCATTATCGCTGAAGATCATATCGCTGTTCAGATCTATCCACAAACTTGCCTGCTGGTTGGCGTAACCTGTTGTCCAACTCAATGTGTAGGTACTTCCGCTTTCCAGTTCGGTGGACATGCCGGTGAAATCGCCATAACCATTTATCCCGTTGTGGTTGGAACAGCCATTGTTCATGTTGTTGATCGTCCCGAGCGAGAAACCAGTAAAGCCATCAGAATAGGAACAATTAGCTGTAGGATAGCAATAATCAGGGAAAAGAACGGGGATGATCTTCACCTGGGAAGTGACATTTGTTCCGGAAAACTCGAGTTGAAGATTAGTAGTATGACCTGCAGGCGCTGAACTGCTGGCTGAAACGGTGAACTGCGCGGTGGCTGATCCATTTATAGCTATGTTGCCAAATGCCTGAGGAGTGGTGGTAAGCACCGTAATGTACTGGTCTGAACTGGTTAAAGAACCATTGATGCTGAGTGCATTTTCGGTTCCGACATTTTTCAGTGTGATAACGAAAGTCGCCGTCTCTCCGGGATCAAGCTGGCCGTTGTTGTTTCCGCTGGCATCGTTTACCACAAAGCCATCCATAATAACATAAGGCCCGGTTACCGAGCTTAATGCCTGAACTGCGTCAAGATCAAAACCAGCGCCGGAAGTATTTGCGGTGCCGTCGCCATCGTCGAGGATTTTGAAATAACGGGCTTCGGAAATAGTGCAATTGGCAAAATCAAATTCGCTGGTTCCGGTTCCGGTTCCCATCGAATACCAGGGGCCATCCATCGTAGAGCCGGCATAAAGTGTGTAACCTTCGGGAGTGGCATCACCTTCAAGCACCATAACATCAGGTCCCGCTCCGTCGAAAATCATTTGCTGCATGTCCACCACTATCCAGCCGCTTTTGCCCAAAGAGTAGAACAAATTATCCGGCGGACCGATCACATTCCAGGTGGCGCCAGCATCAGCAGGATTGTTGTTGGGAATGTATGAACTCACCATCCGGTAGATGCTCTGGTGGGTTTCGGGCTGCAGCGAAATATTTACCTCAGTGGCGTTGTTGGCTGTTACAACCACGTTATTAACGGTGGTGGTTGCGTAGCCATTGGCTTTCACTTTGATGTTGTATGTACCAGGAGTCAGATATTTATGAAAATCGCCATTTTCGGGATCATTGTAGCAGGGCAGGAAATTATTCACAAAAATGGAGGCTGTTACCGGCTGGCCGGTGTTTGCATCGGTAATCACTCCTTTTAAACCATAACCTGCGTACTGGATCATGGCCAGCATTCCGGGACGGTTGTAGTTGTAATAGAGCATGATCTGAGAAGCGGGTGGCTGCTTCTCCATCGAAATCTCGAGTGACCAGCCAACAGATCCCTTAAGTCCGTAGTTAGAATCTTTGGTGCTTCCATTGATGGGATACATGCCCGAGTAACCCTGTCCGTAAGGAATATTACTATAGCCTGAAACAGTAGCATAAACACCGGCCAGTTGAAGCGTGTGGCTCAGATCGGGTGGGGTTGCGGCTCTATAGCTCCACGGGCAAGAAATGTATTCGGTGCCACTGTGATAGCTCGTATGAACCACAAAATTATTTTCCATCATACAGCTTCTCAACGCCCTGGATTCAACCTGCGAAAAGGCGCCGGTGCTGCTGCCTTCGCCCATCCACATATAGCCCCAGTCGCGGTTCAGGTCAACACCGTTGTTGTTATACCTCACCATATTGACCCGGCCATCGGGATTCACCATCAGGTAAAGCCAGATTTCGCGGGTGTTGATCAGATTGGTAATGGTTGGATCAAGGCCATAATTCAGGCAGAGATCGCGGGCAAACCTGATGACATTTTCCGAGCAACCGATCTCGTCACCATGAATACCTCCGTCGAACATCACCTGTGGTTTAATCTCGTTCACATTCACATTGCTGCTGATTTTCAGACAGGCCAGCTGGCGCCCGCCAAGGGAAGTCCCGTAAATTATCTTTTTGCAGATGTTCGGGAAATACTGCACCAGGCTGTCGGCCAGTTCAATGATTTCGCTGTAGGAATGATACGCATCTTTAGAGTCCCAAAAATTCTCATAATAACTATTGAGATCGGCAATGAGAATTTCAAATGGGATACCGGTTTTCTTTAACATTTCAAGTTCTTCGGGTATGACATACAACCTTGCATGACCCGGGAAAATTTCGCCATTTAGATTGAGCATGTAGAGTTTTTGCGCCTGTTCTTCAGACTGGATGCTGACGCTGATTTCCATTTCGCCTTTTCGCCATCCCTGGCCGAAAACCGAACTCAACATTAGGAATGTGAGTAGCGTGAGTAGAAAATTTTTCATGAGTTGGTTGAGAAATTATTATGTGTAGTGGATTGAAAATCAATTTACTGTGATGATAACTCCGGCTTGTGTTAATACAAAATCAAGTGGCTAAATTAGTTGATTTTGAAAAGAATGGGTTTTTTTGACAGCGTAAAGCTACAATTTGACCAGTGTCGAAATCTTATCGTGCAGATCTTTGGTTTTGAATGGTTTGGTGATAAAATCATTCATCCCGACAGCAAAAACTTTTTCCTTTTCCTCCATCATTGCAGCCGCTGTGAGGGCAATAATCGGGATTTCTTTATCAATCTTTCTGATCTCGGTAGTTGTGTCAAATCCATCCAAACCCGGCAAATGAAGATCCATCAGGATAAGGTGAAATTTCCCTTTTTCAAAAGTCTCTAAGGCCTGATGACCATCGGTGACCACATGTACATCCACATCCCAGTACTTTAGTAACTGGCTGGCTACCTTGATATTGATCAGGTTATCCTCGACAAGCAAGACCTTCACTCCCCTGAGGCTTTTAAGTGGCTGGCCCGGATCGGCCGAATTTTCTTTACCGGTTTCTGTTCCCATTTTGCTTTCAGTATTTTCTTTTTTTGATGTTCCTTGCTGCTGGTTATCTAAATTAAATTTTACCACAAACGAAAAGTGTGAGCCCTCTGCTACCCTGCTGCTCACTTCAATCCGGCTATCCATCAGCTCAAGAAGTTTTCGGGTAATGGATAGCCCGAGACCTGTTCCGCCATATTTGCGCGTAATATCGGTGCTGGCCTGGTTGAACACCTCGAAGATGTGTTCCAGTTTTTCTGCCGCTATGCCTATACCTGTATCTTTTACGCCGAAATGAACATCAATCGTTTTGTCGGTTGAGGTTATCTTTTTTACCGAAACTTCAATCTTACCTTTTTCGGTGAATTTAACGGCATTGCCAATCAGGTTGATCAACACCTGCATTAAACGGGTTGGGTCGCCGATCAGACGCTCTGGCAATTGAGGATCGTAATCGAAGGTGATTTCGATATTTTTTTCCATCACCGAAGGTTGAAACCCTGAGACAAGATTTTGAACATTTTCCTTCAGGTTGAATGGCATCATCTCCAGTTCGAGTTTCCCGGAATCTATCTTGTTGAAATCGAGGATGTCGTTGAGCAGGGCAAGTAGATTTCCTGCTGAAAAGCGCAGGATGTTCAACTGCTCCAGCTGGCCGGGCATTGGATTTCCCATCAGCAACAGGTCTATCATCCCGATAACGCCATGCATCGGTGTGCGGATTTCGTGGGACATTACCGAGAGAAAATCGGCTTTGGCACGTGACGACTGTTCAGCCTCCTCTTTGGCTTTGGTCAGTAGTTCATTATTTGCCTCAATCTCCTTTGTTTTTGCCTCTAGTTCAGACGTCCTCTCTTTAACGAGCCTGTTCAATTTGTCCTTTTCGGCCACCAGGTAACGGCTTTTCCATCTTATCAAAATGATGACAATCATCACAACAACACCAAACGCCAGGAGCCAAACCAAAGGTTGTTGGTACCATATTTTGAAAATCGTGAATTTTACTTCGAGGGGTTCACTCCAGGTATACCCTCCGCGCTGCTTAGCCCTGACCGACAAAGTATATTCGCCGTCCAGGAGGTTTCCTATTGAAAATTCGCTTTTCCTGCTTTCGGATTCGGAGTGAAAACCTTTACCAGTGAGATTGACATGATAAAGCACACTCTCGCTGGGAAGATCAAGGCTGATGAAATTAAAACTGAGGTAGGAGAGGTTATTGAACCTGTTTTCGGAGCTGTTCCTGAACGGAACTCCACGCTCATCAATGGAAAGCAGCACCGGAACGGAGGTTGGTTTTGGTTCAATTTTCTGCGGTGTGTAGCCTAATCCTGCCAGAGTTCCGGCAAAAACACGGTCATCCGGTAAAACTGCGAGACAACGATAGGAAATGGTTTTTGACGGTAAGCCATCTTTGTGGTTGAAGGTGATCAGATCTTTACCATCATACCTGCAAACACCATCACTCAGGGCGAACCAGATATTATTCCGGCTGTCAATGGCCAGCGCTTTTATGTCTTCGTCGGTAAGCAGCCCCAGATTAATGCGCTGAAGGCTGTCCTCATTCAACCTCAGCAGGCCGTGGTTGCTGGCCAGCCAGATCGTTTCCCGGCTGTCGAACCGAATATCGTTTATGGTAATATTCAAATTCAAGCTGAAAGACAACGGTTTGCTGATGTTGATGAATTTGTCTTCGTCAGGTAAGTACCGGAAAATATATCTTGTCGAATCGCCCACGCCAAGAAAAAGTCCTCGTTCCGGACAGTTTACAGCCACATTTACAGCCGGATACAATCCATGTGATTCATTGTACACCTGAATTTTGCCTAAACGATCTATTTTTATCACTCCCTCAAGGCCATTCTGACAAACCCACAAATTGCCCTGGTCGTCTCGAACAAAATGATGAATTGATCCTCCATAATTCGACAAATTGTAAGCAATCAGGCTTTGACCATCTTTTACCTTTTGCAAAACACCGGCATTATCTGACATCCAGATTCCATCTTCTTCGTACATCAGATGCAGAACCGAGCGGTCTTTCTGCGTGTAAATATTCTTCGAAACGAGGGTTTGAATGTCTATCTCAAAAACGCTCTCGCCCATTGAGGCAAAAACTTTTTCACCCTTACGGCTGTACGACAAAAAATGGGTGAAGTTTCCGTTTTGGCTTATTTGCAGCGGAAGAAACGGATTTTTGGTCATCAGCGCAAAACCGTTATCAGTGGCAACGATCAACGAGTTTTTATCCTTTATGATTTGATTGATCCCCGTATTTACCGAAAACTCCTCAATCCTTTGCAGTTCAGTCCTGTCGTTGGAGCAACTGGCAGACCAAATCCCGTTTGACCAGGTGCCGATGATATAAACAGAGTCGTTTTGCCGGATAATTGATGAAGGAACAATATCAGTATTGATGATAGATTTCAAAGAAACATCACCCTTGGGATCAATCGCTATCTCAATCAAACCCTGGTCGCTACCAATTACTGCCATCTTGTTGTATATGCAAAAAGCAGCGCTCACATTTGTCAGCCTGAAATCAGAATTTACCGGGAAAATCTTATCCAGCGAATTGTCGTAGCGGTAAAAATGGCCTTGCTGAGAAACCATCATCAGACAGGTAAATTCGTCTTCAAAAAAGGAGAACGAGCGGGAGTAGCTCAACGGGATATTTTGTATGCCCAGTTCGTAGCTGTGCAACTTCCCTTCGAAGTAGCGGTAAACTGAAATATTGTCCGAAAACCAGAGGTTTCCATCTTTATCCTCGAAAAATGTTTTTGGGTACCAAAGTTTACCTTCTCCCTGCTTTACGCCACCCTGGGCAATCAGGGTCACTTCCGGCTTCTCGGCGGTTAATTTAATCACTCCGAATCCCATGTCGTAGGTAAAGAAAATATCTCCGTTACTATGGGTATGAAGTGCTTTAACATAATTGGAGGGCAGCAGTGACGAATAATCAATGAACTCTTTCCCGTTGTAGCGTATCAGACCGTAATCGGTTCCCAGCCAGATAAAACCCTGCTTATCAACGGCAACTGCTTTAAGCAACTCATTCTGAAGCCCTTTGTCCTGATTGTAAAAGGTAATGTTATACTCCTGCCCAAAAAGTAAAATGGGGAAAAGCAGCGAAAAAATTATCAGTTTGAACCGAGGCATGCAGCGTTAATCAAATGTCCTGTTGTAACTTATGGTATCAAAATTCCAAAAGTACAATTATTCAGTTAAGTCGCTATAAAAAACCGTGCTGCATTTTGCGGAAGTTAATCGCTTTCGGTTCCCTGCATAACTATCCGCAATGGAAGTATTGTTCCACCAGTTTGAGGATGGCTTCCTTGTCGTTAGCGATTTCCTGGCGCAAAGTCCTGTCGTTGAATGCCCTGAGCTTTTTGGCCCAGCTTTTAATCAATCCTTCGGGAAATACATTAAATTGGGTGTAGTAATGCATCTGCTCTTCCAGGCAATCGGCTGATTCCTGGCAGGAGGCCGGAAGTTGTTTGAGGTCTTTCACCCTCTCTTTGTGCTCATCGTGGAATATGTTCACATCCACATAAGTTTTGGCGGCATACTCCAGCCCGTTTTCCATTTCGATGCCAATGCGGGCAGCAACGGTAAGCCCGGCAAGGAGCAGGTAAACATCGGCCGACCCATCAGGAGCGCGAAACTCCACAGTCTGTTTATTCACATGGGGGAGCTGTATTTTGGGTTGCTGGGGGTTGGCGTCAAGATACATCTCTTTTTTACTGGTCCAACCAAGCGGAACCCTTACAAGGACAGAGCGGTTACGATCGCCCCAGCAGATGTTGGTCGGCGCTTCCTGGTGCGGAACCAACCTGAAATAGGAGGTAGGATTGGTGTTTCCGAAGGCAGTTAACGATGGCGCAAGCTCCAGATAACCGGCAATGGCTTTTTTTGCTGCTTCACTCAGCAGGCCATTTTCGGTCATGATGTTTTTTCCGTCTTTCATCAGGCGGGTGTGAATGTGCATCCCGCTGCCAGCTTTTCCAACGGTAATCTTTGGTGCAAAAGTGATGGTGAATCCGTATTTGTAGGCCAGGTTACGAAGTATCCATTTGGCAATCACCAGTTGCGCTGCGGCATCATCCAGCGGGCAGGGGCTGAATTCAAGTTCGTTTTGTTCATACTCAAATTCGCCATGGCTGAAATTCCCGACTTCGCTGTGGCCGTATTTCAACATGCCGCCGGTCTGCGCAATAGCCAGCATCGCCTCACGCCTGAAATTATCCCATTTTGTAAATGGCGCCGACTCATGATAGCCCTTCTGGTCAACAGCCTGGTAAAGTTCCTGCTTTGGGCTGATAAGGTAAAATTCCAGCTCGCCCATCACATGAAAGTCATAGCCGGTACGCTCTTTGAGCACTTTTTGCGCTTTTTGCAAAATGTATTCCGGGGAGCTTTCAAGATGATTGCCATCTTTATCGTAATACGAACAGAGAATGTCTATCGCAGGGATTTCGCTGAACGGATTCACAAAAGCGGTTTTGTAGCGCGGGATTACATAGAGGTCGCTTGATCCCGCTTCGATGTGCGAGAAAAGACTTGAACCGTCAACACGTTCACCCATGGTCAGAATCTCTTCAAGATGCTCACGGCTGTTGATCACAAAGTTGAGCGTCTTTAACCTGCCATCCTGCCCGGGATACCTGAAATTCACCATCTCGATGTTATGATCCTCGATGTAAAGAATCAGGTCTTCGCGCGTAAACTCTTCCGCGGGTTTGTTCAGGTATTGCACCAGCGGATTGGGATTCATCATTGTTCTTTTGTTCGTCTCCATGTCGTCTCTGAAATTTTTAAAAGTCGGCAAACTTACGCATTCTTTCCAAAACCGTGATGCACACAACCATTGATGTTTTCCGGGAACTGGGTTTTTCCATATTTTTGCCCTTTGTAAACCTCTTCCTTGCGAAGCAATAGAATGATGAAAATACTCAGCAAGTTCCCGGGCTTTTACAGTGATATCCGCTTTTGGATTCTGCTGTTTTTCATCATCCGGCTGGTTGGAATTACCAATCCGCCTCTTGAAGTCGCTCATCATTGGAGGCAAACCACGGTAACCATGGTTGCCAGAAACTTCCTCGAAGTGGACAACAACATTTTTTATCCGCGAATTGATATTGCAGGAGACAAAACCGGAATTACCGGAATGGAATTCCCGCTTCTCAACTACCTGATTTACCTGGTTTCGGTGGTCTTTGATTATGCGCACTGGTATGGGCGACTCATCAACCTGGTAGTTTCAAGTGTGGGGATTTTCTTCTTTTACAAGTTGATAATCAAATATTTCAATTCAAAAATTGCTTTCTGTGCTGCCTGGATCGTGCTTTACTCGATCTGGTTTATTTATTCCCGAAAAATAATGCCCGACACCTTTTCGATGTCGCTTATCTTCATCGGCATGTATTTCGGCAGCAACTATCTCGACAACCCATCCGACAGATCCCGGTGGAAAAACCTGATACTTTACATGATTTTTATAACGCTCGGCATTTTAACCAAACTTACTGCGGGATATCTGCCGGCAGTTTTTCTGCTCTTTTTCTTCAACCCCAAAATTCCTCTCTCCCGCAAAGTTGTGTTCAGCGCTGCGTCCATCGTATGCATCATCATTCCGGCTACCTGGTATTTTATCTGGACTCCCTGGTTGGTAGAAACGTATGGGTTCTGGCATTTTTTTATGGGAGTAGATATCCTGCAGGGCATTCAAGAAATTGGTCAGAATCTGCCTCAGACCCTCAACCGGTTTTATGAATCCGCTATTAAATATGTCGGATTTGCTTTTTTCCTTTTTGGGCTTTCGGTCGCTTTTTGGAGAAAAGACAAACTGCTGACAGCTCTGTTTCTTATTAGCTTCCCCCTGTTCCTGGTCACAGTTTTCAAAGCCGGCTACACCTTTCCTCACCACAGTTATTATATCATACCGTTCGTGCCCGTGATGGCGCTTTTTGCCGGCTTTGGCATCAGCCAGATCAAATCCCGGAAAATTGTATTCATCATCCTTACTGCAATAGCGCTCGAGGGGATTCTAAACCAGTACGACGACTTTTTTATCCCCGAAAAGCAGCGTGTGATCCTAAATCTCGAAACCGATCTCGACAGGTTATCCGGCCGAAATGACCTGATCCTGATCAACAGCGGTTATCTGCCCACACCAATGTATTTTGCCCATCGCAAGGGGTGGGTTTTGCCCAACGAAGACATCCAAAACCAGGCGTATTTACAGGAACTCATTGATAGTGGTCTCCGGTATATTGTAATCATAAAACGAACATTCGGTACTCCCACCCAGCTCGAACTTCCGGTTGTTTTTGAGGATGAAAACTATTGTATTTACAGTATTGAGAATGGGGCTGAATAATGCCAGTGAGTTGTGAATTGCTCCAGTGAGTTGCTCCGGGCTTAGCTTCGGCAGGCGTTCGACTGAGCTCACGCCGAAGTCTCAGCTACCCCAGCCCGGAGACAAAAGATAAAACAAATAACAATCGGGC
>DAIRGA010000045.1:0-26387 GCA_036794825.1 Bacteroidales bacterium | reverse complement strand
TTGAGTGAAATTGACCTTTCCGGTGCAGTGGATATAAAAAGCGAGCAGGAACTGAATTTTGATGAGATTAGTATCAGCGGCAGCGGAGCTTCAACACTGAATCTAACCCTTGTTACTGAGACAATTACAACAGATCTTTCAGGCGCAAATGATGTGACTCTGAATGGACGTGCCAAAAATTTTATTGCACGGCTTTCCGGCGCTTCCGATCTCAATGCATTTTCCTTTCAGGTCAATAATCTGAATATAAAGGTTACTGGCGCCGGTGATGCAAGGGTGTCGGTTTCGGAAACACTCAGGGTTTCAATTTCGGGCGCAGGCTCAGTAACCTACCAGGGCAATCCGCAGATTGAGCAGGAGATCAATGGCGCAGGTAGCTTAAAAAAGAGGTAACGCGCCAGGTTGTTTCTGTTTCTGATAAAATCACGTCCCGGATTTTCCGGGATTTTTATTGCCCGTTAACGTCTCCAGAAGTCCACGGCAATATAATACGGACTTTTAAAGTCGGGCTGCCGGATCAACTCAAAGTCATTAAAAGTGAATGGATTTTGGTTGGCAATAAAGTCAAAACGCAGACTGGATCGTTTCTGCGGGTCGCCGTAAATCCAGGTTTCGATACCGCTACGGCGGTAAACCTGAACCGGTGGCCCAAAAATTATGTAAATCAAGCCGCGGTCGGTTTTCCAGCCCTCTTTGTAGGAAGAAAAGTAGAGATTGGCAAGTTCAACCCGACTGAAATAATCGCTCATTAGTTGCAACCCCCGGTTTTCGTTTCCTGCGATTTCAATCCAGAACTTTTCAAGCTTTGCTTTATAATCGTCGGAACCGGCTATAGCATAGAATTCTGAATCAGTTGTAAGATACCTCATTGGGCCGGGTAACAACATGTCGTCCTTCATCTGAGGATAATCATCATGAAACCTGAAAAGCGTAAAGCCATTCATGGCTGAGGTATCGCTGCGGAAATGGGAAAACCCCTCTCTGCCATATTGAAGGTAATCGGTGATCCCATTATCTACTTTTATCACAAATCTCTCTTTCTGAGTTAGTTGATAAACCGGCGCATGAGCCATCGAGAAAGGGGGGCTTGCCTCGGGAAAAACCTGGTCGTAATAATCAACAAACAGGTTTTCGATGTTGGTTTTAGTTGTGATGATCCGAAACCTGGTTTTCCAATTGATCCAATCCTCAAAAATAACCTCGTCATTTTCATCCACCAAAAGGAAATCCTGGGCATTTTCATTCCTTGATTTATTGATTTGCACCGGGTAGTAACTCTCAGCAGCTCGGTTCAAATCGCTAAATTTGAGTTCTACAACCCAATTTCCTAATCCCGGTGTTTTTACGCTGAAGTTATAAACCAGCGACAATTGATTTTGAAAATAGAGCGAGTCATAAAGCCTGAAAGCCCCGCTGTCGAGAACTATTTTTGATTCATAATTTTTGAAAATTTTATAGCTGAAAGTGTAGTCCGCCCGGTTGAAATTACTGCCAACTTTAACTTCGTATTTGAGGCTTGAAGGCCGGTATCGGACATAAATACGCGAAAGGCTGTCAGATTCATGAAAAACACGAACTCCCGTTATCAGTGGCTTTTCTTGTTCGCTGTAGAGTGGAGCGAAATTGATAACCGAAAACTGATTTTTAATTGAGCATCCTGCGTAAAGTACTGACAGGTAAATGATTATGATCCAAATTGCTATTTGGGTAGATTTCAAACTCATTTGAATTATTGAATTTTTTGGGTAAAAATAGCAACAAAAAGTTTAGTCAGGTTTTTCAAATCTTCTTTCCATATGCGTCGTTAACCCAAATATGAGTAGCTTTACCAGTTTATTTCAAAAAAAGGGTCTATGAAAACTTTATCCATTCTTAAGTGCTTGTTTATCTTTGGAATAGTACTGTTTTTTTCTGTTTCAGCCTTTGCTCAGTATTACGAATTCCGACCTGTGGAAAACTTTGGAGGCAAAACCCAGCTTGCTGATTTTTTGTCCAGGGAAATGATTTATCCTGAAGAAGCTATGCAGGAAAAGATTGAAGGCACAGTGGTAATTCAATGTGTAGTGGATAAGACGGGTAAAGTTTCAGATGTTGCTATCAGCCAGAGTGTCAGCAATGATTTGGATAAAGAAGCGATACGGCTTTTCAGGTTTTTACTTTGGGAGCCTGCACAGTTAAGAGGTAATCCAATAGATAGTCAGACAACGCTGGAGGTTGAATTCAGCCTAAAAAAATACATGCGACACCTTAAGAAACAGGGTAACCGGCAGGATTCGTGGCCTGAGCTCACTGCTGATACCAGCTTCCACATCTACAAATCAGCGCAATTGAAAAACCCGCCAAGACCGGTCTATTCGCAATCAGGAATGAAGTTTGGCGATTTCGTTCAGCAGAACATGGTTTATCCGGCTACTGCCTTGAAACAAAGCATTTCAGGAACTGTTGAAGTGTTTTTTGTTGTGGAGACTTCCGGACGGGTATCCAACATAAAATTGCTGAAAAGCGTCAGTGGGGGTTGCAACGAAGAGGCCATCCGACTGCTGAAACTACTGAAGTGGAAACCCGGAATCCATAATGACATGGCTGTTCGAACGGAGATGGTACTTCAGATCAGTTTCAACCTGACGGATTACCAGCAGATGCGCTATGTTCCACCAAGCAACAACAACCAGTTTTAGCTTTATGAAGAAAATCGGACTTTTATCCGATACCCATGGCGCCTGGCCAAAGGAGGCATACGACTTTTTCGGCCATTGCAACGAGATATGGCATGCAGGCGACATTGGCTCAACGCTGCTTGCCGACGAGATCAGCGCTTTTAAACCACTGAGAGCAGTTTACGGAAATATTGACAACCACGAGATTCGCTACAGATTTCCGGAGATAAACACCTTTACGATTGAGGAGGTTAAGGTTGTGATGATGCACATTGGCGGCTATCCCGGCCGCTACGAAAAGAAGGCCAGGGAGGCCATATTAACTGAAAACCCAAAACTTTTCATTACCGGCCATTCGCATATCCTCAAAGTAATTTTCGATCCAAAACTCAACGTTTTGCATCTCAATCCCGGCGCCGCCGGCAATTCAGGATTACACCAGGTGATAACCATGCTTCGCTTTGAAATCAATGGCGACAAAATCGGAAATCTTGAGATTTTTGAGAAGGAGAGGCCGGGAGGAAAGAGGGTGATGTAGGTTACCTGGGTAAGAAATCATTAAAAAATGTTCAGCAATAACTCTTAATTAAATCATAATCAAAGCAATAACCACTGGTGATTTTATTCCCAAATTTCATACTCTTAATGTGACGTGTAAATGCTGCACTTTTGATTAATTCATTTCGTAAGTAACTCTCCGATATAGAACTCAAAACATAGTTTGCTTTTTCACGTGAATATTTTAAATGTGTCGTTGTGATCCTGATGACGAGCTCAGGGCCTTCTAATCGAAAATCTTCATTTGGAAGTATAATTTGACGATTTTGTAAATCAAAGAATGATTGCCAAAAATCAACTATGTATTTGTTATCCTGACTCTGACTTTCATCTTTGCTATTTTCAATTCTTTCTCTTGACTTATTTTTTTGTTGTAATTGATTATCTGTTTTATCCAAAAGGATGTGACTTTTTTCAAAGTACCTGTAGGTTATCAACTTTGTAGGGTAATCAATCTTTTTAATTCTTTCATAATCATTTGTTTTAAAGTACTTTGCAAACAGAATTAATTCAACAGCATGATTGGATATTCTGATGTCAGGAATTATCTGTTTAGCTTTAAGTAAAATCAGAGAAAATTCTCCTCAACCGAGTCGGCATAATCCAAAACTTGACTTCGAATATTCTTATCATAAACTGATTTGATTTCGAAAATCACAAAACTTTTTCTTTCTCGATTGTAGGCGAAGAAATCAATTCTTCCACTGGTATTTCTATCCATCACTTCACCAGTTAAAGGAAATTCTTTTTGAGTTACTCTAGATCAGGAAAAAATACCGCCCAATTTTGGAAGATAATTTGCGATAATTCACTCTCTTTGACATCAACTTCTGAGTAACAATTTTTCTTTTGTAAATCAATTATTTCCATTCGCGATTATTTATGTTTGTTCCTTGGTGAAGACAATTCAAACTCACAACAATCATCTCCTGTTCCTGCTGCTTCCCCGAAAACCCTATTTTTGTCCGCAATAAAACCGTTTAATGGATTGAAATATGAAGAAAAGCAAAATTCCACACACCTATGTCATTGTCTTTTCGATCATTGTAATAGCCGCAATGCTCACATGGTTTGTACCTGGCGGAGCTTTTGAACGGCACACTGTGCAGGTTGGTGAAACCACGCGTGAGGTAATCAACAGTGGCTCATTCCGCTATCTGGATAGCACACCTCAAACCTGGCAGGTATTTTCAGCTCTATTCGACGGTTTTGAGGATAAAGCAGATATCATCGTCTTTATTCTGCTTATTGGAGGCGCTTTTTGGATTATGAATTTCAGCCGTGCTATTGATGTTGGGATTTATTCATTTCTCAATTTCACCAAAAAGATTGAACATAACCGTTTCCTGAAATTTGTCGGAGTCAACAATATAATCATCACCCTGATAATGCTGATGTTCAGTCTTTTCGGAGCTATTTTCGGGATGAGTGAAGAGACCATCGCTTTTGTGATAATTTTTGTTCCATTGGCTATCAAGATGGGTTACGATTCGATAGTTGGGTTAAACCTCTGCTATGTGGCTGCTGCACTGGGATTTGCAGGTGCAATGTTAAATCCGTTCACTATTGGAATTGCACAGGGTTTGTCGGATTTGCCTTTGTTTTCGGGGATCGAATACCGGTTTTTCTGCTGGGTTGTAATCAACATTGTGGGAATTGGATGGGTATTACGGTATGCATCAAAAATCAAAAGGAACCCCAAACTCTCTCCGGTATTCGAAGATGATGCTTACTGGCGCGAAAAGAGCGGTAATACTGAAATTGAAGAAATTTCTGAAAACACACCAAAATCAGCATGGATTGTTTTTCTTGTCATCCTGGCTGCCATCTCCACCTACGCCTTTTATTATCCGATGACTACACTCACAGTTGGCCATGCGTCGCGCAATCTCCCGGCTTTACCGTTCCTTGCAGCACTGTTTATTGTTACAGGCGTGCTCACCTTGAGGAAAAGCGCCCAGTTTTTTGTTTTAAACCTCCTGATGTTCACCATCTTGTTCCTGATTGTAGGAGTTATGGGCTATGGCTGGTATGTCATGGAAATTGCCACCTTGTTTTTTGCGATGGGAATTGCTTCCGGCGCTGCAATGAATTACTCCCCAAATCAGATCACTAAACTCTTTCTGGAAGGGGTAAAAGACATCACTCCGGCAGCGCTCGTGGTTGGTCTTGCAGGCGGAATCATCATAATCCTCCAAAACGGGCATATTATTGACACTTTACTCTATTGGGTTTCAAGATCAATGGGCGATATGGGCGACATTGCTTCATTGGGAATGATGTACATATTCCAATCAGTAATCAATGTTGTGATCCCATCGGGTTCTGCTAAGGCAGCGCTTACCATGCCCATTATGTCCCAGTTTTCCGACCTTATTGGCGTGTCGCGGCAAGCCACCGTTATGGCGTTCCAGTTCGGCGATGGTTTTACCAACATGATCACCCCAACCTCCGGGGTTTTGATCGGAGCGCTGGGCGTGGCAAAAATTCCATTTGACAAATGGCTGAAATGGATAACACCATTAATGATTATATTGATAATTCTTGGTTTTTTGCTGCTGATACCCACAGTTTTTATGGAGCTTAACGGGTTTTAATCAAAAAAAAACCGGACATCGCTGCCCGGCTTTTATCTGTGATGAATCAAATTATGCTTTTTCGGTTTCCTCTTCTTCGGTAGTTGGTTCTTCTTTGGATTCGGCAACTGCCTCTTCCATAGCTGACTCCAATTCTACTTTATCTACTTCTGCCTCAGCCACCGGGATTTCAGCTTTTGCTACCCCGGCAACAACTTCTTCTGCTTCTTCAACAACTTCTTCAGCCACATTCATATCGAGTGTAAGTTGCTCATCGCCTTTTTTAACAGATTTTTTCTGTTCTTTCTTCTCCTCCTGCTTCTTGGCGTACTCTTCCAGCTTGCCGCGGGCTTCCTGCTCCATTTCCGATTTCAGTTCGGCAAGGCCTCCGATATCACCAAAAGTAGTGACCTCGAGGGTATCTTTGATCTTCTTAACCGCCTGTTTGGTTGTGCGCTGAACTTTCTGCTGCTCCTTATCTTCCTTTGCCTTTTCAGCTTGCTGCACATCCTGATAAACTCTTGCGTGCGAAAGGATGATTTTCTTGTTTTCTTTCGAAAACTCGATCACCTTAAAGTCAAGTGTTTCATCGGTGGACGCATAAGCGCCGTTCTCTTTCTGGAGATGACGCGAAGGAGCGAAACCCTCAACTCCGTAAGGAAGCGTTACAAGCATACCTTTGTCGGTTGGTTGTCCGATGGTTCCTTTATGAATTGATCCGACTGTGAACACGCTCTCGAAAACATCCCACGGATTCTCCTCGAGTTGTTTGTGTCCCAGGCTCAGACGGCGATTTTCTTCATCCACATCAAGAACGATCACCTCAATCTCTTCGCCTACTTTGGTAAACTCAGCCGGATGCTTAATTTTCTTCGACCATGACAGGTCAGAAATATGAATCAGGCCATCAACACCCTCTTCCAATTCAACAAAAATTCCGAAGTTGGTGAAGTTGCGCACAGATGCTGTATGCTTTGAGCCAACAGGGTAACGAACCTTGATATTTTCCCATGGATCGGGAATCAACTGTTTCATACCCAGCGACATTTTGCGTTCTTCGCGGTCGAGTGTAAGGATAACAGCTTCCACTTCGTCGCTAACCTTCAGGAAATCCTGAGCAGTACGCAGATGCTGCGACCACGACATTTCCGAAACGTGCAACAAACCTTCAACGCCTGGATGAATCTCGACAAATGCGCCATAATCAGCAATAACAACCACTTTACCTTTCACCTTGTCGCCCACCTTCAGATTCTCTTCCAGAGCATCCCACGGATGTGGCGTCAACTGTTTGAGACCTAAGGCAATACGTTTCTTACTATCGTCGAAATCGAGGATAACCACCTTAATCTTCTGGTCAAGTTCAACAATCTCTTCCGGATGGTTAATGCGTCCCCACGACAAGTCGGTGATGTGAATAAGACCATCAACGCCGCCAAGGTCAATAAATACACCATAAGTGGTAATGTTCTTAACCGTTCCTTCGAGTACCTGGCCTTTTTCGAGTTTGGAAATGATTTCAGCTTTTTGCTGCTCAAGTTCACGCTCGATGAGCGCTTTGTGCGATACAACGACGTTTTTATATTCGTGATTGATCTTTACGATCTTGAATTCCATCACTTTATCAACATAAATATCGTAATCGCGGATGGGTTTTACGTCAATCTGCGAGCCTGGGAGGAAAGCCTCAATGCCAAAGATATCCACAATCAAACCACCTTTGGTTCTGCTCTTCACATAACCCTTTATGATTTCTTCGGTTTCAAATGCCTGATTTACACGCTCCCATGATTTCAGGATCCTGGCTTTTTTGTGTGAAAGCAACAATTGACCTGTCTGGTCTTCCTGGCTTTCGACATAAACTTCAATTTTATCACCTACCCTTGCGTCGGGGTTGTACCTGAGTTCGCCCTTTGGAATTACTCCATCAGATTTGAACCCGATATTCACCACGATTTCGCGATCTGTAATTCCTGAAATTGTTCCTTCAACAACCTCATGCTCAGCAATGGTGCTGAAGGTTTTGTTGTAAAGGTCTTCCAGTTTCCTGCGCTCATCGGCACTGTAGGACTGCTCAATTTTTCCTGTTGAATTCCAGTCGAAATCTTCGGCAGGAACCAAAGGAGCACGGTAAGCCTCTTTTGGTGAATGTTTGGGTTTTTCAGGTTGAGTGGCTGGTGCTTCGGCCACTTTTGCAGTCAGTTCAACTGCGGGTGTTTCTTCGGCAACTACTTCATTGATTTCCTCTTTAACTTCCTCAAATGAGGCAGATTCGGTCTCTTCGGTAATGGTTGCCTGGGTTTCTTCAACCGGAGCAGTGTTCTCGATGGGATCGAGCTGATTTTCAGGCTCCTGGTTTACTTTTTCTTGTTCGTTAATCATTAAAAATTATTTGTGGACGCCGCCTGATCATCCTTGTTATTTACTAATTTTGAACTTGCAAACAGGTGATTTTTAGGCGCTAAAGCCACCGTTTACAATTGGGGTGCAAAAGTAGATAAATTTCCGTAAGTAGAGAAAGTGCATCCACTTAATTTTCAGTTAATTCTTAGCTTGAAGAATCAACCACTGCTTTTCATCACAACTGCCCGTGGGTTGTGCTCAAGGTAGCTTCGCAGGATGGAGTGGATATGTTTGTTTTCAGGATAGCTTTTCACGCAATCAGCATAGTAGCTGAAAGCATCGTAGCCATTGATTTCCCTTGACGTAAAACCAAAACCTATATAGCGGTTATTTTCCACCTTAACCACAGAACACTCATCGTCAGTGCGCCCTTCACCCAAAATGATAAAATCCGGCCTGGAATAACTATACCTGTCAATCAGCTTCTGCACCCGCTGGTTGTAGCTTTCGGCGGTCTCCTCCCCTACGCAGGCTCCCTTGCACTCGTGCAATTTGTATTGAAAACAGGAGCCTTTTGATTCGTACAATCCACAAAGTTTCTGGCAAAGCTGGTTCTCTTCACAGAGGTTAAACAGAAAATTTTTAGCGCTTTGGAACGAATCAAAGGTAGTTAGTGGCGTGGCAGCATTCTCATCCTCAATTCTATTCAAAAAAAGCTGAAGATAACCGCTTTCGTCAGGAAAGTGATAGAGGCCGTAGTTGTAAAGCGCACGTCGCTGAGCACGATTGTACACCGGCTTGTGTTTCTGGATTTCGTGCGATTCGAGCAATAGGGCAATCAACTCGTTACCGGTGAGCTGAAAATCTACCGAATGCAACTTGTTTTTCATCTCCAAAGCCCGACGGGTAGTGCAATTGGTGAGGTGAGCCAACACCCGCGCGTGGATGTTTTTACTTTTTCCTATGTATATAATGTTCTGATTCTCATCCAGAAAGTAATAAACGCCAGGTTGTTCGGGCAACGTTTTGATAAACTCCTGTTTAAGGCTGGAGTTCAGCCCATTGAGTGATAATTGGTCAAGACTTGGATCAATCTGAAGCAAAAGATCAAAAAGGATTGCAGTAGCCTTGGCGTCGCCCAGGGCACGGTGAGGATGCAGGTTTGGAATTTCCAGGTCCCGGCAAAGATTACCCAGACTGTAGGAGCGTTTGAAGGGGATTAATTTCCGGCTGAGTTTCACAGTACACAATTTCTCACGATGATAATCATAGCCTAGCGATTTGAATTCCTGCCGGATAAAATTGTAATCGAAACTGACGTTATGAGCCACGAAAATGCAATCCTCGGTGATCTCGACAATTTTAGCGGCGACCTCGTAAAACTTCGGTGAATTTTCCACCATCCTGTTGTTGATGCCGGTTAGCTGGGTTATGCGGTAAGGTATTTTCTGTTCCGGGTTGATCAGCGTGCAGAACTCATGCACAATAGATTTCCCATCGTGGATGAGGATGGCGATTTCGGTAATTTTGCCGTGCTGGTAACTTGTACCGGTAGTTTCGATGTCAATGATGGCGTAATTCATCACACCGGTTAATTAAGTCCGGGCTCAGAGGGAAAATTGGTCCATTTGGAATACTCTTTTCCCAACCTGTTAAGGCTTGATTTCCAAAGTTCTGACGGATTTGAATTCATAACCTGCTCCGCATCAAGGCTCGAAACAGCCCAAGAATCGCGTTTGAGTTCATTGTCAAGTTGTTTTGGCGACCAACCTGAGTAACCGACAAAAAACCTGATGTTGCCCTCATGCAATTGCCCGACCTTTATCAGCGATTTTACCTGTTCAAGATCGCCACCCCAATACAGACCATCCATTATCTGAAGGCTGCTTTCAATGGCATCGCCTGCGGTATGGATAAAGAACAGGCTGTCGGTGCTTACCGGCCCGCCAAGGTAAACGGTGGCATCATAATAGGGGAAATCCTTTACCACCTGATCAAAACCCATCGAAAGCGGCTTGTTGATAATCACACCAAACGAGCCATCCTTGTTATGCTCAGCGAGCAGAATTACCGACCGGTGGAAATAATAATCATACAGAAAAGGCTCTGAAATCAGGATTTTGCCTGGCCTCGGGCGGATGTTGTTGGACTTTATCTTTATCAGATCATCAAAGTTTTCCATGTGGCAAAATTAATTTCTTTAATTTTGGTTATTGAACCAACGAAACAAATTTAGGAAAATTTGCAATGCCCGCACAGCAAAATCAGAGCCATTTCGATCATTTAAGAAAAAAGTTCGCTTTTTTTGATTTCTGTGGTTTCCAGGTCTTGCACAATGATGATTCCTTTCTCATTTCCTTTGATTTTGATCTTGATGGCCAGTACAGGTTTAAACCAACGCTTTCTATCCCAGCCAAACCATTTATCAGAAAGGAAATTGATCCTCAGCTTATTAAAAATCTTGCCTTTCAGATTGGGATGGTCGAGCTGGTGAGTTATTGGAAAGCCGCCTGCCCGTCAAAGTTAATAATCAGTGCCGGTTATCTGGACGATTTTCAAAAAGAGTGGTGGAAAAAACTCTATTTCAATGGATTAGGTGAATTCTTTTACCTCAATGGACTTCAACCGGATTTTGAGGATTTTATGCAGATTGTGATCAATTCATCCCACAAATTTGAACCGGTTTCGATCATAACCCATCAAAATATTGTCGTTCCGGTTGGTGGCGGCAAAGACTCCACGGT
Source organism: Bacteroidales bacterium (assembly GCA_036794825.1). Taxonomy (GTDB): domain Bacteria; phylum Bacteroidota; class Bacteroidia; order Bacteroidales; family 4484-276; genus RZYY01. Next base: position 15,509 of record DAIRGA010000045.1, on the reverse strand, counting down.
TACCCTTGATTTGATGAAGGCTTCAGGCAATAGGCTAATCCCGTTCATTATCAATCCCCGCAAAGCCACCCTGGAGACTGCCAAAACGGCAGGTTTCAGCCTCAATCAGATTTTCTCCATTCACCGCACCATTGATCCCTTGTTGATCGAGCTTAACCAGCAGGGATTTCTCAATGGCCACACGCCATTTTCGGCATTGCTGGCCTTTACCAGCTTTCTGGCCGCTTACCTGACTCAAAGCAGCTACATCGCTCTATCAAATGAATCGAGCGCCAACGAACCAACCATCCCCGGAACCAACATCAATCATCAATACTCCAAATCCATTGAGTTTGAGAAAGATTTCAGAGATTATTCTGAGAAATATCTTTCTGAAAAAATCGAATATTTCAGTTTCCTCCGGCCATTGAACGAACTGCAGATTGCCAAAATTTTCTCCGCATTAAAGCATCAGCATCCACATTTCAAAAGCTGCAATGCCGGGAGTAAAACCGACACTTGGTGCGGTAAGTGTTCCAAATGCCTGTTCACCTGGATTATTCTTTCTCCTTTTTTTGAAGAAAATGAACTGGAGACAGTTTTTGGAAATAACCTGTTCAACGACAACACCTTACAACCTATTTTCGATCAATTAACCGGTATTGCTGATGAAAAACCTTTTGAATGTGTGGGAACTGTGGATGAAGTGAATACCGCTTTGCACCTTGTGATAAATAGGCTGGACAGAAATGAGTTACCGGTTTTGCTCGATTATTACATGCGTTCGGCGAAATTTGGATTCTACTTTGAATCAATCCGGCAGCAGAATTTGAAAGCCTTTAACCCAAATCATTTTGTACCGCCACAATTTGAAAAACTACTCAGGGAGGCTGTCGGATGAAAGAGTTGCTGGAGAAAATCACAACGGCTAAAAATATTCTGATCCTGGGATTTGGGCGGGAAGGCAGGTCGAGTTATCGGTTGCTGAAAAAATTGTTTCCCGATATTGAGATCAGGATTGCTGATAAAAATCCAAACCTCCATCTGTCTGAATTCGAAGATATTAAACCCGAAACACTCTATCTTGGCGATCATTATCTGGAAGCAGCGCCCTGGGCTGATGTCATTTTCAAATCGCCGGGCATTGATTTTGGATCGTCAGAAAATGGATCATTCCGGCATAAAATTGTTTCTCAAACTTCCCTTTTTCTTGAGCAATTTCATTCCCAGATTATTGGAATAACCGGAACAAAAGGCAAAAGCACCACTTCCAGCCTGATTTATCACTTGCTCAAAGAATCCGGAAGAGACGCTTTGCTGGTGGGAAACATCGGCGTGCCCCCATTCGACCTGGTGGAAAAAGTGAATGTAAATACGATCATTGTTTTTGAGATTTCGGCTCACCAGCTCGAATTTGTCGCTTTTTCGCCACACATTGCGGTTTTGCTGAATATTTTCCAGGAGCATCTCGATTACTTTCCTTCGCTCGAAAAATATGCCGAAGCCAAATTCAACATAGCCAGGTATCAGAGCGCATCGGATTTTCTAATTTTTGACACTGGAAATCAATACCTTAGAGAGCATTTACCTTCATGGGAATTTGCAGGAAAACTTATCCCGGTTGAATTAGACGATTCGGCTTACCATGCTGGCTGCCATGCAATTTCCATTGCGGGTGCGGAAATTGTCATCAATGTTACCCGGTCGAAACTAAATGGCCGCCATAACCTTAAAAACATCCTGATTGCAGCAACCACCTGCAAAATTGCCGGCTTAAATACTATGGAAATTGAATCTGGCCTTACATCATTCAATCCTCTCGAACACAGACTGGAGGAGGCAGGAATAGCTGCGGGTATCCGCTTTATCAACGATTCGATTTCCACGATACCGGAATCAACTATTGAAGCCATCAAAACGCTGCCCGAAACTGATACTATTATAATAGGTGGGTTTGATCGTGGAATTGAGTACCGCGAATTGGTTAATTACCTTGTCCAGTCGTCTGTCCGGAATTTTCTTTTTACCGGCGGGGCAGGCAAACGCATGATGGGATTGATGTTATCGAAAAACCCGGCTGGTAAGAATTTAATCTTTGTTGAAAAGTATCATGAGATGCCGGAGTTAATCCTCCGCTACACGCTCAGTGGAAAAATTTGCCTGCTGTCGCCGGCTGCTTCGAGTTACGATCAGTTTGTAAATTTTGAGGAGCGTGGAAAAATTTTCAAAGAAATGGTGGAGAGAATAAAAAAACAAAAGGGATGACCGATAGCCATCCCAGCTTTGTTTTGATATTATCAATTACGAAACAGATTCGCTATTTTTTGGACTTTTTTGCCGGCGCTTCTTTCACCTCTTCAACCACTGCTTCAGCTTTTGCTGCAATTACCGGCTTAGGATCACGGCTAGGTCTTGATTTACCGTATGTTCCGCGAACGATTTTACCTCTTTTGGTTTTTTGGTCACCTTTTCCCATATAACTATGATTTTTAAGTAAATATTTGATTTATTGCGAGGCTGCAAATGTAGCTTTTTTAGAAGAACTCAAGATTTCAGTTACAAAAACGATAATAATTCGATGATTAATAATTGACGTTTTCACTTGAGGCAGGATTTTTATTTAAAACACAATGCATGTATGTTATTCATTGTCTGATGGATTCAATTTTTTCAGAAAATCTTCTTCGATCAGATCGCTCCTTTTTACCACCTCTCTGGCCCAGTTTAAGCGGATATCAACCATTTCACTTTCGGTGAGTTTCCAGTTAATCCCGGAACTTCGTAATTTTTCGGTCAGGTAAAACAACACCAGCGCTGCCGAAACCGAAATATTGAAGCTCTCTGTAAAGCCATACATAGGAATCTTCACAAACTCATCAGCAAGCTCCAATGAGGTGTTAGTGAGGCCGCGCATTTCGGTTCCAAAAACCAGAGCCAGCGGTCCCTTGTCCAAAGGCAGATCCTGGAGAACAACATCATCTTTATGTGGAGTTGTGGCAACAATGCGGTACCCTTTCTCTTTCAATGCTCTGATAGCGTCTGGGGTGTTGTTGCTTTGGCCGGAGTAATTAAAAAGATTCAACCATTTGGATGCCCCTAAGGCAATGTCAGGATTCACGGTGTAAGCGTTTTGATTTTCAATAATATGCACATCCTGAATGCCAAAACAATCGCAGGTTCGCAGCACGGCGCTGGCATTGTGAGGCTGGTAAAGATCTTCAAGAACTACTGTAATGTAACGGGTCCGGTTTTGCAGAACTTCTTCAAAACGGTGCAATTTATTCTCAGTAATAAAACCTGATAAATAACTAAATATCAATTGTTTAAGATTCTCTGACATTTCATTGTCTGCGTTTGTTCAAAAGAAAATATTCTCTGGATGGATAACAAAGCCCGATTAGTCCTTTTTCATTTCAATTTCAACTTTCCCAAACTCTGTCATCATCATCTCTTCAATTGTGATTCTGCGATAATTTAGCGGTATGGAAAAAACTGAATCATCCATTTCGCGCTCCTCTGCACTAATCACTAAGGTTTCCTGTCCTTCAGTGTCGAGTGAACGCATTTCAAAACCTATATCGTTAAGCGAAAGGTAAGTATCCGTGTATTGATACCACATCTCTTCACCAGTAGCGGGGCTGATCTCCATAAAAACCTCCCGTATTTTTCGTATGCTCATGTGATTACTGATATCCAAGGTTTTAGCAAGCCATTTGCGCTCTTTGAGTTCTCCATTGACAAAAACCAGATACTCGTCGGCTTCAAATCCAAAAAATTCCCCGGTGTCACCGGTTGTTTCTATCGTGATGTTTATGCTGTCGAGCATTTTATAATCAAGCGGGGCATAAATATTTTCGAGGTCGCCGAATAACATCCGGTAAAGTTCCTGATCACTCACAGACATACCGTTCAGAACTTCGTGGAGGAATTTCCTAGTCGCATCAAAATATGCCTTCCTTACTTCGCTGATCTCATACTGTAAGTAGGTTTTGTCCAATTCATTTACGATGGATAGAGTATTATTGGTCAAATCGAAAATAAAAACTCCATCCGTACCGGTTGATCTTAGTTTATTATTCTGGATTTCAATTGTTTCAAAACTAAAATCACCTTCAGGATTTGTGTACCGAACCTGAATTACCCATCCAGCCGACATGTTTTTGATTAATGTAATGATAATCAGTACGATAATCAGGTATTTCTTCATAAGATGTTGAATTTTTAACAGAAAAAATCTCAAACCTGTCCAATAATAATAAATCGCCTGAAACAAGCGCTCCGCAACGATTGTTAGATGTGCCAAAATTAAAAAAAAAGCCGCACCATCTTAGCGTTTGAAAAAAAATATACTTTTGCACCTTCAAATTTCAGACTAAAATCATGGCTAAAAATTCCAAAAAAGCAGAAGAAAACATTCAGGCAGTAGAACAAGCGTTAGGAAAATCTGAGCGCTTTATCGAAGAAAATCAAAAACCAATCACCATCATACTTATCGTACTGGTAGCCATAGTGTTAGGTTACTTTGGATTCCAACGTTATTACATTCAGCCAAAAGAAGAAAAAGCGCAGAAAGATATGTTTATGGCAGAAAAGTATTTTGGCCAGGACTCCCTCGCGCTCGCACTCAGTGGCGATGGCATCAACCCGGGATTTCTTGATATAGCCCGCAGGTACAAGTTCACGAAATCAGCAGGTTTGGCAAACTACTATGCAGGCGCCATTTACATGAAACAAGGCGAATTTAACCTGGCGATTGATCATTTTAAGAAGTTTAAATCGAAAGATCAACTCCTTAGGCCAATGGCATTAGGAGCTACTGGCGATGCATACGTTGAGCTGGGTAACAACAGCAAAGCAGTTGATTACTATCTCAAAGCAGCAAAAGCCAGCAAAAATGAATTCACATCACCGGTATTCCTTTTAAAGGCCGGCTGGACATATGAATTGATGAACGATTACAAGAGCGCCATAGATGTTTACAAAAGGATCAGGGAAGAATTCCCAACAAGCAATGAAGCTCGTGAGCTCGAGAAATACATTGCCCGCGCTGAAGGAATGTTGAAGAAATAGGGGTAAGATTTTTCATAAAGGGTTAATTACCTGCTCTTAGGAGCAGGTTTTTTTTTGACTTGAAGAGAGGGCAGCTTATGGTGGAGAGGGAGAAATCCTGAACAAAAATTCGTTTGAAAACAATTAAACGTCGGTTACCATGAAAAGGGATTTAAGAATTGTGTTTATGGGATCGCCGGGATTTGCGGTAACATCCCTTGCTTCATTGCTTGAGGCGGGATTCAACGTTGTGGGAGTGGTTACGGCGCCGGACAAACAAGCAGGAAGGGGCAGAGAAATAAAAATGACCGATGTGAAGACCTTTGCCCTTACGAAAGGTTTACCCGTATTACAGCCTGAAAACCTGAAAGATCCGGACTTTTACCAACAATTAGTATCCCTTAGGCCAAATCTCGGAATTGTAGTGGCTTTCAGGATGTTGCCCGAGATCATTTGGTCGTATCCTGAATATGGTACTTTCAACCTGCATGCCTCTCTTTTGCCACAATACAGGGGAGCTGCCCCAATCAACCATGCAATTATCAATGGTGAAAGTGAGACCGGACTAACGACTTTCTTCCTGAAACATGAGATTGACACCGGGAACATCCTCTTCAGAGAGCGGATTCCAATCGAAAACCACGAAAATTTCGGAGAACTGCACGACAAACTGATGCATGCCGGAGCCAGCCTGGTGATCAAAACGTGTGAAGCCATCCAAAACAACTCTTATAACCTGATCGCACAGCAAGAACTTATCCAGCCCGGAGAAATCCTCAGAACTGCTCCTAAAATATTTAAAGAGCATTGCAGGATTAACTGGTATGAAAATTCATGGAATATCTATAACCTGATACGGGGATTAAGTCCGACGCCAGCCGCTTTCACCGAATTTGCAGGACCAAATGGAGAAGTATTTCCAGTGAAGGTGTTTAAAGCTGACTTCCGGCTTAATTCGCACTCCGAAAATCCAGGCAATCTTTTGTTGAAAGATAAAAAAGAACTGGTTGTATTTGCCCGGGACGGAATGATAATCATTAAGGAGTTGCAGGCAGCCGGTAAAAAGCGAATTTCAGCACGTGAATTTCTGAATGGTTTTCTTCTTACCCCAGAATGGAAAATGAGATGAGATGCTTTGCAAACAGCCCTAACTCATTGAAATTGACATTTTTTAACTTAAATTAAGAACAAAAAGCCTTTTTTTTCCACATTTTAACCTTTTTTTGCGCTGAAAGGCTTGCTATTATTCAGATTTCAACTATATTTGCCGGGACAATTTAATTTATTAATCAAAATTTCACTGACCATGAACAAAGCTGAACTCATTGATGCAATTGCTGCTGAGGCTGGATTAACCAAAGCAGACTCCAAAAAAGCACTTGATGCTTTTGTAAAAGCCACCCAACACGCTCTCAATTCCGGCGACAAAGTTACTCTGGTAGGTTTTGGAACCTTCAGCGTATCAACGCGCGCTGCAAGAACCGGTAGAAATCCTCAAACCGGCAAAGAATTGAAAATCGCCGCTAAAAAAGTTGTAAAATTCAAAGCTGGAACCGATCTGGCAGGCTCAGTCGGCTAATCCTACTGCAAAAAATTAAAAGCTCCGATCTTCGGGGCTTTTTTTATGTCAATAAGAAAACGGTAGGGCAATAATGCATCATCTCCTGCATAATCCACCCCTACTCTTTTCGAAACTTGTATTTCATTTTCAATCAATAGGTTACGGTCTTCAATCCAGATTTTCATCTCGCTTCCGGCTACCTCTGAATCGGTTAATGGAATACCGGAATGCGAGTAATGGATTCCCAGTAACCTGGAAACTCTTCCCGGGCCGATTCCTGCATTTCTAGTTAACGATTGATTGCCAATCCGCTTCAGCATCCACTGCAGGCCGTCCAACGGCACAATCCCCCGAATTAATACTGCATGTGGAATACCTTCGACGTTGGTTACAACATTGAAAAGCGAATGGATTCCATAGCAAAGGTATACGTAAGCAACCCCTCCCTGCATATACATTATCCGGTTTCTGGGTGTGATTTTTCCTCCCCAGGCATGGGAGGCTTTGTCGTTGACGCCTTGGTAGGCTTCTGTTTCAACAATAATACCGGTAGTAAATAAACCATCAATCTCCGTTGCCAATACTTTTCCGATCAGATTCCTGGCAACTCCGACAACATCCGGATTGAGGTAAAAGTCCCGGTCGAGCACCATTGATGTTTAGCTGTAAAGAGGAGATCTGAGAATACCCAACCGGTGGAAAAGATGGACGAAAGAGGTTCGTAAAACTCCAAATCCATATTTTGTACTACGGCGAAAATTGATGGAGGAAGCATCCTCGAAGTATTTGGTAGGGCAGGTTACTTCGGCAATTTCAAATCCAGCCATAAAGATTTGGGAAATCATTTGATTATCAAAAACAAAATCATCCGAATTGGCCATGAAATTGATTTTCCGCAGAACTTCGGAAGAGAAGGCGCGGTAGCCGGTGTGGTATTCTGAGAGCTTTTTCCAGAAAACAATATTTTGGAAAAGAGTCAGAATACGGTTGGCAAGCCATTTATAAACCGGCATTCCTCCTTTGATGGCGCCGCTTCCAAGAATCCTTGAACCGAAAACAACCGGATAAACCCCGTTGGCAATAAGATAAGCCATCGAGTGGATCAATTTGGGTGTATATTGATAATCGGGGTGAAGCATGATAACAATGTCTGCATTCAGTTCCAGCGCTTTGTTGTAGCAGGATTTCTGATTACCGCCGTAACCCCTGTTTTCAGGATGAACAAGGATGTGTTTTATCCCAAGCTTTTTTGCGACCGCCACGCTGTTGTCCTTGCTTTTATCATCTACAAAAACCACCTCATCCACAATATCAAAAGGGATTTCGTTGTAGGTATCCTCAATGGTTTTTTCGGCGTTATAGGCCGGCAAAACCACTACTACCTTCATTTGATTTATCATATCGAAAAATATTTTCAGTTAAAACACCGCAAAATTAGAACTTTATCGCATTTCTCAGAGCCAGTAGAGCTTTTTATCAGAAGTATAAGCGATCTTGTTATTGTCGAGCAACCATTCAATTACCCTGAGTAAATTCTCCTTCTTAATATTTACGCACATCTGAACCAGCTGGTCAGGGCTAACAGGGGTTGATTTGAGCAAAGGTTTGATTTGCTCGAGTACTGCATTAAACTCCATTTCGTTGAGGTTAACCTTGTTGCGCTCCAGGCACACATCACACTGGCCACAACGTTTTGCTCTGGTTTCGCCGAAATAATTAAGCAGAAAAATACTGCGACAGCGATTGGTGGAAGTGAGATATGTTGTGAGGGTTTTCAATCGCTCGTGTGCCAATCGTTTTCGTAGGGCATAGTTTTCTTTGGAGATATAAAGATCGCGGGCATCGAGGCGCTCCTCGGTAAAAATGATTTGCGGTTTGCTTTTAGGTGGGATGAAAACTAGGACCCCAAGATGGTTCAATTTCTCCAGTTTGCTGGTAACCTCATCTACCGGCAGGTTGGTTCGCCGCGACAGTTCATTCAGGTTAAATTTGACATATTGCGTAAAAAGCCCTGTGTATGAGCGCAATATGATTTTGAGAAAGATGTCGAGATCCGGGTTTTCCACTCTGAATTTGTAAAGTTTCTCCCCCTGAAGCCTGACGTGCAACTTTGGTGGAAAATGAATCCCTTCGCTGAGGATAAGATAACCCTCTTTTTCGAGGAATTTTAGTGCATTGTAAGATGAAACAGGGTTCAAACCATATTGATTGCAAAAGTCGGAAATATCAAAATCGAAGCCGAGGTTTTTGCCGCTGCCCACCGCAAGCCGGAAGTAATTACCCAAAGCATGATAAACACTCCGAATGATCTCCATATCCGGGAAAGAAAGTTCGAACTGGCTCTCGGAATCGAGCAAATCGGCGGACTGGTACAAAACCACTGACCAGGCCTTTTTACCATCTCTTCCGGCACGGCCAGCTTCCTGGAAATAGGCCTCGATGCTGTCGGGCATATCCATGTGCACAACCAGCCGTACGTCAGGTTTGTCTATTCCCATTCCAAAAGCATTGGTAGCAACGATCACCCTCGGATGGCCCGACATCCATGCCTTTTGCCTGGCATCACGTTCGTTGTTATCCATTCCGGCATGATAATGATCTGAAGGGATACCATTTTTGTTCAGGTGCCTGGCAATTTCATAGGTCCGGCGGCGGGTTCCGGCATAAACAATGGCGCTTCCCGGCACTTTCTTCAACATTTCGGTGAGCTTACCAGGCTTATTCTCCTCTTCAATCACAACGTATGCAAGATTCTTACGCTCAAAACTCTGCCGGATTGTGTTGGTTTCGGCAAAGTTTAATTTTGCCTGGATATCAGCGACCACTGCCGGAATTGCTGAGGCTGTGACGGCAAGCACAGGAGCATCGGGGATGATCTGGCGCACTTCGGCAATCTTTAGATAAGGAGGTCTGAAATCGTAGCCCCATTGAGAGATACAATGCGCTTCATCCACTGCAATAAGATTCACCTTCATATAGCGCAGCGCTTCCCTGAAATTTGGCGTTGCAAGTCGCTCCGGAGAGATATAGAGGAACTTGGCATCTCCAAGCGTTACATTGTTCAAGGCCACCTCGATCTCATTAAAATGCATCCCGGAGTATATGGCAAAAGCTTTAATCTCCTGCCTTCTGAGGCGATCTACCTGGTCTTTCATCAGTGCAATCAGCGGGGAAATAACAATGCAAATGCCTTCTCTGGCCATTGCAGGCACCTGGAAGCACAGCGATTTACCGCCACCGGTCGGCATCAGCGCAAGAGTATCTTTTCCGGCCATAACCGATCGGATGATCTCCTCCTGCATTGGCCTGAAAGAACTGTAACCCCAATATTTGATCAAAATCTGGTGTATGTCCATGTTTGAAGGATGTCAGGCGAAAGTAGTCATTTTCTTCATAATTCAAAAAAAATACCCCGGCAAGAGGGTTTCTCGCCGGGGTATGAAGCAGATTTTTGAAATCTATCAGTTCATTTTCAGTACCTTAATCATTGTTGATTTTTGTGGCGTTGATATCCGTACGAACCAGATTCCGTTTTTAACCCTATTCCCTGAATCATCCTGGCCATGCCATGTAAAAGTTTGATTGCCTGATGACAAATATCCATTATGCAAAGTGGATACGGTTTTTCCGTGTAAATCAATTAATTCAACCTTCACGTTTTGTGCTTGTTCATTGAAATATTTGACATTCAGATTATTAAAAAATGGGTTTGGATAAACCTCGAAGCCGTTTGATTGTTGAGAATTTACACTGCTTAGCAAGTCCGTATCGCAAACAAGGGTGAGAAAATCCACACCAGCATCTGAGGTGATTGGAATCGAATCGTATTGAAGCGTTACCATCGAATTAGTAACCGGCACAAGCAGATAGACATCAAAGGTTACGAACTCACCCGGCATCATCATATAAGGCAAAGGCTCGGAAACATTTTGAACCATCCAGGCAAATGGAGCGGATAAATTTTCCATTTGTATTTCATAGAGAGTGACGGGTACGTTGGACGTATTGGAGAAAGTAACTGTCCGGGGATCAACAATTGTAGCCGGGTCGGTGAACCAAAGTGTGTCAGGATCGAGTGTCACGTTGGTTGCAATCAGGTCCGAATCCCACGCAATTACTACGGTGTGTGTGGCATTGGCTGTGGTTACATGCAGATGATCAAACAGCAGATTGGTTTTTAGGTTTTGTGGAGGAGGTACAATTACCACTTTCAACTCCAAATCGGCGCCCCCTGGAAGCTGATATGGCAGCGTCACGAGATTCTCGACAGTCCATGCAAAGTTTGATCCCCACTCAGTTATCTCATTGATAGCAATGGTGCTGGCAGTAGGATTGTGAATATTGAACATCTTGCCATTTATCATGTCGTTATAAGTCAGGAACCAAAGTGTGTCCGGTGTTACCACAACATCCTGAACCGCAGTAACCTCAAACTCAACCGGAACTTCTATTACAGGCTGATCCGGATCATTGGAACTGATTAGTAATTCTCCGGAATACAAGCCGGCCTCTAAATCTGTTGCATCCATCAATACACTGATCTGAAGGCAATTGCCGGGCTGAATTTGACCTGACATTGGATTAATTCCCAGCCATTCATTTTCGCTCATTACCAATGTAAATTTTACCGTTATGTTTGTAGCTTTGTGACCGCCATCGCCATAACTGTCCTCGATCCAGATCTTCCATTCGCCGTTTACATCCTGTCCGTTGAACGAATTCATGTCGATGCTGTATGCTCCACCAGGATTTCCGGCAGCAATCATTACCGAAGTGCCTGACGGAGATTCAAGGTAAAAGCTCCCCTCTTCAGGCCAGTTATCGGTTGTCCAGGTATAATTAACCTCCACACTTGCTATTTCGCCGCTCAAGGCAACAGGAATTGTTGCCCATTCCGCTTCTATCAGGGTATTATAGTCGTAAGCGTTCGTTGCCGGGCTGTTTGTGACGGGCGCCGAAAAGTCTTCATAAACTACCGTATTTGAACCGATGGTAAAAAAAAGCGGCAATGTACCAACATTGCAGATGGTTAGCATTTCAGTTGTCGAGGATCCGGCCGTTGCAGAACCCGACAATTGGTCAGGATTTACAGTGATTTGGGCAAAAGCCTGAGCGCCAACTGAGAACGAATGTGGATCAGGAGCGCCGATAAAAGGATGCTTAATCCGTTTGCTGGCCTGGTCGGCGGCAAAAAGATAATAATCCACCTGGCTGCCGGGCGCTGCCGCAGGGATAGTTCCCGACCACGTCTGGCTGCTCGTATTGGTCATATTCACCGTTTGCCACGACTGGCCGTTGACGCGGTAGTAAATCAACACAGAATCACTCTTCAATGGCTGACCGCTGAATGCCTTCACGACAGCTTCGACAGGGTAACCAGGCTGTACCGGCTGCTCACCAGATAATGGAACGTGCCGGATATGAACCTTTTGCAAATTGGTAATTCCGATAGTTCGGCAATGCAATGCATCAGTAGATTCCCATGAGCCGGTAAAACCGAGCACTTCATAACCTGGCATGGCATCTTTATAAGTCTGGATGGCTGCTGCATCCCAGGATGAATTCATAATCGGTACAAACACCCTGTCGTTCAAAATCAGGGAGTTGGTGTAGGGCTGATTGTTGGGAGTATAAACCCTGATTACCTCAAGCGGCGTTCCGTAGGATGATGTTTGGGCTGCAAAATAACCAGCAGTGGCTTCGATTGCGTTGTACTGCGGGTGGGTGTTAGGAACCGAACGGATCAGAATTTTATCGGGAGCAAGATATTTCGCCCAGCAGTCAATGTGGTCAATATAGGTATTATTTGGGTCGGGTCGAACGTGGTAGGTGTGGATGCCGTAATAGTTCAGCATAATCTGTGCAATCTGCGCCTGAGTGAGGTTGGTGTTCTCGGTATGCACGATATCAGTTGATGCCGAAATGCCCATGCCGTCGGTCATATAATTCCCGCCAGTATGCTTGAGATCGGTCTTGTAATAGTTTACTCCCAGATGCTGCGACACTTTTAAAGGAATGGCATTATCCAAAGGCCTTGGCCGATTATACTCGAAATCAACGATTCCAATATTGTCATAGCCGTCAAAAACGAACCATGGGCCGTAATCTCTTGTCCAATAGCTATTTGTGGGGGCAATTATAAAAGTGCAATTTGCCAGGTTAACCCCTTGATTTTGATATTGATTGGTAACAGTATTTTGCTCGGAAGTACTGGCCACTATCGTAATAACCCCGCATTTCTGCGACATAGCGGCGATCAGCTGGTACGATATACCGAACTGGTAGCGGATCAACACCGACTGAACCTGGTCAAATTCAGCAAAATTAGTAACCGGACCAACAGGCGGGTCAGTGGCCTGAGCACCTCTACCGATAAGATGGCTCAGTTTGGCCTCTTCGGGGGTCATCCAGTGTTTTAGTGTGGTGGGCTTCTCCTTTTTAGTAGTTGTTTGAGCTATAGCAACCGAAAAGGAGCATAGTGTGAGCAGAAGCAGCAGAATTGAGCTGCCGGTCATAAACTTTTTCATGCAGAAAGTAAAATTTGGAATTCCAATCAATTAGTTAGTAATCTGCTGGCAAAAGTAGTCTTTTGCGCTGTCAATAGACTGCAATAATTGAAATGGTTTACTACCTGTTAATTTTTCATAAATCAAAATTTGCTTGATCCCCCCTTTCCTTCCGGACGAGCTATTTTGAGTACTTTTGCGGCTCAAATCATTAATAATCTGATTTTTAAATTTAAATAAAAGGAGTTAACATGAACAAAAATCTTAGCGGTTTGAAACCAGAAGTAGTTTGGAAAAACTTTGAATTGTTGACCAAAATTCCCCGCCCATCCAAAAAAGAGGGCAGAATCATCGAGTTTATGAAGGATTTTGGCAAAAACTTAGGACTGGAAACCCTTGTGGATGAAGTAGGTAATGTCGTGATCCGCAAACCCGCCACACCTGGAATGGAAAACCGCAAAGGCATAATCCTGCAGGGGCATCTTGATATGGTTCCGCAAGCCAACAGCGACAAGAAGTTTAACTTCGAAACCGACCCGATAGAGGCTTACATTGATGGCGAGTGGGTTACAGCCAACGGCACAACTCTCGGCTCGGACAATGGGATGGGTGTTGCAGCCGCCATGGCAGTTCTTGAGGCTAAAGACCTTGTCCATGGGCCGGTTGAGGGCCTTTTTACAGTGGATGAAGAAACAGGAATGACTGGCGCTTTTAACCTCAAGCCCGGAATGCTTCAGGGAGATATTCTACTTAACATGGATTCAGAAGATGAAGGCGAGCTCTACATCGGGTGCGCCGGCGGTGTAAATGCCAGTGTTTCTTATCATTACGATGAAGTTGAGGCTCCGTCTGCCAATGTTGGTCTCAAAGTGATGCTTTCGGGAATGAAAGGAGGCCACTCAGGCATTGACATTCCACTTTACCGGGCAAACGCCAATAAGCTGCTGTTCAGATTTCTGAAAAAAGCTTCCAATGAATTTGGCGTACAAATCGCTGAGGTTGAGGCAGGTAGCCTTAGAAATGCCATTCCTCGTGAAGCATGGGCTGTATTGTCGGTGGATAAAGGTCAACTGGAGCCTTTGAAAAACTGGCTGAACGAGTTTACAACGGTGGTGAAAAATGAATATAAAACCGCCGACCCCGGCCTGAAAGTCGCGTTTGAAATGGTGGATGCCCCAAAAAAGGTGATGGACGGCAAATCGCAGAAGGATTTCATCAATGCCATTTACGCCTGCCCCAATGGGGTGGTGAGAATGAGCAGCGATATGGAAGGGCTGGTTGAAACCTCCACCAACCTCGCAATCATCACTGTGAAAAGTGGCGAGGCTGTAGTGAAAAACCTGTTGCGCAGTTCGGTGGATTCGGCCAAGCAGGATTTGGGCGAAGTGGTGAAGAGCGTTTTCGAGATGATCGGAGCGAAGGTTGAACTTACCGGCGATTATCCCGGCTGGAAACCCAACCCGGATTCTCCCATCCTCAAGGAAATGCTGGAAATTTACAACAATAAATTTGGTAAAGTACCCGAAATCAAGGCAATACATGCCGGTTTGGAATGCGGACTGCTGGGCGGGGTTTATCCTCACTGGGATATGATTTCATTTGGCCCAACCATCCGTTACCCGCACTCTCCCGATGAAAAAGTTCACATCGAATCGGTTCAGAAATTCTGGGATTTCCTGGTTGAAACGCTGAAACACGTGCCCGCAAAGTAATCATCCATTAATAGAAATATCAATCAGGGGTAAGAAGCAATTTTTACCCCTGCTTTGTTTTGGAACTGCTATTCTTGCTTTGTCATTGCCAGAAAACTACTATTATTGAAAATCATTGTTGACCCCAACCCAAATGGGAGCAATGATTTTCAACGATTTGCTCCCCTTGGGGGTGGGGTAAAAAAATCGTTGAAAATCAATTTTGGGGGGTTTTCTGGCAATTACTATTTAGCGCCCTGATGTTTTCGATGGCTTTCAAAATCACTTCGTTAGTGGCCGGAAGCTGAAAATCAGGCTCAAACTGATGATCTCCGACTGCAGAAATGGCATCCTTAATTGCCAGCCACACCGAAAAGGCAAGCATAAATGGCGGCTCTCCCACTGCTTTGCTATTGTGAATGGTTGTCGGGTTTGGACTGTCGGTCAGCAACTCCACATGAAATTCCACAGGGATATCCCGCACACCCGGAATCTTATAGGTATCGGGCGAATGATTGAGCAAATTGCCTTTTTTATCCCATTTAATATCCTCGGTAGTGCACCAGCCAACACCCTGAACAAATCCTCCTTCCACCTGGCCAATATCGAGCAAATTATTTATAGAGTTTCCGCAATCGTTGATAATGAACGATTTCAGGATTTGATGATGACCGGTCAGGGTATCGAGCAGTACTTCAGAAACTGCCATCCCGTAGGTAAAAT
>DAIRGA010000067.1:0-4496 GCA_036794825.1 Bacteroidales bacterium | reverse complement strand
TCAATGATAAAACCTTTAATGATAAACTCGTTGAGGGTAGTGGTAGCCCATTTTCTGAACTCGGTAGCTTGCACAGAATTTACCCGATAGCCAACGGCCAGGATTGCTTCGAGGCGGTAAAACTCAATTGCTCTGGTTACTTCACGGCTACCTTCAGTGCGAACTATTTCCAAAATGGAAACAGTTGCTTCCCAGCTCAGCTCCCCCGTTTCAAAGATGTTTTTCAGGTGCTTGGTCACTGCTGGCACATTCACCCCAAACAGCTCTGACATAGCTTTTTGTGTAAGCCAAAATGTTCCATCGCGGAAGTAAACCGAAACATTTACTTTTTTGTCCAACGTGTGGAATAACAAGAGATCGCGTGGTTTTATAATTAATGTGGTATTTGTTTATACTTCCCCTCCTAAAAATCCGGCGTCCTGCTCCCTGTTCCAAACCTGACAGGTTTCGGAAACCTGTCAGGGTTTCATACTATCTTACTCCGGTTTAATTTTTTTCAGTATCTCATCTGCAACTCCCTGACTTAAACCGCCACTATCATCCAGCACACTCACAAAGCCTATTTTGCAGTGATTGTCGCCCGGCCTGCCTTTATGGAATTTGCCAAAATCGCTGTCCTTTGCACCGGCAAGCTTTGGGTATAAGAGCATGCTTTTTGGGCTGTTCCAGTACATGTTGTAAACATACATCTGCTTCAGGTCATCATCGGAGGGTTTGTTCACATCAATCAGCTTCCATTTTGTGTCAATGATGCATGGCTCCCAAAAAGCTTCATAGCTAATTTCATCCTTTTCAACGGACAGTAGTCTTTCAATTACAATATCGGGGAAAATGCGTTTTGACTCCCAGAACAGATCCTGTACTTGGTACTTGACACGCAGATATTTATTTTCCCTGGCCTTAAGCTGTTTATAGATGTATTTCTCCCACAGCTTGTTCATGTCGAACAGCAGCGCCAGCATGTTTTCTTCGCCTTTTGAAATATCGGGCGAATAGTTCAGGATCAGCATTTTGGCAATGGCCAGGGCTTTGGTGTATTCCCTCGTTTTGCGGGTGAGGCGGATTTTGTTGAAGGAATCTTTGTTAATGGCTATTTCCCTGATTTCAGGAAAGTAAAACATCAGCTTCCTGATTTTATCATTCAACATGCTGTCCGAAGAAAGGGTTTCAAGAATTTTCAGTCCTTTTAGCAAAATCTGATTCAACAGATGTTCATGGTCATAGGTCTGATGGCAGGTATAGAACCGTTCGCGGTGAATACAATTGTGCTGAATATCTTTGGAAAAATTCAATCGCCCTTTCAGCGCTTTCACGTTGCCTTCGTTTTGCCGGTACTTTTTGGCAAGTCCACGGCGGAGAAGCCCGTCAACTTCCTGAAGATAAATCTCGAAATACAAATCGAGCAGGGTAAGCCGCTTCCTCAGGCTGGCTTCCGAAACGGTTTCCAGGTCAATTTCGCCGCTGATGGCCAGCATCTTCAACAAAACCTTTTGCCATCGCCGGGTTTGAGCGTCATATTCGTGTTTAGTGATTGTTTGCTTGTCGGCTTTGGGCAGGATTTCGATAGTAAGGATTCCGATTTGTATCACGCCCACATATTGCCCAAACTTCACGCCGTTGCGGATCACGGTGAAGTATTTGTTCTCGTTCTTATCGTTGAACTGACATAGCTTTTCAAACTGAACTGTAGTCAGCGCTCGCCCGAGTTCATCTTCATGAATCGTTAACCGCTCGTGCTCAAAAACTCTGATAACCGGCATAGCCTGATGCTTTATTTCTGGTAAATATTTTTAAAATCCTCAACACCCCATGCTTTCGAATCGGTAATTTCAAAAACCTTTCGCTCCATCAGGTCGGTAATAATATCATTATCAAAGCCTTTGAAATCAGCAAAACCAAAATCGTTCATTTTCTTTGGGATAACAAAACCGCTGCCCAGCACCAGGCCGATTTTGCCAAAATCGCCGTAAAAATATTCTTCCAACAAAGGAATCACTTTGTTCTTAAAAGCCAGTTTCAATTCAGTAAAGCTGGCAATATCCAGAAAATAAGAATGGCCAATCTGGTGGTCTTTGTCTATCAGTTTTTCAATGCGTTCGTTGATGGTCGAAAGTAGCTTAACAAGGTCAATACCATCAATCTCTCCCTTTGATTTGCCCACTTCACTTATCAGTTCAGGTTTGGGCGCCATCTCCATAAACGTAAACCTCCGGCGCAGTGCAGTATCGAGCGCCTCAATGCTGCGGTCGGCGGTGTTCATGGTGCCGATGATATATACATTTTGGGGTATGCTGAATTTTGTCTTGCTATACGGTAAAATTGCCTCAAGTGCTTCTGGCTTCGCTTGTCTTTTGTCATCCTCGATCAGTGTAATCAACTCACCAAAGATCTGAGAGATATTTCCGCGATTGATTTCATCAATAATAATTACGAATGGCAAGGTCGTGTCTGTTTGGCTAAACATGTTTACCAAATTTGAATGCTCGAAAAAGCTTCGGTAAACGGCATAAAATGTTGTAGCCCTGCTTGTCCCTACAATTTCGCTGACAGCAACCCGTGGTTTAAGGTTTGGGTCGGCCAGATTAATGCGTTCATTAAATATATTACGCATGGTTTCTTTGCCCACATGAAAAATGGCTGTTCCTTCAGGTTCCGAATCATTCCAGGATTTTTTGAATCTGACTTTTAAAGAATTGATGGAGGAAATCTCCTTTTCAAGTTTCAATTCGCTATCAACCGACTTAAAAACAACCTCGTCGTTTGAAGCAATAAGTTTTGTTGCAAAATTATCCCACAGATCATCGAAATCAAATTTTTGGGAAATATTGGTAGTCGCACGCATGCAAAGGCGCTTGAAAATCCCGTCTTCAATCTTATACATCAGTGTTGGTAAGATTGCACTATTATCGTCACCAGCTTCCGAATCTACCGGCACGAATGGCTTAATTCCTTCTACGAAATCCTCATAACTCATGCTTTGATGAAAAGTAACCAAATCAATCCGGCCTTCTTTTCTTAGAAACTCGAACTTATCCTTTATGATTTTTCTTGGCTGGGTGAGGTCAAATAATGGATCAAGTATCTCAATACACTTGTTAATGGTATTGTATGTTTTCCCGGTTCCCGGAGGGCCGAAGAAGATTTGGTTGAGCGGAAATTGCTTTAATTCAATCATATTGATATGTTTTAAGATAATATCATAATGAAGCTTTGATGCAGCAAAATTGGTTCCTTGGTTTCCTCCTTTAAAATCCTGAAATTCCGGCATATCATTCAAATATTCCTTGAGAACAGGATTTTGCCATAAATTATGTTCTATTGCTATCTGCACTCTGTCGGCACTTTGGAATTTGCTTAAATCGTTGTAATATTTTTGCTCTATTTCATCGTCAATTCTGTTCATTACACCTGAGGTAACTCTGCATAATGCATAGCACCCTGATTTTTCGCCCGTGAGCCAAAGTATAACTTTATCGCCTTGTTGGATTTTATCTTTATGAGCCGCTACACTCCATGATTTCAAAGCCTTATTTTTCAAAGAGTCAACCACATTGTAAATTTTGGGATTACCCTGAAAAACCCAATAATTGATGCCAGTATCATTTGAATCAGAAGTACCTTTCTTGCGTTGATCCCAGACGGCCCATAATTCTTCACTGAAGGTTAGCATATCATTGCCTTTGTTCAGTGATGCCAGGTTTTGCAGTTTTGCCGAATATGGTAACTGTTTATCAATGGAGAAATGATCACATATAAAATCAATAGCCTCTTTGCTGTATAACAGTGGAATTCGCTTGTTGTAAAGCGCTGCTATTTTCCACTTGACAACATGGCCTAATTCTACATTTTCAGCTTTATCCAACTCATTTTGAGTTGCAAAGCGTGCAACAGCAACAATATTTTCTCTGATTGCTTTAAATGCATCCTCTTTAGTTTCTCCGAATTTTAAAACCCACGAATAATTTCCCTGTGTTTTGTATTTAAACCGTTTATCCTTTTTTGCTGACTTGCTTCTATGATAAATGCCAAATTTGTAGGATGATCCACCCCAGATACTGCCAAGCCCTTCTGTTTTTGACTCCAGCCAATAGCAAAAAGAATCTTCACGGTTCAGGTTGGTGTATTCTTCGAGTGACATGCTTTGCAGCCGCTCAAGAGGCCACTCCTGCAAGAAGGCATCCCAAAGTTCCTTTTTCTCATTATTCATAATTCAAGTCTTTTCATGTTTATATCCTCATGATTTCCGTCCGTTATTACATCGGAAAATCAAACTCTTTTGTTAGTGTTTCCCAAAAACATTTTATCCTGTCTCAGCACATCGCAGGTCTATTGATAAAGCCTGCTATATCCAAATTATTTCTTCAATTTCTTCACCTCCCGATCAAAATCACTTTCATAGGTTTGGTCTTGTATCACCCTGAATTTGTCATACTCCTGTTCAGCTTTAAGCCGCGCTTCCAGCATCGTTACTTTGCCCTGGTCTTTCAGGATGGGAT
>DAIRGA010000066.1:0-4581 GCA_036794825.1 Bacteroidales bacterium | reverse complement strand
AAGCCAGAAAGATTATTGATGAACGCGACCGGGAAGCCGGATCATACATCAGGCTGAAACTCCTGGCTGATTCGCTGATGATCATCACGGCAGCCATGGAGTCTGTTCCCTTTACAAACCCTGACGAACCACTGACAATTAGAAAGTTCACTGCCCGGGCCGGAGGGCTGGATATTGATACCATAGATTTCAGCCAGACTAAGGGATGGAGGAAAAAGGGACTGTTTGGGAAAATAAAGACATTTCTTGTAGGGGAGGAGGAGCAACAGACCATCAACGCCAGGGTTGTGGTTAAGCAGGGGGAGACTCCGCCCCCGCAACCTGATGAGGCAGAAGATTCAGATACCACATTTTCGCTTCACCGTTTTGCCGATGACATCATCAGCAGGTCAAATTCATATTACCAGACTCAGATGCGCAGACAACTGCAGCGCCGCAATGAATTAAGGCAAAGTGAACTGAGGATGGTGAAACTGAACAATGCCCTGATGGCTGAAATCCGGGAAATACTGTTTGCCCTGAAGGAAACGGCGGTGGTAAATGAAAATGTTTTCCGTGATCAGTCCGCCAGAACAATTACCCGTTCGGCGGGAATCCTTCATAGCTCAATGATTGTATCGGTATTCGGGGCTTTTTTGCTCGCCCTTGCATTGGCATGGATGCTTCGCGAAAACCATCGTTACCAGCTACAGCTCATTGCCTCAAAGCAGAAAGCAATCGAAGAAGCCGAAGAGAAAAGAAGGTTTCTGGCCTATATGAGCCATGAATTCAGAACGCCATTATCTTCAGTGATAGGATTTACCGAGCAACTGGAACAATCCGGCCTGAACAGCGAACAAACGGAGTACCTTGCGGGGATACTTTCTTCATCGGAGATATTACTCACAACGGGAGTCTGCGCAAAAACCTCTCCGGTTATTCAAATATCCGAAATTTATTCAATAGCGCGCTCGGTCAAACGGGAGATTGTATTTCTGTCCGGGATATCAACATGGATGTAATTCCGCTTAATTCGTGTATGTATGCCTTAAAAATGCTTGAAAATCGCTGAAAAAAACCTGAAAATCGCTTTAACAAGGCTTTAAATCCATCAATTCCACCAACTACTGCCAAAACCCGCGTGAGATTGTACGCGGTGAACACCAGGCTTACTTCACCCATCACCCGTTCTTTGCCTTTGACAAGCACATGGTCGAATCCCCATTGTCGTTTCATCGTTCCCCAGGGATGTTCAGCTAACTGCTGCCTGAGCTTATAATAGTCCGGATTGGCATTTACCCGTTGATTGTTTTGCTCAATAATACCGGCATACTCGCTGCGGTCGATGCTTCGGCCATTGGCTCTGCCTTTGGTACACTGAGCCCGGAGCGTGCAACCTTTACATTTTGGAGTAGTGTACCTCTGGAACCGGAAAGCCGCCTTATGTCCGCGTGTACTGTGCGCGTACCAGGTTCCATTGGTGGTCAGGGTCTCATTGGCAGGGCAGATGTAGCAATCAGTTCCGGGCTGGTAAAGAAAACGGTCAATGGGAAAAATATCCTCATCGTTGGAGGCCGGTTCTTTCGGGGATACAAAGGTGACAATGTTTTCATCCGCACAACGGCTCAGCTGATCACCGGTGTGATACCCTTTGTCGGCCAGCACATTAAATCCATCAACCTGGAGTGTTTCCTTGGTGGCAATGGCCACCGGGGCAAGTGCCCGGGTATCGTTCACATCACCGGTGTCGGTTTCGGCAATAAGTTTATGTTTGGCATCCACCGAAGCCTGAATGGTGTAACCCACGTTCACCACCCCGCGGTGAAGTATCACGGCCTTTGCATCAGGGTCAGTTGTTGAGATCTGTTCCTGGCCGCTAGCTGTGAGCTCGTTCTGCAGGTCTTCATATTTCTGCCGGCGTTGCTTCTGAACTGAAACCTTATGGCTGAGCTCTTCCTTTTCTTCCTGCTGGTCGGCCTGGTCCATCGCCTGCGAAAACTCATCAATACGTGCATCAATGTAATCCAGGTGACGCTTGATTTTCTTTTCGTTGTAATTGTTTTTCAACGAGTTCTGACCACGAACTTTAAACGAGTCGATGGCTATGGTTTCGCCCCCGATCAGATTTGCCTGCCTGAGCATGAATACGAATTTGCGGAAAACCTGCCGGAAAGCAATGGCATTTTCTTTGCGGAATGCGCTGATGGTGCGGTTCGAAGGCGTTTGTTCGTTCAGCAGCCATCGTACCTCCAGATTGGTTGCAGCCTGGTACTCGAGTTTACGTGAAGAACGGATGCCAAATTTATAGCCATAGATGTAGAGCTTCAGTAAAGCGGCCGGGTTGTATGGCGGGCGTCCTTCTTCACGGAGCCCGGCATGTGTAAACCCGAAGCTTTTCAGATCGATGGCATCCACAAATACATCAATTGCCCGAACGAAACTGTCAGCAGCCACCATTTGCTCCAAACAAACAATTTGAAACTGATTACGCGCCTGACCTTGTATATGATGCATAAAATATTGCTATTATGCACTGAAATTAAGCATTTTACATGAAACCACCAAGAATGATCCGTAAAACTTTACGATAAATTAATGTTGACTGAAAGAAGAGGTTTTTGCGCAGTCTGACGGTCACTTGTATGTGGTCGGGCGGGATTTCGAGGAGAAATCCTGTCAGACCCGCAGGAAAGTGGGCACGAGGTCTGACTTGTCAGACCGCTAAAGCCCCCGCCTGCCATATACAATTTGTGTGTGCCCTGCATGAGCTGCAGCGCACACTTGTTGTACGCTCTGGAAAAAGATTAAAAATACAAATTTATTTTTCCGAAGCAATACAACAAGTGTAAATAAATTCCAGAGGGTGGAAGTCCCTTACAGGCGGGAGTAACGACCCGAACTGTTAGCAAGTCGCAAGGGTGATAACCGTGAGGTTTAACCTGAAGGAAGCGAGACTGCAAAGGCTGGTACTGAAGTACATGAACCGGATAGGAGGCCTTGTAAAACGGATGAGGTACCACAGCTTACCGACGTCCAAACCCTACGAAAGGGGAGTTTTACCGGGTAGATCCGGCAGCGATTAGCCGAAGGAACAAGCTCTTACCAGGGGAGATCTCAACAGCCACGGGTTGGCAAAAGAGAAGTCAGCAGAAGCCATAGTAGTTACACGATACGAGCCGGTACAGATAACCGGAAGCCTCACAAAAGTAATGAAGGGCAGAACAAACATCGCGAGGGAATCTGAATGAGCGTGCATACCGGCGTTAAGAGGGGGTGCCCGGGTCGGAAGCAACATCAGCAGAAACCATTGCACAAAGAATCGCAAGATGGTATTAATGAACGAGATTCTAAACCGTGAAAATCTTACATCCGCCTACGAAAACGTAGTTCGGAACAAAGGTTCTTCCGGTGTAGACGGCATCGGCACCGATGAACTGAAAGCATGGCTGAACAATCATTGGATGCAAATAAAGAATGACCTGATAAACGGCACTTACCAACCCAAAGCAGTATTGGGAGTTTCGATTCCCAAACGCAGCGGTGGAGAACGTTTGCTGGGCATTCCGACAACAGGCGACCGAATGATTCAACAAGCGATAAATCAGGTGTTAAACCCCTTGTTTGACCCTGAATTTTCGCCATTCAGCTACGGATTCAGACCGGGAAAGAGTGCCGGACAAGCCATCGGGCAGGCATTAGTGTACATTAATCAAGGTTACAACAGCATTGTTGACATTGACCTTCAACGTTTCTTCGATGAAGTAAACCACGACTACCTGATGAACCTGATTAAACGCAAAGTGAATGACCCAAAGGTTCTACGGCTCATCTGGCGTTACCTGCGCAGTCCGGTGCAGATCAACGGGAAATTGCACAAACGAAGAAAAGGTGTACCACAAGGTGGCCCACTTAGTCCGTTACTTTCCAATATCGTGCTGAACGAACTGGACAAGGAATTGGCAAATAGGGGCTTACGTTTTGTAAGGTATGCCGACGACTTCAGCATTTTCCTTAAATCTGCCCGGTCGGCACACAGAGTAATGAGAAACATTACCCGCTTTATCACAAACCAACTGCACCTGCAGGTGAACAAACAGAAAAGTGCAGTCCGGAAGCCACTCAACTATGAGTATCTGGGCTTTGCATTTGAATCCACCTACAAAAAGGGCGACAGAGGACAATACCAACTGGTAGTATCCAAAAACAGCCTTGCAGCACTGAAGTACAAAATCAAAACCATCACCCGGAAAACGATTCCGGCAAGTTTCGACGAGCGCATACACAGGTTAAACCTGCTGATGCGTGGATGGTTGAACTACTTCAAACAGGCTTCGATACACGGGAAACTCAAAACGCTGGATGGATGGGTTCGCAACCGTTTGCGGTATTGTATCTGGCACCACTGGAAGAAACCACGCCGCAAGGCGATAAACCTTACCAGGCTTGGTGTTCCCGAACGTACAGCATGGCAATGGGCTCACAGCCGTATGGGTGGCTGGGCTATCTCGTGTAGCCCAATACTCATTACCACAATCACGCTCGACCGTCTCAAACAAAGAGGCTACAAATCGTTCCTTGAGTACTTCCTTGAAATTCGATGAT
>DAIRGA010000016.1:0-112873 GCA_036794825.1 Bacteroidales bacterium | reverse complement strand
AAACTGATTTTGTGATGATTAATTTTTCAAAGTGAAAGGGGGGGACAAGTCAGGAGCAACGACAAACTATTTCATTTTTCTTTACGCTGTTTGAAAGAATAACTGGTTGATAATGAATCAAAAACAACTGAAATCTCAGAACTCCTGACCCAGCGCAAAAGTGCATTTCGCACATGATTAGATTTCTCTCTTCAACACTGCGCTTCGCTTGTGTTTTCGGTCGAAATGATATTGTTTGTCTTTTGTGGATATAGGGGCAGAGTGCGGCGCGAAGCGCCGCACTCTGCCACCATAATCCCATATGAAAATGTCATTTCGACTGAGCGCAGCGAGGGAGAAATCTCAAACTTACGACATTCCGATTTATGATACAGTCTTTGTAATCGCTTGAAAACCAATATTGGGTCAGAAGTTCTGAATCAAATGATATTTGGGAGTAAATCAAATGATTTAACTGCTCAAAACCCAAATTGCTTCAGGATTTTCGCTGAATTCTCCTGAGAGCCGTTTAGCTCTGCAATTCTGAACCAGGTATCCGAAAAACGCTGTAGGCCGATGGTTTTGTCTCCTTCAGTTATGAAGACGGGATAATCTCCTGTTGGGTCAAAGTTCCGGTTGATAAAAGCTAAGGCGATTTCTTTGTCGGCGAATAACAAATCACCAAAAAGGATTTTACCATTATCGGTTTTCACCGGGAATACAAAAAGATCGAAATGCTCCGTTCCTTCAAACAACTTTGCCCATTTCGGAACAATATTCTGGATGCCCAGCGGACCGGTTGCCAGTTTGATGGTGTTTGGTGTAACAAATTGTGGATCAATATTTTGAAATGAAGGCAGCGGATAACTCTCACCGGAAATTTTTCCCAGAAGTTTTCTGGCCAGTATCCGGGTAATTTCGCCGGCCTTTTCACTTCCGTTGTAATTGATAATGCTGATGTAGAAGTTGCTTTTGGCTGCCTGGTACTGATAATCTGTCAGGCAGTCGCCGGTTACAAACAATTCACTTTCAGCGCATTTGAAACGCCGGATGCTCATAATGCCAAAAGCTGCTTTCGGGCTTTCCATTGTGAAAATCTCCAGTTTGATCTTTTCGCTGGCAAATTCCACCTCCTGAACCCGCAGGCCAGCGAAGCCATACTCGAGGTAAAGGTCAGCGCCGCCGTTCATGTAGCCCCAGAGTGCGTTTCCGTCGTAAACGGTGTTGCTGGTGATGGTAAGCTGAGCGAAGTCATCACTCCGGAGTTCCGTTATTTGTTGAGCATTGAGCTGAAGATAACCAAAGAAGAGGCAATGGAAGATTAACAAAATGAGATTGACATTGAGGTGTCCGGGCAAATTGAGGTTCATCAAATGTATTGATTTTTAGATGTTTGATATTTTCGAATTTGGATTTTATTTGTAATTTGGCATTTGCTTTTTGTGGTTTTCCACTAACCCAGGTTGATCTCTTCAACATTGATTTTTTCCGGATCGGCTACGCCAAGACCCAGACCTTCGGCCAGTTCCATAAACCTTCGTCCGCGGGGCAATTCTTCCTCCTGCACTCCTTCTTCAATGCGTTTTGCAATCACAATATCGTATCCGGCACGGTCAACCGCCACCGGGTCGCTGCCCACCAGGATAGTGTTGTAGTTGCAGATAAACTGAGGGTTGGCGCCCGGCCCGCCATCAAAACAGCCTTTAATGCCATCCACGATGTTCAGTACCACCTTGTCGCGAAGCGGAGGAAAAGCACAAACTTCAGCGTTGGTTTCCGACCACAGGTGTTTGTGTAACCTTCCCGTGTTGGTGATGGCGCCATAGGCCAGGTTTTTCAGGCAAAGCGTAACCGACGTTCCGGCATTTTTCAGGATGGGCAGGTTGATGATCTTATCCACTTCTTGTGTGCAGATTTTGGAAAAGTAGGAGTATTTGCCGCCATTCACCATGTAGGGCAAAGTGTAAGCATCGTACTCTTCTTCATAATCAGCCCAGTAGTACCAATCTTTATCAATCATCTTTTCACCGTACATTATGCCGTCTTTGTCAATAAAACTTCCATCTGCATCTTTAATCTCCGTTCCTTTGATGGCAATTCCGGGATAATTTTGGTTGTCGAATCCCACCTCTTCCAGCTGAAACTGCCGCCTGTCCCAGATCACAATGTCCTTAGCCGGAATACCGGCTTCGGTCAACTGCTTTACCACTGATTTAGTAACTGCATGGCTGGTGGATAGAAGTTTTCCTGCAACCGGATTAACTTTCAGCCCAATCACCTCACCCGGTGTTACGAAGTTCAGCCATGCTTCTTTTAAGCTTTTAGCGCCGGTGAGAGTTAGCAGGGCCGCCGAAATCATGTCATACGCGGCAGTTTCCACAGGCTCATTGTCTGCAACACAGCGGGGATGATTCACCCGGACTACTCGTCCCGGATATTTTCCCGGCATCGAGTTTTCGGTTCGGGGATGTTTCATGGCGTCTGCAATGTTGGTGGCCGGTTTTTCGGTTTTGGGCTTCTCCTGGGCGTTCAGATCCTGAATCAAAACCGGCGGTATGAGAGCGGCGCCGATGCTTCCGGCGGCAGCAATCCTGAAAAAATTGCGGCGGCCAAGTTTGTTTTTTTCATTCATTTGATTGGTAATTTTTAGTTGGAAAAATCAGCCAAATGTATAGAGAATTTGGTTTCGGCTGGTAATGAAATTTTCTTACTAAAACTCACAGCGGAAAAAAATTATGGAAAAGGTTTGGCCAGTAAACTTAAAAGTGTGTACTTTGCACGTTATAAAAATAACACTGTTATTTAATTCACAATAAACGTAACCTTTAAAAATTAGTGCAATGGATCTCGAAAAATTCATGAACGACCTGGAGAAAAAACACCCGGGCGAATTGGAGTACTTACAGGCTGTAAGAGAAGTGCTTGAGACACTCGAAGACGTGCTGCTGGAAAACCCGCAGTTCGAAACCGCCGGAATCATCAAGCGGATTGTTGAACCTGACCGCGTATTCATGTTCAAAGTGCCATGGGTTGACGATAACGGTAACGTGCAGGTTAACCTGGCTTACCGTGTGCAGTTCAACAATGCCATTGGGCCATACAAAGGCGGAATGCGTTTCCACCCGAGTGTTAACCTTAGTATCCTGAAATTCCTCGGATTCGAGCAGATTTTCAAAAATGCACTCACTACATTACCTATGGGCGGTGGCAAGGGAGGCTCTGATTTTGATCCCAAAGGCAAATCCGACCATGAAATTATGCGTTTCTGCCAGGCTTTCATGCTTGAGCTTTGGAAGTATATCGGCCCCGAAACCGACGTGCCTGCAGGCGATATCGGCGTGGGTGGCCGCGAAATTGGCTACATGTACGGTATGTACAAGAAATTGGCATCAGAGCACACCGGCGTTTTCACCGGCAAAGGGCTCAACTGGGGTGGCAGTTTGATCCGTCCTGAGGCTACGGGCTTTGGCGCTGTTTATTTTGCCCAGGAAATGCTCGCTACTCAGGGCAAAACCTTCGAAGGCAAAACAGTTTGTATTTCCGGTTTCGGTAATGTTGCCTGGGGCGCTGCCCAAAAGGTGACCGAGCTTGGCGGTAAAGTGGTTACCATCTCCGGCCCTGATGGATACATTTATGATCCGGACGGAATTTCAGGAGAAAAAATCAACTACATGCTCGAACTCAGGGCTTCCAATCAGGATATCGTGAAGCCATACTCATTCGAGTTTCCAGGTGCAAAATTTGTCCAGGGCAAACGTCCGTGGGAAGTGAAGTGCGACATCGCTCTTCCCTGTGCTACCCAGAACGAGTTGCATAAAGAAGATGCGGAAAACCTCGTAAAGAACGGTTGTTTCTGCGTTGCCGAAGGCGCCAACATGCCATCAACTCCCGAAGCTGTTGAAGTTTTCCAGAAGAACAAAATTTTATTTGGACCCGGAAAAGCAGTGAACGCCGGCGGCGTGGCCACTTCAGGCCTTGAAATGTCGCAAAACTCGCTCAAATTCAGCTGGTCGCGCGAAGAGGTGGATGCAAAACTTCATACCATTATGAAAAATATCCATCAGGCTTGCGTTACCCACGGTACCGACGAAGACGGATATATCAACTACGTTAAAGGCGCCAACGTGGCCGGCTTCCTCAAAGTAGCCAATGCCATGATGGATCAGGGCGTGCTCTAACAATTCTGATTAATAAATTAAAAAGCTCCCTTCCGCTGGTTGGGGGCTTTTTTTTGACCAAAACAGAGGAAATTTAGCGATAAGAGAGCTCCACGCGATCCTATCGCTAAATTTTGAGGGTATTTTTTAGTCATAGGATGGCTTGGAGCCATACTATGACTATCCAAGCGATTGCAGCGCTTTTTCTTCTCCGGGATTCAATTCTGTATTGGTAAAAGTCTAACTTTGTCGCTCAAAATTTTACTACATAAAAAATTGCGAAAAGATGAAAGATTTCAATTCCATTGACGATATCCTGAACTTTGCCATTGATAATGAGCAGGCTGCCGTTGATTTTTACACCGAACTGGCGGGTAACTCACGCAACGAGGAGATGCGCGGGGTTTTTACCCAATTTGCCAAAGAAGAGATGGGGCACAAGTCCAAATTGCTGAAAGTGAAAACTGAAGGAACCTTTGCCGTGCAAAAAATGGAGATCCTCGACCTGAAGCTAAGCGATTACCTTGTGGATGTGGAACCGCGTCCCAACATGTCGTACGAGGAGGCGCTGGTGCTCGCCATGAAACGCGAAAAAGCTGCCTTCAAGCTTTACACCCGCCTGAGCGAAAAAACGCAGGACGAGCATATCCGGCAGATTTTCCAGTCGCTGGCCATCGAAGAATCTAAGCACAAGCTGCGCTTCGAAGTGGAATACGACGAGTTTGTGATGAGGGAGAATTGAGACTGGCTTCTCACCTGCAATTTCAAATCACACAGCCTGCCAATACACAAAATTAGAATTGTGATTGGGTAGACTGGGTAATCATCCGCTTAGGATTATTATTTGCTGCCCACTATGGTTTTTATTCTTGTCGGTGTTTCGGAATTGTTTTCGTAATACTCAATGATGTGGGTTGAATTATCCATCCACGAGAACGACAAATCACACATCCTGTCTGAATCGATTGCAGTGAAGGTCTGTGTTTCGTCTTGATATTGATTGATCGCCCAGTTAATGGGTGGATTAGGCATAAACGCATAACTCCATTGTCCACCTTTAATCACTATTTTCAGAGAGGTTCCGGCAGGTAAATAAGCGGCTATGCTCAAACCGGAACTAAAAATGGTTTTATCGCCAAACAATAAATTCTCACCATAACCACTGAACTCAAGGTATTCAATCTGGTTGGTAATTTCATAGGTAGCTGTTTCGATAAAATGTTCGACATACAACTCAAAGTTGGGCACTTCAGCATTAATTCCCAGGTTAGAGTAACGCTTTTCGAGATGCTCTCTGACCATCTGCAAATCGCACAATCGTATATCGTTAATTATTGCACTGCCCGGTGCGGTATTGTCCAGCACACCATCCTGCCGTATATCTGTTATGATATTTGCCAGCAGATCGCTTAAACCTGATTCGTTACGAAAACCCTGAAGCATAATGGAAATGGCCAGCAGGATTGCATTTTCCTCTCCATTTTTCGAAATATTTAAATCTTCAAAGTTTGTAATGTTGTTTTCGGTGATGAAGAAAATTGCCAAAACCTCTTGCTCGGCCTGGGATTTGGCCTCCAAAAATGTTTTTCCTTCCGTTTTTACCAGATGTTCTATTCTGCTTTTTGCAAGGTGCGACAGGGCATTTACGTTGACTGAAGTTTTTAATGAAATATCTGCCAATGCAGTTAAAATTACAGGGGCGTCAGAATTTTTCCCTGTAATTTCATTAAAATAGTAACCGGTTGCCTTTAATTGAATATAAGGTGAAACCAGAGTTATATCATTTAACTCGAACAACCCGCTATTATCCAGAATTTGATTGGAAAAACTTTTTCCTGTAGGGGTCAGGGTTTCGTCCAATTCATATATTTCTATTGTAGAACCATTCAGAAATGGCCCTTTTTGCACAACGCCGCTAATCCCTGACTTGAAGATCAAATCATTTGGTTTGTCTTCTGAATCTTTCGAACAAGAGGATAGAACAATCAAAAGCATAAAAAATACAACCGATAATTTTTTCATAATTTTTTGTTTTTAATAGGTTAGTTGATCTTTGTTAATTTTTTGAACGCAATGCCTTTATCGGTTTCGATTCCAATTACGTACAGTCCATTTTCGAGGAATGAAAGGTTGATTCTGTCAGGTATTTTTCCGGCATTTTGATAAACCTGTTTTCCGGTAATGGAATAAATGATTACTCCCAACACTACTGAATTACCGGCCTCAATGGTAACTTCATCCGAAAACGGATTAGGAAAAACTTTAAACCCAGCTTCGGGCATATTTTCATGAACTCCAACCAAACCATTACTGCCAGGGATGCGTTTACCATAGAGGCGGTAAGCTGTAGGAGGATGAGGGTATGGCTGAGGAGAATAGTTAACTATACACCTAATGCTGTCATTACTGTAAAACTTAAGATAGGGGCTTTGTGGATTGGGATTGTAACATGAGAAATAATCTGTACAATATATGGCGTTAACACTACTTATACTTGAAGACCACCATTGAGCTTTACAAATCGTAGAGTCTATGAAATAAACATATATTGTATCTGGAGTTATGACCCACTGACTTCCAGCTGGATTTGCATACCATTTCTCTCCTGCATAAATCCCCACCAGTGAATCTGCAGGAGTGTGGCTGAACAATTTAAATGCAATTGTCAGGCTGATTATGAGAAGTAATTTTGATTTCATTATGTATATAATTAATAGTGATAGTTTAGTTTCCAAAAAAATGATAGTGGCGTGGGAACTGGAATTCGATAGTTCACATTTCTTTGCTTTAGAATATCCTCGCAGTTTGTTGTATTAAAAAGAAAATCACTGTTACTATCTATTTCAGTAGTTTCATTCATTAAAATAAAATCTGATGCCCAGATACTTTTCTGAGTCTGATTGTTAATTTGGACATTTGTTCCAAGTGTAACAGTTTTATGCAATTTATTAGGATAGAATAAGGAGTTGTATTGGGTTAAAATTAGATTATTATTACAATGCTTTTTATGTTGCCACACTTTCACATAGTCAATCTCGTAAGTATAAGGGAATTGTGTACTTTCAGGACCTAATGTATCAAATGGAACACAGTAATTATCAAGAGGGACATAATTCCCGCCACAGGTAATGATGATTGCCATTGGTCCTAGAAGGTGTGGATTGTTAAAAGATACATATTTTAAAATACTATTATGATAATATTCAATCGAGTTTGATGTCCAGTTTATTCCAACGGTATGCCAGGTATCTGGCGAAAAATATCCATATGAAAAATAATCTGAATTTGGATCGGTCGTATCTGGTGAAAAGTGTGAATTGCCTGATGCGTAATAATAATTCCCACTATTATCATCTGCGTTTATTTCAAAAATATCAATTTCATTATAATAGTCATCTCCGGCACTCCATAACCAAAATGTACCTCCATGACCTCTCAATGTTTTGGGTGGCGCAGGCGATGGGGGCAACTTGAATTTAATTTCAAAATAGCCATACCTAAAATCCCATATTGAATAAAGCATGGCTGTGGTAAAACTAAAAGGTAAAGTGTCCCAATGGAAACATAATCCATTGTCGCAATTAAAAGGTAGTACATTACAAGGATTAGGAATAGCGGGACATTCTGGCCAAGACCAACATTGACCCAAATAATTTTCTTTTCTTGTAATTAATTTAAGGGTACCGCCACTAAGATTACAGTTAGTAGTATCAGTTATACTTTTTTTAATTGCAGCACAAGCATAAGGTCCGATAGTTGAGTCACAAATAAAGTAATTTGTCCCTTGATGCCAGGGGAATGTTCTGATCCATTTAGAGGTATCAATCTGCGTTGAATTAAATGAATCTTCCCACACCAATTCGTAAGCAGGATCAATTGATGGATGGTATTGTCCATAAGCGTAAAATGAAAAAGAAATGTATAATATACTTACGGCATAAGTGTTCTTAAAAATTTGTTGAATTTTCATATCCAATTAATTTGATATTTCTTAATCTGTTAAAATCATTTTTTTAGTTGCAATTTCATTACCATTTACAACTAAAGTGTAAAAATACATTCCAGGTTTCATTTCCCCACCGGTGATAATTAGTGATCCTTCCCCATAACTGCTTAAAAGATGAGTTTTTATCAATGTACCCTGCATATCAAAAATACAGATTGATGCATTTTGCGATTCAGGGTCGATAAAATATTTAATTGAAGTGTTTTGAGAAAATGGGTTCGGTGCATTTTGATATAGCAAGTTAGCCTTTTTATCAATCTTTGGACTATATGTAATTCTATCAATTTCAGATTTTAAGGTGTTTAATGTAGTAGTTGTATCGCGTATATACTCAATAACACTCTTTAGGCTTTCAATTTGCAATTGTTGCTCTTTAATAGCTTCAATTAAAAGTCCTACCATGTTTGAATATTCCACACTAAGAATTCCATTTTCTTGACGGTTGATTACTTCAGGTACAAATTTTTGCACTTCCTGGGCAATTACGCCGATATGAATATCTTCTGTATTAAAAACACTCATCGAATCGGAATAGTTATATTGGTATGTTACTCCTCTCAACTTTACAACTTTTTCTAAAGCATTAGATATTGTTTTGATGTTTTTCTTAAAGGTACTATCAGAAAGAGTACGATATGCTGTTGCAAACACATTACCATCGGCTCTCACATAATAATTATCCGTGGTTCCATAACGCATATGATAACCACACGCATTAGAAGATAGCGCTTGAATATAAAAACTTCTATACCAATCCCCAGCTGTACTAACAACTATTTCAGAAGAACCAATTCTCAATCTTTCATTTCCACAAATTGAGAATCCAATAATCGAAGATGATGGATGAAATAAACCGGTCTGATCATCTCCCCACCATGTGTAATCTGGTGTTGTCGTGGAAGAAAAACTACTTAAACCTCTGATGAAAGCAGAAGAAGATGTGGGGGTTGAGTTAGACGTAAAAACAGTATTACCAACAACTTGAATTTTAAACCCACTTAAAGGTGAGACTGTTGAGCCAAGTGAGATGTTTCCACCAGTGTGAATTTTTAATTGTGCATTAAGCAAAAGCGAAATAGAGATGAGTAGCAGTGTAATAAATAACTTTTTCATTTCCTTTATCTTTTTATAAAATAAATTTTGAAAAACAATTGAACAAAAATACTAAATTGAAAGATGATAAAACAAAAATCAAATTAATTATTTGTTAAATTATGTTAAAGTGGATTTTGTTAAGCTTTTAAATTGGCATTGGACAAATGCTATACTGTGTGGCTATACTACTTGGCATTTAAAATTGCCCACCTTCAGCATAATAATTTGATTTACCTGCGTTTTATTTGGAATTAATTAGTGCAGGACATTGCGTATGGAATTTGTTAACCCTTTGTTTTTGTATGGCCTCGCGGCCATTGCCATCCCCATTATTATTCATCTGTTCAACTTCAGGAAGTTCCGGAAGGTCTATTTCACCAATGTGAAGTTTCTGGAGGAGTTGCAGCAGAAAACCCAGAAGCAGTCGCAGATCAGGCACCTGCTCACGCTGCTGATGCGCATCCTGGCCATTGTGGCGCTGGTGCTGGCTTTTGCCCAACCCTACATACCGGCCTCAGACACAGGGGTTAAGCAGCAGTCGCGAAATGCCGTTAGCATCTACATTGATAATTCCTTTAGCATGGGGTTGAACTCATCGCAAGGCACGTTGCTGGATGAAGCGCTCGAAAAGGCGCGTGAGGTGGCCATGGCTTACGCCACCACCGATGTTTTTCAGATTCTTACCAACGATTTTGAAGGGGTTCATCAGCGGTATGTAAGCAGAGAGGAGTTTCTGGAGCTGCTGAATGAAGTGGAAATTTCGCCGGCCAGCCGCAACATTTCTGAAGTATTAAAACGGCAATCCGATCTGTTTTCCGAGCATAGGTACGAAAGCAGGGTCGCATGTCTGATTTCCGATTTCCAGAAAAACATCACCGACCCCGCACTCATCCGGCCCGACTCCACAATAAGCGTTTTCCTGGTTCCGGTTCAGGCTTCTGATAAAAGCAATCTTTACATTGATACCGCCTGGTTTGATGCTCCGGCTTACCGCGCCGGACAGCTTGCCCGACTCAACGTAAGCGTTAGAAATAGTGCAGACCAGGATTTTGAGAAAATCCCGGTGAAACTGACCATCAACGGGCAGCAGCGTGCAATTGCCAGTTTTGATCTGCCTGCCGGACGTGATACCGAGCTAACGTTACCCTTCACCATCCAGGATGCCGGTATTCAATATGGCATGCTCGAAATCACTGATTTTCCGATCACCTACGATGATGCGCTCTATTTCTCCTTTGAGGTCCGCGAGGTAATTCCCCTGCTGGCGATCAACAGCGGCGAGGAGAGCCCCTACCTTAACTCACTTTTTCAGAACGACTCCGCTTTCGTATTTCAAAATGTGGCCGAAAATCGCCTCGATTATTCCACGTTCAATCAGTTTAACCTTATCATTCTCAACGGTTTGAATGTGATATCTTCGGGCCTGGCCATCGAATTGCGCAGGTTTGCCGAAAGTGGTGGCAACATTGTGGTATTTCCGGGTGATGAAGCTGACCTGGTGAGTTACCGGCAGTTTTTTCAGAATCTGAACACCTCTTTTCTGGCCGAAAAGCTTACCGGTGAAACAAGGGTATCGGGAATTAACACGCTCTCAGGAGTTTATGACGATGTTTTTGAATCGGTTCAGGAAAATATTGATCTGCCTGTTGTCAGCTCTCATTATGTAATCCGCAGGCAACCCGGCTCACTGATGGAGAGCCAGCTGGATATTCAAAATGGAAATATTTTTATGGGAAGCGAACCGGCCGGCAATGGAATGCTTTATCTCTTTGCTGTTCCGCTGAATCCCGCCTGGTCCAATTTTGCGAAACATGCCATTTTTGTTCCCACACTTTACAAAATCGGGCTATTAAGTCAGGGCGCTTCAAAACTCTATTTACTGGCCGGTGAAAATGAACGGGTTACGCTCAAAAGCGGACTTCCGGAAGGCGACCAGGTGTTCCGAATCAAAAGCCTTAACAGAGATTTCGAAGTGATACCCGAAATCCGGTCTATCTTCTCGCAAACCGAGATATTCACGCAGAATCAGATAAAAGAAGCCGGTCATTACAATGTGACCCATAACGATCAGGTGCTGGCCGGCCTGGCTTTCAACTACAACCGGAAGGAGTCCGATCTCAGTGTCTATCAGCGTGCCGATCTTGTTAATCTGCTTGCGGACAATGGATTAACTAATTTTCAGGTCATTAAGCCTTCCGACCGCTCACTCACCGAAGTGATCGGTGAGCTTAGCTCCGGAGTTAGATTATCTGGACTTTTCATCATCCTGGCACTTCTTTTCCTGTTGGGAGAAGTGCTCTTGCTTCGATTTTACAAATAAAAAAATAGCAATATGAGAGTTTTAGGCAACGAATCCATCGGACTGATTATTGACATGCAGGAGCGGCTCTATCCGTTTATAAAAGACAATGAGCAACTTACCCGCAACACCGGCATCCTTATCGAGGGGTTGAAGGCCGTCGGGGTGAAGATCATGGTAACGGAGCAATACACTAAAGGGCTGGGCTTCACCATTGAGCCATTGAAAGTGCTGGTGAATGACATTCCCGTCATCGAAAAGCAGGCCTTCAGTTGTTGCGACGATGCGTTGTTCAGCAGGGAATTTTCGGCGCTGACGGCAAAAAACGTTATCATTGCCGGTATCGAAACCCATGTGTGTGTGCTTCAGACAACCATTGATCTGATAAAGCAAGGATACCAGCCGGTAGTGATCGAGGACTGCGTAGGTTCGCGCAATCCAAACGACAAAGCATATGCCATTCAGCGTATGCGACAGGAAGGGGCGATCATTTCCACTTATGAATCCATACTGTTTGAACTCCTGCGCTACTCCGGCACCGACGAATTTAAAAAGATTTCGAAGTTGGTGAAATAGGTGATACCGGCAATTGGAAAGGGTCTCTGAGAGTCACCCCGTGAATCCTACCAATCCCCCACCAAGCCTGAAACTGCAGCGGGCTTTGCAGATGATTCACCGGATGACATTCTCATTCAATATTCGATATTCCTTGTTCGATATTCAATATTCAGCATTCTCAAGTTATATTGAGCCACCCTTCAGGCCGTTTTTGCATTTAGTCATAGGATGGCTGGGAGCCATACTATGACTGTCCAAAAGCGATAGTATCGCTCCAGGCGATACTATCGCTAAACCCATTCGGCAACTGTTCACTTACTCAACAAGGCGATTTTTTTTTAGTCATAGGATGGCCTGGAGCCATACTTTGACTATCCAAATGCGATAGTATCGCTCCAGGCGAACCTATCGCTAAACAGTCCGTCTTTTATAGTCATAGGATGGCTTGGAACCATACTATGACCGTCCTTAAGCGATAGTCACCCCGTGAATCTTACCAATCCCCCACCAAGCCTGATACTGCAGCGGGCTTTGCAGATGATTCACCGGATGACATTCTCATTCAATATTCGATATTCCTTGTTCGATATTCAATATTCAGCATTCTCAAGTTGTATTGAGTCACCCTTCAGGCCGTTTTTGCATTTAGTCATAGGATGGCTTTGAGCCATACTATGACTGTCCAAAAGTGACAGTATCGCTCCAAGCGATCCTATCGCTAAACCAACAATGCCAATAATTCTTAGCCTTAAGATAGCCTGGAGCCATACTATGACGCTTGCTGCAATTTCTTCAAAGCCGCAGCGTCAAATGGTTTAATCTCTTTGTTCACAGATGATTCCTGTTTGTCTGCGAAATAATATCAGCATTTTAACCTCATGCCGAAAATGTAAACTAATTTTGCCGGTCGGATGGTGGAGTTTGCCGGCTGAAGGCAAATTGGTGAACAGAACCGACTGTTAGTCGGGCGTAATTGATGCAATTGAAAAGGATCGAATTTAAAAAATGGATGAGAATCTGATCGAAAACCTGGAAAATCTTGATGGCATGCATCTTGGCGCACAGGAGCATCCTGACCATTCCCGCCCCAGCGATGCGGGTTTCAGGGTCATGGCGCTGGATGGGATGTACGAGAACTGGTTTCTTGATTATGCTTCGTATGTGATCCTCGAGCGCGCTGTGCCGGACGTGATGGACGGGCTGAAACCCGTGCAGCGCCGCATCCTTCATGCCATGTACGAGATGGACGACGGACGCTACAACAAGGTGGCCAACATCATCGGTCAGACGATGAAGTACCATCCGCACGGCGACGCCTCCATAGGCGAGGCGCTGGTGCAACTAGGGCAAAAGGATCTGCTGATTGATACCCAGGGAAACTGGGGCAACCTGCTTACTGGCGACAGTGCCGCCGCTCCCCGTTACATCGAAGCACGGCTCTCAAAGTTTGCCCTCGAAGTTGCCTTCAACCCAAAAACCACGCAATGGAAAAGCTCATACGACGGACGCAACGATGAGCCAATCCTTCTCCCGATGAAATTCCCGCTGCTGCTTGCCCAGGGCGTGGAAGGAATTGCCGTTGGACTGGCCTCCAAAATCCTGCCACACAACTTCAACGAACTGATTGATGCCTCCATCAAATATCTGCAAGGCAAAGAGTTCGAAATATTCCCCGATTTTGCCGGGGGTGGGCTGGCGGATTTCTCAAAGTACAACAAAGGGCTCCGCGGCGGCAAAGTGCGTGTGAGAGCCCGGATCAAAATCGAAGACAAAAAGAACCTCACCATCACCGAAGTGCCGTTCGGAACCACTACCTCCAGCCTCATCGAGTCCATCATTACTGCCAGCGACAAAGGCAAAATCAAGATCAAAAAAATTGACGATAATACTTCCGACAAGGTTGAAATACAGATTCAGCTCCAGCCCGGCATCTCACCCGACCAGACCATTGATGCCCTTTATGCCTTCACCAACTGCGAAGTTTCCATCTCGCCAAACTCCTGCGTAATTTACAATGGCAAACCTCAATTTCTCGGCGTTGACGAAATCCTGAGAATCTCCGCCGACAGCACCGTGAACCTGCTGAAGATGGAGCTGGAAATCCGCAAAAGTGAACTGGAAGAGCAGTGGCATTTCTCATCGCTCGAAAAAATCTTTATCGAGCAGCGCATCTACCGCGACATCGAAGAATGCGAAACCTGGGAGGCCGTTATTGCCGCCATTGATATGGGTTTGGAGCCTTTCAAGCATCTTTTCAAACGGACAGTTACCCGCGACGATATCATCAGGCTCACCGAGATAAGAATCAAGCGCATTTCGCGGTTCAACTCCTTTAAAGCCGACGAAACCATACGTGGCATCGAGATCGAATTGGAAGAGGTGGAAAATCACCTTCGCCATCTGATTGACTTTGCCATCAATTATTTCAGGGCAATAAAAAAGAAATATGGCGCCAACCGGGATCGCCAGACCGAAATCCGGAATTTCGACAACATCGAAGCCACATTGGTGGCCGCTGCCAACGAAAAACTTTACGTGAACCGTGAGGAGGGATTTGCCGGCACCGGCCTGAAAAAGGATGAGTACGTGTGCGACTGCTCCGACATTGACGACATTATCGCCTTCAGAGAGGATGGCACCTACCTGGTTACCAAGGTTTCGCCCAAATTTTTTGTGGGGAAAAACATCATCCACATTGACGTTTTCAAGCGCAACGATGAGCGCACCATCTACAATGCTATTTATCGCGATGGAAAAGCTGGCGCTGCGTATGTGAAACGTTTTGCGGTGATGGGCGTCACCCGCGACAAGGAATACAACCTCAGCAAAGGCAAGCCCGACAGCAAGGTGCTTTACTTTTCGGCCAATCCGAACGGTGAGGCTGAAATTGTGAACATTCAGCTAAAACCCAAGCCTAAACTGAAAAAGACCTCATTCGATTACGATTTCAGCACGCTTGCCATCAAGGGGCGAAGCTCGCAGGGCAACACCCTCACCAAGAACCCGGTGCGCAAGATTGTTATCAAAGAGGAAGGTATTTCCACGCTCGGCGCTATGGACATCTGGTTCGACGATAGCGTGAAAAGGCTTAACACAGAAGATCGCGGGCAATACATCGGAGCCTTCAAAGGCAGCGATAAGATCGTGGCGCTGATGCAATCGGGCGAGTACCGGCTCACCGGCTTCGACCTCAGCACCCACTTTGATTCCGACCTGCTGCATCTTGAGCAATTTGACCCCGAAAAGGTGTTCACGGCCATCTACATCGAATCGAAAACGGGGCTGCATTACCTGAAGCGCTTCACCCTCGAAGAGACCGAAAAAAAGACCAACTTTGTGAGCGACGATCCGGATTCAAAGCTTCTCACCATTTCGGTAGATGAGCGGCCGATGCTCGAATTGTACTTCGACAATAAGCGCAACGAAAAGGAAATCCCCAACGAGGTGGTGAACGTGGAGGAATTTATCGGCGTGAAAAGCCACAAGGCAAAAGGGAAGAGGCTATCGAAATATTTTATCAGGAAAGTAGAGTGGCTCGAACCGATGGAAAACGAAACCGGCG
The DNA here is from genome assembly GCA_036794825.1 of Bacteroidales bacterium. Lineage (GTDB taxonomy): Bacteria > Bacteroidota > Bacteroidia > Bacteroidales > 4484-276 > RZYY01. The sequence continues at coordinate 97,217 of DAIRGA010000016.1, read as the reverse complement.
ATGAGGAGAATGGAGAAGTCCTCACGGATGATTCTGAAAATGAAAGCATCATTTCGGAGAAATATGACGAAATGGAAACATCTCAAACCAACCCGGATGTTTTGGAGGTAGAGAAGGCGAAGGAACCGGTAAAACTGCCGGAAATTCTCCCAGATTCCAAACTTTTGAAGCAAGCCGAACCGCTTCCTGAAGAGAAAAAGTCTGAAACCCGGGAAACCGATCCCAAAAACCCGAAACCACATTCCGGTGATAAGCCCACGCAGATGACGCTGTTCTAGTCAAGCTTTTGTCCTTTAATAATTTAAATAGATGCGTTTTACAGCTTTGATGGAATTTTTCAGTGGACATCGGTATTAAATTTTTAATATGTTTGGCATATTAAAAATATAAAATTTATTCCGATGAAAAGCTTCTTCTTTTTGCTAGCCTTTTTACCTCTTTTTCTTTTTTCTCAAACTTCTGAAATAGAAATTGAACTTGTTAAACTTAGGTATGAAAGAAATGAGTTTCCAATTGAAGAGTATAAAAAAATGGGAAAGGAATGGCAGCGATTAATGGATTATTTTGGAGGTTATCCTGAGTTTCCTCTTGACAAGGAGGGTAACAAAATCGAGTTTCAATATATTGAGCAGGCTCCTGGGCTGACTAAAGAGCAAATTTTTAACAGAATTATTGAATACTCAGCTATCAATTTTGGTTCGATAAATGAGGTTCTGCATTACAGTAATTTGGGTTCCGGAAAACTGATTTTTAAAGGCAAGTTTGAGTCATATTATCTTAAAAGAGCCTCCGGATTGTTTGCAAACCCAAGTAATCAAACACCTACAAAGTTTTTGGTGAGTTTTACCGTTGAGTTTACTCTAAAAGATGGAGCCTATAAAATGAGGATTACCGACCCTCTCATTTCAGATTATTATTTTTATAATTACCAGGAAACATCAAGCACATTACCGATTACTTCCTACTACCCAGTTACAGAAGCCCCATTGAAAGAATGGGATGCACGGCTTAAGAAACTGATAGAAATCAGGAACCTCTTTACCTATTATTCCTCTTCACTGAAGTCCTACGTCAATCAAATCAGTACAGATTATGATTTTTAATTTGAGGTTCAAACTTACATACTGAATATGAATTTATAATCCTATGATTTGATCACTCAATTTAGAAATTTTGTTCCCTCCCCCTCCCTCTAAACTTATCAACATTCACCCTCCCGGCGGGTAGTTTTGGTTACTTTTGCCCATCTAAAAATGTAAATCGTTTAACCTGCTCCCACCCATGTATTTGATCTTTGACACCGAAACCACCGGGCTTCCACGCGATCACGGCGCCCCGCTCACCGATTTCAGCAACTGGCCGCGAATGGTACAGATTGCCTGGCAACTGCATGATTATGAAGGAAATCTCGTCCGGGCGGAGAGCTTTATTATCAGACCCGACGGTTTCACCATTCCCTACAACGCCGAAAAAATTCACGGTATCTCCACCCAAATGGCGCAGGAACGAGGTATCCCGATCTCCGAAGCGCTGGGTAATTTCGGGCAGGCCATCCTGAAAGCCACTCATCTTGCCGGGCACAATCTCGAGTTTGACCTGAAAATTGCCGGTTCGGAGTTTTTGCGTGCCGGTTTGGACAATATACTGGAAGGAAAAAAGGTAGTGGACACCATGCTCGAATCTGTCAATTACTGTGCGTTGCCGGGTGGTAGAGGAGGTGGATTCAAATATCCTACGCTCGGCGAATTGTACCAGAAATTATTCGGCAGCACCTTCAACGAAGCTCACAATGCCATTGCTGACGTGGCGGCCACAGCGCGCTGCCTGCTCGAGCTGATAAGGCTCGTTGTAATTGATCGCAAACTGGAGCTGGATGCCTCAACGTTGAGCCAGTTCAGAGCAAAATTTACCGAACCCATTCCCCCGTTTGAGCCTGAAGTGGAAAGCAATGCGGCGCTGAGCCTTAAAGCTCAAAAGTCACCCGCCGAATCAACTGCCGCGACAGGTGCGATAGATCAGCCAAAATCTACAGATGTCAATCAGTTCACTCATCTGCACGTCCACTCGCATTTTTCGGTGCTCGAAGCCACAGCGACTCCCGAAGACCTTGTTGAAAAGGCAGTTACGCTTGGAATGAATGCCCTGGCGCTCACTGACCACGGGAGTCTTTTTGGCGCTTTTGGATTTCACCTGGCTGCCACCAAAAAAAAAATAAAGCCAATCATCGGCTGCGAATTTTATATGGTGCAGGATCACACCAAGCTGAAATTCACCAAAGATAATCCCGACAGGCGGACAAACCAGGTGTTCCTGGCAAAAAATCTTACCGGTTACCGTAATCTGTCACGGCTGAGTTCCATCGGCTGGGTCGAAGGGTTGTATGATGAGAAGCCGAGAATTGACAAGGAATTGATTATCAAATACAAAGCAGGCCTGATAGCACTTTCCGGCGGCATTTATTCCGAAATCAACGATTTGATCCTCAACATCGGCGAAAGCCAGGCAGAGGCGGCATTTCTGTGGTGGAAAGAACAGTTTGGCGACGATTTTTATGTGCAGATCAACCGTCATGGCATGCCCGAAGAGGAGCGCACCAACGCTGTTCTGATCGGTTGGGCACGAAAGTACAATGTGAAGCTGGTTGCTGCCAACAATGTGTATTACATCGAAAAGGAGGAGGCCGACCTTCACGACAGCCTGCTGTGCATCAAAAACGGCGAATTCCAGTCCACTCCAAAAGGCTGGGGCAGGGGCAAGCGGTATGGCTTCCACAACGACGAGTTCTACTTCAAAAGCCGTGAGGAGATGATTGCCCTTTTTGCCGATCTGCCTGAGGCATTGATGAATACGCAGGAAATTGTGGACAAGGTGGAAGAGTACAAGTTGGAAAGAAGTCCTATGATGCCGCATTTCGAAATCCCTGAAGGATTTGAGGATGCCAACGATTACCTGCGGCACATTACCTACAAAGGAGCTGAAGAGCGTTATCCCGAAATTACTGTTGAGATCAGGGAAAGAATTGATTTTGAGCTGGCTACAGTGAAGTTCATGGGTTATCCGGGCTACTTCCTTATTGTGGAAGATCTTTTAAGAGAAGCCCGTGCAATGGGCGTTTGGGTTGGCCCTGGGCGTGGTTCGGCTGCCGGTTCGGTGGTGGCCTACTGCCTGAAAATCACCAATATTGACCCTTTGCAATACGGACTGATGTTCGAGCGATTCCTGAATCCCGACCGTATTTCATTGCCCGATATTGACATTGATTTCGACGAAGATGGCCGCGACCTGATCCTCAAATGGGTTACCGAAAAATATGGCCACAACCGGGTGGCGCATATTATCACTTTTGGCAAAATGGCGCCAAAAATGGCTATCCGCGATGTAGCTCGTGTGAAACAACTCCCGCTTTCAGAAGCCAACCGGCTCGCAAAACTGATTCCCACTAAGCCCGGAACCACCTTTAATGATGCTTACAAACAGGTGAAAGAGCTTCAGCAGGAAAAAAAATCCGGCGATCCTTTGGTGGCAAAAACCCTTTCGGTTGCCGAACGACTGGAGGGAACGGTCAGGAATATTGGCACTCATGCCTGCGGAATCATCATCAGCAAGGACGACCTGATTGATCACATCCCGGTGAGCGTGGCAAAGGACGCAGATCTTCTCGTTACCCAGTTTGATGGAATTCATGCCGAAAAGGTCGGTATGCTCAAGATGGATTTCCTCGGCCTGAAATCGCTCTCAATAGTGAAAGATGCCGTTGAGCTGATCAAAAAATCACGCGGCATCAGCCTTGACATTGATGCTATAAAGCATGACGATGAGGAAACCTATAAGCTTTACAGCCGTGGCGATACCACCGCCATCTTTCAGTTTGAATCGGATGGGATGAAAAGAAACCTGCGCAAACTGAAGCCAAACCGTTTCGAAGATCTGATTGCCATGAATGCTCTTTACCGCCCCGGCCCGATGGAGTATATCCCCGACTACATTGACCGTAAGCATGGCAAAAAGAAGGTGGAGTACGATATTGATGCTATGGAGGATATTCTTAAGGAGACTTATGGAATAACGGTTTACCAGGAGCAGGTGATGCAGTTGTCGCAGGTTTTGGCCGGTTTTAGTGGTGCAGACGCCGACACGCTGCGAAAAGCTATGGGGAAAAAGATTGAAGATCTGCTGGCCGAACTGAAACCAAAATTCATGACCGGCGCTAAAGAACGAAACTACAACCCAGATGTGTTAAAGAAAATCTGGGAAGACTGGCTGAAATTCGCCAATTACGCTTTCAATAAATCTCATGCCACCTGCTACGCTTACCTTTCTTACCGAATGGCCTGGCTGAAAGCCAATTATCCGGCTGAGTTCATGGCGGCGGTGCTGAGCCGCAACCTGAGTGACATCACCAAGATTACCTTCTTCATTGATGAGGTGAAACAAATGGGAATCAACGTGCTGAAACCGGATGTGAACGAATCGGATCAAACTTTTATCGTTAACAAAAAAGGCGATATCCGTTTCGGGCTGGGGGCCATCAAAGGAATGGGCAGCTCAGTGGCCGAAGCCATCATCGAAGAACGCAATGCCAATGGACCTTATACCTCGATCTTTGATTTTGCACGCCGAATCAACCTGAAAGTTGTCAACAAGCGAGGATTTGAGGCACTTGCCATGGCCGGAGCTTTCGATTCGTTTGATAACCTCCATCGCGCTCAACTTTTTCATCGCGAAAATACTGACGATCAAATCTTTATTGAAAAACTGATCCGTTATGCCCAGAAATTTCAGGAGCAGAAGAACTCCCCGCAGGTTTCACTTTTTGGCGATATGCCCGAAATTACCATCGAAGACCCCCAACTTCCCGAGTGTAAACCCTGGTCGAATTTCGAACAGCTTAAGAATGAGAAAGATGTAACCGGATTTTACATCAGCGGCCACCCGCTCGACGATTACAAACTGGAACTGAAACATTTCACCAACTGCACCATCTCCGACTTCAAGGATGACCTGGGGCGATTTGTAGGCAAGACCCTCATCTTCGGCGGTATGGTCTTTTCGACATCGCACCGCCTGACCAAGGAAAACAAGCCCTGGGGATTCTTTTCGCTCGAAGATTTCGACAGCACGTTCGAAATCAGACTCTTTAGCGACGATTACCTCAAATTCAAACATTACCTGATGGATGGATTTTTCCTGCTCGTTACCGGGCAAATACAAAAGCGATATAAGAGCGAGGAAGAGTTTGAGTTTAAAGTTATGGATCTTCAGCTGCTTCCGGAAGTGATTGAAAAACGGGTGAAAAGTCTCAAACTCATCATCAACATTGATGACCTCGAGGCATCGCTGATTGATCGGATTTTTACCCAGGCTACTGCCCTGAAAGGTGACTGTAAAATTCATTTTCAGGTGATTGATCCATCCGAAAAATTAAAATTAAATTTCAACAATGGAATTACCAGCGTAAATCCCGGCCAGTTCCTGAAATTCATAACCAGGCTGAAAGAGGTGGATTACGTGATCGAGCGGTAGAAGTTTCAGCGGTGGAATCTTTTGCGCGAATGATATTCACCATATCGGGTGAATTATTCAATTTGGGTTGAAGTTGACCAACATTTTCTATTTTTGGCGAAATTTTTAATTAACATAAAATCAAAAAATCATGGCTTTAGAATTCACAGATGGCAATTTTGATGAACTCGTTCTCAAATCTGACAAACCGGTAATCGTTGATTTTTGGGCAGTTTGGTGCGGTCCTTGCCGCATGATCGGCCCCATCGTCGAAGAGATCGGAAAAGAATACGAAGGAAAAGTTGTAGTGGGCAAACTTGATGTTGACAACAATCCGGGTGTTGCTTCAAAATTCGGGATTCGTAACATCCCCACTTTGCTCTACTTCAAAGGCGGTCAGATTGTTGACAAAGTTGTCGGCGCAGTGCCCAAGCAGGTGCTCGTCAAAAAACTCGAAGCTGTTATGTAAAGTCTTCGTTAAACCTCTCCGTTAAGCTTTCGGGCTTTACTTTATCACCGGCTATTTGGAAAATTAATATCCGAGCCGGAAAAAACCAGGGTGTAAAAGGAAACCAATTTAGGTTTGACTTGTTACACCTTTTTTCATTTGTTAGCGTTGATAACGAAAATTAATAGCGTGGAATATTCGATTGATAAAAACAGACTGCAGCAATTTGGCTCGTTGGAATTCATTGCCCGTCAGGTAGTTGAGGGATTTATTACTGGTTTGCATAAAAGCCCGTTCCATGGTTTTTCGGTCGAATTTGCCGAGCACCGGCTTTACAATTCCGGAGAATCCACCAAACATATTGACTGGAAACTGTTTGGCCGTACCGACAAACTCTTCGTAAAAAGGTACGAAGAGGAGACCAACCTGCGCTGCCAGATCATCATAGATATGTCTTCCTCGATGTATTTCCCTGTAAAAGAAACTCCTACTATAGATAATCCCGATAAGATCACTTTTTCCATTTATGCAGCGGCGGCCATTATTGGAATGCTCAAAAAGCAGCGGGACGCAGTGGGTCTTTCACTTTTTACCGACAAAGTTGAACTTCACACAAACGCCCGTTCAACCACAGCCCATCAGAAATTCCTCTATAGCAAACTGGAGGAGCTGCTCAGGCCAATCGGCAGTGATGTTCATCGCAAAACATTCGCTGCCAGTTCGTTGCACGAAATTTCTGACAACATCCACAAGAGATCGCTGGTTATTATCTTTTCAGATATGTTCGACAGTGTGGCACAGGCCGAGGAGGTCTTCTCATCGCTGCAGCATCTTCGTCATAACAAGCATGAAGTCATTCTTTTTCATGTAGTTGATCATGCCAGGGAGGTAGAATTCGAGTTCGACAACCGGCCATACAAATTCATTGATATGGAGAGCGGGCGAGAGTTGAAAGTGAATCCTGCCGAAGTGCGCGAACAGTACGTAACTCAGCTCCGCTCGTTGAAAAGTGAATTAAAACTGCGTTGCGGGCAGTACCGGATTGATTACGTGGAAGCCGATATCAACAAGGGATTCAGGCAAATCCTGCTGCCCTACCTGCTGAAAAGAGAGAAATTGTATTGATTTCCTGAGAATAATCCAGCCGTGGCTGTTACAAATTCGGGTTAGTAACGAATTTTACTTCAAGGGCAATGATTTCGTTTTCGGCGCGCACGTCGAGACGTTTTTCGCGGAAAACCATGTAGCGACTTGAGAGCAGCCCATACCCATTCTCTATGTTGGTGTATTCGGGTTTGTCCTGGACTATGCTGCTCGAAGGCCCATTGACACGCATATAGGTTTCGTATTCGTCGCCACCTGCCGAAACTATGAAATCCACCGTTCCACAGAGCCTTTTCCCTTCAAAATTGCCGGTAAGTTTATTTTGGATAAAACTATAAAAGGCATCGTTGCTGAAACTCACTTCAATATCCCCATTTCCTCCGAGATTGTCCGAAGTTACTGTAGTTAATACATAATCAATTGATTTGGGAATAGTATCCTGGGTTCCAGCTGGGATTTCGAAATAGTGAAACCTGATCCGTGGCTCATAACGGCGGGCATTTACACCATTTGCCCACTGAAACGGAGTGTTGAATCCTCTGAAAAGTGTCAGCCGACCGCCAGCCGGTGGTTTTTTTATGGCGAAGTTTTTAATCAGCGAGGTCTTTCCGCTTACTTCGTGGCCGGTAACCGTATTGGTGATAAAGAGCCTGTATTGCAGGTCAGGGTTAAGGATGCCGGTTCCAATGAAGGCCTGCATGTAAGGGTTGTACCACATCCCGGTGTCTTTGTTGGAAATCGTGATGGTATCGAAGTTAATGGTCTGGACTGCCTGTGTGTTGTTCCACCCTTCGAGCCTCACGGCAAGAGCATTTCTATAGCTCGACGAATCTTCAATTTTGGCAATCTGCAATGCATCATCGCCCAGAAAAGCCTTGTTAATTCTTAGGTAGTGAGTCGTATCCAGTTGATTCAGAAGGCCATAAACGATGGTAATCTCTTTCCATTCTGCATTCAGGTCAACTTCGGTTTCGCAGGAAAGGAGTGAGAAAATCATTACGGGAATGAGCAGCAAAAGCGTAATTTTTTTAGTCATGGGTGCAGGTAAACTAGATTGAAATTCTTTTGGATTGCGTTGAGTGTGGTCAGGCTATAAAAAAACAGCTAATTTTGTAACTTCTAAACAACAAATCACCTAACGGCAATCACCTTTTTTTATTTTGACAAAAATGGTGGTATAGCCTAGGGGATGAAAAATTAATTGAGAATGGAAAAGAAAGAAGCCAATCAATACAAGAAGATTACCACCCACGTGCTTCAGGAAATGAAACTGAAAGGGGAGAAGATAGCGATGCTGACCGCTTATGACTTTTCGATGGCCGGTTTGATTGACCAGGCGGGGATTGACGTGATTCTGGTAGGCGATTCTGCGTCGAATGTGATGGCTGGCTACACCACTACACTGCCCATCACCCTCGACCAGATGATCTACCATGCGTCGTCGGTGATGAGGGCTGTGAAACGGGCGCTGGTGGTGGTGGATCTTCCCTTCGGAACTTACCAGGGGAATTCCAAGGAAGCCTTGAGTACAGCTATTGCCATCATGAAAGCCTCGGGCGCCAACGCAGTGAAGATGGAAGGGGGGCGTGAGATCATCGAGTCGGTGGACAGAATTCTATCGGCCGGAATTCCGGTAATGGGGCATCTTGGACTGACGCCACAATCCATCCACAAATTTGGCACCTACGTCGTTAGAGCCACCGAAGAAGCTGAAGCACAAAAGCTTATCGAAGATGCTCACCTGCTCGAAGAGGCCGGTTGTTTTTCGCTGGTTCTCGAAAAAATCCCTGCGAAACTCGGTGGTCAGGTTACGCAGGAGATCAGGATTCCAACCATAGGTATCGGCGCCGGAAATGAAGTGGATGGCCAGGTGCTCGTTTTGCACGATATGCTCGGAATCACCCAAAAATTCTCCCCGCGTTTCTTACGGCGCTATCATAACCTGAGCGAAGAAATCCAGGGTTCAGTGAGAGCATACATCAGCGATGTAAAAACACTGAATTTCCCCAATGAGCGCGAACAATACTGATAATATTGACTTAATATCCCAACAATCAGGAAGTTACAATGCTGAATGAGGTTCTTTACGAAGACAATCATATCATAATCGTCAACAAACTGCCCGGCGACCTTGTCCAGGCAGATGTGTCTGAGGGTAAGACACTTCGTGATGATATCAAATTATACATTAAAGAAAAATACAACAAGCCGGGTGGAGTATTTCTTGGTGTTGCGCACAGGCTCGACAGACCGGTGAGCGGAGCGGTAATTTTTGCAAAAACAAGCAAAGCTTTGTCGCGCCTTAATCACATGCTGCGCCAGCATGAGATCAGCAAAATTTACTGGGCGGTTGTGAACCATCCTCCCCCGAAAGCCGAAGACTGGCTGGAAAACTGGCTGAGAAAAGACCAGGAGAAAAACAAATCGTTTGTGGTAAAGAAAAATTCTGCCGGAGCATTACTCGCCATCCTTCATTACAAGCACCTGATGAGCAGCGACCGATACCATCTTTTGGAAATCGAACTCAAAACCGGGCGCCACCATCAGATCAGAGTGCAACTGGCCAATATCGGATGCCAGATCAAAGGCGATCTGAAATATGGTTTCCCAAGATCAAATCCAGATGGTTCTATCCACCTGCATGCAAGGAAGCTTGAGTTTATTCACCCGGTTAGCAAAGAGCCCATTACCGTTGTTGCCCGAACCCTCGATGATGCCATCTGGAAGTTTTTCGAAAATGGCATGACTTGCAAAACCAATTGAAGTGGAGTCATTTAACCAACAAGACCTACCTAATGAGAAGCAATTCATCTACGTTTTTAGCCAGATTTCTCTCCCATAGGGATTGGGTTGGTCAAACATCGAATAATTTGATCAAAAGGAAGCTGATTCTTCGTTCATGGTATCGTTCTCTGTTGGATTTCAGTCTTTTCCTGCTGATTTTATCAACTCACTTTTCATTGCATGCACAGTATTTCAGTACAGGTCAGAATCCGGCATCGGTAAAATGGAAGCAGATTAAAACAGAGGGTTTCAGAGTGGTTTTTCCGGAAGGTTACGAGTCCACCGCCAATTACATTGCCAACACGCTGGAATATGCCCGACGGCTCGACACTGTTACGCTCACCGCCAGGCCAAAGCGGATACCGGTGCTGGTCCATAATTTCACTGCCGTATCCAATGCAATGGTGGCCTGGGCGCCGAAACGCATGGAATTGTACACAATTCCCCCGCAGGATACCTATGGCCAGGAATGGTTTCAGCAATTGGCGATTCACGAATACCGGCATGTGATCCAGCTCACCAAAATGGACCAGGGACTTACAGAAATCCTCACTTATCTGTTTGGCGAACAGATCGCTGCCGGAGTAATCGGTCTATATGTCCCTTTCTGGTTTATCGAAGGTGATGCCGTTGCCGCTGAGACCGCACAGAGCAATACCGGCCGGGGTCGCTTACCTTCGTTTGCCATGCCTCTCAGAACGCAGTTCCTCAGCGAGGGTTTGTATTCCTATGACAAAGCCGTTTTCGGTTCTTACCGCAATTTTGTCCCCGATCATTACATTTTGGGTTATCACCTGGTGGCCAAATCGAGAGAGAAATTCGGCGCTGAACTCTGGAACCATACGCTGGATAAGGTCGCCAGAAATCCTTACATGATCGTTCCTTTTTCGGAGGGAATCAGAGATAAAACCGGATTGAGCAAGACAAAGCTCTATAAAACAGTATTTTTCGAACTTCGGGATGAATGGAACAACCAACTGGAGCAAACCAGTTTGATGGATTTTAATGATAGTCCAAAACCCGAAAAACGAATTTTTACCAACTACAATCGCCCACATCTTACTAAAGATCAAACTGTTGTAGCCGAAAAATCAGAATTGGACGATATCGCAAGGTTTGTGGAGATTGATTCGGCAGGAAATGAAAAGTTGCTTTTCACGCCGGGATACTATTTTCAGAGGACGCTCACCAGCGCCGGCGACCTCCTGGCCTGGGCCGAACGATCCTATGACATCCGTTGGCAACACCGGAGCTACTCTGTTGTTAAAATTTTCGACCGGGCTAAGGGCGAGGGCAGGCAACTGACCCATAAAACCAGGTATTTTGCACCCGCTTTGTCACCGGAGGCAAAACAGATTGTGGCTGTGGATGTCACCGGGGATCAGCAGTACAGCCTTGTTATTCTTGACTGCGAAAATGGCAGGCTGGTTAAAAGAATTTCGACCCCCGAAAACTACTTCCTCACTAATCCCCGCTGGTCAAACGATGGATCAAAAATAGTAATGATAATGGTGGGAAATTCAGGAAAGGCCATTGCTTTGGCTGATCCGATTTTGGGAAATGTGGAGACTTTAATGGATTTTACTTTCACCGACATATCAAGCCCGGTGATGCATGGCAGGAAGATTTACTTTGTTGGCGCATGGTCGGGGGTTGATAATATTTATCAACTGAATTTGGATTCCGGGGAGATTTTCATGGTTACCTCGGCGCCATTCGGTGTTGCTGATCCACAGATTTCACCCGATGGTAAAACATTGCTTTTCAGCCATTACACTCCTGAGGGATTTTCCATCGGGCAGGATGGAATTGAAGAAACAATTTTAAAACCTTTGTCTGATATTGGAGATCAAAGTGTGAAGCTATACGAATCACTCTTAAATCCTGAAATTGAAGTGCTTGATGCTGAGAAAATTCCTTCAACCCCCCACGAAGAAAAAAAATACTCCGAATGGCTGAATCTTTTTAATTTCCATAGCTGGGCGCCGGTTTCGGTGGATGCCCAAAACTCGGAGGTCAAACCTAGCATTTCTCTGTTATCGCAAAACCTGCTCAGTTCATCATTCACCACCCTCGGCTGGGAATATGACCCCAACGAGCAAACCGGCAAATATTTCCTGAATTTCAGGTACGAAGGGCTTTATCCGGTTTTTGAGGCCGGTGTGGATTATGGCGAAAGAAAAGGCGTTTTCACCGACTCCACCGGCAGCATCGAGTACTCCTGGATGGAAACCAACATCTCAACCGGAGCCTCAGTTCCGATGAGGTTTATTTCGGGGAGATTCACCCGATTTGTCACGCCGATGATCGAATTTGACTACACCCAACTCGACATGAAACCTGAGTCAGGACTGCAGTTCCGGAAGAGCAATTACAAGACATTAACCTACCGGCTGTATGCTTCAAATTATCTGAAAATGTCCACTCATGACCTCTCGCCCAAATGGGGACAGTGGGTTGGGATTAACTTTCGCAATTCTCCGTTTGACGGCGACTCTCCCGGATCTATCGTAAGCGGAGAAGGGCGGTTGTACTTTCCGGGATTGTTCAGGCATCACACCTTCAACCTCTATACCGGTTATCAGCTCAAAAGCGAAGAAAACCAGTATTACAGTAACATTATCCGCACAACTCGCGGATTTACAGGTATTTATGGAAAAGAACTGACAACCTGGTCGGTGAACTATGCTTTTCCGTTTGCCTATGCTGACCTGAGCCTTTCCTCGCTTTTGTATGTCAAACGCATGCGCCTCAACCTCTTTTACGACCACACGCTGGCTCTTTCCCAATCCAGCCGGAAAACTTATCCATCAACCGGATTCGAACTTTTTGCCGACACACACATTTTCAGATTTCTGGCCCCGATCTCTCTTGGCTTCAGGCTGTCATACCTCGTTAATTCCAGCGATTTATCCCCGGAGTTCCTGTTTTCTGTTAATTTTGACTATTTGTAAAATCAACTACAATGAAATTTCTGATCAAAATCATTTTATCCTCATTTTCGGTGATCGTGGCCGACTGGCTGCTTAAAGGAGTGAATATCGAAGATTACCTCACTTCCATCCTGGTGGCCTTTGTGCTTGCCGTGCTCAACATGATTCTTAAACCGATCCTTGTACTTCTGACCATACCCATCACGATGATAACTTTTGGTTTTTTTCTATTGGTAATAAACGCTGTTATCGTATTGGTTGCCAGTGATATAGTTCCTGGTTTTACGATCAACGGATTTTGGTGGGCAGTGGCTTTCAGCCTGATCGTATCGCTGCTCAATTCAATAATTAATGCTGAAAACAAACAACAATAAATGTAATTATGAAATCCCGGTCAGTAACACATGAACCTGCGCTTTTTGAAACGGCTCTTAAAAGCCTGGCCTGCTACATCGCAATGGTGGATGAAATCGGCGCCCCTTACGTAATCCCAATGAATTTTGGCCTGAAGGACGGCATCATTTACCTGCATTCAGCCCAGGAGGGTAAAAAAATCTCCATCCTGACGAATAACCCGACCGTTTGTGTGTGCTTCAGCAGCGATCATGAGCTAAGGTGGCAGAGCGAAGGTGTGGCGTGCAGTTACGGAATGAAGTACCGAAGCGTCCTTGCCCATGGCCGGGTGGAGTTTATCGAATCGGATGAAGAGAAAGTGAAGGCGCTTAATGTGATCATGCAGCATTACACCGGTAAGGATTTTACCTACAACCCACCATCAATTAAAGAGGTTAAAGTATGGCAGGTAATTGTGGAAAAATGGGAGGGGAGGAATTATGGGTATTAACAGCTTAACCTACAAAACTGACGAATAAGTCGTTAGTTTGAATCTTATTATGGAATGGGGTATTGGGTAAATGGGTGAATGGGGTGTGAGACAGCTGACTACTAACTCATTGCATTGAAATCCATCCTCAAAATGGCTTTTGACTAAATGGAGAAACTTAGTCTGTCAGACAATCAAACCCCGCTTGGCGATTTTTGCTTATTTTAGCCAAAATTTTTAGTCAGAATGAAACTGATTGGTGATCTGGGAAGGTACCTTTTGCTCATGAGGCATGTTTTTGTAAAGCCTGACCGGATCAGTGTGTTCATCCGGCAGATTTTCATTGAATTTCAGCGTCTGGGATTAGACTCTCTCGGTATTGTCATTATCATCTCTATTTTTGTCGGTGCTGTGGTTGCTCTTCAAACTGCCTACAATATTGATAGCCCGCTGATCCCACTCACGATGGTCGGCTTTACAACCCGGCAATCCATCATCCTCGAATTTTCGCCAACCATGATCAGCCTGGTGCTTGCCGGAAAGGTGGGTTCCAGGATTGCCTCCGAGATTGGCACCATGAAGGTTACCGAGCAGGTAGATGCCCTCGAAATTATGGGTATCAACCCTGCCAATTTCCTTATTCAGCCTAAAGTTTTTGCCGGAGTTATCATCAACCCGATTCTGATTGTTTTCAGTATCTGTCTTGGCTTGTTTGGCGGGTGGCTGGCCTGCATTTCCACCGGCGAGGTTACCTCCAACGATTACATCCTGGGCTTGCAGATCTATTTTGACGCCTACACGGTTACTTATGCGCTGATAAAAACCGCGGTTTTTGCTTTTATCATCACCACTGTTTCCGGGTATCATGGTTATGAAACACGCGGCGGCGCCCTCGAAGTAGGAAATGCCAGCACCAAAGCCGTGGTATTCAGCAGCATTATCATCATCATTTTTAACCTGATCCTTACGCAATTACTTTTGTAATGATCGAAGCAAGAAATATCAACAAATTTTTTGGCAACAAGCAGGTGCTCAAAGATGTATCCGTGAGATTTTATCAGGGGAAAACCAATCTGGTTATCGGTCAGAGCGGTTCTGGAAAAACGGTATTAATCAAATGCCTGGTGGGTTTGCACGAGATTGACAGCGGTCAGATACTTTACAATGACCGTGATTTTTCCAAATTGAGTTTCCGCCAGAAAAAGTCCATCAGGCAGGAAATCGGGATGCTCTTTCAGGGAGGCGCATTGTTCGATTATATGAATGTTCAGGAGAATGTTGGCTTCCCGCTCAAAATGTTCAGTGATCTTTCACCTCAAAAGCAGATCGAACGTGTTAACTTTTGCCTTCAGCGGGTCAATCTGAAAGGCGCTAATACTCTAATGCCATCGGAGCTGAGCGGAGGAATGGTGAAACGCGTTGCCATTGCCCGTGCTATCGCACTCAACCCTAAATATCTCTTCTGCGACGAACCAAACTCAGGCCTTGATCCCCAAACTGCCAATCTGATTGATAATCTCATCAGCGAAATCACTGACGAATTCAACATCACCACTGTTATCAATACCCACGATATGAACTCGGTGGTGGAAATCGGCGAAAAGATAGTATTCATTAACCAGGGTAAAGTCTGGTGGGAGGGCGATAACAAGGAAATCCTGACCTCTGAAAATGAGGAGTTGAACAAGTTTGTTTTTGCCTCCAAATTAACCCGTAAACTGAAATCATAATGAATTACCTCGACCTTGTCATTGGTGCAATTCTGCTACTTTATGCGATTGCCGGATTCAGCAAGGGTTTCGTAAAATCAATAGCTTCCCTGGCTGCGCTGGTTTTAGGGATATATCTGGGTCTGAAACTGGCTGATTACCTGGCTGCGCTGCTTGCCGGCAGCTTTAACTGGTCGCCGGAACTGCTTTACATTTTGTCCTTTATAATCATATTCATTATTGTGGTTATCGCACTCTCAATCATCGGCAAATTGATGGATAATATCGTCGAAAAAGCTGCCCTGGGATTGCCCAACAAATTATTGGGTTTATTGCTCGGTGTGCTCAAAGGTGTGCTGATTCTGAGTCTGGTCATCGCTATTTACAATTGGTTTGACCCGGATGGAAAGTGGCTGAAAAAAGACAAACGCGAAGGTTCACTGTTATTTACGCCCATCGGAAAAATAGCTCCATACCTGATGACGGAGGTTTTTAAGATCAACCTGGATGATGCAGAGTGGAAAGATCCGGTGAAAAAGAGTGATGATGCGTTGGACAAGGTCGTTTGAAAATCTCTAACCCAAAGCCTCCTGTAGCCTCTTCAATTCTTCGATCTTTTCCGGTTTTCCCCTGTTTTCGTAAGATACAATCAGATTGTTAAACACCCGCCTAATGATAGTAATGTTATCGCATGGCAGATAGAACTTCTCCTCAGACTCAACACCGATCTGACGTAGGAAAAGATCAATTTCATTCTTGGTAAAAACCAGTCCTCCGTTGAATGCATTGATGTAGAACTGGATGTTGCCGGGTGAAATCTTATGCTCAGGGTTTACAAGGCGATCGGTACAGGCCATGATGAAGTTCTGAGGCAGGTTGACTCCATAAACCGGAATTTTCAGACTTTGTGCCACAATCATATACAATATGCTTAACGAGAGCGCATTTCCCTTTTTCGTTTCGAGCATCAGGTTGATGTAGGAATTGGAAGGGGCGTGGATGTCCGATTTATTGGACTTAAAGTTGTGAACGTCGAAAATGATGTGATTAAGGATTTTGACTTTCTCGAGCAAGGTGCTGTTGGGATTCAACTCGAGCCAGACATCCTGGATAATCAAACCTACCTTATCAATGATTTCTTTGTCCTTCATTTCGGGGTAATGGTACTTGGCTATCAGCAGGAAGCCAGTGAGCAAATCCTTATCAGGCGACTCTTTCCATTTCCGAAACGACTGAAAAACGTTATCAAACTGAATATCGTGGATTATCCCCTCAATTCTTTTTTGAACTTCATTTTGCTCAAATGACGAATCCCATGCATCTTCGAGCAACGGCACCGCCTCCAGACCATAGCTGAAAAGCCTGTCTCTGACTTTGCCGAAGACCTCGTCGTCAGGTTCATCCAGCAAGCTGATCAGCGCATTCAATTCGTTATTTTTCAGGGTATGTTCCATTTGCGTCAGATGGTGCTACATTTCGAACTTTAAACAAAACTTCGAATAAAAAGTTGAAGCGGCATTGATTAAACGAACCAATAACTGTTTGTCATACACCCTTTGCCGGATTTTCCTTTGTTATCTGCCTTTTTGCATTGATTTCAATCATAAAATAAACGGAATCAATGCTTTACGCTTTGCCGGGTAATCCGCAAAAGACGACCTGTACCAGCGGTGATGGTCGAGCGCGCGTGGAAGCAGGTTCACCACAGTCCAGATGAAAAATGAGGTAGCCGGCAGGCACCAGGTCATCAGGGCAAAGCCGCCCCATTCGATCATTTCGCCAAGAAAATTGGGACAGGAGACGAAACGGAACAGTCCGCCGGTTGGAATTTGATAAACAATCGGGTTGTTTTTCCTTAGATTGATAAGAATTCTGTCGTGGTGTCGGTGGATTGCAAAACCGGTTACAAACAGAATTACTCCGCCGATAAACCGAAAATCGGTCACCCAGTCTGTGGGATAGGCTGGGGATAGAATTCCAAACCAATAGCCGTTTAAACCACCGTTGATCAGGTTGAAGAATACGGCGAAAAGCATGATGACTACCGGCATTTTCTTTCCCTTGGTGTTAATAAGAAAAGGGAAAATAATGGCGCGGTAGGTGTAATGAAAGATCCAAAGGAAGGCAAAAAAGGTAATCAGATCGGGTACTGATGGCCTCTTTGACAATGTAAGCCATCCAAAAACCAGGAGCGATGGCAATTCCATCAGGAACCATCCCAGCCGGTTGCTGATCATTGGCCCCCAATTGTAGCGTGTATGCCGGCCATAAGGCGCCGGAATTTTGAGCAGAACCGGGAAAAGGATTATTGCGAACCCAATCCAAAGGAGTACTAATGTATTGAAAGTTTGGATGCTCATGTTTTCAGCGTATTAATCCATGTGTTCTAAACCAGTCAAAGGTATCTTTAATAGTTGCTTCAAGAGGTCGTGGAGCGTAGCCAAGTTCACTCACAGCTTTGGCGCAGGAGATGTTATTGTTGGATTGGCGGAGGATTTCCAGAGAATTTTTTGTGTAAAGCGGCGCTTCATTTCTGAGCAATGCCCAAGCCTGGATAAACGGCAATCCGATGTAAGCAAGTGCCGGACTTCCGATAAATTTTGTGGTTTTTCGTCGGGTTATCTTTCCGATCATAGCTGATAGATCTCCAAGACTGAGCCAATGCCCGGAGAGAATGTATCGTTCGCCATTATGGCCTTTTTCGGCGGCAGCGAGCGCTCCGTTCACGACATCACGCACATCCACCCAATTGTAACCATACGGCAGAAGCATTGGCAGCGAGTTGTTGTGAATCATAATCAGCGCTCTGCCCAGAAATGAGGGTTGAAAATCCCAGGGGCCTATAATCGCTGTTGGGGAAATCACTACCACTTCTAAACCGGGTTTTATTGCTGAAAGTGCCAGCTTTTCTCCCATAATTTTAGAAGCCTCATAACTCATGGTGGAGTGAAGATTGTATCCTCTTTTCTCGTTTAGCTCTTCATCGTATGGAAAGGGGTCGAGCGCATGAATGCTGCTGAAATAGACCAGCCTTTTGACCCCCGTTTTTAAGCAGGCATCAATAACATTGGCCGTTCCTTCAACATTCACCTTCATCAACTCCTTGTTCCTCCGTTCATTGAGGCTGATCCTGGCGGCAAGATGAAACACTACTTCTGCATTGCGAAAAAGTGTTACAAGAGAACCCTGATCCAGAAGATCCCCTTTTACAACCTCTGCTCCCATATTTTCAAGGTCATCAGAGTTGATATGCACGAGAGCCTTAAATTGTTGCCCGCGTGCTGCTAACTCCCTGCACAAAACATTACCTACATGTCCGCTGGCGCCGGTTACAGCAATTTTCATGACCAATAATTTTCGATGTCAGAATCAAATGGGCTGCTTCAAATCCCCGAAGCAAAATTACTTTTTAAACTCTTTATGCAACCTGCGCATTTAGCTCTTTTTTCAAGCGTCAGGCACGGGTAAACCGAAAGGATTTTTGCTCTGTTGGCCGCTTTTTAAAAAAGCTTCTAAATCAGTTGCAACCATAAATGACATGGAAGAACAAATATCCCGGATCGAACCGGATGTTGACTTTTATTTCCTCGCTAATCCCGAAAACTTGAATTCCATTGCCTTTTACTTAGATACTGACCAATACTTTTCCGGTCAGCAGTACATTTGCATGTTTTTGATTAGCCAATTAAAAGCAATGAGTTTCGCCCTTTTCAAAAATCTATATCTTTGCCCAAATTTAATAGTACGTACAATTAATTATCTAAATCAAATTATCATGAAGAAAACATTACTTTTCGTTCTTACAATGAGCATTGTTTTCATGGGTATTTCCCAGGAGAGAAGGCGTCCTGTTTCTCAGGAAAAAATTAACCAGTCAGTTGAGCTGAAATACCAGAATCTGCGCGATCAGGTGGCTCCTCCAATGACCAACCCTAACTTTCAGACTCCCGGAGTTTTGAAAGATGCAATGGCTGGTCTGGAAACTGAAATCATCGAGACAGTTTACGACCTGCAGACCAATGCCGGAATTGCAAATCGTTTTTGGGTATGGCCTGATGGTACTATGGCTGCAGTGGTTACCCGGGGTATGACAGCCGCATCATTTGCCGACCGCGGAACCGGATACAATTATTTTGACGGAACATCGTGGGGTCCAAAACCTACTGCCCGTATCGAAGGTACAGTAAGAACCGGGTGGCCAAGCATTGCTCCCTGGGGTCCTAACGGCGAGATTGTAGTATCGCATACCACAGCCACAGCTCCTTACCCGATGCGTTTAAGTAAGCGCGAAAACAAAGGAACCGGCGAATGGATCGGATCGAACGTAAACGGCCCGGGTGGTGCATTCGAACCCTCTTGGCCAAGGATTATCACGAGTGGCGATAACAACGAGATTATTCATATCTTCCACAATTCATACAATGCATATATGGGTCAGGAACTGGCGCTGGTTTATTCCCGTTCGGAAGACGGAGGAGATACCTGGTTCCCGCACAATGAAATTCTTCCCGGAATGGGAATAGATTTTTATAATTCAATCAGAGCAGATTCGTACTTTCTGGCGTCAAAAAACAATGTGGTTGTGCTGCTCGTTGCCAACGCGTGGAACGATATGTTCCTGATGAAAACCGTTGACCACGGTATTACCTGGGAAAAAATCATGATCTGGGAACATCCTTACCCGTTTTTTGATTTCAACACAACCTTGATGAACGATACGCTCTATGCAGTGGATAACTCAGCCAGTCTTGCGATTGATGACGATGGAATGGTGCATGTTGCATGGGGAATTGGTCGTGTAGCACGCCTTGCAGCAGCGCCACCAGAGCCGGGTTCATACAGCTACTGGCCATTTACTGACGGTATCGGATACTGGAACGAAAGCATGGGACAAATCCCGGAAAATGATAACCCTCACAAAACAATGATGCCCGAGTACCTCGAAACAATGGGTATGTTGATTGGCTGGACTCAGGATGTCAACAACAGCGGTTTTATTTTTGATTATGAAGGCTCAGGCGATACACCTTTCGCAGTTTACCGCTCGCTGGGTATTTCCTCTATGCCAACTATTGCAGTGAATGGAAATATGATCGCCCTTGTATATTCTTCTGTTACAGAGACCTTCCTGACTGCTGATGGTGTACTGAATTACAAACGACTCTGGGCACGATTCTCCTACGACAAAGGCCAAACCTGGGGCCCATTTAAAGATATTCAGGCCGATAATATTTTCCACCTTTACGATGAATCAATCTGGCCGATGCTTGCACAGAATACAACCGCTGACGGAGTTTTCCAGTTGGTTTACAATGCTGATAACCTCCCGGGAATCTACCTTGATGACGATCATGAGCCTGTAATCAACCGTATCATTCACAATAAGATGGATTTTACACTGGGGCTTAATGACCAACCCACTCAGGCAAAATCAAATTTATCAGTTTCGCAGAACTACCCAAACCCGGCAGCAAATATCACCAACTTCACCCTCGAAATCAGCAAACCGGCTACTATCAGCGTTGAAGTTTTGAACATGACAGGGCAAAAAGTACTGGAAATGCCAACCAAAAATTACCCGGCTGGCAATCATAATATCAGACTTGACGTTTCGAGTCTGACCTCCGGAGTTTATTTCTATTCAGTAAACAACGGAATGGAAACCCAAACAAGGAAAATGATAATAAAGTAAATTAGGAGATATTAAAGAGACTCCCGAACCGAGGGAGTCTTTTTTTTAATTACCCAATTTAACTGAAAATTCCGTTAAAACCAGAAATGCTATTTTTGCAATTCAATTTTTTAAACATAATCATTAATTTAAACTATCTATGAAAAGAGCATTATTACTTTTTAGTGCAATTTGCATTGTGATTGCTGGTTTTTCGCAGCAACGTGTTCCCGTTTCCAAAGAACTGACGCAAAAGAGTGTTGTCAGGACTGTCAATTCAGTTGTTGACCCTGCACCTCCAATGGTGAACAGCAATTACTCCACACCAGGCGTGATGAAGGATGCAAAGTTACTTGGTGATGAGACCGAAATTATAGAAACTATTTATGATCTCCAGAGTAATGCAGCATTAAGCAGCCGTTTCGTCGTATTTGAAGATGGAACTATGGCAGCAGTTAGTACACGCGGCGTTGAAAACCCAACAGGATTTGCTTTCCCTGACAGGGGCACAGGTTACAATTATTTCAATGGAACGTCTTGGGGACCAAAACCCACAGCAAGGATTGAGACCGTCCGCACAGGATGGCCATCAATAGCAAAATTAGGAGCTAATGGCGAAATCGTAGTATCTCACAGATCAGCAACAGCTGCCCTGGTGATTGCATCCCGTCCGACTAAAGGTGCAGGAGCATGGACTGAACAGAACTTCAATGGTCCAAACGGTACCGCCATTCCTCAATACCTTTGGCCACGTATGACCACATCCGGCCCAAACAACGAGATTGTACATCTTTTTGCCCTTACAGCTCCCGCTGCCAATGGCGGAACTCCTTACATGGGGCAGGATGGCGCCTTGTTGTACAACAGATCTATGGATGGTGGTGTTACCTGGGATATTCAGCACGAATTGATTGATGGCCTTGGCTCAGATTATTACACAAACTTCAGCGCTGACGACTATGTATTGGCTGCAAAAGGAAATACCGTTGCAATGCTTTCGGTTAGTGCATGGAAAGACCTTTTTGTTTTGAAATCAACAGATAATGGCGAAAACTGGCAGAAAATCATGATTTGGGAGCATCCCTATCCATTCTTCGATTTTAATACCACACTGATGCCCGATACACTTTATGCGGTGGATAACTCAGCTAACCTCGCCATTGATGATAACGGAATGGTTCATGTAGTTTGGGGTGTTGGTCGCGTTGCACGCCTTGCAGCCGCTCCTCCGGACCCGGGTTCTTACAACTACTGGCCTTACACTGATGGCATCGGTTACTGGAATGAAACTATGGGACAAATTCCGGATAACGATAACGTACATAAAACCATGATGCCGGAATATCTCGAAGAGCTTGGAATGCTGGCCGGCTGGACGCAGGATGTAAACAACAGCGGTTTCATTTTCGATTATGAAGGTACTGGTGATCCTCAGTTCGCCACTTATCGTGCTTTAGGTATTTCAACGTATCCAACCATTGCCGTTAATGGAAGTATGATCGCAGTTGCTTACTCCTCTGTTACCGAAACATTCGTTACTGCCGATGGAACTCAAAATTACAGACATATCTGGGCTCGCTTCTCCTATGACAAGGGACAAACATGGGGCACTTTCCGCGATCTTCAGGGCGATAATATCTTCCATCTTTACGATGAATGCATTTACCCCACTTTTGCTGAAGATGTTACTGCAAATGGCGCTTTCCAGATGATTTATATGGCTGATAACCTCCCCGGACTGTATCTTGATGAAGACCACGATCCGGTGATCAACAGGATTATCCATAATGCGCTCAACTTTACAGTTGGAGTAGAAGATCAGATTAAACCAGTTTCTGGAGTTAACGTTTCGCAAACTTATCCTAACCCCACTACTGGAACAACACAAGTTACTGTTGAACTTGAGCAAACTTCAAATGTGTCGTTTGAAATTTTCAATATGACCGGTCAGAAGGTTTTTGAAATTCCTTCAAGGACAATGACTGCAGGCGCAAATGTAATCACCTTTGATGCATCTTCGCTGACCTCGGGTGTTTATTTCTACTCAGTTAACACTGATGGTGAAAATGTAACCCGCAAGATGATTGTCAGGTAATTGACTTTTTCAAGAAAAGATTCAGAGGCTTCCGGTTTGGGAGCCTCTTTTTTTTGTAAAATCGAAAAAGCAGCCCGTTTAACAGGCAAGGATGGATTTTTTGGCATCAAAATCGTGTGGATTTGCCTGATATTTATATTTTTGCAAACGTTATTAAAATTATTAATCCATCAAAAACACTAAAACTATGAAGAAAGTACTACTAATCGTTCTCGCAGTTTGCATGGTGAGCGCTGGTTATTCACAGAGCCGGACACCGGTTTCAAAGGAGCTCACAAAGATGTCGGTAACAAGGGTATATGAAATGCCTACCGACCCTGAACCACCAATGTTAAATGTTACCTACACACAACCTGGTTTGATGAAAGACGCCAGGCTGTTGGGTGATGAAACTGAAATCATCGAAACTATTTATGACCTTCAGTCCAATACAACACTAGCCAACAGGTTTGTAGTTTGGAACGACGGTTCCATGGCAGCCGTGTGCATGCGCGGTGTTGAAAACCCGACAGGATTTGCTTTTCCTGACAGGGGAACCGGTTATAATTACCATAATGGATCAGCCTGGGGACCAAAACCCACTGCAAGAGTTGAAACCATTCGTACAGGCTGGCCATCCATCGCCAAATGGGGTCCCGCTGGTGAGATTATCGTTGCACACCGCTCCGGTACTGCACCACTGGTAATTTCAAGCAGAGCAACCAAGGGAACCGGCGCCTGGACACAGTCCGAATATTATGGTCCGGCCGGAACAGCCACACCACAATACCTGTGGCCACGTATGGCTACATCTGGTCCAAATAATGAGTACATTCATCTTTTTGGCTTAACTGCCCCCGCAGGAAATGGCGGAACACCATGGCTGGGACAGGATGGCGCTCTTCTTTACAACCGTTCATCAGACGGTGGCGTAACCTGGGATATCCAGCACGAACAACTTGAAGGTACAGGTGCTGACAATTATCTTTACATTCGTGCTGATGACTATACTATGGCCTCCAAAGGAAATACTGTAGCTCTGCTGCAATCAAGTTCATGGAGAGATCTATTCGTACTCAAGTCGACCGATAACGGTGAAAACTGGGAAAAAATAATGATTTGGGAACATCCTTACCCGTTCTTTGATGTTCAGACCACTTTGATGAACGACACACTTTATGCAGTTGATCAGTCGGCCAGTCTTGCCATTGACGACGACGGAATGATTCATGTTGTTTTTGGAATCGGACGTGTTGCCCGTTTGGCTGCTGCTCCCCCGGATCCGGGTTCTTACAGCTATTGGCCTTACACCGATGGTATCGGTTACTGGAACGAAAGCATGGGCCAAATTCCTGATAATGACAACCCTCACAAAACCATGATGCCGGAATACCTCGAAGAACTTGGAATGCTGGCTGGCTGGACACAGGATGTCAACAACAGCGGTTTCATTTTTGATTACGAAGGGACCGGAGATCCTCAGTTTGCTACCTACCGCTCGTTAGGTATTTCAACCATGCCAACTATTGCCATTAATGGTAATATGATAATGATTGCCTATTCATCAGTAACCGAAACGTTTGTTACTGCCGATGGTACTCAAAACTACAGACATATCTGGACACGCTATTCCTATGACAAAGGTCAGACATGGGGACCTTTTAAAAATCTGCAGGCTGATAATATCTTCCATCTTTATGATGAGTGTATCTACCCTGTGATGGCTGCTGATCCAAACGGAGCCGGTGCTTTCCAGTTGATTTACATGGCAGATAACCTTCCTGGCCTTTATCTTGACGAAGATCATGATCCGGTTATCAACAGGATTATTCATAATAGCATGAGCTTCACCGTTGGAATCAATGATCCGGTTCAACCAGCAACAAGTCTGAACGTTTCCCAGGCATATCCAAATCCAACTACTGGCGTTACCCGCGTTAATGTTGAGCTTGGACAAGCCGCAAGCGTTGGTTTTGAAGTATTCAATCTGACTGGCCAGAAAGTTTATGAGATTCCTGCCATATCCATGAATGCCGGAACCTATTCCATTTCGTTTGATGCATCTGCGCTCACATCAGGTGTTTACTTCTACACTGTATCAACCGGTGCAGAAAAAGTAACGCACAAATTGATTGTGAAGTAATATTACAATAGATTCTATTGCAAAAGGCCTCCCTGAAAAGAGGCCTTTTTGCTTTTAATAATTTCTTTTTTGTATTTTCGCTTGCAATTATTCATCACCAAATCAAATCAAAACTATGAAACATTTACTTTTATCATTGATCCTGATGGCGGTGCTTTCCGCAGGTTTTTCGCAGAAAAGAATCCCCGCCGACAAAGAGCGCACGCAAATGTCGCTCACACGCTCTATCCACGAGTCTACTGAACCTCGAATCCCAATGGTCAACAGTAGTTTCAGCCAACCGGGTATACTGAAAAATGCCAACTGGGGAACAGAGACCGAGATCATCGAAACGGTATTTGATATGCAGTCGAATGCCAGCCTGGCAAATCGTTTTATTATTTGGGACGACAACACTAGGGCGGCGGTTTGTACCCGCGGAGTCGAAAACCCTACCAACAATGCTTTTCCTGACAGGGGAACCGGATATAACTTCTTCAACATTTCATGGGGGCCAAAACCAACTGCGCGCATCGAAACTGTGAGAACCGGCTGGCCTACCATAGCCAAAGCGGGTCCAAGCGGCGAAATTGTGATTGCTCACGTTTCCGGAACTGCTGCCATGAAAGTAAATCACAGAACCACCAAAGGAACCGGCGCATGGACGCAATACGATTTTCCGGCGGCGCCTGCCGGTGCTTCAGGTTTGTTATGGCCAAGAGCCGTTTCAAGTGGCGCCAACAACAACTACATTCATGTTTTCGCAATGACAGCACCAGCCGGAAACGGTGGAACACCTTACCTGGGCCAGGATGGCGCATTGTTATACTACCGCTCGTCGGATGCCGGACTTACCTGGGATAAACAAGGCGAATTGCTCGAAGGTCTTGGCTCTGACTACTACCTCAATTTCAGCTCCGATACTTATGCTGTGGCATCAAAAGGAGACATGGTGGTTATGCTGCACGGCAGCGCCTGGAAAGATATGTTCATTATGAAATCAATGGATAATGGCGAAACCTGGGAAAAGACGATCATCTGGGAGCATCCTTATCCCTTCTTTGATTTCAATACCACATTGATGCCTGATACGCTTTATTCCTGCGACAACTCCTCCAACATGGCTATAGATAACAATGGAATGGTGCACGTTGTTTGGGGAATTGGCCGGGTGGCACGCCTTGCAGCGGCTCCTCCCGATCCGGGTTCTTACAGCTACTGGCCTTATACCGACGGGATTGGCTATTGGAACGAAAGCATGAGTCAAATCCCCGAAGCCGATAACCCTCACCACACCATGATGCCCGAGTATCTCGAAAGCCTGGGTATGTTGATCGGCTGGACACAGGATGTTAATAACTCCGGTTTCGTTTTTGATTTTGAAGGTACAGCCGAAACACCGTTTAATGCCTACCGGTCGCTCGGAATATCCTGTATGCCAACCATTGCCATTAACGGAAGTATGATTGCACTGGTTTACTCCTCTGTAACCGAGACTTTTGTAACAGCCGACGGTACATTGAACTACAAACATCTGTGGATGCGAATCTCTTATGATTATGGCCAAACCTGGGGCGATTTCCTTGATTTGCAGGCCGATAACATTTTCCATCTGTACGATGAATGTATCTACCCGGTTTTGGCTGATCAGACAGATCAAAGCGGCACTTTTCACCTGATTTATAATGCCGACAACATACCGGGAATATTTGCATTTGACAACGACCACGATCCTGTGGTGAATCGTATCATTCATAACAAACTTGAATTCCTGGTTGGTATGGATGAAGTTCAACCAACACCGGCATCACTCTCTGTGCACCAGAATTACCCTAACCCGGCAACCGGAACAACCGAGATCAGGTTTGAAATTTCAGAAACTTTGCCGTTAGGATTGGAAATCCTCAATATCACCGGCCAGAAGGTATTTGAAATTCCTTCCACAGAGATGCAGGCAGGAAACCATTCCTTTATTTTCGATGCTTCCAGACTCACCTCCGGGATTTACTTCTATTCAATCAGTGCGGGTAACGAAAAAGTTACACAGAAGATGGTTGTAAGGTAGTTGCGATCGCTTCTGAAATCTAAAAAACCTCACAGGTCGCAATGATCTGTGAGGTTTTTTTATACCCGGGCATTTCACAAGCTCAATCCCCCTTCGCCGCTGTATAATTTCACCGGACTTTTCAGCTTGACTTCAATCACTGTCAAATACTTATCTGACTGATCATTTGGAACCTCGATAAATACCAGCCCCGGAACCGGACTCCAGGATATTTTCCCGACAATTTTCCACTTCAATGGGGAATTTGACCCAACAACCGAAATACTTTGGATGTTGTCGAATAAGCCTCTGATAACTATCTGATTCTGTGGGTTACCGGACAGAAAAAGGTAGATGCTTGTGCTGTCTTTTGAAAGTGTGGTGGGCCCATAAAAATGCCCTTGTGGAAGCCCGGGAAGAGTGCCGAAAATTGCCATATTATGCTTTTTGTTCCATGCTCCAAATTCCCTGAGAACGTTTACCTGTTCGGCTGGGATGGTTCCATCGGCCATTGGACCGATGTCGAGCAGCAGGTTTCCTCCGTTCGAAACCACATCGGCAAAAATCGTGATGACTTCGTAGGGTGTTTTCCAGTTTTTATCGTCGGTCTGGAAACCCCAACTATCGTTGATGGTCATGCAAAGTTCCCACCAGTTGTATTTTGGCCGGGTTACCGGGAAGTTCTGTTCTGGAGTGGCATAGTCGCCGTAGCCCTGCAATCGCCCGTTGATGATGGCTGAAGGGTTGTGTTTCAGGATCATGTGCCTTATTTTTTCGGCTTCCCAGCGTTCAGCGCTGTGTTCCCAGTCACCGTCGAACCACCATAGGTCGGGGTTCAGGTCGGTAAGGATTTCCTTGATTTGGCCCTGAAAAAAATCACGGAAACGGTACCACTTCGGATAATCATCTTCAACCTTGTACTTTGCGCTGTCTCTCAGAAAACCCGGATAATCAGGATGAGTCCAGTCAATCAGCGAGTAATATGCGCCGCACCTGATGTTTCGCTTTCTGAGTTCTTCAAAAAACGGTTTTATCATATCCTGTGCTGCCGGAGTTGCTTTCACAGAGCTCAGCTCATTCATCCGCGTATCGTACATCGCAACGCCATCGTGGTGCTTGGTTGTGATTACTGCATACCCTGCACCTGTCTGGCTGATCAGATCGGCCCATGCCGCCGGATCATAGTTTTTCAGGGTAAATCCATCCAACTGTTTCATGTAGCCATCGTGGCTGATGTGTTTATTGTGAAAGCTCCACGACTCGCTGATGCCGTTAACAGAATAGATACCGGCATGGATAAAAATTCCCAGTTTTGCATCGGCAAACCACTGCATTTTATCCCTGATATCTTCCGGATTGATCTTTTGCTGTGCCGAAACCGGAAAGGCGAACAAAAGGAAAATTGAAATCCAATGCAATCTAAATTTTTGTTTCATAGCTTGTATCATGTAATTAATTTTTGAGTCTTTCGATTATCTCCGATGGATTTATATCAATTTTTGAAAAAGCAAACCACCGTTTGCCCAGATCTTTCAGCGAAGCGCCAATATGGTAAACCGTTTTCCGGTCAATGATCAGAAAGCGGTCATGGGATTTGGTAAATGTTTCAACATTGATGACGGGATATTGCTCGTTGTGTTTTTTCAAATCCAGCTCAAATTGGCGGTTCAGCCCTGAAGTGTAAATGGTGGCAGTTACACCCTCATTTCTTTTCGATAGTAGTGACAAAACGCTCTCGTCCAGGTAATTGTCAATCAGTACAATGGATTCCCGGGCGGATTTTATCAAATCCGAGGCAAACAGGTAAGCATCAAACACCTGTCCGTCGAAAAATATTCCCTCGTTTGGCAGCAGGCTGGTTTTGATTTGCAGGTCAAATTCCTGTACTTTATCCTTTAAATAGTGGACATCATTTTCGATCCGCTCAAAACGCTGGTTAATGGCATAGCCCTTCAAGAGGTATTCTTTCAGCACTTTATTTGCCCAAATACGGAATTGGGTTCCACGAAGGGACTTAACCCTATACCCAACTGAAATAATTACGTCCAGACTGTATAATTTTGTCCGGTACTTCTTACCATCGGTGGCAGTTGTCAAGGAATACTTGACAACTGAAATCTCGTTCAACTCGCCTTCTTTAAAAACATTATTGATGTGCAGGCTGATATTCTGTTTGGTTGAGGCGAATAGTTCGACCATTTGCGCCTGGGTCAGCCAAACCGTTTCGTCCTCCAGCCGAACCTCAAGTCTGGTGGATTGCTCATCAGTCTGGTAAATGATGATCTCACTTTTCATATTCTTTTCTATTTAAATCCAACAATCAGGCTTTCACCATTTTTAATCAATTTGCTGACGATGACCTTTCCGGAGCTGATTACACTTACTCTAATTTTGTTTCCTTCACCATTGACTTCAATATCAAACATTTGCTGAAACCCATGTACATTCCTTAATTTCATTTCGTTCCAATCATCAGGTAATTGTGGAGTCAGCGTAAACCCATTCATCGAAACCGGTCTTATGCCAAACAATCCTTCGGTGAAAATACGGCAGTACAACCCACTCTCAGCCGACAAATGTCTCTGGTTTCCTTCGGGAAAAGCCTCGACGGCATAGGGCACGTGACTACCGAGTAGCCGGCGGTTTGAGTAATATTGAAGAAACTTCAGACCTCTCTGGGTATCACCGGCGGCAAAAACACCCCGCAGACCGTACAATGTTGCCCTGTCCCAAAAGGTTTTATCGCCCGAAACCGAGGCCAGTCCATCGTCAGTCCACAATTCCGGCGAAAAGAGTGCGTCGATGGTTCCGTGTTTACGGTCGAAAATGCCAACTGTCAACGGAATGCAAATCCAGGCTCTTAATACCTCATTTCCATCGTAATAGCGATACGTATCATAGCCCATTACACTGGCGCCGAAGTACTTTTCGATGTTGATTTTCAGGGTTTCAGCCTGCTTGCGGTACCCGCTTATTTGCTTGCGGCTTTTTCCCAGGTCGTCGGCAAGATTAGCGGCCGAGATCAAAGCGTCGTAATAGAGAGAAGAGGTGGTGAGATTAGCGCTCCCTGCCGGAAAACGACCTTCGAGTTCATCGGAATCGGAGCTGACGACCCCCTGCGAATTGAGTTTAAGCCGGTTGAATTCGAGTGTCCACTCAATCAGCGGCCAGAGCTCTTCAGCAATTTTTTGATCACCCAGCGACAGTGCAAAGCGTGCGGCTCCGTAAGCTATCATTGCCCCGTCACCCCGGTCGCCTGCGCCGTGCCAGATGTCAACCCCTTCAGCGATGATGGAGCTGGGGATCGGTTTGTAATCGGGATTCATAAAACGGGCAAAATGGCGGAAAGCGTTTATTGCCGACTCATTGCCGTAGTCGTAACCCAGGGATGGGAAAAATGGATTGATGTATTCGGCCTGATCATTGGCCCAGATGGCTGCGTAATATCTCAACCCGCCCGGACCGTGCATTGGGCCACCTTTGGTCTGGAAAATGCTTTCGGCAGCGCGTATTTTAGCAAATGCAAACATGCGGTTCAATACCGGATCTGGAGTTTCGAGGATCAGGTTGCCGCTAAAGAACTCCAGTAACTCATTCCTTTTGCTCAGTTCACCTTCAACATCAATAACCGGCGTTGCCTCGCCCTGCCTTTTTCCGGAAATCACCAGGTAATAATTGATCGTTTCACGGGGGTTTAGCCGATATGCCCCATGGTTTTGCGATGCAGCCGTGATTGTGTAACTTCCTTCAACTCCCTGATCGGCCAGCGTCCGGATGGTGTTGTTGATCTCAGGCAGATCTATAATCACTGCCTTATCGCGGTGGTTTGTAATTTCATATTTTTCGCAAAAAACCGGTAGACTGGTTGACGGGAATATTAAGCGGCGAAGGTGAATGTCTTTATCTAAAATGCTCTTTACCAAAATTTTACCGTCGAGACTGATTTCGGTAACCACCTCCTGCTTCACCGGCCAGCCATTTACCGAGATCAACATGATGGGGTCCAGCCTGAAAGAGCGTATGAGGCTGGCGTGGGTGTTGTTGGGCAGGGTTCGCAGCATCGGCCAGACGATGTCGCGGCTGATGTAATAAGATTGATCGGCATTTACCCCGTATCGGACGACAGCCGAAATAAATTTGCCGCTCATTTCGATATGGTCTGTAAACGGTTGGCCGGCTTCGGCTTTTCTTGTGATTCCTTTGGAATCATTGATCTCCCAATGGTTTTGTGTCTGACCATAAATTTTGATTACGAAAATCAGGAATGTCAACAAAAGAAATTGCTTCATAATTAATCGTTTACGGTTAATATTGATCTTTGACGGATATCTTTGGAGGAGGCCCCGATCATGATCCGGAAATCACCGGGTTCAACAACTTTGTTTAGATTTTTATCGAGCATTGACAGCATCTCCGGGTTTATTTCAAAAGTCACCGTTTTCGTCTCACCAGGTTTGAGATGGATGCGCTGAAATCCTTTCAACTCCAGAACCGGTCGGGCAACCGAGGCCAGCTCATCACGAAGGTAGAGTTGAACCACCTCATCACCGGCCAAATTTCCGGTGTTGGTAACATGAACTGTAACCTGGGTAGTGTCGGCAGCCGTAACGGGATTTTTTGACAACTGAATTCCTGTGTATTCGAAGGAGGTGTAGCTGAGGCCAAAGCCAAACGGGAAAAGCGGCTGACCGGTAAGGTTCATGTAGTCGTCGCCCCGGCCGGTAGGTTTGTGGTTGTAAACCAGAGGCAACTGCCCTTCGAAAACCGGGAATGTAACGGGTAATCGTCCGGCTGGGTTATATTCTCCAAAAAGCACATCAGCCACTGCATTTCCACCTTCTTCGCCCGGGTACCAGACGTGCAGGATGGCGTGGACCTGATCAATCCAATTTTTCATTGTGATGGCACTTCCCCCGACCAGCACAACCACCACAGGTTTTCCAGTTGCAGCAATTTTCTTTATCAGCTCCTCCTGCCGGCCAGGTAGATTAAGGTAAGCCCGGTCCCGAAATTCACCCTCTTCGATGCCAGCAACAACCACAGCAAGGTCGCAGTTTCTGGCAATTTCAACAGCCTTTTCGATTTCTTCAATCTCGTCGTAGTCAGCGCCAACATCCCAGACAAGCCTGAACCAGGCATTCCCAACAGGTTCGTAGTATTCGATCCGCAGATCATATTCCCGGTCTTTTTCGAAATCAAACTGGACCAACAGTGTTTGCTTTCCCCGCTTAATCCAGTTATCCAAAATCAGCTTTCCGTCAAGGTAAAGCCGATAACCGTCGTTGCCGTCAATGCCGATTTTGAAAGCTCCCGTTTCTGGTGCTTTCAGTTTTCCGCTCCAGCGCACCGAATAGAAATCATAGTTCATTTTTTCGGGATCAGGTCCAAACAGTGTCCACTGAAATTGGATTTGTGGATCATTTCTTGTAAAAACGGGCTCACCCGAAAAAGTCACATTGGTAAAATATTCACCCTTCAAGCCGGAAAATCGTTTTCCATCAATTTCACAGTACAAAAATTCTGAGGGAATTGTCTGTTGCTCAATTACTTCTCTTTTGCAACCCATCGCATACTTTACTTCTACTTTTTCACCTGCCAGATTTTTAATACCTTCAAGAATGCTGACTTTTTGATTTCCCGGACCGCTGTAGCCTCCAAGCCGGGCTTCAGTTGCATCCTGGCCGGTAACGGCAATTGATTTGATGTTTTTGGAAATGGGTAGGGTCTGTTTCTCATTTTTAAGCAGCACGATGGATTCGAGGGCTGCCTTTTTGGCCAGGAGCCGGTGATTGGGATGGCCGTTGATTTTGGCGGCTTCCTCTGCATCAACGTATGGATTCTCGAAGAGTCCCAATTCGAATTTCTGCTTAAGCACCCTGGCCACGGCCGTGTCAATCACCCTTGCATCCAGCGTTCCATCGTAAAACGGCGGCGAGAAGAGGGTGTAATGATCGTAACTGGTTTGGAAAATAACATCCAGACCCGCCCGGAGGGATTTTGAGGTTGCATCAGGGTAATCTCCGGCGGTAAAATGCAAAACGTTGGCGCCACCGGTTCCGCCGGCATCAGAAATCACGAAACCTTCGAGTGCCCACTCCTCTTTCAGCAACTGATTGAGCAGCCAGTCGCTGGCGGTGCAGGGCGATCCGTCGAGCGAATTGTAGGATGTCATCACTGAGCGCGCACCTCCTTGCTTGAAACATGCTTCGAATGGTGGCAGATAAAGTTCCCGAAGCAGTCGTTCGTTCCAGTGGACAGGATAGCTGTCGCGCCCGCCATCGCCCACATTGGCTATAAAATGTTTCGGAGTGGTGATAATCCCTGCACTTTCGAAGGCCGAAACAAAGGCAACGCCCATCTCTGCAGTGAGGAACGGGTCTTCGCCGTAGGTCTCTTCGGTGCGGCCCCAACGAACATCCGAGGCAATATTCACCACCGGCGACAGCACCTGCCTGATCCCTCGCGACTTACATTCAGCGGCGATGGCTCCTGCTACATCATGCATCAACTCAGGATTCCAGGTAGCTGCCAGCCCGATAGCTTGTGGAAATGCCGTAGCACCGGACCTTACCAGCCCGTGCAAAGCTTCGTCAAAAGGAATTATGGGAATGCCCAGCTGGCTCTCTTCAATAAAAAATCGTTGAATTTCGTTGATTCTGGCTGCAGTTTCAAAGGCTGAATTGACTGCGCTGTAAGTAAGCATCTGGCTGGTGGCATCTGCATTTTGCCCGACAGTATTCACCTGAAAGCCAAAAATCCCGGTCTTGAGTTTCTCACGGTTCTCCCCTAAATCCCCGGGAATCATAAATAGTTGCCAGAACTTTTCCTCCGGGGTCATACGCGACAAAAGATCATTTACGCGCTCATCAACAGGAAGTTCTGGGTTTTTATAAGGCTGGCCATAAATAGACAATATGACCAGGGAAAAGCTTAGGAAAAATAGATGTTGCTTCATTAAACCAATATTTTAACGATTCTCAACGAACAACGATTTCATCCACAAACACCCACGAACCGCCCCCTGCCGATGGATGCCAGTCGAACAACTTCAGGGTTCCTTTGACTTCGAATTTTACATAGCGAAAGCTTCTGTTTTGCGTTTCGAAGGAGAAAAGCCTGTTGACCTCCTCTTTTATCTGATCGCCGGTTACCACCTGTTTTTCTATTTCTGTAAAATTTTTCCCATCCGCCGAAACCATGCAGGTAACCGACAACGGGTGCAAAATCCAGCTTTTGGGATCCCATAGTGTGCTGATCTGGATAACCGGTGCTTTAATTTCATCCTCTAAATCAAGGAGCAGGGAGAAATCTTTAGCTTCCCACCCCAGCCAGTGAACTTTATAGTCGTTGGCGCCGCGTACACCATTGGTGAGATTCGAAAGGTCGCCACCACTGTATTTCTCAGCCGGCAGGGGAGTGGCAGTGACTTTTTTGCGAAAAGCAAAATTCCCTTTCACCTGAACATCAATAAACCGCCTTGTGGCGTGATAGTATTGTTCTGCCGAAAGCCCCGATTCGTTCACTGGGGATGAATTGCATTGTTTGCTTGTCTGGTAAAAGGATTCGAGGGTCTCGAGCATGTTTTTGCGCGGGATAAAATCTCCCTCCATCTCCTGATACCAGCCGCGAGAGCCAAACATATCGGCTTTGCCAATTTCCATCATTGCATACTGAAGCGGCATGCGGGCGGTGCGCACATGCAGCAGCATTTCAGGATTGTCACACACCGCACTCTCGGCACTCTCGAAGTAATCGTTGTAAATGTTGATGTTTTCCTGAGACAAAAATGTATTTTTATGATGAGTCGGCGGGCCGTAAATATCAAGCCACTCGCCGGTTTTGAGGATTTCAGACTGCATGTGATCAATGTATTTACGAATCCAGATGCCTGCGGCGCCATAAAAACCATCGGTAAATTTGCTGATAATTTCGCTTGCATCCGCATCAGGGTTCCAAAGCAATTTTGCTAAAAGATAGGATTTCAGTTCCGAAAATTCATGTCCGACACCGGTGTTCGATTGCTGAAAGTGCTCTTTCACGCGGTTATTCAGAAAAAGCTGGATATTGGGCTGCAGCACATGTAAATTCGGAAAAGGACTGATGCTGTGTGCAAAGTCAATGGTGTAATCCCAAAGGTAGATTTGATTGCAGATTTTCCCCCAATCTTCCAGGTCTTTCAGAAAAGCGGCGCTACGGGGATCGGTTGCAATAGGCTGGCTGCGGTTAAGTTCGATGGTGCAGAGCATTACCTGGACGTTTTCACGTGGTTTGGTTATAGCCGGCGCCTGGCGGCTGTACTGATAAGCCAGCGTTGAGATGATTTTATCCGGAAACTCCTCAGCCACGCGGTTTACAAACCGGATGACCGGGCCAGATGCGCTTCCCTCTTCCTCAATGATTTTACGGCATTTATCGCACTGACAATGAGAAAAGTTATCATCCTGACTCACCGACCAATATCTTTTCTCGGGTTGTAAACTCATCTCCATTTGCAGCTTCTCCACAACCAACCGGAAAACATCTTCATTACTGAGGCAAAGCTGGTCAATGATCCGCTTGCCGTTCATGAAGGCAAAATATTCGGGATGGTTCGAAAAATACTCCTGCCACGGAACCAGCCGGTGAAACGTGTGCACGTAATAACCTTTGGCAAAAAGATCATCAATGGTGTGGAGGCGATGAAAGTCTTTGTAATTCAGGTCGTTGGTAAAGCTGCCATGAACATTCCTGTAGGTATTGGGCGATTCATCTGAAAAATCAATCGCTGGCAGCGTGATGTCCGGATTTT
The DNA here is from genome assembly GCA_036794825.1 of Bacteroidales bacterium. GTDB lineage: Bacteria > Bacteroidota > Bacteroidia > Bacteroidales > 4484-276 > RZYY01. The sequence continues at coordinate 61,215 of DAIRGA010000016.1, read as the reverse complement.
CAGGAATCACCACAAATTGAGGGCTGTAGTAGCGAACCCCTAGATAGTTTTCCAGCAGTTGACTAACACCGTAAATGCAGCCGCGTGCATTACCCCCGGAAATGAAAAGGTTTTTCCCTCCGGTGCTGATCTTGAAGCCATCTCCACTTTGGATTTCTTCGATTTTGGAAATATAAATGGCCGGGTTTGATGCTGAATCATCATCCTGAATTACAGGAAGTTCGCAACCGGATATTTTGAAAAGATGATCTTTCAGAAATTCGGCGGCTCTCAGTTCTTCTCCCGATGGATGTTGGGGTATCACAATTGTGTAATCACTTTTTCCATTTTTGGTCAGATGCAGGGTTCCGGACTGTTGCCTGCAACCAGCAACCCCGCTGAGCAGGAGAATAGTAAGTATGATTATCTTTTTCATAATCAATATTTTAGGGAAATTTCATTAAAAAGTGATTCTGAAGAACCTGCTCTCGTAAGGTTTCAATTCGCTTGCGCCTTTTTCAACCAGTGTTCCGGTTACATCTACCTGACTGCACTGGAGTACTTTTCCGGATAACCCGTTGCTTAGGTTCAAAGTACAGGGTTTACCACCGGTTTCGCGCAGATGAAGAATGGCTGATTTTCCGTTCTGTTCGGGCATTGCGCTCACCAGTAATACATTTTCGGGCCAACCGGTAATGAAAGTTTTTTGCCAGATTTCATCACCATCTCCACCACCTGGCAAAACACGGGTTAAAAACGGGGTACGGTTTCCCCAGCCAAATTTCACGGCCTCGGTGGCATCGTTATCAGTCTGGCTGGTAAAAGAGTAAACCCACGAATGCCCGCCATGCTGGTCGGCGTTGAAATTGGTCGTCCAGTAGTTGTTCATCGGCCAGCCGTAAATGTGTGTGCTCTCCGGGGTGGCTCCTGCTTTATAGCGCCCGGTGTTTATCCCGCCAAACTGCATCAGAGGAATTTCCTGCGAGCTTACAATCACCTGAGCATCATCGTTGTATAGCCGGGCATAGTTTTGCACGGTGTTCCAATCGTTGGATGAACCGGGAATCTGGTCAATACCAGCCCTGATTTCGCCACCCTGAACATCAAAAGCCAACTGCCCCTTTTCGAGAGTGAGCGGGAAAGCAATGTAAATCCCCTCGGGATCGGTAACCAGCTTCTTTTCGATGGCATAAGCCAGATCAATGCGCTTGGCAGTGTTGAACAATCTGATCTCGAATTCAAAGGTTCCGTTGCGGTTGGCTGCAGCCGTGTTTCCTTTAAAACGGATGGTGTTCCAGACATCGCCCTGTTCAAAGGCATCAAACCAGACCTTATCGGGGGGCAGGCGCTTGAAATTATCGAGTTTGAACGACTCCATCTGCTCGCGGTTGTCGAGCAACTCGTAGATAAATTCACCAAATTCCCACTCCCGTTTTTGATCCACCAGTTCAAGGTTCAGCTCTTTGTCTTTGATACCCGAAATAGCTCCTTTTTCTTGGTTAATGGTAATTTGATACCAGCGGTTCTCCAGAACAAAATGGTTGGAGTTGAGTTCTGACCCAGATGTTTGTGGTTGATCTTCAGTTAATTTGATCACAAATTTTTTATAGCCAAATGCGGGTATGTTATCAGCCCAGATGGCCCAGTAGGTTCCGTCGGAGTGTCGCTCCGCGGGTTGTGCTTTCACCGGAACCCCACTTTCATCAGTGATCGAAAAGGCGGCATATCGCGGGATGATCTGATGGTCGATGAATACTACTGTCAGTCCGCTTCGGTTCCAGTTGAGTGTGTTGTAGATGACCAGTGAGGGTTCCGTTTCTCTGCTTACAAAGCTCTGAAGGATTCCCATGGTTGCCTCACCGAGCATGTTGGTTCTCCGGCTGGCTTCCCATGCATACGATTCTTTGATGGCTCGCTGCTCCATAGTGTATTTGTGGAAAGGGTCGCGCACGCTGGCATGATACCCGACGGTGTGCTCGGTGTAAAAGAGCAGTGCGCTGTTGGTGGCATCAATCCTATCATTCAAATGGCTGGGGAGATTAGCTCCCTGCATTGCAGCCATGGTGATGCCGGCGGTGTTGGCCAGCAGTTCGCTCTGAGCCTGCCGTGTTGCAGCCACCTCGCGTGCCGATGCCCCGAAACCATCCGTCCACCAGTCGGGCCAGGCACCCCTGATCACCTGAAATGATTGTCCGTGGGCGGCTTCCATTTCCTCGAAAAAGTCGGTTGCTGAGGCTGTTCTCAGTTTTGGCCATTCGTATTTTTCGTTCCAAAGTCGTATCATGTCGCTGGCCAACGTTGAAGGAGGCGAATTGTCGGTGATAAAGCCGGAGTGTTGAAGCGAAATCAAATTGAATTCGTATCCTTTTGCTTCAAGATCAATGAGATAGGTTAACAGCTCGTCTTCAAAGACATCAAAATTGTTGGATTGAAGTTTGAATTGGGTATTTCCGATCATGTAATGCTCCCCGCGCCAGGCCAGCATTTGTTTCCCCGATAGTGATTCCCACCAGAACAAAGTGGGTTTTTCAAAGCAGATCAATGCCCGATGACCGTGGGTTCCCATATTTAGGTATTTTACACCCAGGTCATGGTAGAAGTCGTTGAGGCACCATCCGATGCCATTTACATCATTTTGCATGGCAGTTTTAACCTCAAATCCCATTTCTTTAAATCTTTTGAAGGGTTGCAATGAAGCTACAAGCGTTTGCTCATCAGGAAGTTCACTGAAATTGAAATACATGCCTGTGATCTCAATTCTCCCTTCTTTAACCCGTTTTTTTAACCGTTCGATTTGCTCCTTTGGCCGGCTTTTCAGGTATTCGTCTACTGCCCAGGAAGCTTCGCAAGTCCATCTGAATTTCGACTCGTCAGGATAATCATCCGTGATGTCGCAATAATCGAGGGCGTAATCAATAAAGCGAAGATGCTCGCCGAGAATTTCCGTTTGAGAGCGCGTGTAGCCGATGTCGGTGTGTGAATGCTGTACAAAGTTTACTCTCCATTGTCGGACAGGTCTGAGTTCCAATTGCCCTTCCCAACGCTGTTCGTCAATTTCGAGACGATATGTAACTACAGCATTCTCGCTGACTGCAGGAAGTTGAACCTTCAAATAGTTGTACCCAAAGACAACCGGGGCTTCCATAAGTAATTCTCCACGGATAAAAATCTTTGCTTTAGTCTCGCTGCCAAAGTGAAGAATGCCTGCAATGCCAAGCTGGTATTGCTTTCCATCAACCGCGAACAATGCGGGTAGGGTTTTAAAGTTTAATCCGTTTTCCAGGGGAAACCTAAAGGTCATATACCATGAAGTTTTATCAAACTTTCCTCCCGTAACTCTGATAATTAGTGGATTTCCGGGTTTAAGTTTTTTTGCAGGAATGGTCAGATACATGAAACCAAACCGGTCGCCATGCTGATCAATCATATCTTTTTTAAAGCTGAGAGAAAATCCATCGCCGGAATCCAGGCGCCATTCATCCGAACCATCTGCCCAAAAGGTGAATTTTTCTAACTCATTAACCTCCAGGTCAAAACTTGCCTTGCCGGGTGATGAACCAATACCCGCCAACCAAACAAAGGTTACAAATTCTGTCTTGACATTTTCCGGCATCAGAGCGGTTTCCCAAGCCATTGCAGAAGTACCGTCGGTGGCCCTGATGAGCAGGCTTTCTTTGGCAACCGGAATGGAGGAATGATACCAGAAATCAACGCCGGAGAGGGTTTTTGCGTACCCACTGATAACCGTGGTATTTTGATTAACCTGGCCATAAGTCATGAAAACCGATCCGAGGAATAAGAATAGTATTATGTGCCTCATATTCAATGTTTTGATGTTGGTAAATCTAAATCATTCCAGGCAGTTCTGAAAAAGTTTAAGAATCAAGGAGACCTTTAAATGGTGGTTATTTAAGTTGATGTTACGTCGCTTTCCTTTGTAGATCGAAGGTAATGAGTGATATGCCTTCGGGACGATTTTCATTTTCCACATCCCGGCAACATCTTATTCCCGGCCACTTTTATTCAACGAGAACAAAGAGACGAAAATCAAGTAAGCTGCGCATGCAACCAGTACGTACATTCCGGCTGTAATTCCCGACAAATCAGCAATCTGTCCCACAAGCGGCGGAATAAATGCTCCACCAGACACAGCCATAATCATAAGCCCTGAAATTTCGTTGGTACGGGTTGTGTATTTGCTGACCGTGAGGGAAAAGATGAGCGGAAAAATGTTGGAAGCCGCCATCCCGATTAAAAACATCAACGTGAAAGCAATGGCTGATGAAGGCGAAAAAATGAAGGCCAGGATTGTGACCAGTGTTGCCAGGGAGGAATAGAGGAGAAATTTACCGGAATGAAGCCTCGTGAGCAGGATTGCGCCGACAAATGTTCCCAGCATTTTACCAAAAAAGTAAAGGCTTCTTCCTTGTTTGGCAGGCTCAGGATCCATTCCCAGTTTCTCCATCAGGAACTGGCCTGAAGTGGAGTTGATTCCCACATCAATGCCCACCACAAAGAATATCCCCAACACCATCAGCAGAATAAATGGCGTGCTTAGCAGGCTGAAGGCCGACCCAAAAGTTGCTTTTTTCTCCGTACTTCTGGTCTCTTCCACCGGTGTGAAATATAACCATAACACGTTGAGCAATGAAAAAGCACCAAAAGCCAGGAAAACCAGTTTCCAATTGCCGAATTTTGCGGCAAAATAAGAAGCAATAAACGGCGCTACCATCGAGCCGATGGCCTTGATGAACTGGGAAAAGCTCAGCAGGCTTGCGCTGCGTTTCGGAGGCGCTACATCAATGAGCAATGGATTGGCCGAAACCTGCAGGATTGTATTGCCGATACCGAGCATCACGAAACCCGCGAGCAACAGTGGAAAGGAATAGATGAAAAATGGCAGCAACAATCCAGCGGCTGTAACCAGCATTCCGATATTTACCATGTTGCGTTTGCCGATCCTGTCCTGAAGTACACCTATGAATACCGAAAGCAAAAAGAACCAGACAAAGACGGCGCTTGGAATCAGCTGGGCGAGCGTGTTGCTAAGCTGAAAATCGGCTTTGGCGTTATCAACCCCAATCCCCACGAGGTCGCAGAAACTCATCACGAAAAACGAGAACAGAACGGGAGTAATCGCAACAACGGAAATTTTTTTTGTAGTCATGTTTGTTAATTGTATGAATATCAGTATGTTAAATTTAAATTCTTAAAATTTTTCCAGCCTTCTCAGTTTTAAAAGTTAATCTTCAACCAGATATGGGTTTGCGTCCTTGAAATGATTATTTTACCAGTGATATAAAATTTTGATTTTCAATCCTTTAGATTGTAAGGAAGTCCTCTGGATTGCTTTTTTCTCATTATTGATTGTTTCAATGTAAATATTTGATCTGCAACAATATAATGATTTCAACATTTTCTTTGTTGATGAACTAAATCATCTATAGCCTCATGGATGTACTCACCAACTCCGCAAGGTCATAGTTTTTCATGTTCTCTTCCCTGTTCTTGTATTTGATCCCGTCGGTCATCATTACCATGCAGTAAGGGCAGGCAGTTGCCACGATGTCTGCTCCGGTTTCGATAGCTTCTTCGATCCGCTCGATGAAAACCTCCTTGTCGCCTTTTTCACACTCTTTAAACATCTGACCACCACCGGCGCCGCAGCATAGCGAAAAATGGCGATTGTGCTTCATTTCAGTGATAGAAACACCCACCAGGGCGCTGATGATCCCGCGGGGAGCGTTGTACTCATTGTTGCCTCTGCCCAGATAGCACGGATCATGAAAAGTGATTTTCTTGCCATTGAAGCCACCATTGAGTTTGATTTTTCCATTGCTGATTTGTTGATGTAAAAACTGCGAATGATGAAGTACTTCGAAATCACCACCAAAATCAGGGTATTCATTTTTGAAGGTATTGTAATCATGAGGGCAACAGGTGATGATCTTTTTAACTCCGTAATTCTTAAGCAGTTCGATGATCTGAAGAGTTTGCATCTGGTAGAGCATTTCGTTGCCTGCCCTGCGCGCCGAATCGGCGGTGTCGGTTTCTTCCTGCCCGAGTACAGCGTAATCAATTCCAAGATGGTTGAGGATTTTGGCGAACTGAACGGTCACTTTTTTAAACCTGTCGTCGAAAGCCCCTGATGAGCCAACCCAGAAAAGGTATTCTGGTGTTTTGCCCTGGCTAAACTGATCGACCATCAAAGGAACTTTTATTCCGGCATCATCAGCCCATTTCAAACGGTCTTCAGGCGAAAATTGCCAGGGAGCGCCGTTGTTTTCGATATTGGTGAACATCATGTTTAGCTCGCCCGGTGCGGCCGATTTTTCGAGGAAAAGATAGCGGCGTAGTTCGAGGATAATGGCCACTGGGTCAATGTTCACTGGACATTCCTGTACGCATGCGTTGCAGGTGGTACATGCCCAGATCTCCTCCGCAGAAATCCGGTCGAGAAGGCTCTTTCCGTTGTGTTGGTCTTTTCCGTTTTTATTCCATTTTTTATCGAGCTCCTCAGAACGGTCGCGTACGTCCATCATCAGTTTACGGGGCGAGAGTGCTTTTCCGGTTATGTTTGCCGGGCAGCTTGAGGTGCAGCGCCCGCATTCGGTGCAGGCAAAGGCATCCATCAGGTTTTTCCAGGTATAGTCGTTTACATCCTTTGCTCCGAACTGCCCTACTTCAGCGCCTTCGGCAGGAGTGGGTATCTCAGCAGCAGGGTTGAGCATAAGCTTTATCTCGTTGGTGATGGAGGATATTGGCTGAATTTTGGCCTGTGCACCGAGCTTTGAATAGAAGACATTCGGAAAAGCAAGAAAAACGTGCAGGTGTTTGGAAAATGGAATGTAGTTGAGGAAAATTAGCACGCCAACAATATGGAACCACCAGGTAAACCGCTCAAGAAAGACCAGCGAGCTATCGGAACAACCCATCAGCATTGGCTTGATCATTCCGCTTATCAGGAACGTTCCTACAGCCGTGTAATGCCCGTAATTGCGCCCTTGCAGGATGTTGTCGGAAGCATTCATCAGCAGGATTGAGCTCATCAGCAGAATTTCTGTGATAAGGATGATGTTGGCGTCGGTGCGGGGCCATGCGGTCATCTCTTTATTCCAGAACCTCTTCAGTCTGATCACATTACGACGCGAGAGAAAAACTATACACGCTATAATTACCGAAAAAGCAAAAAGCTCAAAAATTGACCCAACTACAGGATAAAGTCCCCCCAGAAACGAGAGCACACGGTGGGTTCCGAAGATCCCGTCAATCAGGATCTCAATCATTTCTATATTTACTACGATAAATCCCACATAAATAAAAATGTGCAGTATTGCCGAAAGAGGCCGGGCAACCATTTTTGATTGTCCAATGGCCACCAAGCTCATTTTTTTCCATCTTTCACTCTGATTATCAGAAATATCAATATCTTTTCCTCTTTTGATGATGCGGGAAATGCGGTTTATGCTTTTGTAAAAAATGAATATGGCAAGGATGAGCAGCAGGACGAAGATCAGGTTAGGTATCATATTTTATGGAATTAATGAAATGTTAGACGGACTTCGTTAATTAATTCACAATATTAGGATTTTAGCTGATATCTGACTGCAAAAAAAAGTTGTTCATGTAGTTAATGGATTGATATTCAACAATATTAAAATGTAATTTAAACCGGGTGTAAATTGTTTTCAAAAAAAATCCGGACGAGTTTAAGGCTCGTCCGGACCATTAATTTTGAAATTAAAATCCTTTTTGGAATTAATTTGAGAAGTTGCTGCTCAAATTTTTCGATGATCTGCAAACTAGAAGTTTTCTAAATCATTGAATATCAAATGGTATTTTTGAAATACCCAATCGTTTTCATCAATCCCTCCTCCAAAGGAATTTTGGGTTCCCAGCCAAGAATATTCCGGGCTTTTGTGATGTCGGGTTTGCGCTGCATTGGGTCGTCGGAAGGCAGTGGCATGTATATGATCTTTGATTTGGCGCCTGTCATCCGAATTACCATTTCGGCCAGTTGTAGAATGGTAAATTCACCAGGATTGCCCACATTGATCGGGCCGGTAATTTCGTCACCCGTATTCATCAATTTGACCATTCCCTCCAGCAGATCATCAACATAGCAGAAACTCCGGGTTTGAGAGCCATCTCCGTAAATCGTGATATCCTTGTTTTGCAGAGCCTGCACAATGAAATTGGAAACTACACGGCCATCGTTGGGATGCATGCGTGGGCCATAAGTGTTGAAGATGCGAATGATCTTGATTCTGACGCCATTTTGCTTGTGATAGTTCACAAAAAGCGTTTCGGCGGCACGTTTTCCTTCGTCATAACAGGCTCGCTCGCCAATCGGGTTCACATGTCCCCAGTAATCTTCCGTTTGTGGATGAATTTCAGGATCGCCATAAACCTCGCTTGTGGAAGCCTGTAAAATCTTGGCTCTGATGCGTTTGGCCAACCCCAGCATATTCACGGCTCCCATCACCGAAGTCTTCACCGTTTTGATGGGATTGTACTGGTAATGAATAGGAGAGGCCGGACAGGCAAGATTGTAAATTTCGTCCACCTCCACAAAATAGGGCATGGTAACATCGTGCCTCACCAGCTCGAAATAAGGATGTTTAAGCAGATGCACCACATTTTGCTTCTGGCCGGTGAAGTAGTTGTCAACGCAAACTACATCATGGCCCTGATTTAGCAGCTTCTCGCAAAGGTGCGAACCGAGGAATCCGGCGCCTCCTGTAACAAGGATACGTTTTCTCATTTTCTTCGGAGATTAAGTTAAATGGCGGTATTGACTCCGATACAGAAGTAATCGAATCCGGCTTCTTTCACCTCTTTACGGTCGTAGATATTACGTCCGTCGAAGATAACATGCTTTGCCATAAGCTTTTGCATAATCTTATAGTTGGGGAACCGGAATTCGATCCATTCGGTTACGATCAACAGCGCATCAGCATCGAGAATGGCATCCAGCGGATCTTTGGCATATTCGATCACATCACCAATACGCCGGTGAGCTTCTTCCATGGCAGCGGGGTCGTAGGCTTTTACCTTGCAGCCCGCTTTTATCAGTTTGTCAATAAGCACCAGCGAAGGAGCCTCACGCATGTCGTCGGTTTGTGGTTTGAACGACAATCCCCACATGGCGATGTTCAGCCCATCGAGTTTTCCGTCGAAATATTTGACCAGTTTATTGTACAGCACTGCCTTCTGATCTTCATTAACATCTTCAACTGCCTGGATTATCCGCAGATTGTAGTTGTATTCTTCACCGGTTCTGATCAGTGCCTGCACATCTTTGGGAAAGCAAGATCCGCCATACCCGATACCAGAGTATAGGAATTTACTACCAATGCGCGAGTCGCTTCCTATCCCGCGGCGAACCATATTTACATCGGCGCCGACGATCTCGCAAAGGTTGGCAATGTCGTTCATAAAGCTGATACGTGTGGCCAGCATGGCGTTGGCGGCATATTTGGTCATTTCGGCTGAGGGTACATCCATAAAAATTACCGGGTGGTTGTTCAGCGTGAAAGGGCGGTATAGCCTGGTCATGACCTCCCTGGCAAAATCTGTTTCAACTCCGACTACGATGCGGTCAGGTTTCATGAAATCGTCAATAGCGGCACCTTCTTTTAAAAATTCAGGGTTGGAAACTACGTCAAAGGATAGTTTCAGCCCGCGTTTATCCAACTCCTCCTGGATAGCTTTTCTCACTTTTTTGGCTGTACCCACCGGCACGGTACTTTTGGTAACAATTATGAGATGCTTGTCCATGTTTTTGCCTACTGTTCTGGCAACTTCAAGTACATATTTCAGGTCGGCACTTCCATCTTCATCCGGAGGGGTGCCTACTGCTGAAAAGATGACTTCGTTCTCGTTTACACATGAGGTGAGGTCGGTGGTGAAGGTTAACCTGCCGCGCTCGATATTACGCTTGAGCATATCATCAAGGCCAGGCTCGTAAATGGGAGAGATGCCGTTTTTCAGTTTTTCAATTTTGGCTACATCAATATCCACGCAGGTTACATCAATACCAACTTCGGCAAAGCAGGCGCCGGTTACCAGGCCAACATAGCCCGATCCAACAATTGCAATTTTCATATTTTCTAATTTTAAGTTAATAAATAAATGATTATCTGTGATTTAGATCTTTTTAAATGTTTTTTACCGGTAGCGAAAACTCAAATGTGCTTCCGCCATCAGGGTTATTAAATGCCCGGATGAATCCGTGATGCTTGTCAATATAATTTTTACAAACTTTCAGGCCAATTGCCGATCCTTTTTCTCCTCCGGTTCCAACCTGAGAAGTAGCAACCTCTTCAAAAATTGCGTGGAGTTGATCCTCCGGAATGCCGATACCATTGTCGCTTACCGAAATATAGACCAGGTTGCCTTCTGATCTGGATTTCACTGCTACACTCCCGCCAATCCCGGTGTATTTTATGGCATTATGTATCAGGTTGCGAAGCACGGTGTTGATCATCTGTTTGTCGCCGAAAATCTGAAACTCTTTATTTACCAGGTTTCTGAGGGTTATGTTCTTGCCTTCTGCCATTATTTTGTAGTTCTCAAGGTTTTTTTCTGCCTCCGAATAAAAAACAAATTCTTCGGGGTTGAATACCAGTGTGTGCGAATGCTTGCGCGACCAGGCCAGGAGTTCATTCATAAGCACCGTGGTTTTTTCAAGATTTTCCACTACAATTTCTGTGTATTCTTTAAGCGTATCCTTGTCGAGCTTGTCAAACTTTTCGAGTGTAATGTTTAGCAATCCCAGGCTGCCGCCGACAAAGTTTCGCAGGTCGTGCGCCACCATGCTGAAGAGTTTGTTTTTCTCTTCGTTGAGCTGCCTGAGTTCCAGCCCTGTCTGAAAAAGTTCTCTCTTCTGAAAACTAAGCTGAATATGGGTTTTTATCCTCTGCAACAATTCGAGTTTCTGAAATGGCTTGGTAAGATAATCCACTCCACCTGCCATGAAAGCTTCCACAGTGTCTTCCGGTTGATTTTTGGCAGTAAGAAAAATGATGGGAATCTCTTTGGTTTCGGGGTCATCTTTTAAGATTCTTGCTACCTCAAGGCCGGATGTTTCGGGCATCATGATATCGAGCAGGATGAGATCTGGTTTTCGCTCCCTGGTTGCCCTGATGGCCTTTTCACCGTTGTCGGCAATCAGAATACGGTAGTCTTTTTTTAAAACTTCCGCTGCCAGCTTAAGATTAATAGGTTGGTCGTCAACAATCAGTACTGTTGGTTTTTCGGCATCCATAAGCTATTGGATTAATCGTTGTTCAAAATTTTTAAAAAGATGGTTGAGTTTGTCAAAATCAAAGCTGTCATTGGCATCTTTTAGCTCTGAAAGGTAAAGATTCAATTTTCTGGAATTTAAGTTAGAATTTTGATTTTCAAGATCTTCGATGAGATTTCCGATCTCCATGATGTCGAAAATATCAATCAATTTCGTGATTCGCTGACTGAACGAAGCGACGAGTTCTTTCAGCATTTCTGTATTCTCGGCTGGACTGGGCTCATCAAAACCAGCAATTTTTTGCTGGTCAATTTCTTCGGTATCATGATCCAGGTGTTTCATCAGTACCTCGACGAGCTTTTGCCTGCTCATAGAGGTTTTTTCCAGCAAATCACAAAACAGCTCCCTGTTTGATTCCATTTCCCAGTCGTATGTATTTGTGGTGTAAGCAATTACAGGTATGTTGCGCGTTGCAGGGTCTTGCTTAATGAGTGTAGTTGCCTGGTAGCCATTTATTCCGGGTGGCATATTTATGTCCATAAGGATGAGATCCGGATCTAATTTTCTGGCCATTTCCACCCCCTCTTCTCCGCTTTTTGCGTGGAACAGTTCAAGGTTATCGTTCTCCAGGAAGGTTTGCGCCATGATGAAATGATGAATCATGTCTTCGACCAGCAAAATCTTCTGCCCTTTAAATCGGATTGCCTCTGTGTTTTCCGCTATTGATTCTGTGGTTGGTTTTTTTTTGAGAGCTTCTATGTTTTCGATATGCAGGGTGAACTTTGAGCCTTTTCCCAGTTCACTTTGCAGCGAAAGTTTGCCTTGAAAAAAGGATATGAGCCTTTTGAGAATGTAAAGCCCCAAACCGACCTCGCCGCCTTGTTTTTTGAATATCGATCCCGGTTTGTCGAAAAACTCTGTGATCTGCATCTTCATACCTTCAGCGATTCCAATACCGGTGTCTTTCACTGCAATATTGATGTTGTAGAGATGGTTCATGTAGTTTACCTCCTGATACGTAACAATGACAGACACACTTCCTCTCATGGTGAATTTAACGGCGTTTCCGATCAGGTTAATTAATGCATGGCGCAAACGCCGCTGGTCTATCATAAAAACCGGTAGTTCGGAGGGCAGGTTGAGACTGATAGCGATTTGCTTATTCTGGATCACAGGCAAAAAAAGTTGCTTGATCTCCTCGAGCATATCTTTGAGGTTGGTGGGATCCTTTTGGATTTCACTGGATAGTTCAAGTTTCGAAAGTTCCAGCAGGTCGCCAAAAAGCCCCAGCAATGCTTTGCCGCTTTGCGCTACGATTTCAAGCTGTTGTTTTGACTTTTCCTCTTTTGTGGATGATAAAACAAGTTCGGAGAAGCCCAGTATTTCGTGCAGCCTGGTTTTTATTTCATGACCCATATTGAGCAGGAACTCGCTCTTGGCCTTGCTTTCAGCCTCAGCCTCCTGCCTTGCTGCTATCAACGACTTTTCGTAATCTATCCTGCTGATGCTCCCGGCAATGATGTCGGCTGCAATGGTCAGCAGAGCAATGGTTTGCTCATTAAAAGCCAATTGAACATTATGCGTGCTGAAACCCAACAGGCCGATCAGTTTATTCCCTGAAAACATCGGGAGTATTACTGCTGAATTGATTGACAGCCGGCTAAAAATTTTGTACTCAGAAGGAAACCTTTCGGAGAATTCCCGTGCATTATGAATTACAATCTGATGATCTTCTTCAAGACTTTTTTGCCATGCTGCAAGAAGCTGAACAGGGATGCTACGGTGGTTATCAATTTCAGGGTTTATTCCTGTATTACACCATTCCCTTGTCATGATGAAATTGGCAAAGTCCGCATCAGGCTCGAAGATAAACACCCTTTCAACGAAAATGAGCTCACCCAGGGTTTTTAAGGCCTTTAATATCTCATCTTCAATGTGTTCTAATTCTGAGTGAATCAGCTTACCTGAAAGTTGAACTACTATATCGTAAAGACCAGTGAGTTCCGCATTCTGGCTCAGAAGCTCCTTTATTCCGGTTATATCCTGTACCGAACCGTACAAACGGGTGCAGCGGGAGTTGAAAATTACGGGACGGCAAATCGAACGTACCCAAATTTCTCTGCCTTTTGCTGTAATCAGCTGAAACTCTTCATCAAAGGGTATTCCTTCTTTAATCGCTCTCCTGACCAGTCTTTGCAGTCGCTCCTGGTTTTCACCGGGTTTGTAAAACCCAAGCGATTTTCGAAAATCAGGTTGATAGTCATCGGGCAAATCCTGGATGCGCCTGGTCTGCATCGTCCAGTGAAGCTCATTATTTTCCAGGTCCATTTCCCATCCACCAACATTGGCAATCATATTGATCTCTTCAAGAAAAGAGATAGCCTCATTCATTCCTTTTTGTTTAAAAGAATGTTTGGATAAACTGCTGTGTGGATGTGAGTAGTCCTGATCCATTTGAAATGATGGTTATTTTCGTTTTGCTTTTTCCCATGCGCCTTTTTGAGGCCCCGACATAAACCTCCTGAAGCCGTAAATTGCTGCAAGGTTCATCATGCAAAAATAATAGGGAACAAAAAGTATTTTAAGCCGGGTTTTCCGGTTTTCGAGAAACCAACCGGCAAGGGCTGCCAGATAAAATAAAACCTGCAATGCAAAAACAATTTTGTAGAGGTGGCAATCGCCGAAAACCAGCACAAGGTTTACCAAAAACATCAGTGGAAGCATGAAGGGAGTTACGGTCCAGCGGAGCACCCTGTGCGAAATGTATTGAAACCAGAGGGTGAAATTGTTCAGCGGTGTGATTTTGCCGCTCAGTCGCTTTACCGATTGCCAGCCCCCTGCGCTGATCCGTACTTTTCGGGTCCATTCATCTTTAATGCTTGCCGAACCCGTCTCCATGGCATAGGCATCTGGGTCATAAACGATTTTGTAACCCTCAGAGGCTATGAGCATTGACTGGATAAAATCGTCGAGTAATGTATCTTCCGGCATTTCCCGGTACAGCGAAGTGCGGAAAGCCACCAGCTCGCCAGCGGCCCCGACAGCGCTGTAAAGTTCAGAATCAAGCCGTTTTAGAAGGGACTCATATTTCCAGTAAATTCCCTCGCCGGCAGTTGCTGTATCCTTATCGTCGGCCAAAACTCTCTTTTCGCCTGATACGCAACCGGTTTTAGGGTTTTCAAAATGCCTGACAATGTTGCGGATCACTTCACGGTTGAGCACGGTGTTGGCATCGGTAAAGATTACTATTTCGTTATCAATGTGTTTCATGGCTCGATTTTCCGCTGCAGTTTTTCCTCCCCTGCGATTTTCGTGTAATAACCTGACATCAGGATATTTACCTAAAACTTCCGCGAAGTTATCCGTTGATCCATCGGTGATGAAAACGATGTCGAGTTTTTCCTTTGGATAATCCAGCGAGCGGCAGTTGGCCACCTTATCGTCGAGTATCGGCGCCTCGTTGAAACAGGGAATTACCAGGCTGACTTTTGGCTCGTAATTTTGTCCCGGTAGCTGCCTCTTCACAAAAACTCTTTTAATCAGGACTAAAAAGTATAGCAGGATTCCATAGCCGAGAAATGCATAAAAGGTTATAAACAAACTGAGCCAGAAAATAATTTCCAATACTTTCATAAGTCACTTTTTATATGTTTAATAATGAGCTGATTAGCTGAATTTTTTGTATAATTCTAAAAGGGTTCGGGCCGACGATTCCCAGGTAAATTTCTCTGCCCTGCTGAATCCTTTTTCTGTCAGTGACTTTCGAAGTTCGACATCGTTTGCAAGCAAAATGATTTTTTCCTTCATGTCCTGCATAGAGAAGGGATCAATAAATTGCGCTGCATCACCGCCGACTTCCGGCATCGAGGAGGTGTTGGAGGTGATAACCGGCGTGCCGCAGGCCATTGCTTCGATAATCGGAATACCGAAACTTTCGCGCTTGCTGGGGTAGAGATAAAACTCGGCCATCGAAATCAGAGCCGGCATGTCGGCATTATTGATATACCCGGGAAAATGAATTCGCTCGATAAATCTCTCCATGCCAGCTTTTTCAAGATACCTTTTCACAAGCTCGCGATCGAAATCACCGACTACAAGGTTGTAATCAAGGTTGCCCTCCTGCATGGCTTTTGCAAAGGCTACAATGGTATTTTCGCTGTTTTTTTTCGGATCGGTGTTACCAAGAAACATCAGATAGTGGTGAGGAAGATTGTATTTTCTCCTGATATCTACCTGTGTTTCAACATCGGTTATGGGTTTAAAATGAATCCCAACTCCATTGTAAACCACACGCAATTTCTCTTTCACCTCAGGAAAGTGTTGCAGAATGTGTTCTTTTTCAAAGTTTGAAACGGTGATTATGATCTTGCCGCTTTTGAAGATTTTTCTGACTACGTACCTCCGGTAAAGATTCCCGAATCGCTGGTATGGAGTGTAGCCTTTGGCCAGAAGGGGATGTTTGTCAAAGTATATGATGTCGTGTACAGTAACTATTAATGGAACCGGGCACTTCACGGGGGCTGTGTTGGAGGTGCAGTGCAGCAGATCGAGATTGTATTTTGCTGCTTCTTTTGGCAATTTCAACTGTTCCCACACCGGATAACTTCCCTCAAATGTGATGATTTTCACATTTTCCGATTCTTTCAAACAGGCTGTATCCTCACCCGTGTTGGTGAAAATAAAGTACTCATTCTCCTTGTCAATACGCTGTAAAGTCCTTACTGACTCCAGCGCGACCATGTCCATGCCATGTTTTTTGCGTCTGAAAATCCTTTGTGCTTCGATGCCTATTCTCATAACGTTTAGATTTTTTTTTCGCCGGAAGTGTCTCCATGCGGTGTGTGAATAAATGATTTGTTGGCGCCTTTCAGTTTGAACAGAATTTTAAATGTGGAAAAAATCCCTGCCGGCAACTTCAGTAACGCACTGAAAAGCTTTTGATTAAAAAAGCTGGCCGGCACTGCCAGTAGGATCGAAAAATAGCCGATTACCCACACTCCAAGCCAATACCACGGGGATGGTGCATTGCCCGGAAGAAAAGAAATGAGGCAGCTTACCGGCAACAAAGCGAGAAGCATGATACGAGGGATGATGGCCATCTGAAAGACTTTATCGAAATAATCAACATTTCCCCTGGTTATCAGTTGAATAATGCCTGATAATGCATTTTTCCGAAGATAATTCAATTGTGCCGACAACCATCTCTTCCGCTGTTTTTCAAAGACTTCGGTTTTTTGAACCTTTTCATCGTATACAATAGCTTTTTCAGCGTAATCAATCGTGATTTTTTCTTTCAGCAGGTACATCTCCATCTCCTTATCAAAACCGCCAATGGCCGTTATTTTTGCCATCACCTTTTTATAAAGGTTAAACTCGAGCCCCATGGCCGAACCAATAATTGCCGAACTTAACCCAACAACCCTGTGACCTTTCCTGAAAATATGATTGTTGATGGCTTCGCTGATGGCATCGAGGAGCGCCATGGAAGTATCCTGGTTTTTTGCAGTCCGCTGGCCCTGAACAACAAGATAGCCGCGTTGGAAAGCGAGATTCATCTGCCTTAGGTAATCCGGTGCCCCTATGTTATCTGCATCAAATACAATTGCATAATCAAAATTTTTGCTGGTCTCTTCGATTGCCCTGTTGAGCGCTTTGGCCTTAGTACTTTTTTCAAATTTTACCTCAACCACCTGTAGAGGCATAGATTTCAACTTTTCAATGGTGGCTGGTTTCAGTGAGTCAGCGATAATCACCACATGAAACAATTCGGTTGGATAATCGAACTTCAGAGCTTCTTCGGCAGTGTGTAAGATTACGGCGTCCTCTTTGTAGGATGGAATATAAAGCACAAATGAGCTTAGGGTCTCTTTCCCGGATGTTTTCTTTTCGCGATAAAAACGGCCGGCTACCGAAAATATAAACAAGTAAGCAACCTGAATCAGAAGTATGATGAAGATAATTCCACCAAAAATTAAGGTGAGGGAAGAGTAAGTTTCATTCATTTAATTTCATTTTTCAGACTTTCAAAAATAGTTATTTTTTGATCGAGTAATGCCTTTGACAATCTTTTTTTGAAAGTTGATAAAAGTACTTTACATCGAGTTAATGGTGGACACTGATAAAAATTTGTGCTCACCGATAATCGTTGACCGTTGAAAGCTGAATCTGCGGTACACCAAAACTCTGCAGTGAAATCTAAACTGTTCAAAATGAACAAATTGAACCTCACCAGGCATAGCATATAGAAAACAAAAGTGGCAGTATCTTTTGCAAGACGACTGCCACTCATCACAAATTTATCTATGGTCCGGAAAACTATTGACGAATATAAAGTTTGGAGGTATTCCTGTAGCCGGTGTTGTCTTTATGCCAGTCACTATAACTTTGACCAGCGCTTTCAGCCCAGTTGCTCATAAAAATATGGCCCTGCGTAATTTGTACTTTTTCGATCGAATAGGTGAATGATTCGACTACATGGATAGCCCAGGGAAGATTGTTTTTGGTTTTGTAGTACCTGTTCTGGGCTGGAATGCTGTTATCGTGGCTCGTTCCGAGTTTCGACATATCTGCAAGGTTTGTCGGAGCCCGGTCAGGCAGGTGAATTTCGTTGCCCCGCTGTTGATTTGTGAAAATGAATGGATTGTATGGAGGAAGCCCGACCTGGCTTAGGCTTTTGGGCTGAGCGAGTTTTATCTGGAGGATAAGCGTCTGGGGAGCAACATACGGTGCTTGCGGATCTGTATTGACCCCAATGCCGCTTCCGGGATAGGAAAGTATTTTGTAACCATTGTCGAAAACTATAATAACTGCGTTGGACTGACCAGCCTCAGTATTGTTTGCGTTCAGGGTGATAATTCCTTCATTTAAAACCTGACCAGTAACCGACTCAATATCTCCTGGCAGCAAAGGAAGTTGGAATCCGAATCCGTTTTTAAAGGAAGCTCCCATGGCTCTGATGGTAACTGCTGCTTCAATTTCGACTACCTGGTTGTTTCCGTTGGTAATTTGATTAATGTTATAGTCAATTACCATGTCGTTGAAGTCATAATCTCCTTTGCCGGGCCACAAATCCTCAAATGCAAGTGTTCCGAATCCGCCTTCTGAAGGATAAAAGTTGTTGAAAGCACGCTCGGGATCATCCGGATAATCGTCAAATTCATTTGGAATTCCATCGTTATCCGAATCATTTGATGTATAGGTTATTGTTTGAAATCCTGTCATATCAACGGCCTGTATGGGGTTTGCGGTCACATAAAACAAAGCGTCATTAAAATCATCATCTGATGAGCCCATGCGATTCAAATCTTCAAATCCAAGGATAAACAGATCGCGGCCATTGTCAAACAAATGCACAGCGTGCTGTTTTTTGGCAGGATTTGTTTCTGGATTCAACACCGGATTGGAAAAATAGACACCTCTGCCATTGGTAATGTTACCATTTACGAATCCATCGGCTATAAGTACCCAGCCAATGGCAGTATTTGGTGGAAACTGACCAATTTTCACTTTGTTTCCTGAAACCAGGCCACCACCACTACCAGTGAAAGAAACGTTCGGGAAAATAATTCTGATCGTGTCTATTTGAGATGGTGATGTGGGAGGAGCGCCGATTGTGTAAGTATAATAGCCCAAAACATTTCTGTAGCCAGCCCCCTCATGTATAAAAGTTACCCAAACATCAGAATGCTCAAGGAGTTTGAAATCGTATTCGTTGTCCGGATTTAAATAATGAGGGTTGTTGACAGGAACTGGCGCTCTCTCAGGGAATGAGGTATTGATATCGTTCAGAAACTGCGGACTAATCACATCGTTCACCGGTTCCAGGTAGTTAGGGACACCTTGTGAATTGTAGGTTCCCATGGGTTTATAAACTGCATTGGTTGATTTGAAGGGAATGGAACCCGACTTAAAATTTTGCTGTTGAATTCCACCAATGGTCAGATTTACTTTCCCGTTAGTAATTTCAACCAGAGTTTCGCTGGGCAGTCCAATGAAATCGGTAGCAATAACAAGATTTTTGTAGTAAGACGGAGTTGGATGAGAGGTCTGAAAAAGTCCATCATTCCCGGTTACTCCACTGGCCAGTCTCCTGCCTCCATTTTCGGCAAAGTCGGTCATAATATTAACCCTGACATTACTCAAAGGTACGCCCTGGTTGGTTTTGACATATATTTTAATTTCAACTTCAGTTGATGTCTCAAAGTTGAAGTTATCCTGAACAGCTAGTTCGTTCATGTCTTTTATACTATCTGTTGGATTGGGATCCGTCTCTTTTTTGTCACAAGAAGTAAGGATATAAAACCCTGATATCAGGTAAAAAGCAGCTGTAGTTATTCTGGAAAATGACATATTTTTAAAATTTTGATGTTGAGCACCAACACTTCTAATTGTGTGCCAAAAAACTAATCAAAATAAAACGAACTGTAAATCAAATATATAGAGTTTGTTGATTACGAAGAAAATTCCCAAAATGAGAAATTAAATTCAAAAATGGATATTATTTCAAAATTTAGACTACCAGGCCCTTCACTTTTTCAAATACATTTTTTCGTTGTACGACCTTTCCTCCGTTATCAGTCTGAAGGTGTAAATTCCTGACCTCATTCCCTTTAGCTTCAACCCGATTGTGTTCACACCCGCTGGTTTATTGTAAAATATTGAATCATAGACTATTTGACCAGTGATTGAATAAATCTCCAGGGTAACGTTACCCGAAAATTGCTGGTAGTAAGTTATACTAACCTCCTCTGCGAACGGATTGGGAAAAATTAAAAGGTGATTAGTGGCTTCATTCCCGTTATTCCCGGGTTCACTTTCAAAGGCTCCGATATCGAAACCTTTGCCCTGCGGCCTGATGCGATAGTTAAAATCAAACTCAATTCCTTCAGCCTGCAAATCAAAACCAGCATCCAGTGCCGGTGAATTGGCTGTTGGGTTGTAATCACCTTTCAGGTAGTCAGCAAAATGAAGTTTTGACATATCAAGCTCAAAAACATTGTGGCTGACAGTGAGATCCACATCCATACTGTGCACGAAAGCATTACTCCCAATTTCGGAATAGGAGCCCGGATTAACAATGATGTTGTTCTGAATCCGGCTGCCGGAAAGCTTTTTATTGGTGAATAAAATCCCGTCGCTCTTTGGAAAGATAATCGTGTTGTGAAAAATGTGGATAACCGCTCCTGTATCGGTAGCAACATCTTTCAGGAAGATTCCGTGCTTTGGATAAGCATAATGCACTGTATCAGGCATGTAGTTTCGGCCTGGATACTCGATCAGATTATTGAAAATCAGTATGTTGCCCCGTCCGAAAATCTCGATTCCACTACCTTTGCCATCCGAAATGTGGTTGCTATAACAATCGCAAACACTTCCACCGCCAATCTGAATCCCCCCCATCTGGTTGGGTGTGCCTGATTCGCTGTCGTGTGAGATGCGATTATTAAAGATCTGACAGTTTTTGGCTGCTGAATTTACCTGCATACCATTCCTTCCGGTGCGTTGGATGATGTTGTTGTAAACCTTGATACCTTCGATGACGTGTGGATAGACCAGAGTATCCTTTCCATCACATTTAATCGTCCGGCCGGTGTAAAAAGAATTACCGGCGTAAATTCCCTCCATGCCGATATCATGAAGGTAGCAATCGTGGATTTCGATGTTGTACATCGTGAATTTATCACGTGTAGAAGTAAAGGTGCAGTCGGGGTCAGATTTTGCGATTAGCCCTGACAGCGCCGTATTGCTTATTTCGATGCGTGAAACCTTGATATCTGTTGAAAGTTTGTCGAGCGACAGGCCCCCTCCTCTGCCGACTTTTGCTATTTTGATGCCATAAAAAATGCTATCCATTCCATTACCTGACAAATTCAGGAATTTGCTGTTTCGAACTGATATTCCATAGTTTGCCGTGTCGCCGTTAATAATCGTCTGCCCCATGAAGTTTTTTAAAACTACCGGGTTATTGGCTGAGCCGGTAATGTTTTGTATTAGTATCTGATAATACGTTCCCTCCGACAAATGGATGATGTCGCCGGGTTTTATTCCTGGGCAGCTTATTGTATCAATAATCGTAGTAATGTTTCCGGCAGGTGGATTGAATTGGAAAATTGCTGACTGGGAGTAAGAACTGACCTGGAAAAGAACACAGACAAGTATCAGTGAATTGAGCTTATTCAGGGATTTCTCTGGTAAAAAGGTTGTTATATTCAAAGCATAACTTTTACCGCTGGCAGCTGTAATGTTTGATTTGTTTGGGGTCATAATATTAATAAAAGGTGTGGGGTTGAAGGTGGTTTTGGTCTTTGGTTACATGAAGATGAATTTGAAGTTTATCTATTTCTTGTCAATTTTCTCCCATTTTCCGGTTTCGTGGTTGTATTGTTTGATGACGCGTGCAGGGTTCCCGACAGCCACCGAGAATGGTGGAATGCTTTTGGTTACTACGCTTCCGGCGCCCACCTGGCTGCGTTTTCCAATAGTTACGCCTGCAGTTATTACCGAATTTGCACCAATATGGGCTTCATCTTCAATGATTACTGGCTTGATTACCACTGGTTGTACGCTTGAATTCTTTGTTCCATCGTCGTAGCCATGGTTGAAGCCGGCAACAAACACATGCTGGCCGAGCCCGGAACCGTTTCCCATGGTCACCGGCCCGATAATTACCGAACCTATACCCACACGAACACGGTCGCCGAGGATTACATCGCCCGAACCATTGTTGATGGTAGTGAAGTCTTCGATGGTCGTCAAAGTACCGATTTCGAATCTTTTCCATGGAAATACATCCACCCTGGAGCGGCGGCGAATCAAAGCGCCTTTTCCTTTTTTATGAACAAAAGGGTTGATAAACCAACGGATGTACCACCGGGGCCTGGGATTTCGTTTCGGCGTAATCAGCCAGATCACAAAAGCTTTTGTCCGCGGATTAGATTTTATTTTGGTTAGAAAACTCATTTTGCAGGATTTTAAGGTTCAGGAAACTTTTTGAAGGGCTTTGCCGATTTCCAGCACATTGTTCTCCCACGAATGGCTCAGTGCGTAGGTTCGGCGGGATGCCTGAAGGTCAGAAGAATTTTCTTTCAATGCTTTGTCAATCAGGGTGGTGTAGTCCTCTTTGGATTTTCCGAGATAAGTGTACTCTTTAAAATATTCCATTGCTTCAGTCCATGTGGCAATGGTTGGTTTTCCCATGGCCAGGTATTCGTCAATTTTGCGGGGATAATTACCAATGGTGGCATCGTTCACAATCTGTGGATTGATACAGATGTCGAAGCCTTTGATGTAAGTAGGCAATGTGTCCGGCTCGCGGCTTCCGAGGAAAAATACATTCTTCATTTCGTGTAAAGCTGATTTTTTGAATACATCATCCTCGGGACCCACAAGCACTATGCTGTAATCGGGCCTTTTTTCCGCAATGTGCGCTATTACTCCGATGTCAAGGCGGCGGCTGGTGAGGTATCCCACATAGCCAATAATCGGCTTTGGAATATTTTCCAACTCTGCGGCCATTGGGATGTCGTTATTTTCGTCGTTAAAAAGCGACACATCACAGCCTTGCCCAACCATGTAGGAATGTGGGTTGAACTGTTGTGCGTAGTTAGCGTAATATATTGAATTAGTGGTTACTACATCAGCACTCTTTATAGTAACCGGCTCAAGGCGCACACCATGACGTGCCCAGTAAGGATTCTTGACCAGGTTGTCGCGAATGTAGTAAATGTACTTTACTGGGCCGAGCATTTGTTTCAGATGATTTCCCAGAAACATTGCACTGTCGTTGAACAGGATGAAATCCCTGAAGCCAAGCTTCTTTATCGTTTGATTCACCTGTTTGCTAAATCGCCTGGCGTTGAGCTTGTTCATGATATCGTAAATCGTAGGAACCGGCAGCCAGTTAATGGACTCGAGCACAGTCCGGGGATTTAATACCCAGAAGTTGTCATCAATTTTCTCAAGATCAGGCTCTATTCCTTTCAATATATTTTCACGCCTGACCATCTTTTCCGTTCCCTTCTCCTTCTTGCGGCTATTGCGGTCCATGGGCATATTTACATACAGCACCCGGTTATCTTTGGCAAGTTCGATGGCTATGTTTTTGCAATTGCTGCCAATGGGCAGATCCCATGCCTGGATACCTGTTACAACAATGTCACGGTTGGTAATTTTCATTTTGCACGTTTTTAGCAAAAATAAAAAAAGCAGGTTTACAAGATGCAATTCGTTTCCAATAATAAATGATGCTTTTAAAAATAGTTTGACCATGATGCTGCCAGCCGTTCCAGGAATTACAAAAACTAAATTTAATACATTGAATATTAAGCTAATAGAACCTTTTTGCTGAAAGACCAAAAGATAAAGGGGGTTTTTTTCTGATTAAAAAAGTTTTACACCAAATTGTTACGATTCGTCCACTTGATGGCTCAAATGCCAGATTAATGCTTTGTAATAGGCCGAAAGATGCTCTTTTTTACCCTTTACCAGGAAGGTGAGCATATTTTTGGGTATCGAAATCAAGAGAAGATAGGCAGTGGGTATAAACTTTGAAAGCCCTTTGAGGTTGCGGCGCATAAAGATAATCCGGTTGCGGTTGAGGTAATAAGTTTTTAGCGGACTCTCTTTTTGGATTGAAATGGATTCTTTATGGAGCACAAGCGATTTGGGCTGGTACATAATGCGATAGCCTGCTGCCCTGATGCGCTTGCTCCAGTCGTGTTCTTCGTAATAAAGAAAATAATCTTCCCACATTATCCCAACGTGTTCAATTACCCGGCGCGGAACCATCATGGCACATCCGTGGGCAAAGTCGGTTTGCCTGAGCTGGTCGTGCTGACCTTTGTCTTTTTCTTTAAATCCCCAGGAATGCATCCTCAACGTAAGGGTATTCATGGGTGAAAAGCCGGCATACTGGATGGTGTCGGGTTGATAGAAATACCTGATTTTAGGACTTACGGCTCCTATTTTCGGATCGCTTTTCAGCAGCTCGATCATTGGAATCAGAAAGTCCGGTTCAACCTCAGTGTCGTTGTTCAGCAAAAGGATGTAATCTCCTTTTGCATACTGATAACCAAAGTTATTGCCACCGGCAAAGCCAAGATTTTTGTCGCTCACCACCAGTTTTACAAAGGCATAAGAGGTGTCAATTTTTTTATAATCGTCATTGCCTGAAGCATTATCCACAACGATTACTTCGAAGGAGGGCTGCTGAACCTTGTCAAGCGATTTCAGGAGGGCGTTGGTTACCGCTGACTGTTTGTAATTGATGGTGATGATCGAAACCAGTGGCATTTCTTTCATGTTCCGGAGGATTTTGTGTTTTGCAAATTAAGTAAGTTTGGCCGGATCAGCTTTACTAATCTCAAAAGATAGTCCGCGTGCTTCCCAGCCCCTCGCCATCCAGATAAAAGTCATGCTGAGATAAATAATAATGCCATTTGGCATCTGGCCGAGTACTCCATTGCCGTAGGATGCGAGCATAATGCCGAACATCCCTGACGACAGTCCGATCAGGGGAAAGATGAGTTCGGTGTCTTTGAGTTTAGCCATCAGTATCCAGGCGCTTTTAATTACGATGAAGAGCAAAATGGAAATGTGCAATAAAAGGCCAACCACACCGGTTTCGGCCCAGATCATAACATACCAGCTGTCGGTGGCAACGTTAGCCAGGAAAGTGTTGGGAGTAAAGCGTTTACCCCAGTTTCCGGCTGAGCCCACACCACCACCAATCGGCCGTGAAGCAAGGTAGGTAGCCAGTAGCCGCTGATTGTCGCGCCTGACTCTTAACGATGCATCATTTGGATCAAGGGCAGTGCGTGCGCGTCTTATTTCATAATTATCTTGTCCTATGGTTGTAAATTTCAGGAAGACAAAGGCGCTAATCATGAAGATTAACCCTGGAATAAAAATACTCATCCTTTTAGATAAGATGGTATAGAGAAGAAATCCACCTGCAGGAACTGCCATTGCACCGCGGGTTCCCGATATCAGCATGCCATAAAATGCCAAAAGGGCAATAATACCGAAAATCAACTTTTTTGACATGCTTTTGCTGTGCACGGCGATAATAGAAAATGCAACCCCTGAAAACCCCATCGAAGCGCCATAATTGCCGGCATCAGAGAAAAATGAAAAATACCGGGTTCCGGTTATGATGATATGGGTCAAAGCTCCGCCCGAATCCAGCCATTTTTGTTCAAAAGGATCGAACCCGCTGAATTTTTGCATCAAACCTTTCATCACAGCCAGAACGGTAAAAAACGCCCAGGCGTAAATCATTGCCTTTAGGTATTTGGGATGATCCAGCAAAACAAACGAAAGCGGGATAAGTAAAAACATATAAAATGCAACTCCCCGCATGGCATAAAACCATGCTTCACGGCTTGATGCTTCAGGATTGAAAAGCTGAAGGAAAATATAACCGTACCAGATCGTGGCTACCAATGTGAGGTCGTTGGCGGCTTTGTGCATCGGGATACGTTCACTGAAGGCCTTAAAAAAAAGAGATACCCATGTGAGCAGCAGCAGCGCATCAATACTCAAACCCCATGGGGCCGGTATGTACCTTACCATACCGAGCGCAAAGTAATTGATTACAAACACTGTAGCCAGTCCCATCCTCGCATCTTTAAAAATGATGCCCACAAAAATCAGCAGAAAAGGCGCCAGCAGCATCACAATTCCGCCGGTCAGGTTTTGTTTGCTGAAAAGGTACATGGCAAAGAGTAATAAACCCACCAGAAAAGCAACCACTGATATTTTGGTAAGCGGGATTTTATTTGTAACTATTTCCATATCAGGCTGGTCGTTTGCTTCTTATTTTGGCCAATGCTGACTTTGATACTTTTATGCTTTCGGTAAACAGGTCTGAAATTTTTGCTCCGGTCTCTCTTTGTACAAAAAACCAACCATAGTAAACCCCGATTATCGTGAAAATCAATGTTGCGAAGGCAACACCCAACAGAGATTTAAAAATAAATACAGCAATCAAATCGAAAACTACATTGGCCACCAGCATCATCATGGTTTTGTAGAAATTTTTAACCGGCTTGTCGAGGGCGAACAGTGCCACCCCGGTGTACCGGTCGGATGGGAGTAGCAGTATGTAAACCAGAATGATGTATAAAATTTGCTTTTGCAGAGCCAATGAGTCATAGTACTCGGCGCCACCCACAAATTTCAGCAATGGCTCAGACAGAGCCAGCAAAATCAGGGCAATCGGGAGGATGGCAAGGGTGGTTTTTACATTATAGTTGTTCAGAACTGCATTGAACTGTGCCTTACCCTGTCCGAACGCCTGCGAGAGCCTGGGATAAGCGGTGGCTGAGAAACTGCGAAGCGGAATTTCCACGGCTTCAACAAATTTCATCGGGATAGCGTAGATGGCAATAGAGGCGGCTCCCATTACCGTTGACATACTTATTATAAAAGTGTCGGCGCTGCGCAAGAGGCTGCTTCCAACCGAGATCAATGTGGAATATTTCCCAAAATTCAATAGCTCAGCAGTGTGCTTTTTAGTTGACTTTCTGTAAAACTTCAATCCGTCCCATCCTTTCACCAATGCGGGTATTCCGGGCAAAAAGTTGGAAATGGTGTGCAGCATCAATAGCCCCTCAATCGTAGCTTCGAATAATAATACATATAACCCTATCAAAATCAGCATGGAAGAGCCGTGTATTGTTTTCATCAGCGAGAGCCTTGCAAACTGTACTTTAGCCTGGGTAACTATTGTGGCCTGATTGTAGGGTAAAACCATGAGCGAAAGTATCGGATAAAACAACAGAACCGGATAATAATAGCTCTCCGGAATGTAAATTTTCAAAATGAACCAGGCAGGGTAAAAAAGGACAACCGTAAACAAAAACGTCGTCAGACCAAGTTTATAGGCCGATCCGATATAGCCTTCCTCATCCTTATCTTTGGCAAGCGAAATCAGCCTGATAGCGCCAGTGCCGATAAGTCCCAAACGCAGCATATTGAGCAGTGAGGCGGCGGTTACATAGATAATCCATTCGCCGAAAAGATCCTTGCTCAGTGTGCGGGCCATCAATAAAAACGTGATGGAATTGAAAAATGCAAAAGAAACATTGCCGACAAGGGAATGAAAATTACTGGATTTTCGAAGTTTGGCAATGAAGCTTTTCATGAGTGAAACCCTAAATATCGTTTTACAATCCTGTTTTTGATCAATTTGCGTAAAGGCGAACGCTTTTTGGGAATGTCACCGATAAATTCCTCGATATTGTCCACAGTAATGTTGTTCAGAATTGCAAACAGATGGCCATCGGAAACAGATCTCAGCTTTCCGATATAGTGCTCGTCAGCGCTTGACCAGGTGCGCGAGGCATTGGCAAGCAGGTAATTCAGGTTGCTGGTCTTGCTCAGGAAACTATTCAGCCTGAACGATGACAGCGCAGGAACTTCAATGATGATGAAGTCAATGGTGGACATGCTTAATCCGGAGATAAAATTACGCCAATCATCTGGCTGAGATATTGCATGGTACTCAGTTTCTTCGATCAAAACGGCGTTTTCAATATTAGTCTCCTCCGTGTATTCATCTCTGATCTGAATTACGATCACTGAGAAGTCAAGCCGCTTAATCTCATCTTTTAACTTGCTGATTACAAATGTTTTACCTTCATTAAGCCAATGACTGAAAATTTTAATAAGGTATGGCGGTTTGGCGTTCTGAGTTTCTATGTTATACAAAGTGTGGCCAATCAGATCGGTTATCGCTCGTCTTGAAAGTCTGCCTATATCAACCCTTGACTTTTTACTGCCGCTAAGTACAGCGCCAGCCACAGGAATGCCGGTGGTTTTTTCCAGCTTTTTCACCGTTTTAAGTCTTCGATCCAGAAACTCGATGATGAAAATCCCTGCCAGGACAAAGAAAGCGGAGAAAACAGCAATAATGAGCACAAAAAGTTTTCGCTTACTTGGTTGCACAACGATAGGAAAAAATGGTTTGTCGAGAATATCCATCGTTGAGGAAAGCTCAAGATTTTGCTGTTTGAGCTTGGCAAGACCGAGGTTGTGGAGAATGCTCAGATATTCACGCTCCAAAACGTCAATAGCGCGCTCGATACGGTTGATTGTGGCTCCCAGGGGTGCGAAAAACATGTAAAGACTGTCGAATTCCACTCTTTTATTGTTAAGCACTTCAATCCGGGCGTTAGCACTTTCGAGCTGGATCACATTTTCGAACCATTGGGTAAGAATGTATTCCCTTTCCACCCCGTCAACATTGCGCTCGAGCCTGAAAAGCGAGTCAACAGTGAACCTGATTTTATTCTCAAGATCCAGTTTTCGCTTTACCAATTCTTCTTTTTTCTCCGGGGAAATATCGCCCGGATTAAATATTTCCGATTTTTCGATCAAACGATTTATCTGCAGGAGTTCATTTCTCAAATTGCCAATTCGCTGTGTTTTCAGGTTTACATCATGACGATTGGTAATCTCATTTTCAAGACGATCGAGTACCGACAGAGCAGCGCCCTGCTCCATTTGTGCCTTCTGAACTGATAACTCGAATTGCTCTTTTTGCGAAGCAACGTACTTGGTCTGTTCGTGGTAATTGATGATTTTGTTGGTTTTGTTGAACTCGAGAAGTTTATTTTCCTCATTCACAAGTCGTTGCCACGAATTTTCCAGTTGTTTTTCAAAATAGTCCACAACGGTGCTGGTTTGTGCAAGTTTCAGTCCGCTGTGAACTTTAAAGAAAACATCAATAATCATGATGAGTGTTTGGTACGTAATCCCCGGATCATCCGATTTAAATGAAATTTCAAGCAAGTCGCTTCCTTGAACTCTTTTGGCGCTTACTTTCGATAATGCCTCGACACTGTAATGTTTGTGAGTAAGGTTCAACAATTCATAGATAAAATTATCTGAGCTTTGCTTTTTGTACTCCATCAAGCGCCGGTAGGTCTCTTCCGGGTTGTTCTTCACAATCAGGGCTTTAACCTCATCCGGTGTTATTTTCTGCAGTTTGGCATACGAAGCCTGCGAGATAATACGTGGGTTGGGCTCATCAAGCATCATCGCCTGGATAAAAAGCCGCAACCCGGTCTCTTCGAGCACATTTTTTGATTTCAGGATGTTGAGCATATTGTCAAAGGCAGCACTGGTAGCAAAATAATCTACCTTTGACCCTGCCTGGCTTTCAATGGAGTAACCCGATGTGAGTCCGGTGTAAATGGTAGCTTTTGAAGTAAATTCCCTGCTTTCGGTGCGTGTGGCAAAAAACATCAGGCCTCCTGCAATTATCGGTACCGTGACCAATAGCCAAAAGTACTTAATAATCAACTTAAAAGCCCTATATAAGTCCATTATAATTTAAATTAAAAATTCCATCCTGTCATGAAGCGCAACAAGTTCAAACTGGTGAGGAAATCACTTTTTGCCTGATCGAAGTCGTTTTTCGCTTTGCCGTAAGTTGAGGAAAGAATTGCGTAATCCTGAAAATTTATCTTTTGTTCATTCAGCCGGTTCACCGCATCGAGATAGGCAATTTTTAAATCCTGGTAAATTGTATAAAACGTATTCATACTCTCGTGCCTGAAAAGCACTTTGTAATACGATTCGATGATAATCTTTTCGAGCTCCTCTGCCATCATTTCGCGCTCAAATCCGATCGCTTCGATGGTCATTTTGGTTTGTTTGATTTTTTTGTTTTGATTGATAAAAGTAGAAAGCGGCAACTTAAGGCTAATGCCACCATAATACCAGGTTTGCTTCCTTTCGTTGAAAAGCGGGTATATTGGGTCAAGCCCGTCCACCTCGCCCTGAACATACACCTGGTCGTAAACACCATACCGAACATTACCCTCCATGTAGATGAAATCCATCCATTTTCTCTGCTCAAAAGTTAGGTTAAAGGATTCGACAGCGGCTTCGGCTTCGTATTTTTTCAAAAGTGGCGACTTGACTTTTGCTGAATCTATAAGAGCTTGAAGTGATGGCAGTTGCAGTGGTTCTATCTGAAAACCATCATCCTGCGGCGCCTGTGAAATCAGCATAACCGGCAAAATGACAAACACTGTCAGAAATATTTTGAACCACCTTTTAGACATAAAATGATCTGTAATTCAATTAGTTAAATGAAGTGTATAAATCCTTACACATTCTCTTTCTGAAACAAGGCTGGTATGGTTCTAAGAATCAGTCCGATATCATAAAATACAAGCAGCGGTTTTTTAGCTCTCTCAGCATATCTCACATCGAGTTTCATTCTCTCTTCTTCCGACATCTCTCCTTTACCACGTTTTTCAACTTGCCAGAGGCCTGTAATTCCCGCTGGTGCATTAATGCGTTCAACTGCTCCGGCAAAGTGATCGTTGGTAATCATTTCATACTCGTATTTTGGGAGTGGTCTGTTGCCAACGATTGACATATCGCCGATAAAAACATTCCAAAGCTGCGGTAACTCATCAATACTCGTATTCCTGATGAATTTTCCGACTTTAGTAATTCGCGGGTCGTCTTTGATCTTGATAAATGCCGATCCCCGATCCCGCTTGTTGTAAACCCTTTCGCACACCGAAATTTTCTGGCCTTCCCAGTCAATGATTATCGGTTTTTTACAAGGACTGTTTTCTTCGATGCATTCAGCACATTTCTTCACAAGATATTCCTGCTCCTGCACTGGCTCCTGCTCGGTTGCATATTGATTGAGATGTTTAAAATCCTTCAGTCGCTTGTCGGCATCGCTGTACATTGATCTGAATTTCCAGAATTTGAAATACCTCGAATTGGTTCCAACTCTTGTTGAATAATAAAATACTTTTCCTTTTGATTCGAGCCTGATTAAGATGGCTATGACAATGAAAAGCGGCGATAGCATCAGCAATGCAAACCCTGAGAACAGCAGATCAAAAACCCTTTTGGAGAATGGCAATTTGTATCTTGGTATTTCGACCGCTTTTTCTGCATGTTTTGAGGTTTGTTCAATTTCATTCTCGATGCGGTATTTCAATCTTTCAAAATCCAGTGGCTTTTGAAATACATCGGCGATTTTTTCTTTGTGACATTGAATCCTGACGTCATTGTTCAAATTTTTTACCAGGAGGAAAAACGGAGGTTCAGGGTTGGGTGATTGTTTATGAAATGACTTGCGAAAAGGAATACCGCCTGGTTCGTTGGGTTCAGCATCAGCCATAACCAATTGATAATCTTTCTTTTTATCCTGGATGGATTCGATAAAAGAGATAGGGCTCTTAAAAGTGTCAATTGTAAAGTCTTCCCCCAACTCAGCAATGACAGAATTTTTCAGCTCTTCCGAATCAGTAACCAGGGCTAAGTTTGCTTTTAAACTCATGGTTTCACGGTGTAATTTAGTTTTCCGGCTGTTCTCATTATTGCTATGACTCTCCAGACAAGTTCCTGCGGATTGAACGGTTTGAGCATAAAATTATCTGCTCCGGCTTCCAAAAACTTGATCCTGGTTTCCGAATCTTCGGAATCTCCGGTGCCGCTTAGTATCAAAATTGGAATATTACTGAAAAACCCGCTTGATCGGATGTTTTTCAGGAATTTCATGCCGGAGTCCGGATCTTCGTCCATTTTTCTGTCGCTGATTATCAAATCAGGAAAATTTTCCTGCTTCAGCCAGTTCATGGCCTGCGTTGGGTTGGTGGCAGTCGCCACATCAAATTTCTCGGACAAATGTTCCTTGATGCTCATCAAAATTGCCCGGTTGTCGTCAACAACAAGAACTTTCAACTTTTTACCTTGATTTTCCATAAAAGTCTGCGATTAGCGTAAATATTCAAAATTGGTTGGTAATTTGATCTTCTTTGTATGGTTGAAGTTTTCCATAATCTGTTTTTGCAAATGTAAAAAACAACCCTTATCACATTACAAAATCGGTTGATTTTTTCCTTTCGGTGAAAACAAATTATACTATTTGCCCTCTTCTAAAGCCCTGTTAAGGAACTGGATCAAAGGATGAATAGCCCTAAAAGCCTCAGATACAGTTCTTATCAGTTCATCCTGTGTGAGATTTTCCTGCGGCAGATTTGCTCCAACGGTGTAACTCTTGAGTTTCAACAATTCAATATGCTCGAAATCAGCGGGAAAGTCCCTTGGTGGCTTTTTTAATTTTTCACCGCCAAGTTCACCGAATTTTGTCTTGAAATCTGATTTATTGATGATAGAAAGGAAATCTTCGGGGAAGTGATAAATCTCTAACCTGATCAATTTCAACAATTCCGCTTCCGGCATCCATTTTCCACCCCCGACAAAGGAAGCGCCTGGTTCCAAATGGATGTAGTATCCTGCGTAACGGCTGTTTTTACCGCCGCGGCTAAAATACGCCCCCATGTTGGTTTTGAAGGGTTCTTTGTTCGGGCTGAAACGTACATCTCTGTAAATCCTGAAAGTACAGTCCTTTGCAGTAAGCCGCCCGATCTCAGAGTCAAAGTCAGAGATATGCTTAATCAAATCACTTACAAGGAGTTCAAATCGGTGTTTTGTGTCCTGGTACCATTTTTTATTGGCCTCAAACCAGTCCCGGTTGTTATATTCTTTCAAAGCATTGAGGAAGGAGAATATTTGTTCCATTTTCATCACTTTTGGTTGGTAGATGCAAAAGTAATTTGTTTTCCAAACTGGGCGTCCGTTAATGTTTATTTGAAGCGATGTTTTGCCTTTATGAGAATTGAGATTTCAGCGAACCACTTCACATATGGCCTAATTGGTGACTGCTGTTAAAATTTTATTTCTCAAAAGATGGTGTATCCCAGCCCTGTAAAAGTCCTGGCAAAAATTTCAGGAATGCTGAAAATCAGAAAACTAAAACCATTTCCAAAGAAGATCTGTGTGAAAAAGAATGGCCAAATGAGATTGTTGATTAAAGCAGCTGGTTGTTTTATGGCAGGCAGTAATTAGAGATCTTTCGGGAGAAAAATTAGGCCGTGTATGTTTATTTCGCTGAAAAGTAATACTTTTGCATCCGGAAATTTTTTGGTTTGCCTCAGGCAACGCCACATTGCTGAAAGGAGTTGAGGGGACTGAGTCCCCTATTTTATTGATACAAACTGATGATTAAAAAAGCATACATACGTGAATTGGCTGCAAAACACCTTGAGGGTACTGATAAGTATGTGGCCGATGTGATCGTGAAAGCGGGAAATGTAATCACAATCGTAATTGACAGTGATACAGCGGTTTTGATTGATGACTGCAGCCAACTGAGTAAGGCTGTGGAATCATCCCTTGATCGCGACGCGGAAGATTTTGAACTCAGGGTTACTTCCTATGGCGCCGATAAACCATTGATTCACAAGCGCCAGTACGTCAAGAATATCGGAAGAGAGCTACAGTTGCTCACCGCCGACGAACAGAAAATCAAAGGCAAACTCGTACGGGTTGATGAAGAAAGCATCACCCTTGAAATGCCACCAAACAAAAAGAAAAAAGAGACAGACCCAACGCACTCCAACATACCGTTTTCAGGCATTGCCCAGGCCAAGGTCGTCTTATCGTTTAAGTAAAGTTCAGAACAAATACATTGTTGAAAAATGGATAATATAAATTTGGTCGAAACCTTTTCGGAATTTAAGGATTTCAAAAACATAGACCGCGAAACGATGATGCGCATCATCGAAGATGTTTTTCGCTCGATGCTGGAAAAAAAGTACGGAACAGCCGAAAATATTGACATCATTGTGAATATTGACAAGGGTGATCTTGAAATTTACCGCCTTCGCGAAATCGTTGAAGACGATGAAATCGAAGATCCAAACCTCCAGATTGCCTATTCTGAAGCCATCAAGATAGAACCTGATTTTGAGGTAGGGGAGGAGGTATCGGAAGAAATCAGAATGAAAGATTTTGGGCGCCGTGAAATCCTCGCCATCAGGCAAAACCTCGTGGCAAAAGTGCAGGAATACGAGAAAGATAATGTTTACCACAAATACAAGGACAGGATAGGCGATATCATCACCGGAGAGGTGTATCAGGTATGGAAAAAGGAAATACTCGTACTTGACGACGAAAATATTGAGCTGATCCTTCCAAAATCGGAGCAGATTCCTAACGACCATTACCGCAAGGGTGACACCATCAGGGCTGTTGTTCTGAAGGTTGACCTGCGCAATAATGTGCCACAGATCATCCTTTCGCGGACAGCACCACTGTTTCTTGAACGTCTGTTCGAGCAGGAGGTCCCTGAGGTTTACGATGGGCTCATCACCATTAAAAATATCGTCCGGGTTCCGGGCGAAAGAGCCAAGATTGCCGTCGAATCCTATGATGATCGGATTGATCCTGTTGGCGCCTGCGTAGGAATGAAAGGCTCCCGTATTCATGGCATTGTAAGAGAACTGAAAAATGAAAATATCGACGTCATCAATTACTCGTCCAACGTATCGCTATACATCCAGCGAGCATTGAGCCCGGCCAAAATTACCTCCATCACTCTTGACGACAAAAACAAAAGAGCTGAAGTGTATATGAAACCCGACCAGGTTTCACTCGCCATCGGCAAGGGAGGATTCAATATTAAGCTTGCCGGAAAACTCACAGGTTATGAGATTGATGTTTACCGTGATACTGGTGGCGAAGCCGAAGATGATGTGGATCTTGAGGAATTCTCAGATGAAATCGAACAGTGGGTCATTGATGAGTTCAAGGCTATCGGCTGTGATACAGCCAAAAGTGTGCTTAACTTAGGCTTCGAAGAACTCGTTAAACGTACCGATCTGGAAGAGGAGACAATTAGTGATGTAATCAAGATTTTAAAAGCCGAATTTGAATAAAAAAAGTATTTTTAGCGCAATATTTAATTTCTACCGGAAGAGGATAAACATGAAAGAAAGCGGTACAATAAGGCTTAACAAAGCTGCCCGTGAGTTCAATGTGGGTCAGGGTACCATTGTGGAATTTTTGCACAAAAAAGGCTTCCATATTGATGCAAACCCTAACACAAAACTTACCGAGGAGATGTACGGACTCCTTACCCGCGAATATATGGGTGAAAAAAGTGTAAAGGAGGAATCGAAGAAAAAGGGCCTTACCTCTGTCAAACGCGAAATTCTCTCAATTGATGATCGTAAAAAAATGACTTCTGTACCCGATTATGAAGATGAAGAAGAGGACATCATCATCAGAGGGGTTGCCGTAGAAATTGATGAAGATTTCAAAAAAGCCATCGAATCTCCGGCATTCAAGAAATCGGAGGTTAAGGATTTCGATGAAACCGTCGAGGAACTGCTGATTGAGCCACCGGTTGAAACCGATACTCTTCCCGAAAAGGTGATAACCGTGAAAAAAGAATCTGCTGGCCCCGAAGACTTTGTCGAAATTAAGTCTCCCGAGATTCAGCCCGAAAAAGAGCAGCAGCCAGCACCGCCTGAGATAATCCATCAGTCCGAACCACCCCTTAAAGCAGAACCGGAAGCCATTCATGAGACCGACGGTGGGAAGCGCCATCATAAGGAAACAACAGCTGAACAGCCTGATTTAGAGGCTGAAACTCTTATGCTTCCATCAGAAGAACCAGTTGAGGATCAGGAAAAGGAAACCGGGCTGAAAATAATCGGAAAAATTGATCTCGGTTCGATCAACGAACGAACCAAGCCCCCAAAGAAATCTGCTGAAGAAAAAAGGAAAGAGCGGGAAATCAAACGGAAAGCTGACCAGCCCAAAAAAGAATCTCCTCCTCAAAAGCAGTTAAAGGACAAAACGGAAGCAGTAGCTGCAAAGCCTGATACTTCGTTACCTGTTGAAAAGGAGAAGCATAAGCTTATTAAAGCGGATGACAGGGAAAAAGAGGTTGAAATTTACAAACCAAAAGTGGAGAGGCTCACCGGTCCCAACATCATAGGCAGGATTGATCTTCCTTCAGATACACGCACCGAGAAACAAAAACCAGTGGCATCATCCTCGGATAACAAGCTGAAGCCGAAGAAGAAAAAGCGTAAGCGTATTAAATCCGAAGAGACACCTACAGAAACCACGAAGCCGGTATTAAAACCCGCTGAAGAAAAAAACAAAACCAAGGTCAGGCTGCAACGTCATAAACGACTTAAAAAGGATGACAGACCTGAACTTACCCAGGAAGAAATCCAGAAGCAGATCAAGGAAACGATGGCCAGGCTCACCGGAGCAGGCAAATCCAAAGCCTCGAAGCACAGACGACAGAAACGTGATCTCATCAGCAAAAATAAAGAACGCGAACTCCTCGAGATTGAAGAGGAAAAGAGCATTCTGAAAGTGGCCGAATTCGTTACAGCTAACGAGATGGCCACCATGATGGAAGTGCCAGTTACCGAAATCATCTCCCTGTGTATGCAATTGGGGCTGGTAGTGTCTATAAATCAGAGGCTTGACGCTGAAACAATTACCATTGTTGCAGAAGAATTTGGCTTTAAGGTAGAATTCGCCAGCGTCGAAAGCGCTATTGATGAAGCCGACCGCGAGGAAGACAAACCGGAAGACCTTGTCCCCCGCGCTCCAATCGTTACCGTGATGGGGCATGTTGACCACGGTAAAACCAAACTGCTCGACTACATACGCCGAACAAACGTAATCGCCGGCGAAGCCGGAGGAATAACCCAGCATATCGGCGCTTATGAAGTTAACCTTGACAACGGCAAAAAGATCACTTTCCTTGACACTCCCGGTCACGAAGCTTTTACTGCAATGCGTGCACGCGGAGCTAAGGTCACCGACATCGCAATCATTGTTATTGCTGCTGATGATAGCGTGATGCCTCAAACAAAAGAGGCCATCAACCATGCACTTGCAGCTCAGGTTCCGATTGTTTTTGCCATTAATAAAATTGATAAGCCCACCGCCAAACCGGAAAAGATTAAGGAACAACTTTCCCAGATGAATATTCTGGTGGAAGATTGGGGTGGTAAATACCAAAGCCAGGAAATATCAGCGGTTACCGGCCTTAATATTGATCTGCTGCTTGAAAAAGTACTCCTTGAGGCTGAAATGCTCGATTTAAAAGGAAATCCCGCGCGCCGGTCTTACGGTACGGTTATCGAGTCCTCACTGGATAAAGGAAGAGGCTATGTAGCCAAGCTCCTGGTGCAAAACGGAACCCTCAAAGTCGGGGATATCGTTTTGGCAGGATCACATTCCGGGAAAGTTCGTGCAATGTACAATGAGCGTAATCAACGCATTACGCAGGCTGGCCCATCAGCGCCTGTGCTGATGCTCGGTATTACCGGTGCACCTCAGGCCGGTGATATTTTCAGAGTTCTGAGTGATGAGCGTGAGGCCAGAAATATAGCTGCAAAACGAATGCAGCTTCAGCGTGAGCAAGGCCTTAGAACCCAGAAGCATATTACCCTGGATGAGATTGGTCGCCGTATCGCTATCGGTGATTTCAAAGAGCTGAATATCATCGTAAAAGGTGATGTGGATGGCTCTGTTGAAGCATTAAGCGATTCATTGCTCAAGCTTGGCAACCAGGAAGTTCAGGTCAATGTTATTCATAAGTCAGTAGGTCAGGTTACCGAAACCGACGTTATGCTTGCCTCTGCTTCAAATGCCATCATCATAGCATTCCAGGTCCGCCCATCGGCCGGAGCTCGCAAACTGGCTGAACGCGAGCAGATTGACATCAGGCTTTATTCGATCATTTATACCGCAATCGAAGAAATCAAGTCTGCAATCGAAGGTATGCTCTCGCCTGATATTGAAGAGAAAATCACCTGTAACCTCGAGGTCAGAGATGTCTTTAAAATTGTTAAAGTAGGCGCAATTGCAGGCTGCATGGTTCTTGACGGAAGCATTACACGCAACACGCAGGTTCGGCTGATTCGAGACGGCATTGTGGTTTATACTGGTAAACTTGCTTCATTAAAACGATTTAAAGACGATGCTAAAGAGGTAAGCAGCGGATACGAATGCGGAGTGAGCATCGAGAACTTTAACGATATCAAAGTTGGCGATATCATCGAAGGTTTTGAACAGGTCAAAATCGCCCGAAAATTGGATAAATAGCGTAATCAACTAAAAAAGTTATACTTTTGCAGCTATCAAAAAACAGGTATCTATGAAGACAAAAATTATTAAAGTTGTATTAATTATCGTAATTGCATTTCTCGCCTACCAGGTTTGGGAAACGATTCAAACCCCGGTTAGATTTAACAAACAAAAAGACTATCGCACTGCTTATGTTGTTCAGAGTTTGAAAGATATTCGCTCAGTTCAGCAAATGTATCGTGCCCTTAACGATACATTTGTTCCAAGTATCGACCTCATGGTTGAGTTTCTAAAAACTGCCCAGATACCTGTAGTTAGTACGGTTTACGATCCTACTGACTCCCTTTTAGTAAAAACGATCAGTGACACTATCGGATTCAAGCCCGTCATTGACTCGCTGTTTGGTCAAAGACCAGACTTTAACCTCGCCGAATTTGCCTATATACCCTTTTCAGGTGGGAAGAAGTTCGAAATGGATGCAAAAATGATCAACAGGGGAGGTGTTATGGTACCAGTATTTATGGCATCTGCCAAAAAAGAGTACTATCTTGCCGGCCTTGATGAGGTTATGATTAAAAATCCAATGGTGAAAGACCTCATAGTAGGCTCCCTCGAGGAACCATCAACCGACGGTAACTGGGAGTAGTTATATGAAATCCTCATGCTTCATAGGGTTAAATTAACCACAAGCGTTTTTGATAAAGCTTTTAACAGAGAAGCTTCACAATATCTGGGATTGTCCATTCAGTTGTCTCTGAATGGATTTTCTTTTTGTGTGCTTGATCCTGCGCAAATGAAATACCTTGCGCTTGAATCCCGGGAGTTGAATAATTCAACTAATTATCAAGATATAAGTCAGTTAATTCCTGAAATAGTCCAATCGTCCGATTTGTTGGGTTTACCCTACGAAAGCATAAAAATAATAATCGAAACCCATAAATCAACCCTTATTCCACACCCATTTTTCGATCCATTAAAAGCAAAAGATAATCTGTCATTACTTTATAATCCCGGGAAAGGAGACAGCCCATCGGACGATTACCTGCCGCTGCTTGAAGCCAGGAATGTTTGGTTTGTTAATGATGAATTGCGAAAGGCAATTGCCAGGTTTTTTCCGCTTGCTTCTGTGCATCATCATGGCAGTGTCTTGATTGAAAGCCTGCTGGCCTCTTCAAAAAGCACTGATCCGGGCATTGGGGTGTATGTTTACGTTCGCAAAACCTGGTTTGATATTGTTGTTTTAAAAGATGACCAACTATTGTTTTACAATAGTTTCAGGTACACCGCCGGTGAGGATTTTATATATTACCTTATCTATGTATTGGAGCAGCTGAATTTAGATCCTGAATCCATCAAGCTGCGAATGTTGGGAGAAGTCCTAAGAATATCCGAAATCTACGACATCACCAGAAAGTATGTCAGGAATGTAAGTTTAGGCGAGCGACCTGCGGGATTCCGTTACAGCTATGTTTTTGACCAGATACCGGGTCACTACTATTTTAACCTATTAAATCACTACCATTGCGAATTATAGGCGGCACACAAAAAGGCCGGCGCATCAACCCTCCGGCAAATTTACCGGTGCGACCCACAACCGATCTGGCCAAGGAAAGTTTGTTCAATATTCTGAATAATGTCATTGATTTTGAGGGTTTGAGGGTTTTGGACCTCTTTGCGGGAACAGGAAGTATCTCCTACGAATTTGCTTCTCGCGAAGCATCTCTGGTCACTTCTGTAGAGTTGAATTTCAAGTGCGTTGAGTTTATCCGCAAGACGGCAACAGAACTTAAATTTGTCAATTTGACAACGATCAGGGCAGATGTGTTTAAATTCCTGAGCAGGCAACCTGCTGAAGGCTATGATCTTATTTTTTCTGATGCTCCTTATGACCTTGACAAGATCGTTGAACTGCCGGGACTGATATTCGACAATGAATGGTTAAAAAAAGATGGCCGGCTCATCATCGAACATTCACGCTCGGTTGATTTTGCTGGCCATCCTCAATACTTTGAAAACAGGCGTTACGGCAAAGTAAATTTTTCGTTTTTCATCAACAGTGTTTAATACTCGTCTTCATGAAAAAAGAAGTCATCTTTGGTCGGATAATCGGGCCAGATGTCCTCAATACGTTCATAAACTTCGCCTTCATCCTCTATTTCGTTGAGGTTTTCGATAACCTCCTGTGGCGCTCCTGATCTCATTGCGTAATCAATAAGCTCATCCTTGGTTGCGGGCCAGGGAGCATCCTCAAGTTTTGAAGCCAATTCCAACGTCCAATACATAGCTCGATTTTCAATTATTAAATTTTGAACAAAAGTAATTTTTTACAACATCAAATTAAGTTTAAAATTGCGCAGCTATTAAAATCTTGCCTTCCAGGGAATCTCAACAGCGTTCAGATCCTTTGTAAGTTTTCGAGATAAAACAAACAAGTAATCCGAAAGGCGGTTCAAATACTTTATAACCAATTCGCTTACCGGGTAGTTTTCTCTGAGGCTGATGGTGATTCTTTCTGCCCGCCTGCAAACAGTTCGTGCCACATGACATAACGAAACAGCCTGGTGCCCGCCTGGAAGCACAAAATTGGATATAGGCGGCAACTCTTCGTTCATCTTATCAATTTGATTTTCAAGGAACAAAATATCATCCTCCTTTAATTCGGGCATCCTCCTGAGGGGTGGATTTTCAGTGTCAATTGCAAGCTGCGACTCGGCTGTGAAAATCCGGTCCTGGATTTCAATCAGCACCAATTTGGATCCCTCATCAATATCCTGATCGCGGATGAGGCCGATGAATGAGTTTAGCTCGTCCAAAGTGCCGTAAGCTTCGATCCGCTGGTGATATTTAGGGACACGCGTTCCTCCGATAAGAGAGGTTTCGCCGGCATCACCGGTTTTAGTGTATATCTTGAATTCTGTGCTCATTTTTCTTTTTTTTAGATTTAGTGCTGCTTTCAGGACACTTCTGTGGCTACCGGAATTTCATAGTCTTTCATTGTCCTGATGTTTTTATTCATGTAATCCAGCTCAACAAGACCGTCCTTTAGTTTAATGATCCTATGGGCATGCCTGGCAATGTCTTCTTCATGGGTCACAATGATGACTGTGTTGCCCAGTTGATGGATTTGCTCAAAAAGCCCCATTATTTCCAGAGAAGTCTTGGAATCCAGATTTCCGGTGGGCTCATCAGCAAGGATAATCGAAGGTTCGTTTACCAAAGCTCTGGCGATTGCTACCCTTTGCCGCTGACCTCCGGATAACTCATTGGGCTTGTGTGTTATACGGTCGGAAAGTTGAACGCTCTCCAGAACCTGGTTGGCTCGTTCTATTCTTTTGGCTTTGCTCAGCCCGGCATACACCAGGGGTAACATCACATTTTCGAGTGCTGATTGACGGGGTAAAAGGTTGAAAGTCTGGAAAACAAATCCGATCTCCTTGTTCCTGATTTCGGCCAGGTGATTGTCGTCCAACTTGCTGACATCTTTTCCGTTGAGGAAATATTGACCGCTGGTAGGTGTGTCAAGACAGCCAAGAATATTCATCAAAGTAGATTTTCCCGATCCGGAAGCCCCCATCAGCGCTACATACTCGTTTTTCTTAATATCGAGCGTTATGGATTGCAGCGCCTTGACAACCTGAGTGCCCACTTTGTAAAACTTCCTGATGTCTATCAACCGGATGATTTGTTGCTTTTCCATTTTCAAATTCTTGTGTTTTGATTTGATAAACAAGTGTTTTTCAGAACACAAAAGAAAAATTAATATTGTTACCGCTTCACATTATTTTGAACGTTACAGATGATGGTTTTCCAATAAAAATCAGAGCTTAGGGAATTTGCACGTTTTGGCCATCTTTATCCGGGTTCTTTTCAGCGCTGTCAGCTGCCAGTCTTCTCCTTGTTTGGTGAAAAGCGTCTGCACCAGAAAGCGTTTTTGATCAACCTGTGAAATGAATTCATAAATCAACTGATTATCTTTGGGTTGCATCATAGTAACCAAAGTCACAAACTGCTCCACATTGTAAAAACCAATTTCACCTACTTTCCATAAGAAAAGTTTAAATCCCTGATCTTCAATTGGTTCTTTCAAGTAGAATTCATCGAAAGCTGTCACATCAACATAAAGATAGAAATTTTGCTGTTCATCAATCATCGAAAATATTTTGGTGATTTTTGGATGTTTGGCAATCTGCATGGCATGGTCGCTGAAGAGCTTTGGATCTACATCCTGCGCAAATGTGCTGATGGCAAATAAACAAATCGAAAAGAAAACTGCTAAACGTTTCATAATTAATAAATTAATATAAAAATCTTCCTTTTAACTTCCCCAATTTTCACGGTCGAGGCTGCGGTACTGGATGGCTTCAGCGAGATGCTCGGGATAGATGCTCGCTGAGTTATCCAGATCGGCTATGGTCCTCGATACCTTCAATATCCTGTCGTAAGCTCTGGCAGAAAGGTTGAGTTTTTCCATCGCAGTTTTGAGCAATGCTTGTCCAACTGGG
Organism: Bacteroidales bacterium; assembly: GCA_036794825.1. Taxonomy (GTDB): domain Bacteria; phylum Bacteroidota; class Bacteroidia; order Bacteroidales; family 4484-276; genus RZYY01. Next base: position 18,543 of record DAIRGA010000016.1, on the reverse strand, counting down.
TCAATCTTGCAAATTTCCCTCAACATTTTGCTGCTGATCTGAGCGTTGCAATGGATTCCTTTGTTTTCGGCATATCTCTGTTCCTGCAATTGCCTGGCTTTTGTAACCCTGTCTCTCACTTTTTCGCTGTTTTCGGATGGCCTTGCATCAGCAAGCTCTCTGAAAGGCACAGGAACCACTTCAACGTGAATATCAATTCGGTCTAACAATGGCCCGGAGATTTTGTTCAGGTATTTCTGCACAATTCCGGGTCCGCAAACACAGTCATGGTCGGGGTGATTGTAATAGCCACATGGGCAGGGGTTCATGGCAGCTACAAGCATGAAACTTGCAGGGTAATCCACCGTGAACCTTGCACGCGAAATAGTAACAATGCGGTCTTCAATGGGTTGACGCAGAACTTCGAGTACTGTTCGTTTAAATTCGGGCAGTTCATCAAGGAAAAGGACACCATTATGGGCAAGCGAAATCTCGCCCGGCTGAGGGTTTCCACCTCCACCAACCAGAGCAACGTCGCTGATAGTGTGGTGTGGCGCCCGGAATGGCCGGATGGATATCAACGATGAGTTTCGCCCCATTTTTCCTGCCACGGAATGTATTTTTGTAGTTTCGAGCGCCTCGTGCAGATTAAGGGGCGGCAAAATAGAAGGAAGACGCTTTGCCAGCATGGTTTTACCAGATCCGGGAGGGCCAATCAAGATCACGTTGTGACCACCGGCGGCCGCAATTTCAAGTGCCCTTTTGATATTTTCCTGCCCTTTCACGTCCGAAAAATCGAATTCGTATTCGTTGAGCCCTGCATAAAACTCATCGCGGGTATTGACAATCGTTGGCTGGAGTTCCAGCGTTCCGTTGAAAAATTCGATGGCCTCGCGGATGTTTTCGATTCCATAAACTTCAAGCTCGCTCACTATGGCTGCTTCACGTGCATTTTGAACGGGCAGGATGAAGCCTTTGAATCCCTTTTTGCGGGCTTCGATGGCAATGGGCAATGCTCCTTTTATTGGCTGAAGACCGCCATCCAGAGAGAGTTCGCCCATTATTATGTATTCGCCCACATGTTCGGCTTTGATCTGCTCACTAGCTGCCAGTATTCCGATGGCAATCGTAAGGTCGTAAGCAGAACCTTCCTTTCGGATATCAGCCGGCGCCATGTTGATCACGATTTTTTTTCCGGGAAGACGATAATCGTTGTAGCGCAAAGCAGCCTCAATTCTTTGCTGACTCTCTTTCACAGCGCTGTCGGGAAGGCCGACAAGAAAAAAATTGACTCCCTGGTCAATATTGACCTCGACCGTTATAGTTATGGCATTTACTCCCTGGATAGCGCTGCCGAATGTTTTGACAAGCATGATTTTTCGGAAAGGGTGATAGATTCGTATTGGTCTGCAAAATAAACATTTTGACCTAAACCACCCGAAGTTTTAGAAAAAAAAAGCTGATTTTGGGAAAAAGGATGGGTTTTCCTTACAAATCAAAAGTGTCGCCCGGAAGCAGGACGCTGAGCCTTAGATTAGGCGCTCCGAGTTTTTGGTTAGTGTTAGTGATTGATTTTCGTTCCGGATTTTCAAACACCAGCACCTGCGATTCGCCAACTACCTCAGCCTTTTTGCCGGTAACTAGAATAGCCGTGGCTTCGTCAATTCCGATGCCGATTAGCTCTGGATGCTCTATTATGGCCGTAATGAGGCGATTATAGCGACTTCGCCAGACGAAATGCTGATCCACAATAGCGGTTGTGATCAGCCCAAGTCCTTTTCCCAGTTCGATGTTGGAAGCTTCGATGGTGCGGAAAGTTTCGCGGTAATCGGTTTGCCGGAGCTCGTTGCCTGTGATCATCTTTTCGCTCATAACTGCCGCTCCGGCGCTGGTTCCTGCAATCATCCCTCCGTTTTGGTAACAAATTTTAATTGCTTCTTCCACAGGGCTTCCGGCAACTATCTCCATAAATGCATTCTGGTCTCCGCCGGTAATGTAGATTAATGCTGCATTTTCCAGAGAGTCGAGCTGGGTGGGGGTTGCGGCAGTTTCTTTGTTAAATCTGAAGTCTGCAATATTTGTAACTCCCAGCTCCATGAATTGGCGTTTGCTGTAGAAGACTGCTGTATCCGGTTCGCTGCTTGCCATTGGCAGTATTACAATGTAACCTGCTGTATCCAGCCCGGCTTCCTGAATCATTCGCTGAACCATGTCAGAAGGACGTTTTCCACCGCCAATGATAAATAGTTTTCCCGAAGCCTCCCCGGCTCTTTCCAGATCAGAGCAACCGCTTAAAAGCCATGCAATTAAAAGAACAACACCCAAGGGTTTTTTCATAAAAATGAATTTTTCGTTAAACAATGCAATCAGGCCCTGGAGACCTGATTGCAATGAGAAAGTTTTGTAAAATGCTGATTTTTTAACTGGCGCTGTGATCCTATATGGATCTAACTTCCTGATGATTATCTGCTTATGTTGATTTTCGTGGTAACTACACCTTCATCACTGAGTAGGCGCATGAAGTAAATTCCACTATTGAACTGGCTGACATCCAAACTATGGCTGGATGAGTAGATTTGTTCGGTGAAAATAACAGCGCCAAGCATGTTCACCACTTCGATCTCATGCAGTATAGATTCACTTTGAATGGAAAGGAGGGCAGATGCCGGATTGGGGAAAACGTTGATCTTTGTTTGTTGAATTTGATTAATCCCAACTGTTCCAAGAAATACGAAAGGCGTAATAAGATAGTTGTCCGGGGTAAGTGGATCGTTGTCCCACGACATGCTCCTCATGGCGCCTTCGCCCTGCCTTTCGCCGAAATACCATTTGTTACCATCGCCATCGGCATCAACATTGGTCCAGCCAGTCGGCAGCCAGTCTTCTCCCTGCGGATTGCCGATACCCGCCTGAAAGTCTTCGAAAAGGTAAACAACTTCATCCTCATCGCTATCGGTTCTGTAAAGCTTAACATTGTCAATAACGATGCGATCCATATCGGTGATATTGTGATGCCTGAAAGCCACGTAAACAGAGGCGCCGGCATAGGTGTCAATATTTACCTGGCGGTTTTGGTAAACCCAGTTGGTGTGTTCTGTTGAGATGGTTTCTTCGAACAACATGGTGGTAAAGCTGCCGGGGGTGTTGCCGGTTGTCGAAATCCATACTGAATAATGCTCGGCGCGGTAAGTGGGCGTGTTTGCTGTAGGGCATACATCCCAGGATAGCAGGTACTGGGCATTGACGGATTTAGTTTGTGACTGGCTGTTCATCGGAAAGAGAAGCATTACCAGCACGGTGGAAAGTAAAAATAACTTCTTCATAGTGATTTGATTTTGATGTTAATTATTTGATTTAGTTAGCTTTATTCAATAACAAAAAGTTCGGTCTCTTCAACAAACATTCGGTCCATATCGGTAACGTTGTAGTGCCGGATAGCCAGGAAAACCACTTTACCGGCATAGGCCGAAATATCTACCTCGCGCTCGAGTGGTGTCATCCTTGGTGTTTCTTCGGTGAAAGTTTCCTCCATAAGAAGTTCAAAAGCAGAGAGTTGATCGCTTCCTACTGCAATGAAAACTCCATAATGCTCTTTCCGGTACTGGGGAGTATTGGCTGTAATTCCAACGGTAAATCTGAAAGTTACGCTTGCATTTTCGTTGTAAGATAAAAGGTTCACTTCGGGTGTGATGAGCCAGTTGTCGGGTGTGAGTGCGCCTGTTCCGCTGGTATAGGATTGGCTGCGCAACGAAAATATGCTGTCGCCATCCAAAATCCGGACACCTGCATACCAGTTAAATCCATCGCCATCGCTGTCTATAGCTTGCCAACCATCGGGCGCCCAAAAATCATCATCAAGGTGAGGGCCTGCTGAACTGAAGTTTTCGTAGAGCAGCACCTGTTTTCCCAGTGCCAGCAATACGCTTTTGGATAATCTGTTGTAGTGAAGACCCGCGTTTACAGCAGTTACGTTCAATGAAATCGTGTATCTGCCCGAACTCGTGTAGACGATAACCGGATTTTCCTCGGTCGAAGTTTGTCCGTTGCCAAAATCCCAATGGTAACCTTGTGCCATCAGGGATTTATTGGTTAATTTGACCTGAAAGTGTGTTGTGTCTTCGCTAACGGCTATTTCGGTGACTTCATAGGTGAAGTTGGCTTGTGTACTGGCTGGTGGAACGGCCATCTCTTCTTCTTTGCATGCCTGTGCAAAGAAAAGCAACAAAGTAAGGCTGGCTACAATGATAAATCTGAAGTTTACTGATTTCATATTCAATAAATTATATGTTATTAATAACCGTCATTTTGATACATACCAGGATTGTCGTTGGCATTTAGCTCAGCTTCAGGGATTGGGAAAAGGTACTGATTGCTGCTGTTAACATTTTCCAGAGCTTCGATTGCCCGGCCGGTTCTTACCAGGTCGAACCAGCGATGGCCTTCAAAAGCAAATTCAAACAGGCGTTGTGACTCAACTTCCTGCATCAGGCTTGAATAACTTGTCAGGTTAACAGGTTGTAAATTAGCTCTTTGCCTGATGATATTTATATCGTTCTGAATGTTATCAATACTGCCCTGCTGAATAATCAGCGCTTCAGCGCGGATCAGGTACATTTCAGCCAGGCGGAGTACATACACAGGATCAGTGCCGGAAGCCACATCATTCGACTTTACCGCATAAGGGGCCGTTCCTGCCATTTTAACCGAAACATCTTTTCTAACATCATCCGGATCAAAAGCGTTCAGATAGGAATCTGTGGGAGCAAACTCATATCGCCCTTCCACCGAGGTGTGTGCAAAATACCGGGCTGTGAGATTCCTGTCCTGGTCGTTATATGCCACCTGGAAAATGGATTCACTGTTGCCGGAGATTTCAACATTAAAAAGAGTTGCATAATCCGTAACCATTTGCAACGAGGGGTGATTAATCACTTCGGAAGCCAGGCTTACAGAGGCATTCAGATAAGATGCATCGTTTGTAAGATAATACTGGTGCAGCGCAACGCGAGCTTTCAATGCCTGAGCGGCAGGTTGGGATGCTCTGCCCGTGATAATTGTCGGGGAAAGGGTAGAGATGGCAAAATCCAGGTCGCTGTTGACGCTTTGCAATACTTCAGCAATGCTGTTCCTTGCAGGATTCAGGCTCTCTTCGGTTCCGTCAATAGCCTGGGTGCGGATGGGTACAGGGCCAAACAATCGCATCAGGTCGTAGTGAGCCAGTGCTCGCATAAACCTCAATTCGGCCATTGCCAGGTTTTTTGCTTCGTCGCTCATATTATCACTATCAACCAACGGAATCCGGTAAAGTGCACTGTTGATGCGGTTGAGCGCCCTGTAAATGGCTGCCCATGTGCTTTCGACCAGACCGTTGTCGGCCAGAATCGCATTGTTATCAAACTGAATCCATGTTACGGTAACGCCAACGTGTTTGAGGTTATCGGCCGGAAGATCGCCAAATACCGTGTAGTTAAGTCCGTAATATCCATCACTTTGCAGTGCGTCGTAGCAGCCCAGTATAGCGCTTTCGGCTTGTTGTGCATTAGTAATGGCGTCATCGGCCGGGATGGAATGGTATGGTTCAACATCCAGTACTTCACAAGCCCCGAAAATCAGGGTCATCAATATTGAATAGTAAAATATCTTTTTCATCTCTCTTCTTTTTAAAGGCCTAAGTTAATTCCGATTGTGTAAGTTCTTGCCTGGGGATAGGTAAAAAAGTCCGTTGCTCGGAGCAGGTTGCTGTCGCCACGGTAGTTTACTTCAGGGTCCATTCCCGAGTAGTTTGTCCATGTGATAAGGTTAGTTGCACCGACAAAAACACGTGCGCTTCTCACGCCGATGCGCTCAATCAACTGGCGGTCGAAAACATACGAAAGCGTTATGTTTTTGAAGCGGGCATACGAACCATCCTCGACAAAGCGGGTGGATATCCTGTTGTTTTCGTTGGTGTTATCGCCATCAGCCCTGGGAATATTGGTGATGTCGCCGGGGTTTTTCCAGCGCCGGAGTATTTCAACACTTTGATTTTCATCAGCATAAGTCATGGCTTCCGTAAAAATCCGGGTTGCGTTGAATACATCATTGCCGTAACTAAACTGAATGAAGAAGCTCAGATCAAATGATTTATAGGTGAGATTACTGGTAAATCCGCCGATGAATTTCGGGTTTGGATTGCCGATTACCACGCGATCGTCGCTGTTGATTACTTTGTTGCCGTCAACATCGTCAAATACAAGGTCGCCGGTTGTGGGATCAACTCCGAGGCTTCGGTAGCCGTAAAATACACTCAGCGGCTGGCCGATGATTACCGCATTGGGGCTGTAGCGGTCAAGATCAAGAAGGTTTTGATCGTTGTAGAGCGACAATACTTTGTTGCGGTTGAAACTTATGTTGAATTTGGTATTCCAGTTAATGTTTGGATTGGTTACGTTTACCGTGTTGAGCGACAGTTCGATACCTTTATTTTCTATCTCACCTATGTTTGAGGTGATGGAATAGTAGCCGGAAGTCATCGAAATTGGCCTGCTGAACAGCAGATCGCTGGTAACATTGTGGTAGTAGTCAAAAGTAAAAGCCATTCTTTCTTTAAAGAGTTCGATATCAGCGCCAATGTTGAATTGTTTTGTGGTTTCCCATTTCAGGTCGGGGTTGGGAAGAGCAGCAGGGGCGATTCCGGCGCTGGAGAGGTAGTTGGCTCTGCCAATGTAAAGATCCATGTAAGCAAAGTCTGGTATTCCGTCATTTCCGGTGAGTCCATAGCTGGTTCTAAGCCTGAATTCATTAACAGGAAGGCTAAGGTTTTTGAAGAATTCTTCTTCTCCTAACCGCCATGCCAGCGAGGCAGCAGGGAAAAACCCGTAGCGGTTGTTGGTGCCGAATTTTGACGAGCCGTCATAGCGTCCGCTGAAGGAGACGATATATTTATAGTCGTAGTTGTATTTTACTTGTCCGAAGATTGAATTAATACCGCGGTCGGTTGCTGTAGCGTCGGCTCTGCGAATGGTTCCTGCATCGAGGAGATATTGAAACTGGTCGCCGGGAAAGTCAATACCTTCAGCGTATTGGCTGCGCCTTTGGAATGTTTCAAAAGAGTAACCTGCCAGCGCTTCAATGTTGTGGATATTGTCTATGGTCTGTGTAAATCTCAAAAGATTATTCGAAACCACGTTTAAAACGTTGGACTGAGCTTCGATGCCTAAACCGTTGGTTGTGGCTCCCTGCCTTGTGGTTACGGGGTCGTAGCTGTGCTCGCGCAGGCTGAGGTAATCCATTCCCCATTTTGTGCTGAAACTGAATTTCTCTGAAAGACGAAGATCTGCGTAGATATTTCCAAGAGTTCTGAAGGAGTGAGCCTCATTGATAGCTTCGTTTCCTATGGCGATAGGGTTGGCAAAAAAGCCATCCTGGTTGTAGGTTCCATCGGGGTTGTAGATGGGATAAACCGGGGGCCTTGAGATCGAATTGGGCAGCACGCCATGCAACGAACGGTCACCTTCAACCCTATTGTTCAGTGAATAGCTCGTTCCCAGGCTGGCGCCGATTTTGATGTTTTGGTTTAGCTGATGATCCAGGTTCATTCTGCCGTTTATTCGCTCAAAATCAGTACCGAGCAATGTTCCGGTTTGATTGAAATAGTTTCCGGATATAAAAAATCTGGTTTTGTCATCTCCGCCGCTTGCCGACAACTCATAACTCCCCATCGGAGCTACGCGGAAGACTTCATCAAGGTAATTCACATCAACCGGATTTTCAGGATCAGGCTCTTTCCCCATATATTCGAGCCATTGATTTGCATTGAGCATCGGCAAAACTTTTTCGACTTCCTGAAACCCCCACGATCCGTTGAAATTTACGTTTGTACGTTGCTGGCTGCCACGGCGGGTGGTAATCAGGATAACTCCGTTGGTTGCTCTGGCGCCGTAGATGGCAGCAGCAGAGGCATCTTTCAGTACCGTCATGGATTCGATGTCGTTGGGGTTGATATCTGAGAGTGCATTGATTCCCTGCCCTGAAAAACCCACCTGACCATAGTTTCCGGTTGTCATCGGAATACCGTCAATAACATACAGAGGTTCGTTGCCGGCAGTAATGGAACTGGCGCCTCTAACCCTCACGGTGTTAGCACCTCCGGGTGTTCCGGAGTTCTGGCTGATATAAACACCCGGTGAGCGACCCTGCAAAACACCGTCAATGGTTTTCATCGGAACATCTCTGATTTCTGCTTCGCTTACAACCCCTACTGATCCTGAAACCAGGCGACGGGATTCGGTGCCGTAACCAACCACTACAAGCTCGCCTAAATCAAGAGAGGCCAGTTCAAGAACCACATTGATCAGGGTCCGGTTATTGATGGCGACCTCCTGGGTTATCATTCCCACAAACGAAAAAATCAGATGGGTGCTTTCCATGGGCACTTCCAGCTCATAAGCCCCATTGATGTCGGTGGATGTCCCCAGCATAGTACCTTTCACTACAATCGAAACCCCGGGGATGGTTGCTCCGTCTTCGGAAGAAGTTACAACGCCGCGTATTATTCTCTTTTCCTGTGGGACAGTAGTTTTTGAAGGCGTTGTTGCAGGTTTTGCCTCCACCCGTTTAATGACAATGTAATTTTCGATCAGCTCATACCCGAGATTACTGTTCTTCAGGACCTCCTTCATGGCATCTTCTAATTTAGCCAACTTTAGGTTGATATTGATCTTTTGGTTATCGAGATCGTCGGTTTCCTGAAAAATAAAAAGTAAATCCATCTGCTGGGCAATCTCACTGACGGCATCGTAAACAGTCGCATTCTGCAGCCTGAGAGTGATCAGGTTATTTTGTGAAAGCACCGACCCTGATGCCTGAACAATCCCTGCAAAAGTGAGTAAAATGAAGAGTTTCATACCAACTGCAATAAGTTTGAAAGCTGATCCCGGCGACGGGAAACGTTTCCGTAAATTTTTATTCATAATTTTGTAATTGGGTTGATGATCATTTGTTGTTCTGATTTTCCACTTTCAAGTCATTGATTATTAGCCTTCCGGGAGATGTTGCCGCATTTCCCGGTTTTTTATTTTACATAAATCTTTTTGTCAACAATCTCAAATTCTACGTTGGCAGCTTGCCCGATCAGGGTCAGCAGGAAACGGATATCGCGCGAATTTTCCATTGCGCCGCTAAAGAGCAGTCCCGAAGTCTGCTCATTGGCAAATTGAATATCTACATCATACCAGCGCTCGAGCTTAATGGCGAGTTCCTGCAGCGTTATCTTGTTGAAATACAGGATGCCATCCCGCCAGGATGTGTATAGCCTCGTATCCACATAGTTAATCGAGATTTCCTGGCCGTCATGGTTAATCATAGCCATTTGGCCGGGGTCTAGATTGTAGGCTGTTCCTTCGCGGTTGTTTACCTCTACTGCGCCAGTTACCAGTGTGGTTTGAATAAAACTGTCGCTTGCATAGGCCGAAACGTTGAACGATGTGCCCAGCACAATTACCTCGTAGCCATTGGCCTCGATCGTAAAAGGGGCAGAAGGATTTCTGGTAACTTCAAAATAGGCCTCACCCGAAAGTTTTACTTTGCGTTTCTGGGCTGAAAAGGAGACGGGATATTCAAGTTCTGACAGCGAATTCATCCAAACTTTGGTTCCATCGGCCAGTTGAATTTGATAGCGCGCTCCGGCTGGAACGATAAGCCGGTTGGTGCGATTTTCATCCACTGCCTCTGTAGCTTGCTCGTAGCGCAAAACTTCACCGGGCAGATTAAATATCTGAACGCCATTTTCTTCGGACACTGATTTGTTGTCGGATTGGTCAAGATCCACTATAGCGCCATCCGACAACACCAGCACAGCACGGTTTTGTCGCTCAGTTAAGGTAGTTTCGGTATGGGCAGTTTTAATATCTTCATTTTTGGCAAAAAACAAAAAGTACCATAAAAAACCTGCCAGGAAAATTACCGTAGCTGCCACCGCTAGATAGGGGTAAATTCTGCTGATTCCTGCACGGGTTTTCTTTTTGCCTTCAAAATGCCTGTTAATCAGTGCCTCAGGATCGGAAGTACTATTAGACAAGGAAGCCCAGTACATTTTTTTTACCGAATCAAGAAAGATCGCGCAATCCTCCTCAGCTTCGGGGTTTTCTGACATCCAGCGGGATAACTTATCAGCCCCGGCCTCATCGAGTTTTTTCAATGCTTTCAGGGTCAGAAAGTGCAAAACCTCATCGGGAATGAAAAATGATTCTCTTTTTTCTTTCATATTAACAGTAGGACAAATTTTTTTGAAAAATGGGTGAGTGCGAATCAGAATTTTTTTCTGTCGCTGTAATAATTGTTCAGCAGAGAGCTGTTTTTTAGTATCCGGAGAGCGTTTTTTAAATGGGATTTCACGGTGTTTATCGAAAGTTCGAGAATTTGGGCTGTGTCGTTGTATGATTGGTTTGAAAAATAAACGAGCTCGAATACCTTCCTGCTTTGCGCTGGTAACTTATTGTATGCCAGCTCGAAAACATGAATTTCCTCTTTTTGGAGCAAAAAATCCACTGCCTGCTCAACCTCATGTTCGAGCAATGGATTAATATCCTGTTTATGAAGTTTTTTTTCGCGCTGGAGATGATTAAAACAGGCGTTGCGGACAGAAACCTGCAGATAGTTCCTAAGGGAGGTATTGATGGTTTTGAATAATTTCTCTTCCCAGAATTTTGCAAAAAACTGCTGGACAATATCTTCCGACTCGGGATGGTTGTTGGTGTAGATGCGGGCAGCCAGCACCATGGGCTTGTAATAGCGGATGAAGAGTTCCCGGAAGGCTTTCTCCTGGTCGCTCCTGAACATCTCCGACAATTTTACATCTTCTTTGTCCATTGTGAAGAGGTGCTTTCGTTCCCGTGGATTAATAAGTTGACTGCAAAAAGGCTGCTGCTGCTTCATTTCATCGAAATTCGCCTGAAATTTCAATGTAGCAAAAGTAGCAATTTCCCGATGGTTTTGCTCCGTTTTGTGTGCTGTTCAATTGGAGAACCGTTATCTCTTTGATTGTTGCGGGGTTTGAAACTACCTGATTAAAGAAAATCAAGCAACAACCAAAGCCTTTGAAACAAGGATAATGTTCAGATGGTAAAATGCAACAGGCTGCTACCTGCTGATAATCAGTTTTTGCTTGTAATTCAAACCTTTTTCCGGGTCAGAAGCAATTAACAGGTAAAGACCATTTTGCAAAGCACTTACATTGATCTGACAGGATTCCGGGAGTGTTTGTTGCAGGACAACCTTACCTTCAATTGAGATGATTTTCAAATGGTAAGAACCCTTTTTGAAAGTAATATTTACAAAACTGTTAGCAGGATTTGGATAAACGAACAATCTTCCTTCTCCTGGAGTTTCATTCACGCTGCTGTAATAACCGAGTGTTTTTACCATGCTTTCATCCATCAGCGCCATGTTTAGTGTTTCGAAACCGGCCACGTTTCTTGGCCTTCCGGAGTTGACCGCAGACTGGTCGGAAAATCCCCCGTAAGTCCCACCCGATTCTAGAAGCATCATCGGGTAACTGCCAAACGAAGTAATTGTGGTTTCGTTCAGGCTATTGACTTTGTACTCCGCAAAAGCATTGTCGTGCAGCCAGATTCCGTATTTCAGACTGTCGAGCAACATTCCGAACGGAACTCCGGCGGCCGCATTTTCTTCAATATCAGAGTTTTCAAAAGTTTTCGGCATTACGATCATGCTTTTTAAAAGGCCAATACCCTGATCAAATTCCAGGAGCCCGTCGTAGGAGGCATATTGCTGATTGTAGTTAACCAGCACGGAACCGCCGGCAAAACGGCTGTTGTCGCCAACAAAGCCAATAGTTTTTTCACTATTGACCATCTTCTGCATCAGGAGTGAGCCCGCATCACTGTTTTCAAGAAAATCCATCAGTGTCGCGTAGGTATTATTCACAAACAGGATTTTGCTGATTCGTTCAACTTTGCCTATAAAGTAAGCGCTGCTGTAGTTTTCAGGGATTGCCTGCAACACCTCCGAAAAGACGTTTATTTGCTGGAACTTTGTCCTGAATTGTTCTGCCAGTGCGGTGCTGGCGCCGGTAATGATAAGAATTGAATCAGCAGAGATGGCTTCGGCAAACCGTTCGATAAACAGCTGATTTTTATTTACATTGTCGCTGCCCGACATCATTACGTAGCCACCAAAATTTTCACCAACATATTTTGTGGGAAAGTAATCAGTGTAGCCCTGCACTTCCAGAGTGTTAAAGTTGATCGTACACCCATTAAGCAATTGAATAACTTCAAGATTGGTGGCAAGCAGTTTTGTTCCTCCAAGGCTGAACTGGTTGTCGGCGGCAGCTTTGTAAATGTTGGCAGCGCCGGTACCAAAGGCATATCCAATAAGGTTTTGATCAATGCAAAAAGCTGTTTTATCGTCAATACCAATCCCGATAATATCCTCATTTTTGTTTAGTTTCCAGTTGCCCAAAAAGCCGATTAACCTGCCAAACCGGCCACGCTCAACAAAGTGAGAATCAAAAATATACCCCGGCATCATGGCCAAAAAGTCATCTGCCAGCGTCATATACTGGTTGTTGGGATTGGCAATGGCTTCATGCGAATAAACAGTTCCGTTCTGCGCTGTAAACAATACCTTGGAAAGCACCATTTCGCCGGCCGATGTGCCGCCAATCACTCCACCCTGGTTAAAAACATGCTCCACTGCTGCGTGAGTAAGGGTGTTTTTGTACATGTTATAATACTGTTTTTGATCGCCACCTTTGAAAAAGATAACATCGTAAGTTATCAGGCTGTCGTAAGTCTGCTGTTGGTTGGCAACGGAGGCGCTGGTGATGGTAAAATTCTTCGCTTCTGCAGCACCTAGGCTTTTAAAATAGTCAGGAAGCCACTGCGTTGGATTGGTTTCGTAGGTGATAATGGCCACTCTTTTATTGGATGATTGCTCCACTGCCCAGCCATACGGAGCATCGCTCCATTTCCCCGGATTCTCCGAACCACCTCCCACAAGCAATAGTTTGCCGGGTAGAGTTTGCGTAATTACGGGATTAATGGAAAGCACTAAATAGAGAAGGATAAATTTAGCTACCGTTTGCATCGTTTTTTTACTTTTTATTTAGAGGAAAATCAGTTTTCATTGACCATACTTAATCAGGTTATTGAGATGTCGAAGGATTGAATCTAAGGCAGATATGACTATAAACCAATGCTTTGGTGGTTCTCCAGCTCTTGATTAAGTTCTTCCCAGTTTGTCATCTCACGGGCTAAATCATTTTTCCTGGTTTCGTACTGATTGTAGATCTCTCCGGATTTAATCAGGGGATGCGTTGGGATGGGGTTGGCGAGCAATTCATCAAGCATCGAAATCTCCTTTTCCAACTGGCCGATCGTATTTTCTGATTTTTCTATTTTGCTTTGCAAGCGGCGCAACTCGCGATCAAACTGCTTGCGGCGCTCAAAATCGAGTTTATTTTGAGATGGAGAATCTTCGGTAGCTGTACTGGCCTGTTTTCCCGATTTTTTTTCCAACTCGTTCAAATGCTCCATCTTCCGCGAATCAAGGAAGTCGTGAACATCGCCGATGTATTCCCTGATTCCTTTATTTCGAAACTCGATCACCTTTTCGGTTAAACCGGACAGGAAGTCCCTGTCGTGCGAAACGATGATAAGGGTTCCGTCAAACTGCAGCAGTGCACTTTTCAGAATATCTTTCGATCGCATATCGAGGTGGTTGGTAGGCTCGTCAAGCACCAGCAGGTTGACTGGCGTGAGCAGCATCCGCGCCAGTGAAAGCCTTGACTTTTCGCCACCCGAGAGAACTTTGACTTTTTTATCGAGGTCATCCCCTCTGAATAAAAAACTACCCAATAATCCTTTTACTCTTGTTCTCCAGTCGCCGGTGGCCACCTCGTCAATGGTTTCAAAAACAGTCTGGTCCATATCAAGCATTTCATGCTGATTTTGAGCGTAATAACCTATTTTGACCAGGTGACCTAACTCCATAGTTCCAGTATAGGGCAATTCCCCTACAATCACTTTGGAGAGTGTCGTTTTTCCCTCGCCGTTGCGACCGACAAAGGCAATCTTTTCTCCTTTGGCAATGGAGAGGTTCAGGTTTTTCAGTACGAGATTTTCGCCGTAAGCTTTTGAAAGATTTTCGAGTCTCACGGTAACTTTTCCGGAATGTGGCGCTGGTGGGAATTTGAATCGTATGGATGAGTTATCGGTCTCTTCAATCTCGATCTTGTCCATCTTATCGAGCATCTTGATCCTCGATTGCACCTGGCGGGATTTGGTGTTTTTGTAGCGGAACCGTTCGATAAAACGCTCAATCTGCGCAATTTGCTGCTGCTGGTTGTTAAAGCTGGCCATTTCCCTTTCGCGGCGCTCAGCCTGAAGTTGCTCATATTGCGAGTAGGAGGCCTTGTAGTCGTAAATTTTGCCAAGTGTGATCTCGACTGTGCGGTTGGTTACATTGTCCAGAAAGGCGCGGTCGTGAGAAACCAACACTACTGCTCCAGGGTAGTTGACCAGAAAATCTTCGAGCCACTGGATGGATTCGATGTCGAGATGATTGGTGGGTTCGTCGAGGAGCAGAATGTCGGGCATCTGCAGGAGTATCTTGGCAAGTTCCACCCGCATTTGCCAGCCGCTGCTGAATTCATTAAGCGGTCGGGTGAAGTCTTTTCGTTCAAATCCAAGCCCCATCAGTACTTTCTCGGTGTTTTCATCCATTTTATGGCCTCCCAGCAGGTTGAAGCGGTCGTTGATGTCGTTGAGGCGGGTTACCAGTTTAAGGTAATCTTCCGAATGATAATCCGTGCGATGAGAAACTTCGTCGGTGAGCTGGGTGAGTTTTTTTTCGAGCTCCAGCATTTCGCTGAAAGCCTGCCGTGCTTCTTCGATAACGGTACGTTGGCTGCCGGGATTCATCTCCTGCTTCAGGTAGCCTACGCTTTGCCCTGATGGCGACGCCACGGAGCCGGATTCGGGATCCAACTCGCCGGCAATCACATTGAGCAGCGTGGTTTTGCCGGCGCCGTTTTTCCCAACAAGACCAATTCTGTCCCTGTCGTTGACCAGAAAGGAAACCCCATCGAAAATGTATTCGCCGGTAAAATGAACCGAAATGTTACTGACTGCAAGCACGGAATAAAATTTTGCGCAAAAATAGCGAAAAGAAGGGTATAAAAAAGGGGCTGCCCTTTTCGGACAGCCCCTTTGGATGTTATTCCAACGAAGGATTATCGAATGATCAGTTTTTCGGTGTAGGTCTTGGCAGCAGTTTCGATGCGGACGATGTAGATACCTTTGTGGAATGCAGAGGTATTGATTTGTACATTGTCGCTGTCAACCGGGCTGTTGTAAACCATCTGGCCGAGGTTGTTGATTATCATAACCTGCTTGATGGATGTTGACTCGATGGTCACCATGTCGGTTGCAGGGTTAGGATAGATACGCAGTGTGTTGGCTGTTGGTGCAAATTCGGTAACAGATACATTGATCTGAGCCGGATCTGACCAGGCTGTGCATTCAGTGTACTTAGCACCTACTCTGTAAACGCGGGTTCCAACCGGAACATTTGTATTTGTGTAGATTGTTACTGTAGGACCTACAGTTGCTATCACTGAACCATCTCTCCAGATCTCATAACCTTCGAGAGCCCTTGTATTATCAACCCAAACTGGATTTGCAGGTTTGGCAAGATTACCGTTAACCGGTGATCCAAATGACATACCTGGATTTGGTGTGATTACAATAGGTTCAGCGGGTGTTACGCCATCAGCAGCAACGCCGATGATACCAGCAATGTTCCAGTTGTAGTTCAAACCATACTGGATTGACATGGAAGTCCATGCGCCACCGCTGAGGCTGATCAGGTCGCCAAAGTTGGCCACTGCAGGACCAGCATCGCAACCGGCCGGGAATTCACCACCAGCATGGGTCACTTCGTAACCAATGTAGAGGGTCATACCGGCAGTGATTGCAACCGGGCTGGTGAGGGTAATAGTATTCCACTGCTCAGAAATAACCGTGATCGGCTGGCTTACCAATTGCTGGGTTCCGGTAGCGCCGGTCCATACTTTCAGGATAAATGTTGCCGTGGCTGATCTTGGGAAGATGTCAACCTGTTTCAGATAGAGACCAACATATTGTGTTAACTGGTCAGCATTCCATTTTGCTGCTACTGAGAATGTACCGCCACTGGTCAAACCAATACCGTCGGCGTTGATGCCATCATCCCAACGGATAGTACCACCTGGCTGTGCAGGAGCAACCCAGTTCAGAACCACATTATACGGGTTAGTACCAGTTTGTTGCAGTGTGAGGTTCGTAGGCGCCGGCAATGTGCATGAAGGCTCAACATTGAATGTTACAGGTACAGTTACAACCGGAGTACTTGAGTTGTTATTGAAAACAACTGATCCGTTGTAGGTTCCGTAAGCAAGACCTGCTGAGTTGAAGGTAACGGTTACATTGGCTGATTGTCCCGGAGCAAGGGTTCCGCTGGTTGGATTAGCGGTGAGCCATGCTGTTGGAGGTGCGCCACCAACCTGAGCTTTAAAGTCAACGCAGTTTCCGTAGGAATAGGTTGCACACGGATCAGTTACCGCTGCAGTCCAGTTGGTTCTTGCACGCATTACGAAAGTACCACCGGGAGCATTGGCCGGAATGGTGATGTTGAATGTATAAACAGTACCGGCAACAGCGCAGATAGCGTCGTTCAATACCAGTTCAGAGGCATTGTCCAAAACCAGGTCATTGTTGAAGTCAATCCAAACATCAAAATAGGTATCAGCATAACCGGCAGTTACGGTCAGCACGTAAGTCTGACCAGCTTCAACGTTATGGATCTGATCCATATAATTCTGATACCACGGAGGTGTGCCTTCACATGGAATATTTGCTATATTGATATTCTGCAGATTCCATGAAGTCAAACCATCACCAAACGAGCAGCCTGATGAATAGAGGTTATTTACACAAAGTGAAGGCTCACTGTTGGTAACCGCTTTGGTTTTGCAGTTATTGGCAGCATTTTCGTCACCGGCAAGGTTGGTGCAGGCTTCGAAGTTGTAAACGCCAAAAGCTGAAAGGTTGGCGGTACCGGCATTGATTTCCACTTCTGCACCTGGAGCAAGAGGTCCGGCATGTGTGCCGTTGAATGAGCCGCTTCCCTGGCCAGTCCATGAAATATTCCACGGAATATTGGATTGAGCCTGTGTGCCAAAGTTCTTGATAACGAATTTAACAGGCTCAGTACTGGTAAGGCTAACACCAGATGTTGGTTGTGAAATTACCTGAACACCAACGTCTTTTGCTGGCTGATTTCCTGCTGTACCTTCGATGATGAAAGGCATGCCTTGTGGATAGGTGTTTGGCGCTGTTCCGCTAACTGCAGGAGCCCATCCTGTTGAAGTTAGCTGGAGAGCGTTACCAGTAGCACCCTGATCCCAGATTGAAACCGGAGGAGCCCATGGACCTGATGCCAACGAACCTGTAAACTGGAATTGTACCCAGTATGTACCAGCGTTCAAAACGCAACCCGATACATCGGCTTCAACCTCCATAATGGGACGATTACTTGCAGTAAAATCAGTCTCAATGCTCCTGTAAATAGCTGACCATGTGGTGAATGACATACGGTTAGTAGTCAGATCACCCCAAACAACTGTACCACCAGCATTGGGAGCTCCATTCCAAATCTGAACATAAACTCCGGTAATGGTAGATGCGAGAGTAGATCCTGTTTGGTATGAATAGAATTTAATCATGTTCAAATTCCAGGTTCCTGTAACTTCAAAATCATCAGCCATCGAATTACCAGCAGTTTGCTGTGCACCAAAGCCATAAGTAGTAAGTGCAGGACCAGTTGCAGATTGTAATACACTGGCTGCATTACCACCAAATCCGCCTGTAGGATGGGTTATCATTGGGCCATTATTAAAAAGTTCAGCCCTGCCAGGATTGCTCGTGGCAACATTAACTTTGTATTCTGGCATGTTTGGATCAGCTACTGGTAAAATACCGTTGCTTGTTTCAGCAGGTAAGCTACCCATATCAATGTCTGATGATGCTAAGCGTTCTGCATACTTCTTCGCAACAACCTGAGGATCAACATAAACATCAGGACCGGCAGTAGGAGTAGTATTAACTACAATTTGCCATGTGACAGGAGTAGAACCAGTGTTGGTTGCAGTCAGGGTTTTTTGTGAAGTATATGACGGAGGTGTCTGGTGTGTCTCAGTTAATGAAGCTGGAGTAACAGTTAAACCAGAAGGTTCCTGACCAACATACAATGTAGCAGGAACAGTGTGGGGGCTGCCTGGTGCATTGGTTGTGAAAATCAAAGCGCCATTGTGTGTACTTGGATTTGCAAGGCCTGTGGAGTTGAAGACAACTTCAACCTGTGCTGTCTGGCCGGCAGGAATTGTACCACTGGTTACAGGCGCCGACAACCATTCGGTTGTTGTACCACCGCCAATCTGAGCGCCGAAATCAATAGCCTGACCATAGGAATAGGTAGCACATGGATCGGTTACTGCAGCCTGCCAGTTGGTTCTTGCACGCA